>NZ_JSXI01000067.1 GCF_000803065.1 Sphingomonas sp. ERG5
CCCCTGCCCCCGGCTCCCGGATCTTCCCTCTACCGCCACAAGCTGGTGACGCGGATCTGGCACTGGGTCACGGTCGTCACGGTCATGATCATGATCGGCAGTGGCCTGACGATCCTCAACGCGCATCCGCATCTCTATTGGGGCGCCTATGGCGCGAATTTCGACCATGCCTGGCTGCACACGCCGCGCGCGCCGGGCTGGCTGACGCTCCCCGTCAGCTATAATCTCGCCATCGCGCGGCGCTGGCATTTGCTGTTTGCGCTGGTGCTGGCGTTCGGCTTGCTGTTCTTCATGGTCTCCAGCCTGATCAACCGGCATTTCCAGAAGGATCTGCGCATCCGGCTGGCCGAGTTATCGCCGGCGCATCTGTGGTTCGACCTGAAGGAACATCTCGCCTTTCGCTTCCACGATCCGAACAAGCCCGGCGCGTTCAATATCTTCCAGAAACTCTCCTACGCGCTGGTCATCTTCGTACTGATTCCACTGATGATCCTGACCGGGCTGACCCTGTCGCCGGGCATGAACGCGGCATGGCCATGGCTGCTCGACCTGTTCGGCGGGCGGCAATCGGCGCGCTCGATCCATTTCATCGCCGCCTCCGGGCTGGTCCTGTTCATCATCGTCCATCTTGTCCTGGTCATCCTGGCGGGCGCCTGGAATGAGGTGCGCTCGATGATCACCGGGCGCTGGACCGTGCCAAAGGACGATCATCCTGGGGAGGAGGCCCGATGAGCAATCTCATCACCCGGCGGACGCTGGTCACAGGCGGCGCCGCGGCCGCCGGCCTGCTGCTCAGCGGCTGCGACCGGGTCGCGCAGAATCCCGATTTTCGCAAGATTCTGCTGTCGGGCGACGCGGTGAACCAGGGGTTGCAACGCGCCTTGTCCAATCGCGGCGCGCTGGCGCCCGAATTCCGGCCCGATCAGATGTCGCCGCGGTTCCGCACCAACGGTACCGCCAATCCCAACACGCCGGACTATAATGCGATGGTGGCGGAGAATTTCGCGCATTGGCGGCTGCAGGTCGGCGGGCTCGTGGCGCGGCCGCTCACTCTGTCGCTGGCGCAGCTTCGGTCGATGCCGGCACGCAGCCAGATCACCCGCCATGACTGCGTCGAAGGATGGAGTGCGATCGGCAAATGGCAGGGGCCGATGCTCGGTTCGCTGCTCAAGCTGGCGGGAATCAGGGATGCGGCGCGCTATATCGTGTTCACTTGCGCCGATCTCTATGGTGGCCAACCTTATTATGAATCGATCGACCTGATCGATGCCTTCCATCCGCAGACGATTCTCGCCTGGGCGATGAACGACCATGTCCTCGACGTCGGACATGGCGCGCCGATCCGGCTCCGGGTCGAGCGGCAGCTTGGCTACAAGCACGCCAAATATGTCATGCGCGTCGATGCCGTAGCGTCACTTGCCGGCGTCGGCATGGGCAAGGGCGGCTATTGGGAGGATCGCATCGATTACGATTGGTATGCGGGTATCTGAGGGTTTGTTCGGGGAGGGCGCCGGCACGGCAAAAATGCGCGCTGCCGCGCATTTTCAAACCGGCTTCGACTTGGTACGGCGCCCGCCATGGCACTGATCGATCGATTTCTTGCCGCCCGCGTCAAGCGCGGGCAGCTCACCGTCCACCACGCCGATGGCACGATCCGCACCTTCGGAACGCCCGAGCCCGGTTTCCCGACCGTCACGATCCGTTTCGCCGACAAGGGCGCGGCGAATTTCATCGTGCGCCATCCCAGCCTGGGCGCGGGCGAGGCCTATATGGATGGCCGGATGCTGATCGATGGAGATGATGTCAGGGGGCTGGTCACGCTGATGACCGCCAATGACCTGTGGGAAGAGGGCAAGGCCGCGCTGATCGCCTCGCCGGCGCGGCGTGCGGTCGCGGCGGTGGTGCACCGCGTCAGCCGGATCAACATGGCGCGCGCCTCGAAGCGCAACGTCGCGCATCATTACGACCTGTCGGACCGGCTCTACGATCTCTTTCTCGACGCGGACCGGCAATATAGCTGCGCCTATTTCACTGACCCCGACAACAGCCTCGAACAGGCGCAATCGGACAAGAAGGCGCATATCGCCGCCAAGCTTGCGCTCAAGCCGGGCATGCGCGTGCTCGATATCGGCTGCGGCTGGGGCGGCATGGCGCTGTACCTCCACGCCAGGACCGGCGCCGAGGTGCTCGGCGTCACCTTGTCGGAAGAGCAGATCAAGGTCGCGCGCCGTCGCGCCGAGGAAGCGGGCGTCGCCGACAAGGTGAAATTCGAACTGATCGATTATCGCCACGTCACCGGCACCTTCGACCGCATCGTCTCGGTCGGCATGTTCGAACATGTCGGCCCGGCGCATTACCGCACCTTCGTGCGCAAATGCCGCAGCCTGCTCACCGAAGACGGGGTGATGCTGCTCCACACCATTGGCCGGGCCGGCGCGCCGGGCGTGACCGACGACTGGACCGCGAAATATATCTTCCCGGGCGGTTATAATCCCGCGCTGTCGGAAATCGTGCGCGCGAACGAAGGGCAGAAATTCTTCATCACCGATGTCGAAGTGCTGCGGCTGCACTACAGCTACACGCTCGACCTCTGGTATGATCGCACGGTTGCGGCAAAGACCCAGATCGTCGCTCTCTACGATGAGCGCTTCTATCGCATGTGGCTCTTCTATCTGGCCGGCGCGAGCGCCGCGTTCCGCTATGGCGGGATGGTCAATTATCAGGTGCAATTCGCGCGCAACCGCCATGTCCTGCCGATCACGCGCGATTACATGTATGAGGAAGAGCGCCGCCTGCGCGATCCCCAGGCGGGGTAAAGCGGCATCGTCCCGGGGGCATCTGCTGGACCCGCGTTCGCAGCACAAGCCGGGGACAGTCCTGGGCCAGGTTCGGGACTGAACCGGGACAGGTGATTACACTCCGCCCGGCATTGGGTTAGGGGGCGCCATGTCCGTGACGATCCTCTCCCGCCGGTCGATTTTCGCTCAGGCCTGGCCAATCATGCTCGGCCAGACCACGGTGCCGCTGGTCGGGCTGGTCGATACCGCGGTGATCGGCGCGACCGGCGATGCGGCGGCGCTGGCCGGGGTGGCGCTGGGCGCAACCGTGATCAACCTGATCTTCTGGACTTTCGGCTTCCTGCGCATGGGCATGACCGGAATGACCGCGCAGGCGGCGGGCGCGGGCGACGCGCCCGAGGTCGAGGCGATGCTGCTGCGCGGGGTCGCGGTCGGCATGGTGCTGGGCGCGGGTCTGTTCGCGCTGCAATTGCTGCTCATCCCGCTTGCCTTTGCCGCTCTGTCCGGCGGTGGCGCGCTTGACGATGCGGCCCGCGCGTTCGTCGGTGCGCGCTTCATCGGTGCGCCGGCCAGCCTTGCGGTGTTCGCGATCAATGGCTGGCTGTTCGGCATTGGCCGCACGCGCGCGGCGCTGGCGCTGCAGATCGTGATGAATGTCGCGAACATCGCGCTCGACCTGTTGTTCGTGTGGCATTTCGGGCTGGGCGCACGCGGCGTCGGGCTCGGCACATCCTGCGCGGAATGGATCGCGCTTGCCACCGGGCTGTTGATTGTCGGGCGGGGAATCGACTGGCGCCGGCTGGGCTCGGCCGCCCTGTTCGGCGGCGGCGCGCTGAAGCGGCTGTTCGCGGTCAATGCCGACATCATGATCCGCACCATCGCGCTGCTGCTGCTGTTCGTCTGGTTCACCAATGCCGGCGCGCGGCTGGGGACGGTGCCGCTGGCGGCGAATCATGTGCTGATGCAATTCGTCAGCGTCGCGGCGTTCGTGCTCGACGGCTTTGCCTTCACCGCCGAATCGCGCGTCGGCCACGCGATCGGCGCGGGGTCGCGGCCGCAGATGCTGCGCGCGATCCGGCTGACCGGCGAATTCTCGCTGCTTGCCGGGTTCGGTTTCGCCTTGCTCTTCTTCGCCGCCGGGGGCCCGCTGATCGACTTGCTGGCGGCCAATGCCGAGGTCCGGGCGCACGCGCGCGCGCTGCTGCCCTTCGCGGCCGCCATCCCGTTGATCGGCGTGCCCGCCTGGTTGCTCGACGGCATCTTCATCGGGGCGACGCGGGGGCGGGCGCTGCGCAATGCGGCGATCGTCGCGACCACGCTTTATATCGCCACCGACCTGTTGCTGCGGCCCTATGGGTCGGTCGGGTTATGGTGGGCGATGATGATCGGCTATGCCTATCGCGCTGCGGCGCTGGGCCTTTATCTGCCCGGGCTGCTCAGGCGCATGGCCGATTAGGGCGGATCGGACGTCAGGCCCATCGCACTCTTTGGCGGTTGCATCGATTGCGGTCCGGCCGGCTACCGTTCGATAAAGCCGGACAACAAGGTGCCCGCGATCTCCCGCGCATTTGTGGCGAGCGCTTCATCCGGCAATTCGCCCGCGGTCCAGAAGGACAGCACGCCGCGAAAGGCGAAGGCGAGTTGCCCCGGCAGGCAGTGAAGCGCCTGTTCGCGCCGGGCCGCGAGCAGATTGTCGCCCGCGCCCAGCGCTAGCGCCCATAGCGCCGTCGATCGCGCCCATATCTGTCCGGGGGCGGGGCCGGGCGCGCCGAGCCATCCCATCACCGCGCGATTGACCTCGGGTTCCTCCAGCATCACCGTCGCAGCGATGTCGACCGCAAGCAGCACGCGGTCCGCCGCGTCGCCCGCTGGCCGCGCCGCGCTGTAGCGCGCTTGCATCAGGTCGATGCGCCGCCCGGACAGCGCCTGCATGATCGCGGCCTTGCTGCCGAACTGGTTGAACGGCGTCGCAAAACTGACCCCGGCCTCGGCGGCGAGGTCGCGCATCGAAAAATCGGCATTGCCGGTTCGAAGCAACCGTTCGGCCGCGTCGATCACGCGTTGGCGCACGGGCGCGCCTCTGGTGCCGGTGGGAGAAGGCCGGGTCTTGTTCTGTGCCATGCAGCTTTCTATATCATGATATAGAAACAATGTAAGCATGGAGTTTGATCATGGCTGTTGCTCCTTCCACGACTTTCCTCATCACCGGCGTCAGTTCGGGCCTGGGCCGGGCGTTCGCTCAGGGCGCGCTGGCGGCGGGCCATCGCGTGATCGGCACTGTGCGGCGGCCCGGCGACGCGGACTCCTTTGCCGCGCTCGCACCGGATCGCGCGCATCCGCTGGTGCTCGACGTCACCGATTTCGACGCGATTCCGGCGGCTGTGGCCGCTGCCGAGCGCCGCGCCGGCCCGATCGACGTGCTGGTGAACAATGCCGGCTATGGCCATGAGGGGGTGCTGGAGGAATCCTCGATGGACGATCTGCAGCGCCAGTTCGCGGCGAATGTATTCGGTCCGGTCGCGATGGTGAAGGCGGTGCTGCCGGGGATGCGCGAGCGGCGTCGCGGCCATATCGTCAATGTCACCTCCATGGGCGGCTTCATCACCATGCCGGGGATCAGCTTCTATTGCGGCAGCAAATTCGCTCTGGAAGGCATCTCGGATGCGCTCGGCAAGGAAGTGGCGGCTTTCGGCATCCGGGTGACCGCGCTCGCGCCCGGCCAGTTCCGCACCGATTGGGCCGGACGGTCCATGGCGCGCACGCCGCGCAGCATCGCCGATTATGACGCGATCATGGACCCGATCCGCGCCGGGCGACAGGCCAAAAGCGGCAATCAACCGGGCGATCCGGCGAAGGCCGCGCAGGCGCTGCTCGCCGTGGTGGCGGCCGATAATCCGCCCGTGCGCCTGTTTCTGGGCGACGATGCGCTGGAACTGGTCGATCGCAAGCTTGACGGGATGAGGGCCGAAATCGCTGCCTGGGAAGCGCTGTCGCGCGCCACCGGCTTCGCGGCCTGATCGCCTGATTGCCAATGACACCCGGCCGCATGCCGGGCTTGATTCAAGTCGCGCGTCTCAGTCGTCATGCCTGTTCCCCGACACAGGATTGCGTGTCGGAATAAGCCGATTCGACGAACCAGTTGAATCGGCGGAACCGGAAAAGTGCCGACCATGACTCCAGCCCCGACCATTTCCCGATATTCCCGCAAGCACCCGGTAAAATTCCCGTGCGGATCCATCAAAATTCCCGCAGCTTTTCCCGCAGATTCCCGCAGAACGCTCGAAAATGCGTTTTCCCGCAGCTTTTCCCGGCGCTGCGGGAATTTCGCGATTGCCGCGATGCCCGAAATACGCTGCGGCTTGCCCCGTGCGAGGTGGGCTGATACCCGCCCGCGTCCCCTTCTCTCCGGAGCTTTGCCCGTGTCCAAACCGACATCCGATCAGATCAACCGAGTCGTCCTCGCTTATTCGGGCGGCCTGGACACCAGCGTGATCCTGAAATGGCTGCAACAGACCTATCAGTGCGAAGTGGTGACCTTCACCGCCGATCTCGGTCAGGGCGAAGAGCTGGAGCCAGCGCGCGCCAAGGCCGAGCTGATGGGCGTGAAGCCCGAACATATCTTCATCGACGATCTGCGCGAGGAATTCGTGCGCGATTACGTCTTCCCGATGATGCGCTCGAACGCGCTGTATGAGGGGCTGTATCTGCTCGGCACCTCGATCGCCCGGCCGCTGATCGCCAAGCGCCAGGTCGAGATCGCGAAGATGGTCGGCGCCGACGCGGTCAGCCATGGCGCGACCGGCAAGGGTAATGACCAGGTCCGTTTCGAGCTCGGCTATTATGCGCTCGCGCCCGACATCAAGGTGATCGCGCCGTGGCGCGAATGGGATCTGACCAGCCGCACTGCGCTGATCGCCTTTGCCGAACAGCACCAGATCCCGGTGCCGAAGGACAAGCGCGGCGAATCGCCCTTCTCGACCGATGCCAACATGCTGCACACCTCGTCGGAGGGGAAAGTGCTCGAGGATCCGTGGGACGAGGTCCCCGACTATGTCTATTCGCGCACCGTCAATCCCGAGGACGCGCCGAACGAGCCGGAGACGATCACGGTCGATTTCGAACGCGGCGACGGTGTCGCGATCAACGGTGTCGGCATGTCGCCCGCGACTCTGCTCGAAACGCTGAACGAACTGGGCCGCAAGCACGGCATCGGCCGGCTCGACCTGGTCGAGAACCGCTTCGTCGGCATGAAGTCGCGCGGAATGTACGAAACGCCCGGCGGCACCATCTATCACCTCGCGCATCGCGGCATCGAACAGCTCACGCTCGATCGCGGCGCAGCGCATCTCAAGGACGAACTCGCGCCGCGCTATGCCGAGCTGATCTATAACGGCTTCTGGTTCAGCCCCGAGCGCGAGATGCTGCAGGCGGCGATCGACCATAGCCAGGAAAAGGTTTCGGGCACCGTCCGGCTGAAGCTCTACAAGGGATCGGTCATTGTCACGGGCCGCAAATCGCCCAATTCGCTCTATTCGGAGAAGGTCGTGACCTTCGAGGACGACCAGGGCGCCTATGACCAGCGCGACGCGGCGGGCTTCATCAAGCTCAACGCGCTGCGGCTGCGCCTGCTCGGGCGTCGCGATCGCTGATGCTGCGCCCGGCGGGAACGGCTATTTAACGGTCGGTCCTCTAGAAACACGGGCATGGACTATCGGGACCGGCAGGGATTGAAGGGGGACACGCTGGCCGCGTTCGTGCTGGCGTTCCTGCTTGCCGCTGTCTGGACGGTGCGCGACTGGCATCAATTGTCGGCGCTGCGTCTGCCCGACACCGATGACGTCATGCGGTTGCAGCAGATCCGCGACTGGCTCGGCGGGCAGCGTTTTTCCGATCTTGCCCAGCATCGTCTCGGCGCTCCGCCCGGGCTGGCGATGCACTGGTCGCGACTGCCCGATCTGGTGCCGGGCGGCATCATCGCCGGCCTGACGCCGCTCATCGGGCGGCATATGGCTGAGATGACCGCCGTGATCGTCTGGCCGGCAGTGTTGCTGACCGCCGCGCTGCTGTTGACCGCCCGGATCGCGCGTGCGCTCGGCGGTGCGGAGATCGCCCGCACCGCGCTGATCGTGGCGGCGATCGCTTATCCCACGACGACGATCTTCCTGCCCGGACGGATCGATCATCACGGGCTGCAGGTCGTGCTGCTGCTCATCGTCGTCCATGCCCTGGTCCATGCGCCCGACATGTCGCGCGGCCTGACCGCTGGACTGGCGGCGGCATTGAGCATTGCGATCGGGCTTGAGACCACGCCGCTGATCGCGGCGGCGGGCGTGGTGTTGGTGATGTGCTGGGTCTGGGGTCGGCGCGGCGCGGACGATGCGCTGATGGGCTTCGGCATTGCGCTCGCCGCCGGGCTGCTGGCCGCCAATACCGTGCTCAAGACCGAACAATTCGATTTCGCCGGATGCGACGGCTTTACCGCGACGGTGTGGCGCGCGAGCCAGTTTGCCGCATTCGGCCCGATCGTGCTGGCGATCGCCGGCCATGCCAGCGCGCGGCGTGACGTGCGTGCCGCGCTTGCGGTTGCGCTTGGCGCGACGTCCCTCTGGGGCCTGTGGCTCGTCGCACCGGCGTGCCTCTCGCCTTATGGCGGGGTCGATCCGCTGCTCGCAAGGCTGTGGCTCGGCAATGTCGGCGAGGCCCAGCCGCTGTTCGCCGCCCGGCCCGAGATCGCGATCGGCTATGCCGGGCTGATGGTGGCGGGGATCGCGGCGAGCCTGTGGTGCTGGCGCACGACCCGTGACGCTTATTGGGCGGTCCTGCTCGCCTTTCAGCTTGCGGCGCTGGTGCTCACTTTGGCGCAACTGCGCGGCGCCTATGCCGGGGCGATCCTGGCCGCACCGGCGCTGGCGGCGGTGATCGCGGTCGCGCGGCGGCGCGGGGCGCTCTGGCTGGCGGCGGCATGGCTGGGGTCGGCGGGCATGCTGTACCCGATCGCCGCCAACGCGTTCGTGCCCCAGGCCGGCTCGACCTCATCGGCGATACGGATGCCCGCCGGCCCGGGCTGCACGTCGCCCGAAGCGCTTGCCGCGCTTGCGGGCCGGGACGGGCGATTGATCGCGCCGCTCGACCTCGGCGCCTATGCGCTCGCATCGACCCGGCTGGCGGTGGTCGGCGCGCCCTATCACCGCAACAATGCCGGCAATCTGGCGGTATATCGCTTCTTTCTCGGCACGCCCGATCAGGCGCGGTCGATCGCCCAGGCGTGGCGGCTGGACTATGTCGCGCTGTGCCTGGACAGTTTCGACGAGCTCGGCGAGGCGGTGACCGGCGATCGTCACCGGCTGCTCGGACAGCTCAGGCAGGGCCGAATTCCGCCCTGGATGCGACCAATCGGCAGGAATAGCACAGGTTTGACGCTGTTTACCCTCGAACCGCGCTTGTTTGCCCCGCATTCCTCGCGGTAAGGCGTGATCATGCAGGGGGACACCGACAGGCTGCGCTGGTGGCAGACACGCTGGTTCGTGGCGTTGATGGTGCTCGTCTCGATCATCCCGTTGCTGAAGCCCGATATTCCGCCGCTGGTCGATCTGCCCGGGCATATGGGGCGCTACCGGGTCCAGCTCGACATGGGCAGCTATCCGTGGCTGCGCGACTGGTATGATTTCAGATGGTCGCTGATCGGCAATCTCGGCGTCGATCTGCTGGTCATTCCGCTGACCCCGATCTTCGGACTCGAACTCGCGGTCAAGCTGATCGTCATCGCCATTCCGGCCTTGACCGTCCTTGGCCTGTTATGGATCGCGCGCGAAGTTCATGGCCGCATCCCGGCCACCGCGCTGTTCGCGCTGCCGCTCGCCTATAGCTTCCCGTTCCAGTTCGGTTTCATCAATTTCGCCCTCGCCATGGCGATCGCGCTCAACGCCTTCGCGCTGTGGTTGCGGCTTGGCCGGCTTGGGCATTTGCGGCTGCGTACGATTATCTTCGTGCCGCTCTCCTGCATGTTGTGGCTGTGCCACACGTTCGGCTGGGGCGTGCTCGGCGTGCTGGCCTTTTCGGCGGAGATGATCCGCCAGCACGACGCGATCCGCGGCAAGGGATGGCGGCATTGGTTCAGCGCCTGGTTGCGCGCCGCGATCGCGTGCGTGCCGCTCGCCTTGCCGATGGTGCTCATGGTCGCCTGGCGCACTGGCAATCATGTCACCGGGCAGACCGGCGACTGGTTCAACTGGCGCGCCAAGATGGGCTGGATGACCATGGTCCTGAAGGACCGCTGGCAGTTCTTCGACATCGCCTCAACGGCTGTGCTCTATCTCATCCTGTTCCGGGGCTTTCGCGACCCAAGCATCGAATATTCACGCAACCTGGGATTGTCGGCGCTGTTCCTGCTCGCGGTGTTCATCGTCCTGCCGCGCATCGTGTTCGGCTCCGCTTATGCCGATATGCGGCTCGCGCCGTTCCTGCTCGCGATCACGATGATCGCCCTGCGTCCCCGTCCGGGATTGTCGATGCGCGGCACGGCGCTGCTCGCGGTACTGGGCTGTGCTTTCTTCCTCGTGCGGATGGGGGCGGCGACCGTAAGCTATTGGATGTTCGACCAGCGGTATGATCATGAGCTCAAGGCGCTCGACCATGTGCCGGTCGGTGCGCGGCTGGTCAGCTTCGTCGGCCAGGAATGCGGCAATAAATGGCTGATGTCGCGGGTCGAGCATCTTCCGGCGATCGCGCTCGAGCGGCGGCT
This sequence comes from Sphingomonas sp. ERG5, assembly GCF_000803065.1. Lineage (GTDB taxonomy): Bacteria > Pseudomonadota > Alphaproteobacteria > Sphingomonadales > Sphingomonadaceae > Sphingomonas. Next base: position 10,540 of record NZ_JSXI01000067.1, read on the forward strand.
CGCCTATACCAACGACCAATGGTCGATGCCCGGCGCGCAATTGCTCACCGCCAGATATACCCCGGCGCTCAGGTTCGCGCACGATCCGTCGCAAATCGTGACCAGCGTGCAATGTCCGCGTGAATGGTGGCGGCCGATCAGCCGCGCCATGGCCCGCTTCCCGCGCGATGCGTTCGACTATGTGTGGCTGATCCAGCCGCCTGCCTATGATCCGAAATTCAACGCCGGGCTGATCGAAGTGTGGCGCGATGGATCGAGCGTGCTGTACAAGGTCGATCACTCGCAACCCGGGCCGGACGTGCCGGATTCCGAACTCTACCCGAAATATGTCAGGCGGGTGCCTTTCTGAACGGCGTCAGCGCGCCAAGATATTCCTGATCGGATTCGACCGCCTCCCGCTCGCTCGCCAGGAAGTTTTCGATCGCCCGTCTGAAATTCCGGTCCGGAATATAATGCGCCGACCAGGTCGTGACCGGGACATAACCTCGCGCCAGCTTGTGTTCGCCTTGCGCGCCCGCCTCGACCGTGGCCAGTCCGCGCGCGATCGCGGCGTCGATCGCCTGATAATAGCAGAGCTCGAAATGCAGGAAGGGCACTTCCTCGATACAGCCCCAATAGCGGCCATAGAGCGTGTCCGCGCCGATCAGGTTGAGCGCGCCGGCGATCGGCGCGCCGTCGCGTTCGGCCAGGATCAGCAGCACATGGTCCGCCATGCGCTGCCCGAGCAGCGAGAAGAAGTGCCGCGTCAGGTAAGGCCGGCCCCATTTGCGCGAGCCGGTATCCTGATAGAAGATCCAGAAGGCGTCCCAATCGGCTTCGCTGATCTCGGCCCCGGAGAGGTGGCGGATCGTCAGCCCCTCGACCGCGGCGGCGCGCTCCTTGCGGATCGCCTTGCGCTTGCGGCTGGCCAGGCAGCCGAGAAAGTCATCGAATCCGGCATAGCCCTGGTTGCGCCAATGGAATTGAGTGCCCGCGCGGATCAGCCAGCCCGCCGCCTCGAACAGCGGCAGCTGGTCGGGGTCGATGAAGGTGGCATGCGCTGATGACAGGCCGTGCTGATCGGTCACCGCTTCGATCGCGGCGATCAGCGGCGCGGCGAGGGCGGTATCGCGCAACAACAGGCGTGGACCCGGCACGGGCGTGAAGGGCACCGCGACCTGCAGCTTGGGATAATAGCTGCCCCCGGCGCGCTCCCACGCATCGGCCCAGCCATGATCGAAGACATATTCGCCCTGGCTATGGCTCTTGGCGTAGGCGGGGGCGATCGCACCAGGCGCGCCATCCGCGCCATCGACGATGATCGGGATCGGCTGCCAGCCGGTCTGCGCGGTGGCGCTGCCGGATTCCTCCAGGATCGACAGGAAGCAATGGCTCAGGAACGGGTTACCGGACCCGGCGCACGCATCCCAGTCGGCGGGCGCTATGGCGGCGACGCCGTGAGCGATTCGGGCGGTGACGGCGGTCATTGCCCCTTAGGTAGAGGCGGCGGTCGCCCGCTCCAAGGTGGGACGTAGGGTTATTCCGCGATCTTGATGATCGCGTCGATTTCCACCGCCGCGCCGCGCGGCAGCACCGGCACGCCGACCGCGCTGCGCGCATGCTTGCCGGCTTCGCCGAACAGCGCTTCCATCAGGTCGGATGCGCCATTGGCGACCAGCGCCTGATCGGTGAAATCGCTCGCCGAATTGATGAACACGCCAAGCTTCACGATCCGTTCGACCCGGTGAAGCTCGCCCAACGCGCGCTTCATCTGCGCGACCAGCATCAGCCCGCAGCGCTGCGCGGCTTCCTGGCCATAAGCCAGATCCTTGTCCTCGCCGATCCGCCCGGTCATCACCACGCCGTCCTTGAACGGCAGCTGGCCCGAAATGTGGAGCAGCCCGCCCGCTTCGACGGCGGGAACATAGGAAGCGATCGGCGCCGCGGCTTCAGGCAAAGTGAGGCCGAGTTCGGCGAGCTTGGTGGCGATTCTGTCGGTCATGGCGGTCAGATGACGTGCCGCGCCGGACACGTCAATCTCAGACCGGCGCGGCGCCTTCGTCCGACTGGTCGCGCGCCGCGGGTTCATCGACCCGGTGGCCCCAGCGGACCAGCGACCAGGCGCGCTCGTGGAAATAGAACAGAACGATCTTGGTGAAGACCTCCGTCCCCGCGATCGCGCCGGCCGATTTCGCGCTGCCGGTGAACAAATAACTCAGCACGAAGGTATCGATGCTGCCCAGGGCGCGCCAAGACACTGCCTTGACGAGAGAGCGCGGGTGGCTCTCAACGCCCCGGAACAGGAACATCAGGCGGAACGGGCCGTTGAACTGGCCGGTGTGTTGACGCCCATGCTTTGCAGATATTTCTTCACGTTACGCGCCGCCTGGCGCAGGCGCTGCTCATTCTCGACCATCGCGATGCGCACGAAGCCCTCGCCATTCTCGCCATAGCCGACGCCTGGGGCGACGGCGACCTTGGCATGGGTCAGCAATTGCTTGGAGAATTCGAGGCTGCCGAGATGCGCCAGCGCCGGCGGCAGCGGCGCCCAGGCGAACATGCTCGCGCGCGGCGAGGGGATGTCCCAGCCGGCCCGGCCGAAGCTTTCGACCAGCACGTCGCGGCGATGCTGGTAGAGCTTGCGATTCTGCTCGACGATGTCCTGCGGCCCGTTGATCGCGGCGACCGCGGCCGCCTGGATCGGGGTGAAGGCGCCGTAATCGAGATACGACTTCACGCGTGTCAGCGCAGCGATCAGCGTCGGATTGCCGACCGCGAAGCCGATCCGCCAGCCGGCCATCGAATAGGTTTTCGACAGCGAGGTAAATTCGACCGCGACATCCTTCGCGCCCGGCACCTGCAGGATCGAGGGGGTCGGCTGGCCGTCATAATAAAGCTCGGAATAGGCCAGGTCGGACAGCACCCACAGCTTGTGCTCCTTGGCGAAGGCGACGACGCGCTCGTAGAAAGCGAGATCGACGACTTCGGCGGTCGGGTTCGACGGATAGCCCATCACCAGCACGCTCGGACGCGGCACGGTAAAGGCCATCGCCCGCTCCAGCGCCTCGAAATATCGCTCGTCGGGCGTGGTCGGCACGCTGCGGATCGTCGCACCGGCGATGATGAAGCCGAAGGTATGGATCGGATAGCTCGGATTTGGCGCGAGCACGACGTCACCTGGCGCGGTGATCGCCTGGGCCAGGTTGGCCAGGCCTTCCTTCGACCCGAGCGTGACCACCACTTCAGTATCGGGGTTCAAATCGACCCCGAAGCGGCGCTTGTAATAGCCGCTCTGCGCCTTGCGCAGTCCGGGAATGCCCTTGGAAGCCGAATAGCCATGGGCATCGGGCTTGCGCGCAACCTCGCACAATTTGTCGATGACATGCGGCGGCGGCGGCAGATCGGGATTGCCCATGCCGAGATCGATGATGTCCTCGCCGCCCGCTCGCGCCTCGGCCCGCATCGCGTTCACTTCGGCGATGACATAGGGCGGCAAGCGGCGGATGCGATAGAAATCGTCGGACATGAGTGGTTCTCTGCACTGGGACGGTATTGTCCTGCTTACGTCTTTCTTCCTTTGGCGGGAATGACGCAAGCGCACCCATGCGTTAGGGTGTCCGAAAATCCCGAGGAAACCCTGAGAAAGCTCCGAGGAACCCTATGGCCAAGACCGACACCGCCGCGCCGACCTTGCCCAGCCTGGAGGAGCTTCAGCACTGGACCTGGGTGATGGGCCGGGCGCAGCAAATGCTCCTCGAACAGGGAATCGGCGCGATCGCGCCCGCCGAATCGAGCGGCCTGCCCGTGATCCCCGGGTTCAACGATGCTGCCACGATCGAGCGCGCCCAGTCCTTCTGGACCGACAGTCTCGACCTTTGGCAGCGCTTTCTCGATCCGGTGCATGCGCCGCCGGTCGAGGAACGGCCGGAACAGGCGCGCGACAAGCGTTTCAAGGATGCGGCGTGGCGCGACAATCCGATGTTCGACTGGATCCGCCAGAGTTATTTCCTGATCTCGGATCACTTGCTCCAGAGCGTTGACGCCGTGCAGGGCGTGGATGCGAAGCAGAAGGAGCAACTGCGCTTCGCCGCGCGCGGCTTCCTCGATGCGATGAGCCCGTCCAACTTTCCCGCCACCAACCCGCAAGTGCTCGAAAAGACGATCGAGACCGGCGGCGAGAATCTGCTCAAGGGCCTGCAGAACATGCTCGCCGACATCGGCAAGGGGCAACTCACCCATACCGATCCCAACGCATTCGAGGTCGGCCGCAACCTTGCCATGACCCCCGGCAAGGTGGTGCACCGCACGCCGCTCTATGAGCTGATCCAATATACGCCGACCACCGAGACCGTGCTGGCCGTGCCGCTGGTGATCTTCCCGCCCTGGATCAACCGCTTCTACATCCTCGACCTGACGCCGGAGAAGAGCTTCATCCGCTGGGCGGTCGATCAGGGCATCACCGTGTTCATGGTGTCGTGGAAATCGGCCGATGCCAGCATGAAGGACGTGTTGTGGGATGATTATATCGCCGCGCAGATCGATGCGATCGATACGATCCGCGGCGCGCTGAAGGTCGATGCGGTGCATGCGATCGGCTATTGCGTTGCTGGCACCACGCTTGCCGCGACGCTCGCCATCCTGGCGGCGCGCGGAGAAGCGGAGAAGGTGAAGAGCGCAACCTTCTTCACCGCGCAAATCGACTTTGCCGATGCCGGCGAGCTGCTCCATTTCGTCGACGACGATCAGCTCGCCTCGATCGCCAAGATGTCGCCCGATGGCTTTCTCGACGGCCGCTACATGGCGCTGACCTTCAACTTACTGCGCGGGCGTGACCTGATCTGGAACTATGTCACCAACAATTATTTGCTCGGTCAGGATTATGCGCCGTTCGATCTGCTGCACTGGAACGGCGACACGACCAACCTGCCGAGCAAATGGCATCTGAGCTATCTGACTGACCTGTACCGCGACAATCTGCTCGCCAAACCGGGCGCGCTCCAGGCTGGCGGCACGCCGATCGACCTGACGAAAGTGAAGACCCCGGCCTATATCCAGGCCGGGCGCGAGGATCATATCGCGCCGGCCGAAAGCGTGTGGAACATCACGCATCATTTTGCCGGGCCGATCAAATTCGTGCTCGCCGGGTCGGGGCATATCGCCGGGGTGGTCAATCCGCCCGCGCTGCACAAATACCAATATTGGCTCAATCCGACGCCGGTTAGGACGCTTGCCGACTTCGTCGCTGGTGCGAGTGAGACCAAGGGCAGTTGGTGGCCCGACTGGCTCGGCTGGCTGCACGACCAGGACGCGGTGACGGTGGCGGCAAAGGCGGCGCGACAGCCCGGCAAGGGCCGGCTCAAGGCGATCGAGGACGCGCCTGGCAGCTATGTGAGGGCTCGCTAACCTCTTGTTATGACTGCTTTGTTGATCGTTCCATGACCGTTATGTTGCAATGCAACAAAATTCCTTGCTTTTGCCGGCGCAGCAATTATATTGCAGTGCAGCAACGAATGTAAGGAGGCCGTTTTGGCCAGCAAGTCGCCCATCACTGATTCGACCGTCAAGGCGCCCGCGCCGGTCGCCGCGCCGGTTTCCGCTCCTGCCGTGACGGCAGCTGCAGCGCCTGCGCCCAAGGCCGATCCAGCTCCTGTCGCAAAGGTCGACGCGGCGCCCGCGCCGAAGGCCGAAGCCAAGCCGGTTGTCGCCAAAGCGCCGGTCGCCAAGGTCGCGGCCCAGCCCGTTACCGCCGCCAAGCGCAAGCCGGTGGCCAAGAAGAAGGTCGTCGCCAAGGCGGCCGTCAAGTCTGCACCGACCAAGACCATCAAGATCAAGCCTGCCGCAGCCACGTCGGTTGCACCCAAGATCATCGCAATCAAGCCGGTCGTCGCAAAAGCGAAGGCCGTCATCCAGAAGGAAGTGACTGTCATGGAAGCTACGCTGAAGACCGCTGCCGACAAGGCCAAGACCCTGTTCGCCGATGCGAACGACCGCGCCAAGGCCGCCGTGGAGAAGAGCACCAAGGCGTTCGAGGAAATCAACGAATTCAACAAGGGCAACATCGAAGCCATCGTCGAATCGGGCAAGATCGCAGCCAAGGGCTTCGAAACGCTCGGCCAGGACGCTGCCGAATATAGCCGCAAGCAGTTCGAAGGCGCGACCGCCGCGCTGAAGAGCCTGTCGACCGTCAAGTCGCCGACCGACTTTTTCAAGCTGCACAGCGACTATGTCCGCTCGTCGTTCGATGCGATCGTCGCTCAGACCTCGAAGAACACCGAAGCCGTGCTGAAGCTGGCCGGTGAGGTCGCTCAGCCGATCTCGAACCGCGTTGCCGTCGCCGTCGAGAAGGTCAAGATCGCAGCATAAGCCTGCGGTTCATCCGGATCAGGAAAGGGCGGTCCCGTTAGGGGCCGCCCTTTTCGTTTGTGTGAGGATGCCAAACCTTCGACGATCTCCTGCGGTGTGCTAGGATTACGCCTGATGGGGCGAAGGGGGAATGACATGGCGTTCTGGAACATCGATCTGACCACGCAGGATGGCGCGGAAAGCGCCGCGCAGAATGGCGGCCTGGCCTGTTTCATCGCGACGGGGCTTGGCGTCCTGGGCATCGGAATGATCGTTGCGACGCAGTCGGCGCCGGCACTGGCGACGATGATCGCGGGCGCTGCGGGCGAAGCCCTGGTCTTTGCCATAGCAGGCTTCCGGTTGCGCGCCGGCAAGGGGGTCATATGGGGCGGGGCAGCGGCGCTCCTGATTATCATCGAAATCGCAGCGAAACTCATCTCGCTGACGGGCATTGGCGGTATCGTCATCAACGTTGTTCTGCTGGTCGTCATGATCAACGGCGTGCGTGGCGCTTGGGCGTTGAGAAACGACGACCTCAGCGTGGATGATGTTGCGAAAGTCTTCGACTAGAGTCGTCCGACAAGCGACGAGCCTTTTGGGGAAAATTCACCATCAAAGCGAGGAATCGAGCAGCTAAAACGGATTCAACCCGCCTGCACCCTCTTGCCCTTGAGCTTTGTCGTGCCATATTTTCCAACTTCATGATCGATCAGCTCAACATCACGGCGATAGCCGAACGCGCCGCGGACGATGGCGCCGGCAATGGCACCGATGACGACACCGGCCTCGGCATCGCCACGCGGACCCGTACGCGCACCAAACAGCCGACGCCGTACCGTGTGCTCCTGCTCAACGACGATTATACGCCGATGGAATTCGTCGTCCTCGTCCTGCAGCGCTTCTTTCGCATGGATATGGAGGCCGCGACGCGCGTGATGCTCCATGTTCATCAGAAGGGTGTCGGGGTGTGCGGGACCTTCAGCTATGAAGTGGCGGAGACCAAGGTCGCGCAAGTCACCGAATTCGCGCGGCAGAATCAGCACCCGCTGCAATGCACGCTGGAGAAGGCGTAACAGCCCCCCGGCGTTCGCGCGCCATTCGCGTCAGGCGATTTTCGGGGGCTAATGGCACGCCGTTCGGCGTCCGGGCGATCACGCCTTGGTCTCAGGATGCCGTCGGCAGCCAACCCAGATCGAGCCCGGTGTAACGGTCGACATAATTCGCCGCCCGCGCCAGTGCGCGTTCGTTCAAGAACGTCACGCGCCCCGCTTCGCGCGCGATCAGTCCGTCTTCCTCCAACTGACGCAGCATGCGGTTGACATGCACCGCGGTCAGGCCGGTCGCGTCGCCGATCTCCTCCTGCGTCAGGCCCAGGGTGAAACTGGCGCCGATCTCCTTGTCCATCATGCGGATGCGGTTGCGCATCTCGATCAGGATCGCCGCGACCCGTGCCTTGGCAGAAGTCCGCCCCAATGCCGCGAGACGATCGGTCAGCGCGGTGCGCTCGATCTGGTTATAGACCATGATCAGCGCGGCCAGCCGCGGATGGTCGCGGATCAACGTCGCGATCGCCGATCGTTCGAACGGGCACACGACGCAGTCGGTCAGTGCCGAGATCGTCTCGGGCGCTTCGCGATACACCAGGCTCGATACCCCCAGCATGTCGCCGGGAAACAGGAAACGCAGGATCTGGCGGCTGCCGTCGTCGAGCAGGACCGAACTCATCATCGTGCCCTTGCGCAGCACGAACATATCGGCCGCGCGATCATTCTCGCGGATCAGCGTGCCGCCGCGCCGTAAATGACGCTCACGCTCTTCCAGTCGTTCGAGCGTCCGATGCTCGGCCGGAGTCAGAATCACCATGTCGCCCAATCGCTCGGCGAAACAACTACCAGTCACTCACGCATTCCCCCCGAAGGTATAACCTCAGAGCATCACGGCGGAATCCGCGCATTAAAGTCGATCAAGCGGTGCGATCTGCGGTCCGGAAGATCGATCCGGTTCACGCGGCTGTTGCGCGGATGCGTGCACGCGATAGAAGCTCGGCAATGGATCGAATTCTTATCCGCGGCGGCAATCGCCTTTCGGGCAAATTGCCCATCTCCGGTGCGAAGAACGCTGCCCTCACGCTGATGCCGTGCGCGCTGCTCACGGATGAGCCGGTGACCCTGCGCAACCTGCCGCGACTCGCCGATGTCGACAGCTTCGGGCATCTGCTCAACCAGCTTGGCGCCTCGACTCAGATCGAAGGATCGCGACCGGAGGATTTCGGTCGCGTGATGACGATCCGCGCCGGCAAGCTTACCTCGACCGAAGCGCCCTATGACATCGTGCGGAAAATGCGCGCGTCGATCCTGGTGCTCGGCCCGCTGATCGGCCGCGCCGGCGAGGCGACGGTGTCGCTGCCCGGTGGCTGCGCGATCGGCAATCGCCCGATCGACCTGCATCTCAAGGCGCTGGAAGCGATCGGCGCCCATCTCGAAATGGCCGCCGGCTATGTCAAGGCGACCGCGCCGGGCGGGCGGCTCTCGGGCGGTAAATATACCTTCCCGATCGTCTCGGTCGGTGCGACCGAGAATGTCATCATGGCCGCGGTGACGGCCAAGGGCGGCTCGATCATCGAGAACGCCGCGCGCGAGCCCGAGATCGTCGATCTGTGCAATCTGCTCGTCGCGATGGGCGCGAGCATTTCGGGCATCGGCACCGAAACGCTGGAGATCGAAGGCCGCGACCGGCTGCACGGCGCGACCTATCGCGTGATGCCCGACCGGATCGAGGCGGGCAGCTATGCCTGTGCCGCGGCGATCACCGGCGGCGCGCTCGAACTGGTCGGCGTCGGCATGCACGACATGCGCGCGACCGTCGCGGCACTGGTCGAGGCGGGCGTGACAGTCGAGGAGCGGGGCAACAACCTCTATGTCGAGGCATCGAATGGCCTTGGGCCGCTGACCCTGTCGACCGCGCCTTTCCCTGGCTTCGCGACCGACATGCAGGCGCAGTTCATGGCGATGCTGACTCAGGCGGACGGCGCCAGCGTGTTGACCGAAACGATCTTCGAGAACCGCTACATGCATGTGCCCGAACTGGCACGGATGGGCGCCGACATTCAGGTGCGCGGCCGCACCGCCGTGGTGCGCGGCGTCTCGCCTCTGGTCGGCGCGCCGGTGATGGCGACCGACTTGCGCGCTTCGATGAGCTTGATTCTCGCTGGCCTCGTCGCGAGCGGCGAGACGCAGGTGCAACGCGTCTACCATCTCGATCGCGGCTATGAGCGGCTCGAAGAAAAGCTCCAGGCGGTCGGCGCGGATATCGAACGCGTCGGCGACGGGTGACGCGCACGCCGCCGGCCCGTTCGTGAGCGCAAGCCTGCCCGCCGCGGGCATTCTTGCCTATATCGGTCGTGCCGGTGATCGGAACGACCGGGCCGTCGCTGGCGTTGAGCTGCTCGCCGCGCACCTGTCCCGCGAGATCCGCTTGCCAGTTCATATCGTCGGAACGGCGAGCGAACCGCTTGCGGTGGACTGGACAGTCGAATTGCCCGCCGCGGTACCGGACCTGCAGCGTCTGGCGCGAGAACTCGACCAAATCTTGTCTGGGGGCCGTCGCGCGCTGACCCTGCTTCCCCGCTGTGCCGCCGGCCTGGCCACCCTGCCGGTTGTCGCGAAACGGCGTCCCGGCACCGCGATCGTCTGGTTTGACGCTCATGGCGATTGCAATATGCCCGACCGTACCGGCACGGGCTATCTCGGCGGCATGGTGCTGACCGGCGCAGCGGGCCTGTGGCCGACTGGCCTCGGATCGGACATGACTCTCGATCAGGTCATTCTGGTCGGCAGTCGCGACCTTGACCCTGGCGAGCAGGAACTGATCGACGCCGGCCGGATCGCGCTCGTGGAATGCGGCCCCGATCTCGCGGATCGCCTGTGCGCGGCGGTGGCCGGCAGGCCGGTCTATCTGCACCTTGATTGCGATGTGCTGGAACCGGGCATCGTCCCGACCGAGTATCAGGTAACAGGCGGGCTCTCGCTGGCCGAGCTTCGATCGGCATGCGCTGCGCTGGCGGCGTTCGAGGTGGTCGGCGCGGAGGTCGCCGAGCTGGAAGCTGCCTGGCCTGACGGGACGCCTGCCATACTGGATCCGCTGATCGATGCGCTCCGGCCGATTATGGATGCCCTCACCAACGGCGCCGGCGCGATCTAGGCGGTGCGCTCCGGCACGGCCGCTGCGTCGAGCGCGATCGCCACATCGGGAGCGACCGCTTCCCATGGGAAGATGAACCAGTCCTTCGTCACCGATCGATCGATCTCGCGTGCACGATATTCGACTCGCTGGGTCGATCGCACATTGTCCATCAGGGTCGCGAAGCGGATGCTGCCTGGGGCAGCGCCGGCATCGGCCAGCGCACCGCGCAAATTGGCGATGGTGCGGCCGGTGTCGTTGATGTCGTCGAGGAACAGCAGCCGTTCACCCTCGCGCGTGCGCGCTGCCAGCCGAACCAGCGGCGCATCGGAGAAATCCTCGACCTGCGACGAGAAATCGACCGACAGCATCGGCAGGCCGGTCGAGTGGCTGAGGAACACCGCCGGCACCAGACCGCCGCGCCCGATGCCGATGATGAAGGTCGGCCGCCACGCTGTGTCAGTGTCGAGCTTGCCCGCCAGCGTGCGGATGTCGGCGACGAACTGCTCTTGCGGGATATGAGTATAGACCGTCACGCGACCATGCTTTCGACATAGGCGTCGAGCGCCGCGAGATGCCCGGCCACGGCTTCGTCGTCGAGGAATGAGCCGAGAAAGCTGTTGCGCGCCAGCATGATCAGGTCGTCGCGGTCCAGACCCCGTCCCGCCGCTGCGGCATGGTAATTGTCGGCGATGTAACCGCCGAAATAGGCCGGGTCGTCCGAATTGACCGTCGCGCGCAAGCCGGCGTGCAGCATCCGGTCGATCGGATGCGCTTCCATGCTCTCGACCACGCAAAGTTTCAGGTTGGACAATGGACATACGGTCAGCGTCATGCCGGTCCGCGCCAGCCGCGCGGTCAGCACCGGATCCTCCAGGCTGCGATTGCCATGGTCGAGCCGGTCGATACCGAGCACGTCCAGCGCCTGAAGGACATAATCGGGCGGGCCTTCTTCGCCAGCATGCGCGACCAGCTTCAGCCCCAGCGCCCGCGCCGCGGCGAACACACGCGCGAACTTCTCCGGCGGATTGCCCAATTCGCCCGAATCAAGACCAACCGCCGCGATCCGGTCGAGCCAGGGTTCGGCGGCTTTCAGCGTGGCAAACGCATCTTCCTCGTCAAGGTGGCGCAGGAAGCACAGGATCAGCTTCGAAGTCAGGCCATGCTTCGCCTCGGCTTCGGCCATCCCCGACAGGAGCCCGGTGATCACCGTGTCGAAGGAAATACCCCGCGCGGTGTGTGTCTGGGGATCGAACATGATTTCGGCATGGACCACGCCGTCGGCCGCGGCACGATCGAAATAGGCGGCGGCAAGATCGCGAAAATCGCGCTCGGTGCGCAACACCGCCGCGCCCTGGTAATAGATGTCGAGAAAATCCTGCAGCCGCGAGAAGCTGTACGCCGCGCGGACTTCCTCGACATTCGCGAACGGAATCGTCACCTGGTTCCGCTCGGCCAGCGCGAACATCAGCTCAGGCTCGAGGCTGCCTTCGATATGAAGATGGAGCTCAGCCTTGGGCAGGCCGGCGATGAAGCGATCGAGGTCGGTCATACGCCTTGATCGCGCGGTATGCCGGATTGGGCAAGCCGCTTAGCGCGTGTCCCACCACCCATCATCTTTCGGCGTCCACCAGCGCGCGGCTTCGGCGATGCGCGCGTCATGACCGGGGCCGCCAGCGTTGATCAGCGGAAGACCGGTTTGCGCCACGAGCGCGGCGAGTTCCCCCTCCTCCAGCCGCTCGGGTACGCTGCCGCGCGCACGGCAGGCGAGTCGCCACAACTCCATCTCCTGGCCCCAGAAATAGATCGATCCGGCACCGATATTGTCCTGCATGCGACGGACATCGTCCCATTTCTGCGGCTCGACAAACTTTGCCCAGATATCCGCCTGCAGGCTGTCCACCTTGCCGTCGGGGCGCCAGGTCAGGGCATCGTCCTGCACCACGGTGATCTTGGCGCGCACCGCTTCGGGCAACTGGCCGAATGTACCGAGCGTATCGGTCAGTGCGATCACGTTGGGATCGCGCTCGATCACCGTGACTCGGGTCACCGCCGGGTTGAGTGCGACATTGGCTGCGCACCAGCCCATGCCGAGCCCGAGCACGACGGTATGGCCGTGCGCCGCGGCGATGCCGATTTCCTGGCTCTCGATCTCCATCGGCACGATCGACATCCAGGCCGCCTGGTCGTCCTCGAACGGGCCTTTGAGGATGACCGTTCCGGCGAGTGTGTAGAACTGCCCCCAATAGCCGCGCCCGGCAAACATCGCGATGATGTCCAGCGACCATTGTCCCCACGCGCCTTTGCGAAAGCGCGGAAGCCATAAGGGCGTGGTGAAGTCCCCCAGCATCGGCCGAGGATCGACTGAGCCCTTGATGGCATCCGCGCTCTGGATCAAATCGCCTCCAACGCCTGTTCGAAATCGGCGATCAGGTCATCCGCATCTTCCACGCCGATCGAGATTCGCACAAGGTTGTCCGTGATGCCGAGCGCCTGTTTGCGCGCATCGGGCACTGACAAATGCGTCATTGCCGCCGGATGGCTGGCAAGCGTCTCGGTGCCGCCGAGGCTGACCGCGAGCTTGGCGATCTTGAGCGCGTCGAGGAACGCGAACGCTTCTTTCTCGCCGCCCTTGACGATCAGCGAGAAAGTCGAGCCCGCACCAGTGCAATGGCGGCGATAGATATCGGCCTGGCGCTCCATCCCGGGCGTGCTTTCGAGGAAGCCGAGATAGCCGACGCGCTCGACCTTGGGATGGGTGCGCAGATACTCGCACACCTTGATCGCGTTCTCGCCCGCGCGGCTCATGCGCAGTTCGAGCGTCTCGAGGCTGCGCATCAGCATCCAGGCGGTGTTGGGGTCGCAGATCGTGCCGATCGTGTTGCGCATCAACCGGATGGTATTGATGTGCGCTTTCGACCCGAGCACGCCGCCCGCGACAAGGTCGCTATGCCCGCCGGCATATTTGGTCAGGCTGTAGACCACGATATCGGCGCCATGCTGCAACGGCTTCAGCCACAGGGGCCCAAGAAACGTATTGTCGATCGCGATCGGCGGTTTGACTGTGGCATTGGCGAAGATTGCGTCGCGGCTTGCCGCCACGGCCTGGATATCGACCAGCGCATTGGTCGGGTTGGCCGGGCTTTCGAGATAGATCAGCGCGACATTGCCCGATGCGGCCTTGCTCAGCACCGCATCGATTTCCTCACGCGTCGCGCCGGCCGGGAAGTCGAGCCAATGCACGCCGAAGCGGCCAAGGATGCGCGCGATCAGCGTTTCGGTCGCGGCATAGAGCGGGCCGGAATGGACGATGGTGTCGCCGGGCTTGACCATCGACAGGAACAGGGTGGCGATCGCCGACATGCCCGAAGAGAAAGCGAGCGCGTCTTCGGCTTCTTCCCAGATGCCGAGCCGGTCCTCGAGGATTTCCTGATTCGGTCCGTTGAAGCGCGAATAGACCAGGCCTTCGGCGCCGCCCGGGCGCTTGCCGGTCACGCCTTCGAAGTGACGCTTGCCCGCGGCGGCATTGGGGAAGACGAAGGTCGAGGTGAGGAAGATCGGCGGCTTCAGCGATCCCTCCGACAGCATCGGATCATAGCCATGGCCCATCATCATGGTCGATGGCTTCAGCTTGCGGTCGCCGATCTTCTCGATGCTCGCCTTGGGTTTGCCGCGCGGTGGGACGCCGGTCAGATCGGCTTCGGTTTCGTTCTTGTTCGGCATGCTCTATGTCCTGCGGAAGGAGTGTTGACCCATCCTAACGCGGGATAGTCGCATTTGATACCGCCCCGGGGTGCCAAAGGGAAAAGCCGATGCCTGTCGCAATCGTCTCCGTGCCTGTCACCGATCTCGACCGGGCGCGCGCTTTCTATGTCGATACGCTTGGCCTGACGCTGTTGCGCGACGAGCCGATGGGGCCGGACATGCGCTGGATTCAGCTGCAGCCAAAGGACGGCGGCGCGACGATCGCGCTCGTCACCTGGTTCGAACAACTCAGGCCCGGTGGCCAGCAGGGGCTGATGCTCGGGATCGACGATGTGGATGCCGAGCATGCACGGCTGATCGCGCTTGGCGTGGAGGTGCCGGCGGTCGCGGAGCAGCCCTGGGGCCGCTACATCATGCTGACTGACCCGGACGGCAATGGCTTGATCCTGTCGCAACTGACCGACCCGGCGGAAATCAGGACGCGCTGATTATCTTCCACCCGTTCGTTTCGAGCATAGTCGAGAAACCGCAACCGGGTGCTGTGGCCTGTTTCTCGACTGCGCTCGACACGACCGGTGGGCGTGGAGCCTAGGCTTCCAAACCGATCAGCGAAATCTGCCGCCCATAACCCGGCTCGCCGCGATGCGTCGCGCGGCGGAAGCTGAAGAAGCGGTCTTCATCGGCATAGGTGTCGAGCCCCAGCGCTTCGATCCGGGTCAGCCCAGCGGCGGCGAGGCGGGCGGTGACATAGGCTTCCAGGTCGAACTGATGATGACCCGGCTTGCCCGGCGCGAAGAAGCGTTCATTGGCCGGATCGTCGGCCGCGAAGCGCTGCGCGAAACCGTCATCGACCTCGTAACTGGCGCGGGCAATGCACGGACCGATCGCCGCCGCGATGCGCTCGCGCCGCGCGCCGAGCGCCTCCATTGCCGTGATCGTCGCATCGGTGACGCCGCCGATCGCGCCCTTCCAGCCGGCATGCGCCGCGCCAATCACGCCGGCTTCGGTGTCAGCGAATAGCACCGGAGCACAATCGGCGGTCAGCACGCTCAGCAGCAAGCCAGGTCGGTCAGTGACCAGCGCATCGCCGCGCGGGCGTTCCGCGAGCGGCGCGGTGACGGTGATCACATCGGCGGAATGGATCTGAAACAGGCCGACCAACGTCGCGCCGGGCAGCACGGCCGTGGTCGCCCGGATGCGGTTCTCGGCGACGGCATCGGGGTCGTCCTCCGATCCGATGCCGACGTTCAGGCCGGCATGGATGCCGTTCGATACGCCGCCACGCCGGCCGAGAAAGCCGTGCGCCACGCCGCCGAGCGTGCGACTGCGAATGACCTCGACCTCGCTCACAGCACAAGCCGCATCAGATTGTCGTCATCGACCGTCTCGCCGACGCGGAAGGCATAGCGGCCAATATCGCGGAAGCCGTAGCGTTCGTAGAAACGGTGCGCGCGATGATTGTCGACATAGACGCTGAGGATGACTTCCTTCGCGCCATGCGACCGCGAATGCTCCAGCGCCCAGTCCATCAGGGTCTGGGCGACGCCCTGGCCCTGCCACGGTCCCAGGACATAGAATTGATACAGCTCGATCGCATCGGGCCGCCATTCGCCGGGGAAGGTGACCGGACCCATTTTGACGAAGCCGATGATCTTGTCGCCCTCGAGCGCGAGCCGGACCGCGAAATCGGGATCGGACAACTGCGAGGGCAAGCCGTTCGCGCCGAATGCTTCGTCGAGAAAGGCGGCGAGATCGGATTGGCGATAGAGCGTGCCGAACGTCTCGGTGAAGCTGCGCCGCGCCATGGCCGCCAGGGCCGGGCCGTCGATGGTGCGCGCGTCGCGATACGTGATGGCAGGGGAAGGGGCGAGATCGGTCATGCCGCCCGCCATATGCCGTTGCGGGCGATCCCGCTACCGATCGCCTCGATTATGCGAAACCGGCCGGTGCCGGCCACGCTGGCGCGGTGACTGCAAGCGCCTTGAACAGCGTACCCATCGCCTCGGGACCGATCAGTCGATCGCGATCGGCGGCGATACCGGCGGCGCGGCCGGGCGCGGCGGCGCTCAGCGCGGCCGCGCGTGCGGCCACGCCAAGTGTCACGAGCAAAGCGCCCTGATCGACCGGTCCGAATCGAGCGGCGCTTTCGGACTGGGCGGCGGCGGCGAGCGTCGCCAGGTCGACATGCGCGGTCAGGTCATGCTCGCCGGGATTGTCGAACGGATTGACGAAGCCATGCGCGCGCATCGCCTGCAGCGTGTCGCCGACCGCCGGGCCTTCATAGCCATAGTCGATGACCAGCGCGGCGCCGCCTTGCGCAACGATGCGCTGCGCCAGATCCCGCACGATCGCGACGCTGGCGGGGGATGTCTCGACGATCGACCCCGGCGGAGCCTCGCGCAAATGCGGCGGCAGGATCGTCTCGGGCACTTGCTTGCCGGCGATCGGCAGGAACAGCAGATCCTGACAGGCGACGAGCCGCTCATGCCAGCCGCCGATCGTGCGCACGAGTTGATGGATCGGCAGGGCGTCGAAAAATTCATTGGCGATGACGATCAGGGCGCGATCATCGGGCAGCGTCGACACGCTGTCATGCCAAGTCGCCCCTGGCACCCGCTCGGCCTGCGCCGCACGCAGCACCGGGCTGGTTTCGACGAAATGCACCGGCGGTTTCAGGCCGATCGTCGCCATCGCGCGCAACGCATCGGCGGCGAGCGTGCCACGCCCCGGGCCGAGTTCGACCCAGGCGATATCGGGCCGGCCGGCGCGATCCCACAGATCGGCGCACCACAGGCCGATCAGTTCGCCGAACATCTGGCTGATCTCGGGCGCGGTGGTGAAGTCGCCCGCCGCACCCAGCGGATCGCGCGTCGCATAATAATGCGCGTTCGCCGCGCCCATGAAATGCGCGATGGGAATCGGTCCGGCGAGCGTGATCGCCCGGGCGAGCCGGTCGGGAAGGGGGGCGTCGGTCATTCCGGTAAGGGGGAGCGCCTCAGGCGACGCTCTCGGCCCCCGCGATCGGCTCGATTCGCTCGCGCCGCTTCGCCGCGGTGGCGATCAGATAGGCGCCGCCCAGGATCATCGGCACGCACAGCCATTGCCCCATATGCAGGCCGGTCGATTCGATGAACGTCCCCTGAAACTGCGAATCGGGCTCGCGATAGAATTCGACGATGAAGCGCGCGATGCCATAGCCGGCGACAAAGATGCCGACGAGCTTGCCCGGGTCATAGCGCGCCTTGGTCTTCCAGAAGGCGAACCACAGGATCGCGAACAATAATATGCCTTCCAGCGCGGCTTCGTAGAGCTGGCTCGGATGGCGCGCCAGCGGCCCGCCGCCGCGTTCGAAGATGATCGCCCAGGCGACATTGCTCGGCTTGCCCCACAATTCGCCGTTCACGAAATTCGCCAGCCGGCCGAAGAACAGCCCGAACGGCACCACGCAGGCGACATAGTCATGCACGCGCAGCCAGTTCAGCTTGTTCTTGCGCGCGAACAGGATGAGCGCGAGGCTGGTGCCGATCACGCCGCCATGGAAGGACATGCCGCCGTCCCACAGCCGCAGGATGCGGATCGGATCGAGGAACATCTCGGAGGCGTAGAAGATCACATAGCCGATTCGCCCGCCCAGGATGACGCCGAGCGTGGCATAAAAGACGAGGTCGTCGGCATGACGCCGCGCCATCGGCGACCCTGGCTGGGCGATCAGCTTGAGCAGATACCACCAGCCGACCAGGATGCCGGTGATATAGGCGATCGAATACCATTTGATCTGGAAGAAGCCGAGATCCAGCGCCACGGGGTCAAGCCCGAGACTGCTGAAAGTCAGGTGCGTCTGGGCGGCGGTGGCGGCAGTCAGGATCAAGGCTTTTCCCCGGGCTTTCCAGCCTCCATAAAGAGCCAAGGCGATAGAACCAATAGGAGAGAGCATGCGCACCGAGCTTGACCGGCGAATGGATGAAGGGCTGGCCAGGCTGAGCGGCGAGGGTGGACCCCTGCCGCTGACCAAAGTGTCGCTTGACCGCTTCGGTGTCGAGGTGCCGATGATCGCCGCCGCGCCGCCGGCTTTGTCCTATTATTTCGCGCATTTCTGCGCCGAGCATGCCGACAAGACGTTCCTGGTTGCGGGGCCCGAACGGCTGACCTTCGCGGCGGTTTTCGCATCGGCGCAACAGGTCGCGGGTGCGCTGGCGGGTGAGCTTGGCGTCAAAAAGGGCGACCGAATCGGCATCGCGATGCGCAATTCGCCCTCCTGGATCGTGCTGTATATGGGCATCGTCATGGCCGGGGGGATTGCCACCCTGCTCAACGGCTGGTGGCAATCGGCCGAGCTCGACGCGGCGATGCGCGATGTCGAATGCAGCCTGGTCTTTGCCGATCCGCCGCGCGCCAAACGCCTGGCCGAGGTTGCCGGGCTGACCGCCAAGGTCGTGACGATCGACGATCTCCAGCCGCTGGCGAATGCGCTTGCGCCGGTGACCAGTCTCGCCCGGGCGGAAGCCTTGCCCATGCTGGCGGGCACGGACGATGCGACGATCCTGTTCACTTCGGGATCGACCGGCCAGTCCAAGGGCGCGATCAGCGATCACCGCGCGGTGCTGCAAGGCATTTTCAACTATCTGACTCAGGCGCTGGTCATGCTCGGCATCTCGACCGAGAATGGCGTCGCGCCGCCGGCGCAGCATGCGACCCTGCTCAACGTGCCGCTGTTCCATGTGACGGCGGAGGTGCCGGTGTTCCTGCAAAGCTTCGCGATGGGGCGGAAGCTGGTGCTGATGCCGAAATGGGATGCCGAGGACGCGATGCGGCTGATCGAGGCGGAAACGGTGACCTATTTCGTCGGCGTGCCGCTGATGAGTTTCGAGATCCTCACCCATCCCAACCGTTCGAAATATAATCTCTCGACGGTGAGCGATTTCGCCGCCGGGGGCGCACCGCGTCCGGTCGATCATGTCCGGCGAATCAAGGATGAGATGGGCGGACCCAATGGCGAGGGCGCGCCGCTGCTGGGCTATGGGTTGACCGAGACCAATGGCGTCGGTTGCGGCAATTGGCGCAGCAACTATATCGCCAAGCCCAATTCGACCGGGCGCGCGTCGGCGCCGCTGGTCGATCTGGCGATCCTCGACGGGAACGGCAAGCCGGTCACGGCGGGCGCGCGCGGCGAAGTCGGCATCCGGTCGGTCTGCAATTTCCGCGAATATTACAACCGCCCCGCAGCGACGCGCGAGGCCTTCACGTCGGACGGTTATTTCCTGACCGGCGACATCGGCTATCTCGATGACGAGGGCTATCTGTTCATCGTCGATCGCAAGAAGGATATCATCATCCGCGGCGGCGAGAATATCTCCTGCCAGGAAGTCGAGGCGGCGATCTACGAACATCCCGCGGTCGCCGAGGCGGCGGTGTTCGGCCTGCCCGATGAGCGTTACGGCGAAGTGCCGGGCGCGGTGGTCACATATCGCGATGGCGAAACGCTGACCCCGGAGGAGCTCTGCGCTTTCCTGTTCGCGCATATCGCGGCGTTCAAGGTGCCGCAGCGCATCTGGACCTCGGGCGAACCTCTGCCACGGCTCGGCACCGAGAAGATCGACAAGGTGAGCTTGCGGACCAAATACCGGGCGATCGCGGCGGCGGAGGCCTGACGCGACCAGGCCTGCCTTCCCGACCGCCGTTCCGTTTGCTGCCACGTCTCTTTCCACACCTCACCCGCCGCGATAGAGCATCATCATGGCGGCAGGCGACACAAGGGGCAGGATCGACCGACGCACGCTGCTGATTGGCGGCGGCGCGGGAGTCGGGCTGATCGTGGCCTGGGCCGTGTGGCCGCGCAGCTATGCGCCCAATCTGACGCCGGCCAAAGGCGAGACGGTGTTCGGCGCCTGGTTGAAGATCGGCGTCGACGGTCATGTCACTGTCGCGGTGCCGCAGGCCGAACATGGCCAGGGCGTCTATACCACCTTGCCGCAGATCGTCGCCGATGAGCTGGGCGCGGACTGGCGTACCGTCAGCGTGCAGCCGGCGCCGCTCAATCCGCTTTATGCCAATGCGCTGGCCGCGAACGAGCTGTTCGGCGGCGCTTTCGGGGCCTTGCCCGAGCCGCTTCGCGCCACCCATGCGCAGCGCAGCGCGCTGGTGCTGACCGGCGGGTCGAGTTCGGTTCGCGCGTTCGAGGGCGAATTGCGCGCGGCGGGTGCGGCGGCGCGGATCATGTTGTCCAAGGCGGCCGCCAAACGCTGGGGCGTCGACTGGCAATCGACCGGCACGGCGGCGGGGTTCGTCGTGCACGGTACGAAGAAGCTGCGCTTCGCCGAACTGGTGACCGAGGCGGTGCATCAGAAGGTCCCCAGCCCGATCCCGTTGCGCGGGGGCGACACCAACCGGCTCTACGGGCAATCGCTACCTCGGCTGGATGTCCCTTCCAAGGTCGATGGTTCGGCCAATTTCGCCGGCGATATCCGTCTACCCGACATGGTGTTCGCGGCGATCCGCCAGGGGCCGGTCGGCGATTCGAAACTGATTCGCGTCGACCGCGCGGCGGCCGACAGGATTCGCGGTGTGCTGTCGGTGGTGACCAATGATCGCTGGGTCGCGGCCATCGCCAATAACTGGTGGGCGGCGAACAAGGCGCTCGACGCGCTCAGCCCGCGTTTCGAGACCAGGGGCGCGATCATCAGCAGCGCGTCGATCGACGCGGCGCTTGATGCCGCGCTCGACGGGCCGGGTACGCGCATGGCGGCGCTCGGTGATCTCGGGCCGGTGTTCAAGGGCGCCAATGTCGTGACCGCGCAATATCGTGCGGGACTTGCGGTGCACGCCGCGATCGAAACGATGACCGCGACCGCGCATTATCATGACGGTCGGCTCGAGCTGTGGCTGCCGACTCAGGCGCCGGGCCTGGCGCGGGGCGCGGCGGCGGCGATCCTCGGCATTCCCGAGAATGACGTGATCGTCCATCCGATGCTGGTCGGCGGATCGTTCGGCGCCAATCTCGAACATCAGGCCGCCGAGCAGGCGGCATTGCTGGCGGAGCGGCTCAAGCGCCCGGTGCAGCTGGTCTGGTCGCGCAGCGAGGATATGCTGCACGATCGCTATCGCCCGCCCGCCGCGGCGCGGATGAGCGCGCGGCTCGGTCCCAATGGACAGATTCTCGGCTGGCTGGCGAAGATCGCGGCGCCGTCGACCGGGCGCGAGATTGCCGGGCGATTGCTGTCGGGCGATACTACCGCCCGCGCCCTGCTTGCGACCAGCAGCAGTGGCGATGCCTATGCGGTGGCAGGGGCCAGGCCATTCTATCGGTTGCCCGCTTATGCGATCGACCATCATCCCGCCGAGATCGGCGTGCCGACCGGGCATTGGCGCTCCGGCGCGCATAGCTATACCGCCTTCTTCACCGAATGCTTCCTTGATGAATTGGCGCATGTCGCCGGCACCGAACCCCTGTCATACCGTATCGGCATGCTTGGCGGCGATGCCCGGCTGGCGCGTTGCCTGTCCACCGCCGCTGCGCTGGGCGGCTGGGAGGGCGGCGTTCCGGGCAGCGGACAGGGCATTGCCTGCCATGCGTTTCGCGGTTCCTATATCGCGGTGCTGGCCGAGGCGCATATCGGCGACGATCAGCGCCCGGTGGTCGACCGGCTGGTTGCGGCGGTCGATTGCGGACGCCAGGTCAACCCCGATGTCGTGCTGCAAGCGATCGAGGGCGGACTGATCTTCGGCATGGCGGCGGCGCTGGGCGGGACGACCGGCTTCACCGAGAATCTCGCCGATGCGCGCGGCTTTGGCGATCTCGCGCTGCCGCGCCTTGCCGACACGCCCGACATCACGATCGAAATGATCCGCAGCGAAGCCGATCCGGGTGGTGTCAGTGAACTCGCCGTGCCGCCGGTCGCGCCAGCCATCGCCAATGCACTGCAGGCCGCGACGGGCTTCCGCATGCGCACCCTGCCGCTGACGCCCGGAGAAGCGTGATCCTGCCTGCCGATCATCCGCCGGTAAGCGCGCGAAAAATCGGTGTGCTGCTGATCAATCTCGGCACGCCCGACGCGCCGGATGCGGCGTCGGTCAAACGCTACCTCGCCGAATTCCTCTCCGACCGGCGCGTGGTGGAAATTCCGCCGATTGCCTGGCAGCCGATCCTGCGCGGCATCATCCTCAACACCCGGCCGAAGAAATCGGCACATGCTTATGGCCTGGTATGGCGCGAGGACGGGTCGCCGCTCGCCGCGATCACCCGGGCGCAAAGCGATGCCTTGCAGGGCGCATTCGGGCCGGAGGTGATGGTCGACTGGGCGATGCGTTATGGCAATCCGTCGATTCCGGTTCGGCTCGCGGCGCTGCAACAGGCGGGGTGCGATCGCATCCTGCTCGCGCCGCTCTACCCGCAATATTGCGCCGCCACGACCGCGACCGCCAATGACAAGGCGTTCGCCACGCTCGCCACGATGCGCTGGCAGCCGGCGATCCGCACCTTGCCGCCTTATCATGACGATCCCGGCTATATCACTGCACTGAAGGCATCGGTGGAAACGTCGCTGGCGGCGCTCGATTTCGAACCCGAGGCGGTCGTTACGAGCTTTCACGGCATGCCGCAGCGGACGCTGGAGCTGGGCGATCCGTATCATTGCCATTGCCGGAAGACTGCCCGGCTGCTGAGCGAAGCGCTGGATCGCGAATTGATCGTCGCTTTCCAGTCGCGATTCGGGCGTGCGAAATGGCTGTTGCCGGCGACCGACGCGACGCTCGCGGCATTGCCGGGCCAGGGCGTGAAGAAAGTGGCGATCCTCGCCCCCGGCTTCTCCGCCGATTGTCTCGAGACGCTGGAGGAACTGGCGATTCGCGGGCGCGAGGGCTTCGAAAAAGCCGGTGGCACGCATTTCGCTTATCTGCCGTGCCTCAATGAAAGCGCGGTCGGAATCGAAATGCTGCACGCGCTGCTCGCACGAGAGCTTGAAGGCTGGAACTTCACCGCCTAGCCTCCCGTTGACGGAAAAATCCAAGGAGAGAGTGTATGGCACGCGTCGCGATCGTTACCGGAGGCACGCGCGGGATTGGTGAGGCGATCAGCCTTGCGCTCCAGGAGATCGGCGTGACCGTCGCCGCCAACTATGCGGGCAATGACGAACGTGCACGTGAGTTCAGCGAACGGACCGGGATCAAGGCCTATAAATGGGATGTCGGCGATTATGACGCGACCCAGTCGGGTTGCGCGCAGGTCGCCGAAGAACTCGGGCCAGTGGACATCGTCGTCAACAATGCCGGTATCACCCGCGACGGCACGATCCTGAAAATGAGCTATCAGGCGTGGAAAGAGGTGATCGACACCAATCTCGGCGGCTGCTTCAACATGGCCAAGGCGACTTTCCCCGGCATGCGTGACCGCAAATGGGGCCGAATCGTCAATATCGGATCGATCAACGGCCAGGCCGGACAATATGGCCAGGTCAATTATGCCGCCGCCAAATCGGGCATCCATGGCTTTACCAAGGCCTTGGCGCAGGAAGGTGCGCGGGCCGGGGTGACGGTCAATGCGATCGCGCCGGGTTATATCGACACCGACATGGTCGCTGCGGTCCCGGCTGACGTGTTGGAGAAGATCGTGGCGAAGATTCCCGTTGGCCGGCTCGGCCAGGCGAACGAGATCGCGCGCGGCGTCGCGTTCCTGTGCTCGGAAGAAGGCGGGTTCGTGACCGGATCCACGCTGAGCATCAATGGCGGGCAGCATATGTACTGACGGGTGCAGGCGCGGCGGCGACCGCGCCGCTGCGCAGCAGCGCCCGGCACGGCCGGCGGGTGGCTACGCCAACCCGTCCGACGGCGGCTTTGCCGCCGTCGCTGGCTGGATAAGCCTAAAGTCAGGTGACTCCGGGCGGACTTCCCGTCGTCATCCCCGCGAATGCGGGGATGAGGTGATTCAATCATTCCGCTCCGGATGAAAATAAGAGCCGGCGGCAAAGCCGCCGTCGGACGGGTCCCCGGAGCGCCCGCCGTCCGGTTTGGGCGCCGCTCGCCTTGCGAGCACCGGCGCGGTCGTGGCCGCGCCCGCGCCCAAAACACGAAGGCCGGCCCCCTTTCGGGAACCGGCCCTCAAACCCTCAACTACGCTACACGAGGGGTACGCATACTACCGGGGAGCTTACCGACGGCAGTAATTGGGATTGTCCGACTTATCGATCGCGCGGCCGGCAAGGGCGCCGACGCCGGCGCCAAGTACGGCGCCCAGGGTGCGATCGCCGCCGCGGCCAACGACTTCGTGACCCAGCAGGCCGCCGGCAATCGCGCCGATCACCGTGCCGCCGGTCGTGTCGCAACGATTGTTGCGGTGGCGGCGATTGTCGCGATAGTCACGGCGATCGTCATTGTAATAACCGCGGTCATCGCGGCGATAATCGCGATAGCCACGGTCGTCGCGGCGATCATAGCGATCGTAGCGATCGCCATATCCATCATAGCGCTGCGCGGCGGCCGGGGTCGCGGAAACCAGTGCGCTGGTGCCCATGGCGAGCGCGACGGCGGCGAGCGTGAATTTCTTGAACATGATCGGGTCTCCCAGTCTCGAATGTCATGACGACGGGATTGCTTGATCGCCGTCGATGCACTTCTTCTAGGCGAGCCGCTTTGAGCCGAGCCTGAATGCGTCCGTTATCGTTGGTTCATGTCGGGCCCGGTCCGATTGCCGCAAAGCCGCTGGTGGCCGCGCCGTTCGCGGCTATGAGGGCGCGTGCGCATTTTCCTGTCGATCCTGTTGATCCTTATACTCGTCCCGAGCTGGTCGGGGCCGAAGCGTCTCGACCTGCTTGGCAGGGAGGCGCGAATCGCTGTGAAGCACGTGCCGCTTGACGCAAACGACCCGGCGCGGCGGCGGGTCGGCCAGCTGACCTGGCTCGGCGGGGTGCAGTTGAGCAGCCCGGACCATACCTTTGGCGGGTTTTCATCGATGCGCCTGCAGGGCGACCGGTTCACCTTGCTCAGCGATGGCGGCAACATCGTCAGCTTCGCGCTCGATCGCCGCGGCGGTCTCCGCGATGCGCGCTTTGCGGAATTGCCCGACGGCCCGGGCACTGGCTGGCAGAAGAGCGACCGGGACAGCGAATCGCTGACTGTCGATCCGGCGAGCGGGGATGTCTGGGTCGGGTTCGAGCGCGCCAACGCGATCTGGCGCTATGATTCGTCGCTGACCAAAGTGCGGGGCCATGTCGAGCCGCCGGTCATGGCGGGGTGGAACGAGAATGGCGGACCCGAGACGATGGTGCGGATGCCCGATGGCGGGATGATCGTCATCGCCGAAACGACCAAATGGCCGCACCGCGAGGCGCGCAAGGCGGTCCGATTCGCCGGCGATCCGGTCGCACAGCCGAATCGGGGCTTCCAGTTCGGCTATCTGCCGCCCAGCGGTTATGATCCGAGCGACGCGACCTTGTTGCCCGATGGGCGTTTGCTGGTCCTCAATCGCCGATTCGCCACGCCGTTCGATTTTTCGGCAAAATTGACGATCGTCGATCCGGCGCGAATCCGGCGTGGCGCGGTGGTGCGCGGGCGCGAGATTGCGACGCTTGCCGCGCCGCTGATCCACGACAATTTCGAAGGGCTCGCAGTCACGCACGAAGGGCGTGACACGATAATCTGGATCGTCTCGGACGATAACCAGTTCGTGCTGGAACGCACGTTGTTGCTCAAGTTCAGACTGGAGCCGGGTGCCTGAGGCAACCCGGCGTCAGCAGCTCAGGCGGCAACCGCCGTGGAGAGCTTCTTGCGGACGTCACGCTTCAGACGGCGTGCGCGCAGCGACAGCTTGTCGTCGGTCGTCTTGACCAGCCAGTTGTCCAGGCCACCGACATGCTCGACCGAACGCAGGCCGTGAGTCGAGACGCGCAGCTTCACGCTGGTGCCCAGTGCTTCCGACATCAAAGTCACATTCTGCAGATTCGGCAGAAAGGTGCGCTTGGTCTTGTTGTTGGCGTGGGAAACATTGTTCCCTACCAGCCGGCCCTTGCCGGTCAGCTCGCAAATCCGCGACATGATCGTATCCTGAAGGTCAGGGCCATGACGGCCCGGTAATCCCATGAAGGCGGCGCGGATACCCGACACGGGACAAGGCGTCAACCGATTCAGGCTTTGACGTGCAACCAACGGTTGGGGTGCAACGTTTGGTTACGGTAACGATTCGAATGATTCGATCTAGGAGAATGCCATGCGCGCCCTGTTGATCCTTATCGGCCTAGCCGCTCTTGTCGTCGTCGGCCTGATGTCGCTTGGCCTGTTGAAGCTCGAAGGCACGCCCGGTTCTCTGCCGCGTGTCAAGCTCGAAGGCGGCGCCGCGCCGCAGGTCAAGGCCGATATGGCGACGATCTCGGTCGGTACCGAAAACAAGACGATCGACGTGCCGACGGTCGGCACCACCCAGAAGACGATCACCGTCCCCACGGTGAAGATGGACACGCCGGCCAGCAACGCCGCCGCCCCGGCGAAATAAGTCCTGGTATGCCGGCCGGGCTGGCCCGGTCGGCTTCCGGCGGGCATAGGGCAAACATGTTCCCGATGCCCGCCCCGATGCGCGCCGCGCTTGATGCCGCCCATATGGCGGCGGCCGATGGGGAAGTGCCGGTTGGCGCGGTGATCGTGCGCGCCGGACGGATCATCGCGGTCGCCGCCAATGCACCGCGAACGCTTCATGATCCCACTGCTCATGCCGAGATTCGCGCGATTCGCGCCGCAGCCGAACGGATCGGCTCCGACCGGCTGGAGGATTGCGACTTGTGGGTCACGCTGGAGCCCTGCGCGATGTGTGCCGGGGCGATCGCCCATGCCCGAATCGCGCGGCTTTATTATGGCGCCGAAGACCCGAAGGGCGGGGCGGTCGCGCATGGCCCACGCTTCTTCGCGCAGCCGACCTGCCATCACCGCCCCGAAATCTATGCCGGGATCGGTGAAGAGGAAGCGGCGGGTCTGTTGAAGGATTTCTTCGCCGCGCGGCGCTAATCGCAGGGCATGCCAATTCGCCCTGAGCCTGTCGAAGGGCCGCTCTCGGCAGGCGAAGGCCTGTTCGGGACGCAGCGGGGTTTCGACAAGCTTGGGGCGAACGGCAGCGCGTGTGGCCGTGATTTACCTAGCGCAGGTCGCTCTCCGGGATCGGGACGATCTTGATCTCGACCCGGCGGTTGGCGGCGCGGCCTTCCTCGGTGTCGTTGGATGCGATCGGCTGCGATTCGCCGAAACCGCGGGTCCCGATCCGCGCCGCCTGGACGCCGCGCGTGGTGAGATAGTCGGCGACCGATACCGCGCGCCGCTCCGACAGGCTCTGGTTATACTCGTCGCTGCCGGTCGAATCGGTATGGCCGTACACATCGACATAGGTGCGGTTATAGTTGCCGAGGACCTGACCGACCTGATCAAGCGTTTGCCGGAAGCTCGGCGCCACCGCCGCGCTGTCGGTGGCGAAATTGATTCCCGACGGGATGTTGAGGATCAGATCATCGCCCTGGCGGATCACCCGGACATCGGTGCCGGCGGTGCGGGCGCGCATCTCGCGTTCCTGCTTGTCCATATAGGCGCCAATGCCCGCACCGGCGAGACCGCCAATGCCCGCGCCGAGGATTTTCTCGGTGCGGTCGTTGCGCCCGCCGACCAGATCGCCGAGCAGATAACCGCCCAGCGCGCCGCCGATGCCGCCGATCGCCGCCTTTGACAGGCGCCGTTCGCCGGTCTCCGGGTCAGTGGTGCAGGCGCTGGTGGTAACGAGCGCGGCAAGGGCTGCGCCAAGCAACAACCTGGATTTGATCACGTAAATTCTCCCTTGAGATCAGCCCGCCCATTGGTTTTGGGCGACCGGACGGTCGCAACAACTCTTCCTGTCGGGCGATTGTTCCGCATCCGATTTGAACGAAAGATGATCGCGCTGTTGTGAAACCGACAGATTCGCGCCAAAGGAACAGGAGCGTCATGGCACCGCTTCCCCCCTTTCCCTGGATCGACGTCGCGATTATCCTCGCGCTGGTCGCGTTGAATGGCGTTTTCGCGATGTCGGAACTGGCGATCGTCTCGGCGCGCAAGGCGCGGCTCGAGGCGATGGCGCGCACCGGCAAGCGCGGCGCGCGGTCGGCAATTCAGCTCGCCGCCGATCCCGGAAAATTCCTCTCGACGGTGCAGATCGGCATCACGCTGATCGGCATTCTTGCCGGTGCCTATTCCGGCGCAAGCCTCGGCGCGCCGGTCGCGGCCCGGCTGCACTGGCTCGGCCTGTCGGACGACACGACCGCGACGATCGGCTTCGCGCTGGTCATCACCATCACCACCTACGCATCGCTGATCATCGGCGAACTGGTACCCAAGCAGATCGCTCTTCGTGCGCCCGAGCCGATCGCGGCATTCATGGCGGCGCCGATGCGCTGGCTGGCCTGGGGTACCGCGCCGATCGTCTGGCTGCTCGATTCGACCAGCGCCCTGCTGTTCCGCCTGATGGGCCTGAAGCGTGAAACCGAAGATCATGTCACGGCCGAGGAGCTGCATCTGATCGTTGCCGAGGCGTCCAAGTCCGGTGTGATCGAGGAGCATGAGCGGTCGATCATTTCGGGCGTGGTGCGTCTTGCCGACCGGCCGGTGCGCGAGGTGATGACGCCGCGGACCGATATCGACTGGATCGATGTCGGCCTCGATGCCGACGGCATCCGCGCGGCGCTGATGGAGGCGTCGCACAGCCGATTGCCGGTTGCCGAGGGATCGGTCGATGCGGTGATCGGCGTGGTCCAGGCGCGCGATGTGGCGATCGCCTTGCTCAGCGGCGCGCCGCTCGACCTGCGCGCGTTGATGCGGCAGGCGCCGGTGGTGCTCGATCAGCTCGACGCGATGGACGCACTGATCGCGCTGCGCGAGGCCGAAGTACCAATGGCGCTGCTGCACGACGAATATGGCCATTTCGAAGGCATCGTCACGCCGGCCGACCTGCTCGCGGCGATCGCTGGCGAATTCGCGTCGGATACCGATCCCGACGACAGCCCGTCAGTGGTCGAGCGCGACGATGGGTCGTTGCTGGTCGCGGGGCAGATGGCGGCCGACGCGCTGGCCGAACGGCTCGGCATCGATCTGCCCGAGGATCGCGATTATGCGACCGTCGCAGGCCTGGCGCTGGCGGTGTTCCGCCATTTGCCCGGCGAAGGCGAAAGCTTTGTCGAACAGGGCTGGAAGTTCGAGGTGGTCGATCTCGATGGGCGGCGCATCGACAAGCTGCTGGTCAGCGCGGCGAAGAAACGCGGTGGCTGAGATGGATGATGGGTTCGTCGCGCATGTGTCGCGCTGGCGCGCCGCTCTCCTGGTGTTCGGCGCGCTCGTTTTCGTCGCCGGCGGCGTGTTCGTCGTGCAGACGAAGGGACTGAATGATCCGCGGGCGCTGGTCACTGGCTGGCTGGGTGCGCTGTTTTTCGGGGCGTGCGCGCTGGTCGGCGCACGCCAGCTGTTCCGCAGCGGTCCGGTGATGGAGATTGATGCCCGGGGCATTTTGTGGCGGCGCTGGTCCGATGAACGCATTCCCTGGTCGGCGATCGTCCGCGCCGAGGCGATGAGCCTGCGCCGCCAGCGGTTTCTGGCGCTATGGCTGCAGGACCCGGAGCAATATCGATCGACGCACCTGCTTGGCAGAGTCGCTGGGGTCAACAAGTCGATGGGGTTCGGCGATATCGCGCTCAGCGTTTCGGGAACCGATCGAAGTTTCGCGGACCTGGTCGCGGCGATCGAGCGCTACGCGCCAGAGTCGCACTTCGAGGCATAGTCGAATTGAGCTGATCCGCGCGACGGCGATACTCAATAGGGCTGCGGGATGAAGCATGGTGAGGGTCGGCGGGGCGCCGGCCAGAGGCTTTTGCCTCTAACAGGCTGGCGCCGCGCTCCGGCGCTGCCGAATCAACCCTCTAGCCACCGAGCTTGCCGAACTCGGCTTCATAGGCCGTGCGGTCACCGGCGGTCAGCAGCCGGGCTTGCTCGACCCAGCGGTCGCGGGCGATTCGGCCCTTGAAGGCGCCAAGCTTTGCGTCGAGCTCGGCGATCTCCGCCGGGCTCATCGCCGCGATCTGATCCACGCTCGTCACCCCCAGCCCGGCCAGTTGCGCGGCCAGCTTCGGGCCCAGCCCTTTGAGCTGGGTGATGTTGCCGGCAAGTGCCGGCTCGACCGGGGAGTTCGCGACCATGTCGGCCGCCAGCGCCGCGGGGCTGGCATCGAATGCGGCCGCCGCAACGATTGGTTCGTCCGCGAGTGGCGATGGATCCGGAATGAGAGAATCCGGAGCGACCGGATCCGGCGTGACTGGGTCCGGAGCGGCTGGGGCAGCAGCGACCGGGACCGCGGCGATTGACGGCGACGCGACCGCCACTGGGGTGGGCGGCGCCTCTGCTGTCACCCTGTCGACCGCCTCGCGATGCTCCTCATTGACGGCCTGTGCCGCGACCCGTGCGCGCTTGAGCTTCATGCCCCACCAGATGCCGATGATCACGACCACCGCGAATACGGCAATGAGGATCAGATGCGCGGTGGTGATTGTCGACATCATGTCGGCGGCCCCGGCTGTGGTCTGGGCCTGCTTGTCGTCCATGGGTGGTGCTCCGTTGATCTCCTGGCCGATGCTAACCCAGCATCGCCGACAAAGCACCACCTGGTGGCAGGATCATTCCAAACCGGCGCGCGCGATTTCGCGCCAGCCGATATCGCTCCGGTTGAAACCGGTGGGAAAATCGACCGCCATCACCCCACGATAGGCGGCGGCTTGTGCGGATGCCGCGTCGGGGCCGGTCGCGGTGACCGCCAGCACCCGCCCGCCCGATGCAACGAGTGTCCGACCATCAAGGCGCGTGCCGGCCTGAAAGACCCGGGCGCCGGTCGCTTCCGCCGCGTCGATCCCGCTGATCGCGCCGCCGCTCTCGGGCGTACCCGGATAACCCTTTGCGGCCATCACCACGGTCAGTGCGGTATCGTCGGAAAATGCCGGTGCCGGGTGGTCGGCGAGCCGTCCTTGCGCGGTGGCCAGCATCAGTTCCAGCAAATCGCCCGTAAAGCGCATCATCAGCACCTGGCATTCGGGGTCGCCGAAACGGACATTATATTCGATCAGCTTGGGGCCATCCGCCGTGAGCATCAGGCCGGCATACAACACCCCCGAAAAGGGCGCGCCCATCGCCGCCATCGCTGCGATGGTCGGTGCGACGATCTCGTCCAGCGCGCGTTGCTCCAACGCAGGAGTCAGCACCGGCGCGGGGCTATATGCCCCCATGCCGCCGGTATTGGGGCCGACATCGCCATCCCCGACGCGCTTATGGTCCTGTGCCGATCCGAACGGCGCCATCGTCGCGCCGTCGGTCAGGACGAACAAGCTGACTTCCTCGCCGTCGAGAAATTCCTCGATCACCGCTTCGGCGCCGGACACGGAGAATAGATCGGCGATCGCACCTTCGGCTTCCTCGCGAGTCATCGCCACCGTCACGCCCTTGCCGGCGGCCAGGCCATCGGCCTTCACCACCACGGGAATGGTGAAATCGTCGAGCGCCGCCATTCCGCCCCCGCGCGACATGACCTTGGCATAGGCGGCGGTCGGGATGTTGGCGCGGGCGCACAGATCCTTGGTGAAGCCCTTCGATCCCTCGAGCTGCGCCGCTGCTTTGTCGGGGCCGAATACCGGCAGGCCCATGGTGCGGATATTGTCGGCCAGTCCATCGACCAACGGCGCCTCCGGGCCGATCACGACGAAGCCGATCGAATGACGAAGGCAGAAATCGATCACCGCACGATGGTCGGCGGGGTCGAGGTCGACCAGCTCGGCATGCTCGGCGATGCCGGGATTTCCCGGTGCGGCATAGAGTTTCGTGAGCGTCGGCGATTGCGCCAGCCGCCATGCCAGCGCATGTTCGCGGCCACCCGATCCGATCAACAGGACATTCATGGCCGACCCTTTTTCCGATATGCACCAAGCAGACATGGGCCGGCTCGTAGCCGAGGAGTTGGCAGGCGACAACGCCGCCCCGGTCAGCGTCGGCGAACTGGCGATGAAGCTGAAACGCGTGGTGGAGGGCGAGTTCGGTCATGTCCGGCTACGCGGCGAAATCTCCGGCTACAAGCGTGTCGCGTCGGGGCATGCCTATCTCAGCCTCAAGGATGACAGCGCGGTGATCGACGGCGTGATCTGGAAGGGGCAGGTATCCGGCCTCGCCTTCCAGCCGCAGGACGGGGTCGAGGTGATCGCCACCGGCAAGATCACCACCTATCCGGGCCGCTCGAAATACCAGATCATCATCGAACGCATGGAGCTGGCCGGCGAGGGTGCGCTGATGGCGCTGCTCGAGAAGCTGAAGGCGAAGCTGGCGGGGGAGGGTCTGTTCGACGGCGCGGCGAAGAAGCCGCTGCCGTTCCTGCCGCGCGTGATCGGGGTGGTCACCTCGCCGACCGGAGCGGTGATCCGCGATATCCTCCACCGGCTGGAGGATCGCTGCCCGACGCATGTCATTGTCTGGCCGGTCAAGGTGCAAGGTGACGGCGCGGCGGCCGAAGTCGCGGCCGCGGTGCGCGGTTTCGATGCGATCGCGCCGGGCGGTCCGGTGCCGCGCCCCGACCTGGTGATCGTGGCGCGGGGCGGCGGATCGATCGAGGATCTATGGGCATTCAACGAGGAAGTCGTGGTCCGTGCGATCGCCGCCTGCTCGATCCCGATCATCTCCGCGGTCGGGCATGAAACCGACACGACCCTGGCCGATTTCGCCGCCGATTTGCGCGCGCCCACGCCGACCGCGGCGGCGGAAATGGCGGTGCCGGTCCTTGCCGACCTCCGGCTGATGCTCGATGGCCATGGCCAGCGGATGGAACGATGCGCGCGGCGCTATCATGAGCGCGGGCGCGAACGGCTCGACGCGCTGGTCCGTGTGCTGCCGAAGCGTGATGCACTGCTTGGGCCGCAACGACAAAAGGCCGATGACATGAGCGCGCGGCTCGATCGCGGCCTGGAACGGCGCGTGACTCTGGCGCGCGGCGCACTCGATCGGTCCGGTGGCGCGTTGCGCGTGTCGGTGCTCGAACGCCAGCTTGCCGGCGCGCGCGACCGGCTCGACCGGACATGGCGGCTGGTTGAATCGCTCAACCCCGATCGACTGCTCGACCGCGGCTATGTCCGGGTGTCGGCGAAGCTCGGCGGTGCGGTGGTCGCCACGGCGGCGGCGGCCAGGGCGGCAGGGGCCGTTACGCTCCATTTCCGGGATGGGGAGGTCGATGCACGCCTTGAGCGCAGCGGCGCCAAGGCATATGACAAGGGCAATGATAAACCGGGTGATCGGCCAAAACCCGACCAGCCGACCCTGTTATAACCGGACCCACGCCCATGTTGATGTCGAACAGCGATCGCCCCGCACGCCTCCATTATATGGCCAATGGTTTTCGCGTGCTGACCACTGGCGATCATGTGGTCTGCGCGGTGTCGGGCGCGCGCATCCCGCTTGAGGATCTGCGGTACTGGAGCGTCGCGGCGCAGGAAGCCTATGCCACCGCCGAGGTCGCCACCGAAGCGATGAGCCCGCCCAGATGAAGCGCATGCGGCGCTGGGCCGTGGGGCTTCCCGCGCTGATATTACTCGGAAACAGTGCCTCACCGCCGGAGCGTGTTCAGCCGCTGCCGCCCTCGCCGCGGACCGACGCGCCAATGCCCCAACCGCGCCGTGTCCCCGGCCCTGCGACCTTCAGCTATAGCGGCCCGCGCATGCAGGGCGGCGTGGTGGTCGGTGTCGCACCCGCCGGCACCCGTCTGCTGACCTTCAACGGCGCCCCGGTGCCGGTGACCCCCGATGGCCATTTCCTGATCGCTTTCGATCGCGACGCCGGACCCTCGGCGACATTGGTCGCGACACTGGACGATGGCCGTCAGGTCAGCGATGCGCTCGTCATCGCGCCGCGTGCATGGCAGATCGAGCGGCTCAGCACCTTGCCCAGATTCCCCAGGCCCGAGCCGGAAATGGCGCGGCTGCGGCCGGCCGAACTTGCCCAGATCGCCGCGGCGCGCCGGATGCGATCCGATTCGACGGGGTGGCGCGAAACATTCCTATGGCCGGCCACCGGACGCATCTCCGGCATGTTCGGGTCGCAGCGCGTCTATCAGGGGCAGCCCGGCGTCTATCATTCGGGCGTCGATGTCGCCCGGCCGATCGGAACGCCGGTGCTGGCGCCGGCCGACGGCGTGGTCATCCTCGCCGCCGATCATCCCTTCACGCTGGAGGGTAATTTGCTGATGATCGATCACGGCATGGAGTTGAACTCGGCGTTCCTGCATTTGTCGCGAATCGACGTTCGCGTCGGGGAGCGCGTGCGACGTGGCCAGGTGGTCGGCGCGGTCGGGATGAGCGGCCGCGCCACCGGCCCGCATCTTCACTGGGGCATGAAATGGCGCGATGCGCGGATCGACCCCTTGCTGATCGCCGGGCCGATGCCGATAACGGCTCCCTGAACCGGTTCGGCGCGCTGGTTCAGCGCACCCGCATTCCACGATAGGTGCGTCCTTCGACGGCGATGAAATAATTCCCCATCACGCCTTGCCGGATGCGGATCGCGGTGCCCGCTTTCGGCGGGAAGTCCATCGGATCGGTGGTCTGCCAGACCGCGCTACCCTCTTCGGCCAGCCGGATCTCCACGCGGCTATTGGCCAGGCTACGCGTTGAAGCCACCGTGCTCTTGATTTCGGTGAAGGCTTCTTCCTTGTCGTCATCCCCGCCGCCGAACAGCCGGATGGAGGGGAGCGCCAGGCCGAATAATGAGCGTCGGGTCTTGCGGACGTCGGCGCGATCCACGATCCGCACCTCCTTCGACTTGATCGATGCCTCCAGGGCGGTTGCGGCCTTGTCGAAACAGGACAGCCGCAGATCGGCCGCCGCGATCGCCCTGCACTCGGCAAAAGAGCGCGCGACACGATCCGCTGTGGATTCCCGGGGCTCCTCGGCCGAAGCGGCGTTCGCTGTGCCCATGACGAGCAATCCTGCAAAGACCCATCGCACAGCGTTCATGGCACCCCCCTCGCTCGAAATCACATGCTAGGGCCGATGTAAGGTTGCATCAAGCTAACCCGCCCGGCGCGCCGGCCAACTGTGGCTCACATACTACACTTTGCAGAATTATTGCTTTGCTCTCCGGGCGCCGTTGCCGAGCCATGAATTTCCCATTAGCCCTTGCGCCATGTAGCCAGACTTGTCCGGCCACTTGAAAAAATGACTTGGGGCACAAGTCAGCCTTGCGGGGCAAATTTAAGGGGAATCTAGATGCTCAATCGATATCGCTCGCGCTTGCTAGCCTCGACCTTGCTGGTCGGCGCCGCGCTTGCTTCAAGCCCGGCATTTGCGCAGGACGCGACCATCGCGCCTCAGGAAACACCGCCGGCCACTGACTCCAGCGCTGGCGGCGACATTGTCGTTACCGGTTCGCTGATCACCAATCCGAACCTGACTGCCTCCAGCCCGGTCACCGTGATCGGCCAGCAGGAAATGGCTCTGCGTCAGACCAACACCGCGGAAGAAATCCTGCGCGACCTGCCGGGCGTGGTGCCCAGCATCGGTTCGGCGGTGAACAACGGCAATGGTGGTTCATCCTTCGCCGATCTTCGTGGTCTCGGCAACTTCCGCAACGTGGTGCTGCTGGACGGCAATCGCATCACGCCGTCGAGCAAGGAAGGCCGCGTCGATCTCAACAACATTCCGCTCGCGCTGATCGAGCGCGTCGATACGCTGACCGGCGGCGCTGCCACCACTTATGGCGCAGACGCGGTGTCGGGCGTCATCAACTTCATCACGCGGAAAGATTTCTCGGGCATGGAGGCATCGGTCTCCAACCAGATCACCGAACGTGGTGACGGGCATTACTTCCGCGGCGATCTGACCGTTGGCGCCAATTTCGACGATGGTCGCGGTAACGCGGTGCTCTCGGTCGGCTATCAGAAGTCCGATCCGGTCTATCAGGGCGCGCGCAAGATCTCGCAGAATAACTACACCTCGACGACGGGCCATAAGGGCGGTTCGGGCACTACGGTGCCCGCGCGTTTCTTCGTTGAAAAGGGTGCAAACCCCGATACCGTCCCGTTCGACAAGGCGCAGTTTTTCTCAATCCAGCCCGCCAGCGGTTCTCTTCGTCCCTATGCCGGGACCGATGGGTTCAACTTCAACCCGTACAACGTTTTCCAGACGCCGTTCGAGCGCTTCAACATCTTCAGCTCCGCGCGTTACGAAGTATCTGACAATATCGAAGTCTATGCCCGCGGCATGTTCTCCAAGAACCGGGTCAAGACCATCATCGCCCCCTCGGGGATTTTCGGTCAGCTGCTCACCATTCCGGTCAGCAACCCGTATCTGCCGGTTGCCGCGCGGAACCTGTTCTGCCAGCGGAACGATTTCGACCCGAACACCCCCGGCATTCAGCCACTTAACGATGCACAATGCGCGGCAGCAGCTGTTGCCACTAACCCGAACGACCCCAATTTCCGGACATTCACCACCACCGTGGGCCGGCGTACGACTGAAGTGGGGCCGCGGCTTTCCGAATTCGTGACACAGCACTTCGACTATCGTGCCGGTGTGAAGATCGGGGTTACCGATTCGATCTCGCTCGATGTGTCGGGTGCCTATGGTGAGTCCGAGAACCGTCAGACCCAGTCGAACTATGTGCTGATCTCGCGGCTGCGGACGGCGGTCTACACCACCAGCACGACCAGCTGTAACCTGGGCTCATCGCCGACGGTCAATAATCCCAACCCGGCGCTACCGCCGCTCGCTACGGCGGGCGCAGGGGTCACCGCCGGATCGGGTTGCGTTCCAGTCAATATTTTCGGCGCGGACGGCTCGATTTCACCGAACCAGGTACCGTATCTGACGGCTTCGGCGGGTACCTCGCAGGAGACCTCGCTGGCACAGGCTCGTGCCCTGCTCAGCGGCGACCTGGGCTTCTCGATTCCGGGCGCCAGTGACCCGGTCGGCTTCGCGCTCGGCGCCGAATATCGCAAATATACCGCGCGCCAGACGGCCGACTCGCTGTCCCAGACTGCCGGCGAACTCGGCGGTGCCGGCGGTGCCGTGCCGAACTTCGAGGGCGGTTATAATGTCAAGGAAGTGTATGGCGAACTTATCGCGCCAATCATGTCCGACAAGCCGTTCTTCCACAGCCTCTCGCTGGAAGCGGGCGTCCGTTACTCCAGCTATTCGGTCAACGCGCCGAACAACCCGAGCTACAGCACGACCACCTATAAGGGGGGCGGTACCTGGGAGCCGGTCGAAGGCTTCAAGTTCCGCAGCAATTATCAGCGCGCTGTTCGTGCGCCGAATATCGCCGAGCTGTTCTCGCCGACTAACACCGGCCTGACCAACTTGGGGGTAGATCCGTGCCGTGGCTCCAACGCGGCAACCCAGGCGGGGAACGCGGCCTATAACCCCAAACTTGTTGCGGTCTGCCTCGCGCAGGGTGCGCCATTGTCGTCGATCGGCGCGATTGCCAATCCGACTTCGGGGCAAGCCAACGCGACGACGGCTGGCGGTACCTATTTGCGGCCGGAGACCTCAAACAGCTTCACTGCAGGTGTGGTGCTGCAGCCGCGCTTTATTCCGGGGCTTTCGATCACGGCTGACTATTACAATATCAGCATCAAGAATGCGATCTCGCAGCCGACGCCGGGCGACCTCATCACGGGTTGCTTCGGTAACAACACCGGTTTCGCGGCAAACGTGGCCAACCCGATCTGTGGTCTGTTCACGCGCAACCCGGTCACCGGCGGCCTCGACGGTGATCCATCGACTACCCCCGGTCTCATCTTCCCGTCGTCCAACTCGGGGCATGTCCTGACCGACGGTATCGATCTCGGCATCAACTATCGCAAGAATTTGGGTTTCGCGAAGCTCAATATGAGCTTCACCGGCAACTGGACGCGCCGGTCGATCTTCCAGGCGCTGGTGCCTGGATCGATCATTCCCCCGGGCTACCGGGGGGCGGGCGGCCC
Source organism: Sphingomonas sp. ERG5 (assembly GCF_000803065.1). Taxonomy (GTDB): domain Bacteria; phylum Pseudomonadota; class Alphaproteobacteria; order Sphingomonadales; family Sphingomonadaceae; genus Sphingomonas. The sequence continues at coordinate 48,728 of NZ_JSXI01000067.1, forward strand.
GCTGCCGGTTACGCTGCGGCGCGAGTGCGTCGGCTTCTATAGCCAAAACTGCGGCTCGCCGGGTTCGGCAGGCCCGTCGTCATCGGCAGGGTCGCTGCAGCCGGAATTCACCTGGAGCCATCGCACCACGCTGACCTTCGGCGATATCGACTTTTCGGTTCTGTGGCGTCATCTCAGCGCCATGAAGGCAGAGCCGGGCACCACGACCTTCAAGGGTATCATCGGCGCAGACCGGCCTGCTGGTACCTCTGGTGTCCTGGAAGGGCAGAAGGTCGATTTCGGCAAGATCCCCGCCTATAACTACTTCGATCTGGCGGCGCGGTTCGGTGTTGGCGATCATCTCGACCTCACCTTCACGGTCATGAACCTGTTCGACAAGGCTCCGCCAATCGTCGGTGGCACCATCGGATCGACCTCGTTCAACAGCGGCAATACCTATCCGTCGACCTACGACACGCTGGGTCGCCGCTTTGCAGTTGGTGCCCGCGTCAAGTTCTGAGGCAGGCATTTCGCGAAAAATCGGGGGGCGAGCCGCAAGGCTCGCCCCCTTTTTCTTGTAATCAGCGATTGGGCGCGTTGATCGAATACGCACGCCGGAGGCGGACAAGCATTGGGTGCGGCCTGGGACGGCTCGTCATTGAGCGATCGTCGGCATGATCGGCGCGCCGATTCAACCTGATTGTGAATCATGCAAGCGTGGCGGCAGACGGGAAGCCATCCGGCTCTCCGCCCCGCTCTTTGATATGACTGGAAGAATATGCGCGATTCCCGCCGGCTGATCCGGCGAGAACAGCATGCTGTTCCGTGCTGTTATGCGCGCTGTTCCATGCTGTTATTCAATAACAGCATGGAACAGCGCAAGGCTTTGGAAATGATGTGGAAATTCGGACCTGAAATCCAACTTAACAGCATGGAAAAAAATCTGCCGGAATAACAGCTTGGAACAGCGGGAAAACATGCCGGGCCTTTGCCGCGACTCGCGCTCCGGCCCCTAGGCGTCGGAACCGAACCGTGCGATCCACGGATCGAGGATAGGCAATACCGGGGCGAGCGCGTCGGCATAGCGCCGCCATTGGCCACCCCCATTGTAGAGCCCCTTGCGAACCTGGGTCTCGCTCGCGGTTCGTACACCACGCGACTTGGCGGTGCGATCGAACCGGGTGAATTCGTCGGTCCATTCAAGGCCGATGAAATCGGCCAGGGCATGCACGGTTGGTTCGAACTCGGTGACGAGCCGATCATAGCGTACTTCATGATATGCCAGCGGCAAAGTCTCGCGACAGCGGTCGATCAATCGCATCAGCGCGTCATAATGGCGCGCCGCTTCGGTCAGGTCGCTGAGTGCCCAGGCCGCTGTGCCGGGTGTAAAGCTGATCCGGAAGCAGCTCAGCATCACGTCACGCGGATCGCGTCGCATGATCACGATTCGCGCATCTGGAAACAGGCGCGCGATGATCGGTAGCTTGAGCCCGTTGAACGGGTTCATATCGACCAGCACCTTGCCCTCGACCGGGCCGCCAAGCTGGTGGACTCTTTCCCAATAGGTCGCGCGTAGTCGCTCGACCAGGGCCGGATCGAGTGAATCGAGCGGCGGCATCGTCCCGTCATTGGCGAGCAGCGCCGCGTCGATATCGGCCAGCGTGTCGCGCTCCTCGAGCGCGACAACGCCGGGCGCGCTGGCAAGGACGTTCTCGATCAGCGTCGTGCCGGACCGTGGATAGCCGAGCAGGAAGACATGCATGTCGGCGGCGCCGGCGACCGGCGACTGAGGCGCCGGAGGGGGTATGGCGCCGGCGCTCTCGACCTGCGCCATGATCTTCTCGATAAACGATCGGTGCGATGGTCGGCTGCGGCTGGGTTCGAGTTGCGGTCGATAGATTTCGCGGAAGCTGTGTTGCGCGCGCTGATAGGCAGCGAAAGCTTCGGCAGTGCGATCCTGTCGATCGAGTGCGTCGCCGAGCAAGGTCAGTGCGCGTGTCCGGTCGTCGGGCGCCAACTTGGTCGCCAGCAGCGGCTCGAGCCGCGCCACGGCACTGGCGCCGTCTCTTGCCTCGATCGCCAATAGCGCCAGGGCGAATATGACTGATGGTTCCGCGGGATTCAGCGCGAGCGCGCGGTGCGCGTAAGTCTCGCTCGCGGCGGTATCGCCGCGGCGGGCGGCGGCGTCGGCCAGCTTCCCAAGCGCAGGGGCAAGAGTCGGTTCGATCGCCAGCGCGCGCTCATAGCTTTCGATCGCGGCTGCGTCCGCGCGCAGGGCGTCGAGAACATAACCCCGTTCAAGCCATGCGGCCGCGTGGCGCGGCTCGGCTGCCACGACGCGATCGAGTATGGTCAATGCCTCTTCCGGATAGCCCTGTTTGCGCAGAACGGCGGCGATCGAGCCCAGAATCAGGACATCGCCCGGCGCGAGCGCGAGCGCGCGCTTCAACAGCGCGTGCGCGCCGCCATAGTCGCCGGCCTCTTCCTTGCGCCAGGCGGCGAGATTCAGCACCAGCGTATCCACATGCCCGGCGGCGAGCGCGGACGCCGCGATCTTCGCGGCTTCCGCCACCTTCCCTGCGGTAAGCGCCTGCTCGATGCGCGGCCGATACATATCGGCGCCTCGCGCCTCGCGGCGCCGCTTCACGACCTTAATTGACATTAGTGTCAGACGATCCTTACCATTGCCCCGGCACAGCATATAACATCGTTTTTTCAATGGAGGCATTTGTCGTGTTGGGATTGATTGCATTGCTCCTTGTCACTGCCGGGAACCCTGGCGATCAAAGCACGCCGAAAGCGCGAGAAGGAGAGCGGGCCTCGGATCCGTCGGACAAGATGATCTGCAAGCGCTTCGTTGAGACGGGCTCGCTCGTTCGCGCTCAGCGTGTCTGCAAAACCAAGCGCGATTGGGAGCGTGACCGCGCAAATATCCGTTCCGAGCCGGGTATCGATTCGTGCCGCGCGCGTGCGAACGGCGGGGCGTGCTGATCGATTAGCCGACCAGCGGTGCCGGCGGCGTCGGGCTGAAACCGGCGCCGGCGGCGACCGCTTCCGCCCATAATGTCACCTTGTCGATCTCATCGGCATGGATTTCGGCCGCGTCGCGATGTTCGCTGGCGCGGTTTTCGGCGTCGAAAGCGGTACCGAACTTCGAATGCGTGCTGAACGCAGGGCCTGTGGCGATTGCTTCGATCACCGCGGCATCGACTGGCCGGTCGAACAGCGCGGCCATTGCGGAAAGCGCGGCGCGCGGATCGGCCATCAGCGTCGTGCTGTCGAGCGTCCGCACGCGATCCGCCCCAAACCGCTCGACCAGATGCGTGAACAGCTTCTGGTGCGCGAGCCAGCCAACCGCCGCGACCTGCAGGTCGGTCTGGCCAAGATGGTCGCGCGCGGTGAAGCCAAGATCGATCAGTCCATCGTCGATCATCCCGGTCAGCAGCGTCCGCACCCAGAGGCGCCCGTCCAGCCCCTTCTTCGCGATCGACGCGAGATAGGTGGGAAGCGGGGCGTACATCAGCACCGCGCGCGCCTCGGGACGCAGCGTCAGCATTGCCGATGCCAGGCCGTTCACGGCGGTCGACGGTTTGACGATCACCGCCTCGCCCGGTGCGAACGGCCGCGACAGAAGCGACAGCATATCGTCGAGCACGCTCGCCATGTCCGGCCCTTTGCCGCCGCGACGGCGCCAGCCGATAATGTCGTTGAGGACGACCGGCTCCTTCAGGCCCATTGCCCAGCCGGGTCGGTCGACGGCGCGCGCCAGCAAGGTCGAACAGCAATAAGCCGAATGAAACAGGAAATGTAACGGCGCCCGGACCGGCCTGGCGCGCATGGCGTCGCTGCGTCTCACCACCAATGGCTCGAGACCGTCCGGCAAATATTCATCGGTCAGGAAGGTCGCCTTGCGATGCGCGGCGCGCGGCACGGGCAGCAAGTGAACCGCATCATGCCCGGGATCGTAGCGATGGGCGAGCCAGCTGGCATCGCCTGTTGCGGCGGCGATCGACATCGGGGGACGCATCGCGTTCGAGTGTGGGCAACCAGGACCGCGTTGTCTAGCTGTCACCGCGTCGATATGCAGTTCGGATGGACCAGGCGCAAATTCAGCAGATGATTACGACGGCGGTGCAGGAACGCCGCGCCGGCCGGGGTGAAGAAGCCGCCCGGTTGTTTCGCGAAGTTGTCGCACGTGCGGGCGAACAGCCATTGGCGCTGAATGCGCTGGGGCTGCATGCACTGGCGCAGGGCGAATTCGCGGAGTCCGAGGCGTTGTTGCGGCGTGCTATCGCTGCGGATTCCAGCGCGCCGGAGCTTTGGATGAATCTCGCCAAGGCAAAGCGGGAACAGCGCGACGACGCGGGTGAGGAAGAGGCGCTACGCGGCGCTTTGTCGATCGATCAGCGTCACTTCATGGCGCTCGTTAGGATGGCCGAACTGCTGGAGCGGCGGGGCGACGAAGCGGGGGCTGCGGACCGTTGGAATGGCGTGCTGGCGATGGCGCCGATGATCGAGGAGCGCTCGCCCGCGCTCGACATCATGCTGGAGCGCGCCCGCGACTATGTCGTCCGGCAGCGCGAAGGATTTGCCGGTGCCGTCGACCAGGGGCTGGCGGCGGCGCGCGGCACTGTCGCCCCGGCGGCGCTCCGTCGATTCGACGCCTGTATCGATCACGCGCTGGGCCGGCGTGAAATCTACGCCAACCATTGTGCCGGGATGCACTTTCCGTTCCTGCCCGCCGACGAGTTTTTCGCGCGCGAACATTTCCCCTGGATCGAGGCGATCGAGGCGCAGACCGAGGTCATCCGTGCCGAGCTCGAGGCGGTTCTGGCCGAGGATGCCGCGGCGATTCGTCCCTATGTCGCAATGGAGCCGGGCACACCGACCAATAAATGGTCGCCGCTTGACCATTCGCTCGATTGGGGCGCGATGCATCTGTGGAAGGATGGGCGGCGTGACGATGCGGTGTGCGCGCGGGTGCCCCGCACCGCGGCTGCCGTCGAGGCACTGCCATTGTCGGATTTGCCCGGGCGCACGCCGACCGTGTTTTTCTCGCTGCTCAGGCCGGGCGCACATCTCCCCGCGCATACTGGCGTGAGCAATGTGCGCTCCATCATCCATCTGCCACTGATCGTTCCGCCGGGCTGTACTTTCCGGGTCGGTGGCGAGACGCGGGCGTGGCAGGCCGGTCAGGCCTGGGCGTTCGACGACACGATTGAACATGAGGCCTGGAATCGATCCGACCAGGTCCGGGCGATCCTGATCTTCGATGTGTGGAACCCCTATATCGCGCCGGTCGAGCGCGACCTGCTGCGCCGTTTCTACGCCGTGGCAGCGGAGGCAAAGGGCGCGCCGATAGCGGCGATCAACCTCAGCGAATGAGTGCCGATTCGACCAGCGCAGCCTCGGGTGAGGGGCTGGCGGCGTGGCGGGCGACCCACGCCTCGGCGACATCGAGTTCGGCGGCGATCGCTTGCTCCACTTCGGCGCGGCGCGCGATCCGCGCGGCATTGTCGAACGGCAGTGACGGGTTCTTCGAATAAGTGGCGAACAGCGGGCCGGCGACGGTCGTGTCCACTATGGCATCGGATATCGGTATGCCGAAATGCCGTGTGGCCGCCTTCAGCACCATAGATGGCTCCGCGAAGAAGGTCTCCGCATCGAGGGTCCGGGCGTGCGGCATGCGCCCTAATGCCTTGGTGAAGCCATCGACCTGGGCGAGCCACAGCGCTGCCGCGAGTTCCGCGTCACTCAGCTGCGATAGATCGCCGAGATATGGGGCAAGCTGGCTCGTGACATTGCGCAGCCAGGTCCGGTGATTGTCGTTGCGCAGAATTGCCAGCAGATATCCGCGTAGCGGGAGATACAGCATGATGGCGCGCGCCTCGGGGTCCGTCTCCGCCAGTTGCGGCAGCAGGAAGTTCACCGGTACGTTCGCCTTGACCAGCGTAGGTGCATCGGCGCGATAGCGCTTGCCGATCATCGCCGTAACGAGGGCAAGCCGCTTGGCGTCAGGATTGAAGGCCGTCTGGCGCAATGCCCGGGGCTCGCGCAGCACCAGACTGGCTTCCGGGTCGTCAAGCGCGCGCGCGAGCAGGGTGGAGCCGCAATGCGCCACGTGGAAGATCCAGCCAGTCGGCGCCGGGGTTCGCGATTCCCGTATAAGCGCCGCCACCGGGAGCTTCATCGACTGATCGGCAGCAGGCGAGATGCGATCGTCGAGGAAGATCGATCGATGATAAGCGGCGCGATCCATCGGCATGAACAGCGCTTCGTCCCCATCGAACGAATGGAGATAGTGATCGGGCGAGGCGAACAGGTCGTCGAGCGTCAGGGTCATTGCGCATCGCTATAGCCTGGGGTTTCCAGTGCGGCTATCCTGACGCAATCATGCCGCATGTCGATCTCCCAAAGTCCGGTCAGCCCCATGTCGTGGTCCAACCGGCGAACGAACAAAAGATTGCCGATGTTGACCCGGACCTGATCATCGATCTCTACAAGGCGCATGGCGCGATATTATTCCGTGGTTTTGGGATCGATGTCGTTGATTTCGGCGGGTTTTCGAAACAGTTTTGCAGTACGTCCGTGGTCAATGAAAGCCCTGGGCGGGCCCCGGTCGACCCGGCGGCGAACGTGCATACGGTTGATCGTGGCACAACGGCCTTTGCGCTCCATCCCGAATTGTCGCGCGAGCCGTGGAAGCCCGACGTGGCCTTTTTCGGATGCCTCGCGGCCCCCAGCCGAGGCGGCCAGACTGTAATCTGCGACGGGGTCGCAATGGTGCATCACATGCCCGAAGCTTTGCGCCGCTTGATGGAGCCGCGGCGCCTGCTCTACATCAAGCCGACCTGGCCTTCATTGCTCAAATACTGGCTCGGTACGTCGAACCCGACCGATGCGCAGATTGCCGCACCACCGCCGCAATGTCCTTATTTCTTCCGCCGCTATCCCGACACCGGTATCGTCCGCGTTTTCACACGCCCCGCGCTGCACAAACCGATGTTCATCGACGCACCGGCATTCGGCAATTTCCTGCTGTTCGCGCGTTTCAACCACGGCCGGCCCGATCATCCGGTCCTCGACGATGGGCATCCGATGCCCGAATCATGGTTGCAGGCAATCAAGGCAACCGGTGATCGGTTGAGCGTCGAGATCGGGTGGCGCCCGGGCGATGTGCTGATGCTCGACAACACGCGATTCCTGCATGGGCGAACCGAGATCATCGATCCTGGCGAACGGTTGATCCTGACCTATTTCGGCTATCTCAACTTCGCGATTCCCAATCCCGAGGAGCCGGTGAACCCGATCTGGCGGCGCGAGGATTTCGAGCCGCCGTTGCGGCCCGATCACCCGCGCTACCAGGAATTGCCGGGGGATTGATCAGGCGACGGTCAGTTTCAGCGCCCCATCACCCTCATCGACCTTGACCGTCGCGCCGTCCTTCACCTCGCCGCGCAGGATGAGATCGGCGAGCGGGTCCTGCAGGTACCGCTGCACCGCCCGCTTCAGCGGCCGGGCGCCATAGACCGGATCATAACCGACCCGTCCCAGCCATGCCCGCGCGGCATCGGTCAGGTCGAGCGTGACCTTGCGATCGGCAAGCAGCTTGCCGATCCGGCTGACCTGGATATCGACGATCGGCGCCATCTCGCCCTGGCCGAGGCGATGGAACAGGATGATCTCGTCGAGCCGGTTGAGGAATTCGGGGCGGAAATGGCCGCGCACGATCTCCATCACTTGCGGCTCGACATCGCTCACCGGCTGACCATCGGCCAGGTTGGTGAGATATTGGCTGCCCAGATTCGAGGTCAGGATGATCAGCGTGTTGGAGAAATCGACCGTGCGGCCCTGCCCGTCGGTCAGGCGGCCATCGTCGAGCACCTGGAGCAGGATGTTGAAGACATCGCCATGCGCCTTCTCGACTTCGTCGAACAGGATGACCTGATAGGGCCGGCGCCGCACCGCTTCGGTCAGCACGCCGCCTTCCTCATAGCCGACATAGCCGGGAGGCGCACCGATCAGCCGGGCGACGGCATGCTTCTCCATGAACTCGCTCATGTCGATGCGCACCATTGCCGACGGGTCGTCGAACAGAAATTCGGCCAGCGCCTTGGTCAATTCGGTCTTGCCGACACCCGTTGGCCCGAGAAACAGGAAAGACCCAAGCGGACGATTTGCTTCCTGTAGTCCGGCACGCGCGCGACGTACCGCGGTCGATACGGCGCGCACGGCCTGTTGCTGGCCGATCACGCGCTTGCCGATCGCTTCTTCCATGCCAAGCAGCTTGGCGCGCTCGCCCTCCAGCATCCGATCGACCGGAATGCCGGTCCAGCGGCTGACCACGCCGGCAATGTCGTCGGCGGTCACTTCCTCGCGCAGCATCGCGCCCTTGGTCGCGCCAGCCGCCTCGTCGAGCTGGCGCTGCAATTGCGGGATCGTGCCGTAGGACAGCTCGCCCGCCTTGGCGAGATCGCCGGCACGTTGCGCCTGGTCGAGTTCGAGCCGTGCGGCGTCGAGCTTCTCCTTGACCTTGGCCTCGGCCGAGATCTTGTCCTTTTCCGCCTGCCAGCGCGTGGTCAGTTCGGCGGATTGCTGTTCGAGATTGGCGAGCTCGCCCTCCAGCGTCGCGAGCCGGTCGCGCGACGCGGCGTCACTTTCGCGCTTCAAGGCCTCGCGTTCGATCTTGAGCTGGATGATCCGCCGGTCGAGCGTCTCGATTTCCTCGGGCTTGGATTCCACTTCCATGCGGATGCGGCTTGCCGCCTCGTCCATCAGGTCGATCGCCTTGTCGGGCAGGAAGCGATCGGTGATGTAGCGGTTGCCGAGTGTCGCCGAGGCGACGATCGCCGCATCGGTGATGCGCACCCCGTGGTGCAGCTCATATTTCTCCTTCAATCCGCGCAGGATCGAGATCGTGTCCTCGACCGTCGGTTCGCCGACGAACACCGGCTGGAAGCGCCGCTGCAGGGCCGGATCCTTTTCGACATGCTTGCGATACTCGTCGAGCGTGGTCGCACCGACGCAATGCAGCTCGCCGCGCGCGAGCGCCGGCTTGAGCAGGTTCGACGCGTCCATCGCGCCTTCGGATTTGCCCGCGCCGATCAGCGTGTGCATCTCGTCGATGAACAGGACGATATCGCCGTCGGCCGATTTGACTTCATCGAGCACGCCCTTCAGCCGCTCTTCGAACTCGCCACGATATTTCGCGCCGGCGATCAGGCTGCCCATGTCGAGCGACATCAGGCGACGGTCCTTCAACGTGTCGGGCACATCGCCATTGGCAATGCGCAGCGCGAGGCCCTCGGCGATCGCGGTCTTGCCGACGCCGGGTTCGCCGATCAGCACCGGGTTGTTCTTGGTGCGCCGTGCGAGAATCTGGATCGTGCGGCGAATCTCCTCGTCGCGGCCAATGACCGGATCGAGCTTGCCGTCGCGCGCTGCCTGAGTCAGGTCGCGGGCGAATTTCTTCAGCGCATCGAAGCGGTCCTCCGCTCCCGCGCTGTCGGCAGTACGCCCGCCGCGCACCGTGTTGATCGCGGTGTTGAGCGCATCGGCGCGAACCCCCGCCGCCTGCAGCGCCTTGCCCGCGGCAGTGTTGAGCGACAGGGCAAGCGCAACCAGCAGCCGTTCGACCGTAACGAAGCTGTCGCCCGCCTTGGCGGCGATCTGTTCCGCCTGGTCAAGCACGCGCACTGCGTCGTTATCGAGCCCGGGGGTCTGCTGGGCACCGCCGCCCGACACGACCGGGATCTTCGACAAGGCGAGATCGGTTTCACTCACCGCGCGCTTCGCATCGCCGCCCGCCGCGGCAATCAAACCCGCCGCCATGCCCTGCTCATCTTCCAGCAGCGCTTTCAACAGATGCTCGGGCGCAATGCGCTGGTGGCTCATGCGGATCGCGACGGTCTGCGCCGATTGCAGGAAGCCCTTGGCGCGGTCGGTGAATTTCTCGAGGTTCATGTTGCTCCCATCTTCACTTGCTCGTGCGATATAGTGTTGCACTTATGCAACACAACCCGTCCGGCCGCCGCTTTGCCGTGATGATTGGAGCGTAACGCATCGCGCGCTGCAAGATGTCTCGAATACGCCATGCAACTGGCATCGAACTGTCATCGCGCCTGCGTAATTGTGCAACGCACAAAGCCTAGGCGGCGAGCGACGCGCAACTGCGCGCCTCGCTCTGCCCAAGGGGATTTCATAATGCGTGTTCTCACCGCTTGCCTGCTTGCCGGCACCGCGCTTGGCTGGCCGCTCGTCGCCAATGCTGCCGTCGCTGATGATGTCGCTGCTGCACCGGTTGCGCCAGCCGCCGACTCCGGCCCGGCCGAGCCCGAGGCAAATGCCCCCGAGGGCGATATCATCGTCATCGGCCGTGGTGAGACCCGCCAGGTGCAGCGTTTGGGCCAGGATGACATCTCGATCCTGGCGCCGGGCACCAGCCCGCTCAAGGCGATCCAGAAACTGCCCGGTGTGAACTTCCAGTCGGCCGACCCCTTCGGCGCCTATGAATGGTCGCAGCGCGTCTCGATCCGTGGTTTCAACCAGAATCAGATCGGCTTCACGCTCGACGGCATTCCGCTTGGCGACGGCACCTATGGCAACACCAACGGCCTGCATATCAGCCGCGCGATCAGCTCGGAGAATATCGGCGAAACGCGTGTGTCGCAGGGCTCAGGCTCGCTCGGGACTCAGGCGACCAATAATCTCGGCGGCACGATCGAATTCTTCTCGTCCGATCCGAAATCCGATTTCGGCCTGTCGCTCAATGGTACTTATGGCAGCAGCAACACGGTCCACGCCTTTGGCCGCCTCGACACCGGCGAACTCGGCGACAACGGTCCCAGCGCCTATGTGTCGTACAGCTATCTCGACACCGGCAAATGGAAGGGCCGCGGCGCGCAGCGCCAGAACCAGGTCAATGCCAAGTTCATCGCACCGGTCACCACGGACTTGCGCGTGGTCGGCACCTTCAATTATTCGGAGCGCCGCGAGGAAGATTATCAGGACATGTCGCTCGATATGATCAAGCGGCTTGGCTATCGCTGGGACAACATCACTGGCCAATATCCGCTCGCCGTGCGGGTTGCCGATGTTGCGAACAATATCGATAATGTAAACAACACGACTGGTGCGCCGGGGGCCGACGGCTTGTCGGACATCACTGGGCTCGCCCCGTCCAACCCGTCCGCAGGCAAGGTTTTCCCGGCGCCATTCGGCTCCATCGACGATGCCTATTACGACGCGGCGGGCCTGCGGAACGATTATGTCGCCTCGCTTGGTATCGAGACCCGCAAGGACGCGAAGATTCATGGCCAGCTCAAGGCCTATTATCACGACAATCGCGGCCAGGGCATCTGGTTCACGCCTTATGTGCCATCGCCTTCCGGCGTGCCGATCTCGGTCCGGACGACCGAATATAATATGCACCGCAAGGGCGTGTTCGGATCGCTTGGTACCGATCTGGGCGCATTCGGCGACATCACCGTGGGGGCCTGGTACGAGCGCAACGATCTGCGCCAGGCACGTCGCTTCTATGGGCTCGACAGCCGTATCGTACCGACACGCACTGCGCTTGAGTTCCAGAGCGGCGCGTTCGCGACGCAATGGGACCTGCGCTACAAGACCGACACCGTGCAATATTATGTCGAGGACAAGATCGCGATCGGTGATCTGACCATCAATCTTGGCTGGAAGGGCTTCGATGTCCGCGGCAGCTCGGATGCGATCATTGCCGGGCCGCTCGCGACCGGCAAGGTCAAGACCACCGACTGGTTCCAGCCGCATGCCGGCTTCACGTACAAGCTGAGTGAGCGCGCCGAGCTGTTCGGCGGTTTCACGCAGGTGACCCGTGCCTTTGTTGCCGCCGCCACCAACGGGCCGCTGGCGACCAGCCAGGCCGGTTTCAGCAAGCTCGGCGATCTCAAGCCCGAATCCTCGGACACCTATGAACTTGGTGCGCGCGGACGTTCGGGCATCTTCACCGGTTCGCTCAGCGGCTATTATATCGATTTCCGCAACCGCTTGCTGGCTTTTGCCAATGGCGCGGGGATTCTTGGCAACCCTGCAATCCTGCAGAATGTCGGCGGCGTTCGTTCATACGGCATTGAGGCGACCGGACAGGTCAAGCTGCCCGGCGGGTTCGGGGCGTTCGCATCCTATGCCTATAACAACTCGACCTATCGCAACGACGTGTTCAACGCCGATGGGTCATTGGTCGGTGGCGTGGGCATCAAGGGCAAGACGGTGGTCGACGCACCGAAGCATATCGCCTCGGGCGAGCTGACCTATGACAGCAACCTGTTCTTCGGCCGGCTCGGCGCCAATTACATGAGCAAGCGCTACTTCTCCTACAGCAACGACCAGTCCGTGCCGGCACGGGTGTTGTTCGACGCGACGGTCGGCGTGCGGATGAAGGTCGCCGGGGATCGCCAGGTCGAATTGCAGGTCAATGGCACCAACCTGCTCGACAAGAACTATATCGCGACGATTGGTTCGAACGGTTTCGTCCAGAAGGGCGATAGCCAGACGCTCCTGATCGGCGCACCGCGCCAGGTGTTCGTGACACTCAAGGCCGGGCTCTGATCCACCTTCTCAACCCCTCCCGCACCGGGAGGGGTTGAGAAGCATTCCGCCTGCTGTACCGTGCCCGCAAATCATAAAGCGGGGAGGACGGCAATGCGCAGAGTCTTGAAGATCGGCGCGCTTGGTCTCACCGCGCTTCTCGTCCTGATGGCGATCGGGCTGGCTGTGTGGGAACCGCTTCTCGCCGAGACGCCGGCACCGCCGCCAATGCACAATTATGCCAGCGTCATCGCGCGCGACACGTTCGGCGTACCGCACATCTTCGGCAAGACCGATGCGGATGTCGCCTATGGCGTGGCCTATGCGCATGCCGAGGATGATTTCTCGACGTTGCAGGAAGCGGTCGCCATGTCGCGCGGGCGACTTGGCGCGATGACTGGCGCGGATGGCGCAAAGGTCGATTATGCGCTGCACCTGCTCGGCGCCCGCGAGACGGTCGATCGCGACTATGCAAAACAACCCGCCGATGTCCGCGCGCTGCTCGACGGCTATGCATCCGGTTTGAACCGCTATGCCGAGCGGCATCCGGGCGAAGTGCGATTGTCCCGGCTCTTCCCGGTCGATGGACGCGATATTGCCACCGGCTTCGTGCTCAGGACGCCATTCTTCTTCGGGCTCGACCAAGTGCTGGGCGCCTTGTCCGGCGATACGCCATTGCCGAAGGAAAGCGCCGGGCCGACGCCGGATTCGCCCGATCCCGCGGCGATTCCGGCGGGTGCGCAGAGTGCCGGTGACGGCAATCAGAACGGATCGAATGCATTCATCGTCGCGCCCAGCCGGTCGGCTGACGGCTTCACGCGCCTCGTGTCGAACTCGCATCAGCCATGGCGTGGGCCAGTCACCTGGTATGAACTGGTTGTCCATTCCGGGCAGGGCTGGAATTTCGCCGGCGCGACTTTTCCGGGCGTGCCGTTCCCGGTGCTGGGACATAACGAGACGCTTGGCTGGACCAACACGGTCAACCGGCCCGACCTGACCGACGTCTATAAGCTGGTGCTCGATGCCGCCGGCACGCAGTACCGCTTCGACGGGAAATGGCTGCCGCTGCAACGGACGCGGGTGTGGCTGCATGTGAAGTTCGGACCGTTCGTGCTGCCAATCCCGAAGATGGTCTACCGCGCCGTGCAGGGGCCGGTCATCATCAACAAGAGCGGTGCGTTCGCGATGCGCTACGCCGGGGCCGATCAGGTGCGGATGATCGAGGAATATTATCGCCTGACCAGGGCGCGCGACTTTGCCGAATGGCAGAAGGCGCTGGCGATCCAGGGGGTCTCGGCGACCAATTTCCTCTATGGCGACGCCAAGGGGAACATCGCCTATTTCTACAATGCGAGCTTCCCCAACCGTAAGCCGGGATTCGACTATTCGACCGTGTTGCCGGGCGATACCTCACGCGACCTGATGGCGGGGACGGTGCCCTGGGCGCGGGTGCCGCGCAACGTGAACCCGGCATCGGGTTTCCTGATCAACGCCAACAACACGCCCTATCAGGCGGCGGGGGCAGGGTCGGAGATCAACCCAGGCGACTATTCGCCACTGCTCGGGATCGAGACCGACACCACCAATCGCGGCACGCGCGCGATCGAACTGATGGGCGCGAACCCATCGATCAGCCGTGCCGATCTGGAGCGGATCAAGTTCGACACCGGGGTGAGTAAGCTCAGCTGGGCGGCGAAATGGTATGCCGATCTCGCGGCGGTCGATGCGAAGGGCGATCGCGCCCTGGTCGACGCCAAGGCGCTGATGGCGAAATGGGACTGGAACTTCGACGGCAGGAACCCGGCCGATGCGTTGGCCGCGATCCTGTTGAGAGCGGGGCAGAAATGGCATTATCGCCGCGCGCCGCGACTCGATCCGCGCGAGGAACTGGGCAAGGCCGCTGCCTATTTGACCACGCATTTCGGGCGGATCGATCCGCCGCTCGGCACCGTGCTCAGATTGCGCCAGGGCAAGGTCGACTTGCCGCTGGATGGTGCGCCTGACGTGCTGCGCGCCGCGTCGACCTGGGACGAAGCGCCCGATGGGCGGCTGGTGGTCAACCATGGCGACAGTTTCGTGATGTTCGTCGAATGGGACAAGGGCGGGCGAGTCAGCTCCCGCTCGATTCAGCCCTATGGCGCAGCGACGACGCGGCCGGATTCGCCGCATTATGCCGACCAGGCGCCGTTGTTCGTTGCGCACAAGTTCAAACCGGTGCGCTTCGCGCCGGCGTCGCTGCGCGGCAATGTCGAGCGAGTCTATCGACCCTGACCGGAACGGATGGAAAGGACAGGCTGGTTCGATTGCACCGGATCGTTTCAGTGTTATTGTGTCACATAACGGTCTTAAGCCAAGGATTCTCCCCGATGACTGCCAAGATTTTCGCGCTTTCCGGCGTGGCGCTGTTCGCGCTCACAACCCCCGCACTCGCCGCGCCTGATGCTGCCGCGGCCGCCAAGCCCGCGCCGGTCGCCGATCTCGTCAAGCAAGTCGATATTCCGTACGAGGAATTCACGCTCAAGAACGGACTGCGCGTCATCATCCATACCGACCGCAAGGCGCCGGTCGTCGCGGTGTCGGTGTGGTATGACGTCGGCTCGAAGCATGAGCCCAAGGGCAAGACCGGCTTTGCCCATTTGTTCGAGCATCTGATGTTCAACGGCAGCGAGAATGCGCCGGGCGACTTCTTCGAGCCGCTGAAACAGATCGGCGCGACCGACTATAACGGCACCACCTGGTACGACCGGACCAATTATTTCGAGACGGTGCCGACCCCCGCACTGGAAAGCGCGCTGTTCCTCGAAAGCGACCGCATGGGCTATCTGCTCGGTGCGGTGACGCAGCATGTGCTCGATGTGCAGCGCGGCGTGGTGCAGAATGAGAAGCGCCAGGGCGACAATCAGCCTTATGGCCTGGTCGATTATGCCAAGACCGCGGCGTTGTTTCCCGCCGACCATCCTTACGGCCATGACACGATCGGATCGATGGCCGATCTCGATGCCGCGAGCCTGTCGGATGTGAAGAACTGGTTCCGCGACCATTATGGCGCGAACAATGCGATTATCGTCCTGGCAGGCGATGTCGACACGGCCACCGCGCGGCCGTTGATCGAGAAATATTTCGGCGCCATTCCTGCGGGCACCAAGACGGTCCGTCCCGCGGCACCGGTGCCGACTCTGCCCGCAGCCAAGGTCGAAGTGATGAAGGATCGGGTCGCGACGACCCGTATCATGCGGATCTGGGCCGTGCCGGGGCTCGACAACAAGGATGCAACGGCGCTCGACGTTGCCGCCGGCGTGCTTGGCGGACTGGCCAGTTCACGGCTCGACAATGCGCTGGTGCGCAAGGAGAAGCTTGCCGTGGCCGTGACGGCGGGCAACCAGACCTTTGCTCAGATCGGCACGTTCGAAGTCAGTGCCGATGTGCGTCCCGGAGTCGATCCGGCATTGGTCGCCAAGCGGCTTGACGAAATTGTTGCCGATTTCATCAAAAATGGCCCGACCGCCGATGAAGTGCAGCGCGTAACGACCGGCGAAGTCAGTGACCGTATCGAGGGGCTGGAATCAGTCGGCGGTTTTGGCGGCAAGGCCGTCGCCCTGGCGCAAGGTGCGCTCTATTCGGACGATGCGGGCTTCTACAAGAAGCAACTCGCGACGCTCGCGGCCGAGACGCCTGACAGCGTCAAGGCAGCGATGAAGACCTGGCTGACGCGACCGGTCTATGCGCTGACCGTCGAACCCGGCGCGCGCACCGCCTATGACGAGGCGAAGGCGCCCGAGGAAAAGGCTGATGTGGCGGAGGGCGCACCGTTCAAGGGCACGCGTGGCGATATGCCCGCAGTCGGCACGATTGCCGATCTCGATTTCCCCAAGGTCGAACGCGCCCGGCTCAGCAACGGCATCGAGCTGATCTATGCGCAGCGCAATGCCGTGCCGATCACGCGCGCGGTGATCAGCTTCGACGCCGGCGTCGCCGCCGACCCCGCGACCAAGCTCGGCACGCAGCAACTGACGCTCGGCATGCTCGACGAAGGCACGACGACCAGGGATTCGATCGCCATCGCCGAGGCGCGCGAGCGGCTCGGTGCGGAGATCGGTACCGGAGCGAGCCTCGACCGGACCTATTTGTCGCTCTCCGCGCCGAGCCCAAATCTTGGCGCGGCGCTCGATCTGTTCGCCGATGTGACGTTGAACCCGGCCTTCGCGCCCGATGAGGTGGCGCGGCTGAAGAACCAGCAACTGGCGGCGATCGCGTCGGAACTGACCAATCCCAGCGGGCTTGCCGGGCGCGCGTTGCCCAAGCTCGTTTATGGCCCGGCTTCGCCTTACGCCAAGTCATCGGGTCGCGGCGATCCGGTTGCGGTCGCGGCGCTGACGCGCGACGATCTGATCGCCTTCCAGCACGCCTGGCTGCGCCCGGAAAAGGCGAAGATCTTCGTGGTCAGCGATCGCCCACTCGCCGAGGTGAAGGTGGCGCTCGATCAACGCTTCGGCGGCTGGAAGGGCGTCGGTGCTGCCGGGGTCAAGAATTTCAGCGTGGTCTCCAAGCCATCGGCGCCGAAGATCCTGCTGATCGATCGCCCCGATTCGCCGCAATCGCTGATCCTTGGCGCCGCGCCCAACAGCCTCAAGGGCACCGCGGAACTGCTGCCGGTGATTACCGCCAATGACACGCTTGGCGGCAGCTTCCTGTCGCGGATCAACATGGATCTGCGCGAAGAGAAGCACTGGACCTATGGCGCTTCGGGTAATTTCAGCCGCTCGCAGAACGCCGCGCCCTATATCGTCTCGGCGCCGGTCCAGGCCGACAAGACCGGCGCGTCGATCGCCGCGATTCGCCAGCAAGTGGGTGAGTTCCTGACCACCAAGGGCCTGACCAAAGCGGAGTTCGACCGCACCATCACCGGCAAGACTCGCGAACTCGCCGGCAGCTTCGAAACCTCGGGCGATGTGCTGGGCGCGATGCAGACCAACGACCTCTACAAGCGCCCGGACGACTATTATGCCACGATCACGCAAAAATATCGTGCGATGACGCAGAGCCAGCTTGACGCTGCGGCACGCGCGACAATCGACCCCAAGAGCTTCATCTGGGTGGTGGTCGGCGACGCCAAGACGGTCCGCCCTCAGCTTGACAGCCTTGGGCTGCCGGTCGAGGTGGTGCCCGCCGCGTCCATCGCGGGCGTGAAGTGATCCACAGACCAACCAATCCGAGTTGAGGAGAGACGAAATGGCCGATGTTGATGGCACCTGGGATACCGTAGTGAAGTCGCCGCTAGGCGATCAGAAGGCCACGCTGGTCGTCAAGAGCGATGGCGCCGGCTGGACCGGCAGCAACACCGGCGCGCAGGGCTCGGTCGACATCACTGACGGCGTGCTCGATGGCAACACGCTGAAGTGGAAGATGAGCATTGTCGTGCCGATGCCGATGACGCTCGATTGCACCGCGACGGTCGATGGCGACACGATCTCCGGCAGCGTCGCTGCAGGCGCGTTCGGCAGCTTCCCGTTGACGGGAACGCGCGCCGCCTGATCGGCCGCTTACCGACGTGAATGAAGGGCTCGCCACCAATGTGGCGGGCCCTTTTTCATTGGCGCGGTCGATCCGGCTTGATCGACGAGAGCCAGATGACGTCAGGTAACTCTTCTTCGTCATACCCGCGAAAGCGGGTATCCCGCTGCCTTGCCCCGCACTGAGAAGAAGAAGCGGGATTCCCGCGGTCGCGGGAATGACCGGGTGGTTCAATCAAATGTCATCCCACCCTGATGCCGCTCTAGTCGCGCAGGAGCCGCGTGACATGGCCCATCTTGCGACCGAGGCGGGTTTCCTTGCCGTAGAGATGCAGATGCGCGCCGGGTTCGGCGAGGATTTCGGCCCAGCGATCGGCATCGTGGCCAATCAGGTTCTCCATCGCCACCTTGGCGGCGGTAAGGCCGGTATCGCCAAGCGGCAGGCCGCAGATCGCGCGGATATGGTTCTCGAACTGCGAACAGGCCGCGCCCTCGATCGTCCAGTGGCCGGAATTGTGCACGCGTGGCGCCATCTCGTTGAACACCGGGCCATCCGGACTGGCGAAGAACTCGCAGGCCAGGATGCCGGCATAGTCGAGCGTGTCGGCGATCCGGCCGGTGAGTGCCGCCGCTTCACTCCATTGTGCCGCGATCTCGGCCGGTGCCGGCAAGGTCGAGCGCGCCAGCACGCCGTCCTGATGCTCGTTCCAGGGCGGAGGATAGCTGACCATCGACCCATTGGGTGACCGTGCGAGCAGGATCGAGAATTCATGGCTGAAGGTCACGAACCCTTCGAGGATCGCCGGGCGCTGGCCAATCGCTTGCCACGCCTGTTCGGCGTCGGCGGGAGAGGTGAGCCGTACCTGGCCCTTGCCGTCATAGCCCAGCCGCAGCGTCTTGAGGATCGCCGGACAGCCGATCGTGTCGATCGCCGCCTTCAGCTCATCGAGCGTCGCCACCGCGGCCCAGGGCGCGGTACGGCCGCCGATCTTCCCGACGAACGCCTTTTCCACCGCACGGTCCTGCGCGACCCCGAGCGCGCCCGGCGCGGGATGCACCGGCACTTTGGCGGCGAGATACTCGACCGGTTCGAGCGCGATGTTCTCGAACTCATAGGTCACCACGTCGCAGGCGGCGGCGAATTCGTCGAGCACGATACGGCTGTGATAATCGGCGCGGGTGAAGCTCGACGCCGTCTGTGCCGCGACGCTCTCGGCATCGGGGGCGAGCACGCGCGTATGATAGCCGAGCTGGGCCGCGGCGACCGCGAGCATCCGCCCGAGCTGGCCGCCGCCGAGGATGCCGATGGTGGAACCGGGCGGAAGCACCGTCATGCCGGGTCGGTCGCCACGTTATCGGTCTGTGCCGCGCGCCAGGCCTGGAGCCGCTCGCTCAAGGCGGTATCGCCGAGCGCGAGGATCGATGCCGCGAGCAGGCCGGCATTGATTGCGCCGGCCTTGCCGATCGCCAGCGTGCCGACGGGGACGCCGCCGGGCATCTGGACGATCGAATACAGGCTGTCCACGCCCTTCAACGCGGCGCTTTCCACCGGTACGCCGAGCACCGGCAAATGCGTCATCGATGCCGCCATGCCCGGCAGATGCGCCGCGCCGCCCGCGCCGGCGATAACGACCTTCAGGCCGCGTCCGGCGGCGCCGGTGGCATAGTCGTAAAGGCGCTGTGGGGTGCGGTGCGCGGAAACGACCTTGGTTTCATGCGGTACGCCAAGCGTGTCGAGGATGGCGGCGGCATGGCGCATCGTCTCCCAATCGGAGGTGCTGCCCATGATGATGCCGATGAGTGGCGTATCCGCCATATCCATGCCCCGTCCCAAAGGAGCGGCCTGACTAGCGGCGGGATCGGGGGAGGGCAACCGTGCACGCAAGGCGCGCCCGGACTTGTCCATATTCGCGCTGGACAGGAGATGAGCGCTGCCCCGGCGAAGCCTTGCCCATGTAAAGCCAGCCGCGGAACAAGTCCGAATGGCGGATAGGGCCTAGCGCTCGTTCAGATAATAGCGGTCGGTCGCGTTCAGCGCGTCGTCCAGTTGGTAGACGATCGGCTGGCCGGTGGGGATTTCCAGCGCGGTGATCTCGTCGTCGGGGATGTTCGACAGATGCTTGACCAGCGCGCGCAGCGAATTGCCGTGCGCGGAGATCAGCACGCGCTGCCCGGCCCTGAGCGCGGGGGCGATGCGGCCATCCCAATAGGGCAGGACGCGCGCGATCGTGTCCTTCAGGCTTTCGGTCGAGGGAATGGCGATGCCGGCATAGCGGCGGTCCTGCGACAGGTCATACTCGCTGCCCGCTTCGAGCACCGGTGGCGGGATGTCGAAGCTGCGGCGCCAGGCATGCACCTGCTCGTCGCCGTGCAGCGCTGCGGTCTCGGCCTTGTTCAGGCCGGTCAGCCCGCCATAATGCCGTTCGTTGAGCCGCCAGTCCTTCTCGACCGGCAGCCACAGCCGGCCCATTTCCTCAAGCGCGAGATTGAGCGTCTTGATCGCGCGCGTTTGCAGCGAGGTGAAGGTCTGATCGAAATCCAGGCCCTTTTCGGCCATCAGCCGACCGGCGGCGCGCGCTTCCTCCGCGCCCTTTTCGGTGACATCGACATCCCACCAGCCAGTGAAGCGGTTTTCGAGGTTCCACGACGACTGGCCGTGGCGGATCAGGACGAGTATGGGCATGGCGTTCCTTCGGGCGTCGTCCTGAAATCGTTCAGGCCGCGCAGGGGCGCTGAAACAAGCTCAGCACGACGGCGTCAATGGGTCAGAGCGTGTCGATCATGGCCGCGAGAACCTCAAGGCATGAATGCGCGAGCTTCTTGCTGCGCGCCGCCGACCAGCCGAACTCGGCATCGGCGTTCGCATCATGGTCCTTGAACGGCATCTCGAGCGTCATGCCGAGGGCGCCGAAGCGTTCGGCAACCTGATTGGTCGACATGCTGAGATTGGCGCTGCCCGGGCCCGATTTGCCATAACCGAGTTCGGTCTGGAAATCGGCGGTATGGGCGGCGAGGCGGCGGCCAAAATCGTAGAATTTCTCGCCCAGCGCGTCGGTCCAGGACGGAATCCCCTCGAACCCGGCGATGAAGTTCGCCGGTATCGCTTCGTCGCCATGCACGTCCATGGCGAAATCAACGCCCGTGGCATCCATCGCATCGCGCACGCACAACACTTCGGGGCTGCGCTCGACCGAGGGCTCATGCCATTCGCGGTTGAGGTTCACGCCCACCGCATTGGTGCGCAAATGCCCGCGGAACGTCCCGTCGGGGTTCATGTTGGGCACGATGTGGAAGGTCGCCCTGGACAGCAAGTCGGCGGTCACCGGGTCGGTCGTGTCGGTCAGCCGCTCCAGCGCGCCCTCCATCCACCATTCGGCCATCGATTCGCCGGGATGCTGGCGGGCATAGAGCCAGGCCTGCTTCGGCCCGCGCCCGATCGTCAGGCAATCGATCGCCCGTCCATCGATCGTGGTGCCGAGCTGACGGTGCGTCATGCCGGGCTTGAGCGCCATGCGCGCGATCAGCGCATCATGCCGTTCCATCGTATAGGGCGCGAAATAGGCGAACCAGACCAGGTCGGTTTCGCCGGCCCAGTCGAATTCGAGCACGCTGCCGGCATAGCGGGTCGGCGATTGCCGCCAGGTCTCGCGATCGGTCGAGACGCGCACCTTGTAATCGGGCCAGCCGCCCGGATAGGCCGAATCGCCGGTGTTGAGGATGCGGAAGCTGAGCGTGCGCCCCTTCGCCCCCGCGACGCGGAAATAGAACCATTGATAGAAATCGGACTGGTGATCCTTGACGATCTCCAGGTCGATTCGGTCACCCTCAATGGCGATCACGCGGATGTTGCCGCCGTCAAAGGCGGCGTTGATGGCGATGCTGGCCGGGGTCGGCGTTGGGGTCGAGCTCATTTGACCGTGATAGTGCGGCCCGATTCTCCCGGAAAGCCCCGGAACAGCGCATTGGCCAATTTACCTGCCGCGACATTCGCCTGGGCATCGACCGCGCGCACGTCCGCGCCGGTCTGGGCACGGCCTTCCCAGATCACCGTTCCGTCGCTGCGGCGGCGAATCTGCACCGACAATTCGGTCAGGATGATTTCACGCGACTTGGGCTTGCCGATCGGGAAGGAGATGCCGCCGCCCAGGCTGACTCCGCCGCCACGATAGCCGCCGCCGCCCACGCCGCCGCCCAGGCCGATCGACACCGGCGAACGCGCTGGCCCGACATCCTGCGCGGTGCGCGTAAAGCCGACCACCGCGAGATATTGCGCGGTGACGCCCTGGGCCGGGGTGGTGAAGCCAGCCTGGAGCAGTTCGGTTTCAACCGCCGCGGCATAGGTCTTGAATTCGATGCTCGCCGCGCCGCCGCCGGCGAGCGGCTCGACCGCAAGCGAGCCATGCTCGAGCGGCGCACCGAGATGGAAGCGCGTGACCTCGACCGGGCCACTTGCCGTCGTCGTGGTACAGGCGCCCAAAGAGGATGCCGCCAGCGCGATCGCCAGTCCATATGCCACGTTCTTCATGTGCGCGCCTCTTAAGTCGATTGTTGCATGTGTGTAACGCTTCACCGCCCCTTGCCGGTTCCCCCGCCAGTTTCCGGGCCGGTTCGCCTTGACTTGGGCGGCAGCCGACTATAGGCGCTCACGTCTTTCCGGCACCACCAGAATCGAAGAAGTTTCGACATGAAGATTCGCAATTCCCTGAAGTCCCTCAAGGACCGTCATCGCGACAACCGCGTGATCCGTCGTCGCGGGCGCACATATGTCATCAACAAGACGAACCGCCGCTTCAAGGCCCGCCAGGGCTAATTGACGAGCGGGCCGGTCGCCGTCGTCTTCGACGTCGGCAACGTCCTTTACGATTGGGACCCCCGGGTTCCTTACGGGCGCCTGATCAAGGATGATCGGGCGCTCGATGCGTTCCTGCGCGATGTCGCGACCAGGGAATGGCATTTCCAGCACGACGCCGGCCGCCCTTTCGCGGAGACATCGGCGGAGTTGAGCGCACAATATCCCGACCATGCCGACATGATCGCGCTGTGGGGGCCGCAGTTCCACGAACAGATTCCGCACATGCTGCCGGGCATGCAGGCGCTGGTCGAGGAACTCGATGCGGCGGGCGTGCCGCTCTATGCGATCACCAATTTTTCGGGCGAGTTCTGGCCGCCCTTCCGCGACCGCGAGGCGGCGATCTTCGACCGGTTCCGCAGCATCGTTGTTTCGGGCGACGAGAAGCTGACCAAGCCCGACGCCGCGATCTACCATCTCGCGCTGGAGCGATTCGGCCTGCGCGGCGACGAAGTGGTGTTCGTCGATGATCGCGACGAGAATGTCGTCGGCGCGACGGATGTCGGGATGGGCGCGCTGCTGTTCACCGATGCCGCGACATTGCGTGCCGACCTGGTGAGGCTCGGCCTGCTCGCCTGATTGGGATTTTCCCGGTTATTTTCCTCGAACAGGGAATTGCCACTTCCTGCCGGAGTGTCGCTCCAGGAGAGTCACTCTTCAGGTCAGCCGTAACCGGTAGAGCGCTCAGCGCGCTATAGGTCAGCCAGAACCACGACCACCGGACCATGATCCGATATCATCGGAATATGGGTGCCGACTGGTCCTTTCAGCAATTTCCGGACATCCTCCAGCGTCTGCGTGGAGGAAGGCGCTGCGTTGACAGTGACGATATGATCGCCCGCCTTCAGGCCTGCCGCATCGGCCGGGCTGCCCTTGGCGACGAACGCGATCGCGAATGCCTGGTCGCTTCGTTCGAGGCGCAGGCCCGAGCGATCGGCGAGATCGGGCTGGCCCCAATCGGCGTTGGGCTGGAAATATATCTGCTTGCGCGGGTAATCGAAAAAGATCGTGAACTGACGCAATACGCCAAAACCGATATTGCCGGCGGTATCCTTGCGCGCGGATGTGCCAGCCCTTTGTTGCGAGAGGAACGTCACCGGGCGTTTCGCGGTCGCGGTGCCGAGATCGAGCAGTTCGGCGCGTGCCAGCAGGGCGTAGACCGGACCGCCGATGCCGCGGGCGGACATCACCCGCGTCCTGGCATGATAATGGGTCGCCAGATCATGGTCGGTGACGAACGGCGCCGACAGCGTCAACGACCCGGTGCTGCCGGTATCGATCGTGAAGCGCCCATCGATGCCATCGACCTTGCCATCGATCTGCGGTGTTCTGCCCCGAAAGGAGAGCCGGGCGGGCGCTGCCGGCCCGGTATAGCGGGCATCCTTGCCGGTATAGAGGGTGAGCGTCGCGCCGGCATAGTCGAGCCGCACGGGGAATCGGTCGAGCACTTCGAATCCGATCAGGCCATCGACTGGCACCTCGTCGGACGCGCCGGGGGGCAGGTCCAGCACGTAGAAGGTCTGGTTCGCCAGCGTGACGCCGCCCAGCTGGAGTGAGTCCACCATCGTGGAACCGGCCGCTTGAGTCCCGCCCGTGCCCGTCACATCGACATTGTTGCGAACCGGAAGACCGAGGCGCTTTGCGGCTTCGGGGGTCAGGACGTTCGATGCACCTGTGTCGAACAGGAAATGGAAGGGGCCTTTGCCGTTTATCTCGACATCGACATACACATGGCCTGATCGCACCCGGATCGGAATTTCGATCCCCGAAGACCCGGCTATGCCGTCCGCGCGCGCCTCGGCAACGATGGCGGGCACGAGCAGGAGAACCGCCGCGACCATGGCAAGCCGGAAGATGTGACGCGGCGAGATCATATCCGGGCAATCCCCTGGCGGATCGCCGGTCGGCGACCTTCTGCGTTCAGGCGCACATTATCGACCACCGGCATTGCATCACGCTTGCGACCGGCCGCCAGCCCGCTTCAATCGCTATAGCCCTTCAGCTCGTCGCCGATGATGCGCACGACGTGAAGCACATTGGTCGACCCGGGCGTGCGGAACGGCACGCCGGCGATCACGATCACGCGGTCGCCCGCCTTGGCGATATTGTGGCGCAGCGCCATGCGCTTCGCCTTTGCCACCATGTCCTCGAACGATTCGACATCGCGGGTGTGCACCGCATGAGTGCCCCATAACAGGCCGAGCCGCCGCGCCGTCTCCACCTTGGGGGTCAGCACCATCAGCGGCACCGAGGGCCGTTCGCGCGCCACGCGCCGCGCGGTCGAGCCGGACGTGGTGAAGCAGATGATCGCCGCCACGCCGACCGTTGCGGCAATGTTCTTCGCCGCCTCGGCCAGCGCATCGGCGGTGGTCGGGTCGGGGCGGGTGACGGTGAAATGGATGCGGTCGCCATGCATCGGATCGCCTTCGACCGCGACGCCGATCGAATTCATCATCGCGACCGATTCGATCGGCCAGGCCCCGGCGGCACTTTCCGCCGACAGCATGATCGCATCGGCGCCATCATAGATCGCGGTCGCGACGTCGGACACTTCGGCCCGGGTCGGCGACGGCGAGGTGATCATCGATTCGAGCATTTGCGTCGCCACCACCACCGGGCGGCCGAGCCGGCGCGACACTTCGACGATGCGCTTCTGCAGCGGTGGGACCGATTCGGGCGGCAATTCGACGCCGAGATCGCCGCGCGCGACCATCACGCCGTCGCACTGCTCGACGATCTCCTCGAGCCGGTCGATCGCCGAGGGTTTTTCGATCTTGGCGAGCAGCGCCGCCTTGCCCTGGATCAGCAGCCGCGCCTCGGCCAGATCCTCGGGCCGCTGGACGAACGACAGCGCGATCCAGTCGACCCCCTGATCGATCGCCCAGGCCAGGTCGCTGCGATCCTTGGGGGTCAATGCCGCCATCGGCAGGACCACGTCGGGGACGTTCAGCCCCTTGTTGTTGGACAATGTACCACCGACTTCGACGCGGGTAATGATCTGGTCGGGATCATGCTCGGTCACGCGCAGCACCAGCTTGCCGTCGTCGAGCAGCAGCCGTGCGCCAGGTTCGATCGCGGCGAAAATTTCCTTGTGCGGCAATTCGACGCGCGTCGCATCGCCGGGCGTCTTGTCGCGGTCGAGCGTGAAGATCGCGCCCTTGACCAGTTCGGTGCGCCCGCCCTCGAACTTGCCGACGCGCAGCTTCGGACCCTGAAGATCGGCGAGGATCGTCGTCGGGCGGCCATATTTCTTTTCGAGGCTGCGGATCGCCTTGATCACCTCGACCTTCGATTCCTGGTCGCCATGGCTCATATTGACGCGGAAGGCATCGGCGCCGGCCTCGAACAGCTTGCCGATCATCTCGACGCTGTTGCTGGCGGGGCCCAATGTCGCAAGGACGCGCACCTTGCGCGAACGGGGACTGATGGCCTTGGTCATGGTTCGCGTCCTCGGGGCTTTGCGGGCCTTGGCTCTAAAGCCTATCTCCCGCCGATCAACCTGGAGAATGCACTATGTCGCAACTAAAAGAGATCGACGATGCCGAGGCTGCCGTAGCGTTCCGTCGGCTCGTCGCGCATCTGCGCCACCGCGACGATGCGCAGAATGTCGATCTGATGGGGCTGGCCGGATTCTGCCGCAACTGCCTGTCCGACTGGGTCGAGGAGGCGAGCGAAGGCCGGTTGAGCAAGGACGAGGCGCGCGCGGCGATCTACGGCATGCCCTATGCGCAGTGGAAGGCCGAGCATCAGGCTGAGGCGACACCCGAACAGCTTGAGCGGATGCGCGCCAGCGTCGCGAAAAATGCCGGCGGGACGAGTTGATTGCGCCTCAAATCTGGTTAGGGCTGACGCGCAAGGCCGATCGATACGGACCGGACAATCAAGGGGTCAGGGGATGACAATGCACAGGATGCTGGTTTCGGCGATCGCGCTCACCATGGGCATGGCCATAGCCGCGCAGGCACAGACCGCGCCGGCCGCATCCCCGGCACCCAAAACGATCTTCATCCATGCCGGTCATGTCATCGACCGCCCCGGCCAGCCGGCGCGCGGTGCGACGACCATCGTGGTGCGCGACGGCAAGGTGGTCGAGCTGCGCGACGGGTTCGCCGCGCCGGACGGCGCGGATGGCAATGCCAGCGTGATCGACCTCAAGGATCGCTATGTCCTGCCCGGGCTGATCGACATGCACGTGCATCTCTGGGGCATTGGCGGCGATCCGATGCGCGCGCGGCTCGGCGAACTCAACCGCGACGATGCCGATGATCTGATCGAGGCCGAAAAGAACATGCGCGTCACGCTGGAGGCGGGGTTCACCACGGTGCGCGACCTTGGCGGCAATCCGCGCGGCATCCGCGCGTTGCGCGACGGGGTCGAGGCCGGCGCGGTCGCCGGGCCGACGATCGTCAATGCCGGGCAGATGATCTCCGTCACGGGCGGGCATGGCGATGGCAGCAACGGCCTGGCCGAGGAATATGCCGACGCGGTCCATACGCATCAGATCAACACCTGTGACGGCCCCGACGATTGCCGCCGCGCGGTGCGCGCGCAGATTTCGCTCGGCGCGCAGGTGATCAAGTTCGCGGCGACCGGCGGCGTGCTGTCGAACGTCGCGGGCGGGCTCGGGCGGCAGATGACGCCGGAGGAGATGAAGGCGATCGTCGATACCGCGCACGCCTTTGGCCGCAAGGCGACCGCGCATTCGCATGCGCGCGAAGGCACCGAGGCCGCACTGGAGGCGGGGGTCGATTCGATCGAGCATGGCACTTTCCTCGAAGACTCGACGATCCGGTTGTTCAAGCAGCACAATGCCTGGCTGGTCCCGACGATGATCGCGCCGATCTCGGCGCTGGCGCAGGCGCGTGGCGGGCAATTGCCGCCGGCGACGATCGCCAAGGCCGAGGCGGCCGCAGCGGCTGCGGCGGCGAGCCACCGGCGCGCCTTCGCTGCCGGGGTAAAGGTCGCCTTCGGCACTGATACCGGCGTGTCGCGGCACGGTGAGAATGCGCAGGAATTCGCGCTGATGGTCAAGGCCGGGCTGACGCCCGCAGCGGCGATCCGCGCCGCGACGATCGACGCCGCCGACCTGCTCGGGCGCAAGGATCAGCTCGGCTCGCTCGAACCGGGCAAATTCGCCGACATCATCGCGGTGACCGAGGATCCGCTGGCCGATGTGACCCGGCTCGAGCGAGTCGATTTCGTCATGCGCCACGGCGTCGCGGTCAAGGTCGGCGGCGTTCGCCAGGCTTTTCCACCGAATTGATCGCAGCCCCGGTTGAGCCGCGTCGAGCGATGGCTTAGAGGCCCCGCCTCAAATCATTTCATCCTACCGGAGCATTCCCACTCATGAGCGACATTATCGCCGCCGACCAGCTACGCCTTTTGATCGAACGTATCGAACGCCTCGAAGAGGAAAAGAAGGGCATCGCCGACGACATCAAGGACGTCTATGGCGAAGCCAAGTCGACTGGCTACGACACCAAGACGATGCGCCAGATCGTCCGGCTGCGCCGCATGGAAAAGCACCACCGCGATGAGGCTGAGGCGCTGCTCGAAACCTATAAGGTCGCGCTCGGTCTGGTGTGATTCGCGTCTTGCGTTCATGTCGAGCCTCTCGACAAAGCTTGAGACAGGCTTGTCGAGGGGCTGCTCTTTCTTCTACCAGCGCAGGTTCAGCAGGGGGCAGGGCTTCGACAGGCTCAGCCCGAACGGTTCGTTTTTCAGGACTCTCCCATGGCAGGCCATTCCAAGTTCAAGAACATCATGCACCGCAAGGGTGCGCAGGATAAGAAGCGCAGCTCGCTCTTTTCCAAGCTGAGCCGCGAAATCACCGTCGCGGCGAAGATGGGCCTGCCCGATCCGGACATGAACCCGCGCCTGCGCATGGCGGTCAACGCGGCCAAGGCGGCGTCGCTGCCCAAGGACAATATCCAGCGTTCGATCGACAAGGCGAGCCGCAGCGATGCCGAGACCTATGAAGAAATTCGTTACGAAGGCTTCGGTCCCGGCGGCGTGTCGCTGATCATCGAGGCGCTGACCGACAACCGCAACCGCACCGCGACCAATGTGCGCACCGCGGTATCGAAGAATGGCGGCAATCTCGGCGCGTCGGGTTCGGTCAGCCATGGGTTCGACCGTATGGGCCTGATCAACTATCCGGCCAGTGCCGGCGATGCCGACACAGTCTTCGAGGCTGCACTCGAAGCGGGCGCCGAGGATGTGTCGTCGACCGAGGACGGCCATGAAATCTGGACCGCGAACGATTCGCTGCACGAAGTGATCAAGGCGATCACTCCGGTGCTTGGCGAACCCGAAGGCGCGAAGCTCGCCTGGCGTCCGCAGACCATGGTCGATGTCGGCGAAGGCGATGCGAGCCTGTTGTTCAAGCTGATCGACACGCTTGACGATGACGATGACGTCCAGACCGTGTGGGGCAATTACGAAGTCTCCGACGAGGTGATGGAAAAGCTGGGATGACAGGCGCGTTTGCGCCCGGCCGGCTTGTTGTGTCTGGTCGTTTCCGCGCGAGCACCTCTTCTCCGCGATGATCATCCTCGGCCTCGACCCCGGACTCGGCACGACTGGCTGGGGCCTGATTCGCGCCGAGGGCAACCGCTTGTCCCATCTCGCCAATGGCAGGCTGAAGACCGACAGCGCCGCGCCGCTGCCGCGCCGCCTCGCCCATCTCGATATGATGATCGCCGCGCTGATCGTCGACCATGCGCCGGACGGCGCCGCGGCCGAGGAAGTGTTCGTCAACGCCAACCCGCAATCGACGCTGAAACTCGCCCATGCGCGGGGTGTCGTGCTGTGCGCCGCCGCACGCAGCGGTATCGAGGTCGGCGAATATGCCTCGCGGCTGGTCAAGAAAGCGGTGGTCGGTACCGGCAACGCGGAAAAGGCGCAGGTCCATGCGATGGTCGGCCGCTTGCTGCCCGGCGTGAAGATCGACGGCCCTGATGCCGCCGACGCGCTCGCCGTGGCGATCTGCCATGCGCATCATCTGGCGTCGGCGCGGCGCATTCCTGATCCGTCGAAATAGCGCGACGTAACTCCCGTGAAAGCGGGAGTCGCGCTTCCTTTTCTGCCCGCAAAAGAAGAAGCGGGATCCTCGCTTTCGCGGGGATGACGCGAAGAACAAAATCAACCTATGGTTGAATCTATGATCGCGCATCTCAAAGGCCGCCTCGACGCAACCGGTATCGACCATGCGGTGGTCGATGTTGGTGGCGTCGGTTATCTCGTTGGCGCTTCGGCCAGGACGCTGGCGAGCATCGGCCCGATCGGCGAAGCGGTGATGCTGCACACGGAAATGCTCGTGGCGGAGGACTTCATCCGCCTGGTCGGTTTCGCGACGGCAAGCGAGCGCGACTGGTTCCGCTTGTTGACCGGGGTGCAGGGCGTTGGCGCGCGCGTCGCGCTGGCGATCCTCTCCGCGCTTGATCCGGCCGAGCTGAGCCGCGCCATCGCCGCGCAGGACAAGGCGATGGTCGCGCGTGCCAATGGCGTCGGCCCGAAGCTTGCCGAACGCATCGTGCGCGAATTGAAGGACAAGATCGGCGGCGTGGCGATCGGCGGCGCTGCGCCGATCGTGCCCGGCGGTGCGGGCGCCGACGCCGTGTCGGCGATGCTCAATCTCGGCTTTCGCCCGGCCGAGGCCAATGCCGCGGTCGCTTCGGCGGAGGAGGAGCTGGGCACCGGCGCGACGCTCGATGCGCTGGTCCGCCTTGCCCTGCGTAAGGCGGCGAAGTAAGGGCGCGCGATCCGGTCGCCAATGCAGACCATCCGCCGAGCCGTCAGGGGGGATCCTTACGGTGACGTATCGATTGTGGGGTGCCATGTCGAAGATGCGATTGATACTTGCCGCAGCGCTTGCGCTGACCGCAACGCCGTGTTTTGCCGACAAGCCCGCATCGACGCCAGCGCTGCCCGCCGCGCTTCCCGCGCTCGGTGCCGACTGGATGCCCGATCCGGATCCGAGCGATGCGGTCACCCATCCCGGTCTCTGGCCGCGTGGCAATGCCACCGCGGCGGGCCTTGACGACATGATCCATGATGAACGGCTTTCCGCGCATCTGTCGAGCAACGGCCGTTCGGCGAGCGGGCGCATCCTGCGCTCGGTGAGCGGCGGATATCTGGTCGTGCCGCTCTTGAAGCTTCATTTCCCGCACCGCCGCTAGAGTTTGATCCAGCAAGACGGCACCGGCCCGCTCCCCCACCCGGCCCCCCACAGAATATACTGAATGGGTGGCCGGGTGGGGGAGCGGGCCGGTGCCGCGCTTCAGCGCAGCTGGATCAAACTCTAGCGGAACTCCGGCGCGGCGTTCCGCTAGCCGCGCATGGTTGCAACTGCAGTTGTCAGCGGGGCGCGACAAGCATAGCCTCCCGCGTTCCACAGGTGGAGACGACGCATGAAGCGACTCGTATTGGCGGCAACCAGCGTGTTGTTGATCCTTCCCGACATGGCCCTTGCCGTTCAGGCCGCACCCGAGCAAAGGCCCGCGCCGCCCCAAACGAGACCCGCACCGGGCAGGCCGCAGGTCCAGCCGCCACGCCCGGGAACCGGCGGGCCGCAGATTCAGCCGCCCCGTCCAGGCGGGCCGCAGATTCAACCACCGCGTCCGGGCCGGCCCGGCCCCGGGAACGGTGGACCGCAGATCCAGCCGCCACGGCCCGGCAATGGCGGTCCTCAGATTCAACCCCCGCGCCCCGGTCCGGGCAATGGCGGTCCGCAAATCCAGCCACCGCGTCCTGGCCGCCCCGGCCAGGTCAGGCCGCCGCGCCCGCCGCATCGTCCCGGCACCGGACGCCCGCCCCATTTCCGGCCGATCCATGGGCCCGGATTCCAGTATCCGCGCGGCTATCGCTATCGCCGCTGGGTGGTCGGGTTGCTGCTGCCGCGCCTGTTCCTGTCGAACAGCTATTATTATAATGACTGGTATGGTCTGGGCGTCGGCGCGCCGCCGCGTGGGTACCGCTGGGTCCGCTATGGCCCGGACCTGTTGCTGGTGCAGACGCGCACCGGGCGCATCGCCGATGTGATCTACGGCGCCTTCTACTGAGGCGAATGGATCGGCATCGATCGTAGGAAGAAGGGCGGCCGGCACCCGTGTCGGCCGCCCCTTTTCGTCAGGCGCCGATCTTCTTCGCCAATGCGATCGCGATACCCTTGGCGCTCGCATTATCCGCGCTCGCCAGGGTGATGATCACGAACTTGTCCTCGCCGATAAAGACGTTCAGCTGGTTGATGCCGGGGACGAAGAACGCTTTCTTGCCCAGGCCGGCAATGTCCTCGACCGGCTTGTCGGAAAAGGCCTTGATCGATGCCGCGGCGGCATTTTTGGCGGCGTTCATCGCGCCATCGCTATTGTCGGCGATCGGCGACCAGCGCGCCATGAAGCTCGCATTGCCGCCGCCCGCCAGCGTGTAGGTGCATTCCGACGTCGCGGCAGCGCTGCCGTCTGCCTGATGGACCATGCCGAGTTGGGCTTCGGTTACCTGAGTGCCGAGCGCGGCCCCGACCGTCGCCTTGTCGAGCAGGGCGCAGGCATCGGTCGCATTCCAATTGCCGGGTGGCTTGGTACCGCCGCCGGTGCTGCCGCTCGCGCTGGTCTCCGCCGTTGCGGTGCCATTGGCGGTGCCGCCGCCGGAGGGGGCGTTACAGGCCGTGAGCAGTAAGGTGCTGCTCAGGGTCGCAACCATCGTCATCTTGTTGATCGGCATCATACCGTCTCTCCCGTTATGCGCTGCGATGGTGCGCCCAATATGTGCAGCGGCGTGAGCCTAGGGCGTGATGTGGGCAGGCGAAAGCGATTTGCCGTGCTCGACAGCAGGGCGTGCCTCCCGCTACGACCGCATTCGTGACCGATGCCGACCGCTTCATGACGCCCGAGCGCAAGCCCGAGGATATCGACGCCGCGCTGCGCCCCAAATCGCTTGACGAATTTGTCGGGCAAAAAGCGGCGCGCGAGAATCTGCGCGTGTTCATCGCCGCCGCCAAATCGCGCGGCGATGCGCTTGATCATGTGCTGTTCTTCGGGCCGCCCGGTCTGGGCAAGACGACGCTGGCGCAGATCGTCGCGCGCGAAATGGGTGTGGGATTCCGCGCCACCTCCGGTCCGGTGATCGCCAAATCGGGCGATCTCGCCGCGTTGCTGACCAATCTCGAGGATGGCGATGTGCTGTTCATCGATGAGATTCACCGTCTCGCGCCGGCGGTCGAGGAAGTGCTCTATCCGGCGATGGAGGATCGTGCGCTCGACCTGATGATCGGCGAGGGCCCCAGTGCGCGTAGCGTGCGGATCGACTTGCCGCGCTTCACCCTGGTCGGCGCGACGACGCGACAGGGCTTGCTGACCACGCCGCTACGCGATCGGTTCGGTATTCCGGTGCGGCTCAGTTTTTATACCGTCGACGAGCTGGAGCGCGTGGTCGCGCGCGCCGCGTCGCTGCTTGACCTGCCGGTGTCGGCGGACGGCGCGCACGAAATCGCACGCCGCTCGCGCGGGACGCCGCGCATCGCCGGGCGGTTGCTGCGCCGGGTGCGCGACTTCGCCAATGTCGCGGGCACACCCGTGGTCGATGCCCGGGCGGCCGATGCGGCGCTCAACCGGCTCGAAGTGGATTCGCTCGGTCTCGACGCGATGGACCGGCGCTATCTGATGATGATCGCCGATGTCTATCGCGGCGGCCCGGTCGGGGTGGAGACGCTGGCGGCGGGGCTGTCCGAACCGCGCGACACGATCGAGGAAGTGATCGAACCCTATCTGATCCAGCTCGGGTTGATCGCGCGCACGGCGCGGGGACGGTGCCTGAATGCGGGCGGCTGGAAGCATCTCGGGCTCAACCCGCCGGCCACGTCGCAGGACGGGCTGTTCGACTGAGCTTTGCCGGATCGGTCGGTCAGGTAGCGGCGTGGGGCTGAAGCGCCGCGGCCATCCACCGCCGCAGGTCGGAGACGGCAGCGGAATCAGCGGCCTCGGGCGGGGCCACGAAATGATATGAATCGCCTGGCAGGACCGGGGCGAAGGGTTGAACCAGCAGCCCGGCCGCCAGCGCGTCGGCGACGAGAACCAGGCTGGCGATGACAATGCCGTGCCCGGCAATGGCCGCTTGAATCGCATGGCCGCCATCGGTGAAGCGGGGGCCGGCAGTCACATCGACCCCATCGAACCGCGCAACGCCGCACCACCGCGCCCAGTCCGGCGCCGGGCTGGGCGCGCGCCGCCCGTCAATGTGGAGAAGAACGGCTTTCTTCAGGGCCGGAAGGCCCGTGATGCCAAGCGATGGGCTGCAAACGGGCGCGAATGCGTCATCGGTCAGTTTGACCGAATCCACATTCGGATAGCCGCCCGGGCCGTACCGGATCGCGATGTCCACTTCGCCGCGCCGAAGATCGACCAGCTCATCGGATGCATGCAGGCGAAGATCGACCATGGGCAGGATCGCCTGCAATTCGGCCAGACGCGGAACAAGCCATTGGCTCATAAAGGCGGTGTTCGCGGAAAGCGTTATTTTCTCCAGGCCGCTCGCTTGCCGCACGCGCCTGACCGCGTCGCCAATCGTCTTCAGCGCCGCCGCCGCCGCTTCATGGAGTTCGGCGCCGCCCGGCGTCAGCAGAACCCGCCTTGGATTCCGGTCGAGCAACTTGATGCCCAGATATTCTTCCAGCTGTCGGATCTGGTGGCTGACCGCCGTTGGCGTCACCGAAAGTTCGAACGCCGCGCGCTTGAAACTCGCATGCCGCGCCACGGCTTCGAACGTGCGGAGCGCAGCGAGCGGAGGAAGGTCGTTCATGATGAATCCTGCTCATCTTATGCTGAGAATTGGTCGATTGCTGAACTGAAACGCTGCGCATAACACCGAGCCGCGGGGATTATGAGATGAATTTTCATCATCATTTGGAGTATCGTTATGGGTGGACTGGTGTTCGGGATGGTCGATGTTTTTGCCGATGCGCCCTTGGAGGGTAATCCGCTGGCCGTCGTCGAAGGCGGCGAACAGCTTTCGGATGATGTGCTTCGCGCGATCGCGCGCGAGTTCAACCAGGCTGAAACGACCTTCATCATGAACAGCGCGAAAGCGGACCGGAAGCTCCGCTCGTTCACCGCGGCGGGCGCCGAGGTCTTCGGCGCGGGCCATAACGCCCTTGGCGCGTGGCTGTGGCTGGCGCGAGGCGATGCGCTTGGTCCGCTGGATTCGGCGACCACCTTTCAACAGGAAATTGGGGACGCGGTTCTGCCGGTCGTTCTCGAACGCCGTGACGGGCAGGTCCATGGCCGCATGCGGCAGAAGCCGCTCCGGCTGTTGCCGGCTCTGAGCGATACCAGCGGCCTGGCGGCGGCGCTTGGTCTGGCGGCCGGGGATTTTCTTTTCGATCCGGCGCCCCGGGTGGGCGATACCGGCGCGGCCCATCTGTTGGTTCGGGTCCGTGACAAAGCGGCGGTCGATCGCGCCGAGCCGAATGTGCCGGCGCTGCTGAGCTTGCTCGAAGGGGCGCAGGCGGAGGGCTGTTATGTCTATTGGTTCGACGCGGACTCCGGCGCGGATGCCTATGCGCGCTTCTTCAATCCGACGGTCGGCCTGTGGGAAGACGCCGCGACCGGCACGGCGGCCGGTCCATTGGCGGCCTATCTGTTCGCGGAGCGTCTGTTGCGCGGAACGTCGCTACTGGTCGAGCAGGGGACGCGCCTGGGACGCCGCAGCCTCTTGTCCATCCAAGTCGGGGAACAGCCCGAATTATCCGGCTCGGGCATCGTCGTGATGGAGGGCCGAATCCTGCTGTAGATTTCGGCAAGATCGCGCGCCTGCGTGATGGCTCCCCGCGCAACAATCTGATAGCGCAGTGAGGATGCCGACCGCCGCCAACTCCGCCCGCGAAATCCTGGTCAGACTGCACGATGTGATGGCGTCGCGCACGGCGGCGCAGGCGAAGCTCAATTCGGTGGTCGGGATCGTCGGCGAAGCTATGTCGAGCGAGGTCTGCTCGATCTATCTGCTGCGTGACGGCGTGCTCGAACTCTATGCCACGCGCGGCCTGGCGCAGGAGGCGGTGCATGTCACCAAGCTCGCGCTGGGCGAGGGGCTGGTCGGCACGATCGCCGAGCAGGTCGAGACGCTCAACCTCGATGAGGCCGCGAGCCATCCCGATTTCGCCTACAAGCCCGAAACGGGCGAGGAAAAATTCCACAGCTTTGCCGGCGTGCCGATCATTCGCCGCGAACGGTCGGTTGGCGTGCTGTGCGTCCAGCATGCCGATCCGCACAAATATGACGATGTCGAGATCGAGGCGCTGCAGACCGTCGCGATGGTGCTGAGCGAGCTGATCGCCAATGCCGATCTGGTCGATACCGCCGGCGCGGCGACCTTGCGGCCGCAAACCACGGCGGCGATGCGCATCGACGGGCTCAAGCTCGTCGAGGGTATGGGCAGCGGCTATGCCGTGTTCCACCAACCGCGCATCACCATCGAGCATACCGTCGCCGAGGATATCGATGCCGAGCGACACCGGGTCTATGCCGCGTTCGACAAGATGCGCGAGCAGATCGAGCGCATCGCCAGCCAGGCCGAATTCGGCGTCGGCGGCGAACATGACGAAGTGCTGCAGACCTACAAGATGTTCGCCTATGACGAGGGCTGGAGCCGCCGCATCAATGAAGCGATCGATTCCGGCCTGACCGCCGAGGCGGCGATTGAGCGTGTGCAGCAGCGCACCCGCCAGCGCATGCGTCAGATCGACGATCCGCTGCTTGCCGATCGCATGCATGATCTGGAGGATCTGTCGAACCGGCTGCTGCGCATCGTCTCGGGCCAGATGGGCACCGCCGCGCAAGGCGGGCTCAGGCAGGACACGATCCTGATCGCGCGCAATCTCGGGCCGGCCGAACTGCTCGAATATGACCGCCGCCGCCTGAAGGGCGTGGTGCTCGAGGAAGGGTCGCTGACCGCGCATGTCACCATCGTCGCGCGGGCGATGGGCGTGCCGGTGCTTGGCCGGGTCAAGGGCGTGCGCCGCTCGATCGCCGAGGGCGATATGCTGCTGCTCGATTCGACCGCGTCGAATGTCTTTGCGCGTCCCTCGCCGGCGATGGAGGAAGCGTTCGAGGCGAAGCTGCAGCTGCGCCAGAAGCGCCGTGCGGTGTTCGCCGCGCTGAAGTCCGAATTGCCGATCACCACGGATGGTCACCGTGTGACGGTGATGGTCAATGCCGGCCTGCGCGACGATGTCGCGGCGCTCGACATGACCGGTGCCGACGGCATCGGGCTGTTCCGCACCGAATTCCAGTTCCTCGTCTCCGCCACGCTCCCGCAACGCGAACGGCAGCAGCGACTGTACCGCGAAGTGCTCGATGCGGCGGGCGACCGGCCGGTGATCTTCCGCACCGTCGATATCGGCGGCGACAAGGCGCTGCCCTATCTGACTCAGGACGATGCCGAGGAGGAGAATCCGGCGATGGGCTGGCGCGCGCTCCGGCTCGCGCTCGAACGCGACGGGCTGATGAAGGTCCAGGCGCGCGCGTTGCTCGAGGCGGCGGCGGGGCGCACGCTCAACGTCATGTTCCCGATGGTGTCCGAACCCTGGGAATATGAACAGGCGCGCGCCTTGTTCGAGGTGCAGCGCGACTGGTTCGTGCAGCGGGGCCGCAAGCTGCCCAACGAAATCAATTACGGCACCATGCTCGAAGTGCCGGCGTTGGCCGAGCAGCTCGACATCCTGCTGCCCAAGCTCGATTTCCTCTCGGTCGGCACCAATGACCTGACTCAGTTCCTGTTCGCCGCCGACCGCGCCAATCCGAAGCTGGCCGAGCGTTACGACTGGCTCAGCCCGGCGATTCTGCGCTTCCTTGCCCGGCTTGTCCCACCGACGACCGCGGCCGGCGTACCGCTCGGCGTGTGTGGCGAAATGGGGGGGCGGCCGCTCGAGGCGATGGCGCTGATCGGGCTCGGCATCGACCGGCTGTCGATCACGCCCGCCGCAGTCGGACCGATCAAGGCGATGGTCCGCTCGCTCGACCGGGCGGCATTGATGGCGCACATGAAGCTGCTTCTGGCGGCGCCGCCGCGCGACATGCGCGGCGCGTTGAACGCCTGGGCGGTGGAAAGCGGCGTCGAACTGGCATGATTGTGTGACGGATCGGGTAGGGAGGGCGTTGACACCATCGCGACCCTTTGTGAGACACGTCCGCAATCGCAGGAAAAAACATCGGGCCGCACCTTCCTGCCGGAGACAATCATGACCGACGTCGAACCCGGCGAGGAAGCCACACTTTTCCCCAAGACGGCGGGGGAAAGGTTGCGCGACGCGCGTGAAGGGCAAGGCCTGTCGCTGGCCGAGATCGCCTCGCGGACGCGCATTCCGATCCGCCAGCTCGAAGCGATCGAAACGGGCAATTTCGCGGCGCTGCCATCGGTCACCTATTCGGTCGGTTTCGCCAAGGCCTATGCGCGCGCGGTCGGCCTCGACGAAGTCGCGATCGCGCGCGAAGTGCGCAGCCAGAACGAGGAAGGCGTGCGGCGTACCGAATATGAGGCCTATGAGATCAACGATCCGTCGCGCAATCCGACCAGCGGCGTCGTGATCGTTTCGGTGGTGGTGACGCTGTTGCTGATCGTCGCGGTCGGCCTGTGGTACGGGACGACCCTGTTCCGTGGCGAGGACCCGACATCGGTCGCGCCGGTCGCTGAAAACCAGATCGCGCCCGCCCCGGTGGCCGCACCGGCGCCAACACCGGTTGCGCCGGCCGGCGGCCAGGTCACGCTGGTCGCCACCGATGAGGTGTGGCTGCGCGTTTATGATGCGAACAAGAAGACGCTGTTCGAAAGCACGATGAAGGCAGGCGACCGTTATGACGTGCCGGCCGACGCGAATGGCCCGATGATCAATATCGGCCGGCCCGACAAGGTGCAGGTGCTGCTCAACGGATCGCAGCTGCCGCCGCTCGGCGATGGCCGGGTGGCGATCAAGGATGTCGGGGTCAGCGCCGCGGTGCTCAATGCGCGGGTCAATGGCGTGTCGGTGCCCACGCCGCCCACGGCAATGCTGCAAAGCGGTAACGGGCCGCAAAGCGGTAACGGGCCGCAAAGTGGCAACGGGCCCCAAAATGGCAATGGATCGTCGACAAGCTCATCGCGGCGAAATGCCGAGAGGCGCCCGACGCCGCCGCCGACGACGACCACGCCCGCGACGCCGATCGAGCCGCTCGCCACCTCTCCTGCGCCGGCGGCATCGCCGGCGACTGCTCCTTAAGGCTGGCGACAGGATGAAGATGTCAGCTATACCGCCCCATTCACTGCACCGGGGGGTGTCATGCGTAACTATTTGACGACGGCTATTTTACTGATCGGGGTCGCGGTGATCCCGGGCACCGCCCTCGCGCAATCGGCGGTCGAGAACCGTGTCGAGCGGCTCGAGGGACAGATGCGCGCGGTTCAGCGCAAGGTTTTTCCGCCGCAGGGCAACAATCAGCTGATCCAGCCCGACATCGCGCCGAACGACTATTCGACGCCGTCCACCGGCGCGCCATCGGGTAGTCCGCTCAGCGACCTGACCGCGCGGGTCGATGCGCTCGAATCGCAATTGAGCGGGCTGACCGGCCAGATCGAACAGCTCCAGTTCAAGGGCCGCCAGCTCGATGAGGGTTTTGCCGCCTATAAGCGCGCCACTGACGCGCGACTGAAGGCGCTGGAGGGCACCGCCGCCCCGGCCGATACGACGGCGATCGATACGCCGCCGGTCGCGGCCGTCACGCCGAAGCCGCCTGCGACCAGGCCGGGGGCGACCAGGCCGGTCACACCGACCACCGCGCCGACGCCGGCCGCCGCCAAGGATCCGGCCCGCGCCGAGCGCGTTGCGGCAATCGAAAAGCCCGCCACCGAAGATGCCGGCGAGGACCTGTATAATTACGGCTACCGACTGTGGGAGGCGAAGCTCTACCCCGAGGCCGAGGTGCAGTTCAAAACGCTGGTCAAGGATTATCCGCAGCATCGCCGCATCAGCCGTGCGCAGAACATGCTTGGCCGGGCGCTGCTCGATGGCGGCAAGCCGAACCTCGCGATCCTCGCCTTCTACGACAATTACCGCAAGATGCCGAAGGGCGACCGCGCGCATGAGAGCCTGTTCTACCTCGCCCAGGCGCTGGTGAAGCTCAACAAGCCGGCGGCCGAGGTGTGCAAGGTCTATGACGAGCTCGAGGATGTCTATCCCGACAAGCTCTCGCCGCAGATGAAGGCCGATGTCGCGCGCGGTCGTGTCACCTCCAAATGCAAATGAGGTGACGTTGGCGGCCGAACGGATCGCGCGCGCTGCGTGCGATCTGGCGGCGGCCCTGCGGCGGCCGGTCCAGCCGGATGACCGGCTGGCGCTGGCCGTGTCCGGCGGCCCGGACAGCATGGCGATGCTGGCATTGCTCGCGACGGCCTTTCCGGGACAGGTGATCGCCGCGACGGTCGATCACGGCCTCAGGCCCGAGGGGGCGGCGGAGGCGGCGATGGTCGCCGCCTATTGCGCCACGCAGGACGTGCCGCATGCCGTTCTGACTCTCGCCACCGCAATCGGCCCCGCCAATATCCAGGCCGCTGCGCGCGACGCACGCTATCTTGCGCTTCGCGGCTGGGCGACCGGGGCCGGTGCGACACTGCTCGCCACTGCGCATCATGCCGATGATCAGGCGGAAACCTTTCTGATGCGCGCCGCGCGCGGGTCAGGCCTGTCGGGGCTTGCGGCGATCCGCCCGGCTCAGCGCGTCGGTGCCGATCCGGAACGGGGCCTCATGCTGGTCCGCCCTTTTCTCGGCTGGCGCCGTGCCGATCTGCGGCGCGTCGCCGAAACCTGGTCGCTGCCTTTTGTCGACGATCCGAGCAATGCCAATGCGCGATTCGACCGGACGCGCTTTCGCACCTTGCTGCGCGAGGCGCCGTGGCTCGATGCCGGCCAGATCGCGCTTTCCGCGGGCTATCTCGCCGAGGCCGATCATGATCTGCGCGCGCTTGAACAATGGCTATGGGTGAGCCGCGCTTTGCCCGGTGACGCCGAAACGCTGCGGATTGATGTCACCGCCCTGCCGCGCGAGGTCCGTCGCCGTCTTGCGCGAATCGCCATCGCCAAAGCGCGGGCCGAAATGGGTATTTCCGCGCCGAAATGGTCGCCTGCGACCAATATCGAGGCGCTGCTCGATGCGCTCGACGCCGGAAAATCGGCGACTCAAGGGGGCGTTCTGGCCTCGGCCAAGGGCGGAATCTGGCAATTTCGCGTGGCTCCGCCGCGCCGAACGCACTGATAAACCCGACTCCTGCGTCTGTTCCATTGCCATTAACCTCGCATCGCCTATCTTGTGATCTCGAAAGGTATGCGCAGCGATGAACGATAACGAAAAACAGCCTGGCCCCGACAGCGGCGGTCCCAACCCCTGGATGAAGAGCTTGCTCGTCTGGGTTGGCATCCTTGTTGCGCTGGCGCTGTTCGTGACGCTGATCGACGGCCGTACCACCCCGGCGGTGGGCGGAGCGATCGCGTATTCGACCTTCCTCGACAAGGTCCAGGAAGGCACGGTGAAGGAAGTCAATGTCGCGGGCGACGTGATTTCCGGCACGCTGCGCGACGACACGCGCTTCCGCACTTATGCGATGGCCGATCCGCAGCTGACCGAAAAGCTGCGCGCCAAGAACATCATCATCACCGCCAAGCCTGAGGAAGGCCCGGCGATCTGGCAGGTCATCCTGATCCAGTCGCTGCCGTTCCTGCTGTTCCTGGGCATTGCCTTTTTCGTGCTGCGCCAGATGCAGAAGAATAGCGGCTCGGGCGCGATGGGCTTCGGCAAATCGCGTGCGAAGATGCTGACGCAGAAGGAAGGCCGCGTGACCTTCGACGACGTCGCCGGCATCGACGAAGCGCGCGAGGAATTGCAGGAGATCGTCGAGTTCCTCAAGGACCCGACCAAATTCGCCCGCCTCGGCGGCAAGATTCCCAAGGGCGCGCTGCTGGTCGGCTCGCCCGGCACCGGCAAGACGCTGCTCGCCCGCGCCATCGCGGGTGAGGCGGGCGTGCCCTTCTTCACCATTTCCGGTTCGGACTTTGTCGAAATGTTCGTCGGCGTCGGCGCGAGCCGCGTGCGCGACATGTTCGAACAAGCCAAGAAATCGGCGCCATGCATCGTCTTCATCGACGAAATCGACGCGGTCGGCCGTCATCGCGGCGCGGGCCTCGGCAATGGCAATGACGAACGCGAACAGACGCTCAACCAGCTGCTGGTCGAAATGGACGGCTTCGAGGCGAGCGAGGGCATCATCATCGTCGCGGCGACCAACCGTCCCGACGTGCTTGACCCCGCCTTGCTGCGTCCGGGCCGCTTCGACCGCCGCGTGACGGTGCCGCTGCCCGATATCGAAGGTCGGGTGAAGATTCTCGAAGTGCATATGAAGAAGGTGCCGCTCGCGCCCGACGTCGATGCGCGCACCCTCGCGCGCGGCACGCCGGGCATGTCCGGCGCCGATCTCGCCAATCTGGTCAATGAAGCGGCGCTGATGGCCGCGCGGCTTGGCAAGCGCCTCGTCGCGATGGCGCAGTTCGAGATCGCCAAGGACCGCGTGATCATGGGCACCGAGTGGAAATCGCTCGTCATGACCCCGGATGAAAAGCGCATGACCGCCTATCATGAGGCCGGCCACGCGCTCGTCCGCGTGCATGAGCTGGCGTCGGATCCGATCCACAAGGCGACGATCATCCCGCGCGGTGGTGCGCTGGGCATGGTCGTGTCGATGCCCGAGCGCGACAATTACTCCTATCATCGCGACAAGATGTACGCCGATCTGGCGTCGGTCATGGGTGGCCGCGTCGCCGAGGAAGTGATTTTCGGGCACGACAAGGTGTCGTCGGGCGCATCAAGCGACATCAAGCAGGCGACCAAGCTCGCCCGCGCGATGGTCACGCAATGGGGCATGTCGGAAACGATCGGCCCGCTCCAATATGAGGAGCAGCAGGGCGAGACCTTCCTTGGCTATTCGCAGACTCAGCGGCACAATATGTCGAACGAGACGGCGCTGGCGATCGACGGCGAAATCCGCCGCCTGGTCGAGGGCGGGCACAAGCGTGCGACCGAGCTGATCACCAAGCATGTCGATCAGCTCCACGCCATTGCCGGCGCGCTGCTCGAATTCGAGACGCTGACCGGTGAGGAGATCAAGGCATTGGTCGCTGGCAATCAGATCGACCGCGACAGCGGCCCCAAGGCGCCTTCGGTGCCGGTGGGCGGCACGTCGATCCCCAAGACGCGGCGCCCCAAGGGACCGTTCGGCACCCCGAGCCCGGTCGGCGCCTGAGGCGATCCTGCTGATACCACCCGGATACGACCTTGTCGTATCGCGATGACGAATGACCCCTTTCCGGCTCGGGCCGGGAAGGGGTTTTTCGTGGTCAGGTGGGCGGCGCGGATCGTGCCCGGCCCCGGACCTGATCCGGGGCGTCAACATCCTGATT
Organism: Sphingomonas sp. ERG5; assembly: GCF_000803065.1. Lineage (GTDB taxonomy): Bacteria > Pseudomonadota > Alphaproteobacteria > Sphingomonadales > Sphingomonadaceae > Sphingomonas. The sequence goes on from NZ_JSXI01000067.1 coordinate 92,100, forward strand.
CGGATCCGTCGCATGACAGGCCCGTCATGCCTGTCGGTGCAAGGCTCGGGGCGGGGTGGCCCCGCTCGACGCCGCGCGTCAGACCGCGGACGTGCTGGCGATCGCCATGAAGAACAGGAGGGCCGCGACATAAGCGGAGACGACCAGCGCACATGTCCGCCACAATGCGCTGAACCGGGTCAGGCCATAGGCGCCCTTTAGCTGCTTATACATGTGGAATGGCGGGCCGAACAGGAACACCAGGACGATGATCGCCGTCGGCAGTCCCAGCGCGCTGCCGATGCTCAGGCCGACCACGCCCAGCGTCATCGCCGACAATGAATAGATCGCGAAGATCGCATGGTCGTACGGCCCGACATCGCGGCGGAACGCGAACAACAGCCAGATGAACGGCAAGGAGATCGGGATCAGCGCCCAGCTGAACTTATAGGCGTTCGATTGCAGCTTGTAGAAGAAGAGTCCCGGTTCCTTGCCCACCTTCTGGACGCGCGTGTCGAGCCATCCATTGCCCGTCTGGGCCAATTGGATCGTCACCGGTTCGGGCAGTTTACCCTCGGTGATGCCATGGGCCATGGTCAGGCCCTTGATGTCGCCGCGCACATCCTCAAGGCGTTCGTCGATCCGCTCGGTATCGCCGCCGCGCGCGACCGCCGCGTCCCGCTGTTTGACCAGCCGCGCCTCGCGCTTCTTCTCCTTGTCGATTTCCGCGGACAGTTCGGCGATGCCGCTCTTGCCATTATGCGCCACCGTCGTGCCATGGCCGAACGGGCCGCCGACCATCCCGAAGGTCGCGACCATCAGGAACACCGAGAACAGGAACAGCGCCAGCGGCGAGACGAAGCGCATCCGCTCGCCCGCGATATAACGGCGGGTGAGCGCTCCGGGCCGCATGAACAGCATCGGCAGGGTGCGCCAGATCTTGCCCTCGAAATGGAACACGCCGTGCAGCAGGTCGTGGAACAGCGAGTGAAGATTGCGGTGCACATGCGCGTTCTGCCCGCAATGATGGCAATGATCGCCGATCAGCGCGGTCCCGCAATTGAGGCACGGGCCATGGCCCGCGCCGTCATGCGTTCCGGTGCTTCCCGGTGCGATGGCGTGCCCGATCAGGGCACCCGTGGCGATGTCGCCGACTGCTTCGATTTCCCCCGTCATCGCCGCTTCGAATAGCATCATGCCGGAGAAAGGCGATAGGGGTTTGGCCCTGCGCGGTGGTCGTGATAGCGACAGGATCATGGCTAGCACCGCGCTTGAGTTCGATCCCGTCTCGCTGATCGCCGATATGGGCGTTCGCGCCCGTAGCGCCGCGCGCACGGTCGCGGCTTTGCCAAGCGCGACCAAGGCGCGTGCACTCGACGCGGCGGCGGACCGGTTGCGCGTCGCGACGGCGGAGATTCTCGCCGCAAATGCGCGCGACATGGCGCATGGCCGCGAGATTGGCCTGTCGGACGCCATGCTCGACCGGCTGATGCTCGACGAAGCCAGAATCGAAGCGATGGCCGACGGCGTGGCGGCGATCGCTGCGTTGCGCGATCCGGTCGGTGCGCTGATCGATGAAAGCCGGCGGCCCAATGGCCTGGTGCTGCGCCGCGTGCGCGTGCCGATCGGCGTCATTGGCATCATCTATGAAAGCCGGCCCAACGTCACCGCCGATGCGGCGGCGCTCTGCGTCAAGGCGGGTAATGCCGTCATCCTGCGCGGCGGATCGGAAGCCGCGCACAGCAATCGGGCGATCCATGCCGCGTTCGTGGCCGGCCTGGACGAAGCCGGCTTGCCCGCCGACATCGCGCAACTCGTGCCGACCACCGACCGTGCCGCGGTTGGGGCGATGCTCACGGCCGAAGGGGTGATCGACCTGGTCGTGCCGCGTGGCGGCAAGAGCCTGGTCGCACGCGTCCAGGCCGAAGCGCGCGTGCCGGTGCTCGCGCATCTCGACGGCATCAACCATGTCTTCGTCCATGCCGCCGCCGACCCGACAATGGCGGCGCGTATCGTGGTCGATGCCAAGATGCGCCGCACCGGCATTTGCGGCGCGATGGAGACGCTGCTGATCGACCGCGACTATCCCGATGCCATTGGCCTGACGACGGCGCTTGCGGCGGCGGGATGCGAAGTGCGCGGCGATTCGGCGATCCGCGCGCTCGATGCGTCGGTCGCCGTCGCCGATGCGGCCGATTGGGACACTGAATATCTCGACGCGATCGCGTCGGTCGCGATCGTCGATGGCCTTGATGGCGCGATGGCGCATATCGCCGCGCATGGGTCGCATCATACCGATGCGATCGTCACGGCGGACGAAGCCGTGGCCGACCGTTTCATCGCCGGTGTCGATTCGGCGATCGTGCTGTGGAATGCCTCGACGCAGTTCGCCGATGGCGGCGAATTCGGCCTGGGCGCGGAAATCGGCATCGCCACCGGCCGCCTGCACGCGCGCGGCCCCGTCGCCCTCGAAGGGCTGACCACCTATAAATGGGTCGTGCGGGGCACGGGACAGGTGCGGGGTTGATCTGCTGTATCGAATGTATACATTGAATACATGGGCAAGACTTCAGTCGTCACCACCCGCCTTGATGCCGAGACCGTCGAACTGGTCGATCGCATCGTCGAAGCGCGTGGGCAAAGCCGTTCATGGTTCATTGCCCGCGTCGTGGGTGAGGCTGCCCGGCGCGAACAGGCGTTCCTGGATTTCGTGCAGCAAGGAATAGACGAGCTTGATCGCGGTGAAGGCATTCCACACGATGTCGTGATGAGTGAACTCGATGCGATGATCGCGAAACATGAGGCGCGATGCCGCGACTGATCTGGTCGCCGTCATCGCTGGATGACCTGAAAGGCATTGACCGCTATCTCGCGCCACTTGATGGCGCCGCTGCTGGCCGGATCTTGCGGGCCATCCGTGCGACCGCCGAACGGCTGCGGGATTATCCCCGTATCGGTCGCGCGATCGAGGAACGGTTTCATGTGCTCGGCGTGCGGACGACGCCTTATCTGCTGATCTATCGCATCATCGACACGGAAATCGAGATTGTTCGCATCAGGCACGCCAGGGAGGATTGGCTGGGCGAAATCGAGGGCGAACTATGACCCGCATCGGCCTGCTCGGCGGTTCCTTCAATCCGGCGCATCGCGGGCATCGCGCGATCAGCCTCGCCGCGCTCGACGCGCTCGGGCTCGACGAAGTGTGGTGGCTCGTCTCGCCGGGCAATCCGCTGAAGGATGCGGCGCGCGACATGGCGCCATTCGCTGTCCGCCTGGCTTCGGCGCGGGCGATGGCGCGGCATGCGCCGATCCGGCCGACCGATATCGAGCTGCGGCTCGGCACCCGCTATACTGCCGATACGCTCTACAAACTGGTCCGGCTTTACCCCAAAAAGCGCTTCATCTGGCTGATGGGCGGGGACAATCTCGCGCAATTCGATCAGTGGCGCGACTGGCGCGGCATTGCGCGTGAGGTTCCGATTGCGGTCATTGCCCGTCCGGGGTATGAGCATGCTGCCCGCGCGGCTCCCGCGATGGGTTGGTTGCGGCGCTTCATCCGGCCCGCATACCAGGCAAAGAGCTGGACGACGTGGAGAATGCCGGCACTCGTGCTGTTGCGATTCCGCCCTGACCCCACCTCGGCGACCGGCCTGCGCAAGACCGATCCCGCCTGGCAACGGCGTTTCTTGCCGCAATCCGGATCAACACGCTCATCATAGGAATCGTTTTGGCTTCAACTTCACCCGTCATTCGCGCGACCGACCCGGAAGAGGTCGAGGCGCTGCACAAGCTGGTCCTGGCTTCGCTCGACGACGATCAGGCGGTCGACACGATCTCCATCCCGCTCGCCGGCAAATCGTCGATCGCCGATCATATGGTGATCGCGAGCGGCCGGTCGACGCGTCAGGTCGCCTCGATGGCGTCGAAGCTCGCCGAGAAGATCAAGGGCGAACTCGGCCGCACGACGCGGATCGAAGGGCTGCCGACCGCAGACTGGGTGCTGATCGATGCCGGCGATGTGATCGTCCATCTGTTCCGCCCCGAAGTGCGCAGCTTCTACAATCTTGAGCGGATGTGGGCGTTCGGCGACGCACCGCCGGTGCCGACTGCGCCGGCGCTCGACGCCGATTCCGACGATTAAGAGCTTTTGGAAATGCGCTGAAAGCGCATTTCCAAACGGACTCTAGGCCTTGCTGCTCCATATCGTCGCACGGGGTCGCATCGGGAAAAGCCCCGAGGCGGAACTGGTCGCGCGCTATCTGAAGCGATTGTCCTGGCCGACCAAGGTCACCGAGCTACCCGATACCGGTGGCAAATTGCCGGTGGTCGAATCGCAAACCCGCATCGTCATGCTTGACGAGACCGGCGAGGTGTTGCCCTCACGCGTTTTCGCCGAGAAGCTCGGACGCTGGCGCGACGATGGCGTGCGTGAAACGCGCTTCATGATCGGCGCGGCGGATGGTTTCGACGACGCCGATCGCGCAAAGGCCGATCTGCTGTTCTCATTCGGCCGCGCGACCTGGCCGCATATGCTCGCCCGCGCGATGCTCGCCGAACAATTATGGCGGGCGACCAGCATCCTTGCCAACCATCCCTATCACCGCGAAGGATAGGCGGCATGCGGGGGGGCACGAAGCTATGGGGATTGATTGCGGGCGCGGGCGCATTCGGCCTGGTCGCCCAATCACTGCCCGCGCAGGACCAGCGCCACCGCCTGGCCGAGGCCAAGGCGCAGTCCGAGGCGGCGGCGCAGCGCTCCGCCCGGCTTGAGGCGCAGGCCGCGCATGAACAGGATCAGGCGCGCCAGGCACGCGCGCAGGAAGCCGCCGTCGCGGCGCGCATCCAGCAGGCCGAGGCCGACATCGCGGCGGGGCAGGCGCGGATCGAAATCATTCGCCGCCAGCTTGCCGATCAGCGGGTGCGGCTGGCGCAACGCCAGGGGCCGGTCGTCCGGCTGGTCGCGGCGCTGCAATCGCTGGCCCGCCGTCCCGCGTTGATCAGCATCGTCCAGCCGGGGTCGGTCGGCGATATCGTCCATGTCCGCGCGGTATTGTCGAGCACCTTGCCGGTGATCCATGCCCGCACCGCCGATGTCCGGGCCGATCTCGCGCGCTCCCGCCAGCTCCAGGCCAGCGCCGCCCTCGCCACCCGGGCTCTCGCCGACAGCCGGTCCCGGCTCGAGGAACAGCGTCTCGCGCTCACCCGGCTCGAGGCCGAACATCGCTTGCGGTCGCGCTCGTTCGGGCGCGACGCCCTGTTCGAATCGGATCGCGCCATCGCGCTCGGCGAGCGTGCCCGCGATATCGTCGATTTGATGGGCCAGCTCGGCAATCAGGCTGCGGTGCGCGAGAGCCTCGAATCGCTTCCCGGCCCGCTGCCGCGCCCGCCGCGGCCAGGAGAAGTCGCTTCGCCGGTCGATACCGTGTCCTGGTCGCACGCGTCGCCACCCTATCGTTTGCCGGTGGTGGGCAAGATGGTCACTGGCCTGGGTGAATTGTCGGATGCCGGCGTGCGCTCGCGCGGGCTGACCATCGCCGCCGCGGCCGAAGCGACCGTGGTGGCGCCCGCGGCGGGGCGGGTCGCTTATGCCGGTGCCTTTCGTGGTTATGGCACGATCGTCATCCTCGATCATGGCGCTGGCTGGACCTCGCTGGTTTCCGGGCTGGGCGCAGCGTCGGTGCGGGTCGGCGAAAGCGTCAGCCAGGGGTCGCCGATCGGACGTGCCACCCGTGGCGACGATCCGCGCGTGACGGTCGAACTGCGCCGCAAGGGGCGTGCGGTCGACATGACGCCGTTGATCGGGTGAGCAGGATCTGGATTCGGCGGCATGCCGGTGATTCAAATCGCTCGCTGGGGTCGTCATGCCGGTTCTCCGGTGCGGATGTCGCGCATCGGTAAAAGCCCATTTGCCGGGCGATTTGAATCAGCAGACCGGAAACCGAGCCGACCATGACCCCACTCCAGCCATTTCCCTTCACTCCCGCAGCACAGCGGAAAAACTCCCGTGCGGATCCATCAAAACTCCCGCAGCTTTTCCCGCAGACTCCCGCAGAACGCTCAAAAAGCATTTTCCCCCGGAAACTCCCGCAACAACTCCCGCAACTGCGGGAATTTGGGGTGCTGGCAGCCCTGCGCCAATGTGCTGTGGCGTCGGAACGATTGATCTCGCCGATTCAATCCTGCCCGTGCCGATGCGACCATCCCTTCTTTTACGGATTGCCGGGGCGGGCTCACCGCAGGTTCATCCTTACTGCGCTTTGATCGCGCCGAATTAACCGCTAGAGTTGCGGCAACTGCTCTCCCGATTTGGAAATTTCATGGCTCGTCCCTTCATTCAGGCAACCGCGATCGCCATCGTCCTGGCGGTGGTTCCCGCCACGACCGCCGCGATGGCGCAGGTCGATACCGATGCCTATCGTGAGATCGACCAGTTCATGGACGTCTTCAACCGGGTGAAGGGCGCCTATGTCGACAAGGTCGACGACAAGACGCTGATCAAGGGCGCGATCGACGGCATGCTGGCCGCGCTCGACCCGCACAGCGCGTATGAGACCGGGCTCGATTACGACAATCTGCGCATCCAGACGATGGGCAGCTATGGCGGGCTCGGCCTGACCGTCACGTCGGAGGATGGCGCGGTCAAGGTCATCGCGCCGCAGGAGGATACGCCGGGATATCGCGCCGGGATCAAGTCGGGCGATTACATCACGCATATCGACGGCAAGCTGATCTACGGCCAGACCCTCGACGAGGCGATCACCCAGATGCGCGGCGCACCCGGCAGCAAGATTGCGCTGACCCTGATCCGTCCCGGTCGCGACAAGCCGATCGAAGTGACGCTGGTGCGCGAAAAGATCGTGCAGAAACCGGTGAAGTGGGAAGTCAAGAACGGCATCGGCATCCTCAACATCAACACTTTCTCCGAAAATACCGGCGCCGCGGTGAAGGCGGGGATGGTGGGGATCGAGAAATCGCTCGGCCATCCGCCGCTCGGCTATATCGTCGATCTGCGCGACAATGGCGGGGGCCTGCGCGACGAAGCGATCAACGTCGCCGACAATTTCCTCAACTATGGCGAGATCGTCTCCGAACGCGGCCGTGAAAAGGGCGATATCGAGCGCTTCTATGCCAAGAGCGGCGATCCCTCGCGCGGCCTGCCGGTGATCGTGCTGATCAATTCGGGATCGGCTTCGGCATCGGAGATCGTCGCCGGCGCGCTGCAGGATCATCACCGTGCCCTGATCATGGGCGTTCGTTCGTTCGGCAAGGGGTCGGTGCAGACCGTGCTTGATCTCGGCAATAATTCGGCGCTGCGCCTGACCACCTCGCGTTACTACACGCCGTCGGGGCGCTCGGTGCAGGAGGGCGGGATCGAGCCCGATATCAAGGTGCCGCAGATTTCCGACCCCGATTTCAAGACGCGGCCGGTCTTCCGGGAGGCCGATCTGCGCCGCCATTTGATCAACGAGGTCAAGGCCGACAATGCCGTGCTCGAAGAGGATACCAAGGACGATCCGCGCTATAGTTCGACGCCCGACCAGCTGAAGGCCAAGGGCGTTACGGACTTCCAGCTCGATTATGCGCTGAAGACGCTCGGCCGGCTTGGCGCCGCGTCGAAAATGGCGGCATCGGCAAAGTAATGGCCCGGACCCGCTTCCAGCTCGCGCATGAAATCGCCTTTTTCCTGCCGGCCGCGCTCATGGCGGGCGCGCTGCTCTCGCAATATTGGGGCGGCTTGTTTCCATGCGAGATGTGCCATTGGCAGCGCTGGCCGCATTATACCGCGATCGGGCTGGCCGGCTTCGGCTTCTTCGTGCCACCCCCGGCCCGCCGCTTGCTGGTGGCGCTCGCCGCGCTGGCCATCGCCGCGAGCGGCGCGATCGGCGTGTTCCATGCCGGGGTCGAATATCATTGGTGGAACGGGATCACCGCGTGCGCCTCGAACATCACCGGATCCGGCGGCTCGGCGCAGGACATGCTTGCCCGGATCATGGGCGCGCCGATCATTCGCTGCGACGTGGCGCAGTGGAGCCTGTTCGGAATCTCGCTCGCCGGCTTCAATGCGATCTTTTCACTTGGTGGTGCCGTCACCATCTTGTGGCTGATGGTCCAAGATCGACGCAGATGAGCGGCTGGAAACCCGGCGACGCGAAGCGGGCGACCGACTCGATGATCCGGGTGGATCAGGCGGGCGAATATGGCGCGACGCGTATCTATGCCGGGCAGCTGGCGGTGATGGGCGACCGTTCGCCCGCCGCACGCGCGATTGCCGGCATGGCCAATCAGGAGGAGCGACACCGCGCCTTTTTTGACAGGATGATCGCGGAGCGCGGCGTGCGTCCGACCTTGTTGCAACCGTTCTGGAATGTCGCCGGCTTCGCGCTCGGCGCCGTGACCGCGGCGATCGGGCCGGCGGCGGCAATGGCGTGCACCGTGGCGGTCGAGACCGAGATCGACAAGCATTATGCCGACCAGCTGATCGAGCTGGGTGACAGCGATCCGGTCTTGTCGGCGGCGGTGGCCGATTTTCAGGCCGAAGAGGTCGAGCACAAGGAAGCCGCGCTTGCCGCGGGGGCGGAGACCGCGATCGCCTATCCGCTGCTGAGTGCGGTGATCCGCCTTGGCTGTCGCGTTGCGATCGCCACGGCGAAGCGGATATGACGAACGGAATTGATGTGATTTGGGAGACGGAAGGGACGCTGATGCGTTCACCCGTCGGACGGGAGCAAGACTGATGACATTCGCACTCCGCGCGGCATTGGCCGCAACGATCATCGCCGGCGGCGGTGCCGCCGCGGTGCCGGCCTTTGCGCAGAACGCACCGCAAAATGGCGTCCTGGTGATCTATGGCACGCAGAAATGCCCGACCGATCCGAACGGCAACGAGATCGTGGTGTGCGAACGGCGCAGCGCGCAGGAACAGTTCCGCATTCCCAAGGAGTTGCGCGAACTCGAAGTCACGCCCGAGAATCAGAGCTGGGCGGTGCGCGCCCAGGCCAATGACCAGGCCGGCGCAAGCGGCATCGGCAGCTGCACCAATGTCGGCCCGGGCGGCGGCAGCGGCTGTTTCGTGCAGCAGGCCAATCAGGCGCGACGCATCAACAAGGACAAGAAGGCGGCGGACGAGAAGGTGCAGGCATCGCTGCCCTGATCGGGAGTTGCGGGATGGTTTTGCCCCGCTAGAGATCGACCGGGGATGATCGCGGCGATCGCCTGATGGCTGGGGGAAATGATGGCAGTCTACGCGCGGGCCCGATCGTCGTCACGAGCGCCATCGCTCGGATCGGACATGATTGACTGCGTGCTGGTCTTCGGCTGACCTGATGACCGGCGCCGCGCCCGTCCGGGCCCCCCATGCGATCGCGATCGGGCTGTTCCTGCTTGTCTGGCTGTCGTGCAGCTGGTTCGGGTCGCAGGAGTTCAATCCCAACAACTCCACGCGCTTGTTCGCGGCGATCTCGCTGGTCGAACAGGGCGATGCGACGATTGACGAGTTCCAGGCCCTGACGATCGACAAGGCGAAGATCGGCGACCATTATTATACCGACAAGTCGCCGGGAATGACGCTGATGGCGGTGCCGTCGGTATGGATTGCCGATCGGCTGACCGGGGATAGCGCGCGACGGAACCCGATCGATCTCGCAAGTTCGCGGTTCGAAAATTACCTGAAACTGCGCATGCGCCTGACGGTCGCGACGACGGTCGCGGTGCTGATCGCTTTTGCTGCCGTCTTGTTGTTCGACCTCGCGACGGGTGTCACTGGCAGCGTGAAGGCCGGGCTGGTCGCCGCGCTCGGCTATGCGACGGCAACGCCGGCCTGGGGCTGGTCGACGACGATTTTCGGTCATGCACCGGTCGGCGCGTTGCTGTTGATCGCGACCTGGGCGGTGTGGCGCGGCACCTCGGGCGTGCGCGAGCTTGGCCGGTGGCGTTACCCGTTGATGTTCGGCGCGGCGCTTGGCTGGGCGATCGTGATCGAGTTGCAGACTGTGCTGCCCGGCGTCGCGGTCGGCCTCTGGGCGATCTGGCGGACGCGCTCCCTGTCATGGCCGCTGCGCTTCCGGCTCGCTGCGCTGACCGCGCTTGCCGGCCTGGCGGCGCTGACGCCGATGCTGGTCTATAACGAGATCGCCTTCGCGACGCCGTTCAAGGTCGGCTATCAGGGCGTGGTTGGCTTCGATGGGATGCAGCAGGGGCTGTTCGGCCTGACCTATCCGCATTTCGATGTGCTGGTGCAGCTGCTCGCCGGCCCCGATCGCGGGCTGGTGTTCGTTGCGCCCGTCCTGCTGCTCGCGCCGTTCGGTCTCGCCCGGCTGATCCGCGCGCCGGCGACGCGCGATCTCGGCTGGCTTGCGCTGGCGGTCACCGTCATCGTGCTGCTTTACAACGCATCCTATTATTATTGGGACGGCGGCTATTCGACCGGGCCGCGCCACTCGATTCCGGCGATGGGGTTTCTCGCCCTTGGCCTTGCGCCGCTGTGGCGGGCATGGGGCGGCACGGCCCGGCGTCTGATCGCCGGTTTGCTGGGGCTGAGCATGGCGATCAATCTCGCCATCGCCGCCGCCGAGGTCACCGCGCCGCACGGCTATCCCTTTCCGCTCTACGATCCGGTGATAACGCGCTTCCTGGCCGGCCAGATCCGCACTGTGCCGAGCGAGTGGTGGCGGTGGGGAACCGGCTTTGGTCTCGCGCTCTATCTCACGCTCGCGCTGCCGATCCTGTGGTTCCTGTTTCGCGCAGCGGGCTTGTCCGACAGGGATGAGCAGAATAGTCTCGCGCCGGTCGCGTGACTGGCGAAGCGTGGAGCACCACGGGGAAGCGCGACGGATCCATGCCGCTCGCCTGGGCAGACTTCATTCGTGACGGAGTGACCCATGGCTGAGCTTTCCCCGATCCGTGTCGCTTTCCTGCTTTTCCCCAATGTCACGCAGCTCGATCTGACCGGTCCGGCACAGGTGTTGTCGCGGCTGGGCAATGTGACGATCGACCTGGTTGCCGCGACGCTTGATCCGGTGCCGACCGATGCGGGGTTTGCGCTACTGCCGACCGTCAGGTTCGACGACGCGGTCCAGCCCGACATTCTTTGTATCCCGGGCGGCTTCGGCGTGACCGATGCGAGCGAGGATGCGGCGACGATGGCCTGGGTGCGCTCGGCCGCTGCCGGCGCGACCTGGGTGACCAGCGTGTGCACCGGATCCCTGCTGCTGGGCGCGGCGGGCCTGTTGCGCGGTTATCGCGCAACCACGCATTGGGCGCAGCATCACCACCTTGCCGCGTTCGGTGCGATCCCGGTGCGTGAGCGCGTGGTGTTCGACCGCAATCGCGTGACCGGAGGCGGGGTGACGGCGGGGATCGATTTCGGCCTGGCGCTCACTGCCGCGCTTCGGGGTGAGGATCATGCCCGGCTGGTCCAGCTCAGCCTCGAATATGATCCCGCGCCGCCGTTCGATGCGGGATCGCCCGAGCGTGCCGATGCGGCGACGCTCGCACGCTATCAGGCGCTGGCGGCGCGGAGCGCGCCGGGCCGCGACGCGCGTACCCGGGCACTTGCCGCACGCATGCCCGATTAAGGCTTGCGCTTCATGCCGCGTATGCGGTGCCAGATGTAGAAGCCCGCGCCGCCCACCAGCACCACGGCGATCAACGCATCGGCGCTATGGAACGCAGCCTTGAGGCGTGGGTCGCTGTTCCATTTTTCGCCCAGCACCATGCCGAGCCAGGCCAGCCCGAAGCACCACGGCCAGGAGCCGACAAAGGTGTACACATGGAACGGCAGCAGCTTCATCTTCGCCACGCCGGCCGGGAAGGCGATGAACGAGCGGATCACCGGCAGCAGCCGGCCGATCAGCACCGCCGAATTGCCGAAGCGCGCGAAGAAGCGATCCGCGGCATCAAGCTCACCCGGGCCGATCAGGACATAGCGGCCCCAGCGCTCGATCGCCGGACGCCCGCCGCGCTTGCCCAGCTCATAGGCCGGGATCGATCCGATATTGCAGCCGATCGCCCCCGCGGTCGCCGCCAGGTACAGGTTGAAATGCCCGGTCGAGACGAGATAGCCGGCGAACGGCATGATGATCTCGGACGGCAAGGGGATGCAGGCCGATTCGATCGCCATCAACAGCGCGATGCCGAGATAGCCGCCGCTGGAGATGACCCAGATGGTGAATGTGGCGAGGATGCCCAGGATGTGCTCGATCATGGGCAGATGCGATGGGGGAGGTTGGCGGCAAAGGGAAGCCCCTATTTCCCGGCGCCGATCCGGTCCGCGATCCTCCGCAAATCCTCGACGAAGCGGGCAAACTCCGCCTGCTTCATAGCCTCGTCGGGCAGGCGCAGCAGATAGCTTGGGTGAACCGTGACCCACGCCTCGCCGCCGTCGCTGGGGAGAACCAGTTGCTGCCCGCGCACATGGCTGATGGTCATCGTCTTCCCGAACAGCGATCGCGCGGCCGTCGCGCCCAGCGCGACCGTCACGCGCGGCTTTATCAGCAGGCGTTCCTGGTCGATCCACCAGCGGCATGCCTCGATCTCACCCGCGCCGGGCCTGGCATGAAGGCGCCTTTTGCCGCGTTGCTCGAACTTGAAGTGCTTGACCGCATTGGTGACATAGACGCTCGCCCGATCGATCCCCGCGTCAGCCAGTGCACGGTCGAACATCTGGCCCGCCGGCCCCACGAACGGCTTGCCCGCCAGATCCTCCTGGTCGCCCGGCTGCTCGCCGACGAACATCAGCGCGGCATCGACCGGGCCTTCGCCGAACACGACCTGCGTCGCGTCCTTGTGCAATGGGCAGCGCATACAATCCGCCGCTTCGTCGCGCAGCGCTTCCCACGCGTCCCGGATATTGCCGTGGGTACAGGCGCGCGCCGTTTCGATCATGCCGCTCTCCCGCGCCTGCGCCGCTGCGATCAGGCCGGGAACCAGCGCGGTTTCGGGCATGTTCTTCCAGTATTTCCTGGGCATTTCCTTGAGCATCGCGCCGATCTTGACGCGTGCCGGATTGAAGATCGAGGCGTAATAGGTCTTCCACACATCCTCGACCGGATCGCCGCCGGGCGCGTCGCCCTTCATCGCGCCGGGCCCCTCCTCCAGCGTCTTGCCGTCCCAGTGGATCGACAGCGCGGGGGTCAGGATCGACCAGCGCATCGATGCGAAGCGCTCGATGAAGAAGGCGGCATTGGCGCGGACGATGTGATGCTCGGGCTCGAACCAGGCGACGAAGCGCGGCCCTTCCGCGCCCGGCACTTCGCGGAAGCGCAGAAAGGCGCGCATCTTGTGGATGTCGCGCCGCACCTGCGTGGCGAGATGATCAAGGCGGCGGATCAGCGGATCGGCGCGATCCTCGATCAGCCCCGGCTGGGTGCGAAGCCGAACGAGCAGCGTGTAGAGCAAGGCGAAACGCGCAGGATCGCTGTGCGGCACCACATCATGCGCCAGGTCGATAAAGGCGCGCGGGACGGAGAAGCCGGCAGGCACCGGCGAGGGCGGTAACGCCGTCGTTCCGGCGAAGAGGTCGCCGCCGGCCTCACCGAGCTGCCAGATGACCTGCTCGGGCGGAACGGCGTCGGCGGCCAATGCGCGCGCGGCGTCGCGCCAGCCTTCGACATCGTCCGGTTCCGCGAGGATCACAGTCCTCACCGCCGCGCCGCCGCGTCAGTCGCGCTCGTCGCTGCCCGGCGGCGAGGCTTCGGCGCGGGCCAGCTCCTTCGGCTTGCGCGTCTCGAAGACCTTGGCCAGCCGCTTCTCCTCCGCGCTGCTGAGCTCTTCGGCCGCGGCGGGAAACATCTCTTCCTCCTCCTCGTCGATGTGATGCTCATAGCGATGGCGCATTTCCCTGAACTTGGTCAGCCATGCGCCGGTGGCCATGTCGATCTCGGCCAGTTCGCCGAGATAATCGTCGATCTCCTTATGCTCGGACACCGAATGACGGGCGTCGTCGCGCAGTGCGGGATTGCCGAGCATGGTCGCATAGAGCGACTCCTCCTCGGCCGCGGCATGGGCCGATACTTCGACCCGGAATGCCTCGAACAATGTCTCGCGCGCCTCGCTCGCGCCGGAGGTCTCGCCGATCTGCGCAAGCAGCGTGCGGTGGCGGTCATGGTCAGCCTTGAGATCGGCAAAGATACGGGCGTCGGCCATCAAACTCTCCTGTGGTTGGCAGGAGAACCGATCGCGGCGGTGCTTGTTTCAGTTGCGAGTCGCTTTCACCCCCATGCTGGTCGGCGCGTCGCCCGGTGGCATCGCGGCGATCCAGCGGGTGAGCAGCGCGACCCCCTCGGCATGGACTGTTGCGCGCCCGAGTTCGGGCATGGCGATGCCGGGATCGGTGCTTTCCATGCGGAAGATCAGGATCGAGCGTTCGGGATGGCCGGGATCGATATCGAATTCGCCGCTGCCGCTGCCGCGCCCCGCCGCGACCGGGTGCTTCAGGATACCCCGCGCATTCAGGTCGGCCCGGTGCCAGTCGAGATACAGGCCCGAGTTGGACGCCGCGCCGTTCGGGTTGTGGCAATGCGCGCAATTGGTCTCGAGATAGGCACGCGCGCGGTCGGCAAGCGGGGCCGCGGGATCGTCCCAGCGCGCGAGGCGCGGAGCGTCGGCGGGGAGGCGGTCGAGCATCTTCGCCGCGAGCAGCGCCTGGAGCTGTTTGCCGTCATTGAGATTGCGAACCTTGGGTCCGATCGGGGTGATCACGCCCGACAGCGCGTGACAATCCTTGCACTGGTTCTGATTGGGCACCGAATAGCTGATCGTGCGCGCGACACCCGACGGATCGGTGAAGGTCACCGGGATGCGCGTGCCGGCGCGTTTCAGCACCGCGTCGGTGCCCGCATCATTCCACACATAGGGAAGCGCCACCCAGCCATTGGCGCGGTGGAGCAGCAGGCGCGTCTCGAGCGCCTTGAACCTGCCCGATTGCTGATAGCCAAAGGTCTTGATCAGCGCCGATCCGACCGGCAGGTCGATCACCTTGTCGGGATCATAGGCAGCGGTCTTGCCGCCGGGAATATAGATATAGCGCTGTTTCTCGGCATAGTCGGAGAAGAGCGGAGTGTTCAGCGTATAGGGCATCACCCGCGCCGCCGGCGTGCGGTTCGCGGTGTCGGCGAACAGGCGGAACTCGGACAAGGTCGCCGGATACCCCTCGGCGATGATGGCCGCATCGTTCACCCCGCGCGCGTCCGACACGGCGGCGGTCAGGATCACCATGCCGCCGATTGCCGAGACGATCGCCGCCAACAGGGTTCCCGGCGAAGGTTGGGGTCCAGTTGCAGGGCATTGCGACTGGACCCCAGCTTTCGCCGGGGAAGCGCTAAACCAGGACCAGCGCCGGAGAGTCACCGCGCGGCTGCCTCCATGGCTGCGGGCAATACGACCTTGGCGGGTTGAGCGCCGGCCTTGCCCCTGGACAGGTCGGCGGGGGCCGGCTTGGCCGTCTCCGGCGGCGCGGCGAGCGCCAGACCCAGGCTGAGCACCGCGACCTTGTCGGTGACCGCCAGGCCGGCCGTGTCGCCCGTTCCATCCCACAATATCGGCGGGATCGACCCACCGAACGTCTTGGCGAGCTGCTCGCCGCCGGGCAGTTGCGGTGCGAAGCCGGCTTTGCCGTGGCGGTTGCCGCCGACCGCGATTCCGCGCGGCAACGGGTTGTAGCGCGTGTCGGTAAAGGCCTTGCGATAGCTGACGATCATCACATTGGCCGTGGCGTTGCCCAACAGGTCGTTGTCGAAGACATGGACATTGTCGTTCGCCATCACCAGCACGCCGGTGCCGGTGGGCACGGTGGCGACGATGTTACCTTTGGGCGCGAAATTGGGGGTGTCGTTCTCGACCACCATATTCTTGAACACGCGAATATCGCCACCGCCCATCACCGGCAGATTGGGCAAGTCGAACACCAGGATGCCGCCGGTATTATGCGTTGCGGTATTGCCATAGACATCGGCGTTGCGGCTGTTCTCGATCTCGATCCCCGCGACATTCCCTTCGGCGCGCGAGTTGCGCACGATGATCCGCTTCGACTGGCCGACATAGATGCCCGCGTCGGACGCGCCTTTCACCACCACCGAATCGATCAGCACATCGCTGCTCTCGACTGGATAGATGCCATAGGCGCCATTGGTTTCCTTGGGCCCGCCCGTCCATTCGACGCGGACATTCTTGTAGACGATGCGGTCGGCACCCTTGGTCTTGATCCCGTCGCCCTTCGAATCCTCGACCGCGAAGCCACGCAGCACGACATCGTCGGAGGTGACGAGCAGGCCTTCGCCCGCGCCCAATTGTCCCTTGAAGCTGAGCACCGTCTTGTCCGGCCCGGCGCCCCGCACCGTGACCTTGTTCACATCGAGCGACAGGCCGTCGGTCAGGTCGAAGCGCCCCGCGCCGATCTCGATCACGTCGCCGGGCGCCGCTTCGATCAGCGCCCCCTGCAGCCGCGATTGCGCATCGGGTCCGGGCGCGACGGTGACGGTCTTGGCCAGCGCGGGCGATGTAATGATCGCAAGCGCCGCGAACGGCAGGATATGTTTCATGGTACAGCTCCTCTAGTGTCATGCGCGGGTTCGCCCCACGTCTATGACGATCATTCTCGGACCGAACCGGAGCCTTTGGCCTTGCCGATTCCGCATCCGTGCCGACATGTTCCGGCATTGGTGAAAAATCTAGCGATAACTATTTTATGGTCAATAGCTATTTCGGGGAAGCGGGACATTGGCGGCTTTTTTCCAGCCCTG
Source organism: Sphingomonas sp. ERG5 (assembly GCF_000803065.1). Lineage (GTDB taxonomy): Bacteria > Pseudomonadota > Alphaproteobacteria > Sphingomonadales > Sphingomonadaceae > Sphingomonas. The sequence goes on from NZ_JSXI01000067.1 coordinate 108,815, forward strand.
ATCAGGTGAAAAGCTCCATCTGTTTCGGCTTCGGCGCAAGAATGGTCTTCAGCCCCGCCAGATCGGTCAGCGCGCCGGGCCGCCAGCCCTCGGCGATCAGGAAGGGCCGCACCTTCACCACCGACACGGTCAGCCGCGCCACATCCTCGAGCCGCAGCCGCCGCCAGCGCCGCGCGGTGAGAATCGCATCGACCGCCCTGGTCCCGAGCCCGGGCACGCGCAGCAGCATTTCGCGCGGCCCCTTGTTCACATCGACCGGAAAGGCGCCGCGAAACTTCAATGCCCAGGCCAGCTTGGGATCGATGTCGAGCGGCAGCATGCCGGTTGCGGCATCGGTCGCCGCGACGACCTCGCTCGCGTCATAGCCATAGAAGCGCATCAGCCAGTCCGACTGGTACAGCCGGTGCTCGCGCAGCAGCGGCGGGCGCTGCAGCGGCAGGATCGCACTGGCATCGGGAATCGGCGAGAAGGCCGAATAATAGACCCGCCGGAGCCCGAAACGGTCGTAGAGCGTCGACGCCTTGCGCACGATGTCGCCGTCGGTCGCGGCGTCCGCCCCGACGATCATCTGAGTCGATTGCCCGGCCGGCGCGAATGTCGGCGCCGACCGGTATTTCCGCGTGGCATCGGCGGTGTCGATGATCGCCGCTTTCATCTCGGTCATCGCGCCTTCGATCCGGCTCTCGGATTTCTCCGGCGCGAGCCGTTTGAGCCCGCTCGCGGTCGGCAACTCGACATTGATCGACACGCGGTCGGCATGCAGCCCGGCCTGATGCACCAGCTCGGGATCGGCGTCGGGGATGGTCTTCAAATGGATATAGCCGCGGAAATGATGATCCTCGCGCAAGCTCCGCGCGACCGCGACGATCTGTTCCATCGTGTAGTTGGACGAGCGGATGATGCCCGACGACAGGAACAGCCCTTCGATATAGTTGCGCCGGTAGAAGGCGAGGGTGAGCCGGATGACTTCGTCGGCGGTAAAGCGTGCGCGGCGCACATTGCTGCTCTTGCGGTTGATGCAATAATGACAGTCGAAGATGCAGCTGTTGGTCAGCAGGATCTTGAGCAGGCTGATGCAGCGCCCGTCGGGCGCATAGGCATGGCAGATGCCCATCCCGCCATCGGTCGACCCAAGCCCCTTGCCGTCGCGCGCGTTGCGCTTGACCGTACCCGATGACGCGCAGGACGCGTCATATTTCGCCGCATCGGCGAGGATTTCGAGCTTCTGCTGAATGTCGATCTGGGTCATTCGTTCTTTATATGTTCTATTTGAGCTATCGTAAAGACCTGAAAGTTCAGGAATTTTCGATCACGGGCCGATGTGCCGTCATCATGTCCCGGCCCGACGACAGATGAAATCGGCGTCGAAACAACCGCAATGGTTTCAAAACATCGGCGTTGACGATGGCGGCGCATTGCCTTCCCGGCACTGATCCACGACCCTCCTGCCCGGGCGAGGCTGAAAAGGGGGCGAGAACATGGCGACGGGCAGCACGAACGAGACACCGCCACCGCACAACATCCTGGTGATCACCTGCGACCAGTATCGCTTCCCGCGCTTCTCCTATGGCGCGACGGGCGGCTTCGATGAGGAGTTGAAGCAGATCCTTGGCTTCCAGGGCGAGATCGGGAAGCATAACCGCTACGCCAGATATTTCCCCGGCCTGTTGCGGCTGCGCGAAAATGCCGTGGTGCTGCGCAACCACACGATCGCGGCAAGCGCCTGCACGCCGAGCCGGGCGACGATCTATACCGGGCAATATGGCACCAGGACCGGCGTCACCCAGACCGACGGCCTGTTCAAGAATGGCGATTCGGCGAACTTCCCCTGGCTCGAGGCCGACGGCATTCCGACGCTCGGCACCTGGCTGCGCTCGGTCGGCTATTCGACGCATTATTTCGGCAAATGGCATGTCTCCAACCCGCCGGAACATTCGCTGAAGCGCTACGGCTTCGACAATTGGGAGGAATCCTATCCCGAGCCGCACGGGTCGCAGGCCAATAATCTCGGCATCTACCGCGATGTCGGCTTCACCGACAGCGCCTGCAGCTTCATCCGCCGCCAGGGCCTCGCCTCCAACTACAACCGCGCCTATGCCTCGATGGCGGTGCAGGATCCGGCAACGACCGGCCCCGACAAGAATGCCATCCCGCCCTGGTTCGCGGTCGCATCCTTCACCAATCCGCACGACATCGCGACCTATCCCGGCGTGATCGCCCAGGCGCTGCCCGATGCCGATACGCGGTCCGGCACGCAATCGATCTTCGGCCCGCTGACCGTGCCGCTGGAGGTCGACAAGACGCCGGCGCCGGTCGCCGGCAGCATCACGATTCCGCTTAACCCGCAAGGCTTCCCGCAGGATTGCGCGCGCGCCGCGCCGACCCAGAATGAAAGCCTGGCCGACAAGCCGAGCGCGCAGCATGAGGCGGCCTATAAGGTCGGGCTGGCGCTTGCCGCCAAGGCCGGGTTCAATATCGTCAATGGCCTGGCCAGCGCTGCGGAGAGCAAGGGGCTCGATCCCGGCGGCGACCATGCAATGGACGCGGCGGTCGACCTGTCGCTGCGAAGCTGCCTGCCGTTCCAGCTGTCCGACGATCCCGATGCGAATTGCGAACAGTTCCTGCAGCTCTATGCCTGGCTGCACGCGGTGGTCGATGTGCATGTCGATGCCGTGTTGACCGCGCTCGAGGACTCGGGCCAGGCCGACAACACCATCGTCATCTTTCTCGCCGATCATGGCGAATTCGGCACCGCGCACGGCATGATGATCGAGAAATGGCACGCCGCGTATCAGGAGGCGCTGCACGTGCCGGTGGTGGTGAAATTCCCCGTCACCGCGCAGACCACGGGCTCGACCGATGCCGGGGTGATCGCACCCGATCCGGCGCAGCTCGATGCGCTGACCAGCCATATCGATCTGCTGCCGACGATTCTCGGCCTTGCCGGGGTCCATGACGAGAAACGCCGGCAGACCAGCGCGGAACTGGCGCAGAGTCGCCCGGTGCCGCCGCTGCCCGGTGTCGATCTCTCCGCGATCATCGCCAATGCATTGAACGGCGGGGCCGCGATGCCGATCATCGAGCCCGATGGCGAGATACGCGAAGGCGTCCTGTTCATCACTGATGACGAGATCACCGCGCCGCTGCCGCCGTCGCGCACCGCGCAGGAGAAGCACAGCTATGAGGAATTCGCGGTCTATCAGAAAGTGGTCGACGCGGTGCGCCACGGCGCGGGCGGCAAGCCCCCGGTCGACCTGACGCCGGGGTCGATCAGGCAGCCCAATAATATCCGCTGCGTGCGCACGCATGACTATAAGCTGGCGCGCTATTTCGACCCGTCGGGCAAGGAAGCGCAGCAATGGGAGATGTACGACCTGGCGCGCGATCCCAATGAAGCGATCAATCTGGTCGAGGTCAGCGCCACGCCGCCCCGCGCGCGGGGCGACTTGCCCGATGCCGAGCGGGTGCAGGGTGTGGCCGATCATCTGGCGGCGTTGCTGCGGCGGCTGGAGCGTCGCGATTTGTGATGGAGCGATGCCCGGCACTGGGTAATATAGGCTGTCGCGATGGGTTCGACATTTGAGAATTCAGGGGAGAGGTCCGCGGATGACGACCGACGAGATCGAAATCGGCAAGGTGCTCGAGGTGCTTTACGACACCGTTTCCGGGCCGGCGGGCCCGCGCGACTGGTCGCGACAGCGCGCGACCTTCCATGAAGACAGCCGTCAGATGCGCACCTGGATCGACGACGATGGCAAACCGGCGATCCGGATCATGGATCGTGAGGGCTATGCCGCCGATACCGCGCCCTTTTTCGCCGAGAATGATTTTTACGAGATCGAAACCGCCCGGAAGATCAACATCTTCGGCAATATCGCCCATGTCTGGAGCATCTATGAGGCGCGGCGCGCAATCGATGCCGGGGATCTGGATCGGCGCGGCATCAATTCGATTCAGCTCTACAAGGACGAAAATGGCTGGCGGGTGATCAGCATGATCTGGGACAATGAGCGCCCGGGCGTGGTCGCCAGCCTGTAGAAGACGGGAATCATACGCCGCGGATTGCGACTCTCCTCTTCATGCACCTCCCCGACAAAGGCCATGGACGGGAGCCGTTTCGAACCGGGTTGACCCACGTGAACCGACCGCCGCAACCAACCGCCGCGCGCGCCGCGTGCAAGGCGGCTCGCGCGACGCGACCAGTGCCCGGCTGAGCCGGATCGAGCCTGTCGGTCAGAATTTATACTTCAACGTCACCCGTGCATTCCTTGGCTCGCCATAAACGAAGCCGGGAAACCAGCTGTTGCCGCTGAAGAAAACCTTGTCGAAGAGATTGTCGACATTGAGCTGGAGCGACAGCTGTTTACTCAGATCATAACGCGCCATGATATTGACGATGGCATAGGCAGGCTGGCCGATTGGCTCCACCACGGCGGTGTCGGGAATTTTGGCGGTGACCGGCGGCCGGCTTTCCCATTTGAGCGCGCCGCCAAGATCGAGTCCGTCGAGCACCCCGGTAAAGGCATATTTGGTCGAGAAATTGAACGCCCGGCGCGGTTGATGGCTGAGCACGTCCACGCCATCGGCATCCTTGGCGCTATACTGGCTCCAGCCGACGCTGACGTCCCATTGCGGCGTCACCTTGCCGACGACTTCCAGTTCATACCCCTTGGCGACCGTCCCATTCGCACCGCGATAGGCCGGGTTGGCGGTGCCCGGTACCTTAAGGTCCCCATCGGGAACGGCCAGATTATCCTGTTCGATACGATACACGGCGGCGGTTGCGAGGAGCTTGCCATCGAGCAGCAGCGCCTTCAGGCCCGCCTCGTAATTCTTCCCTTCCAGCGGATCGAGCAAGCGGCCGTTGCGGTCGCGGACATTGCCCTGCGGCTTGAAGATATTGGTGTAGCTCACATAAGCGGACAGGTTGGCGGTGATGTCATAGACCAGCCCGGCATAGGGCGTGAGCACGCCCTTATAGCTCAGCTTGTAGGCGGTGGGGTTGTCCCGGGTCACATCCTCGTTGCGCTTGAAATAACTCAGGCGCCCGCCCCCGATGAACTTCAGCCCGCGAAGCACGCTGATCCGCGTCGTGGCATATAGCGCGGCCTGGGTGGTATTGCCCTGGCTGGACAAATAGCGCGGGGCCCATTCGGGATCGCCAAGCTCGCCGTTCCAATGGTTGAAGTCGCCGATCGGATCGATGGCGATGGGCGTGCGATTGCTCCAGCCGTCGCTCAGGTAGTTCACCATTGCGCCGACGGCCAGATCATGATGGCCGCCCAGCAGCGAGAACGGGCCGTTGGCCTGAATGCTGCCATTCCATTGTTCGGGATTGGCGTTGAACCAATAGCCTGTGGTGGCCATGCCGCCGCCGGTGACCCGGTCGGGCGTGCCGTCGAGCCACAACAGCTTCGAATTTTCCAATCCCTTGTGATAGCTGACATCGCCGCGAAGACTCCATTCCCCGCCCAGTTCACGCGTCAGGGTGGCGAAGGCCGAAATCTCGGTGGTATTCCAGAACCCCCAGTCGGTGCCGGTGGTCTTGGATCGCGGCCAGTTGGTCCGCGTCCCGTCGGTGTACCAATAGGGCAGCTGCGCCCACATCACCCCGTCGCGGTCGTCGCGTTGATAGCTGGCGCCGACCGACAATTTGGTACGGTCGCCCAGGTCGGCATCCAGCACGGTATAAAGGACCAGGCTCTGCTTCTTTTCGCGATCGACAAAGCCGTCCTGCCGCGATGCCTGAACGACGGCGCGCAGACGCACGGTTCCGGCGGCATTGAGCGGCGACTGGCCATCCACGGTCACGGCAAAGCGGTTCCATGACGCGGCTTCGAGGCTGACAGAGCCGGCAAATTCACTGGCATCGGCATGTTTGCGGATCAGGTTGACGACCGCCGACGGATCGCCCGCCCCATGCATCAGGCCCGCCGCGCCGCGCACCAGGTCGACGCGCTCGTAGATCGCGGTGCTGGTTTCGCCAAAGCCGACATTCCCGTTGGCGAACGGCGCGCCGTCGAGCTGGAAATTCTGCACTTCGAAGCCACGCGAGGAAATCGCGCTGCGACCGCGATCAATGTCCTTCTTGGAAATGCCCACGGCAAAATCGAGCGCGTCGTTGATCGATATCAGCGCCTGGTCGTCGATCTGCTGCCGGGTGATGACACTGATCGTCTGTGGCGTTTCGATCGGGGTGAGGCGTAGCCCCGTGGCGGTGGTGGGCTGGTCGCTGCGGCCATAGCCGGTCACGACGATGTCGTCATTGACTTCGCCATCCGGCGCGGTGTCCGCTGGCTGGGTTTGCTGTGCGTGAAGCAGTGCCGGCGTGAACAACCAGGCAGAGCCCGCGAGCAGCAAGCGAAATGAACGACGCATCATTTTCCCCTTTTCAATATCATCTCCCGGCGCGTTTCACCTTCCGCGTTGCGCCGGGCGCATGCGCTGTCGCCGCCGCCAGAATCGGGCCGGGTACCGCGAAGCGGACCGGCAAGATCTGGGGGGTGAAGCGCGCAACCCGTTCGCGACGACTGAGGCAATGATACCCTGCCGAGGCGCGCGTCGTTAATGCGATTAACTCGCAGTTGCAAGAGTTGAAAACAAGCGTGGCCCGTGATGCGCGCAACGGCGCGGGATCGATGTCGCTCAGCATGACGGCACGCATGGTCGTGTTTCATTGCGGATGCCCCGGTTGTTCTGAGCCGTCGGGGCTTTTGAGTGATTTAAGTCATTGAATTAAAGTTATTTTAATGGCGGTGTTGCTCAATGCAGTCCATCGTCGACATCCAGCAACGTCGGTGGAATGCCCTGCACGCGCCGCAACGGGAGATATGGTACAATCCGGTGTAACATATCTCCCATTGCCGCCGTCGCCCGGCATGATTCAAACGCCGCCCGACCGCCGTTATTGCGGCAAGCATGGAAACCCGTCCCTCGACCTTCAAACCGGCTTATGTCCGCCAGGCGCGGGACCTCTATGCCCAGGGTCTGACCGATCGTGAGCTTGCCGCGGCGTTCGGCGTCTCGCGCACCACCATCTTTCGCTGGCGCGCCGCTTACCCTGAGTTCGCCGAAGCGACCAAGCTCGGTAAGGAAGTGGCCGACGACCGTGTCGAGCGCGCGCTGTACGAGCGCGCGATCGGCTATGAGGAGGAGGCGGTGCGCGTCTATCCGCCGGTCGGGGGCGAAGAGCCGGTGATCGTGCGCTACAAGCGCGAAGTCCGCGCCGATGTCGCTGCCGCGCTGCACTGGATGCGCGCCCGCCGCCCCGCAATCTGGGCCTGCCCCATGCCGCCGCCAGAGGAGGCGACAAACTGGGCGGAGGAACTCCGCAAGGCGGCAGCTCGGGTGAGTAACCGGGAATCGCCCGAATTCCGTGAGGCGCTGCGCTATCATGCGCGCGAATAGGTGTCCGGTCGGCGTCACCCCGCCGCACCATCAACTGGAGCATTTCCGAACTGAGCTGAGCCACCCCTATCCGCTCGAAACGAACGGGAGTGGTTCCATCCCCACGCTGGCTCTTCTAATTGATCCGCTCGAACGACAAAGTGCGCTGTTCCCGGTCGACCGCCATGAGCCGGACACGCAGCGCATCGCCCGGCGTCACATTATGCGCGCTGACATTGGCGACCACCGGCAAGTCGCGCAACTGCATGCGCGCTCCGTGATCGGTCACATCGGTCACGACCGCCGGGAAGACCTGCCCTTCCTGGCCGTGCAGCATGACCGTCTCGGCCAGGTCGATCACCGCGCGGTCGATCCGCCCGCTCAGCGCGTCGGCACGCGCCATCACCTGGGGCAGGCGCGTGAATGCTTCGGTCACGACATCGGGCACGGCCTGGCCATTGGCGATCGCCAGCGTGGCGCGGACCACATAGCGATCGGCGAGGCGGCGCAGCGGTGCGGTGGCATGGGCATAGGTCGCGGCCATCGCGGCGTGCCACGGCACCACGCCCTCGCGATACGGCACATAGGAGGCGCCCATGCCGGCGCGCCGGATTGCCAGCATGAACGCCGCCTGGCGCGGGTCGGTCGGATCGAGCGTGCGTTCGAACTGCGTGAGCGGCACTGCGTCGGGCCAGGTCAGGCCGAAGGCGCTGGCGGTGTGACGCAACCGTTTGATCGCGCGCGCGTCGGGTTCGGCCATCACCCGAAACAACCCGGTATGATGCGCCTGCAGCGCATCGGCGATCGCCATATTGGACGCCAGCGACATCGCGGCGTTGCGATTTTCCGATTCAAGCAGCGGGCGGAACGCGAGCTGATATTTGCCGTCGCCAAGTGCGGCGACTTCCTGTTCGGGCGGATCGACGCGCGCCGCGCCGCGCCGGTCCTCGGCGGCCTGGATGCGCGTTGCCAGTTCGGCGAAACCGGCGGGCAAGTCGGCGTCCTGCACGCTGTCATAGGCAAGCTTGGCGGCGCTGCGGATGATCGCGCGCTCGGCGCCGTCGAGGCGCACGCCGCCGTCCGGGGCAACGCGCACGGTGAAGATCACCGCCGGGCGCGGGCCATCGGGCAACAGGCTGGCAGCGGCTTCGGCAAGCACCGGTGGATAGAGCCCGGCCTTGCCATCGGGCAGATAGCGCGTCGTGCCGCGCTGCCATGCCTCGGTATCGATGACATCGCCATCGTCGACGAACCAGGCGACATCGGCGATGGCGTAATGGAGCAGCAGGTCGGCGCCGCTCGCGTCGATCGCAAAGGCCTGGTCGAGGTCGGTCGAGGCGGCCGGGTCGAGCGTGACGAACCGCTGGGCGGTGCGGTCGACATGCTGCGTTGGGGCACGGGTCGAGGCGGCAGCGGCGGCGGCAAGGACATTGGCGGGAAAACCGTCCGGCACCTGAAACTGGCCGCGGATCGTCGCCAGGCCATGCGCCAGGGCATTGTCGGGATCGGCGAGTGCCTTCATCGCCTATCGACTACACCGTCCGCGCCTTTTCGGAAAGGCGCGGATCCGTGCTCTTCGCCCGGCGGGTCAATAGCTCAGCGTCACCTGGACCTGATCGGTGTAGATGCCGTCGGGAAGGTTGGGCTGCAGCGACGTGACCGTGCCATAGACGGGCAGCCGCTGTTCCTGGCCGGCAGCGATGGTGACGGGCCAGGGTCGGTCGTCCCACAGCGGCGCGGTCGCCAGGCCGCGGCGCAATTCATAGGGGATCAGCGCACTGTGCGGGCCGCGCATCCGGCGCTGCGATCCATTGGCGTTCTGGCCATAGTCAAAGGCGATGGTCGGGGTGACGCCTTTGGTGCAGCGGATCGACAGGTCGACGGACATCGTCAGGATGATGTCGCGGTCGAATTCCACGCCCAAAGCGGAATGACGGCCGAAATCGCCTTGGCCGGAGGGCAAATTGCCATCCGGCGCGCCGCCAATGTCGCACACCGGGTCGACCGACGCCGTCACCTGGAGCGGTGCGGTCGGTACGGTCTGCGCATGGCACAAGCCTGCCCCGGCAAGGAGCATGGCTGGAATAAGGAATCTGATCATTCGATTGAATCCGGCATCGACTCCGACGGGATCAGGCCGGATCGTCCTTCACGGGAAAGGCGATCCGGCCCGGAATCCTCAATAGGTCACCGTCATGGTCACGGTGTCCGTATAGCTGCCGGGCGACGGCAGTGTCTGGCCGGCCGGGATCCGGCCATAGACCGTGACGGTCTGGGTCGTGCCCGTGCCGGCGCCGCCGGTATTACCTGCACCAAGCGTGCCGGCGACCGTCGGGAAGGGGGTCGCGCGGCCCGTATCCGAATAGATGTCGTAATTCAGGAACTGGGCCAGCGTGGCATGCTTCATCCGGTTCTGCGCGCCGCTGGCATTGGTCCCGGCCGCAGCCGAGAGAAACCAGGGCGTGGTGTTGGTGCAGATCAGATCGACCGAACCGGTATTGTCGATATTGGTGGCCGATTGCGTCACCGAACCGAACGCAAGCGTCGAGGTCGAGGTGATGCTGCACGAGGCGACGACATTGGCGGTCACGTTGAGCGTGTCCGTGTCGGTATCCGCAAAGGCCGGTGCCGCGATCAGCAGCGCCGGCAGCGCGAGTGCGTAAAGGGTCCTGTTCATCTTGACGTTCCTTTCTTGAGCAAGCGGTTTTATGGTCTTCACGGTCAGTAAGTAACTGTAACAACAACAGAATCAGTATAGGCGCCCGTCACTGACGGCACCACGGTGCCGGCGGGGATCAGGCCGAAGACAGTCAATGTCTGGTTGGCGCCGCTACCTGTACCGTTGACGCCGCCGGCGCCGCCGATCGCGGCAGTCCCGCCGGTCGCATCCCAGATATTGGTGTGCGCGACTTCCTTGTAGAGTTGATAGGCGAGGCGACCCGCGCCGTTCGCCATCTGGCGAAGGCCGGTGCCAACCCCGACACGGTTGGCGCCGTCACCGATATAGACGGTGTAGGACGCGCCGTTGCTGCACGCGACGGTGATCGTGCCGGTGGCGGGGATATCCGCCGCGAGCGGCCCGACGCTGCTCACCGTGCCGAACGGGACGGTCGGCGTCGATACGAGGTTGCACGCCGCCTGGACGTTGGCGGTGACCGTGCCGTTGCCGGTGACGGTCGCGGCGGATGCGGGTTGGGCGGCGATGGCCAGGCATGCGATCGCCGCGGCGGTCGGCGGGGCGAGATATTTCATAATGGTCTTCATGATGATGTTCCTTGACTGGTTTCGAGCTGGGTTTGGTTTCGAGCTTGGCGGCTGCGGTTGTTGACTATGGCGGTCTCATGGCGGCGCCTGCTGTCGCACCGACCCGGACGGGTTGAGGAAAAGCGGCGGGCCCATCAGTAGGTCACCGTGATGACGACGGTGTCGGAATAGGCGCCGTTGAGCGTGGGGAGCGTGGTGGCGATGGGAATCGCGGCGTAGACCGTCTTGGTCTGGTTCGCGCCGAGGCCGGTATCGGAAAGGCCGCCGCTGCCGCCAGTGGTGGCGGTGCCGCCGGTGGCGTCCCAGATCTGGGAGCGGGCGGGGTCCTTATAGAGCTGGTACGGCAGGCGCGCCGCGCCGTTCGCCATCTGGCGATTGCCGCTGCCGGCCGCCACGCGGTTGTTTCCGTCACCGATATAGATGGTGTACGCGTCGTTGCACTGTACGGTCACTGACCCCTGGGCATCGATCCGCGCCGCTGTCGGACCGATACTACTCACCGGGCCGAAACTGATCGCCGGCGATGAGATGAGCGAGCAGACCTTCGGTACCACGAAGTTCGCGGTGTAATTGCCATAGGCAAAATCGACCAGGTTGGTGGCATAAGCATCACACGTGGAACCGCTGGCCATATCCATGTAGATCTGGAACGCGCGGGTATATGTACCGGCGGGGACCGATGTGGCGGCGGGTGCGGGAACCACCGCGCTGAGGGTCGCCACGGTTGTCGATATCCCGACGCCACCAGGACCATAGGGGCCGTACATCGTGCCGGTCGTGCTCATCCCGGTGACGCTCTGGCCATGGGTGGTGTCGACGAAATCGAGCCGCAACGCCATCGAACTGGCGCCGGACAGGACGGTGGGTGTGTACATGGCCCCCATGCAGAAGCTGAGGCCATCGCTGAGTATGCCGAGGCAGGTTATCGTCGACGGAAAATCGAGCTTGGCATTGGTGCCGAGCGTGGCTGCGGTATAGGTGAAGGTCCTGTTCTGGGTCGCGCCGCTGGTATTGGTGCAGGCGGCATGGGCTGGGGTCGCGACGACCAGCGCCGGCAGGGCAATCAGTGCGGTGGCGAGCATATTGCCGGCAAAGCTGGCCGCGCCGAGCATCCCGACCAGCCCGCGCAACAATTTCATGATCGGGATGGGCATCGGATCCACCTCAATAATCCACGGTCAGGCGCTGGGCCTGAATCCGGACCAGCCCATTCCGCTCACGCGGCCCGGCCTGAAACGCTGACGGCGCCATGAAGTCGGGATCTGCATCCGAGGTGATGACCGCGCGGTAAGGCACCGCGCTGGTGCACTCGATCCGGACGCCGTCGCCGCCCGGCATCGTCGCGATGGTGCAGGCTCGCGGCACGACCATGCGCACTTGCATCGAGATCGCGCCGCGCGCTGGCCCCGCGCCGCCGCGCCGCGCTGGCCCGAGTTCCGTATCGGGCCGGGCCGCGGCGACATCGCGGCCCGCGCCGCATGCCGGCATGGCTCCGGCCAGGAGCAGCCAGGCCGACGCCGTTGCGGCGAAGATCCGGGGCGTCACTGACATGTCACCGGTCCGATCCTGGGCTGGGCCGGGCCTTGTGCATCATAGGCGAAACTCGCGGCGCATGTGCCGGCGGGGCCGAGATCGATCGAGAGGCGATTGGCCGGCCCCAGCCCGCGGACATAGGCTTCCCCGTCATAACCGACGAGCGCGCTCTCGCCGCCTTCGAGCTGCAGCGTGTAGCCGGGAGGGACCGGCTTGCCGTCGCGGGTATGCAGGATCAGCACCGCGCTGCGCACCAGCCTGGCGCCGAAATCGACGACGGCCCCCTGGCGATAGCCGGTGATCGCGACCTTCTCGGTCGAGGCGGCTTCCCAGCCGTCGGGGAGAGTCGCGGGATCGATGAAGACCTGCTGCGAATAATAGGGCTGGACGTCGGGCAGCAGTGCCTTGCCGCTGCCGTTCGCCTTGCCCATGCGGACGCCGCCCTGGATCACTTCGGCGCCCGGCCCGGCATTCTTCACGATGACGAAGCCATTGCCGATGCGGTTGGCCGGGAAGAGACCACCGCCGGCAGCGATCAGCGACCCTTCGACGTCGAGGCTGCCGCGCCAGGCCGAGCCGCTCTGATCGACCCGCGCGCGGATCAGCGCCTCGGCGGCGCGGTAGCTGACATAGGCGCTGCGCTGATCGTCGCCGCCCGAGACTTCGCGGTCGCTGACGCCCCAGCCGACATCACCCTGGCGCTGCCCGGCAAGGCCCTCCGCGCTGACCGTATAGGCGGTGCGCCCGGTATCATGGCTGACGCCGGCGGTAACGGTGGTGCTGCGGCCGATGCGGACGGTGATCGTGCCGAAAAGACCGTAATTGCGGGTCCGCGACACATCGACATAGCCATTGGCGTAAAAGGTCGCCCGCTCGTTTATCGCCCGCGACAAGGCCAGGCTGGCGATGCGCTGGCGATAGCCCGGCGAGGTGATCGCGTTGTAGCTGAGGTTGATCGAGGTGCGATCGAACCAGGGGATGAAGGAAATCCCGGCGCGATCGATCGCCGTCGCCCGGGCGGTGCTGGCGAGCAGATCGGTGAAACTCCCCGATGGCGCACCGGTGCGGGAGAGATTGCGCAGGGTCGAAACGCGCGCCAGATCGAAGTAAGTGCCAATGGTCCGTTCGGTGCCGGCGTAGAAACGAATGCCGGCAAGATCACCTTCGGCCTGTACCGAGAATTTGGCGCCTGTGTCCGATTTGTAGCTGCTCGCCGCGGCGGAAGCCGAGATGGCGCCTGAGCCGCCGATCGACTGGACGATCCCGACCCCGGCATTGGCGAGGCCACCACTGGACAGTTCGGCATGGCCCTCGAGCGTGGTTGAGCGGTTGAGGCCATAGCGTACCGACCCGGATCCGAAGACCGTGCTGTCATAGCTGAATGACCGGATGCCATAGTCGAGCCGGGGCACGCCGACGTCGAGCGAGAATTCGAGCAGTCCGGTGCGGAGCTGGCCGGGGACGTAATAATAGGATTTCTTCAACTCGACTTGTCGGCCGGTGGCATCGGTCGTCACCAGCCGCACATCGCCGCCCGAGATCGAGGGCAGGGAGCGGACATCGAACGGGCCGGACGGAATTTCGCCGGAGAAGATGCGTTGCTGATTGACGTACAGGTCGAGCGTCGAGGGCAATGCCGCCGACCCCGAGAATTGCGGCAAGGCGGTGGTCACGATGTCCGAGCGTTGCTCGAAGGCGCTGGCGATCTGGAATCCGGCCAGCCGGACGCTGCTGGTCCAGGCAAGAGCGTTGCTGGCGAAATCGCCGACGATGTAGGACCGGACCGACCGCGGATCGATGTAGCGCCAGCTGCTGTCGAGCCGGACGACGTTCTGGCCGCCATAACGGCGGTCGGTGTTGAAGACGCCATTGGTCGAGACGATGCCGTACGGCGTCATGCCGATCAGTTCCGCCGTGCCGCTGAGTGCCGTCCGTCCGCTGCCTTGCGTGGCGTAAAGGCCGTAATTGAGGATCGCCCCGGGGGTTGGTTTGATCGCCTCCAGATCGACCGGCGTGCGGCCATCGTCGAGTCCGACCTGATAGGCTTGCAGCAAAGCATCGGACGCTTGCAGCGCAATCGATTGACTCGCCTCATCGTAGCGGAAGGTCAGGCCGGAAAGCGCCGCCAGCGCGACATTGTCGTCCTGCACCAGCTTCGGATCGATCCGGATACGCAGCGCCTGCAATTCGCTCGCGCGGGCAATGAAACTGCCATCGGGCAGCCGCCGCAGCGTGAGCAGCTGGTGAGTCGGCGTGCCGTTGAGCGTCGCGTCGAGCAGCAGCATCTCGCCGCTCGCCGTATCGGATGCCGTCACGGCGGCCGCCGCCTCCTGTGCCTGTACCGCGAGCATCATCAGCAGCACGCCGGTCGCCAGCAAAGGAGAGACTGGCAAGACCTGCATTCCCGTCACCGATCCTTGCGGGCGGCGACAGGGACGGTTGCGAGAATGTCCAGCGCATCATTCTTGGCGGTCAACTTGACTGGCGACCCGGTCACAAGCTGGGGCAATCGCGCATTGCCCTCGGCCTTCAGGTCGAACCGCTTGATCGCCCCGGCCAGGACATAGCCGTTAAGACCCGCGCCGAAGCTGATCGCCGGCCCGCTGGCGGGCTGCAACGACAAGCCGGCGATCTTGGCGTGGCGCCGGCCGGTATTGACCACTTGAGCGTGGAGACCCTCGGCATCCTGCCAGACCGACCAGGCAAGGGTGGCGATCGCTTTCTTGTCAGCGATGAATATGGGCATCGACGTGCGCAGCACCATCTTCACGCCCTGGCCGACCGTGCGGGGATCGATCGGCTTGGGCAGTTCATCGATCAGCAATCGATAGGAAAGCTCCCCGTCGACGGGCGACGCCGTCGGTCGCGCGACCCGGATGGTGTAGGATTTGCCGGCGGGCACGGTGATCGCCGGCGGGCTGACGAACATATCGGTCGCCGGATCGAGCTTCTCTTCGCCATCGACCTGCGACCATTTATAGAGACGGATCTGCAGGCTGACGGGTTCCGCATCGGTATTCGCGATGGTGATCGCCGCGGCCCGGTCGGAGGAGGGCATGTCGACGCCGATCGGCGAGATGCGCAGCGATGCAGCGTGGGCCAGATCGGGCGCCAGGACAGCGAACATCAGCGCGGTCGCGGCCGTGAGTCCGTATCTCCTCATATTACTCCCCCTCAGTAAGTCAGCGTAATCGTGATCGTGTCGGTGTAGGTGCCGTCGGCGAGACTGGCGGGGCGCGGTACGCGCGCGTAGATGGCGACCGGCACGAAAATGCCTGCCGTCGGGATGGTCAGTTGAACCGGGACATCGGGGTCATAAGGCTCGTTGCGCGCCGGATCGCGGTACAGAAGATAAGGCGCGTAATTGCCTCCGGGCGCTGCCATGCGCCGTTCGGAACCTTGCCGGTGGCTACCGCCGTCGATCGAAACCGTCGGCGCATTGGCGGCGACATGGGATGTCGAGCAGGCGATGCCGAGTGTCGCACCGGCATTATCGGCAAAGGCGGTGGCGTCGAGCGGGCGCGAGGGATCAGTCACGGTGCCGAAATCGAGCAGCGCGCCGCGCTGGCTGATGCCGGCATTCTCTGACCCGGCGGAGAATTCACATCCCGAAACAAGCGTCATCTGAACGTCGAGCGTGCCGAGTGAACTCTGTGCTTGCACCGTCGACGGGACGACGGCGCACGTCACCGCAAAGACGCGGGCGACCCAACGCATAATACGCATTAACTCCACTACACGTCGGGTAACGAGCTGCCCCACCCCGACCAGAGTCGATTATAAACTACGTACTTAGCAAATACTACTTCTATTAGTTTGGGTGATTCAATTGAAC
>NZ_JSXI01000068.1 GCF_000803065.1 Sphingomonas sp. ERG5
GCTGATGGAGCCCATCGGCAACATCCCGCCTGCCGAAGCCGAAGATCAATATTATGCTGCCGCGGACAACATCGATATGGCAGCGTGACTCACAACCCACGGCCTCCGGCAGACCCGGCGCGGTTCAGTCTGCCCGTAAGGGATCGACGCCAGCAAGCCTGGCCGCTGCAGGTGCTCCGATTCCCGCAAATACCGAGACCATCTCTGAGACTGCCCCTGAGGCTGCAAAGCTTTCGTCTGAGCAGATCGAGGCGCAACACTCGCCTGATCTAAAGGCTTGCTTGGGCACTGGCGACGCGGCCAACGGTGTTTCCGTCGCAATGGGCGGGTGTTTCAATGCAGAGTTGAAGGCTCAGGATGCACAGCTCAATGCCGCCTACCGGGTGGCGATGAATAAGCGGACACCAAACCGCCGGTCTGCTCTACGCACTGAACAACGCGCCTGGATTAAACAACGGGACGCGCAGTGCAACGAGGGGGCCGTCGGCGGGACGATCGACTTGGTCGACGTTCCAAGCTGCATTCTCGAAGAAACCATCCGTCGGCGCATCGCCCTTCAATCGATGGTGAACTAGGCAGAGAACTCGTAATTGGATGGGGCAGGTTACGACGGCCAATTGTTGGCTTGGATACCGTGGCGACTGCAATTTGCACGGCCAATCCCGCGAGATAGGGCGGATACGTAAGCGAAATTGCGAAGATGCTAGGGCAGAACCTTACCTAACGTTATCGGCAATTTTCTGGTCAACAAGGCGATGGACCAACAGCTTGAGGGCCATACACACAAACGTTGTAATCGTAGTCCGCTTCGCAAAGACACCTTTGATACAGATCTTGATCAGTGAGTGCATAGGGTGCGCAAGCCTTGATCGAGATTGCCCTTCTAATATTGCAGACAAGCTTATCGTACCAGCTACCGGCTAGTTGATCAGGGTCTCGAATGCCTCCTGCGCCTATCGCACCATAAAAGACAGGTGGGCCACCAATTGGTGCAAATCTATTTACGGGCGCCGTACCGGAGTGCATTTTCGTAGCAACTGCATGCATGCGACCATTATCAGCCAATTGTGCGAAAACGTCGGTCAAGATGGCATCCTTGAAACCAATCTCTACAACAACGAAGCGCTTGCCGCAGCAATTGTGTGACTGATCGGTTGGGACAACCCAATCTACCAGATCTTTATTGATCTTCAGCGTCGAGCCACATGAACAGCCCGCTTCTGCGCTATAAGGTGTTACGGCGAGTTTTGTATCGTCCCCATCGATAGGTTCGATCGTAACCAAGAGAGCGGGAGGCTCGATCTGCCTCGCCAGCAGCTCATCGATCGATATGCGCTCTCTGGCCATGACTCGCCTCAGTTATTCTTGCTCTCACGTTCAGTTTGATACCCTCATTTCGATCTGTCAAACAGCACTTGTGCCTGCACGATCCGAGTTGCGTCCGCGCCCTTAGTTATTTTCCTGAACTTAGATCGGCTTCCCTCGATGCTCTGGACTTGCGTGCTATGTTCGCCGGCGTCGAAGGCTTTGCGGGTTCGGCGATCAATGGCTTGCGACCAAGGCCGATCTTATGCGCTAGCGCCCTGCGTTTTTCGGCATATTCCGCTGCAACCACTGGGTAATCCTCCGGCAACCCGTACGCCTCGCGGTAGCTCTCTGGCGTAAACCCGTTCAGCGCCAAGTTTCGTTTGAGCATCTTGTAAGGCTTGCCGTCTATCATGCTCAAGGTGTGCTGCGGCATGACGGATGCACGAACCGAAACAGCGCCTCTTGGTTTCTCAGGCTGCGCCGGCGCGGCGGGCACATCGAGTCCGGCAAACGCCGCGTCAAGCGCCCACACAAGGTCACCGCTGCGATAGCGATCAAGTCATCCCGCCTTTGGCGGCTTGCAGCATATCCGCCAGACAATTTGCCAGATTCCGTCGTTCATCCGCAAAAACGGGATCGCTATCGCTGTGGCCCGAAAAGTGTTTATCGTTCGACTCGTCGATATAGAATACATCTATGCCATGGGAGCAAGGAAGCATGCCTGATACATTGACGGGCTCGGGCCAGAGTCAACTCGACAAGCCCAAGGAAGCTTCGCCGAACCTCGGAATCGACGTCAACGAAGCCAGCTCTGACGAGCGGGTGGAAAAGCCGGTAAAGGTAGCGCGTGAAAAGGAGGAAGGCGGGTACAAGCTCAATAAGGCCAGGTAACCGAGCGCGCTAGGCGTCCACCATCACCCGCAATGACATATCCGCCCCCTGGATCCTCGTGCCGCAGCCCGACAATCATTGATTGCGGCTTACTTACTACGAGCCGGCAAACCCGCACTGCTTCTGTTCCATCGGAATCTGCTTGGTGATGCGGCTGGCGTTCTCCGAATAGGCCTCCGTCACGGAGCCGTGATTCACGGTCTTGCCGCGGAGCGGGCTGACACCCTCGCATAGGTGGAAGACATGCGGCGTCGAGGACGTCTTGGCTCCGTTCTCAGGCGCGATCCAATACACGACATCCTGGCCGGCCGGATTTTCGGCGGTCTTCGTTGCGTCCGCCACCGCGCTGGAGTCACGGGCGATGTCCTGCGCCTGAGCGGCGACTTCCGGTGAACATGCCGTGGTGGGCTCACTGGTTCTAATCTGGGCCGCGCATTTGTTCATGTCCTGAGTGTATTGCTCGACCGATGGCGGCTTGAAGCTGACCCCGATCAGCGTGGCGACCACCGCCAGGACTACACCGATGCCGCCGGCAATCTTCTTGTTCTTTGGATCCATATTCTTGTCCGTGAAGATCAGGACAATCAGTGGAAGAAAAGCGATCAGCGTGATGATCGCACCGAGCTGGTTCTGGACGAAGAACTTGAACGGTTCGGATCTGCTGGCCGGATCGCGCTTGTTGGCCGCCTTCCACATCAGGCTGCCGGCAATCGCGAAGATGGCAATCCCGACCAATATGCCGATCAACAGCGCGAGGTTTCCATGGTCGAACATGTGCCTGTAGAGCAGGACGATCCCGGCGACCTCGCCGCCGATAGCAACGACCCACGCGAGCGAGGCGAAGATACGAAGGCGTTTGGCCGCAGACTGCTGGTCTTGCGACGCACGCCATGCCTTTGTGACGTCGGGCTCTGCTGTTGGCTTGTTGTCGGACATGCTCAATTCCCCCTTAACGACACTTCTGCACCGCGGACGTTGAACGGCACGGCATACCCGTCTCGCGCAACATTCGTACAGCGCGCAATTGAACCCGTCTATATTCAGCAGCTTGGCACCCGACTTTGGGCGGCCCCGGCGAAAAACGAGAACCACAAGACAAACGGCCGCTCGACCGCTGCGGCCAGCACCGGAAATCAGTTCGCATCAATCGTCGAAACGATCGTGAATAATCTCGAATATTTCTAGAGGATGGCGGCCAATTGCGATCGAACTATAGACAACTATAAGATGTAATCAGGAGTCAGAGATGACGGTTGCTTCGTGGGAATTTAACGCCTTGGCGATAATGCTCATCGAGACCCACGGAACTGACGCCGAAACAGAGGCCGCACGGCGCCTAGAGGCCGCGACCGAGCGTGACGACCGGGGGCAAATGGTGGTGTGGCGCGAGGTAGTCAAAAGGCTGCCCGACATGAAAGCCAAACAGACAGAATAGGGGGGAGTGAGGGAATGCTGAACAGGTTCCGCATGATCGCGCTTGCTGGCGCATGCCTGGCGCTCACAGCGGGCAGCGCCGCTGATGCCCGCCGCGATACACGTCACGCACCTCAGTCGCGAACTTATGGCTCCAGTTCGGACGAATATTATACCGCCCGCAGCGGCAATCGGGTGCACCGTCCCATCCGGGCCGCGCGCGCCCCGGCGGGCGCGAGCGCTCAGTGTCGCGACGGATCCTGGAGTTTCAGCGAGAACCGGCGGGGCACCTGCTCACATCATGGCGGTGTGGCACGCTGGTTATAAGATCCGTGGCGCCAATTGCGACGCTTGGGAAAAGGTTGCAGACTTGATCATCGTTCACGGGAGACACGATATGAACCGCTTCATTCTTGGCGCAGCCACCTTTTTGTTGAGCTCGCTCGCGCTCACGGCATCGCCCGCCAGCGCTCAGGCCGCACGGAACTATGACTGCACAAAAGCAGGCAACGCGAACAAGGCGGCGTGCAAGGCGGCAGCCGCGAAACCAGCGCCCAAGCCTGCACCGGCAGCCCGCAACTATGATTGCTCGAAGGCGGGCAATGCGAACAAGGCAGCCTGTAAGGGTGCCGCGGCGGCGCCGGCTCCTTCGACAACAATCGCAACGCGCAATTATGATTGCTCCAAGGCTGGCAACGCCAACAAGGCGGCCTGCAAGGGCGCGGCAGCAGCGCCGGCTCGTCCGACAGCGACCACGACACGCAACTATGATTGCTCCAAGGCCGGCAACGCCAACAAAGCGGTCTGCAAGGGCGCAGCGGCAGCCCCAACTCCTTCGGTTGCGCCCCCCCGCCCCGCTCCCGCCAACGCATCACGGCCTACAACCACCACCCGCACCGCAAATGGGCAGAACACCAATCCGGGCGGCCCTAATGGCGCGACCGCCAAGTGCAAGGACGGTACATTCAGCACCTCCGCTCACCGCTCGGGCACATGCTCGCGGCATGGCGGTGTTGCGCAATGGTATTGAGCTAACGATAACCTTCGCGAGATCGGTGCGAACCACCGATCTCGCGTAATATTTGCAGCGGGCGATAACACCAAATCAAAGTAATTTCCGTTGTAGCTTTCAAACGGAAGCACCCAATCAATGTCATCACTGCCGCAAATCGGCTGGTCATAACATCAATAGCTCTGATGAGAACAGCCGCCGGGATACCCAGGACCTTCAAGACATGGCGTGGCGAACAGCCAGTTCCTGTTGGATGAAAGCGGAAATGTCGTTGAGCAACAGCACGCGGGCGGTTGGATCGTGATAGATTATATGGCCTCTGTTACAGTATTTTACTGCGATTCGCGCAGCGAGGTCAGGGTGTATAGTCGATCAGGCAGATCCCGCCGCGAAGCTGCATGCTGTTTTCCGCATATTGCTGCAGCTCGATGAAGATTCCGCTGGGATCACGGCAGGTGACCACCCACGTCTGGTCAGCCCCCAGTTCTTTTTCGGTTGGATTATAGCCTGCGTGAGCGAGACGTCCGCGCAAGGCATCGATCTCGGTCGTCTCGATGGCAAAGTGCATCACCCGCCCTTCGGGCTTTACGCTGGCGACGCGAACGACTTCGAGAAAACTCCGATCACCGAAGTGCAGATAGTAGCCGATCGGCTCACCCTGAAAGTTCCGGAAGTCGAACTGCCGCGACATTCCGAGAAGCGAATAGAAGCGCTCGGTCGCGTCGAGATCGGAAGCTTCAATGCAGACATGGGCGAGCTTGATCATCGGGCTATCCAATCGGGAAATGAGCATCACGCGTTATTTGGAAAAGGACGCGAACAACGCCGACGCACGCGAACCGTCGTCGATCCGCAATGTCTCGGCGACCCGCCGGCCGACATCTCCGAGCGGATTGCGGAACGGCGCGTCGTTCGACGCAATCACATTCGCGATGTCGCTAGCGACCGTCGCCGGCGGATCTCCATGGGTTGCCCCTGCGAACCCTGTGGCCACCGCGCTCGGCTCAAACACAAGGACGCGGACTCCCTCGGGCCCGAGTTCGCTCGCCAAACTCTGACTCATCCCCTCGAGCGCAAATTTGCTCGTTGCATAAGCGCCATCATTGGCGGGACCGACAAGGCCCGAGAGCGACGAAATCATCGCCACCGTCGATCCGTCCGTCAGATAGGGTCGTGCCGCGCGGGTGAGGCGCCAGGCGCCCAGCACGTTCACGTCGAGTATGTTCTTGAACGCGTTGATCTCGAGCGAAAGCAACGGCCCGGCAAGGTGAACGCCGGCGTTGTTGATCAGAAGGTCGATCCGGCCAGCGGTCGCGACAACGAAATCAACGGCCCGCGCCACACTGTCATTGTCGGTTACATCGAGTTCGACGGGAATCCCTGCGACCCGGGCGTCAAGCGAGCGGACGCCGCAAAAGACCTGGTCGCCGCGCGCCGCATATTCCGCCGCCAGTGCATTGCCCAAACCGCGCGAGGCCCCGCTGACAAGAACCACAGACATGCCGGCATTCCTTCCCGTCGACCATCGCTTCCGCGCTTTGTTACGCACGCGACACGCCGGGTCTGTATCGGCGATCGCGGTCGGCCGCAGTTGAGATTTGCTAATGGACAGCCCGAGCCGGGCTCGCCCCTAGAAGGGGCGGCAAGCCCTTATTCTCCAATCACACCAGCTAGCCAAGTCGTGCGAATCGAGCCCCCTCCCCGGCGCGCCGCTAACGCCGGGCGCCGAGCCGGAACGGGATGAACCCGAACGCCCCCGGGGAGAATCTTGCGGCGAAAAATCAGCCCGCGGTAGAGCAGCGCGGGCCGGTGGGATTAGGCGACCTCATCGCCCGCATTAATTCTTATAAGTAGCGCGCGAGCGGCGCGCGCCAGCATGGTTCGTCCATGGCTACCGGCACCCGTATTTCGGCAATCGACGTCCTGATCGCGGACATCCCCACCGTGCGCCCGCACGTTCTGGCGATGACGACGATGCATACCCAGGCTGTCGTTCTGGTCTTCATCCGGCGCGACGATGGGCTGTGCGGGATCGGCGAGGCGACGACTATTGGCGGGCTAGCCTATGGCGAGGAGAGTCCTGAAGGCATCCGCGCCGCCATCAATACCTATTTCGCGCCACTCGTGGTCGGCGAAGACGGTGATCGCCCCGCCGCGATCATGGCCCGGATCGAGGCAGCGATCATTGGCAATCGCTTCGCCAAATGCGCCATCGAAACGGCGCTCCTCGATGCGCTCGGACAAGCGCGCGGCCTGCCGCTATCCGAACTGCTCGGCGGTCGACGACGGGACCGGCTGCCAGTCGCGTGGACGCTGGCGAGCGGCGAAACCGAGCGCGACATCGCCGAAGGCGAAGCGATGATCGATGCCAGGCGGCACAATATCTTCAAGCTGAAGATCGGAAAACGGCCGGTCACCGATGATTGCGCGCACGTCGCCGCGATCGCCCGCGCCTTCGAAGGCCGCGCCAGCATTCGCGTCGACGTCAACCAGCATTGGTCGCGCGCGAACGCCACCGACGGCATGGCGCGCTTGCAGAACGCCGGTGTCGTGCTCGTGGAGCAGCCCATCGCCGCCGGCGACATCGAGGGAATGCAGGCGCTGTGCCGGCGCTTCGATATGGCGGTCATGGCCGACGAGGCGCTGAGCGGACCGGCGAGCGCCTGGCGGTTCGTCCGCGAGCAGGCAGCTGATGTCCTGTCGCTCAAGATCACCCAGTCCGGCGGCCTCAATGCGGCGCGTGACGTCGCGACGATCGCGCGGGCCGGGCATGTCGCCCTATACGGGGGCACGATGCTCGAGGCCGCGATCGGCACGGCTGCATCCGCGCATCTCTTTGCCGCGCTGCCGGCGCTGGAATGGGGGTCCGAACTGTTCGGCCCCCTGCTGCTCACCGAAGAAATCCTCACCGAACCGCTCGTCTATCGCGACTTCGCGCTCGAGGTGCCGTCGGGGGCCGGGCTCGGCGTGCGGCTCGACGAGGACAAGCTGCGCTATTTCGCACGCGGCAAGGACTGAGGGGACTGCCGATGTTGTTCATGGTTCGGATGGACGTGGCCGTGCCGCACGATGTCGACCAGGCCGCGCTCGATGCGCTCAAGGCCGCGGAAAAAACACAGGCGCAGGCGTTGCAGCGCGCCGGGACATGGCGCCATCTTTGGCGCATCGCCGGCCGGTACGCGAACGTCAGCATCTTCGACGTCGCCGACGCAGGGCAGCTCCACGAGATCCTGCTCGGCCTGCCCCTGTTCCCCTTCATGTCGATCGAAGTGACCGCCTTGTGCCGGCATCCGTCGGCGATCGACGACTGAACCATCACGTCCAGAGAGGATGCCATGACGAGCATAGTGAAAACATCCGAAGTGCAGCAATTGCTCGACCGGGCGGCGGGGCTGACCGAAAACGGCGGCGATCCGCGTCTCAAAGCGATCGTCCGCGATCTCGTCGAGGCGCTCGCGACAACGATCGAAAGGCACGACATCGCCGAAAGCGAATTCTGGACGGCACTGGCCTTCCTGCAGGATGGCGTCGGCGAATTCGGGCTGATCGCGCCAGGGCTCGGGATCGAGCATTTCCTCGACCTCCATATGGACGCCAAGGATGAGGCGGCCGGTCGCGCCGGCGGCACGCCGCGAACAATCGAGGGTCCGCTCTATGTCGCCGGCGCGCCCCTCGTCGAAGGCGATCTCGCCAGGACCAACGACGTCAACCTGACCACCGATCCCGACGATACGGCGACCCTCGTCATGTCCGGCACCGTCCGCGGGCCCGGTGGTGAGCCGGTGCCAGATGCCATTCTCCACGTCTGGCACGCCAATTCGAAGGGTTTCTACTCGCACTTCGATCCCACGGGCACGCAAAGTGCCTTCAACAACCGCCGGCGGATCCGGCTCGGGCCGGACGGGCGCTACGCCTTCCAATCGAAGATGCCGCACGGCTACAGCGTGCCGCCGGGCGGCGCAGCCGACCGGCTGATGAAAGCCCTGGGCCGGCACGGCGACCGGCCGGCGCATGTCCATTTCTTCATCGAGGCACCCGGCTACCGCACGCTCACCACCCAGATCAATTTCGGCGACGACCCGCGGGCGCGCGACGACTTCGCGTTCGGCACGCGCGAAGGGCTGTTGCCGGTGCCCGACCGGAGCGGCATCGGTGCTACCATCAGCTTCGATTTCGAGCTCCAGCGCGCCCAGGGTGCCGATGACCAGGGCTTCTCGGCCCGGCCCCGCGCCACTGTCTGACCGCCGCGATGGACAAACTTTTCGCTTCCGCCGACACAGCGCTCGACGGCCTGTTGTTCGACGGCATGACAATCATGTCGGGCGGCTTCGGCCTTGTCGGCAATCCGGAGAACCTCATCCCGGCGCTACGCGCGTCGGGCGTACGCGACCTCACGGTGATCTCGAACAATTGCGGCGCTGAGGGCTTCGGGCTCTATCAGTTGCTGGCGAACGGCCAGATCCGCAAGATGATCTCCTCCTATGTCGGCGACAACAAGCTCTTCGAGCAGCTCTACCTCGACGGCAAGCTCGAGCTCGAACTCAACCCCCAAGGCACGCTCGCGGAACGGATCCGCGCCGGCGGTGCCGGTATCCCCGCTTTCTACACCGCAACGGGGGTCGGTACCGTCGTTGCCGAGGGCAAACCGGTCGAGACATTCGATGGGCGGGACTATGTCCGGGAGAGCTGGCTCAAGGCGGATCTTGCGATCGTCCGCGCCTGGAAAGGCGACCGCGCCGGTAACCTCGTCTACCGCAAGACCGCGCGGAACTTCAATCCGCCGATGGCGACCGCCGGGCGCGTCACCGTGGCGGAGGTCGAGCAATTGGTCGAGGTCGGCGAACTCGATCCCGACCAGATTCACACGCCGGGCATCTATGTCGATCGCCTGGTGGTCGGGGCCCATTACAGCCGTCTCATCGAAAAGCGGACCACGCGACCGCGCGAGGTGACCTGACATGGCCTGGTCGCGCGATGACATGGCGGCACGCGTCGCCCGCGAACTCGAAGACGGCTTTTACGTCAATCTCGGGATCGGCATCCCGACGCTCGTCTCCAACCACATTCCCGATCAGATCCAGGTCGTGCTGCAATCGGAAAACGGCATGCTCGGCATGGGGCCGTTTCCTGATGAGGTCGAGATCGATCCCGACCTCATCAATGCCGGCAAGCAGACGGTCACCGCCCTTCCCTCGGCGAGCTTCTTCTCTTCGGCCGACAGCTTCGCGATGATCCGCGGCGGCCATATCGATCTCGCTGTGCTCGGTGCGATGCAAGTGTCCGAGCGCGGCGATCTCGCCAACTGGACGATTCCGGGCGCGATGGTCAAAGGCATGGGCGGCGCGATGGATCTCGTCGCCGGCGTGAGACGCGTGGTGGTGGTGATGGACCATTGCACCAAGGACGGCAGGCCCAAGATCGTACCCCATTGCACGCTTCCACTGACCGGCCGGAGCGTCGTCGATCTGATCGTCACCGACCTCGGCGTCATTGCCTGCGACAGGAACCGGGGCGGCTTGCGCCTCGTCGAATGCGCGCCCGGAGTCAGTGCCGCCGAGATCGCGGCGCGAACCGCGGCGGCGATCGACCTGACGGGCGCGGCGCGATGAGCGCGGCATTCATCTGCGATGGCCTGCGCACCCCGATTGGCCGCTATGGCGGCGCCTTATCGGGCGTCCGTCCCGACGATCTTGCGGCGCACTGCCTCAGCGCTCTGTGCAAGGGTCTGCCCGAGGGCGCGCGCGAGGCGATCGACGACGTCATTCTCGGCTGCGCCAACCAGGCCGGCGAGGACAACCGCAACGTCGCTCGCATGGCTGGGCTGCTGGCCGGTCTGCCGGTGGCGACCGGCGGCATCACGGTCAATCGGCTGTGCGCGTCGGGCCTCGACGCGGTCGCCGCGGCCGCGCGCGCGATCATGGCCGGTGATGCCGGGATGATGATTGCCGGCGGCGTCGAAAGCATGAGCCGCGCGCCGTACGTCTTGAACAAATCCGACATACCCTTCGGCCGAGCGCAGCGCCTGGAAGATACGACGATCGGCTGGCGGATGGTCAATCCGGCGATGGCCGCGGACTTCGGCGTCGATACCATGCCGGAAACCGCAGAGAACGTCGCGACCGAATTTGGCATCAGCCGCAACGATCAGGATACGTTCGCGCAGCGCAGCCAGTCCCGCGCGGCATCCGCCCGCGACTTCCACGCCGGCGAGATCGCTGCGCTTCGCGTCGAGATCGCGCGGCAGCCCGTAGAATTCGCCGCCGACGAGCATCCTCGCGCGACGTCGCTCGAAGCGCTGGCACGACTTGCGCCGATCGTGCGGCCGGGCGGCACAGTGACTGCCGGCAACAGTTCGGGCGTGAATGACGGGGCGGCAGCACTGCTCCTGACCGATCACCGCATGATCGAGCGTTTTGGCCTGCGCCCGCGCGCGCGCATTCTCGGCATGGCGAGCGCCGGGGTCGCGCCACGCGTGATGGGAATCGGTCCCGTCCCCGCCACACGCAAGCTGCTCGATCGGCTCGGCTGGACGCTCGGCGATGTCGATATCGTCGAGCTGAACGAAGCATTCGCCGCCCAGGCATTGGCCGTCCTGCGTGCCCTCGGCTTTCCCGACGATGCCGACCACGTCAACCCGCATGGCGGCGCCATCGCGCTCGGCCATCCGCTTGGCATGTCGGGGGCGCGCCTGGTGTTGACCGCGACGCGCGCGCTCGAGGCCGGCGGCGGCCGGCGGGCAATCGTGACACTGTGCGCGGGTGTCGGGCAAGGCGTTGCGCTCGCGCTGGAGCGGACATGACCCAAACCGGCATCGTCACGACCGAGGATGGGTGCCGCCTTGCCTGGCGGCTTGACGGTCCGCGCGGCGCGGCGGTCCTGCTGCTGTCCAATTCGCTCGGCACCGACATGCAGATGTGGTCGCAGCAGGTCGAGACCTTTGCCGCGCGGTATCGCGTGCTGCGCTACGACACGCGCGGCCATGGCGCGTCGAGCGTCACGCCGGGCGATTACGGTCTGGACCGGCTGGGCCGCGATGCCGTCGCCCTGCTCGACGCGCTCGACATCGAGCGCACATATTATTGCGGTGTGTCGCTGGGCGGCATGATCGGCCAATGGCTGGCCCATCGCGTGCCCGAGCGGCTTACCCGGCTCGTCTTGAGCAACACGTCCGCCTTCATGGGGCCGCCGGCGAGCTGGCAGACGCGGATCGATGCCGTGCGCCGCGCTGGCATGGAGGCGATCGCCGAAGCGGTCCTGTCGCGCTGGTTGACCGAACGGTTCGCCGCCGCGCGACCCGACCTCGCCGCTGCACTCCTCGCGACCCTGCAAGCGACCGATCCGCAAGGTTATGCCGGGTGCTGCGCGGCAATCCGCGACATGGACCTGCGCCCGGCAGCCGACCGCATCACCACGCCGGCGCTTGTCATCGGCGGAAGCGAAGACCCCGCAACACCGCCCGACCACGCCGAGGCGCTGGCCCGGCACCTGCAAGGAGCAACGCTGTTGATGCTGCCGACCGCCCATCTCGCCAATATCGAGGCGCCGAGCGCGTTCAACGCGGCAGTGCTCGATTTCCTGAGCGCCGGTCGATGACCGCGCTGCGCCAGTCGTTTCTCGACGCGATGAGCCGCATCGCCGCGACAGTGACGATCGTGACGACCGACGGCCCCTCCGGGCCGTTCGGCATGACGGTATCAGCGATGTCGTCGGTCTCCGCCGACACCGAACACCCCGTCCTGCTGGTCTGCATCAACCAGAATTGCAGCGGCGCCGCACCGATTCTCGCCAACCGCGTTTTTGGTGTGAACATCCTTCGCGGCGACCAGGCGGGGCTCGCCGACGTCTTCGCTGGCCGCACTGCCCAGGCTGGCGGCCAGGGCAAATTCGCTAACGGACGCTGGCTGCGCGGCGCCTCGGGTGCGCCGCTGCTCGACGATGCCTTGGTGTCGTTCGATTGCCGACTGGAACGCGAGCTGACCATCGGCAAGCACCATGTCCTGTTCGGCGCGGTTGACGATGTCCGGCTCGGCCAGAGCCGGGCGCCACTGATCTATGTCGATCGCGGCTATGCGCGCGCCGAGCACCTGGCCGTTCTCGCCTCAACCGGCAGATAGATAAGCCAAACTAATCGCTAGCGGCAGTTTGTTTCAATTGAGTCCGATCCGCCATCCAGAGCAAATACTATCTCTGCGAGCGAACATCGTCCGGATCGTTGCTGCAGAGAAAACTTCTTCAGCCAGATTCAGGATCGATCGAGATAATGACACAAATGACGGGAGCCGAGGCGCTTCTAGGCCAGATCATGGCCAATGGCGTCGATACAATATTCGGCCTGCCCGGAGGTCAGCTCGACTATTTCTTCGACGCCATGCACAAGCAGCAGGACAAGCTACGCTTCTTTTGCAGTCGCCATGAGCAGGGCGCCGCCTACATGGCGTTCGGCTATGCCCGGTCGACCGGTCGCGTCGGTACGTACACCGTCGTCCCCGGGCCCGGCGTGCTCAACAGCACGGCGGCCTTGTGCTCCGCCTATGCGACCAATGCACCGGTGCTTTGCCTGACCGGTCAGATCCCAAGCAAGGGGATCGGCAAGGGGATCGGCTATCTCCATGAACTGCCGGATCAGCTCGCCACCATGCGTACGCTGACCAAATGGGCCGACCGCGCCATGACCCCCGAGGCCGCGCCGGGCCTGGTCAACGAAGCGTTCCGGCAGATGCTCGGCGGACGCCAGCGGCCGGTCAGCCTCGAAATGCCGATGGACATCATGGCCAATGGCGCCGAGGTCGCGTTGCTCGCCGCAGCGCAAATCCCCGCGCCGCCCGCGCTCGACACCGACGCGGTCGACCGCGCGGCAGAGATCATCGCCGCCGGTGGCCGGCCGATCATCATCGCCGGTGGCGGCGCGCTGTCGGCGGGGAGCGACGTCGAGCGCCTCGCCAGGCTGATCCAGGCACCGGTCGTGTCGTTCCGCAGCGGCCGCGGCGTGGTATCCGACCGCAGCCCCTATGCCCAGGTCTTCCCGGCCGGCAACGACCTTTGGAAAGATTCCGACGTCGTGATCGCGATCGGCTCGCGGATGGAACAGCAATATCTCTATTGGGGCATCGGTCCCGCCATGAAGATCGTCCGCATCGATATCGACGAGCGTGAATTCGATCGTATTGCCGCGCCCGACGTCGCGCTCCACGCTGATGCCGGCGATGCCGTCCCGGCGCTTATCGCCGCGCTGGAACGCCGGGGAGTCTCCCCGCGCTCGCGCGAGGAAGAGCTTGTCGAACTCAAACATCGCGTGCGCCGGCAGATCGCCGACCAGGTCCAGCCGCAATTCGATTATCTCGACGCGATCCGCCGGGCGCTGCCCGACGACGGCCTGTTCGTCGATGAAATCACGCAATGCGGCTACGCTTCCTGGTACACCTTCCCGGTCTATGCGCCGCGCCAGCTGATCAACTGCGGCTATCAGGGCACGCTGGGCTATGGTTATGCGACCGCGCTCGGCGTGCAGGCCGCGCATCCCGACAAGGCGGTCGTCAACATCGTCGGTGACGGCGGCTTCATGTTCACCGCCAACGAGATGGCGACTGCCGCGCAATATCAGCTGCCGCTCGTCACCGTGCTGTTCAACAACAACAAGTTTCAGAACGTCCAGCGCCAGCAGAAGGAATGGTTCGGCGGCCGGTTGATCGCCTCTGACCTCACCAACCCTGACTTCGTCAAATTTGCCGAAAGCTTTGGCATCCGCGCCGAAAGGGTTTCCTCCCCCGCAGCGCTCGAGGCGGCCGTCAAGGCGGCGCTGGAGCGCCGGGCGCCCACGCTGATCGAAGTACCGACCCCCGACATGGCTTCGCCCTGGCCGTTCATCATCCGGCCGCCGGTGTTCCCCGAAGGCTGCAAGTGAGGAGAGGACGATGACACTCGATCTCGCAAATGCGCCGGTCCTGATCGATGCACCCCAGCCGGTGCCCGGCGTCCTCAAGCTCGCGCCCTACAAACAGGGCAAGATGGCGCTGGACGGCGTCGACCAGCCCCTCAAACTGTCGTCCAACGAGTCGATGAACGGCCCCAGCCCGCGTGCCATCGCTGCCTATCGCGCGCTTGCCGATGCCGGACTGCAACTCTATCCCGACGGAAGCCAGCGCGCCTTGCGCCAGGCGATTGCCGACGAATTCGATCTCGACGCCGACCGCATCCTGTGCGGCAATGGATCGGACGAACTCATCCAATTGCTGATGCGCGCCTATCTTGCGCCGGGCGACGACGTGGTTCTGTCGCAATATAGTTTCGGCATGGCGATCGTCCACGCGACATCGATCGGGGCGAACCCGATCATCGCCGAGGAACCCCGGCTCAGGCCGGATGCCGACATCATCCTGGCGCGCATTACCGACCGCACGCGCATGGTGGTGCTGGCATCGCCGAACAATCCGGTCGGCCAATATATTCCGCGGACCGAACTCAGGCGGCTGCGGGCCGAACTGCCCAGGGACGTCATCCTCCTGATCGACTCGGCTTATGCCGATTATGTCACGGAAGCCGACTATGAGCCCGGTTCGTCGCTGGTCGAGGGAGGTGACAATTGCGTCATGACGCGCACCTTCTCGAAGCTTTACGGCCTGGCGGGCTTGCGCATCGGGTGGATGTACGCGCCGTTCACGATGATCGATGCCGTGCAGCGCATTCGCACGCCCTTCAATGCGAA
This sequence comes from Sphingomonas sp. ERG5, assembly GCF_000803065.1. Lineage (GTDB taxonomy): Bacteria > Pseudomonadota > Alphaproteobacteria > Sphingomonadales > Sphingomonadaceae > Sphingomonas. Next base: position 15,327 of record NZ_JSXI01000068.1, read on the forward strand.
TGCGGCGGCGCTCGCTGCGGCGGAAGCCGCGGTACGCGATCACGCGTATGCGGCGCAGGTGCGCGCCTCCAACAATAGCGAACGCGCGCGGATTGCCGCGGCGGTGACGGCTCTGGGTTTCGAATTCATTCCGTCATTCGCGAACTTCTATCTGATCAGGTTCGCGCCGAGCGGCCGCACCGCGGCCGCGGCGGGAGCCTGGCTGGAAGCCAACGGGATCATCCCGCGCCCAGTCAACGCCGGAGGGCCGGAACAGTGCCTGCGCATCTCGGTCGGCCTCCCCGAGCACAACGACCAGGTCATCGCCGCGCTCACGACGTTCGCCCGGAGCTGAGCGCGATGATCGATCTCTATCCCGGCGTCGCCCTCTATCTCGCGCGCCGGCGAGGCCTGTCGCTCGATGGCAAGGAAGTAACCGACCGGGAAGCCTTGCCCTGCTTCGATCCGGCGACCGGCGAGGAGATCGGCGAAGTCGCGCTGGCCACACCGGGCGATGTCGATTGCGCCGCTCGCGCCGCGCATCAGGCCTTCCAGGACAAAAGGTGGCGCGGCAAGACCCCGGCCGAGCGCCAGCGCATCCTGTTGCGCGTTGCCGATCTCATCGAACGCGACGCGGCGCTGCTCGCCGGGCTGGAAACGCTCAACGGCGGCAAGCTCTATGGCGCGGCGTTGCATGGAGAGGTTCCGCACTGCGCCGAGACCTTCCGCTATTATGCCGGCTGGGTGACCAAATTGGGCGGCGGCACCTTCGAGCCCTCGGTTCCCGGCGCCCGCTATCACGCGTTCGTGCGCGAGGATGCGATCGGCGTCGCCGGTTTGATCACGCCCTGGAACGGTGCTTTGGTCGCGGCCTCGTGGAAACTCGCCCCGGCGCTGGCGGCCGGCTGCAGCTGTATCCTGAAACCGGCCGAGCTCACGCCGTTGTCGTCGCTCTATCTCGCGCGCCTCCTGACCGAGGCTGGCGTCCCCGACGGCGTCGTCCATGTCCTGCCCGGCGCAGGTCGCGATATCGGGGCCGCGCTGGTGCGCCACCCGCTGGTCGCCAAGATTTCCTTTACCGGATCCACCGCGGTCGGCGAGCAACTGGTCCGCGAGAGTGCCGCCAACTTCACCCGCCTTTCGCTCGAGCTTGGCGGCAAGTCCCCGGTTATCATCTTCGACGATGCCGACCTCGATCGTGCGATCCCGGCCGCGGCGGAAGCGATATTCTCCAATGCCGGCCAGGTCTGCGTCGCCGGCTCACGCGTCTATGCGCAACGCGCGGTATATGATCGCGTCGTCGCAGGACTTGCCGACCACGCGCGCGCGCACCGATTGGGACCCGGCGTCGATCCGGCAAGCACGATGGGGCCCCTGATCAGTGCGGCGCATCGCCAGCGCGTCGCGGCGATGGTCGAGACCGCACGGTCCGCTGGCGCCGACATCGTCACCGGCGGCGTCACGGTTGGGGACAAGGGCTATTTCTACGCGCCTACGGTGATCGCAGGCGCCACCCAGGACTCGACCATCGTGCAGGAGGAAGTGTTCGGACCCGTTGTGACTGTAACGGCGTTCGACGATGAGGGCACGGCGTTGCGGCTCGCTAACGACAGCCGCTACGGCCTCGCCGCCAGCATCTGGACGCGCGATGCCGGGCGTGCGTTGCGGCTCGCAGAGGATCTTGAGGCTGGCATCATCTGGATCAACGAACACGGCATTCCGGAGCTGGCGATGCCGATCGGCGGCGTCAAGAAATCCGGTATCGGGCGCGAGCACGGGCTGGAAGGTCTCAAGGCGTTCACCGAGACGCGATCGGTCATGCTGCGGCTTTGATGACCCCCAGCCCCGACGATTCCAGTTCGTCCATCAACCAATAGGCAAAGGCCTTGACCGGCGCGGCGTCGGCATCGGCGGTGCGGCAGACGATGTAGTAGGCTTGGTCTGCCGGCATCGTCTCGCTAAACGGACGAACGAGCGCACCGCTCCGCAGCGCCGGCATGACCAACGCGCTTCTGCCCAACGCCATGCCGTTGCCCTCCGTGCACGCCTGCATCACCAGATGCGAATGGTTGAACCCGAAACCGCGACGCGTGCTCACCGACTTGACGCCGTGATGCGCAAGGAAATCCTCCCAGCCGATCGACAGGACGTCGTGGAGCAGGTTGAACCGCTGTAGGTCCTCGAGCCCCTCGGCCGGCGGCACGCCATCGAGCAGTGACGGGCTGCATACGGGAAAGAGCTCCTCCTTGAGGAATTCATAGACATGCATGCCCGGCCAGTTGCCGTCGCCGTAGCGGATTTCGACATCGGCATCGCCGCTACCCAGGACGTCTTCCTCAAGCGGACGCGACAGGAAACGCAGATCGATATCGGGAAAGCGCTGGTGGAAGCTTGCCAAGCGCGGGATCACCCAGACGCTGGCGAAAGAATCAAGCATCGAGACGTTGAGTACCTGCCGCCCCTCGTCGGCAGAGACATCGGTGGTCACGTCGGCCATGATATCGAACGCATCGGTCAGCGGCTGGAGCAGGCGTTCGCCGGCCTCGGTCAGCTTGAGCGAGCGGCTAAGCCGCCGGAACAGCGGCTTGCCGAACCAGTCCTCGAGCGCGCGGATCTGATGGCTCACCGCAGCCTGTGTCACGCATAGTTCGTCGGCCGCGCGGGTGAAGCTCAAATGCCTGGCGGCACATTCGAAAACACGAAGAGCGAGTAATGGGGGAAGTTTACGCGACATCGATCTTGCACCGGATGAGAGCCGCTTATCGGGGTCATAACCAAGGCCCGTTTGTCAGCGCACCGGCCTCCCCATAGGCTCGATCCGGTCCTTACACACACGAGCTCAATCCGCCATGAAAATTATCGGTGCACGCGTCATAATCACCTGCCCAGGGCGCAATTTCGTCACACTGAAGATCGAGACCGATCAGGGCATCTACGGGATCGGCGACGCGACGCTCAACGGTCGCGAACTTGCCGTGGCATCCTATCTCGAAAACCATGTCATTCCCTGCCTGATCGGCCGCGACGCGCATCGCATCGAGGACGTCTGGCAGTATCTCTATCGGGGCGCTTATTGGCGGCGCGGGCCGGTCACGATGTCCGCCATCGCCGCGGTCGATACCGCGCTTTGGGATATCAAGGCAAAGGCGGCGGGCCTGCCGCTCTACCAGTTGCTGGGCGGTAAAAGCCGCGAAGGCGTCATGGTTTATGGCCATGCCAACGGGCGCGATATGGTCGAAGCCTGCGATGAAGTCGCCCGATATCTCGAGCTCGGCTACAAGGCGATCCGCGTCCAGTCGGGCATTCCAGGCCTTGCCTCGACCTACGGGGTCTCCAACGACAAGATGTATTACGAGCCCGCCGATGCGACGATGCCGACCGAGAATGTGTGGTCGACCGAGAAATATCTCGATCATACCCCCAAGCTGTTCGAAATGGCGCGGTCGCGCTTCGGGTTCGACGTCCATCTGCTGCATGATGTCCACCATCGATTGACGCCGATCGAGGCGGCCCGGCTGGGCAAATCGCTCGAGCCTTATCGATTGTTCTGGATGGAAGACGCCACGCCCGCCGAGAACCAGGAGGCGTTCCGCCTAATCCGCCAGCATACCGTGACTCCGCTTGCGGTCGGCGAGGTTTTCAACACGATCTGGGATTGCAAGAATCTCATCGAGAACCAGTTGATCGATTATATCCGGACCACCGTCGTCCATGCCGGCGGCATCACCCATTTGCGCCGCATCGCCGACCTGGCCAGTCTCTACCAGGTGCGCACGGGGAGCCATGGCGCAACCGACCTCTCCCCTGTCTGCATGGGTGCGGCACTGCATTTCGATCTGTCGATTCCGAACTTCGGAATCCAGGAATATATGCGCCACACCGAGGAAACCGATGCGGTGTTCCCGCACGCCTACAGCTTCGGCGACGGGATGCTCTATCCCGGCGAGCAGCCCGGCCACGGCGTCGACATCGACGAAGAGCTGGCGGCACGATACCCCTACGCACCGGCCTATCTGCCGGTGAACCGCCTCGAAGATGGTACGCTCTGGCATTGGTGAGCCGCCGGCCGGGGGGCGGCGAGCCATGACCAGACGCGCCCTGAGCGAGGATCGCCGGTTGCGTTTCGCGGTCCTCGCCATGCTTTACGCCGCGCAAGGGATTCCCGACGCGATGGTGTTGATCGTGTTCCCCGCGTTTCTCGCGGCGCGCGGTGTTGCGCCGGCCGGCATCGGCACCTTTCTCGCGATTGCCATGCTGCCCAATGCCGCCAAGCTGATCATCGGGCCGACCGTCGACCGCTGGGCCTATTTGATGATGGGCCGGCGCAAGCCGTGGATCATGGCGGGCGAGCTGGGCATCGCGACAAGCTTTGGCGCGCTCGCCCTGCTCCCCGACCCCGTGGCACAGCTGCCGCTGTTCACTGCCGGCGCATTCTGCATCACGCTCGCAACCGCCGTCCAGGATGTCGCGACCGACGCGACCGCGATGGACCTGATCCCGCCGCACGAGCAGGGCCGCGCCAACGGCGTGATGTGGGGATCGAAGACGGTTGGGACGGCGGCATTCGCGACGCTCGGCGCCCTGATCCTCACGTACGGCGGGTTTTCCGCCATGGTCGCGGCGGCACTGGCGATCCTGTTGGCCGTTTTCTTCGTCGTGGCGCTGGTACGCGAGCGTCCGGGCGAGCGGCTGCTGCCCTGGACCCGGGGAAATGCTGCGCAGCATGCCAACAATATTCGCCCGGAAAGTGTTCGGGAGATCGCGCGCCAATTGTTCGGTGCGTTGCGCGAGAAAGGTGCCATGCGGCTGATCGGCCTGTCGCTCGTGATCGGCATGCTGCTGGGTCTCGCCGGCGCGATGGCGCCCGTCATGATGGTGCAGAAATTTTCCTGGTCGCCAGGCGACTATGCGCAGCTCCGCGGCACGCTCAAGCTGGTATCGGGTCTTGCCGGCATGGCGATCGGCGGGTGGCTGATCGACCAGGTCGGCCATCGCACGATGCTGTTGCTGTCGCTCGGCGGGATTGCCGCCGCCAATCTCGCGCTCGCGCTCGCCTTTACGCCCGCGGTCGCCACGGCCTATCTGATCGTTTTCGAGTGCTTGCTCGTCTTCGCTTTCATCACCTTCTTTGCCGCCACCATGCAGCAATGCAGCCGTGCGATCGCCGCCACGCAATTCTCGTTCACCATGGTGTGCGGGAACCTCACGATGGCGGCCGGCGCCCGGCTGCTCGGTCCCTTGATGGCGCTGGGCGGGGTACCGGCGGTGACCGTCATGCTGTGCTGTACGGCGCTTGCCGGCGTGGCGCTGTTCGCGCTCATCCCGTCAAGAACGGCGAAGCCGGCGGCGGTCACGCCCTAGACCGGGTGACCGTGCTCCGTTTAGCCGAGAGCAGCAATCACCTCGGCGGCGCGGAACGACGCGAAATCGCCGGCCACGCCATGCTTCATGAGGCAGGTGCGATGCACGAAGCGCGCGACGCGCGCCGTGTCCCAGCCGTTACCGAGGCCGAACAGCACGCCGGCGGCGAAAGCGTCGCCGGCACCAATGCGGTCGACAAAGGGCTCGATCGGGACGGGATCGACCAGGTAATCCTGACGCCGCGTCTGGATTCGTGCACCGAGGCAGGGAGAGCCGCCGGTATCGCATCGCCGGGTCGACGCCACGATTTCAACAGCGTCGAAACACGCGAACAGCCCGCCGGCCGTCTCGCTGTCGCCGATCAACAGGCGCTCATCCATTTCGCTTGCAAAGACCAGGGGCGCGGCCGACGCGAATTCGCGCAGCAGCCCCGGCGCTTCATGCTCGCGCCCCTGCCAAAGTACCGGACGATAGTTGCAGTCAAACGAGATGGGCACGCCCCGCCGCTGCGCCGCGGCAACAGCACCCCGTAGCTGCCCGATCGGACCTGGTCCCAGCGCAACCGTAATGCCCGAAACGTGCAGCCATGCCGCGTCGACCAGGACGCGATCCCAGTCGATCGATGCCGCGCCGGCCGTCGCGAAGGCGGAATGGGTACGATCATAAAAGAACCCGCCTTCGCGTCCGTTCCGGGGCGATTCGAGATAGAAGGTTCCCATCCGACCCGGCGCGCGAACGCACCCGGCAGCACAGACGCCGTGCGCCGCGAGGGTATCGGCCGCTCGATCGCCCAACACATTGTCGGGCAACACACTCGCCATCCGTGCCGGGCAGCCGAGCGACGCCAGTCCGATCGCGACATTGGCCTCGGCGCCAGCGACATGGATCGCGAAGGCGTCGCTGGCGCGCAAGCCGCCGCCGCCGCCGCCGCCGCCGCCGCCGGGCGAATAGCGCAGCAATATCTCGCCGAAACTGACGACGGGCTTCAGCGGCGGCGGCATGGGTTTGCGGGCCGTGTCACCACGGCTTGTTGAGGCCGACGCCTGCGCGCCGCTGCACCCACGCGTCGCCGGTTTTCCGGTTCGGCCCACCCAGGACGGCGACCGGCAACAAGAGGACAAACCACCAGGCGGACGGACTGCGGAGCAATGCGCCGAGCGACCGCAAGGCGTCGCGCGGGGTCACCGTCACTTTGGTGGCGATGGTGCTATCGGCGCTGCTCTCGATCACGAGATTGCGCCCCGACCGGCCGATCCGGCCCACGCCGAAATCGATATCGGCAAGCGAACTGACGACACGCATTCGTTCTGCTCCGATCAGTCGTCGCGCTTGAGCGTGCCGATTGCCTGGGCGGCCCTGACGCGCCGCTCATGCTGGTCGGCCATATCGTCGACCGTCATCCCGGCAGGCGGTGTGAACTGGCCGCGGCCATAGAGGTCGCGGAACACTTCCTTCACGGGCCCCATCTTGTCGGCAAGGGTCCGCGGCGGCCGGCCGCTCGGGAACTGATTGGCCGGATAGATCGGCTTTTCGTAGATTTGACGGAAGCCCTCGGTGCGGACGTCCACCCAGGTATTGTGATTGCAGCGCGAGCGATGCTCGCGCAGGCTCTCGATATCGATCGTCACGCCGAGCACCTGCTCCTGCGGATAGGGTGCGTGGCGCAGCACCATGCCGGTATAGTCGATGCCGAAGCTGCCGCCGGGACAGAAGGCCCGCGGATAATAGGCATAGTCAACGGTGCCCCAGTTCGATCCCAGGACATAGGCCATGTTGTCATGCGCGCGCGTGCGGCGGGTGAACATCCAGAAGTCCCAGGGCTCAGACACGCCCTCCACTTCCTGGAGCGCGACTGGGTGGCAGATCACCTCGGCGCCGTTATAGCCCAAGGCGCGCGAGACTTCGGGCGTGCAGCCATCGTGGCACGTCATCGTGCCGAGCTTGCCGATCTCGGTGTCGATCACCGGGAACAACTGGCTGATATCGCCACCGAACACCGCGCGATATTCGTCGAATATGTCGTGCGGGCTGGTGCCAAGGCCGATCGAGGCAGGAATGTGCCATTTATGATATTTGAGGACGACCTCGCCGCTCGGCCCGATGATGAAGGCGGTGTTGAACCAGCGGTCGGGGAATTCGGGGACCTTCTCGATAACACCGCCGCCGGCAATATAGATGCCATATTCGCGCGCCTTGTCGCCGAGCCGCTGCATTTCGGGACCATCGAGCGTGATCGCCTTCTTCATGAAGCTGTCGATGCCGTGCTCGCCCTTGCCGGGCGTGGTGACGCCTTGCATGAAATATTCGGGAAACACGGCAAGCTTTGCCGGCAGCTCCCAGAAATACCCCACCCCGAAATCGATCATGTTGAGCGCCCGGTCGAGATTCCTGGTGATGTCGTCGCGGTCCTCGGCGACGTGGACGTGCGGCTGGATCACCAGCGCGGTATATTTGTCGATCTTGTTGGCAGCGGTCATAATTCAGTCCTCAATTTAGTCTGTTACCAGAAGTCGGCAGGCTCGATTCCCATGTCGTCGAGCATCACCCGAGCGGTGATCGTGCCGGCGGCGGAAATGCCCCCGCCCGGGTGGCAATGCGGGCCGGCCATGTAGAGATCGCGGATCGGCGAGCGGTAATGCGCAAAGCCTGGGAATGGCCGGAACGCGCCCAGCTGGGCAGCGATGCGTTCGCCGCCGTTGGTCGTGCCGTCGACGAAGCTCGGATTGGCGTCTTCCAGGGTTTGACGATGCTGGACGTACATGCCCAAAATGGTCTCGTCGGTAATGTTGGGCGCGTATTGCCGCAGCTTGGGCAGGATGACCTTGCGCGCATAATCCTCGCCGATCTCGGCCCAGGTGCGACCGTCGGCGAGCCAGTTGGAGACATAGGTGTCGACGATCAGGGTGTGCTGGCCGGCAGGCGCGCGCGTCGGATCGAGCTTGGTCCAGCACGCCGACCAGAGGAAAGGATCGCTCGGCGGCTTGCCGGTGGCGAGTTCCGCGTAGAAATTGATCATCTGATCCATCGAATCGACGATGCGGTGGAACGGGCACGCGCTCATGTCGGCGCCGTTGAGGAACTCGGGCGCCTCGCTCAGCGCGAGCTGCGCCCGGCAGATGCTGATCTTGCCGAACGAGAAACTCCTGACCATCGCCGCGAAGCCGGGCTCGAGATGATCCTCGCCGACAAAGCGCAGGAAGGTCTGCTTGGGTTCGAGCGCCGACACCACGGCACGCCTCGCGACGATCCGTTCGCCGTTCTCGAGCTCGACGCCGGTGGCGCGGCCATCCGAAATGACGAACTTCGCGACCGGCGCCTCGCAGCGCACGACGCCGCCTTTCGCTTCGACATAGCGCGCCATCGCCTTAGGCAATTCCATGCTGCCCCCCTGCGGGATGGCTTGCCCGTAATAGTGGATCGCCGGGATCATGATGTAGAAGGATTGTCCGGCACCTTCCTGGTCGGGAAGGATCTGCGGCGCGAGTGCCCAGTTGAGCATCACCGCCTTGACGAAATCGTTTTCGAAGTTCGCCTCGACCCATGCGCGCGCCGACATCGAGAACTCGCGCAGGCGACGAAGCCCCGCCTCGCTCGTCTCGAGCGCGCTGGCCAGCGCCGATGGCGCCGATGGCGGCGAGAAGAACGCCTTGATAAAGCCTTCGCGCACTTGCTCGAAATCGGCATAGACCGCGCGGTAGCGCTCGGCGTCCTTCGGCGAATAGGCGGCGATCGATGCGCAGGTCTTGTCGATCGACTTGTAGATGACGATGCCCGGCCCGCCATTCTTGTCGGGATGCCCGGTGATATGATCGGCTGGCTCGATATAGGTGAGCCCCAGCGCCTCGAGCTCAGGACGCATTTCCTGGAAGTCGGGATTGCACTGAATCCAGACGTGCGACGAGCCGTAGAGATCGTGTTTGAAGCCCGGCAGGGTGACTTCGCGCGTGACCGCGCCGCCGCCGACCCATGGATTGCGCTCGACAACGCACACGCTCAACCCCTTGCGTGCGAGTGTCGCCGCGCAAGCCAGGCCGTTCACGCCCCCGCCGGCCACAACGACATCAAACTCAGACATACCGATGAACCTTGTTTCGCCCTGTTCGGAAGAGACCGTATCGCGACGGTGCCGGCCTGGAAAATTAGCGAAAATGGGGTGACCGATTAGGAAAAGTCATCTGCGGATCGGAGGCGTTCGGGCCTATCCCCGGAGACCATGAAGTATAAAGCCGCAAACGCTTGCATGGTCGCTGCGGCAAGGGAGAGAGCATGCGATCCATCCTCATCAGCGGTGCCTCGCAGGGGCTCGGCGCGGCATTGGCAGGCGCATTTACACGACGCGGCGACCGCGTCTTCAGCGGGGTCGATACGCGGCGCGAGGGGATGCCCGACGACGTGCCCCTCAACGTGCGCTGGCCCGACAGCGTGGAGAAGGCGGTCGACGAGGTCGCCCGAACCGCCGGGGGCATCGATATTCTCATCAACAATGCCAGCATGCATTTGCACGGTTCGCTCGCGACCTTGGACCAGGATGCGTTCAAGGAAACGCTCGACGTCAACCTGCTCGGCGCCTGGCGGCTGACCAAAGCGGCGTTGCCGCATCTGCGTGCCGGCAGCACGATTGCCATGATTTCCTCGCTATCGGCGCTGGTCGGGCTGCCGGAGGACGGCGCATACGCCGCCAGCAAGTTCGCGCTCGAAGGCATGAGCCAAAGCCTTGCCGCGGAACTCGCGCCGCTCGGCCTCCGCGTACTCGTGTTCGAAGCCGGCCGGATCGACCAGGAGTTTCCCGGCGCGAGCGGGGGTGAGGCGCCCGAGACGATCGCCGAGGATATCGCAGCGTTGATCGACCGTCGCGACACGCCGTTTCGCAACCCGATCGGGAGCACAGCCCGCGACGTCACCGCAGCGTTGGGTGCCGACGATGGCTCGCGCGCGGCCATTATCGCGCAGGGTGTGGCGCGACGCGGGACAGTCGGGCACCAAGACTAACGGGGTGGCCGGCAACGACCGGCCAATACGGGGGATCAAGATGGCTATCGCACCTGACAACTACCCTGCACTTCTCGCCATATTGCTGGGCCTTGCCTGGCTGGGCTTCTGGAGCGAGCGGCATCCGATCGCGTGCCGGATTCCAGGTGTCGTCTGGATCCTCGGCGGCGGAACGTTACTTTCCAACTTCGGGCTCATCCCGCACGCCTCGCCGCTTTACGGGGCGATTGGCGGCTATGTCATGCCGATCGCCATCCCCTTGCTGCTCTACAAGGCGACCTTCGCCAAGATCCTGGGCGAAAGCGGACGCGTGCTGCCGCTCTTCTTCATCGGGGCGATCGGCGTCTGCCTCGGTGCGCTGATCGCCGCGCAGCTTCCAGGCTTGGGGGGCCATGGTCCGCAGGTAGCGGCCACTTATGCCGCCGCCTGGATCGGCGGCATGACCGACATGGTGGCGATGGCCGAGATCACCGGCCTGCCCAAGGACGAATTCGCCGTCGCGGTGAGCGCGAGCGCGCCGGTGAGCATCATCGGACTGATGATCCTCGTATCACTGCCCAATATCCCATTCGTCCGCCGGCTGATCCCTTCGCCCATCGCGGACGGTCAATCGGGAGGGCACGAGTCCCGCGACGAGCCAGCTGCAGCCGAACTCAACATCGCGCATATGGCCGGTGGCCTGGCGCTGAGCGCAGCGATCTGCTGGGCAGCGCTGGCCCTCACCCGGATCACCGGGCACGAGAATTACAGCCTGTTCGTCGTCACGCTGATCACCGTTGTCCTCGCCAACATCGTCCCCGGCCCCATGCGCGCGCTCAAGGGCGACTTCGAGCTGGGCATGTTCATCATGTATCTGTTCTTCGCGATGATCGGCGCGAGTACCGACATGACGGCGTTCCTCACCGCGGCACCGATCTACTTCGTGCTCGGCCTGGTCGTGATCCTCGTCCACATCCTCGTGGTGCTGGTTGCCGCGCGGTTACTGCGTGCCGATCTTGCCGAGGCAATCATCGGATCGGGCGCCAACATCGTGGGCGCGGCCGCAGCGGCGGGCATCGCCACGTCGAAGGGCTGGAAATCGCTGGTGACGCCTGCGATCGCGACCGGCATGCTGGGTAAGGCGATCGCTAATTTCTTCGGGGTCGCGGTGTTCCACCTCCTGTCGTGACCGACATCGCCATGCGGATCGCGCGCCCATGCGCGTTGCTCGGCATGCCGCCCGTCAACGCGAGGCTGGCACGGCGACGCCCATGTCAATTCTGGGCGTCAAATCAGTCCGGCCATCGCGACTTCTGGTCGGCCTGTCCGGATGGACGCAGCAGCCCAGTTTAAAGACATGAAACGGGACGCCCTCGCCCGCAGAGCGCTCTACCTGCCCTAACTCCCCAAGGTGGAGCTATGGAATGAAACTGATCGACGGCAAGGTGGCCATCATCACAGGTGCGAGTTCGGGGATCGGGAAAGCGGCCGCAACATTGTTTGCCGCAAACGGTGCGGCTGTCGTGCTGGTTGCCCGCCGGCAAGATGCTCTGGACGAGTTGGTTCGCGACATCGAGGAACGCGGCGGCCGAGCACTCGCCGTTGCCGGAGATGTGACACAAGAACGCACCCACCAAGAGGCCGTAGCGGCCGCGCAATCGACGTTCGGCGCCTTGGACATCACCTTCAATAATGCGGGCTTGGTGGGAGCCATGAAACCGCTGGCCGAGATGGAGCCCAGGCAATGGTCGGAGGTGCTGGCGGTAAATCTGACCGCAGCATTTCTTGGAGCCCGCGTACAGATTCCCGCCATGCTTGAGCAGGGATCGGGAGTACTGGTATTTACCGGTAGCTTCGTTGGGAACAGCGTAGGCCTGCCGGGCATGAGCGCCTATGCGGCAGCCAAGGCGGGCCTTATGGGGTTGGTGCGCGGCATAGCGGCGGACTATGGTGCAGCGGGTATCCGCGCAAACGCTCTCCTCCCTGGCGGCACCGCAACCGATATGGCGGGCGATGCCGCCCAGCGCGAATGGGCTGCTGGCCTGCACGCGATGAAGCGGATCGCTGAACCTGAAGAAATAGCCAAGGCGGCGTTGTTCCTCGCCAGCGATATGGCGAGCTTCATCACGGGCTCTGCCTTGTGGGCCGATGGCGGTAACGCAGCGGTAAAACTCTGACGATTCTCGGTGCCCGCCCCCTTTTCGGGCGAGCGCCTGGAAGCCGACGGACTGAACACCATCAATAGTGGCCGATCACCACGGATTTGGACAAGTGAGCGCTTTTAGGAACATCTCGCCGAGTCTCCAACGGCCGAGAGTCACGTATCCGCCTGGCTATTGAGAAGAGCAGACTTTCCGTTAGCCGACCGTCCCCCACGCCAGTGACCAAGAGCCGCCCAACGTTGCCGACACAATCCGTCACGACGAAAAAGAGGCCCGCCCCAGGAAGGGGGCGGGCCTCAGGGGAGGAGCGCGCCTAAGGATTGCGGACTCCAGGGATTAGAATTCGGACGTCCAGTGAATCGCCCAAGTCCGCGGATTGTAGGTGAGCTGCGGACCGACGAAACTGAACCCTTCGACCGCAGTGTAATATTTGCGGTTGAGCAGGTTGTTGACCGTGAAGATCAGACGGTTCTTGCCCCAGGTTTGCGACAGGCGCAGGTTGAACAGGCTGATTGGCGCGACGCTTCCCGGAAAGCTTTGCGTCGCCTGTTCGACCACACCCAACGAGGTCCCACTGCGATAGCTCCAGTTGAGTCCGATTGAGCCTTCGCCGCCAAGCAGACGGAACGTCTCGTCGATATTGGCGGATGCCGTCCAGGGCGGTGCGTTGCCGATCCGGATACCGGCAAGGTTGGTCTGGGTACCGTTGATGAGGCCGGATCCGCGCACATATTTTGCGTCGAGATAGCCGACCGACCCTCCGATCGTCAGCCCGCCGACCGGCCGGGCGCTGGCGGAAAGTTCGAACCCGCGAGACCGCGCCTTTGGCAGATTGGTGACTGAATCGACCTGGAACTGCTGCTTGCAGGTCGACAGATCGAGCGAGGCGGTTACCGGGACAAGCTCACCCGAAGGCAATTGGCATAGCCCCTGCCGTACGAGGAATTGATAATCCTTCCACTCCATGTCGAAGACGGCCGCCTGGACGAGCAAGCGACGGTCCAACATATAGGCATTGCCGCCGACCTCGAAGTTCCACAGTTTTTCAGTGCCGAAGGTGGACGAGCCGCCAATGCCGCTGTCCGGATTCGCCTGACCACCCGCTGGCTTGTAGCCCTTCGAGACGCTGGCATAGAGCGACGTATCGCTATTGGGCTTCCAGTTGAGTGCGACGCGCGGCGAGAAATCGCGGCCACTTCCCTCGGCATAACGGCCGGTCAGCTGTTCGTATCGCCCACCGGTCACGACATAGGCGCCGCGGCCCGCATCCCAATATTGCGGCAGGCCGCCGCGATTGGCGAGGAGTTGCTGTGCCGGCGTAAGCACGCACGGCCCATTGCCTGCCGCCACCTGCGAAGTATCGAGCGGATCGCCAGGCAGCCGGCGTGCGCACGCCGCATACACGTCGCTCCAGCGATTCACGCCTTTGTCATAGGAGTAGCGGCCGCCAAGGATCAGCGAGACCTGCGAGGTGACATGCCATTCGACGTTGGCAAAGGCGGCCCATCCGTTGACGGTGTTCTGGATCCGGTTCTCGTTGGCCTTGTCACCGGGTGCCCATGGCCCGAGAACCTGCTCGATGAGGATTTGGTTGATCGCGTCAAAATGCTCGCGATAGACAATCCCACCGATCGTCCAGTCGATCGGGCTGTCCTTGCCGATCGAGGACAGGCGCCCCTCGAAACTCCAGGAATTGGTCTTGAACTTACCGAGCCGGTTGATCGCGTTGATTCCCGACCGGTCGAGATCGAGAAACTGGTCCTGGCTCGACTGCGAATAGCCAGCGATCGCGGTGAGCGCGATCGCGTCGCTGAGTTCGCGATAGACCTTACCGATGACCAGCGTGGTGCGGTTATCGGTATGATCCGGCGTGTCCTGGTAGACATAGCGTTCGTTGTTGGGGAAAGCCGACACCGGCTTCCCACCAAGCTGCGGCTGCGTTCCGCCCGGGCCGGATGCGACCCAGTCGGTGAACACGCCATTAGGATTGTAGCAGCCGATGCCGCCGAGCAATTGCGGCGTCGCCAGATTGTACGGCAAGCCGAACGCGCCTTGGTTGATGCAGCTCGAAAGCTTGGGCTGGATGCCCGAATTGTCGAGCGTGTAATTGGCCTCGAGATCGATCGTCGTGCGCGCATCGGGGCGCCAGCGCAGCTGGCCGCGCGCATTGAGATATTGCGCGTCCGAGCCGCCGCCGGCCGGACCCAAATTGCGGATCGGTCCCTGAGTCGTCGATCCATTGATCGAGACGCGCGCAGCCAACCCGTTGGCGATCTTTCCGTTGACGACGCCGCCGAGCTCATAGGTATCGAACCGTCCGATCCCGGCATCCACTCGACCGTAGAATTCTTCGCTCGGCTTCTTGGTGCGGATGTTGATCGCGCCGCCTTCGGAATTGCGCCCGAAGAACACGCCCTGCGGACCGCGCAGGATCTCCACCGCCTCGACGTCATAGATATCGGGGTTGGCCTGGCCGGACGCGAGCGTGCCGGCGGCGAACTCGTCGACATAAGTCGTGAACGCGCTTTGGGTCAGGACCTTTTCGCTGCTCTTCAGGTCCGATATCCCGCGAATGGCGATAACCACTTCGCGCGCGCCGTTGCGCCCGCCCTGCTGAAACGAGACGTTCGGTGTCTGGAGCAGATAGTCCTTGGCATCATTATATTGCGCGGCCTCGATCGCCTTGGAATCGAACACCGTCGCGCTGACAGGGACATCGAGAATGGTCTGGGGGCGACGCTGCGCAGTGATCACGATGTCGCTGCCAAGATTGTCCTGGTCCGGCGCCGTCAAAGCCTGTGGCTTGTCCTGTGTCTGCGGCGCGGTCTGCGCTTGTGGGTTGGGCTGGTCGGATGCGCCCGGCTGCTGTTGAGCAAGGGCCGGCGAGGCAATACCGATCGCCAATGCCCATAAAGCAGCCGTCGCGCCTGCTTTACCTAGGCGCGCGCCATCACGTCCCTCGAATGACTTACTTTCCATGACACCCCTCCCTGGGCTGATATTGTCTCAGTCCTCACCCCCTTTCCGTCTCGGCATCGCCCCGTACTCAGCGCAACTGGCGCGAGCAGGATGGATATTTCCGAACTGGGCTCCGGGTTAAGGAGGCCCGGAAACTCAAGCACCGCCCCGTCACCCACAATCGAGTAAAATTCATTCAGAGGATTATCTGACCTAATGACCACTCCCGTGCGGCAAGTTCTGCCCCGGCGGGCCTATTAGCTAGGCTTATCTTTTGACTTAGCAGCATTTGATTGTCGGCCCCGACCTCGCTTCTAGGTTCTGTCGCTCCACCCGGTTCGATCCGAAGACCGAGGGGTTCATGAACATGAGGGGAGCGGGTCATGCGCGTCAAAACGCTTTGGGCAGCAGCAACGAGTATCGTCGCGCTTGTAGCGAGCACTGCGGCCTATGCCGACGAAGCGCGACTGATGCGCTATCCCGATATTGCCGGTGACCGGATCACGTTCGTTTATGGCGACAAGCTCTGGGTCGCCGATGCAACGGGTGCCAACGCGCGTGAGGTGCCGAGCACCGGCACGCAGCTCAGCCGCCCGCACTTCTCGCCGGATGGCAAGCGCATCGCCTTCTCGGCAAACATCGACGGCAATGTCGACGTCTATGTCGTCAGCATTGGGGAGACGGCAGCACCGCGTCGACTGACCCATCACCCCGCCACCGACCTGGTCGTGGATTGGGATCCGAGCGGCAGGAATGTGCTGTTTGCCTCAACCATGACGAGCCCCCGCGCGACGTACGACCAGTTGCAACTCGTTCCCGCAGACGGCGGTCTTCCCGTCCGCGTGCCGCTACCTTATGGCGAAACCGCAACCTACACCGAAGACGGCGGCAAGCTGCTCTTCACCTACAAGCGCGATTTTCAGGAGGAGGCCTGGAAGCGCTATTATGGTGGGCGGGCGCCCGATATCTGGTCGTTCGACCTCAAGACTGGCCAAACGACGCAGCTGACCAACAGCCAAGCGTCGGATTCAATGCCGATGCGGGTCAATGGCCGGACTTATTTTCTGTCCGAGCGCGATGATGCCGGACGATCAAATATCTGGGCGCTTGACGCGCGGGCGGGCGCCCCGGTCGAGCTGACCCATTTTGTCGACACCGACGTGCGTCGCCCGGCGACCGACGGCAAGCGTATCATTTACGAAGTCGACGGCCGCCTCGAAATTCTCGATCCCGCATCCGGCAAGACATTGCCTGTCCACATCACGATCGACCGCGCGAAGGTCGCGCCGCCGGCGAAGCCGATCCCGGTCGGGGATCGCATGGTCAACGCCGCGCTGAGCAACGACGGCGGCGTCGTGCTCGAAGCGCGCGGCGATGTCTTCGCCTATGACGCCGCAGGCACCGCGGTGGTTGATCTGACCCCCGACACCTCGGGCAGCGCGGAGCGGTTTCCGCGGCCAAACGCCAACGGCGATATCGCCTTTCTGAGCGACCGGGGCGGCGAATATGCGCTGTATGTGCGCGCAAAAAAGGACGGCAGCGTCCGCAAGATCGCCGACTTCGGCCCGGGGCTGCGCTACAGCCCTTTCTGGTCGCCCGACGGCCGCCTCATCGCGCTCTACGATTATGAGGAAGTCCTGTGGCTGGTCGACGTCTCGACCGGCGAAAAGACCCGCATCGACCAGGGGAAATGGTGGTATCATACCGAGCTTCTCGACCAACGCGTCGCCTGGTCGCCCGATGGTCGCTGGATCGCCTATTCGCGCGGGCTCGAAAACCGCAACAACGCCATCTTCCTCTACGATGTTCGCGCGCACCAGCGACATCAGGTGACGTCGGGCGCGTTCAACGACTTCGGCCCGGTGTTCGATAGCAGCGGCAATTACCTGCTCGCGCTCTCCAGCCGCAAATTCGATCCGACCTTCGGCGACGGCAATATCGACAATACCTGGACCTATGCGCCGAATACCGTCGTCAGCGTTCTGCCCTTGATGACCACAGGACGCGCGCCGGGCCGGCCCGACTGGTCGATGCCGGCGACCCGCCAGGCCGTCGACATCGATTTCGACGGTCTTGAGAGCCGCCTTGCGCTTCTCGAGGCGCGTCCCGGCGATCTCAACAGGCTACAGGCAGTCCCCGGCGGGTTCGTAGTGCTGCGCCAGGGGTCGGGCCCTGACGCCAAGAACGTGCTGGAACGCTATCGTCTCGGCAAATCCGACGGCAAGCCGCTCCAGACCGAGACCGGTCTCGCGCTCGCCGATGGTGACGGCGTACGCCTGCTGACCAGGGTCGACACCAAATTGAGCGTGATCGACCTGAGCGACGATACGCCGCGCAAGCTGGACGATAACAAGCTCGTCGCCACCGTCGACCGGCGGGCCGAATATCAGCAGATGTTCAACGACGCGTGGCGCTACGGCCGCGACTTCTATTACGATCCAGGGATGAATGGCGCCGACTGGGTCGCCGCGCGCAAGAAGCTCGGCGCACTGGTGCCTTATGCGGTGATCGACGACGACGAGACGTTCATCGTGCGCGAACTGATGGGCGAGCTCAACGGCGGCCATGTCTATGCATCGGCAACCGCCCCCCGACCCCGCAGCGATGCGCAGACCGTCGGCATGCTGGGGGTCGATTTCGAAGCGGCAGGCGGGCGGTACCGGATCGCCAAGATCTATCGAACCGGATCGCGCGCCTATGACGTGCGCTCGCCGCTCGACGATCCCTCGCTCGGGGTTCATGAGGGTGACGTCCTGCTGTCGGTCAACGGCAAGCAACTCGACACCGGTACCGACCCCTGGGCGGCGTTCATCGGGCTGGCCGGCAAAGACGTGAAGCTCGAGTTCGCGGCTGGATCGGCCGACGGACAGAAACGCGAGATCACCGTGAAGACCCTGACCAGCGAGCGCAAGCTGCGCGAGCTCGCCTGGGTGGAAGAAAACCGCAAGAAAGTGGACGCGGCGAGCGGGGGTCGCGTGGGCTATATCTACGTCCCGAATACCGGCGCCGAAGGCCAGAACGAACTGATGATCCAGTATCGGTCGCAGTTCGCCAAGGATGCGCTGATCGTCGATGAACGGTTCAATACCGGCGGCGCGTTGGGCGACCGGATGATCGAGCTGCTCAACCGCCCGCCCCTCGTCATGTTCCGCGCCCGCAACAGCAGCGACTATCCGCTCCCCGAGCTCGCGCATCGCGGACCCAAAGCGATGCTGTCGAACGGCTGGAGCTATTCGGGCGGCGATGGTTTCCCGTTGCTGTTCAAGACAGCGAAGCTCGGGCCGCTCATCGGAACGCGGACATGGGGCGGATTGATTGGTCCAGCACTGTCGCTGCCGCTGATCAATGGCGGCTTTATCTCGGCCGCCCCGCAGCGGGTCTATCGCATCGACGGCCAATGGGCCGAGGGCAATGAGGGCGTCCACCCGACGGTCGAGGTCGACAACAACCCCGGCGAGCTCGCCCGCGGTGTCGATACTCAGCTCGATACCGCAATCCGGATGATGGTGGGTGCGATCAAGCCGCTCCGCCCGATCACGCCGCCACCTTTCCAGAAACCCGGGGACTGGAACCCGGCCAAGCGGGAGAAGAAGTGATGAAGAAGCGCCTGATGATGCCGCTGCTTGCGGCCGCTGCCCTTCTGGTTCCGATCGGGCAGCATCTCGCGGCCGCCCAGACGGTCGGGGCTCCAGCGGCGCCCGCCGCCAGCGAAGTCACCGTGATCCATGCCGGCTGGATTCTGACCGTTCCGGGAAAGCCCCCGCTCAAGGACGCTACCATCGTCGTGCGCGATGGACGGATCGCCAGCATCGAATCAGGATTCCTGACGCCGGCCGCGGGTGCGGGCGAGGCCGTCGAAACGATCGAACTGCGCGACGGCTTCATCCTGCCCGGCCTGATGGACATGCACGTTCATCTGTCCGTCGCGACCGGCGATGACAAGGCGCTGCGCCTGCGCAACGTGTCCGATGAACTGGCGGGCAGCACCGGAGCCAACCGCGACGACGTCACCGCGCTGGTCGACTCGATCACCAATGCCCGCAAGACGCTGATGGCGGGCTATACCACCGTGCGCGACCTCGGGAGTACGGGCTGGCACATTGCGGCGTTGCGTGACGCGATCAACTCGGGTCGACTGCAAGGCCCCCGCATTTTCGCCGCGATGAACATCATCCATCCGGGATCCGACGACGATCCCGGCGCTTGCAGCGGCGTGGAGAACTGTATTCGCGCGACGCGCCGGCAAATCGACATGGGAGCGGATGTCATCAAGGTCTATGCCTCGTGCAGCGGCAGCAAGCCGTGCGGGCGGCAGGACGCACCCGGCACTTTCCTTCCGGAAGAATTGAAGGCGATCGTCGATACCGCGCACACGCGCGGCTTGCGGGTCGCGGCGCACGCGCACAGCGAAGCGGCGATCCGCGAAGCATTGCTCGCTGGCGTCGACTCGATCGAGCACGGATCCTATACGCCCGCCGACGCGATCCCGCTGCTCCTCGCGCGCGGCGCGTTCCTCGTGCCGACGCTATCGGTGCAGGACAATATCCGCCGCGACATCAAGACCGCCAAGGGCGATATGCGCGATGTGATGGCGAACTTCCTCGCCAATCACGGGCCACGTATTATGGCGGCCTATCGCGCCGGCGTGAAAATCGCCGCGGGCTCCGATGCGGGTATCGCGATCCACGGCAATAACGCCCGCGAGCTCGAGCTCTACGTCCAGGCAGGGATGCCGTCGATCGACACGATCAAGGCCGCGACAGTCAACGCCGCCGCCTTGCTCAATCGCACCAAGGATCTGGGTACGATCGAGCCGGGCAAGATCGCCGATATTATCGCTGTGCGCGCCAATCCCGTCAGCGACATCACCGCGCTTCGCCTGGTGCGCTTCGTGATGAAGGAAGGCGTTGTCTATCGCAACGACACGGGCGTGCCACCGCTCCTGCGCAAACCGGCTGCCCCGTGACGCCCGCCGCCCGCCACCGGTCGATTTTCGTCACGCCCTGTCCGCCGACGACAAGCGAAGGGCTACGCGTCGCCGTGAAGGATGTCCTCGATATGCGGGGCGAGGTGACCACCTGCGGATCGCGCGCGTTGGCCGCGACCGCGCCCGCAAAGGATGACGCCGAGGTGGTGAGACGCCTCAGGACGGCGGGATGCGCCCTGGTCGGGCGCACCAGCCTTCACGAGCTGGCTTATGGGGTCACCGGCGTGAATGCCTGGAGCGGCACGCCGATCAACCCTTACTATCCGCAGCTCATCCCGGGCGGCTCGTCGAGCGGGTCTGCCGCAGCCGTTGCGGCCGGGCTGGTCGATTTTGCCATCGGCACGGACACGGGCGGCTCGATCCGGCTGCCGGCCGCATGCTGCGGCGTCGTCGGCCTCAAGCCAACCTTCGGGCGCGTCAGCCGCGTCGGGGCAGTCCCGGCGCAAAGCTCGCTCGATTGCGTCGGACCATTTGCCCGGAGCGTGGCCATGATCGAGCAAGCCATGGCGATCATCGCGCCAGACTGGTTCACCTTCGCACCACCTTCCGCCCGGGTGGGCTGGGTCGATGCGCAATCCGATCCGGCGCTGTCCCGTCGCCTGAGGCAGGTTGTCGGGCGGTATTTCGAGGCGGTGCCGCTGCCGCTGACCGGGCTTGCCGACGCCATGGACGCCGGGCTGACGATCATCGGCCGGGAAACCTTCGCGGCATTTGGCAAATTGTTGCAGTCGAACCTCCTCGGACTGGACGTCCATCAACGCCTGTCGCGTGCGGCCGAGATCACCGATGAGGATATCGCGCAGGCGGAAGGGGTTCGTGCGCGCTTCACGGCCCAGGTGGATGCCGCGCTCGAACATGTCGAGGCGCTGGCCATGCCCGCCCTGCCCCGCATCCCGCCAACGCTGCACGAAGCCGCAGATCCCGCGCAGGTCGTGCAACTCACGGCGAACTGTCGCCCGTTCAACCTTTCAGGACATCCCGCCCTCGTGCTCCCCATGGGAGAGCATCAAGGGCGTCCGATCGCGCTGCAGCTTGTCGGCCGGCGCGGTGAAGATGAGCGCCTTTGCGCGCTCGCACGCGACATCGACCTGTTTCTCCCGGAGACCATCAATGACCGATAATATGTTGCAATCGCTGTTGGGCGATCTTCGGACGCGCCGGCGCGAACTGCACCGGCTCGGCCACATTCCCCAGGACATTGTCGAACGCTTTCAGCAGATCGGCATCTACCGCGCGTTCGTGCCGGAGAAATTCGGCGGAAGCGGCATGTCGCCGGCGGATTTCCTGCGGTTGATCGAAATGATCTCGGCGGCGGACGGCTCGGCGGGATGGGTCGCAAGCTTCGGCTTTGCGAGCAAATACCTCTCGTCGCTGCCGGCGGCCACGCTCGCGGAAATCTATGCCGACGGACCCGATGTCGTGTTTGCCGGCGCGGTCTTTCCTCCCCAGGCCACAGCACCCGCCGAGGGTGGCTATCGCATCAACGGCCGTTGGGGGTTCGGGTCGGGATCGCTCGGTGCGTCACTGATCGGCGTCGGCATCAAGATCGAAGGCGAGCAAGGCGGTCTGCCGCGAATGGCCGTGATGCCACGCGACAAAGTGCGGATCGACGAGAATTGGGACGTCATGGGGATGTTCGCCACCGGGAGCCACGACCTGGTGGTCGAGGATGTCCTGGTCCCCGAACACTATACGCTGATCCGTGGGGCCGCACCATCGATCGACACGCCCGCCTATCGCTATCCGACCATGGCCATGGCTGCCCAGGTACTCGCGATCGTCGCCGCCGGGATTGCCCGCGAAGCTATGGACGAAGTGATCCGGCTAGGGACCAAACAGTCGATCACGGGCGCACCGACGATGGCCGATCGCCCCGCCGTGCAAACCGCACTGGCGCAGATGGAGGCGCAGCTCAACGCCGCGCGGTCCTGGTTCTACGAGGAAACCGAGCGTGCCTGGGAAGCGGCGAAAGCCGGCGAGGAGATTTGCCAGCGTCAGGCGGCCAGCTTGCGCATCGCGGCGACGCACATCGCGAAGACCGGTGCCGACGTGACGCGGCGCGCATTCGAATTGTCGGGCACGACCGGGATCTTCAACAGCCACCCATTGTCGCGTCTGCTGATGGACGCGCTCGTGGTCGCGCAACACGCCTTCCTCAACGACGGGACCTGGCAAGCGGGCGGCGCGGTGCTGCTCGGACGGACCCCGCCGCCCGGCTACCCCTGACACCATGATGAGAGCAGACCGATGACCGATACCCAATCCGCAATCCGCGCCCTGTTTTGTTGCGCTGTGCTGCAGAACTTCTTCGACCTGCCGAGCGCAGATATTCCGTCAATCCTCCGAGCGACCGGGGGCATCTTGCGGAAGATCCGCGACATGCCCGGCGTCCAGGTGCTCGGGACGTTCGACGACGACGAAACCATGGTGGGGACCTCGCCCAACGGCTGGCCCTGGACCTTTTACATCCTGGCCGACGTGCCCGACCGGGCGAGCGCGGTCGCGATCTGCGATTTGTTCCGCAGCACCGAGATCGGCGAACACCGGCTGTGGCGCTACATGCGGGTCGAAGCGCGGCTCGGCCGCGAACTGGTCATGCCCGAATGAACGACTTCGCCACCCTCGCAAGGATCGATCGGCTCGAGGCGGAAAACACCATACGGAAGATCGTCGCGCGCTATTTCCGGATTTGCGATCAGTTGGGCCCTGACACACTCCCCAGTGAGCTTGGGGAACTCGGGGAACTCTTCGACCCTGACGCCATCTGGGAAGGTAAAGGGCGCTACGCCGAGGCATTCGGGACCATGAAGGGCCGCGCGGCGATCGTCGAGATGATCCGCGGCTATTGTGGTCCCGAGCCCCATTTCGCGATGACTGCCCATTTCTGCACGAGCGAGGACATCGCCGTTGACGGCGACCAGGCCAGCGGCAGTTGGATGATGCTTCAAGCGACGACCTATGCCGATGGCCGCGCCGATCTCCGTAGTGCTCGATTGCAGATCGAGTTCGCACGCGAACGCAGAGTGTGGCGCATCCGACGCTTCACAACCGAGAACATCTTTTCGCGCCGCGTCGATCATTGGAACGATGCCGCGACGATCCCCGTCCCTATCGACAGCCATGCCGGAGCAGCCCGATGACCGATATCGACTATGGCGCGCTGGTGAAACCCGACCGGGTTCACAGTTCGCTCTACAAAGACGCGGCAATCTACGACGAGGAGATCGAGCGCATTTTCTACAGGAGCTGGGTGTGGGTGGCACATAGCAGCGAAATCCCCAACCCGAACGACTTCATCACCACCCATATCGGACCGCAACCGGTTATTGTGAACCGCGACCGCGCCGGAACGGTGCGGGTGATGGTCAATCGCTGCCGTCACCGGGCCGCCACCGTTTGCGAGAAGCGCCGCGGCAATTCGCCAGGGTTTGTCTGCCCCTATCATGCCTGGACCTATGCGACCGACGGCAGCCTCAGAGGCGTGCCGATGCCCAAGGGCTATAAGGATTTCGACAAGAGGGAGTTCGGCCTCGTCCAGTTGCGGGTCGAGCAATATAACGGCCTGATCTTCGCGACGTTCAATCCCGACGCGCCCTCGCTCGACGACTTTCTCGGCGCCGCGAAACCATGGATCGACCTGTTCATGAAACAGGGCGGCGGCTTCCCGGTAAAAGTCCTTGGCGAGCACAAATTCACCTTCCCGGGCAATTGGAAGATCCAGCTCGAGAATACGACCGACGCCTATCATTTCCCGATCGTCCACAAGAGCTTCCTGACCTCACTTGACGGCGCGACGGAAGAATTGTTCTCGTTCATGGACGCGGGCGGCTATGTCGAGGATCTCGGCAACGGCCATTCGGTGATGGTGATGATCCCCGAGCTGGTCGATCTCGAAGAGGGCCTCGACGCCGAGATCCCCGATCGTTTCGCGGCGATCGCCGAGGAGTTGCGCAAGACGCTCGACGAGCAGTCGGTTCGCCGGGTAGTCCGCGCGATCGGCGGCACCGGGTTCAATCTCAACATGTTTCCGAACATCGCCTGCTCGATGGCTTTTTTCCGCGTGCTGCGCCCGCTGGCGGTGGACAGGACCGAAATCCGCCATGTGGCGATCGGGATGGATGGCGCGCCCGACATCGCCAACCAGGCGCGCATGCGGCTGCACGAGCATTTCCAAGGGCCGATGGGGTTCGGAACGCCCGACGATGCCGAGGCATGGGAGCGGGTTCAGCGTGGAGCGTCTGGTCCCAGCACCTCATGGATCATGGTCAATCGCGGTGAAGACAAGATCTCGGACAACGCGGGCGATGTGACGTCCGAGACAGGCATGCGCGCTGCCTATCAGATGTGGAAAAGGATGATGACCGCATGAGTGCCGATATCGACCGGATCGTCGAGTTCATCTGGCGGGAAGCCGATTTGCTCGACCAAATGGACTTCGCTGCATGGCTGTCACTGTGGGACGATGCGGGTCTCTATATCGTGCCGATCGATCGGGGACAGACCGATTACGCAAACTGCCTGAACTATGCCTATGACGATGCGGCAATGCGCCGCATGCGCGTCGCGCGGCTGACGAGCGGGGAATCGGTTTCCGCCGCGGCCGCCGGAGTGACCGTGCGGACCGTATCGCGCTTCCGGCGCCTCGAAGATGGCCCGCAAGGCGAAATCCGGATGCGTTGCGCCCAGCATCTGTTCGAATTCCGCAATGGCAATCAGCGGCTCTACGCGGCAGACGTGAGTTATTCGCTGTTGCCGGCGGGCAGCGACTTCAAGCTCCTCGAAAAAGTCGTCTTGCTCGTCAATTCGACCGACGCGCTCGCCGGGATCACCTTCCTGCCATGAACGTCCCGGCCCATCATGACGTGGCGATCGTCACAGGCGCCGCGGGCAGCCTGGGAAGAATCATCTGCACTCATCTCCAGGCCAGCGGCTTCCGGGTGGCCATGGCCGATATCGATGTGGCGCCGCTTGAGGCGATCGCATCGCAGTCGCCGGGGGTCAGCGTACACGCGCTCGATGTCCGCAATGCTGCGGATTTCGCTCGCGTGATCGAGCAGGTTGCGGCGCGCTGGGGCGGAGTCGGTGTGCTCGTCAACAACGCAGCCTTGATGCGCGCAACTCCGCTGTTCGAAATCACGCCCGACGAATTTGACGACGTCGTGGCGGTCACCCTCAAGGGCACGTTTCTGGGGTGCCAGGCGGCCGGCCGGCATATGCTGGGTCACGGCTACGGTCGCATCGTCAACATCGCCTCGCTCGCCGGGCAAAATGGCGGCGCGGCGACGGGCGCACATTATGCTGCGGCGAAGGGCGGCATCCTCACCATGACGAAGGTATTCGCACGCGATCTCGCCGCGCGCGGCGTTACCGTCAACGCGATCTCGCCCGGCCCGCTTGATCTACCTTCCGTTCGCGACCTGCTGCCAAAGGAGAGGCTGGCGGCGGTGATCGACTCGATTCCCGTGCGCACCCTGGGTGATCCGAACTATATCGCCCGCCTGGTGGAAATGCTCGCTCTGCCGAGCGCCGCGTCAGCAACGGGTGCCACGTTCGATATCAATGGCGGGTTGTATCTGCGCTGATGATCGAACCGCCGTCCTGAGCCCGCATTGCCGAGAATCTTGGCGTTGAGCCAGTCCTGGCGTTGCGCGAGTTCGAGAGTCAGACCGTCTTGGTACCAAAATCGGACCCAGCAGCCTAGCGCGTCGAAACCCGGCAACCATCACATTGATTTCTTTAGAATTTTCTCAAAAACGATTTCGAACGTCGTTTATCAGGGGGAGCGAGCTACGCGGCCTCGGCCGCGTCGCCCGGCTTGCAAAAAGGCGCGAGTTGCCGCGTACAGCGCGACGCGGCCCTCCTCCAGATGCATCAAGTGGGTCGCCCGCGCTATGCTGACATCGTCGACCTTGGGCGAGCGGCTCAGCGCCTGCTTAAGCCAGGACGCGTCGGCGTTGTTGGTGACCGGGTCCCAAGCGCCGCGGACGATCAGCGTCGGCGCTCGGATAAGGGCGGGGTCGTAGGGAAGCCGCCCTGACCAGGCCTGGGCGAGATCTGCGTCAGGCCCCGCCGGCACTTTGACCGAAACGGGATTGCGGGTCCTACTCTCCGGATCGCTGTCGAGATACGCTTGCGCCCAAGCGGGAAAGTCTCGTTCCACCAGCACCGGCGCCTCGCTGGCGGGAACGCCGCCGAGAAACCGGGCATGCTGCGCATCGGTCGTAACGAAGTTGTAGGCTGGGATCGGCTCCTGCGACGTGGGTCCTTCGCGTTGCGCGATCGGGCCGAAGAAGACGAGCCTGTCAACCATCTCCGGATGCGAGCCTGCGAAACGTCCCGCCGCGACCGTTCCCCATGAGTGCGCGATGATCGATACCCGCCGTGCGCCGGTTTCCTTCATGATGAAGCGCACCGCGCGCTCGATCTGCTCCGCAGCCTCGTCAGCGCGTCCCCTCGCGCCTGTATCGGGGGTGTCGGGGTAACGGCTTGAGCCGCCATAGCCTGCGAAGTCGAGGCCGAACACGTCGAAGCCGGCGTCGTTCAGATCGTCGGCCCAGGACTTACCCTCGAACTTGAACATGATGGAAAGAGCGGACGGAAAAGTGGAGCCGTGCACGTACAGGACGGCACGCGCGCGTGAACCGTTTGCGGGACGCTGCTCCCTGACGAGCAGATCCGGCGTCCAGGCCGTTGCTCCAGGCGCGCTACCGCGCAAGCGGTGCTCCGCTGCCGAAGCGGCGGCGTGACCGCTCGCTAACATGCCGAACAATGCCGCCAGCGCCATAATCATTATCCTTGCCATGTGGGTCTCCGTGGCCCCGCTATGGCGTAGGGGTGAGGACAGATGTTACGGTGGCGGCCGAAGCATTCGACCAAAGTTCGGAGTAACACCGCGCGGTGAAGGAAGGACCCGACATCAGCCATGTCGCCGCCGCGAGCGGCGACCCGACGAGGGCGCGGATGCTGCTGGCGCTGCTGCAAATTCCGGCCATGACCGCTGGCGAGCTTGCGAACGAGGCTGGCGTCGCGGCGCAAACGGCGAGCGGGCATTTGCGGCGGCTGGAGGATGCGTGCCTGCTCACCGTCGTGTCACAAGGGCGACACCGTTATTTCATGACGAGCTGGCCTGGGCGTGGCGCTTCGCGCGTGACCCGACAGGTGCCATGCGATGACCTAATGCCTGCGCTGTTGGCACGCGGCGGCTAGCAGCGTTGGCTCAAGGTTCGATCGACGACGTGATCGAATGCCGGTATCGCTCGCCGATAGCAGCGGATCGCATCGCAGTGCCCATAGCGACGATCGCTGGCGATATGTCCAACGGCGCCGCGCTTTCGCACAGGGCTTTACTCTGGCTCCCCCTTTTTGTCGGAGCGTGGTCCAATTGGTCCATGGCGGTCGAGCAATTGAGCAGCCCATGGCAGTTCGAGACGATCGAGGAACCGGCCGGCAAAGCCTTCTGCACCCTCGTTCAGCAACCCGTCGATCATTACCTGTGAAGCAGGATCGGACGCGCCGCACAATGCCAGCGCAACGGGCCCCAGTCCCAGCTCGAACAGGCGATTGCCGCGCGCGGACTGCAGATAATAATGGCGCTTGGGCGTCGCCCTGCTGACCAGCTCGATTTGCCGATCGTTCAGGCCAAATCGCTCATAGGCCTGGCGGCTCTGCGGTTCGATCGCGCGGTCGTTCGGTAGCAAAATGCGCTGCGGACAGCTTTCGATGATCGCCGGCGCGATGCTGCTCGACGAGATGTCCGCGAGGCTCTGGGTCGCGAACACGACCGCCACGTTCTTCTTCCTGAGCACCTTCAACCATTCGCGGATGCGCGCGGCGAAGAGCGGATGGTCGAGAAAGATCCAGGCCTCGTCGAGAATGAGCAATGTCGGCCGGCCGTCGAACCGTTCTTCCAGCCGGTGGAACAGATAGGTGAGCACCGGCGCCACCACCCCCGCCTGCCCCATCAATGCCTCGGTTTCAAAACATTGCACGTCGGCGAAGGCAAGGTTTTGTTCGGCGGCATCGAGCAAGCGCCCATAGGGACCATCGAGCGTGTAGGCGCCGAGCGCGACCCGCAACGCATTCGACTGGAGCAGCAAGGCAAGCCCTGTCAGCGTTCGTTCCTCGGCAGGCGCGGAAGCGAGGCTATTGAGCGCCGACCACACGGCATCCTTGACCTCCGGAGTAACAACAACTTTCTCGTGCGCGAGCAACGCCGCAATCCATTCCGCCGCCCAGCTCCGCTCCGTGGGATCGTCGATCCGCCGGAGCGGCTGAAACGCGAGCGTCTCGCCGGCATCTGCGCCAAGCCCGAGCGCGTGATGGGCGCCACCCATCGCCAGCACCGCGGCGCGCGCCGAAAAGCCCTTGTCGAAGATATAGACCTGCGAGCGCGGATAACGCCGGAACTGCAGCGCAATGAGCGCGAGCAGCACCGACTTGCCGGCACCGGTCGGCCCGACCACGAGCATATGGCCGACATCGCCGACATGGGTCGAGAGGCGGAACGGCGTGGAGCCGGTGGTGCGGGCATGAAGCAGCGGAGGACCATCGAGATGGGGGTTGCTTATCGGTCCGGCCCAGACGCTCGACAGCGGCATGAGATGCGCAAGGTTCAAGGTGTGGACGAGCGGATGCCGTACATTGGCATAAAGGTGGCCCGGCAGTGACGACAGCCACGCCTCGACCGCGTTCACGCTCTCGCGCATGGTGGTGAAGCCGAGACCATTGACGATGCGCTCGACCGCGCGGACCTTGTCCTCGACGCGCTGACGATCGTCATCCGCCACCGTGATCGTCGTCGTGAGATAGCCGAACCCAACATGGTCGCCGCCGAGTTCCTGCAAGGCCAGATCGGCGTCCGCCACCTTGTTGTCGGCGTCGCTGTCCATCAGCTGGACGGGCTGGTTGTACAGGACCTCCCGGAGCAAAGCGGTGATCGATTTGCGCTTGTTGAACCATTGCCGCCTCAGCCTGGTCAATTCCCGAACCGCGTCGCTCTTGTCGAGCGGCAGGAACCTGGTCACCCAGCGGTAGTCGAAATCCTGGTGATTGAGTGCGTCGAGGATGCCCGGACGGCTGACATTGGGGAATCCCCTCAGGGTCAGCGTGCGTATGTGTTTGCCGCCGAGCATCGGCTCGAGGCCGCCAACGAGCAGTGTGTCCGCCAGCAGCCCGTCAAGATACATCGGCGTCTCGGGCACGGCGACCGGATGATGCCGCCCCGAGATCGTCGCGTGCAGGTAGGTCAGGGTCTCGGCATCATCGAAGGCACGTACCTCGGGCATGAACCCAGACAACAGGTCGAGCGCGCGATCGGTCTGCGCGACAAAGGCGGCCAGCGCCGAATGCCAGTCGCGCCCCTGTTCAGCCTCCGGCCGCTCGACGAGCGAGCGCCCAGCCGCGTCGACCTTGTCCACAGGCGGCAACCAGACAAAGGTCAGTCGATACCGGCTCTCGAAGTGCGCACCTCCGGCCAGGAACGCCCCCTTTCGCTCCTCGTCGACCAGCCAACTCGCCGGGTCAGGAAACGCGCTGTCAGGATAGGACGCCGCCTCACGCCGCTCGGCGTCGAAGAACAGCGCCCAGCCGCTCCCGAAGCGCCGAAGGACATTGTTCGCGCGCGCGCAGGCAGACACCAGTTCGCCTTCGGTCGCGGACTCGAGGTCGGGTCCACGGAAGAGGCAGGTCCGCTGGAAGCTTCCGTCCTTGTTGAGGACCACACCGGGCGCGACCAGCGCCGCCCAGGGCAGATGGTCGACCAGCCGATCGGCGCGGCTGCGATACTCAGCGAGATTCAGCACGCGAAATACCCTTTCTGGCGAAGATGGCGGATCAGAATCGGCGCGAAGTCCGGGTCGCGACGCGCGGCAAACACGGCGACGCTATGGCCGATCACCCAGAGCGCGATCCCGACCAGCCATTGTTGCAAGCCCAGACCGACCGCCGCGGCAATGGTGCCGTTGACGATCGCGATCCCGCGCGGCGCACCGCCCAGCAGGATCGGCGAGCCGAGGCTGGCATGAATCGACACCTCGAACCCGTCGATATGGCCGCCGGTGCCGATCACGAGATCAGCGCCCCACCGCCGAAGCTGAAGAACGACAGGAAGAAGCTCGACGCGGCAAAGGCGATCGACAGGCCGAAGACGATCTGGATGAGGCGGCGGAAGCCGCCCGCAGTCTCGCCGAACGCAAGCGTCAGCCCGGTCACGATGATGATCATCACCGCGATGATCTTGGCGACCGGTCCCTGCACAGATTCCAGTACCTGCTGGAGAGGTTGTTCCCAAGGCATGCCCGAACCCGCCGCCTGGGCCTTCTGCACCAGGGCGACCGCCAGCGTGATGAGCAGGACGGAGGCGCGCGCGAGAGTAACTGCGAGCCGCATCCGCGCGGAGCGGACGAACCAATGATTGGGAAGACGATAAGAACGCATGATCATTCTCCTTGGGAAACGGAAGGATTGAGAAGGTCGAGAAGACCGTAGTTGCCGTCGGAACCGACACCGGTGACGCGCGCGATGCTTGAGACACGCCGATGCACGCCACGGCCGGAAACGAAGACGATGAGGCCGATTGCTTCGGCGATCAGCCCGCGCGGAACCGTGACCACGGCTTCCTGAACGAGTTGCTCGACCCGATAGAGCGCGGCGATCGCGCTGTTGGCATGGACCGTGGCGATGCCGCCCGGATGGCCCGTGTTCCACGCCTTGAGCATGTCGAGCGCCTCCGGCCCGCGTACCTCGCCGACGATGATACGGTCAGGACGCAGCCTGAGCGTCGAGCGGACCAGGTCGACCATGCTGACGACGCCGGCGCGCGTACGCAGCGCCACCGTGTCGGGCGCCGGGCTTTGCAGCTCGCGCGTGTCCTCGATCAGGACCACGCGTTCATCGACCCAGGCCATCTCGGCGAGCAGTGCATTGGCGAGTGTGGTCTTGCCCGAGCTGGTGCCGCCGGCGACGAGGATGTTGAACCGTTGCGTCACCGCCGTCCTCAGCAGATCGGCCGCGGCCTCGCTCATAATGCCGTCGGTCACATAGTCATCGAGACTGTAGAGCCGCTCGGCGGGTTTGCGGATCGAGAAGCACGGGCCGGTCGAAACCGGCGGCAGCACGCCTTCGAACCGTTCGCCGGCACGGCCCTCAATGTGCGGCGGCAGTTCGGCCGAGACGATCGGCGCCTCGCCATGAACCTCGGCGCGGGCATGGCTGGCGACAAGGCGAATGATCCGCTCGACTTGTACCGCCTCAAGCCGAACCTCGGTGTCGACCCTGCCCTCACCGAGAATATCGACGCGCAGCGCACCGTCTGGATTGACCATGATTTCGACGACCCGGTTGTCGGACATCGCGGCGGCGATCGCTGGGCCCATCGCGGTGCGCAACATCGCACGGCGCCGCTCGGCGGAGACCGTGCCGGTCATCGCGCCGTCTCCGGATCGGCGGCGATGCTACGGCGACCGGCGGCGATCTGCCTCCCCACCTGAGCGACGAACGCTTCGAACCGCTCGCGCGCAATGGCGCGGCCGGCCTGGTCGTTCTCGGCGAGGGGAGCGTGGATCGCGAGTTCGTAGCGCACGAACAGCGCAAGCGTCTCAAGCAGGATATGCCCGTCGCGTTCGATCCGGCCCAGCGCGGTCGTCATCCGGTCGAGCCTGAGGCCAAAGCGATCCTCGAGCTCCGACGCGCCGCGACGATTGAGCCAGGCGGTCACGGCATCGGCGAGGATCGCCGACTTGGAAGCACCGGGCTTGGCGGCCAGCGCTTCGAGCCGGTCGCTGAGCGGCTTCGGCAGGAACAATTGGTGACGAACCTTGTCGACCATCGTCACAAATCCAGCTGGAGATCGCCGGGCCGGCCGCTCCCGACGTCGATCGCATAGACCGTCCGGGCCGTGCCCAGCGCACGCGCCTGATCCATCGCCCGCTTGTCAGCAGCGGCATCGGAATCGTCGTCGCCGAGCCCGAGCGGATCGGCGACGATCACCTCCTCGGTCACAGGCTTGTCGATCTCATGGCCGGGATGCCGCGCTTGTTCGAGCCCGCCGGAACCGTCCCCTTCCCCGTCATCGCCGGTCAGTCGTGCGTCGGTATCGAGAACGACCGCGTGCCAGTCATGATCGCGGGGTGCGGGGCGATCCTTATATCCATCGCTCGCCAGTGCCGGGGCGGGCAGCACGCGCGCCTTGAAGTTGGCGTCCTCGTAATAGCGCAGCTTCTTCGCGCGGATGGGGGGCGTCCCCGCGACCAGGACCAGTTCATCGGTCGGCGCCAGCTGCATCACCTCGCCCGGCGTCAGCAGCGCACGGGCGGTCTCCTGCCGGCTGACCATGACATGCGCGAGCCAGGGCGCGAGCCGGTGCCCGGCATAGTTGCGCATCGAGCGTTGTTCGGTCGCGGTCCCAAGCGCGTCCGAGATACGCTTGGCGGTGCGCTCGTCATTGCTCGCGAACGCCACGCGGACATGGCAATTGTCGAGGATCGCGTTGTGCTCGCCATATGCCTTCTCGATCTGGTTCAAGGATTGCGCGATCAGGAAAGCGCGGACGCCGTAGCCGGCGAGGAACGCGAGACTGGTCTCGAAGAAATCGAGCCGACCGAGTGCCGGAAATTCGTCGAGCATCATGAGCAATTTGTGCCGGCGCCCTTCCCCTTCCGCATGCAAATGCTCGGTGAGCCGGCGGCCGATCTGGTTGAGCACGAGACGGATCAACGGCTTGGTCCGGCTGATGTCCGATGGCGGCACGACCAGGTAAAGCGACACCGGCGATTTGGCTTCGACCAGATCGGCGATGCGCCAGTCGCAGCATGACGTCACGGCCGCGACGGTCGGATCGCGATAGAGACCAAGGAACGACATGGCGGTCGACAGCACGCCCGACCGCTCATTGTCGGATTTGTTGAGAACTTCGCGCGCAGCGGAGGCGACGACCGGATGAACCATCGGCGCGTCGGCCGTGCCGAGATGGTTGGTGGTCATCATCCGCCGGAGCGTCGCGGTGAACGGCCGCTGCGGATCGGACAGGAAGGTTGCGACGCGCGCGAGCGTCTTCTGCTCTTCCGCATATAGGACGTGAAGGATCGCCCCTACGAGCAAGGAATAGCTGGTCTTTTCCCAATGATTGCGTCGTTCGAGCGCGCCTTCGGGGTCGACCAGGATGTCGGCGATGTTCTGGACGTCGCGGACCTCATGCTCGCCGCGGCGGACTTCGAGCAGCGGGTTGTATTTGGCCGACCGCGCGTCGGTCGGGTTGAAAAGCAGGCAATGTGAAAAGCGCGAACGCCAGCCGGCGGTCAGCTGCCAGTTCTCGCCCTTGATGTCGTGGACGACGGCCGATCCCGACCAGCCGAGCAAGGTCGGCACGACCAGACCCACGCCCTTGCCCGAACGGGTCGGCGCGAACGCCATAACGTGTTCAGGGCCGTCATGGCGCAGATAGCGCCGGTCGGTGGCCCCAAGAAACACACCGCGCTCGTCGAACAGCCCGGCGCGTTGGATTTCAGACGCGCTTGCCCAGCGCGCGGAACCATAGGTTGTGACGTTGCGACGTTGGCGCGCGCGCCACAGCGACCCGAACACCGCCGCGCCGCAGCCGACGAAGCCGCTCGCAGCCGCGATCGATCCGGCTTCGTCGAATACCTTCGGCGCATAGGCATCGTAGTGGAACCACCAGCCGAACAGCACCCAAGGGCGGTAGATCGGGCGACCGAAGGCATAAAACCAAGGCGCCCCCAGCTCCGGCTGATAGGCGAGTGCATCAGCAGCCCATTGGGTTGCGAACCAGAGGCCAACAAATACTATCGCGAACACGACCAAAATCTGGCCGATAAGCAATTTAGTCGGAGTCATACGGGTCTCCGCCCGATGGAATCAGAGCACGGGCATGACAGCCAAACTGGTCTGGTCATCGTGTTTTCGGGAGGGCGTGGCTGGTGACCGACGCTACGCTTCGGGTGACGGTCGGTTTACTGCTATGGCAGAATTGCGCCAAATGTTCGAGGGCACCGCCAAGTCACTATGGATTCCGAGAGCGGTGGTTCGGCTGACCGCTCTTCCAACACCATCCGCAGGGCGGACGGCGCAAAGCATAGGCCATCTCCCGCCTACAATGCGCCTCTTTCAGTTCAACTTCACGGCAACTTATTGGCGAAGTTTATCTGTTAACCCATTCCAGAACTAACAGTGATAACTCTCTCCGACACCGCGGGGTGCTACGCACCCATTGCGGCCGTGCAGCGCAGCATCTGCAACGCCCGAAAGCAGGCCTCCGTTTATTTTGCGATAAAGACCGCCAGTTCGTCCGGCGCTCCAGTTGGAAACGCCGATTTAAGGTAGTCGAGGAACGCCGACACTCGCGCGCTCAACAAGCGACGCGATGGATAAAGCGCCCACAATGTGATGTCCGGCCCATCGATATCGCCCCAGTGTACAAGGGTGCCCGCCGCAAGGTCATGGCTAACGAGCGATATCGGAAGGCGTCCGGCGCCGGCGCCCGCTCGGACCGCATCACGGACCATAATCATTGAGGAGAGACTGAGGACAGGGTCGACCGCGATGCTCGCCTCTCCATTCAAGGTTTGCATCCTCCACTCGCCGGGCTGATCGACGGATCTCGCGACAACCACAGGCACCGCAGTTCCGTCCGTCGGCCGAGCGAGCGCTGGGCTCGCGACGACCACGAGCCGATCGCGCAGGAAAGCGCGCCCCACGAGGCTGTCGTCTGGATCTGGATTGACGCGGATCACCAAGTCATAGCCTTCGTCGACCATGTCGACCGGGCGATCTTCGGTGGTCACCTCGAGCCGGACTTCAGGGAATCTGGCGATGAACCCTGTGGCGAGCTTCCCCATTGCGATCTGCGAGAACAGCAGCGGCGCGCTGATCCGCAATCGGCCCTGCGGCGTGTTCCCACCCGAAGCGATTGCAGCCACGGTCTCGTCGAGCTCGGTGAGTAGCGCGCCCGTTCGCTGATAGAGCGCGCGTCCCTCTTCAGTCAGCTTGAGCATGCGCGCGCCGCGCTCGAACAACCGAAGATCCAGACTTGCCTCGAGCTCCGAGACCCGCCGCGAGAGCGTCGCCTTTGGTCGTCGAGCGGCTCGGGCGGCGCGACCAAATCCTCCGTGGCGAGCGACGAGATTAAAATCGGCGAGGGCAATGAGATCCATGTGTTCCACCAGTGAGACGATGCATCCAGATATAGCAGCTATTGGATCACATGTGGATCTCTATTTCTGGACTGCCAGTCAGGCACCAACCAGGAGACACCACATGACCATTCTTGTTACCGGCGCTACCGGCCGTATCGGTCGCCAAGTGATCGATCAGCTCATCGCGCGTGACGCCGATGTCCGCGCGCTCGTCCGCAATCCCGCAACCGCGAACCTCCCGGCGGGGGTCAGCATTGTCGAGGGCGATCTGTTCGACATCGACTCGCTCCGTAGCGCGTTCGCGGACGTCTCGACGCTGTTCCTGTTGAACGCGGTGACCGCAGACGAATTCACCCAGGCGCTGATCGCGCTCAACGTGGCCCGCGAGGCCGGCATCGAGCGGGTCGTGTACCTTTCGGTGATCCACAGCGACCTCTACGTCAACGTGCCGCACTTCGCGGTCAAATTCGCGGTGGAGCGTATGATCGAGCAGATGGGCGTGTCGGCCACGATTCTGCGCCCCGCCTACTTCATCGACAATGACATCAGCATCAAGGACGTGGTGACCGGCCACGGGGTGTACCCGATGCCGATCGGCGGCAAGGGACTGGCGATGATCGATGCCCGCGACATCGGCGAGATCGCGGCAATTGAGCTGCTGCGCCGCGAGCAGTCCAGCACCCCACTTCCGCTCGACCACATCACGCTCGTCGGTCCCGATACGCTAACCGGCACGGACATCGCCGGCCTCTGGACTGAGGTGCTTGGTCGCCCGATCGCTTATGGTGGCGACAACACCGCAGGGTTCGAGCAGACTTTGCGCCAGTTCTCGCCGAGCTGGATGGCGTTCGACATGCGCCTGATGGCCGAGCGCTTCCAGAGCGAGGGTATGATCCCGGCAACGGGCGAGGTTGAGCGCCTCACTGCGCTGCTGGGCCGCCCTTTGCGCTCGTACCGCGACTTCGCCGCCGAGATCGCGGCGTAAACGCGCGCGCCGCAACCCCAGGAGGAGACTTATCATGATCTATTCGACCGCTAC
Source organism: Sphingomonas sp. ERG5 (assembly GCF_000803065.1). Lineage (GTDB taxonomy): Bacteria > Pseudomonadota > Alphaproteobacteria > Sphingomonadales > Sphingomonadaceae > Sphingomonas. The sequence goes on from NZ_JSXI01000068.1 coordinate 51,927, forward strand.
CGTCCCCGTAAATCCCGAGGGCGAGATCCCGTTGACCCGTGCGCAGATATGGGCGGGCCTGAGACTCAAAGCCCGTGACGCTCGCCTGTTCCTGCCGCCGGGTCTTTGTACGCGATGCGACGTCGTTGAAGAAAGCGCGACGCATTTCGTACGCGAGGCGACGATCGCGGGTGCCGATCTCCGTGAGATCATCATCCTGGAGTCCGAGAGCAAGGTGACCTTCTTCCAGGCCTCCGGCCCGCGTGAGGGAGCGATCATCAACGAGCTCCATGAGGACCGGACTGGCGCACTCCAGTTGCGCTTCTATTGCTATCTCGGCCTGCGCGGCAAGCATCCGAACGGCCCGGAAGAACGGGCCGAGCAAGCGCTGTTCGACGGCGATGAGGGGTACAAAGCCGCCCTCCTGTCCACACTGAAGCGCACCCGTGAACTGCTCGCAGAGGGCAAGCTCTGGTCATAATTGCTGACATGAATGGCGAAACTTTGATTGAGCGCGCGTCGCGCCATTCATGTCGGTTGATCGACGCCCTGATTACAGCTGGAAAGGCGACGCGCGAGGAAGTCGTGACCAACCAGTTTCAGAAATTTCTCGACGAGAAGGTTCTCACCGATCGAACCAAACCTCCAGAACGCGGAAGCAGCTTCGGCACGCACACGATCGTCAGCCGCAACACCTCGAATGTCTCTACCCATTCAGGCAATACCCTCTACGGCTGTACCTATTGGATCGACGTCATCGGGAAGGATGGAAAGCCACCATGAGCGGGCCCGATGCACGTGCATCTGCGGTGATAACGATCGCGGGCAGCTCAGGTCCCCAGACATCAATCAACACTGTCTTCTGTAACAATGAATTCTATAGGTGAAATCCTATGCAGAATGATCTCGTTTTTAAGACTGGGTTCGCAAAACGAACGCTGGGATGGCTTGTTTGTCTAGGTGCTGTGGCCGCATTGATGGCCATTATCTATGGTATATTCACGCATCCCGAAGCGCAGACACCCTCCGAGCTTTCGTCCGGCGCTGCCATTGGTGTTTTCCTGATTGGTCTCATATGGGCTGGAATTGCCATTCAAAACGCACGCTGGAGCATCAAAGGCGAAAACATTGTCTGCCACGGGGTCTTCAAGAAGAAAACAATTCCCCTCTCGACATTGGCAGGTTTTGGGCAAACTACCGTAATCGTTATGGCCTTCCCCTTCCAGCACGTGGATTTCTATGATCCCCAACTGTCGCACGTCGCTCGCCTACCGGTAAGTCTCAAGGATTGGCCGAAAGCGGAAGCATGGTTGGCAGCGCGGTTGCGCTATGTCGTCAATGACGGAAGCCATATATTGCCCAAACGGAGGTTCGCCGACACTTCGAAAATGTAATTGCCGTTCCGAAGTAGCGACATCACGTTCCGACTGCACACCATCCTGCTCGCCGCAACCTGCTGCTTGGATTGAGGCCCCACTGAATCTGGCACTGCGGCCAAGGCAATTACACGCCTTCCAGCCAGGAGCGAACCAATAGGAGAGGCAAGCGGCGGGATCAGTTCACGACGCCAGAGAGAGAGGCTGTAAACGTGATCTGAAGACCGCGGAACGGTGATAACTGGTGGAGCAGTCATTCTGGCCTGTCATAAAACGGCAATTCCAAGCCATGTTCCCGCATAACTTGCGAATAGAAATCGACTCTCGGCTGCAGGGCATCAACCAACTCCTTCAGATCGTACCAGTGATCTGATTCCGGCTCTGCGCCGGCCAAAGCGGTAGCCGCAATTGGGCGAATTGCGACATTGCCTATGCGGCTTCGGCGATCGTCTGGAAGTCTGGGCGCCAGTTCCACGGCATGAGCTCGTCCCAGCACGCGGCAGGCCAGTTGCCGGCGATTTTGGCGATGACGTCGGCGATATAAGCCTGCGGCTCGACACCGTTGAGCTTGCAGGTCTCGATGACAGTGTAGATCGCGGCGGCGCGTTCGCCGCCTGCCTTCGATCCGGCGAAGAACCATTTGCGGCCATCATTTCCACCCTGGCGGTAGAGCGGCAAATGATGGTCGAACTTGGCGACCACGACATGGGCAAGCGTTCCGAACGTAGCCTTCCCCCGCGCGATCACCTTTGCGGGTGCCGCTGCCTGCATGACCTTCTCTAGCGGGCGGATTAATCAACGAAAGGGATGGCTAGGAACTGCCGTGTCGGTCTACCAAGAAGATGGCCTAGCGGGGGGAGCCATCAATGGTCGAAACGTTGTTCGACAAGTTGCGCCGTGGAATCGGAGCGCTGACGGGAACCACGGTCTCCGTGGACGTCCGCGGCGTGGGCGATCCGGCGCCGCGCAATGGATCCAATATCGCGCGCCGTGTCGCGAAGCATTTCGATCGGCTGGGCAAGGCGGCTCCGGGAATCGACCGGCAGGTTGGCGCTTATGTTGCATCTGGAGGCGCCAGTTCGGTGCTGTCGACGTTCGCCACGGCCAAGGTGCAAGCCATTTGGGCGCAGCGAATACGCAGCTTTCCGCCGCGAGACGAGAGCGGGCTGTTCGCGCCCGGCATTGAGTGGGACGCTGCACAGATGCGGCGGCTCGGCGAAGCGCTGAGCGCGCTGGAGGCCATTCAGTATGAAGGCTGGTATTTCGGTTCGAAGAAATCGCCTGAATGGCTGCGCCAAGTCGTTACGCAATGGCTTGGTCATGGCCGCAAGGACCAGTCGCTCGACCAACTCGCTGCGCTGGCGGCGCTGGCTGATCTAGGGCTGCTGCCAGTACTCGACATCCTATTCGGCAACGATGTGGGGAATTATCGCGCCGAGAATTGCGCCGAACGTTTCATCGGCGTGATGCCCTGGCTCGAGGCGCGGCGCGACGCCGTCGTCGCGGCGCTACCGGCACTGGGTGCTGACCAGCGCGCAGAATTTGCCGCGGCGATGGGACGCCTCAAGCTTGCCGACACGTTCCTGGAGCCGCTGGCCGAGCTTGCGACCGGGTCGTCGAAAAAGGCGCGTGAAAGCGCCAGGCAGGCGCTGACCGGCGCCGATGCCGATCTGCTCCGCACCCATCTGGTGGCGCGGTATCCGCAGGCAACGCCCGCTATGCGGGCCGAGATGATCGAGCTGACTGCTGCAAGCCTGGGCGACCAGGCGGCCGGATTGCTGGCGGAATGGAAGGCCGACGAGACGGCGCCTCGCGTCCTCGCGGCGATCGAACGGGCAATGGGAAGTTTCGCGCCCACCGCCACCGAAGCCAGTACCGCCGGGCCGGGCGACGGCCCCGAAGGCTATACCGCGGTCGATGGAAGCTGGGTGGCAACGCCGGCGCGTCCGATGATTGCGGAGGCAGCGCCGATTCCCGATGAGGTGCTGGCGCTTCTCCGCCCGGCGGCGGCGACTTTCAATGTGAAGCTTGCCGCGGCGCAGGCGGAGGCGTCGCGCGAGCGTTGGCATTGGAGCCGCCAGTTCAGCAAGGTGGGCCAGGCGCAGTTCGACATGATCCGCAAGCTTGGTGAGAGTGCGTACCAGATCGGCAACCAACAGAACACGGCACTCGGCTGGATCCGCTCGCATGAAGGCCGCGGCACGGGCGTGGATGCCTTTTTCGACGATCCAAGGCTTACCCTCTGGCACAGCGTGCGCTTCGCCCTGGCCAGCACCAACGGCTATTTCGCGACGCTCTTCAGCGACTGGGCCGGCCCCCCAGGGAATGCGCTCGTGCGGCGAATCGCCGGGGACGCCGATATCCGCGTGGTGCTGGATCTGTGGACGCGCTTCGGTGGGCGCGACCCGATCGCCGAGCATCTCGGCGCCTCATGGTATCAACCGTTCCTCGAGCAGGATTTGCCGTTCTGGATCGCGCTGTGCGACCGGTTCGACCTGCTCGATGAGGCGTTCGGCCTCAAGCCGCGCTCCGAGACCCGCGCCTTCGCCGTCCGTGCCGCGCTCGACCTGCTCGCCTTTTTCCCCAAGGTGCCGCGCCGCTACCAGCAGCCGCTGATGCTCTTGGCGAGTGGGAGCAGCGCGACGTTGCGCGCGCCCGCCCGCCAGTTGCTGCGGGCAGCACCGGGGATCGACGACGCGATCGCCGGACTGCTCGACGATGGACGCCAGGACGTCCGCGCGGGCGCCGCCGAATGGCTCGCCCAGCGCGATGCGCGCGACAAGGTCGCGGCGCTGCGTCGCGTGCTGAAGAAGGAAAGAAGCGAGCTGGCGCGCGCGGCGATGATCACGGCGCTCGAACGGCTGGGCGACAATGTCAGCGATTTTTTCGACAGCGCGGCGATGATCAAGGAAGCCGATGCCGCGCTCGCCAAGGCGACGGACAAGGCGCTCACATGGTTTCCCTTCGCTCAGTTGCCAGCATTGCACTGGCGCAACGGCGAGGCGATCGATCCGCGCATCCCGCAATGGTGGGTGACGCTGGCGGCCAAGCTGAAGCAACCGGGCGGCAATGCGTTGATCGACCTGTGGCTCGACCGGCTGGCGCCCGGCGACGCGCATCGTCTGGGCTGGGCGGTGCTGACAAGCTGGATCGAGCAGGACACCCGCACCTGCACCGAGGAAGAAGCCAATCAATATGCCGCGGCCCATGTCGCAGCGACGCTGCGGCAGAATATCGATACGGTGAAACGCTATCCCCAGGCCGCCGATTATTATGCGACCGATCACGACACGGTCTTCGCCCAGCTGCGGCGGGTGAAGCTCGGCACCTATCTGGGCAGCGCTGTGGACAGCAAGGGCATATTGGCGCTCGCAACGCGCGTTGACGGTGCCGATGCGGCGCAAAAGGTGCGTCCCTTCCTGAAGGACCATGGCGCACGCACCTCGCAAGCCAAGGCGTTGCTGGAGATGCTGGCGAGTAATCCCGCCGGTGCCGCGCTGCAGCTGGTGCTCGCAGCTGCCAATCGCTCGAAGCAGCGTTCGGTCCAAGCGCATGCCGGCACGCTGGTGGAAGCGGTGGCGGATCGGCGCGGCTGGAGCGCAGAGGAGCTGGCCGACCGTACCGTACCCACCGCCGGGCTCGATGCCGACGGCACCGTCGATCTCGATTGCGGCCGTGACCGCATTTATGCGCTGCGGCTCGACGGCGCGGATGGACTCGTCCTGGTCAATGCCGATGGCAAGGAAGTGAAGGCGCTTCCCGCGCCCCGGATCGACGAGGAGAAACCGCTGATCGAGGCCGCGAAGAAGCTCGTCTCGACCGCACGCAAGGAGAGCAAGCAAGTCTTCGCCAGCCAGACCGAGCGGATGCGCGAGGCCATGTATCTCGGACGCCGCTGGCGGCGCGAAGATTGGGAAAGCTTTCTCGCCGCGCATCCGCTGGTGGGACGGCTGGCACGCCGGCTGATCTGGCTGGGCGTGGACGGCGAAGGTCGGGTCGCCGGCGCCTTCCGTCCGCTCGGCGACGGATCCTATACCGATGCTGCGGATGAGGATGTGGCGCTTGCCGGTTTCGCCGACGTGCAGCTGGCGCACCGCTCGTTGCTCGATGCCGATGCGATCGGCGCCTGGCAACGGCACCTTGCGGACTATGAGGTCGTGCCGCCGTTCGACCAGGTCGGCCGCGCGCTGCCCGAAGTGACCGAGACGATGGGCGGCAAGCAGGAAATCCGCGACCGCGAGGGCTGGATGATCGAAACCTTCAAACTGCGCGGCATCGCCACCAAGCTGGGCTTTGTTCGCGGCGCCGCGGGCGATGGCGGCTGGTTCACCGGCTATGAGCGCCCCTATCGGAGCGCCGCAATCGTCGCGGAAATCGAGTTCAGCGGCAGCCCGCTGCCCGAGGAAAACACGCTGGCGGCGCTCCACACGCTCAGCTTTCGCGTGCTGCGCGACAATGGCTATCACGGCCGTCAGCTCACCCTGAAGGAAGTGCCGCCGGTGCTGCTCGCCGAGACGTGGCAGGACCTGCACGACATCGCCGCCAAAGGCAGCGGCTTTGATCCAGACTGGCAGAAGAAAGTCCATTGATGGCCGAGCAACAGATCCTCCGGCCAGCTGCCGAGGCGCGGTACGCCGCCGAACTCGCCACATTGGCGGCCGGCGACACCAGCCCGCGTCCGCAAGGCTGGCGACTCTCGCCGCGCGCGGTGCGCCGCTTTCTGCTCGGGGATCCCAAACAGGGTATCTCGCGCAAATTCTATGGCGACGATCCGTTGGTCGATCGCGCGATCGTCAGCCTGATGAGTCAGCAAGGGCTGATGCTGGTGGGTGAGCCGGGGACGGCCAAGTCGCTGCTCTCCGAACTCCTCGCCGCCGCCATCTGCGGCACGTCCGGGCTGGTGGTGCAAGGATCGGCCGGGACCACCGAGGACCATATCCGCTATGGCTGGAACTACGCCTTGCTCCTTGCCGAGGGGCCGAGCGAGCGGGCGCTGGTGCCTTCGCCGGTGCTCAACGCGATGCGCAGCGGGCGGATCGTGCGCTTCGAGGAGATCACGCGCTGCCCTCCCGAAGTACAAGATGCGCTGATCTCGATCCTGTCGGAAAAGGCGCTCGCGTTGCCCGAGCTTGGACCTGATGCGGTCGCCAGCGCCGCGCCTGGATTCAACGTGATCGCCACCGCCAATCTGCGCGACCGCGGCGTCCACGAAATGTCGAGCGCATTGAAACGCCGCTTCAATTTCGAGACCGTCCATCCCATCGCCGATCCGGCGTTCGAGCAGGAATTGGTACTGCGTCAGCTCGCGGAGCGGCTGGGCCCTGCCGGCGTCACGGTACACGGCGAACGCGATGTCGCCGAAATACTGGTGCGCGTCTTCCAGGACCTGCGCACCGGCCGCACGGCGGAGGGCGCAAGCCTCAACCGTCCCGACGCCGTGATGTCCACCGCCGAGGCGGTCAATGTCCTCCACGCCGCCGCGCTGGAGGCCGCCTATCTCGACGATGGCCGGCTCTCGGGCGCGCATGTCGCGCGGCAGCTGCAGGGCGTGGTGCTCAAGGACTCGCCTGAGGACGGCAAGCGCCTGCGCGCCTATATCGACCATATCGTCAAGGAGCGTGCCGGGCGGTCGGGGCCGTGGAAGGAATTCTACCAGGCGGCACGGTCGCTCAAGCTCGGCTGAGCGGCGTGGAGACTGTACCTCTCCAGGATCCGGCGCGTGCGCTGTGGGTGGTGCCGATCCGGCATCATAGCCCGGCGTGCGCGGCGCAGCTCGAGCGGCTGATCGCGGCGGTGCAGCCTGCGGCCATCCTGGTCGAGGGACCATGCGACTTCGATCCGCTGATCGAGCAATTGTGTGATCCGCGTACCCGCGCTCCAGTTGCGATCGTCTCGCTGCGTGAGGCCGTGGCGGGCCAGGCGACGCGCCGCGTCGCGAGCTATTTTCCCTTTTGCGCGCACAGCCCGGAGCTGGTCGCGTTGCAGGCCGCCGCGGCGCTGGGGCTGCAGGCCCGCTTCATCGACCTGCCCTCGACCGCGCGCGAGATGGTGTTCGACGAAGCGGGTGAGCCGGCGCGCTCGTTGCTCAGCGACGAGCGGCCATTCGACGTCGGCGACTATGTCACCGCGCTGGCGCGCGAGCTGGGGTGCCGCGACGGCAATGAAGTGTGGGACCAATTGTTCGAGGCCCGCATCGCCGATCCCGATTGGCAGCGTTTCTTCGCCGATGTCGCGCGCTATTGCGCCTGCATCCGGGCCGCGACCGACCCTGCGCAGCTGGAACACGATGGCACGCTGGCGCGCGAGGCGCAGATGCGCGCGATCCTCGCCGAGACGCGCGCCGTCGTCTCGGGTCCGATCGTCGCTTTGGTCGGCGGCTTCCATGCCACGGCATTGTTCGAGCCCGCGACGGATAAGCCGGTGGCAGCGCGCGCTGATGCCGGGCGATCCTATCTGATTCGCTATGGCATGCGGCAGCTCGATTCGCTGGGTGGCTATGGGGCGGGACTTCCTCTCCCCGGCTTCTACGACCGGCTCTGGCAGGTTCGCGACAGTGGCGGACAAGGTCTCGCGCTCGCGCTGGTCGGCGGCTTTGCTGCGCATCTGCGGGCGAGCGACGGTGCCGAGGCGCCGTCCTTCCCGGTGGTCGCCAACGCGGTCGAACAGGCAGAACGCCTCGCGGCGCTGCGCGGACGCCCCTTTCCCGCGCGCGACGACATTATCGACGCGATCCGCTCGAGCTTCATCAAGGGTGAGATCCCAGCCGAGCGTGTGCCATTGCTCAACGAACTCAACGCGTGGCTCACCGGCACAGCGATCGGCGAGGTGCCCCCTTCGGCGGGATCGCCCCCGCTCGTCGAGGCAGTGCGCGTGCAGGCGCGGTCGCTGGGCTTCGCCGTCAACGATGGCGAGCGGCGGACTCGCGAGCTCGACATCTACCGCAAGCCTCGCCACCGCGCGGCAAGCCGCTTCTGCCATGCCATGGCGCTGATCAAGGCGGATTTCAGCCAGCGCACCGCGGGACCCGATTTCCGCAACGATGTGGCGCTCGATCGGCTGCATGAGGTCTGGTCGGTCGCCTGGTCGCCGCTGGTCGAAGCCAGGCTGATCGAATTGTCCGAAGCGGCGGACACGCTGGGCGAGGCGCTGGCGTTCGTCCTGGCCCAAAAGCTCGCCGAGCTTTCCGAGCATGGCAAGGGGCGCAGCGCGCTTGCCGCGATCGACCTGTTCTCCGCCGCCTGCCGCGCCGGGCTGGGCACCGAAACCTATGCGATCCTCGCACTGGTCGAACAGCAGGTGATCGAGGACCCGCAATTGAGCTCGGTCGTTGCGGCACTGACCGATCTCGTGCTGCTGCGTCGCGGTCGCGAGACGCTGGGGATCGCCGACACGGCGCCGCTCGACCATCTGATCGGCGCCGCGTGGCGGCGCGTGCTGGCGCTCCTGCCCGAATTGACCGATTTCGGGCCGGATCAGGTGCGAGACGCGGTGAGCGCGCTGGCCGATCTGCGCGGGCTGATCGAACTGGCGCGTTCGTCGGAAGCGCCGATCGAGATCGCCTTATTCGATGAAGCGCTCGCCCGCCTGCAGGGTCAGCCGCTGGCGCCGATGCTCGCGGGCGCAGTGATGGCTTTCGCCGTGATTGACGGCAAGACCGATGCCGAAGGGCTGGCGGCCCGGCTTAGCGGCGAGCTGGCGAGCGGCTATGTCGATCCTGCCGAACGGCTGGCGTTCCTGGGCGGCATCATCGCCATCGCGCGCGAACTCCTCTGGACCTTGCCGGAGATCATCACGACGCTCGACGCGCTGATCGCGGGGCTCGACGAGGAGCGGTTCCTGGCGCTGCTACCGCATCTCCGTCTGGCATTGATGCCGCTCGACCCGCGCGAGATCGACCGGCTGGCCGAGGAAGTGGCGATTCGCATCGGCGCGCAGCCGGGGCAGTTGGCCACAACCGTCGATATCTCCGAGGCAGAACTCGCCGCCAATCTCGCGCTCGATCGCGAACTGGCGCTCGTGCTGGCGCGCGACAGAGTGGGAGGATGAGCGACCCGGTCCTCTTGCGGCGCTGGCGGCTGGCGCTGGGGCGTTATGCCGATCGATCGCTCCCCGCCGACGGAATGACCGGGGCAGAACGCCGCGCTGATCGCGCACTCGACTATCTCTATGCCCGAGAGATGGAGAAGCGCGGCCTGCGACGAGACAAGAATGGCAAGGGAGGCGGCGGCTCGCTCGACCCCAGCCAACTCACGCCGCTTGGTTGGCTCGGCGAGTTGCGCGATCTCTTCCCCCAATCTGTTTGTGAAACGGTACAGGCGCATGCAATCGATAATCTCGGCATGGCGGAACTGCTCAAGGACCCTGCGGTGCTTGACGCGCTCGAGCCGAACAAGGACCTGCTCAAGTCGCTGATCGCATACAAGGGGCTCGCCGATCCGGCGATGCGCGAGAAGATCCGCGACGTGACACGCAAGATCGTCGAGGACATCGTCCGCCGCCTGCGTCCGCGCGTCGAGGCGGCGCTGGCGGGGCGTCCCAATCGCTTCCGTCGAAGTCAGCTCAAGTCGATGCAGAATTTCGACTGGCGCGCCACGATCCGCGACAATCTCAAGAATTGGGATGCGACACGCGGCGTGATCGTCGCTGATCGCCTGCGCTTCTACGGCCGCAGCCGGCGGCGATTGCCCTGGACGATCATCCTGTGCGTCGACCAGTCGGGGTCGATGCTGGCTTCCACAATCTACGCCGCGGTCATGGCCTCGATCCTCACGGCCCTGCCCGCGGTCGATGTGAAGCTGATTGTCTTCGACACTGCGATCGTCGACCTGTCCAGCGAGGCGCATGATCCGGTCGAGGTGCTGATGTCGGTGCAGCTGGGCGGCGGCACCAACATCGCGGCTGCAATGGAATATTGCGAGACATTGGTCACTCAGCCGACCCGCACCATCTTCGTGCTCATCAGCGACTTCGAAGAGGGCGGATCAGTGCCGCGCATGCTCGCCGCAGCGCAGCGCATGGCGTCGGCCCGGGTCACGTTGCTGGGGCTCGGCGCGCTCAGCGACGATGCCGCCCCGGTCTATGACCGGCGCATGGCCGAGCGGCTGGCGGAACGCGGAATGCAGATAGCAGCGCTCACGCCGGATCGGTTCGCCGAGTGGATCGGGAGCGTGATCGCGTGATCGATGCTGCTTTGCGCGCTGGCCTGGCGGCATTCGACGATGCCGCGCTGGCGACGCTGGCAAATCCCGGGCTCGTCCGACGTGCGCATCGCGATGTCGAGGACGGCAAGCTGCGGCTCGTCTCCGCCGGCGCTGGCACGGCAGCGGTCGAGGCTGATGGCCAGTTGGTGACGCTCGACGTGCGTGGCCCGCGCGCGGCCGACTGCGCGTGCAAGTCGGTCGCCATCTGCCGCCATCGCATCGCCGCCGTGCTGTTCCTCCAGGGACTCGAGGAAATTGCGACCGTGGCAGAGGGGGCCGCGCCGGCACTGTCCGGATCGGAGGACATCCTCGCCGCGCTGGACCTCACCGCGCTTGAACGCTGGTCAGGCAAGGCCAGCTGGCGCGCGGCATTGGAACTTGTCGCGACAGTGCGACAGGTGGAACCGTCCGCAAACGCCATTTCGGTCGTCTTCGCCGACCTCGACGACCCCGTTCGTATCCTGCGCGGTCAGGGTTTTGACGGCATCGTCTCAAAGGCAGTCAAGGCACGCGTAAAGGCCTATCATGCCGCTGCCGTCCTGGCCGCGCATCACCATTTCGGCGTGGTCCTGCCCGAACCGGTCGAGGATGAGGCTCTGCCGGCCGAGGTCGACATCGACATCGCCTTCCTTCACCGTGTTGCGGCGAGCCTTGGCGAAGTTGCCACGCTCGGCTTCAATCTCGCGCCGCTGCCGCTTGAGGAATCGCTGTTCGAGCTGTCTGTGTCCTCGCGCGCGGACAGCCTGCCGCGCCTCTCGACGATGCTGCGCGCGATTGCTGCACAGTTGCGGTTGCGACGGCAGCGCGCGCTTGCGTTCGATTCCGATCGCATGCTTGAGCTCACCGCTACCGCCTTTGTTTTAACGCGGGCACTGGCCAGCATCGAGCCCCAGCGGCGGGCGGGTCTCACCGGCAAGGTGCGGCGAGACTTCGCGCCCGCCGCCCCGCTCACGCTGGTCGGCTGCGGTGGCGAGCGCTGGCGCACCGATACCGGCGCACGGGGCGTGACCGCCTGGTTCGTCGAGCCGGAGACCGGGCGCTGGCTCTCGACCACCTTGGCGCGCGGGGCGGGCCAGGACCCAGCATTCGCACCAGCCGAGGCATGGCGTGCGCAGTCGATGTGGCAGTCCGAACCCCTGGCCGTGCTGGCGCATGCCCGGGTCGTACTTGAACAATCGCGGCTGTCCGCCGACGACCGCCTTTCCGCGCCGGCCAGCGCGCGTGCCGTGATCGTCACCCGCGACGTGCGTCCGGATCCTGCCTGGCCAGGTGTCGTTCGCGACTGGAAGGACCTTCGGGAAGCCTGGCTTCGGCAGACTGGCCTGGGCCTCGACGCCAGTGACGGGGCGGTCGCCTGTCTCGTGTCGCCCAGTACGGTTGGCTTGCCCTATTTCGACGATCTCGCGCAGCAACTCGTCTGGCCGGTGCGCGATACGGTGGGCGAATGGCTGGCGCTGACGCTGGATCACGAAGAACCGGTGGCGACCGCCATCGAAGCGCTGGAAGCACATGTGCGCAGCGGATGGGAAGGCATGGTGCTGGTACGGCTGGTCCGTGCCGGCGAGGCGCTGGAAGCGCGGCCAATCACATTGTTCGGCGCCGGCGACCCGGTCGACCTTTCTCTGTGGCGGCGACCCTATACCTATGGCCGGCAACAACCAGGCGACGCCGTGCGCAATTGGCTGGAGCGGTTGCGAAAAAGCGGCGCGCGACGCTTCATCCGACGCCCGCGCGGGGGCACTGAGGCGGCTTTGGCGGCAGCGTGGCGGCAATTGCTGGACCGGGCGGAGATTGGCCCCGCGCTGGCGCAATCGATCGACGGCAGGTCGACCGGCGGGCTTGCCGCTCATGCCGACCGGCTCGATAATCATGGCCTGCCGGCGCTGGCCGACCTGATGCGTCATGTGCGGGACGCATCAACGCTTCTCGTCGCGGCCTATGGCCTGCTGGTGGCGCGGCAGCAGCGCTGCGGCGCGCCCTTGTTGCGATAGATCACCAGGGCGAGATCTTCTCCCACTCCGGATCAAAGGTGCCTTTGGCAGCGACGGCGTGATAGTCGGCCCAGCACTCGGCCAGCATCACCGGCGGCACGTCCTTGAGACGATAGGCGCCGCGATGCCCCTGTTTCGTGAAGTGAAGTTCCTTGAGGGCCAGCGGGTTGTTCTCGTCCACGGCATGGGAGCCGGTGTGGAAGATCGTGGCGGTGATGCCATGGCTCGGGAACTTCTTCTCATATTCGTGGCAGCCGCCGCTATCGCGCATGATCCGTTGATAGCCGCGCTTTTCCGCCACACCCCGGAAAGTCAGGCTATTGGCCTTCCAGCCCTGGCGATCGAGAATCACCTCGGCGTCGCCTTGTTCGGCCGAGAGGGGCGCGCGGAGCGCGTCGAACTGGGCGAGGAAAGGTTTGACCTCATAATCCTTCAGGTGGTTTGTCCAGACTCCGCAGATCGCTTCGTCGACTAGCGTGCCATGGGCCAATCGCATCGTGGCGAAGCTGTCGATATCGACGGGATTGTCGGCAGCGTCGGTGAAGTCACCCTCCTGGGTTGGCCGAAACAACCCGAGGGGATTGCCGTCCTCGTCCAGCCCCTGCCAGACCAGCCGCTCGACCAGCCGGCGCATCACCGGATGGTCGTGAAAGGCCAGCCGCCAGTCGGCCACGAGCCAAGCGCGTTCGACGCACATTGCCTCGAACAGACGGGAACCCTGCAGTTCGATCACCTGCGCCAGCTCCCTCTTGGCGGCAGCGAAGGCCTTCTTGGATTCTTTGGTGGCGTCGTCGTCGCCGGCAGGAAGGCTTTTCACCGCCTTGCCGTCGGGGTTGAACAGGTGGATCGCCAGCATGGCATCGAGCCGTGCGGCGTACGGTTTCTCATCCTCGCCGCAGGGCAGATCGAGCACGCCCTCGTCGTCGAAGCCCGCAGTCGGAACCGTGCGGTCGGCCAGTTCATCGAAACTCCAGCCGCGATCCTCGGCATAACGGGCGGCGATCTCGGCGGCGCGGGCCTGGGTGCTCTTCTGCTTGAGCCGGACCGAGGCGGCGATCACCACCTGCAGAGCGGCCGGCTGACCGATTCCCGCCAGCACCTCGAGCAGCGCCATGGCCTGGTTGGAGCGTCGCCCATGCTTCTTCAGGAACCAGCGGACGCGGTTGGCGGCAAATACGGGATCGGCGCGGCAGGCAAGCGCGAGCACTCCCTTCGCTTCGGACCCGGAGTTGAGCGGCTCGCTGGTCTTCTCACGGATAATCTGAGCGATCACCCGCTCGCGGTCCTCGGGTTTCGGATAGGGAATGTAGAGCCACGCCAGATGCTGCTGGTAGTTGGCAAGCGCATATGCCGTCGCCTCCTCAAGCGTCGCTGTGCCGGTGTCGTAACCGATCCAGCTATCCAGAACCCAGTTCGAAAAGCTGCGTGCATCGTCTTCCAGCAACTGGTCGAGATAGATTCCGAACTGCCCGCTTGCGGCCGGATCCTTGAGCCGAATCGCCAGCGCCAGCCAGTGCTGCACCAGCAACGACGGAACGGCAGAGCCGTCGCGGAAGTGCGGCGCGGGAAGGCCGTGGGCGGCGAGCCAGGCCGGCACGTCCGGCGCGACCTTGGCACAGGTGGTTTCGGCCTCGGCGATCAAAGATGCAGGACCGATCACATCGGAAAGGTCGAAGCCCATGCGCTGCAGGCTCTCGATTAGCGCGGCGCGAACCGGATCGCTCTTCTCCTTCTTCAGCCGTTTGCGCAGCGCGCCCTCACTGGTGACGGAGCGAAGGTCGGCCAACCAGACCGCGACGTTGATCCGGACCTGCTGGCGCTTGTCGTCAAGCAGCGCCTCGATCCGCGCGACAAGCTCCTTGCCGTTGCGCAGCAGGGCCATGGCCTGCCGCCGCAATGGGCGTTTTTCCGACACCGCGATGTCGAGTATCTTGGCGAAATAGCGTTGCGGCGTCACCGGCAGCAGACCGACCGCCTCTAGGGCGCGATCGATCTGGATCGGCTTTTCCGTAGGCTTCAAACCCAGCGCCTCATCGAGCGCGTCCATGTTCTCAGCGACCCAGGGCCAGACGGCATCGCGCGGCAGATCTTGCAGTACCGACAGGGGGCTGCGGTTGGTGTGGCGATATACTTGCTGATGGAGCAACGTTCGAAAATGAGTGCCGGAAATCAAATCGCGCAGGTCGAGCCGCTCCTGTTCGAGCCAAGACCGTAGCAGATTCACGCCAAATAGATGATCCTCCCGATAGGCGAGCTCCGTGCCGACCAGTCCGCCGACATCATCGAAATTCGAGGCTTTCAGGATGCCCAGCGCGCCGCGCAAGCTCAGCCGATCCAATACGGCGCGAAGCCACGCCTGGCCGTCGCCCCGAAAACGGATCATATGCGCCAATTGGTGGTTATTGCCCGCGGGGAGCGGCGCGCCCTCGGTCAGCGTGGCAAAGGTCCCTTCAACTACATCGCGGGTATAGGGCGGGGGTGGCGGCGGGCGCGTCGTGAGGGTCTCCGCATACTTCTCGATATGCGCCGCGTGCATTTCCAGCCGCCGCTCTTCGATCTTTTCAACCAGCTTGACATATTCGACGCAGGCCTCCGCGGTCGGTGGCGGGATTTCGTCCGCGCCAAGCTCCTTGCGCTCGGGCAGGGCAACGAAGCTGCCGTCGATCGCGGCATAACCGGATGCGGCGGGTTTGCCGTCGACGGAGGGCGCTTCCTCAACCGCGTCGGCCTCGAGGATCGCCAAAATCGCAGCCTGCACCTTGGCCGCCTTTTCGATCTTCGCGCGCTCGGCCAGCAAAGCGAGGATTTCAGGCGTGCCATTGCGTCCGGCTGCCTGGACCAGGCCGTAACGCGTATCGATATCCGCTTGCGGAAGGAAGCGTTGGAGCAAGTTCAGGAGTTGTTCCGGGGCGAGCCGGGCAAGCGCGGACGTAGTGATTTCGCGGTCATTTTTGTCGAACGGCCGGGTCAACATGGCGACCAGGATCGCCTCGATCTCCGGCGCAGAGGTTGCCTTGTGATGCTCGGCGAGCTTTACGCCGATTGCGCGATGCTTCGGTTCGGCAAGGCGCAGCGCTTCGGCAAAGGCGGCGGGATAGGTGTTGAGATAGCCGGCAAGTTCATCGCTGGCGGACCAGCTACCGACCGAGTGCGTAACGAACTCGCTTTCCGATCGACGCAGGATCAGCGCGAACAGGTCCACCATGGTGCCGCCGACTTGCCGGAAATGGGCAAAGGCGGCCTTGAGCGGAATCACGTCCTCCCACTTAACCTTGTACCTGTCCTGCATGAGCGACAGCCCATGGAACAGCATTTCGTTCAGGCCTGTCACCGCCAGTTCCGTGTCGGTCAGCGGCTTGTTCCACGGCGTCCTGACATATTTGGTCGCGATGCGGACCTGGAGCAGGCGCAGCACCTCCGGTCCTGGCTGGATTTCGCCGCTGACCAGCGCCTGGCTGGTCTTGCCGAGCATTTCGATAAGCTTCGGTTCGGCCTTCTGGTAGGGCGAGGTTGAAAGAAGATTGGCCTGGCTCAGCGTCGCGATCGCGTCGAGCGCATCCGGGCGCTCGCCGCTCGCGACATAGTGGAGCGCTGCTCGGCCAAGGCCCGGGCGGTAATGTTCGATCCGTTGAAGTTCCATCGCCATTGCGGGATGCAATTGCGTGCTGCTGTTTGAGGCCCGGGGAGTTTCCCCTCCTGCGATCTTACGGCCGAACATCCTATTAAAAGCGCGTTCCATGTTCATAACGAAGCCCCAAAACCAATCAGGTTCCCGGGGTGAATTAGCTCGTAAATGTGAAAGAAGTTGAAAACGGTTCTTCTTGTGCCGAGTTTGGATCGGCAATGTCTCACCTCGCCTCGCTTAACCGGACGGCGGTTATACGCGCCATTCTCGGTCGTTCGGCCGCCACATCGACAATCCCGAAAGCGGCCGCTCGTTGAGAAGCTGCAGCAGGCATGGCTTTCCGCTGCGAGCAACGACCTGCCGGGCGTCAGTCGCGCGATACTGACAGCCCTGCGAGAAGCCGCTCGTGCGCGGCGAGCCTGCGAGACACGAACTCGCTGAAGAGCCGCACGCGTTTCGTCTTGCGTGTCTCCCCCTGGGTGAGAATCCAGAGCGTTCCGTACAGGTGCAGGTCGGTGCCCGGCACCCTCGCCAGCAGCGGGTCGGCATCTCCGACAAAGCAGGGCAGAGCCGCGATTCCCAGCCCCTGCCGCACGGCAACGATCTGCGCTGCGGCGTCTGTGGTCCTGAAGGGAACCCCCGTGGTGGGAACTTCACCCTCGCCGGCCCAGTCCGGAATGCCATGCATGCTGATGACGATCCACCGCATGGGATCGGGCGCGCCCGCACGCCACGCATCTAGCCGATCGCGGGACATGTAGACGGCGCCGAACAGTTCCGGTCCCTTCATGCCATGGAGATTGAGCGGCAGGGTTTTGCGATCATAGACGACGCGGATCGCCACGTCGGCCTCCCGGTTGGTCAAGTTGGCCAGCTCGCCGGACGTCAACATGTCCATCTCGATGTCCGGATGCAGCCGCGCGAAATCGGCGAAGTCGGGGATGAGGAGATGTGTCGCGAGGATCGGCGTCAACGTCACTCGCAGAAGCCCACGCACGCTCTGGTCGCGCCCGAAGACGCGCGTCTCCAACTGGTGCGATGACGCTTCCATCTGGTTTGCGAGTTCGAGGACCTCCTCGCCCGCGCCCGTCAGGCGATAGCCCGAAGGCCGCTTTTCGAACATCTGCGCCCCTAGGCGTTCCTCAAGCTGGGCGATGCGGCGCAGCACCGTCGCGTGATTCACGCCGAGCCGCTTGGCGGCGGCCCGCACCGAACCACCGCGCGCGGCGGCGAGAAAGTAGCGAACGTCATCCCAGTCGATCATGGTGCATTCCCGCGCCGCAAGCCTCGCTTTTCCGAAGCCCTTTCTACCACGTTGAGCTGCAGTGCGCATGATCGTCCCGATGTTCAATCGCTTGCCCGGATCGTTTTCGCACCACCGATGTGCGCGATTCCACACTCACCGCCTGACTTCGGCGAACCCATGTTGAGGTTCTTGGGGGACTTCCCCGTACTGCCAAAGGCCCGAGACGGCGAAACAAGGACTGCACGACATGACCAGATTGAATGGAAAAACCGCCGTGATCACGGGCGGCGCGACCGGCATCGGCCTCGCCGCCGCCAAGCGGTTCGTCGAGGAGGGCGCCTTCGTCTACCTCTTCGGCCGCCGGCAGGATGCGCTCGACGCCGCCGTGGCCGAGCTTGGGCCCAATACCCGCGCGGTGAAGGGTTCGGTCTCGGATGGGGTGGACCTCGACCGACTCTACGCGGCGGTGAAGGCCGAGCGCGGAAGCCTGGACGTGGTCTTCGCCAATGCCGGTGCGGGAAGTCCGCTGCCGCTCGGCCAGATCACGGCCGAGCATATCGACGAAACCTTCGACACCAATGTGAAGGGGACGATCTTCACCGTTCAGAAGGCGTTGCCGCTGATGGGCCCGGGCGGTTCGATCATCCTGACCGGGTCGAGCGCCGGCACCACCGGTGCCCCGGGATTCACGGCCTATAGCGCGAGCAAGGCGGCGGTGCGCAATCTCGCGCGGAGCTGGGCGGAGGACCTCAAGGGCACCGGGGTTCGGGTCAACGTGCTGTCGCCCGGGGCGACCGCGACCGAACTCGCAAAGCAGGCGCTGGGCGCGGAGGGCCAGAAGGCCTTCGCCGCACTGACTCCGCTCCTGCGCATGGCCGATCCGTCGGAGATCGCGGCAGCGGCTGCGTTTCTCGCATCGTCGGACAGCAGCTTCATGACCGCCAGCGAAGTCGCCGTCGACGGCGGCCTCGCGCAACTCTGACCACCTCGCGGCCCCAAGCCTGGCCAACACATAACGAAGGATAAAACTATGAAAATGCTCGAAGGTAAGGTTGCCGTCATCACGGGCGGCAGTAGCGGGATCGGGTTGGCCACGGCCAAGCGCTTCGTGGACGAAGGCGCACACGTCGTGATCACCGGGCGACGCGAAAAAGAGCTGAAGGACGCCGCGACCTTCATCGCGGAAAACGTTACGACGGTCGTGGGCGACGTGTCTCGCCTGGAAGATCTGGACCGGCTTTATGCCGTCGTGAAGGAGAAACACGGCCACATCGACATAGTCTTTGCCAACGCAGGTGCCGGGACAATCGCTCCGCTCGAAATGGCTACGGAGGCCCATTTCGACCAGACCTTCGACGTGAACGTGAAGGGGCTGTTCTTTACCGTTCAGAAGGCCCTTCCCCTGCTCAAGGACGGAAGTTCGATTATCCTGAACTCGTCGGTCTCGAACGTGTTGGGAGTGCCCGGCTTCAGTGCCTATGCCGCGAGCAAGGCAGCCGTGCGCAACTTCGCGCGCGCTTGGACACTGGAGCTGAAGGACCGCAAGATTCGGGTTAACACGATGAGCCCCGGGCCGATCGAAACCCCCGCCCTGGAGACGACGACCGGCCTCACCCCTGAACAGGCCGAGCAAGCGGCAGCCCAATTTGCTTCTCAGATCCCGATGGGCCGCAGGGGCAAGCCGGAGGAAATCGCGGCTGCCGTCACCTTCCTCGCCTCCGATGAAAGCTCGTACATCACCGGTGTGGATCTCGCCGTCGATGGCGGCATGGCGCAGGTCTGACCCCCGACATTACCCAAGATCGGAGAAACATCATGAGCTACGCAATCATCGGCTTCGGCTCCATCGGCCGGGCCCTGGCCAAGGCATTTGCCCGCAAGGGCATCAAAGTATCGGTCGCCACCACGCGCGACCCGGAAAGCTTTGCAGCCGACGCGGCGGCGATCGGACCCACGATCCTTCCAAAGACGCTGGCGGATGCGCTCGAAGCGGACATCATCTTTCTGGCGGTCCGTTTCGAGTCGCACCCCGATGTCGCGAAGGCGCTCCCCAGCTGGCAGGGCAAGACCATCGTCGATGTGACCAATGCCTACGGCGTGTCCCTTGAGGGAATGGGAGGGCAGCCTTCTGCCAGGTTCGTCGCGCAGGCCTTCACCGGCGCGAAACTGGTCAAGGGCTTCAACCATTTGGTCGCCGCCGTCCTCGACCAGGATCCGGCTGTCCATGGCGGCCGGAGAGTCGTGTTCCTGGCGAGCGACGATGACGGCGCCACGGACGAGATCGGCGCGCTTGCGGAAAATCTAGGCTTCGCGCCGATCAAACTTGGTGGGCTTTCGGAAGGAGGACTGCTGGTGCAAGCGCGCGGAAAGAACTGGGGGCATCTGATCTTCAAGGACTTGATCAAGTTCGACTGAGGAGCGCGACGCTCCCCGCCGGCAGAGTCACATGTGAATTGGAGAAAGGCCATGGGCATCGAGAAGAACATCCAGACCGTGAAGGACCCGCCCGAAGACCGGAGTGATCTGCGCGCTTCATAATATCGCACGCCGTGCGCTCGTCGCACGAATTGTCTCAAAGGCGGTGCCGATGTACGACCAATCCACACAATCCCAATTGATCCGGTTCGCGCGCATCGATGCAGGCTTCACAGTCATCGACGTTTACCCGGGCGACGGCGACTGGACGCGTCTCTTCTCCGACATCGTGGGCCCCGAAGGTCGGGTCTACAGCTTCGTGCCGGCCTGACCCAACGCCCCCCGATGCTGGCGGGGACAGGCCTGCGCCTCCACGAATCGATGTAGACCGGTATCCCAAGCTCGAATCGCGATGGCTCCATGGTTAGCAAGGAAAGGCTCTGTCGGAGCGGCGAGGGCGCGCGCCACTTGGCAGCCAGCCAGACCGGGCGTTTAGCAAATCGATTCAGGTTGGGCTTCTCAGAACTTGAACGCCAGGTTCACCCTTGCCGTCTGATCGAAGAGGCGGCTTCCAACCTGGGCGCCATAGGAAATCCCAATGCTGGTGCGGCCGGAAATAGCGACATCGAGACCGGCATCGATGGTGGCGGCATCGCGAGTTAGCGGCAGGCCCGCAATCGCGAATGCGCCGCCACCCGCCTGATAGCGCAGCGCTGTGACCGGCGTCGTATCGCCGAACGCATGACGCCACCCCGCTCCAACCCGTAGCATCGCTTGAGCGCCGCCGAGATCGAAGCTGGTCGTGGTCCGCAAGCCCAGCGTCGTGAAGGTCACATCGGTCCCGGCTTTAGCGCCCGAAAGCTTGGCGTAGCCATCCGTCTCGCTGAACCCGTTGGTGCGGGCGCGAACATAAGCGACGTTGGCATAGGGTTCGACCTTGATCCGGCCGAGATCGAAGCCATAGCCCAATTCGCCGAATGCCTGGAACGTACCACCATTGTAGCTCGCCCGCGTCGTATCACTGAAGCCAGGAAAAGCGATGTTCCGGGTCGTGTGCAGATCGCTCCAGCTATAAGCAATGCCGGTGCGTATCGAAGCCGCACCCCATTGGGCACCGGCATAGGTGCCAAGGTGATAGCTATCGATCTTGCCAGACGATCCCCGGCTGTCGAGGTTGGTCTGGTTATAACCCCACACCGCGCCGAGCCGCACATTACGGCTTCCGGCGTCGAGCCCCATCAACAGGCCGCCGGTCGAGCGGTTGAGCCGCGAGGCATTGCCGTCGCTGCCCATGCGCCCCCAGCTTCCGATCGCCTGCCCCCAGACTCCGCGTCCTTCCCCGTCTGCGCTGGCACGGATGCGATCCAACACCGCCCCCCGTACGAAGCGGCTGTCCTCCAGCATCGTGGTGCGCATCGAGGGCTGGATGTCACCTGAGAGCTGATCGAAGGCGTCACGCGCCTGATCGGCCGAGAGGTTCACCACGGCATCGAACACCGGGCTGTTCCAGCCAAGCTTTTCGGTCGGGCCGCCGACAGCAATCTGGTTCGGCGTCTGTCCGATCCCGGCAAAGCTGATGTCGTTGCGGCGCAGCCGCAGATAGACATTGCCGGCGTCGTAACTGAGTGATGGATCGAGGAAGGCAAGATTGCTGGTCACGCTTGCGAAGGTGCCGCTGACACCGCCTATAGCCGACAAGATCGTGTAGTCGGTCTGAGGCCTGTAATTGCCCGAGCCAGCCACCACGTTCACCGTCCCGCCACTGATGATGGCCTGCCCGGTCGCGTTGATGCGGGAAGCTTGTCCGGCCGCGTTCGCGGCGACCTGATAGGTTGAGCCCGCATTGAAGGTGATGCCACCTGCCACGCTCATCGTCCCGATGCTGCCGCCAACGCCCGGTCTGACCGTCGCGCCGCCGGCGACGTTCAGGCCGCCGACCGACCCCGTACCGGTAAAGAGCCCGCCCGCGATCGTGACGGCGCCAGTGATCGCGCCGGTGTTCGTCGTCGTCCCAACGCTCTGCGTCAGGCCGCCGTTGATCGTGCCGGCGTTATTGACGATCCCGGCTGTGTTGAAATTGCCGTTCCAGGTCGCGCCAGCGCTGTTGTTGATTGTGCCGATATTGGAGGTCACATTGGCATTGTAGGTGCCGTTGTTGGTGACTGTCCCGGCATTGTCGAGAGCGTCGGTCACGGTGCCGTTGTTGGTGATGACGCCGCCGGCATTGTTCACGATGCCGGTGGGGGCGGTCAGCGAGCCGCCCTGAGCGACGGTGACGCTGCCGCTGTTGGTCAGCAGCCCCGCGATGGCGTAGGCGCCGGTTGTGGTCACCGCGAGCGTCGCGCCATTGGCGTTGCTGAAACCGCCGTTGCCCGTCACGGTACCGCTTACCGTAAAACTGCCGCCCGCATTGTTGGCGATGGTGCCGTTCAGCGCACCGCCGCTGACGTTGACAGTGCCGGCGTTGACCACACCATTCGAGACACTGCCGCCCGTCTGGACGAAAGTCGCCCCGGCATTGTTGGTCACGCGGCCTGCGACCGAGCCGGCATTCCGGAACGCGGCACTATTGATAACGTCGGACGTGATGCCGCCGGTCGCAGCGATCTCCAGGGTGCCGCTCGAAATGGTCGTGCTGCCGGCGTAGGTGTTTGCGGCGGCGAGGATGGTGGTACCCGTGCCAATTTGGTTGAGCGTGCCGGAGCCGGAAATCTTACCCGCGAAGGTCGTCGTATCCGATCGGTCGAACGCCAGAACGCCGTTGTTGACCACATTGCCCTGGATCGAGCCCGTCATGCCGCCATTGCCGAGTTGGAGCGTGCCGCCGGAGATCGTCGTGCCGCCAGCATAGCTATTGGCGCCGGTAAGGATCAGGGTGCCGAGATCGGTCTTGTCGAGGCTGCCGGAGCCGCCGAGCGCGGAGCCGATGGTCGCGGCTATGCCCGCACCCGCAGCGGTGCCGTCGCCCACACGTATGGCAGTGGCGCCACCGATCAGCGACAGGCCATCGCCCTGCACCACAAAGCCGTTGTTCGCGAACTGAAGACCGGTGCCGATGTCGAGCGCGCCAGCCCCGGCCGCATCCACGGTCACCGTGCCGGGCGTGCCGACGAAGATCAGCATCGTCGCGGGATCATAGGCGCCGTTGGCAGTGGCATTGGTGTTGGCCCAGTTGGTTCTGGCAGCGCTCCACACGCCCGAGCCACCGTCCACCATTCCGTTCGCCGTGGTGCTGGCGCCGTCCCAGAAGATATACGGTCCCGACGAGGCAATCAGGTTGACCTGATGGGCAACCGACGTCTGCACGGTCAGGTCGCCAGCGGCATAGCCTGCGGGCGTCGCGCCGATAGCGAGGCCGGAGCCGCTAAGAGCCCCGCCATAATCGAACAGGCGGTAGAGGCCGTCTCCAAAACCGCCCGCATTGCCGACGTTCAGCGTGCCGTTCAGCGCCAGGTCGCCCGTGACGTTGAACAATCGGGTCGTCGACGGCGCACCGAGTGAGACATTGACGACCGAGCCGCCGCTCAGCGCCAGCGATCCCATCGACAGGGTCTGGCCGGCCCGGCCCAACAGGATACCGCCATCCGCCACGGAAACGTCGCCGGCGATCGTGCCGGTCCCGCCCAGGGCGGCACCCGATGCGACCGCGACCTGAGTATTGCCCAGAGCCCCATTGATCAGCAGCGTTCCACCAGTCAGGTTGGTATTGCCGGTATAGGCGTTGCTGCCGCTCAGGGTCAGCGTGCCCGTGCCCGATTTGGTCAACCCGACGATCGTTGGCGCGATGATCGGCGGAAGGGTAGCGCTGCCGGGGCTGAGAATCTGGATGCCATTTTTGATGGCACCGCTGAAAATGGTGTCGGTAGCCTGATCGACGGTGAGCACGCTGGTGCCCCCCATCGTGACAGTGCTGGTGATATCGCCTGAGCCGGAGAGCGAACCGACCGTCTGAGACGTGATGCCGAGATCGAGCGTGGCGCCGCCCGCGATGAAAAGCGATCCGGTCTGAGCACCGAGCGTGCCGCCATCACCAATGAACAGCCTTCCCGCCTCGATATTGGTGCCGCCTGCGTATGTGTTGGCCCCGATCACGTACAGTTCGCCCGCACCCAGCTTGGTCAGCGCGCCGATGCCGCCCAGCGGAGAGGAGATCTGCATTTGATAGCCGTTGCTGTCGATGAAGGCGCCACCCGCCATGATCGTCACATCGCCGGCTGCGAAGTGGCTGAGCAGATCGGCGTCTGCGGTCGTGGCGCGAAGAATGCCGCCGTCGAAATTGACCGTTGCGCCACCCCGGCCTCTGTGGACTCCGTTGGTTTCGAGGACGCCACGGGAGCCGACTGTACCGTTCAGATTCAGCGTGCCGGCGCTGGAGTTTGTTTGCACCATATCGACCGTGCCGGCGCCGGTGCTGACCCTGCCGCCATCGGCGATCGTGAGCGTACCCGCGCCCTGATAGCCGAGGAACAGATAATCCGTCGTCCACACGGACCCGATGCCGGTGACGAGCATCGTGCCATTGCTGCCGGCCGTTTCACCGATATAGCTGGTCAGGTTCGCGACCGTACCGCCATTTGCGATCGCCAGCGTGCCGCCATCGACACTGGTGAAGGAGAACGCGCTGTTGCCGGCCAGGGTCAGCGTGCCAGCGCCCCCTTTGATCAGCCACACGGTACCGTCCCCGGCTCCCGTCATATATCCGTCTGTGATCGCACCGCTGAAACTGGTGTTGGTCGCCTGATTGACCGTGAGGGGGCTTATCCGGCCGCCATATACCGAACTGGTAATGCTGCCGGCACCGGACAGCGCGCCGACCGTCTGGTTGGTACCGGTAAGATCAAACGTGGCGCCGCCGGCGATCGCAAGCGCACCCGTTTGTGCGCCAAGCGTGCCGCCCAAGTCGACGTCGAACTTCAGTGTGCCCGCCGAGATCGTCGTTCCACCGGTGTAAGTATTGGCCCCGGAGAGAATGAGCGTGCCGAGGTCGGTCTTGTCGATGCCGCCGCTGCCAGTAAGCGCGGCGGAAATCGTCGCGTTCATGCTCGCGCCGGCTGCGGTGCCGTCGCCGACGCGGATCGGCGTGGCTGGCGCGGTGAGGTTCAATGCGTCGCCGGATACTTGATAGCCACCGACGAAGAATTGCATCCCGCCATTCACATCGAGTGCGCCACCGCCCGCGCTGACCGTCACCGTACCGGGCGTCCCCTGGAAAATCAGCATCGCCGCCGGATCGTAGCTACCGCTCGCGCTGCCGTTCACATTCGTCCAGTTGGTGCCGGTCGCGGTCCATATGCCCGCACCGCCATTGACCAAATTATTGGGCGCGGTCTGCGCCCCATTCCAGAAGGCGAACGAGCCGGGATTGGTCGACGCACCGACGAGGAGATTGACCTGATGGGCAGCCGTCTGAACCTGAAGATTCCATTGAGGATTCGCAACGGGATCGACCGCCAGACTGCCGCCGCCGGTCAGGTTTCCGTCGAAGCTGATGACGCGATAAAGGCCCGAGCCGAAGCCGGTTTGGGGGGAAACATCCAGTAGCGAGGTTCCGGCAATCACCAGATCACCCTGGACCTTGAACAGCTCCGAGGTGGACGGCGCCCCGAGAGCGGCGACCACAACCGACCCATTATTCAGAGTCAGGCTGTTCATGGTCAGCGTCTGACCCGATTGCCCGGCCAGGAGGCCGTTCTGGTTCAGCGTCACCGCGTTGAAGACCGTACCGGCGCCGGAAAGCGCGCCGCCGCTATCCACAGTGATGGCGCTGGTGATCGAACCATCGACCTGAATTTCGCCGCCGCCGTAAATTCTCGTCGGCCCGGTATAGCTGTTCGCCCCCGACAGCGTGAGTATGCCCCCGCCGCGCATGGTCAATCCGACCTGAGCCGTGCCGCCGACGATGGGATCAAACCCGTCGCTGATGACGCCGGAGAAAATGGTGTTGGTGGCCTGATTAACGTTCAGCAAGACGGGATTGCCGAGAATCGTGCCGGTGATCGTGCCGGCGCCAGACAGCGCGCCGACCGTCTGCGAGGTGTCACCGAGATCGAGCGTAGCGCCACCGGCAACGACGAGCGAGCCGGTCGTTGCGCCCAATGTGCCGTCACCCAGAACTTGCAGGGTGCCCGATTCAACAATTGTGCCGCCGGCATAGCTGTTCGCGCCGGTCAGGGCCAGCGTGCCGCCACCTTGTTTGGTCAATGCGCCGACGCCACCCAGCGGCGCGGAGATGATGACGCCTCCCCCATTGCTGTCGATGAACGCGCCGCCTGCCTTGATCGTCACATCACCATCAGCGAAGCCGCTCAGCAGATCGCCGTTGAAATTCGCTGCACGCAGGATGCCGCCATCGAAGTTGACGGCTCCGGCACCCTGGCGCTTTGTGATGCTTGGCGTTTTCAACACGCCACGCGCGCCCGCCACGCCGTTCAGGTTCAGCGTGCCGGAACCGCCCTGACCGACGATAAGAACACCGCTGTTGGTCCATGAGCCGGCACTATCGATCGTCACCGTGCCAACAGCACCACTGCCGTTACCGACCACGGCGGTGGCGCTGGAAACACCGCCGCCATTGGTGATGTTCAGCGTACCGTTACCGAATGCGCCGACGTTGAGGTTGCTGGTGCTGGTCCATGTCGAACCGGCGCCATCGACCGTGACCGTGCCATCGCCGTCCGAATAGCCGATCTGGCCGAAGGTGCCAGAAACGCTGCCGCCGTTAATGATGCTCAGCGTACCGCTGCCGCCGCCCCAACCGACCTGGATGGCGCTTGTCGTGCCGCTGTTGATCCACGTCGAACCCACGCCATCGACCGTGGCTGTACCCGTGGCGCCGCGGCCGACAATGCCGTCGCCGCCGGTCTGGCGGACGCTGCCGCCATTGGTGATGTTCAGCGTACCGTTGCTGTTCGCGCCGGCCCCGACATAGACGCCGCTGCCGCTCGTCCATATCGAACCCGAGCCATCGATCCCGACTGTGCCCGTGGTACCGGCGTCCTTGGCGATCACGCCATTGTTGTTGGAAACGCTGCCGCCGTTGCGGATGGCGAGTGTGCCGCCGTTGACGGCGATTTCGCCACTGAAGTTGCTGGCCCCCGTCAGCGTCAGCGTGCCGAGGTCGGTCTTGTCGAGGCCGCCGGTCCCGGTAAGCGCGGAGGCAATGGTCGCGGTCATGCTCGCGCCGGCCGCGGTGCCGTCCCCCACGCGGATCGGCGTGGCCGACTCGGTGAGGTTCAGCGCATCGCCGGACATTTGATAGCCGCCGACGAAGAATTGCATCCCGCCGGTCACATCGAGTGCGCCGCCGCCCGCGCTGACCGTCACGGTGCCCGGCGTTCCCTGAAAGATCAGCATTGAGGCGGGGCCGTATACGCCGTTCTCGCCGCCGCTCGCGTTCGTCCAGTTGGTTCCGGCGGCGCTCCATATGCCTGTACCGCCATCGACCACATTGTTGGCAGCGCTATTCGCGCCATCCCAGAAACTATAGGAGCCGGGCACGACCGCCCCAACCAGCAGATTGATCTGGTTGGCCGCTGAATTCTGCACGCTCAGATCGCCGGCAGAATAGCCGGTCGGCGTCGCGCCGATGGTCATCCCGTTGTCGGTCAGCGCCCCACCATAGTCGAACAGGCGATAGAGACCGTTGCCGAAGCCACCAGCATTGCTCACATTGAGCGTGCCGTCGAGTGTCAGATTGCCGGTGACATTGAACAACCCTGT
This sequence comes from Sphingomonas sp. ERG5, assembly GCF_000803065.1. Lineage (GTDB taxonomy): Bacteria > Pseudomonadota > Alphaproteobacteria > Sphingomonadales > Sphingomonadaceae > Sphingomonas. The sequence goes on from NZ_JSXI01000068.1 coordinate 79,478, forward strand.
CGATGCCGGAGCGCCGAGCGTCACTGCCAGGGTCGAGTCGGTATCCAGTGACAGGCTGGACATGGTGAGCGTCTGGCCCTGCAGGCCCGACAGCGTGCCGCCGCTCTTTACCGTCACCTGACCGCTGATCGTGCCCCGACCGCCGAGCGTGCCCTGGTCGTTGACGCTGACGTCGCCGGCGATCGATCCGCCATTGGCGCCCCCGACGTTCAGCCGGCCACCGCCGTCGATGATCGTGCCGCCAGTATAGGTATTGACGCCGCTGAGGATCAGCGTGCCGGCGCCTGTCTTGCGCAAGCCGACGCGGATCGCGGTGCCGCCGGAAGTGCCATCGACCCCGTCCTTGATGACGCCGGAAAAATTCGTGTCGGCCAGTTGATCGAGAACGGTGAACAGGTGGCCATTGGACGATGGCTGGGTCGTGGTGATCGTGCCTGCCCCGGAGAGCCCCCCCACCCTCCCGGATGCACCGCCAAGGTCGAGCACGGCCCCGCTGTAGATCGTGAGCGAACCGGTCTGCGCGCCCAGCGAACCGCCACCACGAAGCAGCAACGTGCCCGCTTCAATCGTCGTCCCGCCCGAATAGCCATCCGAGCCGGAAAGGGTGAGCGCACCCGACCCACGTTTGACCAGGGCGAGCGGAGCACCTCCATCAGTAATGCCCCCCGAGAAAGAAGAATCGCCGAGCAGCGAACTGTCGATCGTCAGGGTCGCGGCCGTAGCCGCGTTGTTCGCGATCCAGCCGCTGTTATTGGCGGCGCTGGTGATACGGCCAATGACGGTATCGATACCATTCAGGTACATGAAACCCCCGATGCCGCCGCCGACCTGATTGCTGAAAATCAGAGCATTGGCGTTGTCCAGGGCATTGGCGGCCCGTATGTTGAGGGTGGCGTATTCGAAAAATGTCTGGGTTCCGCCACCGATCGCGTTTGCGACATTGAGGTTGAGGCTGCTGCGCTCCCTGAAATACTGTGTTCCACCGCCGATCGCGCGTGAAACATTCACGTTCAAAGTGCTATCGCCGCTGAAATCCTGCTGTCCGCCGTGGATGCTGTTAATCGCCCGCGCAGTGAGAACGCTGGTTTGTTTGAAATATTGCAGCCCGCCGTTCACCGCATGCGCTACCGACGCGTCCAGCATGCTGGTGTCGTAGAACATCTGCGTCCCGTCGGTAACCGTATCGGCCGCCGCCGCGTTTAGCGTGCTGGAATCTCTGAATTGCGCGAGGCCCGGGGAGTTGAACGGGCCGTTGGTCGTGTCGTTGCCGGTATAGGTCTGGGCATGCGCCGACTGGGGCGAGATGGCGATCGCAAGGAGCGCGAGTGTCGAGGTCGTGACAGACAATGTCTTGAGGGAGATAGTTCCCGAACGATTGCTGTTGCCGGAATTTCTTGCAGTCATCGTTCCTGTCCCCTTGCGACGACCGGCCGCGCGAGTGTGCAAGGCGGCGCGCACGGGCATCCACCCCACGCCACCATCGGCGGGACCGTAATCGTTTGATTGCTCTCCATTCCCGCTGGAGAGATCCGGCCGCACTTTTGCTGCGCCGACAGCGGCACATCAATCCCGCGTTCAGGGGGTGTCGGTGCGATAATGTTGGTAAATTCAGGGTTTTCCCCTTGTCGGGGATTGGTCTGGCGCCGAAAGGGTCCGCGCGCTCCCGGTCCTCAGTTGTTGCTTGCCGCCGCGCGGCGCAGTGAGCCGCAGATTAGCACCCCCCGGCGCCGCGCACGATACCGCCCAGCATTCCACCAAGGCCCTTGGGCTTGCACCGCTTCTTCTGTTCCTGGTTCTGCTGGTCCTGGCCCTGCTGCTCCTGGCCGCTCTGCGCCCTTATGCGCCCCATCGGCATGCCCTGCGCCTCCATCCAGCTTGTCACGGAACGGTGCCGGATGCGGGCGTTCCATTCGAGCCGCCAGGGGATGGCATCCGAAACCGGGCGTGGCGGATAGGAGAAATCTTCTTCCGGCCCGAAAGCGGTCAACGTGCCGGTGCTGAAGTCGGGCATCGCCTGCCGCACTTCGACCGGTATCACGCAACTCGTGACCGTCGGGGGCAGAACGGTCCTGTCCTTCACCAGCCTGGTCACCTGAGCCGGCGAAAGCCAGTCCGACAGCCCGCCGCCGAACTGGCGGGTGGCGCTGCTGGTCCAGATAACCATGTCGCCCATCTCGCCGTTCGGCCCCATCTTGCCGCCGGTGACGAACGCCAGATATCCGGTGGCGTCAAGGATGCCGGTCCAGCTCAGCATGGTTGCACCCGCGGCCTGCTGACGGTTGGTAACCTGCAGCGGCTGCATGAAATCCCTGGCGGCCGTGAAGCTTATCTCCGGGGCATAATTGCTGACGATACGATGCGCGCCGATCAGCGAGCTGTCCGGCTTTGCGGACTTGCCGTCCTCATACGGCCAATGGCCGAATGTCCGGCTGTTCTGCAAGCTGGGGCCTCCGTCGCGCGGGATCGTGGTCGACCAGATGCCTGCCGGCATCTGGCCGCCGGCAACCTTGGCGAAGTCGATGATCACGGGTTGCCCTTTGGGCGCATTCGCTCCGCACCCCCAGAAAATCAGCAGCCGGCCTTTGGGCTTTTGCGGCAGTTGATCGCCCTCCGCGCGCTCGACCCTAGCCGTACCCAGAAGCACCGATTTGCCGAGCCTGGCGCCGGCGGGCATGAAATGCTCCGCCCTCGGATCGCCCTTCGTCGCAGCTTCCGTCGATCCCAGCCGAAGCAGCAACTCGTGCTGGACATTATTTCCCGCTCGTCCACCGAACATCATCCCCATCATCGAGCCGGTGCCCATCGCGGCCGTGCCGGAAACCGTCCCCGCTTTCACGTCGTAACGCGCAACCGGACCGCTGGCCGGATTCTGCGCAGCGAACAATGGAAGCGAAGCGATCGTGGCGGCACCCACCACCGTGCCCAATACAATGCGTCGAGATACCATTGTCCAACTGCCCTGATTTTCAAGTCCGCAAACCGCGCTCCCACCGAAGATCAGTGAGGCCCATTGAAGCGATACGCAGGCTCATTGCCATCGCCGCGCGAGTATCGGAGGCTCGGATTCGTGAGCCTGCGGCTGAACTCGGTGGCCATCGCTTTGGGTTGCTCGATCTCAGCGGCAGAAGGGCCCGGTCGGCGAACAACGTACAGGCAGTGTTCGGTTTGGCAGCGACGCGTTTTGCGAGATCGCTGCGCACGCGCAGATCCACGCAGCGGCCCGATTCCCCACGGCGCGTCGCCGCCGATCGCCTTGCCAGCGTGCCGTTCAGCATCAACTCGGCCATCGCACCCATTACCTGCCGTGTGCCGTCGTGCAATGGCTCGGTGTGCTTGTCCTCGCCGCCCAGCGCCGCTTCCATGCCATTGGCTTGCATGATCTTGTCGTGCAGCCAGAATTCCAGCTTCGAGACGGCCCCGCGCGGTCTGCAACGGGCCCTCGTCCCGCACCTTCTCGAGCTGGGCTTTGGTGGGGACGAAGGGGTTGCTCGATCCCTGTTCATTGTCGGGCGTCTTCCCGCAACCTGTCAGGAGCAGGGCGTCCGCAATGATCGCGGTGTTTGTCCATGCTTTGTCCGGCACCTCGACCTTCCCCCTCGCAATCCACGCCGCGTGCGACAGCCCCGCCAGGGCCAGCGCTTAATACGTGAGCGATGAAATTTCCCACCTTGGGGCCGCCACAACAATCCCGCGTTCAGGGGATGAGGGCACGATAATGTGGTCGGTTCAGGCTTTTCGTGTCGTGGCAGCGATGATCGGGATGGTCAGGATCAGTTGCGTGCCCCGTCCAGGCACACTTTCGATTTCTATTCGTCCGCCCATCTGATCCGCCCGGCGGCGCATGTTTGCAAGGCCGCGCCCTTCGCCGGCTGCGCCTGACGCGCTCTCCGGCTCAAACCCCATGCCATCGTCCGACAGCATAACGAGAATGGTGCCATCTTCACCCGGCTTCACCGCGAGTTCGATCGTTGTGGCGGCAGCATGCCGCACACTATTGGAGATACCCTCCTGCAACAGCCGATAGAGGCTGAGCAGCCGCCGCACGTCGAGGCTCGGTGCGGGGATCGGAAGCGTACAACGATAGTCCAGAGTGATGCCGGATCGGGCGAGACGGCCCGCCATGCGCTCCCGAAACAGCGCCAGCGCCTCATCGATCGGTTCATTGCCCGCGTCGATCGCACTGGCCATGTTGCGCAGGTCATCGACCGCCGACTGCAGCCCCTGCTCGATTTCCAGCGAATTCAGCCGATTCCCGCGAACGTCGAGGAGCATGTGCGTCAATACGCCGCCCACCCCGTCATGCATGTCGCGCAGCAGACGCTGGCGCTCGGCGTCGATCGCGATCACCCGTTCCTGATGGCGCAGCAGTTGCGAGGAGCGCAGCAGGCTCGCGTCCTGTTCCAGCACCTGACGTTCCAGATCGCTGCGCTCCCCCTCCGCCTCCTGATTGAGCCGGTGCCCTTGCAGCCCGATCTCGAACAAGATGCCAAGCATCGTCAGCGGCGGCGCGAGGACCGATGCCTGCAATGCGAAACCGGTGGGTGGCGGCAGGAGAAACAGGTCGAAACCGATCGAGGCAAGAGCGACAAGCAATATCGCCAGAACCCGGATCGCCGGCCCCGGCGCTGTCCGCCCCATTCGCAGCAAGGTTACAACGCCATATCCGAGCAGCAGGGTTAGCGCGATCGCATCGAACCAGGGCACAATCGTCGCGAAATCGGCGCCTGCAATCATCATAACAAGCAATATGGCGAAGGTGACGATAAAGCAGCCGCAGGTCGCCCACGCCTCGCGCGACCGCCAGTCGGCAAAAGCGTTCACGGCAAGCGCCGCCACCGTCAGCATTAGATATTCGGTGCCGTAGCGCAGTAACGGAAACCAGGCATAGGGCAGGTTTTCCACCCCGAAGGTGGTGAGCCATGCGTCGATGCCCACCAAAATGAGCAGCAAGCCGGTAACGCACTGGAGACGCGAAAACCGGTTGACCGGCAACAGGACGAGCAAAGCCGCTCCCATCATCAGTTCCGTCGCAACGACCAGCCATACCATGTCGAAACGCTGGAACCGTTCCCGAGCGGCCGCCTCGCTCAGGCGGTCGAAAGATCCTGCATAGGCTATCGCCGCCTTCGGGCAGGGAGACGTCAGGCAGGTAAGCGACCACTCATTCCCTACTGTCGTTTCTGCGCGCGACAATAGACTCGCCTGCGCCGGATACAGGACCACGGGCTGCCAGCCCGGAATACGCAGCACGGCCGGCCCGGAAAGCCCGAGGGCATAGCCGCCTATCTTTCCCGGTTCGGATGCGAGCAGCGCACGCGCTACCGGCAACCGGTACTCTTCAAGCGTGCCGACCGGTCGCAAGCCAGCGACGATGAGCGCGTAGGCGCCCCAGAACAGCAATTGCGCGCCGACGATGATCGCCACCGCGCGACGCCATCCCGTCAGCCGGGACACGATGTTCACGGGCGCAGCAACCCACTGCGAAAGGCGCGCACCATGGCCTCGCCCCGGTTGCTCACCCGAAGCTTCCGGTAGATCGATTTCACATGATCACCAATTGTGTGCGGCGATATCTCAAGCGCCGCCGCCGCCTGCCGGTTGCTGTAGCCCCGCGCCAGAAGCTGAAGCAGTTCGATTTCGCGCGGCGACAATGGCGGATCGGCATCATCCGTTTTCGAATTGTCCCGTTGCCGACGCAGATGACGCAACACATAAGCGGCGATACTCGGCGACAACGGCGCGCCGCCAGTCAATGCATCGGCGGCTTGCTGACCGATGTCGAGGCTGTCGAGATCCTTCAGCAGATAGCCGTCCGCCCCCGCCAGCACAGCCGCCAGAACGGTTTCCTGATCTCCGAGCACTGATAGGACGAGTATTTTCGGTTCGAGGCCACCTCGTGCACGGATTTCTTCGATCAGTTCGATCCCGCTTCCATCGGGAAGGCCAAGATCAAGAATAAAAAGATCTACCTTCCGATCGAGCAGGGCCCGCGCGCCTGCCAGCGTGTCTGTCGTGGCCACTAGCGATAAGCCGGCGTGCGCCACCACACCGCGTCCAACATGAGCGGAGACAAGCGGATCATCCTCGACAATGACGACGTTCGCCTTCACTTCTCCCACTCCCCTGTCCCGCAATCGGTCTGCCGGGCCATTGTGCACTGATCAATACACCGTACCGCTACCTTTTCACCCAGCTGTCTGATTTCAATCCCCGGTTCGCGGGGTAGTTCGCTAACCTGGAGACTTGGAGCGCTACTTGAGTGCCAAGGGTGGAATGTCGATCCGTGAGTTGGCTTCGAGCGCCATCCTGGAAGAGTTCAGCAAGCAGCTCGAGCGTCAACAGGTCGCCGCCCGTGTGCGCATCACTTGACCGAGTCCGCTTTCGGGAACGGCGCGTAGTTCAATGAATGGCCGCTCATGGGCGCATCGCTGCCGACCCAAGGGTCCAAGCGAACGTCCGCGTTGCGCAGGCGGCAACGACCCAATTTCTGCCGTCCGGGCCGCCCAGCTCGCTCCCCAACTTCGGACTCTTGTTCACATGGGCCGATGACTCGCAATGCGGGCGACGACAGCTAGGCGGAACGGCGAGAAGTGGGACATTCCTGCCCTTTAAAGCGGCAGCGGCGAACGGCCGTTATCCGGCGGAAGCGGACGAATACGTCGACGGGACATCTCGGAATCGCCAAACCGATTGGCTGGTAGCGCTCCACAACTGCCGTCGTGCCTCATCGCTGTTCGCGGGAGAGGCAGGCATCAGGCGATGGGCGCCCTTTACCGAGACATACTCCCCGGTTCGCTCGCCGAATACGGGATCGGTGGCAAGGCGGACGATGATTCCCGCCCCATGTTCGGGGTTGCCGATGCCCAGCCTTTTCAGTGCCCAGGCAAGCGGACGAGCAAAGCCCAGTTCGCGGCCAAGGCTTGTGACGTTGAACCCGGGACACAGGCAATTGACGGCAACGCCGCTGCCCTCAAGTTGCCGCGCCAGTTCGAGAGAGAACATGATGTCCAGCAGCTTGGAGAAGCCGTAGATTTTCGACGATCCTCGGGCGGCGAAAGGTGCGATGTCGAACAGATCACTGGTGATGTCGCGACTGCGACTCTGGCAGGACGCTTCCGAGCCCACAGTGACGATGCGCGAGGGAGCAGAGCGTATCAGCGTATCCCGCAGAATATCCGTCAACAGCCAGGGCGCGAGATAGTTGACTGCGATCATCTCGGCAAAGCCATCCTTAGTGATGCGCTGTCGAAAGGCGTGAAGGCCGGCATTGTTGATGAGCACGTCGATATGGGGATGCCGCGCGGCAATTGCCCGGCCGGTCACGGCCACAGCCGACAGGTCGGTGAAGTCCACATAATATATGGCGATCGAGGCGGAAGGGGCGGCAGCCGCGATCGCCTTTTGCGTCCTGTCGGCTTTGGCTTCATTGCGCGCGGTTAGGATCAGATCGGCGCCGCGCCGGGCGAGTTCCAGCGCCGCCAGATAGCCGATGCCATCGGTTGCCCCCGTAATGAGGATAGTAGGTCTGTCGGCCACGAGCGCCTCACCATGTAGTGGATATATGTCCATCAACCATATTGGTTGCTATATGTCCACAAAATTGGAAGAATGGTGTCGGAGGAAACATGGACCCCAACCGCTCAGACGTCATTGCCGCGCTTGGCGGGGAGTTGAATGCCCTGCTGGCAGCCTTTCGCGCCATCATGGCCGGTTCTGCGGCACAGTTTCATGCCGATCTCCAGCCCGCGGCCTATCAGATCGCCGTGACGCTCGCCGCGCGCGGCGCGTCAAAGGCAGGCACTTTGGCCGAAAAACTCGGGATGGATAAAAGTGCCGTCAGTCGTCTGGCGAAATCCCTCTGCGGGGCCGGACTGGCCGCTGCCTCACCCGATCCCGAAGACGGCCGGGGCGTTCTGTACAGCCTGACGGATGAGGGTGCGGACAGGGTTCGGGTAGCCAATTTGGTCAAGTCCGATGCATATTTCGCGCGCATCGAGGGATGGAGCGACGAAGAGCTTTCCCAGTTCGTCATCTCGTTACGGAAATTCAATCAGGTCTGAACGCGTTGCGCCGAATGGCGCCAGAAAAGGACAAGCGGCACCGATGGACAATCAAAGGTCCGTTATTGACGGCCTAGAAAGCCGCAGATGCCGACCATCAAATGCGTGAAGCGCGAAGGCCCGCTTTTGCTAACAGCCGCCGTTCGCTGCAGAATTGCGACTGTCCGACATTGGTCGGCCACAGAAGAGCCTCGCCGTGCAGGCGGGCGGAATGACTACCGGGCGCCCGAAGCTGAGGCCAATTTAGGCCGACAGCAGGCGCTCAGAATCTTCGCCCGGACGTAGCTACCCGATCGCTCGCACCGCCGTTCAGAGGCACCGTAAAGCGAAGTGCCTCCAGGCCCGCCTGTTGATTTGCGTGGGTTATTGGTACTGTACGAATATCGTTGGGCCTTGACTTCAATCAGAACTCGTGCGGACTATTACGCAATACCGCTTTGCTTTGAAGCCAAGGCAGAAGTTGCGCGCACGGTCGAATTTTTTAAACTGAAAAAGGAGAGCGATCATGGCACTTAAACCAGGGCCAAAGCCGATAGCGAAATCAACAGGGAAACCGGATCAGCGCCGCCGCGATAACAAAACCACACCAGGGAATACACCGTCCCTCAAACCAAGCAAATCTAGCAAGTTGAACCGCGCCGGGTCTGCCGGAGGCCGTGGGTTGTGAGTCACGCTGCCATATCGATGTTGTCCGCGGCAGCATAATATTGATCTTCGGCTTCGGCAGGCGGGATGTTGCCGATGGGCTCCATCAG
>NZ_JSXI01000007.1 GCF_000803065.1 Sphingomonas sp. ERG5
TGGGTCTTAGCGCCGAATCGCCGTATCGAATACAGGTGCTGAGTCTTCGGAAATTGGTTTTTTGCTATGACAAGTGAGCGACGCGAACACCCTGTCGAACCGGTTCAGTTGCCGACCGATTTGGCAGCGCTTTTACCCAATTATCGTTGGTCGAGGGACTCGGTCGGTGAATCTGGCGACGCCGTTTATCGACTGCGAAAGAACGGTGTCGCACCGGATTTGTTTCTTAAGCATGCTCCTGCATTATCTGCTCAGGACGTTGCGGGCGAAATGGTGCGGTTGCAGTGGTTGGGCGATCGCATCTCCGTCCCGGCCGTTCAGGCCTTTTTCGGTACGCCGAACGAGGCATGGCTGCTGATCACCGCATTGCCGGGCAAGACCGCGTACCAATTGCTCGAGGCCTATCCCGATGAGCGGCGTGCGATCGTCGACAGGCTCGCTCACATGTTGCGACGCCTCCATGCAATCCCGGTCGAAAGCTGCCCTTTCAATAGTGACCACCATCTGCGGCTCAGCGAAGCCCGTTGGCGCATCGATCGCGGACTGGTGGATGTCGAGGATTTCGACGAGCAACGCGCCGGCTGGTCGGCCGAAGCGGTGTGGGCCAATATGACGGGACTGCTGCCGATGGCGCAAGACCCGGTGGTGACCCATGGCGACTTCTCGCTGGACAATATTCTGCTGGCGGATGGCGATGGAGCAGGTTGCATCGATGTCGGCAGGGCAGGGGTTGCGGACCGTTATCAGGATCTCGCCATCCTGTGGAAAGGCCTCGGCGAGTTTGGTACGGCTCTGCAGCAACGGCTGTTCGAGTCCTACGGAATCGTGAAACCCGACAACCGAAAAATTCAATTTCATCTGATGCTGGATGAACTGTTTTAAACTCTGGCTTACGCTGGACAGGTGGTCAGCAATCAATCTTGCCGTCGCCGCTAGTGCCGATCAGCATCGACCCTGTCATAATCGGCGGCGATATCTTTGGGAACTTCGCTATAGCTGTCCCACGGTAGTTCCTTGCGCAGCGCCATCGACCATCGTTCGAGCCATTCGATACCGTCTTTGCCGACATAGGGATCCGTTGTCAGATAGGCGGGGTCGGCCATGGCGGTGGCGAGCGACACCGGCCGCAGCTTCTCGCGCTTGAGCAAGGCGGCGATGTCGTCGATGCAATCGGCGTTGAGGCGTGTCGCGTGCAGCAACATGACATAGGCAATGTCCCGCCCGAACAATGCGTGTGCTGCGGCGCGATACCAGCGAACGGTCTTGGCGCTGTGCTGGAGATACTCGCGGCGAATGCTCTGGCGACGGGGTTCGTCGTGACGCGCGATGGCGTCGTCGTAAGGTTCGGCGAATTCCCAATCGTCACCGTCGATCGTGACCGGCGCTATCCGGTAGCCGTGCGCTCGGAGCCAGCCGTCGATCTCGCGCTTCACTGCGAGTGGCGTGCCGGTTTCCAGATAGGGGTGGCGAAACCATGTAATGTGGCGGTGCCGGGCCGCGAGAAGATCTCGGGTAACCGGCTCTCCCTTGATGATGTCGGCGATGTAGCCCGCGGCGCCGAGCGTGTTCGGAGATTCATGCGAGAACGTGTGGTTGCCAAGATCCATCGAGGCATCGAGCCACTGCTGAAGGATCGCGATCTGCTGCGCACGGTTGAGTTCGTCCAGCTTGGATTCGTTGACGAAACCGGTTGCGGGTATCCGGTGACGTTTCAGGCCGCGGAGGATCATCGTGTTCAAATAGGTGACATATGGCTGGTCGTGCAAAATGGTCAGCGCGGGCAGGTCATCGAAGGTGATGGCGATTTCCGCGTGCGAGCTTCGAGCGTCGGCGACCGAGGGAAGGGCGGCAGCGGCAAGGCACAGCGAGGCTAACTTCAAATTCACGGCATTCACTTGTT
>NZ_JSXI01000069.1 GCF_000803065.1 Sphingomonas sp. ERG5
CCCCAACCGCCCGAAGCGGCGGCGCCGCCTTCACCTGTCCCTGAGCCTTTGCCCGCCCCGGAGCCTTCGGCGCCGCCGGTCTCGCCGGCCCGGCCGGCACGAGAACCGGTCCGCCTTGGCTTCGAGGCGATCGTCGGCGGCAAGCTGCCGATCTGGATTGGCGGTGCCGCGCTGGTTCTCTCTGCCTTCTTCCTGGTGCGCTTCTCGATCGAGAACGGCTTGCTCGGCCCGGTCGCGCGCACGATTATCGCGACACTCTTCGGTGTCGGCCTGATCGCGGCAAGCGAAGGCGCGCGCCGGCTACCGGCGACCCGAGGCGACCCGCGCATCGGCCAGGCATTGGCCGGCGCCGGTATCGCGATCCTTTACGGCACGCTCTACATCGCCGCCGCGCTGTACAATCTCATCGGCGACCTCACTGCGTTCATCCTGATGATCGGCGTAACCGTGGCGGCGCTGGGATTGGCCCTGCGTCACGGCCCGCCGACCGCGATCATGGCGCTGATCGGTGGTTTCTCCGCACCCCTGATCGCCGGGTTCGACTCCGCCGGGATCGGCCCGCTGCTTGCCTATCTCGGGCTGCTGGTCGCGGCCTTGTTCGGTCTGGCCATTCGGCGCGGCTGGGTCTGGCTGGCGCTTGCCGCATGCGGCGGCGGGTTCGCCTGGGTCAATTTGCTGATCGCGACGCTTGGCGCGAAGGATCTGGCCGGAGTCGGCGCCTTTGTCCTGCTGCTGGCGATCGGCGCGACACTGGCCCTGCCCCATACCGGGCCACGGACCGGCGCTGCCCGCCCCTGGCTACGCCTGCTGCCTTTGGTGGCGGGCTTGGTCCAACTGCTCGTCCTTGCCCCGGCGCTTGATTTCGGGCCCCTCGCCTGGGGCCTGTATCTGCTGCTCAGCGCCGCCGCGCTGTGGCTCGGCTGGCGTGACGAAGCGCTCGCGCCAGGCGCCGCCGCCGCGCTGGGGCTCGTGCTGCTGCTGCTCGCCGTCGGGCTCGACCGACATAGCGCCACGGCACCGATCGCCGCCCTTGCCATCACCCTGTTATTCGCGGTCCCCGGTCATCTTCGCGCCCGTGACAACTGGCTCTGGGCCGGCATCGCGCTGGGCGGCACGGCCGGACCAGTGCTGCTTGCCACTGCGATCGCCCATCACCTGCTCGTTCCCTTTGGCTGGGCCGCGTTGCTGGCCCTGGCGGCGGGGGCGAGCGCATCGCTGAGCTGGCGCGACCGGTCGAACGCGCGCACCGAACGCCATTTCCTGCCGGCACTGACCGGTGGCGCGGCCCTTGCCGCGATGCTGTTCATGGTCGCCCTGGTCGAGCTGCTGCCCATCCCGTGGCGCTGGCCGGCATGGCTGGCGGTCGGCCTCGCGCTGGCTGTCTGGACACATCGCTGCAAGGACGGCGGCATTGCCCTGCTCGCGCCGATCGCAGTGGCCGCGACCGGGGCCGCGGTGATCTTCGGGTTGGGCGATCTTGGTGCTTATCTCGGCAGCGTGATCGATACCGAGCCATTGCCGCCGATCGCCGACCTGATCGCCATCGGCCTGTTGCCCCCGCTGCTGCTCGTCGCCACCGCGCGCCTCCTGCCCCAAGGCAAGTTGGCGATCGGGATCGAATGGATCGCCTTCCTGCTCGCGCTGGCCTTTGTGCCCGCAATCCTGCCTGCACCCTGGCACGCCGCCGGCCTTGGCCTTGCCGCCCTGGCGACAATCACGGCCCGCCTGCCACGTAACAAGGCGCTGGCCGCGCTGCTGGCGGCGGTCGCCGCGATGGTGCCGGTGCTGGTCGGCCTGATCGAGCTGGTCGGATCGTCGCTGGGCGGGGATGCCCTGCCCTATAATCTGCTGCCGCCGATCGCGACTCTGCTGCGCGAATTGACCTTGCCGGCCGCGCTCATCGCCGGTGGCCTGGCGCTGAGGCGCGACGCATTCGGGATTGCGCGACCGGGCGTGATCGCCGCGCTGGCGGCCGTTGCCATCGCCACGCTCTATGCGCTTGCCAAGCAGCCGCTGGCTATTGCCGCCCTGCCTCGTTTCGAAGCGGTCGGGTTCCTCGAACGCGCGATCCTGACGCAAGCGATCCTGGCTGCGGCCTGGGGGTTGCGCACGCGTCAAGCCAGGCTGTCCGATGCGTTGCTCTGGTTCGGGCTCGGCCGGTTCGCCTGGTTCGACCTGGCGCTGTTCGACCCGCTGTTCGTCACCCAGTCAGTCGGTAGCGTGCCGCTCTTCAACCTGGCGACGATCCATGTCGGGCTGATTGCGGGCTGGCTTTGGCTGATCAAGGCCGACCGTCGCTGGCGGATCGCCACGCTCGGCTTGGTTGCCCTTGCCGTGGCCGCGACGGTGCGTCAGGCGACGCATGGCGCGTTCCTGACCGGCGATATCGGGCGAACCGAGAACTGGCTCTATTCCGCGGCCCTGCTCGGCCTTTCGCTGGTCTGGCTCGCGCGCGCCATTCAGAGTGGCGCTGGCGATCTGCGCGTCGCCGGGCTTGCTTTACTCACGCTGGTAACGCTGAAGGTATTCCTGATCGACGCATCCGCGCTCGAAGGAATATTGCGTATCCTGTCCTTTCTCGGCCTCGGGATCGCGCTGATCGGCATTGGCTGGGCCTATGGCCGGGTCATCGGTAAGGCAAAGGCCGGTGAGGCAGCTGGGGAAACCGAGGCGTAGTTCCCCCGACGCCGTCGCGGCGTCGCTACCAACGCATGATATAGCCGATATCGGGCTTGGCTCGCCCGGCGACCTGATCGCGCCATACCTGCTGCATCGCCTCGGCACCGCTTTGCCGTTCGATCGTCACCCAGGCTTCGGCATCGGTGACAAAGGCATGCCAGCGCTCCGCCACCGCGGCCTGGAACCCATCTTGCCCGATCGCGCCGATCAGCGCCGCGGCGGCATCCGGCGCGAAGAACCAGACCGGCTTCGGCCCCGTTGCCGCGCCCGCATCGCCAATCGCATCACCCTCGTCATGGTGGGTCACGCCGACCTTCAGGATATGGACAAGCCGGTCGGTCAGCCGCGCCTGTACATCGGCCAGCACGCCTGAATTGCCGGCGAAATCGACCAGTACCGCCGTGCCCGTCACCGCCATCGTGTCGAGTGCATCATAAGCGACGACCTGATCATATAATCCGGCCTGCTCGACGAATGCGGCGTTCGATCCGCTGGTCAGCCCGATCCGCCGAATCCCCGGGCTGCTCGTCCGCGCGACGTGCGCAAGCCCCATCGCGGTCTTGCTCGACGCGCTGGTCAGGATCACCGTGCCGGCGCCATGCCAGTCCTGACGACGCAGCTGATCGTCGATCAGGAAGCTGGTCAGGAACAATGGCTCAAACAGCATCCGCGCCTCTTCGCGCGCCGCATCATGAGTCGGATCCGCCGCGAGCCGGCGATACTGGTTATAGACCGCCGCCATTGGCTGACGATGCGCGGACAGGTCGCGAAACAGCCCCGGTGAAACCTTGCCCGGCGCAACGATCAGGTGGGTCGCCATCGGCAGATAGCCATAAACCCGCTCGCCGACCGCGATATCCGGGTGCCGCGACGCCGCGACCCGGGCATGGCCCCATACCGGCACAATCCCCCATCCTTGCGCGGCAGGAAAGAAATACCAGTATTTCACCAGCTCGCCGACCACCGCATAAGTCACATTATTGGCGGTCAGCGCGAACGATTCGATCTCCAGCAGCACCTCGCCATCCTTCGGCTCGGGCGCGATCGTCTCGTTGATTGCGGTTTGCTCCAGCGCATCCTTGCGGACCATCATCTCGCGCTTGACCGGCATCGCTTTCTCCCCAGGCTGGATTTGCTTCGATAGCCTTTCCCGCCGGCAAAGTCAGCGCGAAGAGATGCTAAATCGGCCCGATACCGTCACCGGGACGCAAATTTCGGCGGCACTTGCCAAATCGTCACGCCTGACCGACAAGGGATCAGCCTATCTGGTTAGGATCAGATGCCGATGATCACCGCGATCCGCGAAGTCCGCCGCGCCAAGGGGCTCACGCTCGACGATGTCGCGCGGCGCTGCGATCCGCCGACGACCGCGCAGACGATCGGCCGGCTGGAGACGGGAACGCGTACCGTATCGGTCGGCTGGCTCAATCGCATTGCCGACGCGCTCGGCGTCACCGCCGCCGATCTGGTCAAGCTGCCGACCCGGACCGATATTTCCGTGGCAGCGGTGCTGGATGCGAGCGGCGTCCATGCCCCGAAGCGCGAGACGAGCATCGCCCCGCCCGCTCCGGCCCCCGGCCTGATCGCCATCATGGTCGCCGCCGGTATCGGCGATTATCGCAGTGGCGATGAACTGTGGTGCGAAACGCTTGCCCCTGACAGTTTCGGTCAGGCGATGAATCGCGACGTGCTGATCCCCCGCCCCGCCGGTCGCTTCCTGTTCGGCCGCCTGATCGGGCGCGAGGACGGCAAGCTTCATCTCCTGCCGCTCGGGCCGGGCGGGCGCCAGCAAGTGGTTGCCGATCCGCCCTGGATCGCGCGCGCGGTCCGGCTGATACGCTCGCTTTAGGCTCCAGATCGGCTGTCCGACTGCGAGTTCCTCCCCGGCAGAGCGCTGGGAAACCCGCGCTGCCAAGACATCAGCAGCAGCACTGGCATAGGGGGCGCACTCGAACGGAAAGACGCGGTAGCGCAAAATCTAGCTACTGGGTGTGGCTATCCACTCGCTGCGGTTGTGGTTGATCGGTACGGCTCCGTATCCAACGCTCGCCAGAAATTGCTCCGCATCGTCATTGTTGACGCCCAGCTCTGTCATGCGAGCGCGATTGGATTCGTAGAAAATGCAGTCGATGAGCTTCTCGCGAAGAAGGCGCTCGCATCCACGAAGGACGAGCGAGTCGGCGCCCTCAACGTCAATTTTCATAACGGCAACACGACGGTCGCCAACGATGTCATCAAGACGGACAGCTGGGACGGTCAAGCCCTTGCTACCCTCGACGGCCAATCCTCCCCATCCGGTTTGCTCGTCCGGGCCGACTGCGAATGTGATCTCTCCCGTCTGATCAAGCGCAGCCTTGGCGTGCGCATCGATTCTGTCGCCCATACCATTGGCGGCGACATTTCCGGCGAGTCGCTTGAAAACATTCGGGGAGGCTTCAAACGCGATAACGCGATTGTCGGCTCGTGCGGCAGCCCATAAGAGCGAAAAATACCCCATGTTGGCGCCGATATCGACGAAGAGCCCGCCGCCCTTCGCCAGCGCGGCAATGCGGTTCGAAAGCTCGGCTTCGTACTCACCCTTGAATGCGATATGGCCCGAAATGATATCGCCAGGCAGGAGGTCCACCATGGAAACGCCCGGCACTCGTCGGAGCGCCGCGCTCCTGAACAGTTGCGGCCATTGGCTATGTCGTGCCGAGTAATAACGACTGTACACCGAACTCCGGATAGATTGCGGAAGGAAATTCAGCAGCAAAGGACGGCGCACGCTCAAGATTTTTCCCCGAATTTATTCGCGCGTGTGTGCCTCCGCGCCCGAGCATTGTCCAGACGGGAGAGTCGGACGGCGACGGCATTGGTGCTAACGATTTCCCTGTGATCGTCTCGTCGCGATCCTTGGTCCGGTCCTCTGGCGGCTGTCAGCGCATACGTATCGTGATGACAGCGCTAAGTCGGCCGGAATGCAAACATGTTGACCGGCCCCTCATAGGTCGCCGCCTTCAGCCGCGGGCTCCACGCGCTGAACGGCCTCTCCTGACCGTGGTGCAGGAAAGTGGCTGCATAGCCAAGCGTCGCCAGCAGTTCGACAACGGCTTCGGGGCATCCGTCGCAGTGGCTGGCCTGGCTCTCGACAAGCAGGTTCGGGCGGTCTCGCTTGAGCGTTTCCCAACCGCCTCGCAAAGCGGCCAACTCGTGCCCTTCGACGTCGATCTTGACGAAGCCGACGTTCTGAATCTGGAAATCGTCAAGGCGTCGTACGTCGACTTCGACAGTTTGTTCGCGGTCGAAGGTCACGCCGTCGCTGATCGACGCATAGCCCGGCATGACGTGGCCGGTTTCGCTGATCGGCATACGCAGAGTGGCAGTGCCCTCCACATCGGAGAGGGCGCATTGCTCGACCCTGATGCCTGGCCAGGCGCGTTGAAGTTGACGCGCCAAGTTCGGGTTGGGCTCGAAGGCAATGACCAAGGAGCAATGCCCGATCAAGGTGCCACTATATGGCCCCCAATTCGCGCCGATATCGATTGCCACTTTCGACCGGTCAGCAAGCGCCGACGCCAACCACAGCTCCGGCTCACCTACGCGCCGCCACGCAGCAAGCTTCAATCTTGCGCCAAGGCGCGGCGAGATGGGATCGAGGCGTGCCGCAATACGGGACATCTGGGACCAAAAAGCCATCGCGTCGCATGTTATCATCCGCGCCTTTACGCCGCAACGCTTGCCGCCCGGAAGCGGTTATGAAATTCGATCCGCGCGACCAGTGGAGCGGCGATAACGGCGTGGCAGTTCACTTGCGGTGCCGCGCTTGGTGGACCATGCGCCGTTGGCTTGGCCTGCCCGTCAATGTCATTCCCAAGACGATCCGCCACACGATCGCGACCGAGCTTCGCCGCCGCGGGGTGCCGGCGGAGCAGATCAGCGGCCTGCTGGGTCACGTCGCCATGAACCGGACGACGAGGCCTATGCAAAGGATAATCCGTCTTATCCGCGCGAAGCGAAGGCCGCGCTGACCGCCATTTTCATCGAGGTCCAGCGCTTCGCCGAATCATGGTCTGCGGACCATCCGCGGACCAAAGTTGAACGGTCCGGTGATTGTGATTGCCCAGAAGAAAAGGTTAGAATTTCCAGGCTTTAATATGGTGGGCGATGACGGGCTCGAACCGCCGACATTCTCGGTGTAAACGAGACGCTCTACCAACTGAGCTAATCGCCCCTGCCATGGGAAGCCGTGCATTTAGGCCATTTTCTGGCCGCGTCAATTCCACCTATTCGGAACAGAGCAGGACCAGACGGCACAAAGCGGATCACAGACTCCCACGCTATTCCCGAAATACCTTTCCCCTCTCCCTGATCTCCCGCCTATCGGTGGCGGGGAGAGATGAGAACCTATTCAACGAGATCGATTTCGACGCCGTGCTGATCCTGCGCGCGCTGATCTCGCGAGAGAAGGCTCCGCCAGCAGGGCAGTCGATATCGCGGCTTGCGGCTTAAGGCGACGACCTATGATGGGCCGTTCACCGTTCAGGCTTCTTGCTGGCGGCACGTGGATCTTTCGGCGCCTTGATGGAGCGATCGGGAGCGGATAAGCGTCGCGGTCTTGATCCGCCGCATCCCTAAAGTGCTGCGGGCGCATGTCATTGCGATAGCTGGCGATGGCTGCGACGAACCAGGGCGCGGCAATGACAATCCGTGCCGCGACTGCGAATGGGACAGAGCGATTAGATGAACCGCAGCTTTTTCGACCGTTTCGGCGCGCTGATAATTTTTGGGGCGATCTTCGCGTTGTTCATTGGCCTCATCATCTACGCCTCCCGCACCGAGGAGGTCAAACAGGGCCATGACGTGCCGATGGGTACACGACGCGGTTAGGCCATTATGCCAATCGGGCGCACTTTTCGTTTGGGCACAGCAGGATGTTTTCCAACCGGCCGAGTTCGGCGAACGACCCGACTTTGACGAGATGATCGATTGATCGGTCGCCGCGTGGGCGCTCGTGCTTCCGCAAGTCACGATAGATCGTGTAGTCGGGCGGCAGACAGTCTTGATAGATATACTGGGCGGTGATGTCCTTCTGGTCCAGATAGAACTGGAATATCTCGGCAATGATGATGGGCCGGTCTCGCGCGATGATCGAAGCGGCGCCTTTGAAGAATTGATCTTCGTGGCCCTCGACATCGACTTTGATGACACCGACTGGCCGGTCCCCAAGGATATCGGCATGATCATCCAGACGGCGCACCTCAATAACAACGCGCTGGAATTGCGGGTCGAACTCTTCAGCGATCTGGATCGAGGCGTTGCCCGTGTCGGCTCCTCCCGTGAAATCCTCACGCAGCAGGAGCGGAAGATGGGCATCCGCGTCCGAAAGGCCGAACTCGTGTACCGTGACAAACTGCTCCCCACCATTGGCGGCAATGTTGGAGCGCAGGCGAGCAACGTTATTGGGCAATGGTTCGAAACAATGAACCTGTCCCGGCACCTGATGGCGGCGTGCGACCCGCGTACCATAGACGCCGATGTTCGCGCCAACATCGAGATAAAGCTTGTCGTCCTCAAGGAGATCTGAGCCGATCGAGACCCACAGATCATCGAACGAGCCTGAATAATATGCCTGATATTGACCGATTGAGCGCAAATCCAGCAGCAGGCGCGACCCGTCTTTCAATGTTGCTTCCCGTAATCGGGTGGCACCTAAGGACAGAACCACTTTGTTTACCGCCATGGCTGCGCGACTCGTGCCTCGCATTTTTCCTGCCGCACGCAGCACTTTCGCGGCCGTAGTCGCAATCCCGTCTGCTACAATATTCGCCACGACTATCCCCCTGCACCCAATCTCGCGATTAGACAGATGCGGGAGTTGACGCAACTGGGGGTGGAGCATCACTGCCTTCATCAGTCGGCGCGAACGGCGATCTCGGCCAGCAAGTCGCGCCACTTCTGACGCATGAAGATGAATTCGGATGCCGTGCCGAACCGCTGTTCGTTCGACTGCATTTTCTACTCGAACTCGATGGCGAAAGATTTGGTCGACATATCAATCGTTTCTCTCTGTTCTGATGATCACGGCATGCCCGCCGATCCCATCCAACCGCGTCTTGCCGAGATCACGCAGCGCGACTTGCAAACATATTTTGCCAAGCGGTGCGCCGGTCGGTCAGATGCAAGCGTCAATCGTGGAATCGAGAGCGCGTCCGAGCCCCGCTGGCAACCGTCAAGCGACAGTCTTCAAACAACAGGCCATCACGCGATCGGCAGGCCCGCACGTTTCGCCGCCGTCAGATAGCCGATCATGCCGGCTCGCGCCGTCGCCGACAGGGCCATGAAGGCACGGCGGCGGTCGAAGGGATCGGCGTGCCGTTCGAACAACCCGGCCTCGCTCATCTTGGCGATCCAGCGCAGCGCGGTGGTCGGCGCGACCGCCGCGGCGATGCACAGGCTCGATACCGAGACCTGCGACCGTTCGAGCTCCGCTGCGAACAGGTCGAGCAGCATGTCCCAGGCGGGATCCTCGAGCAGTCCGGCGTCGAAATATTGCCCGCGCAGCCGGCGGGCGCGGATCGCGGCGCGAATATCCTGGGCATCAATATCCGTCGCATCGGTCGGCGGCGGCGATGCATAGGCGAATCGCCGATCCCCGACGCCGGGCGTATCACGCTGCAGTCCCTCACCGCTGTCGCTGCGCGTGAGCCTGGCCAGCGTCTCGGCGATCCGCGCGACTTCCTCGTTCAATCGCCGCAAGCGCGCCTCTTCGCCATCACGGCTCGATTCATGCGCAGAGGCATTGCGCGTGCGCGCGGCGATGGTCAGCGCCACCACCCGTTCGGCGACCGAGGGACGGCACAGCAATTGCACATGCGGCCCAAACAATGTCGCCGCGACCAGATCGATCTGGTCCTCCGCCAGGGTAATGATGATCCGCGCCTGCCGGCCGAGCGCAATCTCGTCGAGCACCAGCAGCGCGCCCGTCAGCAGTTCGGGCGATACCGACACCGCTTCCGCGACGATCACGTCAATCGCGCGATATTCGGCAATGTGCGCCGCCACCTGATCCCAGCCAAGCGTCGCCTCGATCCGTCCGCCGGCCAGCACCGCCGCCTCAGACACGAGCTGGGCGGCCGCGGCGTCGTCGGCAACGATCAGCATCTGAGGTGTCACCACAAAGGATGCCGCCGTCGTCTCGATCATGCCCTAGCTCCGATAAATCCCTAACCCATTCGCAAACTACGTAATTTACCCGCCATACGGGACCCGACCTTATCCATTATGGACCAAATGGCCACCAAAGTCTCGTACAAGTATACGACGTAGATCAGCCAAATAGATTTTCCTGTCAATCGAGCGACTTGACGATCTCCTCTACCATCTTCTTGGCATCGGCGAGCAACATCATCGTATTGTCCATATAGAAGACATCATTGTCCACACCGGCATAGCCGACGCCACCCATCGAACGCTTGATAAATAGGACCGTTTTGGCCTTTTCCACATCAAGCACCGGCATGCCGTAGATGGGTGAACTCTTGTCGGTCTTCGCCGCCGGGTTGGTCACGTCATTGGCGCCGATCACGAAAGCGACATCGGTCTGAGCGAATTCGCTGTTGATATCCTCGAGCTCGAACACCTCATCATAGGGCACATTGGCTTCGGCGAGCAGCACGTTCATGTGCCCCGGCATGCGTCCGGCAACTGGATGGATCGCGTATTTCACGCGCACGCCATGCGCCTTCAGCTTGTCGGCCATCTCACGCAGCGCATGCTGCGCCTGCGCCACCGCCATGCCGTAACCGGGAACGATCACCACCTGCTCGGCCTGGCTCATCAGGAACGCCGCATCCTCGGCCGATCCGCGCTTCCATGGCCGGTCGGTGGCGGCCGCCGCGCCACCGCCGCTGGTGTCGGCACCGAAGCCGCCGGCAATGACGCTGATGAAGCTGCGGTTCATCGCCTTGCACATGATATAGGACAGGATCGCACCCGACGATCCGACCAGGGCGCCAGTGATGATCATCGCGGTATTGTGCAGCGTGAAGCCCATCGCCGCCGCCGCCCAGCCCGAATAGCTGTTGAGCATCGACACCACGACCGGCATGTCCGCGCCGCCGATCGGGATGATCAGCAGGAAGCCGATCGCGAAGCTCAGGCCAGTGATGGTCCAGAAGATCCAGGGGCTCTGGTCCTGCGTGAAGTACGCGACCAGCCCGACGATCCCGGCAAGCACCGCGAGATTGATCACATGGCGGCCGGGCAGCATGATCGGCTTGCCGCCCATATTGCCGTTGAGCTTCAGGAACGCGATGACCGAGCCGGAAAAGGTGATCGCGCCGATCGCGACGCCAAGGCCCATTTCAATTCGACTTACGGGCAAGATGTGCACGACCGGCGGACCGGTATCAGATACCAAAAGCGTTGCAATTCCGAACGCTTCGGGGTTGAGGAAGGCGGCCGCTGCGACCAGCACCGCGGCCAGACCGACCAGCGAGTGGAACGCCGCAACCAGCTGCGGCATGTCGGTCATTGCGATCTTTCGCGCGGTGACCAGTCCAATGACGGCACCAACAACAATGGCGCCGAGGATTTCCAGCATCGTTACCGTATCGAAGATCGGCTCTTCCGAAGAAAAACCAGCCGCCGCGCCTGCGGCGAGATCATACGGTACGTGCGTGATCAGCGTCGTCACGACGGCAATCGTCATGCCGGCCATGCCGAAGGCATTGCCGCGCTGCGACGTCGCCGGCGACGACAGGCCGCGCAGCGCCAGGATGAAGCACACACCCGCAATTAGATAGGCCAGCGCCGCCCAAGGATTTACTGCTATGTGTTCCATCTCGCTAACCGCCCCTAATTCATCGTGCCAGCGAAGGCTGGCATCTTCCCGTTTGCTCGCGCGGAACAGGTCCACACAAAACCCCAGCTTTCGCTGGAGTGACGGCTATCCGTGTTTGGCCGCTACAGGCCGGTCCTTCTTTTTGTACATCGCCAACATCCTGGCGGTCACCGCGAAGCCGCCGAAGATGTTGACGCTTGCCAACACCACAGCCAGCAGCCCCAACCATTTCGAAGTAGCGCCCGTACCGCCAATTCCCGCCGCCGCCGAGGCGATCAGCGCACCGACGATGATCACCGACGAAATCGCATTGGTCACCGCCATCAGCGGCGTGTGCAGCGCGGGCGTGACCGACCAGACGACATAATAGCCGACGAAACAGGCCATCACGAAGATCGACAGGATTGCGATAAAGTCCATGATTATCCCCTAACGGTCCATCTTTTGCGCAAGGAAGCTCTGCAGCCCGCGCATATCGGTATTGCGCCCCACCTTGAATTCGATCGGTTCATGGCCGGACAGGAAAATCTTGATTTCGGCATCGAGATCGAACGTGCCTGCCGTCTCAACCGCAAAGGCGGTAATCGAGCGGAACGGCACGGTCAGGAATTCGCGCTTGCTGCCGGTGATGCCCTGCACATTGATGTACAGCACGCGCCAGTTGGTGAAGGCGATATAGTCGCGGATCGTCTTGTAGACGAAATAGATCGTCTCGCCATCGGTCAGCGCCTCGCCATGCTTGTCGATCAGCTCGCGCGGGTCGACCGCGGTGGCGTTGAGGATGCCCATTATTTTTCCTCCCCGATTCGGGGAGGGGAACCAGCCGAAGGCTGGTGGAGGGGGGGCGCCGCATACGCCGCAATTGCCTCAGCGGCGGCGTCAGGATCTTTGAGAATGCGCGCAGCGGCGACGTGGAGAACCTTCAGCCCATTTTCTTTCAGAAAGGCATCGCGACGCTCATCGCGCTGCGGTCGATCGCCACGATTGTGCGCCTCGCCATCGATCTCAATGGCGAGCGCCGATTCGCGGCAGTAGAAATCAATGACATACGGCCCGACCGGATGCTGGCGGCGGAATTTGAGGCCTGCCTTTTTGCCGCGCAGGCGCTGCCATAACAGTACCTCCGGCAAGCTCATTTCTTTGCGCAGCTTGCGGGCAATAGCCACTTCGGGGCGCAGCGCTCCCGGCACACCCCCTCCACCAGCTTCGCTGGTCCCCCTCCCCGTGCCGGGGAGGAGTGTCATCCTAGCAGCCTCGCGTTCACGACCTGCCCGCCTTTGGTCAGCCGGATCGCATCGCCAATCTCTTCATCGAGCACTGGCCTGCCGCTTTCCTTGTCCCAGAAGGCGCTGAGGAAATTATACAAGTTGCGCGAGAACAGCGCCGAGGCATCCGCCGCGAGGCGGCCGGCGACATTCTTGTGGCCGATGATCTTCACCCCGCCGATCTCGACGACTTCGCCCAGAACCGCGCCTTCGACATTGCCGCCGGCCTCGACCGCGAGATCGACGATCACGCTGCCCGGCTTCATGCTCGCGACCTGCGCCGCCGAGATGAGGCGTGGCGCGGGACGCCCGGGGATCAGCGCCGTGGTGATGACGATGTCCTGCTTGGCGATATGGCCCGAGACCAGTTCGGCCTGCGCCGCCTGATATTCGGGCGACATCTCGCCGGCATAACCGCCCGACCCTTCGCCTTCGATGCCCGCGACATTCTCGACGAAGATCGGCTTGGCGCCGAGCGACTGAATCTGCTCCCTGGTCGCCGAGCGCACATCGGTCGCCGAGACCTGTGCGCCGAGGCGCCGCGCGGTGGCGATCGCCTGCAGCCCGGCGACGCCGACGCCCATCACGAAGACGCGCGCGGCGGAAATGGTGCCCGCCGCCGTCATCATCATCGGAAAGGCGCGACCATATTCGGACGCCGCGTCGAGCACCGCCTTGTAGCCGGCAAGGTTCGACTGCGACGACAGGATGTCCATCGACTGCGCGCGGGTGATGCGCGGCATGAATTCCATCGCCAGTGCCTCGATACCCGCTGCGGCATAGGCATCGACCCGGGCACGCTCGCCGAACGGGTTGAGCCCCGCGGCGAGCCAGGCGCCAGGCGCGGCGCCAGTGATCGATGCGGGATCCGGCCCCTGCACGCCAAGGATGATGTCGGCGCCCTTCAGCGTTTCCGCACGGCTGCCGACCTTTGCCCCCATCTCGGCATATTGGGCGTCGGCGATCGACGCCGCCTCACCCGCATTGCTCTCCACCGCCATCTCGGCACCGAGCGCGATGAATTTCTTGACCGTTTCCGGCGTCGCGGCAACGCGGCGCTCGCCCGGGGCTTGTTCCTTGAGGACCGCGATTTTCACCCGCGGCTAGCCGGCGATCAGCCAGATGACCGCGGCTGCGATCACGGCACAGGCGATGGCGCCCCATTTCAGCAAGCTGATGATGCTGTGATAGGTCGCTTCGTGCGCCTTCATGTCACTGTTGCCGGCCATGATCTCGTTCCCTGATGTGTCAGTCCCCAATTGCGCTTAGCCGCCCCCGCGCCGTCCCTCAAGTCCCGTCCCACGAGTCCCATTGAGGGGCAGTTTAAGCCCGTCTTTACCCGTCCGCATTAAGGTTACCGCAGAACGGGAAAACAGGAATGACCGAATGACGCGCAACGGACAGCGCCTCCTCATGTTGATCGACGACGAACCGGCGCAGCGCCGGCTCGTCGCGGCGCTCGCCGCGCGTCGCGGCTGGCGCGCGGTCTTCGCCCAGGATGGCGAAATGGCGATCGCCATGCTCGGCACGCAGGACGGCATGCAGCTTGATGCGATCCTGCTCGATCATTGGGCGCCCGAGGCCGATGCCAGCATGCTGATCGCCGAGATTCGCGAACGCCGCCCCGCCCTTCCCTTGCTGATGCTCACCGCCAATGGCTCGGTGGCGCAGGCCGTTGCGGCGATGCGCGCCGGCGCGACGGATTTCCTGGTCAAGCCGCTCGCCCCCGAACGCTTGCTCGCGGCGCTCGATGCGGCGGTCGCCGGCAAGGCCGCGGGCGAGTTGCGCCCGCTGACCGAAAAGATTCCCGCCTTGCTCGCCTTTGACGAGATCGTCGGTTCGGCGCCGGATTTCCGCGCCGCGCTCGCCATCGCCGCCAAAGCGGCGCGCGCACGCGTCGCGGTGCTGCTCGAAGGCGAAAGCGGCGTCGGCAAGGAAGTCGTCGCTGAGGCGGTCCATGCCGCCTCCCCGCGCGGCAAGAAGCCGATGATCACGGTCAATTGCGGCGCGATCCCCGCCAATCTGGTCGAAAGCGAGCTGTTCGGGCACGAAAAGGGCGCCTTTACCGGCGCGTTCGAGCGCAAGATCGGCCGTTTCCAGGAAGCCGATGGCGGCACCCTGTTCCTTGATGAAGTCGGCGAGATGCCGCTCGAGGCGCAGGTCAAATTGCTGCGCGTGCTGCAATCGGGCGAAATCCAGCCGATCGGCGCGCGCCATACCCGCGAAGTCGATGTCCGCGTCATCGCCGCGACCAACAAGCGCCTGATCGAGGAAGTCGAGGCGGGCCGGTTCCGCGAGGATCTCTATTACCGGCTCAACATCGTGCAAGTGACCATTCCCCCCTTGCGCGAACGCACCGGCGATATTCCGGCGCTGGCCCGCCATCTGCTCGCCCGGATCGCGCAGCAGCCGGGGCTGCGGCCGCTCGGCATCACTGACGATGCGCTGGCGCTGCTTGGCCAATATGACTGGCCGGGCAATGTCCGCCAGTTGCAGAACGCCTTGTTCCGCGCCGCCGTGCTGTGCGACGGCGCCGCGCTGACCCGTGCCGATTTCCCGCAGATCGCGGCGCTCGGCGCGCAACGCCATACCACGCCGGGCCCGTCGCCAATGGCGACCAGCGGCGGCGTCACCCTGTTCCATGCCGACGGCAATCTGCGCGCGCTGGAGGAGATCGAGGCCGATGTCATCCGCCTCGCCATCGGCCATTATCGCGGCCGCATGACCGAAGTCGCGCGGCGGCTGGGGATCGGGCGCTCGACGCTCTATCGCAAGCTTGGCGAGCTGGGGATCGACAACGCCGCCGCCTGAGGCCTGATTCAACAACGCCATCGGACCATCCCGGCGGAATCGATGCGTCGATTTTCCCGCAGCTGCGGGAGTTGTTGCGGGAGTTTCTGGGGGAAAATGCTTTTTGAGGGTTCTGCGGGAGTCTGCGGGAAAAGCTGCGGGAGTTTTGATGGATCCGCACGGGAGTTTTTCCGCTGTGCTGCGGGAGTAACGGGAGTTGCGCGCGCAATGGTCATGCTCTGCTCGATTCAACGCTGGTCATGCTCTGCTCGATTCACATCGTTGACCGAATGGGGTTTCACCGGTGACGCGCAACCTGCGCGCTGGAGACCAGGCATGACGACACCCGAACAGCATGTGAATCGAGCTGACAATCATCGCCTGTGCTCGACTCTGTTCGCATCGTGCGAATAAGATCGGGGATGACCAGTTCAGAGGCAAAAAAGCGTATCGCCTCTTTCCTGTCATTCCCGCGAAAGCGGGGATCCCGCTGCCTCGCCCCGCACTCGGAAGAAGGAGCGGGATTCCCGCTTTCGCGGGAATGACGGGGGGTGGGTCCATCACAAGCCATTCGGTTCTGGCGATGGACGACCGGATCGCCGCGGTCATTGCCGATCTGCGGCAGCATGCCGATCCGCGCTATCGTGACGATCTGGCGCGGCGCTACGGGATCATCGCGCCGACCGCGCTCGGCGTGCGCATGACGGAGATCAAGGCGATCGCCAAGCGGCTGAAGCGCGACCATCCATTGGCGCTCGCCCTGTGGGGAAGCGACATTTACGAGGCGCGGCTGCTGGTGTCGCTGATCGCCGATCCGGCGCTGACCACGCCGGAGACGATGGATGCATGGCGCGCGGATTTCGACAATTGGGCGCTGTGCGACACATTATGCTTCAATCTGTTCGATCGCACGCCGCATGCGCTGGACAAGATCCGCGACTGGAGCCGGCTGAACGACGAGTTCGGCCGCCGCGCCGCGTTCGCCTTGCTCGCCAGTGTCGCCCTGCATGACCGCAAGGCGCCGGATGGCCCGTTCCTCGACAGTCTGCCGCTGATCGAGGCCGCCGCGACCGACCCGCGCAACTTCGTCAAAAAGGGCGTGAGCTGGGCGCTGCGCGCGATCGGCGAGCGCAACGTCGCGCTGAATCGCGCGGCGACCGGGCTGGCCGAACGGCTCGCGGCATCGGATGAGCGGACCGAGCGGTGGATCGGCAAGGATGCGCTGAAATCGCTGACCGGGCCGAAGCTGAAGGCGAAATTTGGTCTTTAGGTCGCGAACCCATGAGCGGGAACGTCCGACCCTGGCGGAAAGCGGTCACCCGCCCCATAGTCGCACCCACGCTACGGAGCCAATGATGACAGCGCGGTATCTCACCAGTGATTTCCAAAGATCGCTCATCACGACGATTGATAGCTTGGACCGGTCCGCAGTGGATTTCTTCGTATCCGCACCGCTTGTGATCGACTGCAGTAATGATCGCGCCGTATTCGAGAGTCAGCTGACCGCGACGCAACGCGCATTCATCGTCGATTCCTACAAAGCGCGGGGTCGTTTTGTCAGCTGGCTTGCGCGGCCGGCTTACAATTATACGTGCGAAAAACTTCGTGAAAGGTTCCGGCTACTTGATCAAGATGCCGTGGAGAAGGTTCGAATTTTCCTTCTGGAGTGGCGTAAAGAAACCGGAAGAATGCCCTATCAGCCAGGAAAATCCGCTTCTTTAGAATCGGGTATCGACATCATTCTTCCGATCGAAGGCATACGACTTTCCTACGATCTGTCCGCCGTGAGAGAACTGTAGTTGTTGTTTGATGGCCGCAATTGGCGGGTAGGAGTCAAAGCAGGCGCTCGGGATAAACTTCGGCCGTTCGGGCCGCAGTCGAGACACATTGCGCAGCGTTTGTGGCTGTTTCTCGATCTCGACTATGCTCGAGAGGGCCCTCGCTCGAAACGAACGGGTTTTAGGGCAGTTGTTGTTTTGCCTCACCCTCAGCCCGCGACCAGGGCCTGATCCTTCATCCCACGCCAGACCCGGAGCGCCTGAACGGTTTCCGCAACATCATGGACGCGGAGCAATTGCATGCCCGTTTCCGCGCCCTTCAGCGCCAGTGTGAGCGAGCCGCCGAGCCGCTCGCTCGCCGGCGCTTCATTGGACAGCGCGCCGATCATGCGCTTGCGGCTTGCGCCGAGCATGATCGGGCAGCCCAGGCCGTGGAACAGTGTCAGGCCGTTGAGCAGAGACAGATTGTCAGCCAGCGACTTGCCGAAGCCGATACCCGGATCGACGATGATCTTCGCGCGGTCAATGCCGCCCGCGACCGCCGCCGCCACGCGCGCGTCGAGCCAGTCATAAACTTCGGTCAGCACATGGCCGTAGCCGTTGCCGCCATGCGGCCCTTTTTTCGGGTCGGGCGAGTGCATCAGAATCACTGGGCAGCCGGCACGTGCGACCACCTCCAGCGCGCGATCGTCCCACAGTAGCGCCGAGACATCGTTGACGATGGCCGCGCCCGCCTTGAGCGCCGCCTCCATCACCGCCGCCTTGCGTGTGTCGATCGACACCAGAGTGCCACCGCCGGCGAGCTTTTCGATCACCGGTACGACGCGGGCGATCTCGTCACCTTCCCACACCGTCGGCGCATTGGGGCGGGTCGATTCACCACCGATATCGATCAGCGCGGCACCTTTGGCCGCCATGTCGAACCCGGCGCCGGCCGCGTCATCGTGCCGGCCCCCATCGGAGAAGCTGTCCGGCGTGACGTTGAGGATGCCGGCGATCATCGGCTGGTCGAAGCGCAAGGTGCGATCGCCCAGCGTCAGTGGCGCGCGCGGGGTGGTGATTGCCTGATGGAGCTTTACGGCGCGATCGTTGGCGCCGAGCAGGCGGTCGAATTCGGCGATCTGGACGGTGCGGCGGGCGCCGTTCTCGATCACTTCATAGGCGCCGAACCATTGCATCCCGCCGGCGAGCCGCGCGACTTCGCCGTCACGGCCAACCGGCGTGTCGACGAACTGGATCGGGCGGAGATGGAGGGTAGAGACTGACATCAAATCAACCGTTCGTGCTGAGCTTGTCAAAGCACCGTCCTGACCTTTTCCAACGTCAAAGGAAAGAACGGCCCTTCGACAAGCTCAGGGCGAACGGAGGATAGCGATCCTTAAATCTGCGTCGCGAGCAAATAGGTCTGCCGCAGATCGTCGATCGGCTTCAGCCCTTCGGGCGTCTCATAATGCCAGAAGGTCCAGCCATTGCAGGCCGGCGCGCCCTGCAGGACCGAGCCGAGCTTGTGGATCGAGCCGGTCGTATCGCCCGACATGACCGACCCATCGGCGCGCACCGTCACACGATAGCGGCGCTTGGCGTCAGTCAGCACGGCGCCGGCGACCAGCATGCCGTTCTCGACGATCGTGCCGAAGGCGACGCGCGGTGCGGCCTTGGGGCTTTGCATGGTCTTCAGCGCGGATTCGTCGAGCGGCAATGCCGCATCGATGCGTTCGCGCGCGGCATCAACATAATCGATCTCGCGCTCGATCCCGATCCAGCGCCGGCCGAGCCGCTTGGCGACCGCGCCGGTCGTGCCGATGCCGAAGAATGGATCGAGCACCACGTCGCCCGGCTTGGTGCAGGCAAGCAGGATGCGGTAGATCAGCGCTTCGGGCTTTTGCGTCGGATGGACCTTCACGCCGCCGCGCTTGAGCCGCTCCTGCCCGCCACAGACCGGGAATTCCCAATCGCTGCGCATCTGCAGTTCGTCGTTCAGCGTCTTCATGCTGCGATAGTTGAAGGTGTAGCGCGCCTTTTCGCCCATCGACGCCCAGATCAGCGTCTCATGCGCGTTGGTGAAGCGGGTGCCCTTGAAATTGGGCATCGGGTTGGATTTGCGCCACACCACGTCATTGAGGATCCAATAGCCGAGATCCTGAATCGCCGAGCCGACCTTGAAGATATTGTGATAGCTGCCGATCACCCAGATCGCGCCGTCATCCTTCAGAATGCGCCGCGCCTCGGTCAGCCAGGCGCGGGTGAACTGGTCATAAGCGGCAAGGCTGTCGAACTTGTCCCAGTCGTCGGTCACCGCATCGACATGGCTGCCGTCGGGCCGGCTGAGATCGCCGCCGAGCTGCAGGTTATAAGGTGGATCGGCGAAGATCATGTCGACCGACTTGGCCGGCAGCGCGCGCATCGCGGTGATGCAATCCTGCATGATGATGCTGTCTAGTGGCAGCTGAACCCGTGGCTGGTCATCGACCATTGGCACCGCAACGCGCGCCTTAACCTTGTCGATAACGCCCATAAATCATTTCCCCGTTTGTATCCCGCGCATCCCTGCGGATGTGCGGACTCCGGTCAAGTGGAGAATGGTTAACGACTATGGCCACCAAATCGTTAACAAAACGGAACATTTTGGGAAGCTGCCCAGATATTGAGTCGGCACGAGTCGGCAGACTCAATGGATGGGGTGTGGCGCGAAAGACTCGGGGGGTGATTTTTTCTCTTAAAAATCGAGCCAGGCCTGCGCGACCGGCGCGAAGCTGCGCCGATGCAGTGGTGTCGGGCCATATTGGCGCAGCGCGTCGAGGTGCGTGCGCGATCCGTAACCCTTGTTCGAATGCCAGCCATAATGCGGATGCGCCTCGGCATGGGCGATCATGATCGTGTCGCGGGTGTGCTTGGCGATGATCGACGCGGCGGCGATCGACAGCGAGATCGCATCGCCCGACACGATCGCGGTCGCCGGATGGCTCCAGCGCGGCAGGCGGTTGCCGTCGACCAGCACATGGCCCGGTGCGCAGCCAAGCGCTTCGACCGCCAGGGTCATTGCCTTCATCGTCGCCCAGAAGATGTTGAGCGTGTCGATCTCTTCGGCCTCGACGATGCCGATGCCGACCATCGCGCAATCGCGCAGCCGGTCGTGCAGGCGGGTGCGTTCAGGCGCGGAGAGTTTTTTCGAATCGTCGATCCCGCGCGGCACGCCCTTTACGGGCAGGATCACCGCCGCCGCGACGACTGGTCCGGCAAGCGGCCCGCGCCCTGCCTCATCGACCCCGACAACCGGCGCGAGGCAGAGTTTTTCATGCTTGAGCGAAGGTCGGGTCACGGGATGCGCCATGGCGGAAAGCGGCGATTCTCGCCAGCCTGATAGAGGCAGATCGCATTGCCCGCGGGATCGGTCAGCCGTGCCTCGCGCCACAGCCATTCCTGCTCGACCGGCAAATGGTCGAAGGTCAGCCCGGCGGCCTGGAGCCGCGCCACTGTCGCATCGAGATCATCGCATTCGAGAAACATTGTGCTGCCCGCTCCCTGTTCGATCGAGAGCGTCGCGCCGCCGGGCGCCTCGAACCGGGCATAGTGATCCGGGCTGTCGACGATCTGCCGCAGCCCCAGCGTCGCATAGAAATCGCGCGATGCGGCATAATCGGTCATGCCGACCGTGATCTGGTTGAGCCGCGGTTCGGGGCCGAGATCGAGCCGTACCGCATGATGTCCCATCGGCCCATGTCCCCGACCGAGCCCCGGCGCGTCGCGTAGCGCGAGGCGGACGAACCGGCGCGCGCGATCTACCGCTGTCTCCAACGGATGACCCTCGGCCAGGAATGTGGCGATCGCCGAGGCAAGGGTGCAGCCGGTGCCATGATCGCTTGTCGTGTCGATGCGCGGACTATCCCAGCGCGCGACTTCGCGGTCTGAAACCAGTAACCGATCGGTGACGGTCGCCCCTTCGCCATGTCCGCCCTTAACCAGCAACGCACACCCGTGCGCGAGGATCGCCTCCTCACCGCCCAGCGCCGCGAGTTCCGGCAGGTTCGGCGTGACGATGGTGGCAAGATCAAGCAGCCGATGCATTGCGGCGGCGGTGCCGCGTTCGTTCAGCGCATCGCCACTGGTCGCCACCATCACCGGATCGAGCACGATCGGCAGGTTCGACGGCATGCCGATCAGTAAATCCCAGACCATCTCGGCGAGCTCGGCGCGGCCAAGCATACCGATCTTGATCGCATCGACCCCGATATCGTTGACCACCGCGAAAAACTGATCGGCGACGAGGTCCGTCGGCAATGGAAAGACCCGATCGACCCCGAGCGTGTTCTGCGCGGTGATCGCGGTGATGGCGGTCATCGCGTGGCCGCCAAGCATCGTCACCGTCTTGATGTCAGCCTGAATGCCCGCGCCGCCGCCCGAATCCGAGCCGGCGATGATCAGGATGCGCGCGGTCATGCCGCGCCTTTGTGGATCCGCACGGTCGAGGCGGGGTGGCGTTCGAGCCGCTTGCCGGTGCGGGTCGGGCGGTCGATCAGTTCGCCGCCGCAATTGGGGCAGACGTCGTCGAGCCCCTCGGTACAGGCGGCGCAGAAGGTGCATTCGAACGAGCAGATGAACGCACCGGGTGCGTCGGCGGGAAGATCGACGCCGCAGCGTTCGCAATCGGGGCGCATGTCAAGCATGCACCCCCTTTACCCGTTCGTTTCGCGTGAAGTCGAGAAACCTTGTGCCGGCCAGGCGAGCTCGCAGTTCGTTGCTTCCAAATGAGTTCACGCGGAGACGCGGAGCTAATTTGCGGTGGGCTGGCTATCAGGAGCGGTTGGCGCTTCAGGGACTTCTCTGCGCCTCTGCGTCTCCGCGTGAACCCCATCCACGCTGCAGCGGCGCCACTGCAATGCAAGTCGCACATTCCCCGTTTCGCGACTCCGGCCTGAACAGCCGAAGTTTATCCGGAGCGCCTGCCGTGGCAGGCAGTTGAAGGGCCTGAAAGCGCGGGAGGCGGGGATTTACCCCGCCGCCACGCGCACCGCATCGCAGATCCGGTCGACCAGCCGCGTGACCTGATCAGGGTCGTCGCCTTCCGCCATCACGCGGATCACCGGTTCGGTGCCCGAGGGGCGGATCACCAGCCGGCCCTGGCCGGCGAGTTCCGCCTCGGCTTCGGCGATCACCGCCTTGACGCTTTCGTCCTGGAGCGGCTTTCCACCCTTGAAGCGGACATTCTTCAGCAGCTGCGGCACGGGATCGAAGCGGTGCAGCAACTCGCTCGCCGGCGCGCCCGCCCAGACCAGCTCGGCCAGCACCTGCAACGACGCGACCAACCCGTCGCCGGTGGTGGCATAATCGCTGAGGATGATATGGCCCGATTGCTCGCCACCGACATTATAGCCTTGCGCGCGCATCGCCTCGAGCACTTGCCGGTCGCCGACGCCGGTGCGGATCAGCCCGATGCCCTGCGCCGCCAGATGGCGCTCGAGCCCGAGGTTCGACATCACCGTCGCGACCAGCCCGTCATTCTTCAGCCGCCCGGCACGCGCATAGCCGCTGGCGATCGTCGCCATCAGTTGGTCGCCATCGACGACATGACCGAGTTCATCGACCACGATCAGCCGGTCGGCATCGCCGTCCAGCGCAATGCCGAGCTGCGCCCCCGATGCCACCACCGTCTCGCACAGCAGGTCGGGCGCGGTCGACCCAACGCCGTCATTGATGTTCTTGCCGTTCGGCGTGACCCCGATCGCGATCACATCGGCGCCGAGTTCCCACAGCGCGGACGGCGCAACCTGATAGCCCGCGCCATTGGCGCAATCGACCACGATGCGCATCCCGTC
Source organism: Sphingomonas sp. ERG5 (assembly GCF_000803065.1). Taxonomy (GTDB): domain Bacteria; phylum Pseudomonadota; class Alphaproteobacteria; order Sphingomonadales; family Sphingomonadaceae; genus Sphingomonas. The sequence continues at coordinate 23,150 of NZ_JSXI01000069.1, forward strand.
GAGCCGCAGGCTTTCCGGAAAGGTCGATTTGGCGAAATGGATGTAACGGCCCTTGGCGTCGTCGACGCGCCGTGCGCGGCCAATCTCCGGCCCTGAGACGAGCGGGATGTCGCCGTCGATCAGCGCCTCGATCGCCAGTTCGTCCTCATCGCTGAGCTTGTAGCCATCCGGCCCGAACAGCTTGATGCCGTTATCGGCATAGGGGTTGTGGCTGGCCGAGATCATCACGCCGAGATCGGCGCGCATCGAATGCGTCAGCATCGCCACCGCCGGCGTCGGCATCGGCCCAAGCAGCACCACGTCCATGCCGACGCTGGTGAAGCCCGCGACCATCGCCGATTCGAGCATATAGCCCGACAGCCGCGTATCCTTGCCGATCACCACGCGGTGCCGGTGATCGCCGCGCTGGAAGTGCGCGCCGGCCGCCATGCCGACCTTCATCGCCATCGCCGCGGTCATCGGGTGCGCATTGGTCGCACCGCGAATGCCGTCGGTGCCGAAATATTTTCTTGCCATTCCGCGCAATCCCATTCGCTATGCGTCCAGCGTCCGTGACGCTTCAGCTTTGTACTGCCACTATACGTAATTCCAGCCATATCGAAGGATCAGCATGTCGCAAGCCACCCGTATCCTGCTGGCGCTGATCGCCGGGCTCGTGATCGGCATCGCCGCCGCATCCGCCTCGGCCGACTGGGCGCTGGCGGCGACCAAGATCACCCAGCCGATCGGATCGGCGTGGCTGCACGGATTGCAGATGGTGATCGTACCGCTGATCGTCGGCTTGCTGGTGACCGGCGTCGGCGCAACCGCCGATGCGGCGCGCGCCGGGCGGATCGCGGGGCGATCGGTGGTGATGTTCGTCATCCTGTTGTGGAGCGCGACATTGATGTCGGCGCTGCTCGTCCCGATGCTGCTCAAGCTGTGGCCGCTGCCGACGGCCTGGGCCGAGGCGCTGCGCACATCGCTGAGCCACGCCGCAGCGCCGGCCGGCAAGGTGCCGAACCTGGGCGCGTTTTTCGACACGGTGGTGCCGACCAATGTCGTGACCGCGGCGGCGGCCGACGCCTTCCTGCCGCTGACCGTGTTCGCGATCACCTTTGCTTTCGCCATCACGCGGCTGCCGCCCGAACCGCGCGCGCTGCTGACCAGTTTCTTCCAGGCGATCGTCGACACCATGCTGGTGATCATCACCTGGGTGCTGAAGCTTGCCCCGATCGGCATCTTCGCGCTGGCGTACGGCGTCGGCGCGCAGACCGGCGCGGCGGCGTTCGGCGCGCTGCTCCATTATATCGTCACCGTCTCGGCGATCGGGCTGATCGTGCTGCTCGCCGCCTATCCGGTCGCGGCGATCTTCGGGCGGGTCGGCATCCTGCGCTTCGCCCGCGCCGTCGCACCGGCGCAAGCGGTCGCGATCAGCACGCAATCCTCGCTCGCGTCGCTTCCCGCGATGCTCAAGGCAAGCGCGGAGCTTGGCGCGCCCGCGACCAGTGCCGGCATCACCCTGCCGATCGCGGTGGCGATCTTCCGTGCGACCAGCCCGGCGATGAACCTCGCGGTCGCGCTGTATGTCGCGCATCTGCTGGGCATGCCGATCGGGCCCGGCGCGCTGGCCGCCGGTGTCGCGACCGCCGCGATCACCACCATGGGCTCGGTCTCGCTGCCCGGCACGATCAGTTTCTTCGCCTCGGTCGCGCCGGTCGCGGTGGCGATGGGGGTGCCGATCGAAGCTTTGGGGCTACTCGTCGCAGTCGAGACGATTCCCGACCTGTTTCGCACCGTTGGCAACGTGACGATGGATGTCGCCGTCACCATATCCGTGGCGCGCGCCGATGGCGGCGCAACCGAACCCGATCTGGAGGCACACGCATGAAGTACCGCACGCTGGGGCAAGACTTGAAGGTTTCCGCGATCGGGGTCGGCTGCATGCCGATGGTTCGTGGCGGGAACATTGTCTATGGCACCGCCGACGACGATGAATCGACCCGCACCATCCATGCGGCGATCGACCTTGGCATCACCTTTTTCGACACCGCGCAAATCTATGGCCCGTTCGCCAATGAAGAACTGCTCGGCGCGGCGATCAAGGGCAAGCGCGACGGGCTGGTCATCGCCACCAAGTTCGGCTTTCGCTTTGCCGGCAAGGACATTGTCGGGGTCGACGGCAGCCCGGCCAATGCGCGCGAAGCCTGTGAAGGATCGCTCAAGCGGCTGGGCATCGACACGATCGATCTGTTCTACCAGCACCGCGTCGACCCGAACGTGCCGATCGAGGAGACCGTCGGCGGGATGGCCGAGCTGGTGAAGGAGGGCAAGGTTCGTCATCTCGGCCTGTCCGAAGCCGGACCCGAAACGATCCGTCGCGCCGCCAAGGTTCATCCGATCGCCGCGTTGCAAAGCGAATATTCGATCTGGGAACGCGATGTGGAGGACGATATCCTGCCCGCATGCCGCGACAATAATATCGGCTTCGTGCCGTACAGCCCGCTCGGCCGCGGCTTCCTGGCCGGCGGTATCCGCAGCCTCGATGACCTCGCCGCCGATGACTGGCGCCGCAACGATCCGCGCTATTCGGCCGAGAACATGCCCGCCAACCTCGCCATCGTCGATGCGGTGGCGGCGGTCGCGAAGCAGCATGGCGTATCGAATGCGCAGGTCGCGCTCGCCTGGCTACTCGCCCAGGGCGACGATGTGGTGCCGATCCCCGGCTTCAAGCGCCGCCCGACGATGAGCGACAGCGCCGGCGCTGCGGATGTGGTGCTGACGGCGGATGACCTCGCGGCACTGGACGCAGCCGCGCCGCGCGGCGGGACGTCGGGACCGCGCTATGCCGAGCGCGGGATGCGGATGGTGCGGCTGTAGGACTCTGCTCCTCCCCGGCACGGGGAGGAGCCAGGTCAGATCCAGCGCCATACCCCGGCCGCCCAGCCCGCGAGCGGGAGGTGCGCCCAGGTCGCGACCAGCCACAGCACCACGCCACCGGCGATATCATGGGGCCGGAATCCGCCAAATCTGGCCCGTCCGGCGGCGATCGCGGCGAAGGGCCAATAGCTGGTCTTCGCTTCCCATGCCCGCCAGCGCTCGGGCTGGAGCGCTTCCTTCTTCTTGTCCTGCAGCGCCGCGCCGACCAACGCGAGGACGATCACCGCGACCGACAGGATGATGTTCGAGCATAGCGGGAACACCGCAATATGGCTGACGCCCCACAGCGCGAAGGCCCACATCATCGGGTGGCGCGTGACTGCGAACACGCCGCGCGCCGCCGCCGGCGCGGCCCCCGGCGTGCCCGGATTGGGCAGGGCCGGATTGCCGATCAGCGACCCGAGCAGCAGCACGCTGGCGATCAGCATCACCAGCGACGCCGCCGCCCAGGTCGCGTCACCGACCTGCCATAACGGGGTTTCAGCCCCGACCGCGCGATAGGCGATAGCGAGCCAGCCCAGCGTCACCGCCGCGACCAGCGAATAGATGATGAGGAACACGCCCTCCCCGGCTCGTGCGACGATCGGCCGGCGCAGCGGATGCGACAGCAGGAAATGCGTGCCAACGAAAGCGGCCGCCGCCGCGAGAACCATTTCCGTGCCGTCCATGCCTTGTCTCCCGGTTATTTGACTCCGTGCATCCATTTCCTGAGCGGGATGGACAGCAGCATCAGCACCACGCCAAGCCCGATCGCAATCTCGGCGATGGTCATGAACACGCCGGTATAGGTGTCCAGGCTGACCTTCAAATTGGTCACCTGGCCACCGACCGTCTCCACGCTCGCCACCTGTGCGACCACGCCCGCGACATATTGCGCGACGGAGATCGACAGGAACCACAGGCCCATCATCAACCCCACGATGCGCGCGATCGACAATTTGGTGATCATGCTGAGCCCGACCGGCGAGATGCACAATTCGGCCAGGCTGTGAATCAGGTAAAGACCCGCAAGCCACCAGATCGCGACCTTATAGTCCGGGCCGGCGAATTGCGCGCCCCAGACGAGCACGAAGAAGCCAAGCCCGACCCCGACCAGCGCAATGCCGAACTTGACCGGGATCGACGGCTCACGTCCCATCGCCGCCAGCTTGGTCCAGAGCACCGCCATGACCGGCGCGAACATGACGATGAACAGCGCATTGAACACCTGAGTCTGTCCCGCCGAAATGGTGAACAGACCGAAGATCGAGAGGTCGGTATTGCGGTCGGCAAACAAGGTCAGGCTCGACCCGGCCTGTTCGAACAAGGTCCAGAACACGGTATTGAAGGTGATCAGCACCATCGCCGCGAGCATCATCTGGAACTCGGCGCGATTGCCCGCGAACCACGACCAGATCAGGATGCCGGGCACCGACAGCAGGAAAGTGCTGAACAGCAATTTGCCCATCAGCGGCAAAGCGACGAAATAGCCGATGATGCCGGAACCCGCGGCGGCTTCGCTCGCGCTCATCAGGTTGACGAACAGCAGGTAGAAGATCGGAATACCGATCGTCGCAGCCGCATAGATGCCAAGCGCACGGTCGGCGCCTTCGCGCTTGGGTGGTTCGCCAAAGCCGCTCAGGCGTCCGCCGTCGAACTGGATCAACGCCCAGGAGACGAGCATGCCCGCTGCCGCGAGACCGAAACCGGCCCACCAGCCGACCGTCGTCGCCAGCAATGGGCAGAAGAATTGCGACAGCAGCGAACCGAGATTGATGCCCATGTAGAAGATCGTGAAGCCAGCATCGCGTCGTCCATCCTTGGCGTCGTACAGCTCACCGACCATGGTCGAGATATTGGGTTTGAAGAAACCATTGCCGACCGAGACCATGCTCAGCGCGATCAGCAGGATCATGACATGGAAGGGACTGCGCTGACCGTCCGAGGTGAAACCGCCCTTGGCGATGGTTCGTGCCGGCTGGCCATCCGCGCCAAGCAGCGAGACCGATCCGTCGTCATTGCCCTTGATCGCGAGCTTCGACGTTCCATCGATGACATAGCGAGTCTCGACCTCGCCCTTCTTTTCGATGCTGACTTCGTAGCGCTGGCCATCGATCGTCGCATAGGGTTTGGCGGTTTCGCCACCGAAGCACAGCGTGAAATAACCGATCGCCATCAGGATCGCGCCGAATTTCACGGCGCGCTTCGAACCGAGATATTGGTCGGCGAGATACCCGCCGACCAGCGGCGTCAGATAAACCAGCGCGGTATAACCACCGTAAAGGCCGGTCGCGGCGCGATCGCCGAACAGGAAATGCTGCGTCAGATACAGCGTGAGCAGCGCACGCATGCCGTAATAGCCGAACCGCTCCCACATTTCAGTGGTGAACAACCGCGCGAGTTGCGGCGGATGGCCGAACCAGGTTTTGTCCGCGGCCGGATTGACGTGGCTGATATCCGGCTCGCGCGGGGTGTCCGCGGTCGGGGTGTCCACCATTTTTAATTAGCTCCCTGAATGCCTTGGCGCCGTCAAACGCGGCGCTCCTTATGGCGCGAGACACTAGCGGCAATCACGGGGGTGTAAATATGGCTCCCGGCCCCCTAACTGGCGGCCATGTTCAACGATCTCTCCACCCCGCTCTCCTATCTCGCCACGCGCCGCTCGGGCAAACCGCGCGACCTGGTCGCGCCCGGCCCCGATGCGGCCCAACTCGAGACGATTCTGCAGATCGCCGGGCGCACGCCCGATCATGGCAAGCTCGCGCCGTGGCGCTTCGTCGTCGTGCCGGCCGGAGCGCGCGACCGCTTCGCCGCGATGCTGCTCGACGCGTACCGGCTCGAACGCCCCCAGGCCGCCCGGCTCGAGATCGAAGCGGTCACTCAGTTCGCGCACCAGGCCCCGACTTTGGTCGTCGCCTTGTTCAGCCCGCGCACCGAAAGCCATATCCCATTATGGGAACAGGAGCTCTCGGTTGGAGCGGCGTGCATGAATCTGCTTCATGCCGCGCACGCCATGGGCTTTGCGGGCGGCTGGCTGACCGGCTGGGCGACCTATTCGGACATGGTCCGCGACTCGCTTGGCGCGGCGCCGGAACGGGTGGCCGGATTCATGTTCCTCGGCACCACGACCAAGCAATTTGAAGAACGTCCAAGGCCTGATTTAAGCACAATTATTACAGAGTGGAGTGTTTAAATGACTGGACTAAACAGCCAATTGCTGTATTAGAGCAGCATGACAGCGCTTAATTCCGAAGACAGTCCGGTCTATATCAAGCTGCGTGCCACCATTTCGGCGGCGATCCTGCGCGGTGATTTCCGCGCCGGCGATCAGCTTCCCTCAGTCCGCGCTCTGGCCGCCGAACATGGCGCCAATCCGCTGACTGTCGCCAAGGCCTATCAAAGCTTCCAGGACGATGGCTATGTCGAGGTGCGGCGCGGCGTCGGCATGTTCGTGCTGGCCGGAGCAGCCGAAAAATTGCGCATCGCCGAGCGCGACCATTTCCTGCGCACCAGCTGGCCGCGTATCCGCGACCATATCGCGCTGCTTGGGCTCAATGCCAGCGATCTGCTGGAACGCGAACGCGTCTGAGCCACGACTCGAGCGATTTTTAGTCGCGCCAATCCCGTGCCGTCATCGAACCGTCATCCGATTGTCCTAGCGCGCTCTCGAGCCGCCGGGTAATCGCTGTCGCCCGAAGCGCAGGAGAAAGACTATGGTCGCCGTCCGATCGTCCAGGAACCGCACCAACACCAATGGAGCGGTGCGCGCCGCCGTTCACCGCCACGACCATTTGTCGAAACAGGGCTTGCTCGAGCGCGCCTTCACCTTCGCCTTTCGCGGCCTGGTCTATGCGCAGATCTGGGAAGACCCGGAAGTCGATATGGAGGCGCTGGCGATCCAGCCCGACAATCATGTCGTCACCATCGCCTCGGGCGGCTGCAATGTGCTCAGCTATCTCACCGCCAATCCCCGCGCGATCACCGCGGTCGACCTCAACACCGCGCACATCGCGCTCAACCGGCTGAAGCTGGTCGCGGCGCGCCATCTGCCCGATTATCAGGCGTTTCACCGCTTCTTCGCCCGTGCCGACAGCCATGCCAATGTGCTGGCCTATCGCAGCGCCATCCGCCCGCATCTCGACGAGACGACGCGGCGTTACTGGGAAGGACGCGACCTGATCGGGCGGCGCCGCATCGGCGGCTTCGCCAAGGGCGTGTACAAGCGCGGGCTGCTCGGCAATTTCATCGGCGCGGCGCATTTGCTCGCGCGGCTCGGCGGATTGAACCCGAAGATTCTGCTCAAGGCGCAGTCGATCGAGGAACAGCGCGAGATTTTCGACCGCGAATTCGCGCCGATGTTCGACAAGGGCTTCATCAAATGGCTGACCGATCAGCCCGCCTCGTTGTTCGGCCTGGGCATTCCGCCGGCACAATATGAAGCGCTGGCCGGCGATGAGAAGATGGCGGTGGTGCTGCGCGAGCGGCTCGAAAAGCTCGCCTGCGACTTCGACATCAAGGACAATTATTTCGCCTGGCAGGCGTTTGGCCGCGGCTATGGCGAAGGGCCGAGCGCGTCGCTGCCGCCGTATCTGCAGCAAGCGCATTATGACGAGATCGTCGACCGCGTCGACCGGATCGACGTGCGCCACATCAACTTCACCGATTATCTGCGCAGCCGCCCCGATGGCTCGCTCGACCGCTATATCCTGCTCGACGCGCAGGACTGGATGACCGACGAACAGCTGACCGATCTGTGGAGTGAAATCACCCGGACCGCGAAACCTGATGCGCGGGTCCTGTTCCGCACCGCCGGCGCGCCGACCATATTGCCCGGCCGCGTGCCCGACACGGTCCTCTCGCATTGGGATTACCGCGCCGAAGAGTCGCTGGATTACACCCGGCGCGATCGGTCCTCCATCTATGGCGGCGTGCACCTCTATGTGCTGAACCCGAAGCCCGACGCTGCCGCCTGACATGGCCGACCAACCCGACGCGGGCCATGCCGGGCATATGGATGCGATCTATCGGACGCAGCGCCATTTCTACGACCTGACGCGCAAATATTATCTGCTCGGCCGCGACCGGCTGATCCGCCGGCTCGATCCGCCCAAGGGGGGCAGCGTGATCGAGATCGGCTGCGGCACCGGGCGCAATCTGATCGTCGCGGCGAAAGCGTGGCCCGAGGCGCGCTTTTACGGCATCGATATTTCCGAGGCGATGCTGGAAACGGCACGGGCGAATGTCGCAAAGGCGGGTCTTGCCGGCCGCATCACGCTGGCGCAGGGCGATGCGACCGCGTTCGATGCACAAGGGTTGTTCGGCATCGCGAATTTCGACCGGGTGTTCCAGAGCTACACGCTGTCGATGATCCCCGACTGGCGCGGCGCGCTGCGCGAGGGTGCGGGCAAGCTTGCGCCCGGCGGACGGCTCGAGCTGGTCGATTTCGGGCAGCAGGAGCGGTTGCCGCGCACCTGGCGCGCCTTTCTGTATTCCTGGCTGAGGAAGTTCGACGTCTCGCCGCGTGCGGAGATGAAGGCGGCGATCGACGAGGTCGCCAACGACATCGGCGCGCGTGGCGCATTCGTATCACTCTATCGCGGCTATGCCTGGGCGGGGTCGATCGGGCGAACCGGAATCTGACGGCATAAGCCAGGACCGTTGGGGCCAACAGCCTTCACATCAGGGCGCGCCGCTGCCCTTTCCCGGGGCGGTTGGCAGCACCTGGAACGACAGCACAGCGGCGCCCCCATCATGGCTGAGCGTCAACAGGCTGTAGAACTTACCCGCTGCCTTTGCCGCGGCGAAATCCTTTCCGGTCAGCTTCGATCCATCAAGCCAGCGGTCATTCTCGCGAAGAGCGAAGAAATTTGCCGACGTGCCGAAACTGAGCGCGGGGGCAAAACCAAGCATGGCTTGGACATCGGAGACGAGATCGGGCTGCGCCGTGGCGGCCGAAATGCCGCAGGTGACAAATAGCTCGCCATGTCCGCCGGTCTCGCGCGCGCTCAGTTTCAATATCGCCGTCCCGACAGGCTTGAACCGGTCGGCGGAGGGGTCGAAATCCTTCGGCTTGCCTGGCCCGCTGCTTTGCCAGCCCGCCTGGTCGGCGCGTGACAACACTGCCTGTGACGCGCTGCCGGGCACGCAAAGCTGGTCATAAGCCGTCATCATAATCTTGTCGGTCGCAGGAGCGGTCACTGCCGCCAGAACAGCCATCAGGATCATCACATGGACCCATTCATCTGAGGCTTCCCGGCCCGCACAATTTAGGGCGTTTCCGCGGGGGCGTAAAGATGCCCCGGCGCTGCGGGTCTTCTGACGGTGCCATATCCGAAGCATCCGGAACGCCGCCGGCCGGATCGTCGTTGACCTCAGTGGAAATCGCGCGACTTGGGGATGATCCGCACATCGCGCGGATGCCGGTGCCGCGCCGCGCCCGGATGGCTTGGCGGTTGCGGATGTTCGAACACATCGGCGCGCGATAGCGGCGGTTTCGCCTCATCGGTATCGGACAGCCGGTCAAGCAGGTCGGTGCAGTCATGGATGCGATCCGCCATCAGATGGACCACGCCTTCCGGGCTCTTCTGCAATTCACCCTCGACCATCATCAGCCGCGACGCCATCACCGCGCGGCGGAAGCGTTCGAACATTCGCGCCCACAGCACGATATTGGTGATGCCGGTTTCGTCCTCGATCGTGACGAAGATCGCATTGCCCTTGCCCGGCCGCTGGCGCACCAGCACGATCCCCGCGGTCTTCACGCGGCGGCCATTATTGGTCGCCGATGTCGCCGCGCAGCTCAGCACGCCCCGGGCAGTGAAGATCGGGCGCAGGAAGCCCATCGGATGCGCCTTCAGCGACAGCCGCGTCATCTGGTAATCGGCGACGACATGCTCGGCGTCGGTCATTGCGGGCAATGCCATGTCCTCTTCCGCGCCCAGTTCCGCCGCGCGCGCCGCCGCGAACAGCGGCAAGGCGGCGGACGGCGTGCGCCGTGCGTCCCAGAGCGCGTCGCGCCGATCGAGCCCGATCGAGCGGAACGCATCCGCATCAGCGAGCAGCCGCAGCGCGCGTTCGGGCAGGCCGGCGCGGCGCGCAAGCGTCTCGATCGAAGTGAAGGCGCCGCCTTCGTCTCGTGCTTTTGCCAGATTATCGGCCCATTCCTGCTTGAACCCGGTGATCTGACGCATGCCGAGGCGCAGGGCGAAGGAGTGCTGTCGAACCCCTTCCTTCTTGTCATCCCCGCATTCGCGGGGATGACTGTGAGGGAGTGTCGAGAGAGCCGGCTCCAGCCTATTATCCCATACACTCGCATTCACATCGACCGCACGCACCTCGACGCCATGCTCGATCGCATCGCGCACGATCTGCGCGGGCGCATAGAATCCCATTGGCTGCGAATTGAGCAAAGCGCAGGCGAACACCGCCGGATGATGGCATTTGATCCAGGACGAGACATAGACCAGCCGCGCGAAGGACAGCGCATGGCTTTCGGGAAAACCATAGCTGCCGAACCCTTCGATCTGCTTGTAGCAACGCTCGGCAAAGTCGCGCGCGTATCCGCGCCGCACCATCCCTTCGACCATCTTCTCGCGGAAATTGTGCATGCCGCCGACATTGCGGAACGTCGCCATGGCGCGGCGCAACTGATTGGCCTCCGACGGCGTGAAATCAGCGGCCACGATCGCCAGCTTCATCGCCTGTTCCTGGAATAGCGGCACGCCAAAGGTCTTGCCGAGCAGGGTTTCCAGCTCATCGACAGGGCCGAATCGAGGATCGGGCGCAGGATATTCCACCGCCTCCACGCCGGTGCGCCGACGCAAATAGGGGTGAACCATGTCCCCTTGAATCGGCCCCGGCCGGACGATCGCGACTTGTACGGTCAAGTCATACAAGGTCCTGGGCCTCAGGCGCGGCAGCATGTTGATCTGCGCCCGGCTCTCGACCTGGAATACGCCGATGCTGTCACCCTTGCACAGCATGTCGTAGACTGCGGGATCATCGGTATTCATATCGACCTCGAGATTATGGTCGCCAAGCCCGTGATCGCGCAGCAAGTCGAAGCTCTTGCGGATGCAGGTCAGCATGCCGAGCGCGAGAACATCGACCTTCATCAGGCCGAGCGCATCGATATCGTCCTTGTCCCATTCGATGAAACTGCGAGCCGCCATCGCCGCATGATGCAGCGGCACCGTTTCATCGAGCCGGTTCTCGGTCAGCACGAAGCCGCCGACATGCTGCGACAAATGTCGCGGGAATGGCGCCTTCAGGATCTGGTCCATGATGAAGCGCAGCCGTACGATCTCGGGATTGTCGAGGTCGAAGCCGGCATCGACGATGCGCCCGTCCTCCATATCGCCCGAATAGCTGCCCCAGACGGTGCTCGCCATGCGCTCGGGAATGTCCTGGCTCATCCCCAACGCCTTGGCGACTTCGCGCACCGTGCTGCGCGAGCGGTAATGCGCCACTGTCGCCGCGATGCCCGCACGGTGCCGGCCATAGCGATCATAGACATATTGCATCACTTCTTCGCGCCGCTCATGTTCGAAATCGACATCGATATCGGGCGGCTCGTCGCGCTCCTCCGACACGAAGCGCGAGAAGAGCAGGTCATGCTGCATCGGATCGATCGAGGTGACGCCGAGCAGAAAGCAGACCGCGGAATTGGCGGCGGAACCACGCCCCTGGCACAGGATCGGCGGATTTTGCGAACGGGCGAACCGCACCAGATCGTAGACGGTCAGGAAATAATAGGCATAGTTGCGCTCGCGGATCAGGGTGAATTCCTCGATCAGCGAGGCGAGCACCTTGTCCGGCATCCGGTCGTAACGGTCGATCGCCGCCTGCCACGCGACATGTTCGAGCCAGGCCTGCGCCTCCCAGCCTTCCGGCACCGGTTCGTGCGGATATTCGTAGCGCAGCTGTCCGAGATCGAAGCCGATGCGCGACAGCAAGACCTGAGTCTGCGCGATGGCATCGGGGCAGTCGCGGAACAGCCGCGCCATCTCATCAGGGCTTTTCAGATGCCGCTCGGCATTGGCCTCAAGCCTTTTGCCCGCCGCGGCGATCGTCGTGCCTTCGCGAATGCAGGTCAGCACATCGTGCAGCGGCCGTTGCGCGGGCGTGGCATAAAGCGCGTCATTGGTCGCGATCAGCGGCACACCCGCTGTGCGCGCCGTGGCTTGCAGCTTGCTCAGCGTGCGGCCGTCACGGCCCCGGCGCGGCATTGCCGCCCCGAGCCAGACCCGGCCGGGCGCAACGCGCGACAGGCGGGCCAGTACATCGCCGACATCCTCAGGCGATGATGTGACGAGACGCAGCAATGGTTTGGGCGGATCGCTCTCGTCGTCGAAATTATAGTTCACCGGGTTGCGATGCGCTTCTTCCTCCTGCGCGGTGGCATAGGGCAGCACGATCAGCAGCAAATCCTGGCTATAATCGAGCAGGTCGTCGAATTTGAGGATGCAGCTGCCCTTCACCGCAGCCAGATTGCCGACCGTCAGCAAGCGCGTGAGCCGTCCCCAGCCATAACGCGTCGCGGGATAGGCGATGATGTCCGGCGTGCCATCGGAAAACACCAGCCGTGCCCCGACCACGAGCCGCAGATTCACTTCGCAACTGGCCCATTCCTCCGGCGTCAGCACCTCCGCTTCGCCCTGGGCCTTCTTGTCGGCGAGCCATGCCACGCGCGCCTTGTCCGGGGCTTCCCTGAGCGCGACAAAGGCGCGCACCACCCCGGCCACGGTGTTGCGGTCGGCAATGCCGATACCGGTCATGCCGAGCTTGCTGGCCTGGGAGACGAAATCCGCCGGATGCGACGCTCCGCGCAGGAAGGAGTAGTTGGTCGCCGCGACCAGTTCGGCAAATTCGGTCATGGCCGAAGACCAACCTGCATAAGATGTGACTCATGCACCACCCTCCGTTCGCCCTGAGCTTGTCGAAGGGCCGCTCTGCCTTCCCTGTCGTTGGGAAAGAAAAAGCGGTGCTTCGACAAGCTCAGCACGAACGGCTTTTGGGGGTATGGCTCCATCACGCGAACAGCCCGTGCACATACCAGCCGGGATCGCTTTTCTCGTTGCCGTAGAGCCCGTGCCGGAACACCCAGAAGCGTCGCCCGCGCGCATCCTCGATACGGTAATAGTCGCGCGTCAGGCCGCTGCCTGTCTCTCGCTTCCACCATTCGGCGGCGATGCGCTCGGGCCCCTCGAAGCGCGTCACGTCATGCAAGGTACGGCGCCAGCGGAACTGGCGCGGCGGGCCGTCGGGAACTTCGGCCGTGACCTGGATCGGCTGGGGCGGGTCGAACAGGTGCAAAGGCCGCAGCGGCGGTTCGCCCGGTTCCGCCTCCGGCCAGCTTTCCGGCGTTGCCGCTTCGATCGCGGGCAGCGCCAGCACTGCCTGTTCGGGGATATGCGTGTCGCGCGGTGCGAGGCGGCGGAAGCGACCGCGGCCCATGCGCACGCTCAGCCGGTCGATCAGCGCGGCCAACTCGCCCGCCGCCACTTCGCCGCCTTCGAGCAGCAATTGCGTTGGCGCGAGCGGCGCGAGCGCGGGCACGGCAAGCCGGATCAGGTCGAAGCCGAAACCGGGGTCGAGCGGGTCGGCCAAGCTGTCGAGCCGTTCGTCGAACAGCCGCATCACGATCGCGGGGTCGCGCACTGCGAGACTCGTCTCGACCGCGAGATCGATCGCGATTCCGTCGCTGCGGAAGAAGCGTGCGGCGAAACGCCGGCCGCCAAGATGGCGCTCCTCCATCGTTTCCGCCGCTTCAGCGACCAGTTCGCCGAGGATCGCCAGCGCATGCTCGGTGCGCGCGATCGGCTCGGCCAGGCGGCGCTCGACCAGCAGCGCCGGGGCCACGCGGCGCGGGGTGATGCGGCTGTCCGATTTGCCCAGCAGCCGCGCGAGCAGCGCAGTGACATCCTCACCGAAGCGCGTCGAAAGCGGCGCAGTCGGGCGGGCGGCGAGATCGGCGATGGTCTTCAGCCCGGCGCGGCGCAGCGCCAGTTCGGTCTCCTCGTCCAGGTCGAGCGCGGCGATCGGCAGGCGGCGCACCGCGGCCTGTTCGTCGGTCGCGGGCATGGTCTGGTAGCGCGCAAGCGCCTGTGCCGCTTCGGGCGTACCGGCGATCGCGTGGCGCAGCTTCATGCCGTACGCGGTCAGCCGCGCCTCGATATCGGCGGCGAGTGCTGCCTCATCGGCAAAGCCCTGCCCGCAACCGGTAATGTCGAGCGTCAGCCCGTCGGGCGGATCGACCGCGACCAGCGGCGTATAGCGATCGCAACCATCGGCGATGCGTTCGAGCAAGGCGAGGTCAGCGGCCGGATCATGATCGACCACGGCGAGTTCGGGCACGCGTGCCCGCGCATCGGCCAGCGTCAGCCCCGGCCCGAGCCCCAGGCCTTGCGCGGCGGCATCGACCGCGACGAGGCGCATTGCGCCGCGCTGCTTCTCGACAAAGACATAAGGCGCGTCATCCGGCGCGCCGGCGCGGGCGAGGCGATTGGCGGGGAACAGCGGAAACCACAGCGCCAGATAGCGCCGCGCCCCGATTGATCTGGGGCTCGATTCCGGGCGGAGTGCCGGTCTGGCCGATGCCCGCCTGGTCACGGAAGATAGCCTGGTCACGATCCCACTCCAAAATCCATCGTCCCCCGGCCCTCCCGCCGCGCTGACGCACCAATTCCACGTCGAGCGCGGTATGCCCCGGCGCATCCGCCTCAAGCGGCAGCGCCGCGACGCTGCGCACCCGCCAGCGCGTATGCGCCGCGCTCGGCGTTTCCTCGGCGGCGACACGCAGCAGCAGCGCGGTCACGCCTGAACTCTCCGCCGCCACCGCGAGACGCCGCGTCGCAGTCAGATCGAGCGCGCGTGGGCTCTTCCACAATTCGATCACCGCCACTCCGACATCGGGGCAGCGCACCACTTCCGCCGCGACGCGCAGCAGCGACAGCGGGTCGGGCAGCACACCGATCACCAGCCGCGCCGGATCGATCCCGAGATCGACCAGCCCCGGCGCATAAAGCCCGCCCCCGCCACGCTGCGCATCGCCTTCGCGCAGCCACATGATCGTCGCGTCCGCCGGCCCGACGCGCCGCGCCAGCATCGAGGCGAAACCCGCCGCGCTGCTCGCATCGTCGGCCTCACCGGCAATCACTTCATGCAACTGCCCGCGCGCCAGCCCGCCTTCCAATCGCGCATCGATCCCGGCATGACCGAGCGAGGCGAGATTGGCCGACTCGGCCACCTGCACCCCCGCCATGGCGGCGATCCGCTGCCGAAGCGCGGTAAGGGGTGAGAGCGACTCGGCCATTATCGTTCCTGATATGTTCCATTATTGGGCGCAAGGAGGGGGCTGAGTCAAGGGTTGCCGGAGCGAATTGGATTGGGAGGAGCCACCTCTCCCCGTTCGGGCTGAGCCTGTCGAAGCCCTGTTTTTTCTAGCCGCAGAAGAAGAACGGCCCCCTTCGACTGCCTGCCAAGGCAGGCGCTCAGGACAGGCTTCGACAAGCTCAGGGCGAACGGAAGAAAATGGACTCATTCAACACGAGAAAGAGCACCCTCTCAAGTCGGGTCGATGATGCCCATGCCGATCATGCGCAGCGCGGTCATGCTGGGGATGAAGAAATAATCCCCGCCGCGCGATTCGACCAGTTGCGGGATATGGTCGCACAGAAAGGGCTGGCGCCCGGTCGCCGGGTCGGTGGCGATGACCAGCTTGGCCTGTTCATCATGATTGCCGACGATCGGACACGTGTCGCTGCCCGCGTTGAAATCGAGCCCATATTGCATCCATTGCTGCTGGACGAATTCGAACTGGCGGAACAGGCTGGAGCAGATCGCCATGAAGATGATCCCCTGTTCACCGGCATCATTGGGCGCGGCGGGATCGACATGGCCATAAGGCAGGCCGCGGCGCAGGATACGGCGACGATTGACCAGTGCCGACCCGTCCCAGCTTTTCGGATTGGGTGAGGTGAAATTGGGGTCGAGCATGTCGCGCGGATTGGCGCGGCGCAAATGCGAAGTCACCGGGCAGGTCGCGCCGGCCGGGTCGGGCCGGTACGTGAAGTCAGTATATTTGAGCGCGAGCTGCGCCAGTTTCGGCTTGTCCCCGGCGGCATGGGCAGCGGCGAGCTCGGCCTGGAACGCCTGCCAGTCGGCAAAGGTCGGCGCCGCCATCAGCGGCACGCCGTCGCTCCACCGCCCCACCATCTTGGCCTTGACCGTTTCGCGCGCCTCGTTCGGATCGGCGATGCCGAACAGCCCCGCATAACGCTCGCCCGCCTGGTCGATATAAGTCGCGAAGCTGGCGACATTCTCGTGCAGCTTGCGATAGGCCATGAAAGTGCCGTTGCGGCTGAATTCGATCGGCATCGCCGCGCCCGGAATCTCCTGCGCTTCATCGGGATAGCCAAGCAGGAATTCACCGGGCGCGAGCGGCGCCCAGCTCTGGTCGGGCAGGATCTTGCCGCCGCCGATCATGCGCAGCCGTTCCGCCTCACCCGACAATTGCCCCGCGAACACCGGGTCGCCAAAGCCGTCGGACAGGCCGAAATGTTCCTTGTTGGTCGGCCAGAGCGCGCCATTATCCTTGCGCAGCACCGCCGACAGATCCTGCCACAGCGCTTCGTCGGGCCCGGTCCCGGGCAGCAGCACCACGCCGCCCTTCGAATCGGCGCAAAGCTGCTGCAGCCAGCGCGTCTCCTCCTCCAGCGCGGCGATCGGTGTGCCGTCGGAGTTCATGCCGGCATTCATCGACACGAACAGATGGACGCGGTCTTTCCCTTGCGACTTGCGCCACACCGCGTCGCGACGGTCGAGGAACGGATCGTCGCCAAGGATCGAGGCGCGCCGTTCCATGCCGTCGATGAATTCGTCGGGCATAGCGCGCAGCGTGCGGGTCGGCACCTCGAGCGCGGCAAGACCGAAGAACGTGAAGGCGATGTTGAGCGTGACCTTCGGTTTGATCAGCTGCACCTCACCGGGATAGTCCGGCACGCCCTCGGCCCGGACCACGTCCTTGACGCGCGGGTTGCGCGTGCGCAGCAGCGCTTCGCCGCGATTGGGATCCTTCCACCGCGCGGCAGTGGTGATGCGTGGGCGCAATTGCTCGACGAACTGCCGCCCCTTGGCGGCATTACGGATCGTCAGGAAGAAGTAGCGCGCCTTGGGGAAGCTTTGCCCATAAGCGCGCAGGATGCCGCCCTGGATGTCGGCAAGGTCGAGCGCGGTCATGCGGCGCCTTTCGGGAAATGGCTGCGGATCACACCGGGCGGCTGAGTCGGCGCGTCGAGATCGCCGGGGCGATGCGCGGCGAGGAAGGCGCGGAAAGCCGGGCCGAGCGTGGCGGGGTCGGCGCCTTGCCGTTCGGCGGCGAAACGCGTGAAGGCCTGTTGCAGATAGAGCGCCTTGAGCACGTCGCGCAGCGTCGAATTGGGCGCTGCCGGGAAGGACTTGCCGCCGCGCCGCATCACCAGCCAGTAATCGATCAGCAAGCCGAGCAGCGCGCCGCCAATGCCGAGCAGCAAACCCTGCCACCACGACCAATGCCAGCACCAGGCCAGCAGCAACGGCACCGCCAGCCCGAGGATCGGGATCGCGGCGAGCACGCCCTTGGACAGTGAAGGCAGCTGCGGCGCGCCGACCCAATAATCGTTGAACGGCATCGTCGTTTCGACCTGGCAGGCGAGGATGAAGCCAGCGAAGCTCGCCGCATCGGTCACGGCGTCGAAGCCGTAGCAATAGCGGAACACCGCGGTCAGCTCGACCGGCATCAGCCGCCAGAGTTCCTCGAAATAGCCGCGCGGTTCGCCCTTGCCCTCAGCATCGGCCGGATCGAAGTCGATCATCACCAGCAGATAGGGGCAGGCGAGTGAATCGACCGGCTGCGCTTTCAGCAAATCGGTACCGCGGATCGCCGAGACCAGCGCGTCGGCATGGTCACGGCCATTATAGAAGGGATCGTCGAGCACCACGATGCGCGCGAAATGCGTGCGCAGCGAGCGGGCGAACGGGCTCTGGATGCCGATCTTCTCCGATGCCTGCGACTGCAGTGCGGTCGGCAACGTCTCCAGCGCTTCGCGCACCATATGGATCGGCGAGCTCTTCATCGCCTCATGCTGGACGATGCCAGTGTTGTTGACCGGGACGATGCCGGTGAAGAAATAATGGCCGCCGTCGAGATCAGGCATCGGGCTTCTCCCGTTCGGCGTCGGGCGGCGTGGGCGCGACCTCGACCGGCATCAGCGGCGGCGCTTCGTCAATGCGCGACGGACCCTTGACCATTTGCTTCACCGCCGCGCGCACCGCGGCGATCTCCTGTTCGGGATCGAGGCCATGCGGTTCGGCGGCAGTGATCGAGGGGGCCGTGATCGAGGCGGCGCCAACCATTGGGGGCGCCGGATCGCCGGCGGTCGCGGCGATCACCTCGGGCGCGATGCCGTGCAGCACGTGCAGCGCGGGCGGCGGCCCATCGCCCTTCGGTCCCCAGCGCTCGCGCACCGCTTCGCTGCGATGGCGGTCCGCCGCACTGGTGTCGCAACTCGCCACCGGGGCATAGCCCGGCACGCCGAGCCCGCCCTGCACCTCGAGCAGCACCGCGGCATATGCGGCGGCAAGCGCCGCATCGTCACCCGCCGCATCGACGCGCAGCAGCGCCGCCTTCAGCGCCAGGGCAAGCTTGATGTCGCGCTGCGCGCTGCCCGGGGTCGCGTTGTAATAATAATTGGTGTCGACCTGATTGGCGCGGATGTAATTCTTGAACGGGGTGATCGGGATCGAGTTGGGATATTTGGTGCTGGAGTACCAGAAAGTGTCGAGCCCGCCGGGAATGCCGTCGGCGAACGCGTCGATATACTGGTCCCAGGTGCCGTTAAAATTGCTGCAGAACAGCATATAGTCATTCCGCAGAATCTGCTGCCCCTGGCCGCGTTCGGGCCATTGGTCGCGCTTTATCATCACCCAGCGCGCGAAGTGAATCAGCGAC
Source organism: Sphingomonas sp. ERG5 (assembly GCF_000803065.1). Lineage (GTDB taxonomy): Bacteria > Pseudomonadota > Alphaproteobacteria > Sphingomonadales > Sphingomonadaceae > Sphingomonas. The sequence continues at coordinate 42,036 of NZ_JSXI01000069.1, forward strand.
AGGCCAAGCAGCCCCGACAATGTCCCCGGCATGGCGCGGGCCAGCATGAAGATGAAGCGGTTGATCCACGTCCTGCCCGGTCGCATCGGCGTGACGACGTTCATGCCATAGGCCTTGCCCGCGACGTTCGACATCGATGCTCCCCTCGGGGTTTTACCCGACTCCGGCCCGACTCTCGCAGCGGGCGGAGTCGCGCCGCCACTATAGCCGCGGAATGGCGACGCTCCAGACGATAGGGCCAGATCGGTGACGATCGTTACGATCGCAGCGCCGCGCTCTCCACCGCTCGTGCTGAGCTTGTCGAAGCATCGTCTTTCCTTCTTCCTCGCCAGAGAAGAAGAACGGCCCCCTTCGACTGCCTGCCAAGGCAAGCGCTCAGGACAGGCTTCGACAAGCTCAGGGCGAACGGATTCTGTTGGCCCAGCCTCTAAGCCGAGGGCGCGGCGATCTCCTGCACGGTCATGCGCTTGAACTTGTCGACCAGCGCCCTGCCCTCGTCCGACTCGACCGAGATCGCCAGGCGGATCGTCGCTTCGCCCAGTTCCCAGATCAGGAACGCCGCGACGTCGAGCCGCGCCGGGTCGATCGTCGGATGGACCCGCTGCATCGCCGCCGACAACAGCGCCCCGCACACCCGGCTTTCGGTAAGTTGCAGCGCCATCAGCTGCTTGTCCGCCTGCATCCCCGACCAGATGTCGCGCATCACCGGTTCGGCCATGACGATCTCATAATAAAGGTCGAGCAGCCCGGCATAAGCGCCGACCAGTTCGTCGAGCGTCGCGACCGGCGCCAGCGCCTGCTCGATGCACAGCCGGCTGGCGGCATTGTAGCGTTCGGCCAGGGTGCGGATCAGCGCGCTCTTCTCCGGGAAATATTGATAGAGCGAGCCGATCGAGATGCCCGCCAGCGCGGCGACCTCATTCATTTTCACCTGATCGCTGCCGGTGCGCACGATGAGTTCGGACGCGGCGCCCAGAATGCGCTCGAGCCGGTCGCGGCTGCGCTGTTGCATCGGCTTGCGCCGCGCCGCCGGCGCTTCCTCGTCAAGGCGATCCGGGGCGATGGGTTCCACGATGGTCATTTTTCGAACTCCGGCCGTTGACACTCTAAAATGTGAGTGTATATCACCTTTTATGTGAGCAATGCTCATGTTAATCGTAGGAGTGGATCATGACAACCGGAAAACAGACGACGGAAGCCAGCCCCATTCTCGTGCTGGGCGGCAATGGCAAGACGGGCGCGCGGGTCGCGGCACGGCTGTGGGAGGCGGGACATCAGGTGCGCATCGGATCGCGCGCGGCAACACCGGCGTTCGACTGGGACGACAACACCAGCTGGGCCGCCGCGCTGGACGGCGTGTCGGCGGTCTATGCCTCCTATCAGCCCGACCTCTGCGTGCCCGGCGCGGTCGAGACGATCACCGCCTTTTACAACGCGGCCGCAGCGGCCGGCGTGACCAATATCGTGCTGCTTTCCGGCCGCGGCGAGCCCGAGGCGCTCGACGCCGAACGCGCGCTGCAAGCCACATCGCTCGACTGGACGATCATTCGTGCAAGCTGGTTCTTCCAGAATTTCAGCGAGAATTTCTTCCTCGACGAGATACTGGCCGGCGCGATCGCGCTACCCGACAGCCTGTCGCCCGAGCCGTTCGTCGATGTCGAAGACATTGCCGAGATCGCGGTCGCGGCGCTGACCACCACCCGCCATCGCGGCCAGCTCTATGAAGTCACCGGGCCGGAAGCGATCAGCTTCGCCGACGCCATCGCGCAGATCGCACAGGCCCGGGGCCATGAGATCGGCTATCACAGCGTGCCGATGGCGGCGTACAAGCAGGGCCTGATCGATGCGCAGCTGCCGCCGGAGATCATCGAGCTGGTGATCTACCTCTTCTCCACCGTGCTCGACGGGCGCAACCTTCCGGTCGCCGACGGGGTGCGGCAAGCGCTGGGCCGCGCGCCGGGCAATTTCGCCGATTATGTCGCGCGCACCGCGACAACCGGCGCGTGGGAGGCCAAGTGATGAAGACCATCCCGTCGACGCTGCTGATCGGCGCAGCCATCGCCACCGCGCTCAATGCGGGCGTGTTCTACGCCTTTTCCTCCTTCGTGATGGCGGGCCTTGGCCGCATCCCGCCGGAGCAGGGCGCCAACGCCATGAACGCGATCAGCGTGACCGCGGTCATGGCACCGTTCATGATCCTGTTCATGGGCGCGACCCTGTTGTGCCTCGGCCTGGCCGGCTGGTCGCTCTTCTCCTTTTCGGCATTCGACTCGAAGCTCATCCTGGCCGCCAGCCTTTTCTATGTGATCGGCTGTTTCGGCGTGACGGCGATGGTCAACGTGCCGCTGAACGACCAGCTCGCCGCCGCGCCGCCGACCGAGATCGTGGCGATGTGGCGAACCTATCTGCACGACTGGGTGCAGTGGAATCATGTCCGCACGATCGCCTCGACACTCTCCGCGCTGCTGTACATCATCGTGCTGGTGCGGCGCTGATCTTCCCTGAGCAAGCGCGCCGGATTGGGCTCAGTCGATCCGGCGCAGCAGCTCCCCGCCATCGATCACCTCGAACGTCCGCGCATCGATGTAGCGCACCGCCGCCCCGCTCGCGAGCGCCAGGCGGCGGGCGCCGGGATAATGGCGGGCGGCCGCGCCGGGCACGGGCGCGGCGACATGCTGATACTCGATCACCGTGACGATCGAATGATCCTCCGTCATGCAGCGCGTGCGGGCGATTTCCCGTTCCATGCCGCTCCCTTCGGGCCCAGCGCCCCCATCCCGGCCATCAGCGCCGTGCCATGCCCGCCGACGCCGTAGCAAACAATCATTAACCGAACCGGGTTACCATGATGGCGGGATAGTCACCGGGCCAGTGCCCCAACAGCGGGAATATGATGGGCGTCATGCGCGGGATCGGCAGGCTGGAGCGGGAGCTTCGCACCAGCCGGCAGATGTTCCGGGCCAGTTTCCACGCCGCGGCGATCGGCAAGGCGATCATCAGCGTGGCCGGGCTGTGCATCGAAGTGAACACCTCGTTCGCCACCATGCTCGGCTATAGGACCGGCGAGATGGTCGGCATGCATTTCTCCGACTTCACGCACCCGCACGACATTGCGGCGGATTTGCACCTGTTCGAAGGCGTGATGCGGGGCGAGCGCGATTCCTACCAGATGGAGAAGCGCTATCTGTGCCGCGACGGCGCGGTGCTGCATGTGCTGCTGAGCGCGACGGTGGTGCGCGAGGAAGACGGCACGCCGATCCAGTTCATCTCCGAGATCGTCGATCTGAGCGAACGTCGCCGCGTCGGCCTGGAGCTGCAGGAAGCCAATGCCAAGCTGCGCGAGCTGGTGGTGCGCGATCATCTGACCGGATTGTATAATCGCCGCGGCTTCGAGGAGATGCTGGCCACGCCGATCGGGCCGGCACCGGTCAGCCTGTTGCTGATCGACCTGGACAATTTCAAGCGCATCAATGACGGGCTGGGCCATACCGCCGGTGACCTGGTGCTGTGCGAAGTGGGCAAGAGATTGCCGTTGCAGGTGCGCGACGGCGATCATGTCGCGCGGGTCGGCGGCGACGAATTCGGCGTGATCCTGTTCGACGCGGACCATGCCGAGGCCGAGGCGGTGGCCGAACGGATCGTCACCGAGCTGGGATCCGCCTTCCAGCTCACGGGATTGCAGGCCTTTGTCGGCGCGAGTGTCGGCGTCTCCTGCTCCGGCGGCCGCGCCGCCACGTTGCGCGAGATGATGACCCAGGCCGACCAAGCGCTCTACGCCGCCAAGGGCGCGGGCCGGGGACGGTGGTGTTTCGCGACGTGAGGGCCGAGTGGGCGTGGAAGGCGAGACGGAGGGTTGCGCCCGGGCTCTTGCACCTGTTTTACCTGTTATGTCGGCGGCAATTTTTCTCAGCCTGTTAAGTTGGATTCTCGACGCGGAATTTCGCTGCTTTTCCAATCCTTGGCCCCGCATCACCTGTTATTGAATAACAAATGAGAAACAGGTCGATAACAGGTGGCGATTTTTTCTGTTTTTTGGGCTGGAACAGGTGGCGGGAAAGCCCGCTTCCCGTCGCCCGGCCGGCCCCCGGGAGCGCGGCGAAAACGCCAACACTCGCTGCTGTTTTTCGCTGTTATTTCGGTCAACTTTTTTCGATGCTGTTAAGTTGGATTTCAGCGCTGAATTTTGTCTGACTTCCCAATAACTTGATACCCATGGATGCTGTTATGAATAACAGCATGGAAAACAGCACATAACAGCATGCGATCAGCGCCGCTTCCGCCGGAACAGCGGGTCGGGAATGTCCAGCATTTTCCAGTCATGTGAAAGAGCGCGGCAGGCGCCTGTGCGGAAGCCTGTCCTGAACGATGGTGTCAGAAGGATCGGGAGGATTGAATCGGCTTTGAGCGCGGGGTGTGTGCGAGTCAGCGGGGCTCGCTCGATGCCGCGTGCTGACGCCGGTTTCTCGCCAGGAATATGATGGCGACGGTCGCCGCCGCGAAGCCCGACGCTGCCCCGACGCCAAGGGCCCAACGGGGGCCCAAATGGTCGGCGACCCAGCCCACGATCGGCGCGCCGATCGGTGTTCCCCCCAGTGCAATGCCGATGCGCAGCGCCATCACGCGTCCGCGCATGGCAGGTTCAGTGGAAAGCTGCATCACGCTATTGGTGGTGTTGGTGAACGTAAGGGCTGCCACGCCGATCACGACCAACGCGGCGGCGAAGAACCAATAGCCTGGGGCGACCGCGGCCAGCGTGCAGCCGACCCCGAAGATCCCGGCTCCGGCCAGCAACGCCGGGAATCCGGGGCGCTGGCGCCCGGCGCTGAGCAACGCGCCGGTCACCGTGCCGATCGCCATGATCGACGACAGCAGACCATAGGCGCGAGCATCCGCATGGAACACGCCGACCGCCATGGTGGAGATGAAGATCGGAAAATTCAGCCCAAAGGTGCCGATCAGGAAAAGCATGAACAGGATCGCCTTGAGATCGCCGCGCGACCAGACGTAGCGGAAGCCCTGAGTGAAGCTCCCTCTCATGCGCTGCGCCCGGGGGTGCGGGTGCAGTTCGGCGGTGCGCAGCGTCGCGAGCGAGATCAGCACCGCGATGAAGGAAACGCCGTTGATCAGAAAGGCCCAGCCGGTGCCGACGGCGGCGATGACGAGGCCTGATATTGCCGGCCCGATCATACGGGCGGCATTGAAGGACGTCGAATTGAGCGCGACCGCGTTGGCGAGGTCCGCGTCGCCGACCAGCTGCGCGACGAAGACCTGCCGCACGGGCGCGTCGAACGCCGCCGCGCTGCCGAACAGGAACGCAAAGACATAGACATGCCAGAGCTGTACCGCGCCGCTCACGGTGAGCACGCCGAGCACCAGAGCGAGCGCCCCCATCGCGGCTTGCGTGGCGATCAGCAGCTTGCGCTGGTCGAGATGGTCGGCGGCGAATCCGGTCCAGGGCAGAAAAAGAAGCTGCGGTCCGAATTGGAGCGCCATGACGATGCCCACCGCGCCCGCGCTGTGATGCGTGAGCACGGTCAACACCAGCCAGTCCTGCGCCGTGCGCTGCACCCAGGTGCCGACATTGGAGACGAAGGCTCCGCCGACCCAGACCCGGTAATTGAACCCGCGCAGCGAACGGAACATGCCCTTCGCCGGAATGCTCACAAATGCTCTGGTGTATTGCCGCCATTGAAACGGCCGAAGTGCCGGGCGCAAAACAGGCCGAGCGCCAGCATGCCCAGCCCCAGCGCCACGGCATGTTCGGTGATCCGCAGGTCGAAGTTGCCGATGCGGCAAACCAGCAGGTAGCAAGCGACGAGATTGGCGAAACCCCATAACAGGTTCACGGTCGACGAGGACAGACCTTCCCCCCGCGGCGTGGCGAAGGGGCTCTGGAACGGGCGCCCCATCGTCCCGCTGACGAAGTGCGGGATCGCGTTCGCCAGGAAGGCGCCGCCCCAGAAATAGGCCAGAAGGTGAAGCCAGGGCATCAGGCGCGCCTTTCCAGCAGGGCGATAATGTCAGCGGCCAAACCGGTCTCGCCCAGCCGCGGGAACACGTTGCGGATGCTATAGTCATGCGCTTCCGGACGCATGTCCGTCATCGCATCCGTCGCGAGCGTCACATTGAAGCCCTGCTCATACGCTTGACGCGCGGTTGCCTCGACACCGGTCCCAGTGGCAACGCCGGTGACGACCACCTGCGTGACGCCCAATGCTTTCAACCGCGCCTCCAGGTCCGTGCCGGCAAACGCGCCCCAGGTCCGCTTGGTCACGACAATATCGTCCGGCTGCCGGTCGAGTTGGGGCACAAGTTCCGCGAAATCGGCGGGCAATGCGCTCATGTCGAGCCGCGGCCGTTCAGTGCGCCCCGGCGCGCCGCCGGTGACGTTGACCAGCACGACCGGCAGATTGCGGGCACGAAATGCGTCCGCCAGCGCGCCGCTGCGTTCGATCACGCCGTCGATCGGGTGCGCCGTCGGATACGCGACAATGCCTTTCTGCAAGTCGATGATGACGAGGGCGGTAATCGGATCGAGCGCGGTGAGCGCCATTGCTTAATCCTTTCGGGCGGGGAGCGGGGGTCAGTCCTCGACAAGGCGCTGGAGCAGGGGGATGGCTGTCGCGAGCTCCTCCTGCTCCTGAGGCGAAAGGCGAGACTGGATCATGCGCAGCAGCCAGTCCTGTCGCGCCGCGCGGCCTTCGCTGATCCATTGCCGGCAAGAGTCGGTCAGCGACACGATCGTCTTCCGCCCGTCATCCGGGTCGGGCGTGCCCTGCACCAAGCCGGCGCTTTCCAGCGCGGCGATGACCGTGCCCATCGATTGCGGCCGCATCGCCTCCGCCCGAGCCAGTTCGGACGTTGTCGCGGGGCCGCTCTTTTCCAGGCCAAGCAGCACAGCCGTTTGCGACGGAGTCAGGTCGCCAACATTACCCTGCTCCCGCAAACGCCGCTTGAGCTTGCCGGCCAGCGCCCGGATGTCCTGCGCCAGCACTGCTGCGCGGTCGGTCGGCCGGTCATCGGGTGGAATAGCCATGGGCCATATATAATTATATGAAGCTTAGCTGTAAAGTTTATATTCCTATATTATCGCTTTTCCGCATCATGTCTCACGGACGCGGATCGGTAATGCCGTGATCGAGGAAAGGCAGAACCGCCCTTCGATAGACTCAGGGAGGGCGGGACGCGGCGGATCAACCCAGCCCAAAACAACCCTCGCGCGGGAGAACCGCCGCACAGACACTGCCGACATCGCGGGCCCGTGTCAGCAGCAGCGGCGGGACGATGTCGGGATCGCAACTGGCGAGCATTTCCGCTTTGGCATTCGCGCTGTTCTCCAATGCGGTGGTCCAGCCTCCTTGCGTATGGCTGGATCTAGAAAATCCGCAGATAATTTAGTATTGTGTCCCGAAATACACGGACTTGCTTGTCTTCAGATGCGAGGCCACATCGGACGGCAACGAAAATGGAGAGTGTGCATGTCTGTAAAAGTGATCGCGTTCGTCACCGTGAAGGCGGGGGAAGAAAAGGCGTTCGAAGCCGCCGCCAGCATCTGTGTTGCGGCATCACGGCGCGAGCCGGGCGTGCTCCATTATGACCTGTGGCGTGAAACCGAAGGCGAGCGCCGTTACGTGTTCAACGAACTCTATGCCGATCAGGCCGCGGCGCAGTCGCACATGGGGTCGGATCACTTCAAGGCCTTCGGCCTGGCGGCCCGCGATCTGGCGGCAGCCCGCCCAACGATTATCGCCACCACCCCGATCGACGTGGCCGAATAGAATCTCGCCGCAAACCGAGGCCATTCCGCCGCGCGCTCGCGTGCGGCGGCCCGGGCGCTGACAGACAGCAGCAAAACGCCACTTTCAGCCGGTCCCAGCGAAAAACGAGAGACGCCAAGGCGGTCGCCCGTGCTTGAGCGCGAGCAGGTAATCATCGTTGCAATCATCCTATATATCTACCAATGTGGATATATGGAAAACGATTCGGCCATCGCCGCCCTGGCTGCGCTTGCGCAGAGCACTCGCCTCGACGCATTCCGCTTGCTCGTCCGGCATGAGCCCGCCGGTCTGCCCGCTGGCGAGGTCGCCAGGGCGCTGGGCGTTCCGCAGAACACCCTGTCGGTGCATCTGGCGACGCTCGCGCGCGCCGGGCTGGTCCGCTCGGAACGGCGCAGCCGCGTCATCAACTATCGCGCCGATCTCGACCAGGTGAAGGAGCTCGCGCTGTTCCTCGTCAAGGACTGCTGCGGCGGCGACGCGGCACTGTGCGCGCCATTGATCGCCGAGCTTACTCCCTGCTGCTGAGGTCATCATGGTTCAGGACATCATAATCTATCACAACCCCGAATGCGGGACGTCGCGCAACACGCTGGCGATGATCCGCAACGCCGGGATCGAGCCGCACGTCATCGAGTATCTGAAGACCCCGCCGTCAAGGGCGATGCTGTCGTCACTGATCGAGCGCATGGGGATCGCACCGCGCGCGCTGTTGCGTGAGAAGGGTACGCCCTTCGCCGAGTTGGGCCTGGACGATCCAGCGCTGGGCAGCGAGGCGCTCATCGATGCCATGATGGCGCATCCGATCCTCATCAACCGGCCAATGGTGGTTTCTCCGCTCGGCGTCGGTCTTTGTCGCCCGTCGGAGGCGGTGCTCGACCTGCTGCCCGCGCCGCAGCACTCGCTGTTCATCAAGGAGGATGGCGAGATCGTGGAAGCGACGCGGCAATGACGATCGCCCTTCGCGCGGCCCGGCTCGATGATGCGGCGGCGATCGCCGCGATTTACGCCCATCATGTTCTGCACGGCACCGCGACCTATGAGACGATCCCGCCATCGACCGAAGCCACGCGCGAGAAAATCGCGCATATCACGGAGAAGGGCTGGCCCTATCTGGTGGCCTGCGAGGATGGGATTGTGCTGGGCTATGCTTATGCAACCCAGTTTCGCGATCGGCCGGCTTATGCCTATGCCTGTGAGGACAGCATTTATGTTTCCGTGGATCATGCACGCCGTGGGATTGGCGGCGCGCTTCTGGCGGCCCTGCTGATTGCCGCCACGAACCATGGCTTCAGGCAAATGGTGGCGGTGATCGGCGGCGGCGAACCCGCCTCCATCGCGCTGCACGCGGCGCTGGGGTTCGAGCAGGTCGGCCGCCTCCCCGCCATGGGCTGGAAGGCGGGTCGCTGGCTGGACAGCGTCTATATGCAGATAATGCTTGGCGAGGGGGCTTCGACGAACCCGGCGGGTCGTTGAGCAGCATGGCCAAGCCCGCCATGCCGGTATTCGAGCGCTACCTCAGCCTCTGGGTCGTCCTGTGCATCATCATCGGCATAGCGCTTGGCTTTGTCATGCCCGGCCTGTTTGCGGTGATTGCCTCGGCGGAGGTCGCCAGGGTCAACCTCATGGTCGCGGCGCTGATCTGGCTGATGATCGTGCCCATGCTGCTGAAGATCGACCTGGCCGCACTTGGCTCCGTGCGACAGCATTGGAAGGGTGTCGGCATCACCCTCTTCATCAATTGGGCCGTGAAGCCCTTCTCCATGGCATTGCTCGGCACGCTGTTCCTGGGCTGGCTGTTTCGGCCGCTGCTGCCGGCGCCGGAGATCAGTTCGTATATCGCGGGGCTGATCCTGCTCGCCGCCGCGCCCTGCACCGCCATGGTGTTCGTGTGGTCCAACCTGTGTGAGGGCGACCCCACCTATACCCTTAGTCAGGTCGCGTTGAACGATATCATCATGGTATTCGCTTTCGCGCCACTGGTCGGATTGCTGCTCGGTGTCGCATCGATCACCGTGCCCTGGGACACATTGCTGATCTCGGTCGCCCTCTACATCGTCGTGCCGGTCATCGTCGCACAGATCATCCGTCGTGCGATCCTGTCAGCGAGCGGGCAGCCCGGGCTCGATCGATTGCTTGGCCGCCTGGGTCCAGTATCGCTCATCGCGCTGCTGACGACACTGGTGCTGCTGTTCGGCTTCCAGGGTCAGGCGATCATCGCGCACCCGCTGGTCATCGCGCTCATTGCCGTGCCGATCCTCATCCAGGTCTATGTCAACGCCGGTCTCGCCTATTGGCTCAGCCGCCGCTTTGGCGTTGCCTGGTGCGTCGCGGCGCCCGCCGCCTTGATTGGCGCCTCCAACTTCTTCGAACTGGCCGTCGCCGCCGCGATCAGTCTGTTCGGCCTTGATTCCGGCGCGGCCCTCGCGACGGTCGTCGGCGTGCTGGTCGAGGTTCCGGTCATGTTGTCGGTGGTCAGGATCGTGAAAGCGACCAGGCCCTGGTATGAGCAAGGGATTGCCTGATGTCGCGTCTCCGCATTCTGTCCGATCCGCACCACCTGCCCGCGCTCGATCACATGTCGGTGCGGTCCGATCTTGCCGTCGGCCTTGGCCCCGTCGATCCCCCACCCAGAATATTGCTGCTCTACGGCTCGCTTCGCGAGCGATCCTTCAGCCGCCTCGCCGTCGAGGAAGCCGCGCGGCTGCTCATTCTGTTCGGCGCGGAAGTGCGGATATTTGATCCGTCCGACCTGCCACTGCCCGATCAGGTGCGGGATGACGATCACCCCGCCGTGAAGGAGTTGCGGGATCATGCGCTCTGGTCCGAAGGCATGGTCTGGTGCAGTCCCGAACGGCACGGCCAGATAACCGGCATCATGAAGATGCAAATCGATCATCTCCCGCTGCAATTTGGCGGCATGCGCCCGACGCAGGGCAGAACGCTCGCGGTGATGCAGATATCCGGCGGATCGCAATCCTTCAATGCGGTCAACTCCCTACGTCTGCTGGGCCGCTGGATGCGCATGATCACCATTCCCAACCAGTCGAGCATCGCCATGGCGTTCAAGGAATTCGATGACGACGGACGGCTGAAGGCATCGAGCTATTACGACCGCATCGTCGATGTGATGGAAGAGTTGTTTCGCTTCACCATTCTGACCCGCGCTCATGCCGCACAGCTGGTCGATCGCTATTCGGAGCGGAAGTCCGAAGCGGCCAAACGCGACGTCGCGGACGATCTTGCATCCCGTTCGGTCGCCTGAATGATATCGATGCGGCGCTGAAGAACGGCAGCTTTCGCATTCTCTAAAACCCCAAGCGAGCCAGCCGCTCGGCCAGCCTTCGCCATTAAAGCGGTCTGTCGGCTTGCGGCCCAAAAACCACGAAGGTCCCTCCCCTTCCCCCTGACACCCCATCGCGTCCTCATGAACTTCTTCGAGATGCCGGCTGGAAGGTGAGACACAGACCCCGCGAGGCCGCAACCGTCATATTCCGGCTCAATCAAAGAGCCCTGAAATTAAAGGGACACGAAATTAAAGGGACACAATACATAATTAGCACGCTGGATTATCAATGATCCGGCCGGGCGGCGGACGCCGCAGCGTGATCGCGGTGGGCGATGGGACAGGCGCGGTGATCGGCACCAACACCTATGACGAATATGGCATCCCGGGCGCGGGCAATATCGGTCGGTTCCAATATACCGGCCAGGCATGGCTATCGGAGCTGGGCCTCTATTATTACAAGGCGCGGCTCTACTCGGCGACGCTCAGCACTTCATGCAGACCGAGGATGTATAGGTAGGAAATAATCGTGGAAAACGATTTGGAAGATCGGCGTATCCAAAAAAACGGGATGGCGAGATTTGTTATCGCGATCGTTGTTTCTCCCATTTTCTTCATTTTTTTGCATTTCAATCAACCAGAAAGAGGCTTCATGATCATGTCTCTTGCTGGGGTTTTTGGTGCGGTCCTTTATGTAAAGAGGAATTTGATGAAGAAGATGTATTTCATAGCAACAATTACGATACTATTTTTGATACAGCTTACCGCAATTATTATTTTTGACCCGTCCACGAAGGGGTATCCAAGTATCGTCGTACTTCCGTTCGCCATCGGAGATCTCTTTCTTGTGCTCACAGCCGTTTTGGCTGTGGGGAAACTGATTGATAGCTTTGGAGAACGGCGCACGCGTTAAATCGCCGCTAATGACCCAGTTGCGGGCACTCCCCTTTCCAGCGATGTTGTGCGGATGAGCCGGCTTGGCGCGATCATATATGGTGTGGCGATAGGGGGGATCGCCCTGCTCTTTGGGCGCATGGCGTTTGACGCATGTCTTTATCTTTACGAGGAGAATACCGGGGATCAGTTCGCGCTTGCGGTCACTGGCTGGCTAATCTCAACGCTCGGCCCGATCGCACTGTCGGCATGTGTCTGGCTGGTGGTTCGGCGACTGAAATCACGATGGCTCTTGCATCTAACCTTCATTCCGACGGCAATATTGATTTGCAGACAGGGAGGGTATCTATTCTTTTATGGGGCCGGGGTGTCTGGCGTGAATTCACCTGAAGGCTATGCGCTGTTGATGGCGAGCGCCTTTATGCTTCTAACGGTTCTCGTCCATACGGCAGCGCTTATCGTGGAGGTTTACAGAAAGGTCACGCAGCGGGTGAGCCACGGCTAATCACTCCTGAACATTCGCCGCGAAAAAGCACGCTTCAACCTGCCAGCTGGCTGTTCGGAGCGGAAGTCCGAAGCGGCCACACGGGACGTCGCGGACGATCCTACATCCCGCTCGGTCGCTTGATCCCTAGCGCTGGAGAACCGCCGCACACCCCGCGACACCGCCGACATCGCGGCCCCGCTTCAGCAGCGGCGTGACGATGTCGGGATCGCAGCTGGCGAGCATTTCCGCTTTGGCATTCGCGCTGTTCTCCAATGCGGTGGTCCAGCCGATCGACACGCCCCGGCCCTGCCACAGCAAGCGATAGGCGAGCAGCACTGGGGCATAGTGCAGGTCCTCGTCGCGCACGAAGCCGGGGTCGACCACGGTGATCGCGCGTCCCTGTGGCCCGAGGCGATCGAACAGCGCACCGTAACGGGCGGCATTCCTGCCCTCATAGGGCGGGTCGATCAGATAACGGCGCGTGAGGGCGCTCTGGCCCGCGGTGAACAGCGCGAAGGCGCCGACCGCGACCAGCCCTGCCGCGCGGATACGGTAACGGGAATTGCCGGCGGCGTGCGCGGCCGCCAGTCGTTGCAGGAGCGTGCGCAGCGTGATCGCCGCGGCGATCGCCATGAAGGGCAGCGCGGGCAGGATGTAATGATGCAGCTTCGATGCGGCGAGCGAGATCGCAACCAGCATCGTAACGATGATCGACAGGCTGTAGAGCAAGGCGGCGCGCGCGCGGCCCTGTGCCTGGATCAGCGCGACGGGGGCGAGGATCAGCAGCAGCGGCGCGGCGACATAGCCGGCCCACAGGATGGCGAGATAGAAAGTGGCGGGCTTGCGTGCGCCGATGAGCGATTGCGCGAAACGGCCGCCCGCGTCGTTGTGCCAGCTGGCCAGCAGATAGCCCGGCGTCTCGATCTCGCGCACCGCAAGGAACAGGAGGATCGTCGCGGCGATCGCCGCGCCGGTCGCGGCCCAGGCCCAGCCCCGCCACAGCCGTGCCAGGCGCTGCGTCAGCAACAGGTAAAGGCCGACGCCAAGGCCCGGGACGATGCCCGCGACGCTCTTGGTCAGGATCGCGCCGGTCACGCACAGGCCGATCAGCGCGAGCGTGCGTCCGGCCGGGCGGCGGTGGTGCAGCGCGCCGAACAGCAGCAGGAGATAGGCGGTGGAGAAGAAGACCAGCAGCGCGTCATAATCCGCGGTCCGCGCGCCATGTTCGCCGAACAGGCCGGGGCTCGCCGCGAGCAAGGCCGCCGCCAGCGCCGCGGTCCAGATCGAGCCGGTGGTGCGCCGCACGAACATCATGACCATGGCCAGCGTGCCCAGCGTCGCGATCATGCTCGGCAAGCGCAGCGCCCAATCTGATTCCCCGAACAGGCGCACGCTGCCCACCATCAGCCAGATGAGCAAAGGCGGCTTGGTGTTCCACAGATCGGGTTCACCGCGATAGGTGGTGACCAGGCTGAACCCGTTGCGGTTCATTTCCAGCGCGTTGACGATGTTGCGCGATTCATCCCACAACAGGATCGGCAATGGCCGTGCATCGAGAAACAGAAACAGGCCGGTGATCAGCAGCATCGCGGCGATGATCAGCCGGTCGCGATGACGCAGGCCGGCGCGCGCTGGCCGGTCCACCGGAAGCGTGTCGCCCTGGGAAATCCGCGCCATGAACATGCCGGCAAGCGTTACGCGCGCATGGTTACCCATTCCCTAATGCCGCTGCGCGCGGGGCAGGTTTCAGGCAATGGCGCGGCCGACCGAGAAGTCCTCACCCGAGGCGCGGCGGATTTCCTCAACCAGCCGCGCGACCGACAGGACCGAAAGCGCGCGGCCCTGCTGCGCGATGATCCCGAGCCGTGCCAGCCCGCCAAATTCGCGCGTGACCGCTTCGCGGTGCGACCCGACCCGCGACGCGATCACCGAATGCGTCGGCGCCGGCTCAAGCAGCGCCCGATCGTCATGAATGCCCGCCGCATTGGCGAGGCGAAGGAGTTCGCACTGGATTCGCGCGGTCGCCGCCATGGTCGACATTTCGAAATGCCGTTCGGTCAGGCGCCGGATCTCGTTGGCGAATTGATGCGCGAGCCACAGGCCGGCGCCGGGGATCAGGCGCAGGATATCGAGGAAATCATCGCCCTTCACCTGCACCAGTCGACTGTCCTGGCGCGCGATAACGGTGGCCGAACGCGGCCGGCCGTCGAGCGCGGCGAATTCCCCGAACAGCGATCCAGCGCCGATTTCGCGGATGATCATTTCGCGGCCGCGCGCCGAGATCATGCTGACTTCGACCAGCCCGTCAATGACGAGATAGGCGTCGCGGTCGGTCGCGCCGGTGTCGATGATGATCCGGCCACGCCGCGCGCTCAGCGCGCGACCGCGCTCGATCATCACCGCGCGAAGTTCATCGGGCAGCGCCGTGTCGGCGATCATGTCGCTCGCGGACATATCCGTTTCCCCCCCATGGTCGTTTTCCGCCTGCTCCCCAGCTGCGGTTAGATGGGCCAGGGTACCGGTTCGCGGTCAAATCGGAAAGCCGGCGCGGCTTTTGTCCCACATCGGTTCTGTCTCGTATCGGGCGTTGTATTACGCCCGGCATCGCTTCAAGATCTGCGCGGGGGACTTGGAGATGGGGCGGCGGATCGCGATCATTGGCGGTGGGCCGGCGGCATTGGCCGCCGCGTTCGACCTGGCGGCGCGCAACACTGGCGACGACGAGATCACGCTCTATCAGATGGGCTGGCGGATCGGCGGCAAATGCGCGAGCGGCCGGGACCCCGTGACCGGACGCGTGCACGAACATGGGCTGCATGTCTTTGCCGGCTTCTATCACGAGTCGCTGCGGCAATTGCGCATGGTGTACCGGCGCTGGCAGGAGTGTGGCCAGCAGCCCTTCCCGATCGAGCAGGCGCTGATGCCGGTCAATGGCTGCATGCTGGCCGAACCCCGCGCGCGCGTCATTCCGATCGAAGTCGATCCGTCGAACCGGCCGCTCGATTAT
The DNA here is from genome assembly GCF_000803065.1 of Sphingomonas sp. ERG5. Taxonomy (GTDB): domain Bacteria; phylum Pseudomonadota; class Alphaproteobacteria; order Sphingomonadales; family Sphingomonadaceae; genus Sphingomonas. The sequence continues at coordinate 57,485 of NZ_JSXI01000069.1, forward strand.
GATCAGTCGTCGATCGAAGCGATCGACCTGGTCGGTGCGCTGATCGAAACGGCGTTCGGGCAATTCCTGCGCCGTGCCGAGACATTGCCCTTTCCACTGCGCCTGCCCTTTGCCGCGATCGAACGGCGGCATGAATTCCTGCTCGGCGAAGCGATGCGGCTGCTGCGCGCGGCGATTCCACGGCGGACCGCGACCCAGACCGCACCGGCGGAGCGGCTGGCGGCGCGCGCGCTGGCATTGGCATTGCGGCCGCTGCGCGATGCGCTGTCCCTGTTCATCACGCTCGGCATCGGCGACGCCAAAGCGCGCGACGAAGCGACGCTTGCCGCGCTGGCCGCGGTGGTCGCGATCGGGCTGCTCGACGACGATATGCTGCCGGGCAATTTCGACCGCGTGAACGATATGGAAGCGAGCGCGTGGCTGCGCCGTCACGGCGCGAACCGGGTGGTGCTCGAGTCATCCTATGTGCGCGGCGGCTATGATTATCCCTTCGCCTATCGGGACGGACAGACCATGCCGACGCGGCGCTGGATCGCGGCGGGCACGGCGATCCGGGGCTATCTCAACCTGGTACTGACCTATCACGGGTCGCTCTTCTATCATTTCGAGGGAGCGGCCGCGGAGATCCTGTTCACGCCCTATTATGAGGTATTGCGCGCAATGGGGGTGCGCTTCGCCTTTTTCCACCGCGTCGATGCGATCGAGCTCGATGCAAGCGGGACGCGGGTCGAACGCCTGCGCGGCGTGCGCCAGGCGATACCGCTGGGCGATCGGTTCGATCATGACCCGTTGATTGAGCATGGCGGGCGGAAATGCTGGCCGACCGAGCCGAAGTTCGGCTTGCTCAAGGATGGCGAGGCGCTGCGGGCCTGGCTTGCCGAACAGCGGCTGACCCTCGAATCCGACGGCTTTCCCGCATCATGTCCGTTCGCCGAGCCATTCGAGCTGGCGTATGGCGACGTGGACGGCGGCTTCACTCATGTCATCCTGGCGGTACCGCCCAAGGTCGTCGCCGGGATCGCCGCGCCGCTGATCGCGGGCGATGCGCGGTGGCGCGACGCGGTTGAATCGGCACGCCAGATTCCGACCATCGCGGTCGAGTTGCGCGGGACCGATCCGCTCGCGGGCCGGATCACGCACGGCGCGTTGCTGACCGCGAACGAACAGCCGTTCGGGACCTGGGCGGACATGTCGTTCGTGCAGGAGGCTGAGGGCGGCGATGGGGCCGCGCATTTGAGCTATCTCTGCGGCGCCTGGCCCGACCATGCGCGCGAACCGGGCGAGTCCTGGCCCGATTTCGTCGCGCGCGAATTGCGCGATGCCCGGGCACTGACCGACATCTGGCTGGGCAAGAATCTGGAGCGGACGCTCAGGCTTGGGCTGGGCCGGCCGGACGGTCCGATCCCGGTGATCGACAGCATCGAGGTGCGCGTCAATCTCAATGCGAGCGAAGGCTATGTGCTGTCGCCGCCCGGCAGCATCGCCAAGCGGCTGATCCCGGGCCAGCCCTATTTCGAGACGATGTTCGTCGCAGGCGACTGGACGCGCACCGGCATCGATGCGGGCTGTTACGAAGCGGCGGTGCTGTCGGGCCTGGCATGCGCCGCGGAGATCCTGCGCGCGCCGGCGCAGCCATGATGCCGTGACCGGCATGACCGCCCGGGGATCCGCGATCGATGGCCGCGTCTTCGGCTTCGATTATTGCGGTTTTTCCGATTGGGTCCAGCGCCGCATCGACACGCAGGGCGACGCCGCGGCGGAATGGGTCACCGAGCAGCTGGATGCGGCCTTTGCCCATATCGAGACGGGACTGCGCGGTGCGGGGTTCGAACCGGTCGAGACACTCGGCGACGGGTTGATCGCGCTTGCCGATCCCGGCGCCGCGTCGGACACGGCGTTGGGCGACATCGTCGCGCAGGCCGGTCTTGGCCTGCCCTTCCGCAGCGCCTGCGCGTTGGGGAGCGTGCAGCCGATAGCGCTGGTCGACAGGCTGACGCTCTGGGCGGGTCCGGGGATTGCGCGGTGCCATCTGGCGATGCGCGCTGCACCCGAACGCGACGATGGCGGCGCACCGAGGCAGGAGGGCGCGTTTGCGCCGCATCGCTTGCTGCGCGCGGAAATCGTGTCCGAGACGGTCGGCTTTGTCTGCCTGAGGCAAGGGAAGGCCGCGCTGTCGCCCGACACCCTCCAGGCGATCGCGCAGTTGGTCGATGCGTCCGCCGCGGCGTTTGGCAGCGCGATCGAGAAAGCGACGCAGGACGAAAAGGGCATATTGCTCCGGGCGCATTTCGCCAGCGATGCCGAAGCGCTCGCCTGGAGCCGCTATGTCCGCGAAGGACTTGATCCGGAAACGGATTTCGGGATCGGGCTCGCCCATGGGCTGCTGTATCGGCGCGCATCGGCCAATGGCCGGTCGGCGCCGGTCGTGCACGGCGCGGCGGTGAATCGCGCGGCCAAGCTGGCGGGACGCACGCGCGACCTTGCCTGTGCACCGGAGGTCGATACGCGCACCGTGCATTTGCGGCGCGGTGCGCTGGGCAATGCCAGCCTGGTATTGCGCGCCGAGGAAGAAGCGGCGATCGTCGGCGAATTGGCGCGGGGACACCGCCTGATCGAGATCGTCGCCGAACCGGGGCTGGGCAAAAGCCATTTGCTCGGGCGCTTCGCGGATCGCTGGCCCGAGCGAGCGATCACGACCGCCGCGCGGCCTCAGGCCGTGCTCGAGCCGTATCGGGTCCTGCGCGACCTGCTCCTGTCGGCGGCTACGAGCGGGGAGGACCGCGCCTTGTGCCGGCGGCCCGCCATGGCCGGCGAAGCGGCGCTGATCGCATGGGGCGACAGGATCTGCGCCGCGCTGCGCCGCGGCATCGCCACACGGCCAACTCTGCTCATCATCGACGATCTGCAATGGGCCGATGCCTTGTCGCTGAAAGCCATGGCGTCGCTGTACGAGAGCGGCGCGCGGTTCCTGGTGGCGCGGCGGCCGGGCAAGGCTCCGCTTGCCGCCGATCGCAACATCACCCTCGCGCCGCTCGGCGACGAGGCGATCCGCACGTTGCTCGGGCCACTTGGCGATGATGACGCCTTTGTCCGGCTGACCGCGGGCAACCCGTTTCATGCGGTGCAATTGTCCGGCGCGCTGCACGACGGAGTCAGGCTCGACGATGCGGCGGATGCCGACGCGGTGGTCGATGCCCGGCTGCGGGCGCTGGCCGATGCCGACCGGGCGATCGTCCGGCTCGCGGCGATCGCGGCACGCCCGCTCCCGGCGGACGCGCTGGCCGCGCTGGCGCGGCGATCGGCGTTCGATCTTGCACCGAACGCGCTCGACCGGCTGGTCGGGCGCCGTTTCCTCCACGCCGGCGACGGACGCTATGAAGTGGTCCATCAATTGCTGGCGGATCGCATGCTGGCGACCCTGCCGCCATCGCTTGTCCCCGGGCTGCACCATGATGCGGCCCGGGTCCTGTCGGCACTGGCGAGAACCGGGCCGGACCCGGTCACGCCCGATGAGGTCGCGACGCATTGGGCAGCCGCGGGTGCGCATGGCCGGGCGAGCCTGTGCTTCGGCAAGGCCGGGCTGGACGCGCTCGATCACGGCGCACATGCCGCCGCATTGGCCTTTCTCGAACGGGCCGAGACTTCGGCGCGGGACTCCAAAGCCGGCACATCGCGCCGCGGACTTTGGGCGGCGAGCCGGGCGCTTGCCGCCTGGGGCCAGGGCAATGTCGCACTCTGCGCCGCCGAGGCGGACCGCGCCCGCGCGCAACTTGCCGGCCACTGGGCGCCCGCGGCTTGCCCGGCGAGCCGGCAGCGCGTCCGGTCGGCACGATTGCGCGCGCATGTCGCCGGGGCCGAGGCGGGATATTATCGCGGCGATCTCGGCGCGATCCTGCGCGGCAATCTCGGGGCGATCCGCTGGGGTGCAGGCACCGGCGATCCGTCGAGCGCGCGGGCGCGCGGGCTGGCGTTCGTCGCCACGACGCTTGGCATGCTGAGGGGCGGACCAGTCGCGCGGATCGCCAGCCGCATCGCGCTGGCGGTCGATCGCGCGCCGCGTTCCGCCGCCTATGTCCATGCCGCCCGCGCGGTCGTCCATCTCGGCTTCGGGCAATGGACGCGGGCCGATGCGCGCCTCGCCCTGGCCACCGCCGCGCTCGACCTGGATCCCGAGCCGCAACTGGCCGAGGTCCTGCTGACGCTGGCCGCGCTGCGCCATCAGCTGACCGGCGAGGCCGAGCGATCGCGCGCCTGTTTCATCGATCTGGGCAGGAAGGGACATGCGCGCGGCAATGCGCTGATCGAGGCCTGGAGCCATTATGGCCAGGCCATGCCGCTGATCGGCGCGGGCGATTTTGCCGCAGGAATCGCTGCGATCGATCGCGCGCGGGGCTTGTTCAACGGGCTCGGCGATCTTCAGTCGGAATTGATTTGCCATGGCCTGCGCGCCCAGGCGGCGGCCTTTTGCGACGATCGCGACGCCGCGCTGGCGCTGTGTGACACCGCGCGGGATCGTGCGGCACGCTTGCCGCCAACCAATTTCGGCTCGCTCGAAGGGTATAGCGGCGCGGCGCTCGCCCTGGCGCGGCTTGCCCGGCACGCGCGGTCGGCGGGCGAGCGCGACGCGATCATCAAGCGGTACCGCGCCACGCGGCGGCCGCTCAGCCGCTATGCCCGGGCATTTCCGATCGGCCGCCCGAGGCTTGCCTTTGCCGACGCTCTGCTGGCGGGGCGCGCGGATCGGATGGATCGCGCCGCCGTCGCCGCAACGCGGCTCGGCATGCATGGCGATGCATGCAACATGGCCCCTGACGGCTTGTGGAGGATCAATCCGTGACTGACGACGCAAAGGATTTCGCCGCCCGGCTGGCGCGCGCCGAGGCGCTGCCGCGCTATAGCGCGCCTATACTCGACATCGTTGCCGAACCCCCTTTCCTGCACCGCGACACAGTGCTGCATTGTCTGATCCTGAAATCGGACATCGGTGTGCTCCAGGCGGCGGTCGACGACATGTTCGCACCATTGGGCCTGTCATACCAAGTCGCGTCCTCCGCCGTGCTGCTGACCGCGCTTTATGTCGGCCGGGCGAGCGCGTCCGGCGGGCAATATGGCCGTTATGGCTGGTCAAGCGAGATCGACGTGGCGTTCTGGGCGCTGGCGCGGGGCAGTGACGGCAAGCTGGTCTGGATCCCATTCTACATGTTCGTCGACAGCGGCATCGCGCTCGTCGCCGGGCGCGAGATCTTCGGCTTCCCCAAGCAGATCGCGCAGTTCGATCGCGACATGTCGACATTGGGCAGCGACGCGGCGGTGAGCGTGCGGACCGATTTCTTCCTGCCCTCGCTCGCCCCGGCCGTGGCGGTGCGCGACACGCTGGTGCGGATTCGCGCCGCGGACGGGGTGGAAATGAAGAGTATGGAAGGAATCGAGAAGATCGACGAGTCGGCATTCGAGCACATGTTCGCCGACGCGATGGGGCTGGGCGAATCGATCGTGAACGAAGTGACGCCGCCCTATGGCACGCCCAACGGGATCGCGGTGCCGATGCTGTTCCTGAAGCAGCTGCGCGACGCCGCCGCGCCCGACCGGGCATGCTATCGGGCGGCGATCCTTGCCGATACCAAAAGTGTGGGCATGGTCAGCCTGTCGGTCATCGGCAAGAAGCTGGCCGTGGATCTGACGCCCAGCGTCAGCCATCCGATCGCCAGAGACCTGGGCCTGGTGTCCGGCATGATCGCGGAGACGGGCTTCGTCATCCGGCAGGATTTCGACGTCAATATCGGCCGTGTCCTGACCTGATCCCAGGGCCGAAAGCCATCGTGCGGAAAATCACACCGCCGATGTGAGAAGCATCACCGACGCCCCGCCATGCGGCGGCTACCTCATGGCCCAGGGGCGATGAGTGGGGACGGGCTGACGCAGTCCGGCAAAACCGAGCAGTTCCGCTGATCGACCGGCCAGGCCGGTCGATCAGCGGGAGGCGCGGCACCAACTCGATCGACACCACCAACACGCGTCCGACGTCATAGCGTCCGGGCCAACGGAGGATGTCATGAACAGAGCAGTGGTGGTCGGTATTGGCGATTATGGGCGGCTGAACCAGCCTTTGCCGGGCTGCGGCAACGACCGCGACGGCTGGGCCGGATTGCTGCGCACCACGCTCGGCCTGTCCGGCACGACGATGCGGATCCGCGCCGATGCCCAGGCCACCCGCGTCGTGCTGCTTGACGATCTGCGCTGGCTGCTGGCCGACGTCCAGGCGGGTGACCAGCGCGTCTTCTTCTTCGCCGGGCATGGCGCCCGGCTGCGCCGCACCGATCCAAACACCGGCGTGATCGACGACACGCTCGACGAGACGCTGGTCGCCTATCCCGGCGCATCGGACGATTACGAGACTTTCATGCTGTTCGACGCCGACCTGGCCGCGCTGATCAACCAGTCCGGCTTCCCGACATCAGCGCGGCTGACCCTGATCCTGGATGCCTGTCATTCGGGCGGGATGAATCGCCCCTTCCTGGTGCCGGGCGCGGAAATACAGGATCCCTTGCCGCGCTGCCTGCGCATCGACGACGCCGAGCTGCGCGCGCGCGAATGGGAAATCGCCGTGCCGCAAGTCCGCGCGTTCGGCAGCCTCGACACGGTCGAGGTGCCGCGCGTCATCGTCGCCGCGGCCCGCCCCGAGCAATCGGCCTGGGACGACCGCATGGATGACGGCCAGCGCCACGGCGTCTTTTCCTATCACGCGACCCGCGCAATTTCCGGACGGCCCGGGATCAGTTTCAACGAGCTGATCACGACCGTCACGCCCCCCATCGCCGTCAAATATCCGCAGAATCCCAATCTGCTTGGCGATACCGGCCGGTTCCCCGGCATCATGTTCAACTGAGGAGGAAGCAATGGCTACGAACGACTTTATCTGTGCGCTGAATTTCGACGATCTCGACCTGTCTAGCCCCGACACATGGCGGAACCAGATGATCGACCTGGTCAAGGACGAGACGTTCGATTCGATCATGCGCGACCTGTCGGTCACCGGCACCGCGATCGGTGCCGGTCCGACGGCGCGCGACTGGGGCGGCGGGTGCGACGTGCATGGCGACGTCCATTCCGGCGGCGGCGCATCGGGCGGCATCAGCTGCGGCATCCACTTCTGAACCCTTTCAATCGGAGAAAGACAATGGCCAAGTCCAATTTCATGTTTCGCGTTCCCGGCTGCGACATCCAGGACGTCGACGGGTGCCGCAACAAGCTGATCGACATCTTCCGCGATCCCGAGTTCGACACGTTCGTGCGCAGTTTCCAGGCCAATCTGGCAACCGCGAGCACCGCGCCGGCACCGCGCGGCGGCGAAGCCTCGCTGAGCGGCAAGGCCGACAGCAATGGCGGCTGGAGCGTCGAGGGCAAGATCAGCATCACATTCTGACAAAGGGATCCGACCGATGGCCACGACCAGAAAGCCGTTCGAGTTCACCGTCGCGATCAATGACGTCGTACTCGATGCGAAAACCATCTCCTCGATCGAGGGGAAACTCGGCACGCTGATGCTCAACGAACTCGCCAAGCTCGATCTCGCGGGTCCGCTAGTCACCAAGCCGCTGCCCACTGCCCGATCGTTCGACGGCAATGGCGGTGGGCTGGCCGGCATGCATATCGGTCGGGAATGACCATGCGCGACCGGCCATTATGCCCAAGCGCGCCGCTGAGTACCAAGGCGCGCGTCATCGGGGTGGTGACCGGTCAGGGCGAAATTGCCTTTCTGGGCAAGGCCATCCCCGTGGATCAGGCCTTTGTCCAGGAAGCGAGAACGGGCCGCGAGCCGGAACGGAGATTCCGGCTCGCGGCTCCTTGCGCACGGACTGGTTGCGCCAATTGGGCGGGGCAAGGATGCTCATTGCCCGAGCGTGTGCACGCAGATCTTGCCGGAACCGTCCAGACCGACCGGGCGCTGCCCGAATGCGGCATTCGCCGGCAGTGCGTCTGGTATGCGCAATCAGGATCGAAGGCCTGCCAGGGCTGCCGTTTCGTCGTCACGCGCGCTGCGATGGGGGCGGTCGAACAGGGGCCGTGATCCCGAACGGGGGGCTCGCAGAAGTCCGAACCAACACATCTCATCATCATAACTTCGGCGAGAATGGCGATGGCTTGCCTTCAGAAAAGCTCGTCCAGCATCAGGTGAAATTCCAGCTTGCGCCGGTCGGGCTCGGGGATGCCATAGCGCCGAAAAAGCCTTTCCTGTAGCGCGGGACCCACCTCGCCCAGACAATTCCAGAGTATGGCGAGATCCTGGTAGCGATCGGCGATCCCAGCCCAGCCAACGTCGATGCAGCCAACGACCTCACCGTCATGGATCAGGAGATTATCGAGCGAGAAATCGCCATGTGTCACGACCCGATCGGGCGAAAGCGGCAACAGGCTCTGCATTTCATCCCAGATGCGTTCGGCGGTCCAGCCGGCCCGCTCTTCATCGAAGTCGTCGACATCGACCAGCCCGGCATCGATCCGTGCCGCCGCACGGGCAAGCCGGAGCGTGTGGTCGCTGTTGAAAGGGCATTCACTCACTGGAATGGAATGCAACCGGTGCATGAATCCGACCAGCGCATCGACAATGACGGGACCGGCATCAGACCCCAACGACTTGCTTTTCGGCCTCGCTTCAAACGGATGGAGAGGGTCAGTCGGCCCGGCCGGTAGCGGAGAAGCAAATCTTCGCCGCGTCAAACTTGCTCCACATTGAATATCCCATCAATCCAGTAGAGATTAGACTCTCAGGTCAATCATGAGGGTCAGGTAGCGTATGGCCGGCAGGCAAAGATCACGACAAGGCGGCGAGATCGATCGGGCGACACTGATCGTCGCGATCGCCATTTATGGCGGCTGGCTTGCCGCGACGGCATGGCATGCCCTCATCCCGACGCCGCTGCTTATCCTGATCGGCGCGTGGCTGATCGCCTGGCACGGGTCGCTGCAGCACGAGACGATCCATGGGCATCCGACACATATCGCGGCGATCGATCGCGCGATCGGCTTCATGCCCTTGTCGCTCTGGCTGCCCTATGCGCTCTACCATCGCAGCCATCTCGCGCATCATGGCAGCGCCGCGATCACCGATCCGCGCGAGGACCCCGAATCCCGCTACGTCATACGCCGTGGTGGTCTGGCCTGGCTGGCGGCACGCATTCAATCGACGCTGTTGGGGCATATGCTCGCGGGGCCGCCGATCGCGCTCGCACGGTTCATCGGCACCGAAGCCCGCCGCGTCATCGCCGAACCCGCGCAAGTCGCCCGCGACTGGCTTCCGCACCTGATCGCGGTCGCGTTCATCCTGCTCTGGCTCGACCATGTCGGACTGAGTCCGGGGCGCTACATCCTGACCTTTGTCTATCCCGGCATGGCGCTGACCATGCTGCGGTCCTATGCCGAGCATCGCGCCGAGCTGAGCACGATCGGCCGCGCCGCATCGGTCGAGCGCGGCGGACTGTTCGGGCTGCTGTTCCTCAACAACAACCTCCATGCCGCGCATCATGAACGGCCGGGACTCTCCTGGCACCGGCTGCCGGCCTATCATCGCCATCACCGCGCACGGCTGATCCGCGAGGGCGCGATCCTCTATGCCGGCTATGGTGAGATCGTGCGGCGCTTCGCCCTGCGCGCACATGATTCACCGCTGCATCCCGCGGTCGAACAGGGCGCCAAATGACGACGGGAATCGCCTCGCTCGGCATGTATGATCATGGTCCGCAGCAGGTCGCGAACGATCGATTGTGGAACGAGCTGGCCCGGATCCTGCGCGCCCGCGGCGTCGCCGGCGTGCCCGACCGGCTCGAACGCCGCCGCTCGGTCCAGGATACATGGCATCATCCCGACCTGCTCTTCGGCCAGATCTGCGGCTATCCGCTGGTCACCGATCCGTCACTGGCGCTTCGGGTGATCGGGGTGCCGGTCTATGACGCACCGGGCTGTGGCGGCGGATTGCATCGCAGCTTCCTCATCACCCGGCAGGAGGACGCCGCCTCGATCGCGGCATATCGCGGCAAGCGCGCCGCGATCAATGACCGGCACTCCAATACCGGCACCAACCTGTTCCGCGCGCTGATCGCGGATCTTGCCGGGAGCGAGCCTTTTTTCAGCGAGGTGCGCGAGACCGGCGCACATCGCCAGAGCATCAGTGCGATCGTCATGGGCGAGGCCGATATCGCCGCGATCGATGCGGTGACTTATGCCGCCGTGCTGCGCGCCGAGCCCGAACTGGCCACGACATTGCGGATTCTCGGTTCGACCGCGGAGTCGGCGACGCCGCCCTTCGTGACATCGCGGAACACCAGTATCGAAACCGTCGCCGCGCTGCGCATGGCGCTGGCCGATATCACCACCGACCCGGGGCTGGCCGATGTCCGCGCCACCCTGTTCCTGGGCGACATCCTACCTGGCAGCCTTGAGCGTTACGCGCCGCTGCGCACGCTCGAAAGCGACGCCGTTGCCGCCGGTTATCCCGACTTACGCTGATCAACCAGAAAGGGCGTTCCCATGCGATCCGTCACATCCCTCGCTTTTGTCCTGAGCACATTTCTTGCGACCACCCCGCTTGCCGCCCAGACGATCGTCTTCGACCCGCATCTCGACTTGCCGAAATCGGCGGCGGAGGCAGGCTGGACCGGTCTTGCCGACCCGATTTCGCAGTTCGACCTGGAACGCGCGCGAAAGGGCGGGCTGACCACCGCCGCGATTGCCCTGTTCGTGCCACAGGGCGCGCGCAATCCCGCAGCGCTGGTCACCGCCCAGCGCGATGCCGTCGCCCGCGACGCGGCGATCCATGCGATCGCCGACGGCAACGCCACGCGCGCGGCATTTGCCCGGTCGCCGGCCGATGTCAGACGTATCGTCGCAGGCGGCAAGTTCGCCGTGGTCGAAAGCCTGCTCAATGCCTGGCCGCTGGGCGAGGATCTCGACGCGTTCGACCGCTGGCATGCGCGCGGCGTGAGTATCGTCGGCTTCGTGCATGCCGGGCATAACCAGTTCGCCGATTCCTCGCGGCCTGTGCTTCAGCTCGGCGATCGCGTCACCGAACATAACGGACTGTCGCCACTCGGGCGCGCGGCGGTGAAGCGGCTCAACGATCTGGGCGTGCTGATCGACGTCTCGCAATTGTCGGATGCGGCCTTCGACCAAGTGCTTGCGCTCAGCCGCGCGCCGGTCATCGCCAGCCATTCCGATGTCCGCACCCTGGCCGACAGCCCGCGCAATCTGACCGATGCGCAACTTGACGCCCTGAAGGCGAAAGGCGGCGTCATCGCGATCAACGCGTTCAGCGCCTATCTGCGCGCGCGCAGCCCCGAAACCGCAAAGGCCGTGGTCGCACTGCAAGGCGAATATGGCCTGTCGCCCACCGACGCCAAGATACTCTCGCCGGAAAAACAGGTCGAGTATGACCATCGCTATCACGAGATCGTCGGCAAGGAACCCAAGGCTTCGGTGGAGGAGTTGATCAACGCGGTCGATTATGCCGTGAAGCGGATCGGTATCGATCATGTCGCGCTGTCATCGGATTTCAATCATGGCGGCGGCGTCACTGGCTGGTCCGATGTCGGCGAGACCGGCAATGTCACGGCCGCGCTCACGCGCCATGGCTATACGCCCGCGCAGATCGCGAAACTATGGGGCGGAAATGTCCTGCGCGTGTGGCAAGCCGCGATCGACGCCCGCGATCCGGCCTACAAGTCCAGGCTGGGGTAATGCGTTCGATCGACCGCGCACGAGGTTCATCGTGTTCTGCAATCTCTCCGGCGCAGCGCTATTGCATAGCTACATAGTAGGAATACCATCATGTGCGACTCGGCCCTTTGTAAGCAGGGCGTTTTTCGGAGTGACGTTTTGGGAGAGGCGTGATGACTGCGATCACCTTGCCTGCCAGCGATCTGTTTTCCGTGATCACGACCGGCGACCGGCGCCATCGGTCGGCATTGTGGCCGCTGCCCGACCTGTTCCGCGCCGGTGATGCGCATGTCGATTATGCCGCCGACACCGATGCGCAGCGCAACCTCTGGGCGGTAAGGCTCGACGAAGCGGTGCGCCGGGCCGAACGGCCGGTCCTGCTCGTCGCCAGCGGCGCGAGCTGTTTCGCGGCCGCCTGGTGGGCGCGGCTGTCGCCATCCTATTATGTATCACAAGTCGCCGGTGCGCTGCTGTTCGATCCGCTCGGCCATGGCGGCGATGCCGAGGTCGCGGAGAGGTTCGCCTCGCCGCACATCGCCCTGCCCTTCCCTTCGGCGATCATCGGTCGCGACACCCGGCGCGACAGCCGGGAGCCTCTGCACCTTTTGGCCGAGGGATGGGGCGGTGCGATCCTCGATATGGCTGCGGATCAGGACCAGCTCGATGCCGGCGGCGCCTGGCAGCAAGCGCATGCCTTCATCTCGCGTGCGACCGCGCGGGTGGTGGAGCGCCGGATGCGCGTCGCCGATGCGCTTGGCCTGATCGACTGATCGACCCGGCTTCGGGAAACGCGCACCGCATCGGCACGCGCCCCGAAGTGCGAGGCGGTTACCAGGTGAGGCCGACCCGTGCGTAAAGATAGCGGCCATTGAAGCCGAACGGCGAGTAATAAGGGAAGCCGACCAGGCCAGTGCTGTTGAGCAATGTGCCGCGCGACGATGCGAGCTTCACATAGTCCGGATAGGTATCGAACAGATTGTTCGCCCCCACCGCGACATTCAGGTTCCGGATCACCTGATAGCGCGCTTCGAGATCGAAGATCGTGTGACGACCGGTATGGATGTCATCCGCGGCAAAGCCATTGCTGCTCGGTTGAGTGACGTCGCCATAATAGGATGCCCGCCCCGTCAGGCCGAGATCGCCCAGCGACCAATCGACCGTGCCGACCAGCTTGGTGCGCGGCGTGCCCTGTTCGAACGAAATGATCCGCTGGCGGCTGAAGATCGGCAACGGCGCGGTGCTGGTCGGCACGCCTGCGATGGGCGTGGTGATCGTCACCGCACCGGGAGCGCGGGTGACCTTGATATCGTTGAAATTGCCCGCCACGGTCAGATCGAAAGTGCCGAGATTGTCGGTTTTGGTGCGATAATGCGCCACCACATCGATGCCCTTGGTGGTCGAACGGATGCCGTTGAGGAAGAAGCGGCCCGCCGTCACGCTGAACGGTGCGAGCAGGGTCTTGATCACCGGAGGCGCGCCGGTCGGGTCGGTGAGATTCTCTGACAGCGCGATCTGATCGCGGATCTTGATCTGATAGGCATCGACCGACAGATCGAATCCACCGGATTTCAGCACTATGCCGGCCGAAAGGTTACGCGATTTTTCCGGCCGCAACGGTTTGCCGCCGAGTGCGAGGCCGACCCCGCTGGTCGACGGGAACAGGCCCGTTTCGACGATATTGCCGCTGTTCAACACCGAAGCGGTCGATTTGAAATATTGCTGCTGCAGCGAGGGCGCGCGGAAACCAGTGGATGCGGTGCCGCGAATCGCGATCCAGGGCGCGAATTCGTAACGGGCGGACAGCTTGCCAGTCGCGGTTTCGCCGAAGTCCGAATAGCTTTCGCCGCGTACCGCTGCACCCAGAGTCAGCGCGTCATTGGGCTTTGCCTCAATGTCGAGATAGCCCGAGACATTGTCGCGATGTGCGTTAATCACGTTCGACGGCTGGAACCCGGGAAAGCCCTGGGCCCCCGAACCAAGCGTCGAACCCGCACCCGGCGCGCGGTCATAGGAAGCATGCTCGCCGGCGCCGATCTTGAAGCCTTCGCGGCGATATTCCCCGCCCCAGGCGACATTGATCGTGCCCTCACCAAGCGGCAGTTCGTTCGACACATCGATGCCACCGACGATCTGATCATATGCCAGCGAACCGGCGTAGAAATCGCGCTGCGATGCCGCGCCATAAGTGGCGTTGCCCGAATTGCGCGTGTTGAAAGTCAACTTGTTACGCCCGTAGGAGAGGTTGAGATCGACCTTCCAGCCGGACAATTCACCGCGCAGGCCGCCAGCCACGGTCAGATCCTCCGATTTGACCGCGATCAGCGGCGTGAAGCCATCGGGGTAGAGGCTGGCAAGCGCGTCCGCACTGGCATTGGCATTGCCGCCAGTGCCCCCGACGATACGCGGCGTGGCCGCGCTGACGCTGTCGCGGTGCTGATAGCCACCAAAGCCGTACAATTCCCAGCCGCTGTCGCCGATCGGTTTGCCGGCATTGGCGTAGAAGCTATACTGTTCAACGTCCGGATCGCCGAAGCGCGAGCGGACGCGGATCGGCGTTTTGCGCGGGTCGAAATCGCCGCGGCTGGTCGGGTTGCGGTTCAGATATTCGCCGGAGAGAGTCAGGAAGCCGTCCTGACCGAGTGCGATGCCCTGCCAGCCCGAGACGGTGACGGTCTCTCCGTCATGTTCGCTGCGCGAGCCGCGTGCAGTGTCGACATCAGTGATGTACTGGCCATAGGTGACGGTCGCGCCGCCGCCGCTGCGCGCTTCACGCAAGCGCAGATTGACCACGCCGGCGATCGCGTCCGAGCCATATTGCGCCGCTGCACCATCACGCAGCACTTCGATCCGGTCGAGCGCGACCGAGGGAATGGTGTTGAGATCGACCGCCGCCGATCCGCGTCCGACCGAGCCATTGGTGTTGAGCAGCGCCGAGGTGTGCGCACGCACGCCGTTGATCAGCACGAGCGTCTGATCGGGCGAAAGGCCGCGCAGCGTGGCCGGGCGGATCGAATCGGTGCCGTCCACCGCCGAGGAACGCGGGAAATCGATCGACGGCACGATCGCGGCGAGCGACGCCGCGATCTCGGTGGTGCCCTGGCGCTGCAGCGCGGCGGCGCTCAGCACATCGACTGGCGAGCTGCTGTCGAGCCGCGAGCGCCCGGCGGTGCGTGTGCCGGTGACGACGATGTCGCTCTGGTCTTCAGCCGTTTCCGGCGCGGCAGCGTCCTGCGTGTCCGCAGGCGCGGCCTGAGCGCTGGCGGCGGTGGCATAGGTGAGCGCCAGCGTCGATGCGGCGAGGGCGAGAAGCGGCCGGAGAGTCGTCACGATCATTGTCCCTTTGTTCAATTCGAGATGTTCTGTTCGATGGAATGAGGCGGCGCGCCGGGCGCTTCAGCGCCCGGCGTCCCGAAGTCGAGCGCGGCAGTGAGCCGGCGTCGGGGGTTATGGCTGATCCGCGCTGGCCGGTTGTGCGACGGTGCGCAGATAGGGGCGATGCGTCGTCCACCCTTCAGGGAACAGCGCGCTTGCCTCCCCATCGGAGACGGACGGCAGGATGATGACATCTTGGCCCTGTTGCCAATCCGCCGGTGTCGCGACCTTGTGCCGGTCAGTGAGCTGCAGACTGTCGATGGTCCGCAGGATTTCGTGGAAGTTGCGGCCGGTCGATGCCGGATAGGTCAGCGTCAGGCGCACGCGTTTGGCACCGTCGATGACGAAGACGCTGCGTACCGTCGCAGTGTCCGATGCATTGGGATGGATGAGGCCAAGCAAGGTCGAGATACGGTGGTCGCTGTCGGCGATGAGCGGGAAATTGACTTCGCTGCCCTGCGTGGCGGCGATATCGATCGCCCATTCATGATGCCGATCGACCGGGTCGACCGACAGGCCAAGCACCTTGACTCCGCGGCGGTCGAACTCGGGCTTCAGCCGCGCGACGGTGCCGAGTTCGGTGGTGCAGACCGGCGTGAAATCGCGCGGATGCGAAAACAGCACGACCCAGTCGCTGCCCGCCCAGGCATAAAAGGACAGCGGACCAATGGTGGATTCCTGCGTGAAATCCGGAACCACATCGAACAGATTGAGCGACATACATCATCCTCTTCTGGGGAGGATGACAATCTCTACTCTTTGGATAGGAATTGATGCGAAGAAAATTTATCAGCCTGCCAAGTTTGAAGACTGAGGCCTGTCTGGCGCGGTACTTCAGCCGGTGGCACCGCCGCCGGCTGCGCGCTTTTCCTGCACAGCGCGCCGCACCGGCTGACCCGAACGAACACCAGTCGGCTGACCATCCTTGAGCACCAGCGCGCCGTTGACCCAGACTCGCGAAATGCCGACCGACAATGCCGAGGGCGTCTCGCTCGTCGCGCGATCGGCAATCGTCACGGGATCGAACAGCACCAGATCGGCATGGGCGCCGGGACGAATGACACCGCGATCGGTGAGGCCCATATGATCCGCGGCGGCACCAGTCATCTTGTGGACCGCCTGCTCCAGCGTGAGCAAAGGCTGTTCACGCACATAGCGCCGCAGGACGCGCGGGAAGGAGCCGGCGCCCCGCGGATGGCGGTCTTCAAGCATGCCGTCGCTGCTGATGTTGGAGGAAGGCCAGGCGATCAGCCTGGCGACATCGTCGCTGCGCATGCTGGTGCCGATCACCATTTCGTGCGCGCCCGGCACTTGCGATTCGGCGATCAGTTGCATGAGCGCCACCGCCGGGTCGATACCACGCTTGACCGCGACTTGCGCGACGGTCTTGCCGACGAGCGAAGGATCGGGGCTGAAATCGGACAGCAGCAGGCCATCGGCGGGCGCAAGATGCTTGAGCGCGAACTCAGCGCTTTCGCGGTTGGTGAAATCGCGCTTGGGGAACATCACCGTCAACGTCGATTGCCAATATTCATACGGGTAGACGTCGCCGGTGATGTCGACACCGGCGGCGCGGGCACGGTCCATCACGCCGAGATAGCGATCCGCCTGACCCCACCAGTCGGTCATGGCGAGCTTCATGTGCGAGACCTGCACCGGCATGCCGGTGGCGCGGCCGATCTCGACGATCTCGTCGAGCGCCGCCCAGATATATTGATCCTCGCTGCGAATATGGCTGATATAGCGGCCACCCGACTGTGCGGCCTCTCGGGCGAGTGTCAGCACCTCGTCCTTGCTGGCATAAATGCCCGGATCATATTCGAGTCCCGTGGACAGCCCGATCGCGCCCGCCTGCATGCCGGCGCGGACCAGCGCCCGCATACGCTCGACCTCGGCAGCGGTGGCGACGCGTTTGAAATTCTTTCCCAGCACCGCGTCGCGGATCGAATTATGCCCGACATAGGAGGCGATGTTCACCGCGACGGGCGTCTTCTTCATTCGATCGAACAACTGACCCAAGGGAAGTTCGGATCCTCCGTCCTGGCCGACGATGATCGTGGTGATGCCCTGGCTGGTCGCGGTCAGCGCATCGGGTTTCTTGAACAGGCCATGGTCATGATGGCTATGCGTGTCGATGAAACCGGGCGAGAGCACCAACCCGCCCGCATCGACGATCTGGTCGTCCGCACGCGGCGCCAGATCGCCGACCGCGACGATCCTGTCCCCTTCGATCCGGACCGAGGCCGGGCGCGCCGGCGCGCCGGTCCCATCGACCACACGCGCGCCGGTGATCAGTGTCGATTGCGGCGCCGCGGCACCGGCGATGCCGACCGGTGCAAGCACCATGGCGGCTGTCGCCAGCATCCGGATCCCCGACCGGCGCAGCGTGTCGATCCAGCGTGGCCGTGTGGCCGATTGCGGTGCTGCCATACGGTACTTGCTCATCTCGCCCCCTCCCCGAATTTGTTCAATTGTTGATCATGAAGGATGACACCTGACCGTCGGACGCGATCCCCAGGCTCACTGTTGCGGCGCGATCACCGAAGGTCGCCACATAGGTGTACAACGTATCGTCACCGAGCTCGCGGCGATCGCTGAGCTCAAGCTTCGTCACTGTGCCGAGCTTTTTCAGGATCGATGCGAAATACCGGTTCGCCATCGCGGGAAAGCCCACCGCGGCAAGCGGCAGGTCCTGCTGGGTGAGCGCGCCCGCGCGCGCCTTTTCGACCAGCGCCGAGACGCGGCGCTCGATCGCGGGCTGGGCGGCAGGGCGCGGACCGCGCGCGGTGAGCGCGGGATCCCAGAGTCCGGCAATACCATCGACAAAGGTGTCGAGCTTGGTGTCGGCCGAGTTGCTCAGCAGGATGATCGACAGGTCATCGCCAAGATAGCGCGAGACATAGGTGCGGAACCCCTGCCAGGCGCCGCCATGATGATAGCGGGGTTGGCCGCCCGCGGTTTCGATCCGCCAGGCAAATCCATAAGGATAGGGTTTGCCGCTGTTGAGTTTGACCGGAGTATAGATTTGCTGCCAGCTGGCGGCGGTCAGCACCTTGCCCTGCTCGATGCCACGCACCCACGCAATCACGTCATTGAGCGAGAAATAGAGCGAGCCGTCCGCGGTCGTATTCAGCGAGGGCGATACCCAATCCTGGTTCTTCAACACGCCGTTGACGAGATGATAGCCCGAAGCACGGTGCGGCACGATGTCGGCATCGCTGATCCCGCGTGCCGTCTTCATGCCGAGTGGTTTGAACACCTGCGCGTCGAGAACCTCGAGATAGGACTGGCCCGTCGCCTTTTTGACGAGAATGCCGAGCAAGACGTAGCCGGTGTTGCTGTAGCTCCAGCGCGCACCCGGCTTGAAATCCAGCGGCAGCGCATAAGCGACCTTCACCAGTTCGTCGTCGCTGTAATCGCGCCGATAATCGAAGTCCGGACCATAATTGGCGACACCCGAAGTATGGGTGAGGAGGTGGCGAATGGTCATCGTGCGCCAGGTCGCCGGCGCGTCGGGCAGATATTTGCTGACCGGATCGTCGAGCCCCATCTTGCCGCGTTCGACTTGCGACATCACTGCCGCCGCGGTGAACATCTTGCCCACCGAACCGGACTGGAAGATCGTGTCGGGCGTCACGGGAATATCATGCTCGACCGTTGCCAGGCCGTAACCCTTGGCCACGACGATCTCGCCCTTGCGCAACACCGCGATCGCGATGCCGGGCACTTTCTCCGCCTGCATTTCGCTCTGGACGAACGTATCGAGCCGCTTCTCGAAACTACCCGGATCGGGCGCCGCGATCGCCGACGCGGCGATGCACAGTGCCGCCAATGCACATAAGGTGGTGATCCGCCTCAACATCATTCTCTCCCCTTAGTTTGTTGTTTGTAACGAGCCCGTCGTGGCGAAGGCCGATGCGCCGCCGCCCCATATTTCTTCGCCGCACCAGACTAGGCCATCGCGATAGATGGCGCCCGGCGCGCGATCGCGCTGCAGCAGGATAGGGCCGTCGAGATCGACGACATCGCAGAACTGGCCGATGACAAAGGCCGGCGCCATGGCCAGCGAAGTACCCAGCATGTTGCCGACCATCACGCCCAGCCCCCGCGTGCGCGCCGCGTCGACCATCGCCAGCGCCTCGGTAAGGCCGCCGCATTTGTCGAGCTTGATGTTGATCATCGAAAAGGCGTCGCTCAACCCTGCCACGTCCTTGAGCCCCTGCACGCTTTCATCGGCTGCGAGCGGGATCGGGGAATACAGGCCCCTGAGATCGGCATCGCGGTCCAGCGGCAAGGGTTGTTCGATCAGCGCCACATCCGCGGCGACCAGTATCGGGATGAGCGCCTCCAGCGTCGATCGCGAAAAGCCCTGATTGCCATCGACGCCAAGCCAGACATCGGGTCGTGCCGTGCGCACCGCGTGCACGCGATCGGCATCGAGGCCATCCCCGGTCAGCTTGAGCTTGATCGCGCGCGCATCGGCAAAGGCGATGGCGCGCTCCGCGACGACCTCAGGCGTATCGGCGCCGATCGTCCAGGTGGTCAGGCAAGGCTTTTGCGCGACGATATTGGCGGATTGCCAGGCGGGCCGCCCCGAACGCGCTGCCTCGAAGTCCCATAGCGCGCAATCGAGCGCATTGCGCGCGCCGCCAATGGGCAACAGCGACTGCAGGCGCGCGCGATCCATGCCCGTACCGAATGCTTCGCGGAGCGAAGCGATATCGGCGGCGATGCCGGCCGGGGTCTCGCCGAGATAATCGACCCCTGCCGCCTCGCCGCGCCCTTCATGCTCACCATCGCGCACGGTCGCGACGACCAGCTCGATTTCGGTGTAGGTCCGCCCGGTGATGCGGAACGGGTTGGCAAGCGGCCATGTCTCGATGCGAACGTCGATATCCATAGGGCATTCCCGAATGTGATCCGCCGCCGGAAGGCACCGGTGACGAAGAAGGTCAGTCGAAACCCGCCGCGATGTGCGCGATGAGCGCGCCGGGGCCTCTCGCCACCGGATCGAAGCAAGGCAGCCCCAGCCGATCGGCGACCGCGCGCAAATGCGCATCGCGGTCCGACGCGGGCAGGTTCGATGTATTGATGCTGATCCCGGCACAGCGCACCGCTGGATTGGTCATGCGCGCCATGCGCAGATTGACCTCGATGCATTGCTCCAGGGTCGGGAGCGGAAAATCGGGATAGCCGTCGATATGAACCCGACCCGCGGCATGACACAGGATGATCGCGTCGGGCTGCGACCCATGGAGCAAGCCAAGCGCAACCCCGGCATAGGCGGGGTGGAAGAGCGATCCCTGCCCTTCGATCACGTCCCAATGATCGGGATCATTGTCGGGCGAGAGCGACTCCGCCGCGCCAGCCACGAAATCGGACACCACGGCATCGATCGGCACGCCTTCGCCGGCGATCAGGATCCCGGTCTGGCCGGTGGCGCGAAACGTCGCCTTGCAGCCGCCCGCCATCATGTCGCGCGCGATGGCGAGCGCGGTATATTTCTTGCCGACGGCACAATCGGTACCGACCATGAGCATGCGCCGGCCCGAACGCTTGCGGCCCGAGCCAACCGGGAAGCTCCGACCCGGGTCACGAACATCGAACAAACCCGCCCCGGATGCGTGAGCCGCGGCGGCGATTTCGGGCACATTGGCGAGCCGGGCGTGCATGCCGCTCGCCACATTCAGCCCCGCGCCGAGCGCCGCGACGATCGGCTCGATCCATTCGGGCGCGATCGCGCCGCCAAAGGGCGTCACGCCGATCACCAGCGTCTGCGCACCAGCGGCGCGCGCCTGGGCAAAATCCAGGTCCGGAAGCCCGAGATCGACGCCACACGATGGAAGCCGCCATTGTCCCACGCACCGTTCGCGCGCCCAGTCGACCAGTCCGCAGGCCGTCTTGGCGTCCAGCCGGTCCCCGACATCACCCAGGAAGAGCAGATATTTTCCAGGGATGATCATACGGCGCGAACTTTCTTTCCATGATGCGGGCTCTACACGCCCGTGACGGCTTGATGGTTATAATTATATCTATAGAAGTCAACTGACAAAAATATAACATATATCGCCGACACACTGGGAGAGCCGCGTTGAAAACCTTCTTGACCCTGTCCCGATCGACGCCAGCGCCTGAACAAGGCCGCCTGAGGAGGCGCGCATGAATCCGTTCGCGCGCAAGTCCGTTTCGGAACTGCAGGGCAATGCCGAAACCGGCGGCCTGACTCGCACGGTCGGCCTGTTCGCTCTGATCTGCTTCGGCGTCGGCAGCACCGTCGGCGCCGGCATATTCGTGCTGACGGGCACGGTTGCCGCGCAGCATTCCGGGCCAGCGGTCGCATTGTCCTTCCTGATCGCCAGTTTGGTCTGCCTGTTTGCCGGGCTCTGCTATGCCGAACTCGCGGCGATGATGCCGGTGGCGGGCAGCGCCTATTCCTATAGCCATGCCTCGATGGGCGAAGCCGCCGCCTGGATGGTCGGATGGTGCCTCGCGCTCGAATATCTCTTCTCCGGCGCGCTCGTCGCGATCGGCTGGTCGGGCTATGTCCAGTCGGTACTGCACGATATCGGCTTTGGCTTTCCGGCATTGTTCGCGCAGGCGCCGTTCGAACTTTCGACCGCTCGCCACCTGGTGGCGACGGGTTCGATCCTGAACTTGCCCGCGGTGCTGGTGACGTTGCTGTGTACCGCGCTGCTGCTGCGCGGCACCGAATTTTCGGCGCGGATCAACAATATCATCGTCGTGGCCAAGATCGGTGCGATGCTGCTGGTCGTCGCGACGGGATTCGCCTTTGTCGACCATGCCAACTGGACTCCGTTCGTGCCCGGCAACACGGGTGTCTTTGGCCATTTCGGCTGGTCTGGGGTCATGCAGGGCGCCGGCGTGCTGTTCTTCGCCTATGTCGGCTTCGATGCCGTCACGACCCTGGCGCAGGAAGTGAAGGACCCGCAGCGCACCCTGCCCCGGGCGCTGCTGGCGTCGGTCGGCGTGACCACCACTCTTTATGTCCTTGTCGGCCTCGTCATCACCGGACTGGTCAGTTACCGCCTGCTCGACGTTCCCGATCCCGTCTATGTCGCGCTCAACGCCGCAGGGCCGGGGCTGGCCTGGACCAAGGTGATCGTCGGCTTCGTCGCGATCGCCGGGCTGGTCTCGGTGCTGCTCGTCACGCTGCTTGGCCAGGTCCGGATCTTCTACGCGATGGGGCGCGACGGCCTGCTGCCCGCAGCGTTCACCCGCGTTCGGGCGCGGTCGCACATTCCGCATATCGGCACGCTCGTGACGGGAACGATCGCATCGATCGCGGCTGGGCTGCTGCCGCTGAGCCTGTTGGGCGAACTGATCTCGATGGGCACGCTGTTCGCCTTTGTGATGGTCGCGCTCAGCGTCATCGTACTGCGGCGGCGCGAGCCGGACGTCGCGCGTCCGTTCCGCGTGCCGCTCTATCCCTGGACGCCATTGCTCAGCATTACGGCATGCCTGTATCTGATGTGGACCCTGCCGCAGGACACCTGGATCAGGCTGTTCCTGTGGCTGGCGATCGGCGGCGCGGTCTATCTGTTGTACGGCCTGCAGCGCGGGCGCGATCGCGCGGACGGGCCGGCCGGATAGCCCGGCCGCGCCTTACAATTTGTCGGTCTTGCGCGTGGTCGAACCGCCGACATGCCCGGTATGCGCCTGATAGAGTTCGGACAGGCGCTCCAGGCGCCGCTCCACGGTTTTGCCAAGGCTTCCGATCACGTCGTTGACGAGCAGATTGACGGCGCAGCCCAGCGCGACCTGCGAACTCCAGAACAATTCCACCTCGGTGGAGACCGCGATGACATGGCTGGTATATTTGCGGATCCAGTCGCAGAATTTGTCGGTGATCATGACGATCGGAATGCCTTCGCGATTTGCCCGCGCAGCCAGTTCGTACGACTGTTCCGAATAGCGCCGCATATCGATCAGCACGAGGCAACGACCCTTGGGATCGGCCGCGAAGATTTCATGGTAATTGCCTGCTGATGTGTCGACGATGCTGACGCCGTCGCGCGCATATTGCAGCAGATGCGCCAGTGTTGCGGCGACCCCGCGCTCGGTCTGGAATCCGGCAATATGGACTTGCCGGCTGCTCGCCAGCAGCGCGACGATCTGCTTCCAGCTTTCGCTCTCCGCCATCGCATAGACTTCGATGATCCCGGCCAATTCCAGTTCCAGGCTGCGCTTGGTGCGGTTGCTCTCACCGCGCGCGCCGACAAATTCGGTCACTTGATCACCGACCAGCCAGGGCACCCCCGACATGGTCATGCGCAATCCGGCCTTCAGATCCTTGAAGTGGCGATAGCCCATCTTGCGCGAAAAACGCCCGACGGTGATCGAGCTCACGTGCAATTTTCCGGCGATCGAATTGGCGGTCTCGAACGCGATCCCGCCACGATTGGTCAGGATGAAATTGGCGATCGTCCGCTCCGCTTGCGTGAAGCTCTCGAGACTATCCTCGAGCCGCTGCAGCAAATCACGCGACGTGTCAGCTTCACCCTGCACAGACCATCTCTCCCGGTTCCTGACGACATGCCTCCTTAGAATAGCGCCCTAGCCGACGCCAGCATGGCGCCCCTTCCCATTTTACGAACCAGTTTTCGGCGCACCGCATATAACCAATGTTACTTATTTGACATAATATGCATGAATGACATAATTGTATCTGGTCAACAGATACCGCCCGTGCCGGCGGTTCGTGGCCAGCAAAGCCAGGGCTTGACCCGGCAACGGGAAAAAAGGGGACCAATGATGATCAGACACAACGGCATCGGGCGCCGGGCTAGCGGCGCCATGCTGGCGTCAGCCGTATCGCTCGTGGCCTTGACCTGCCCTGCATCCGCGCAGGAAGCCGTGGCCGGGACCGGCCTGCAGCAGGCCGATGGTGGCGAAAGCGCCTCGACAGTCGACGATATCGTCGTCACGGCGACCCGACGTTCCGAATCGGTCCGCGACGTGCCGTTCAACATTCAGGCGATCACCGCCGATACGCTGGAGAAAACCGGCGCCACCGATATCGCCGATTTCGCCCGCACGGTGCCTGGGCTGTCCATGACCGATGACGGCCCCCGCGTCGGCGTCAAGCTGGTGCTGCGCGGGTTGCGCACTGGCAGCGAGGCAGCGCTGGCGCCGACGACGACGGTCTATGTCGACGAAGTGCCCATGGACATGCCCTATCGCGGCGCCCCGCTTGACCTGAAACTCATCGACATCGAGCGCGTCGAAGTGCTGCGCGGTCCCCAGGGAACCCTGTTCGGCGGTGGCGCGATCGGCGGGACGATCCGCTATATCTCGAAAAAACCCGATATGGATGCGATCGAGGGCAGGATCGGCACCGAACTATCGACCACCCGTCATGGCGGGGCCAATTACAATGTCAGCGGGATGATCAACCTGCCCGTCGCCGACTGGATCGCGATTCGCG
This sequence comes from Sphingomonas sp. ERG5, assembly GCF_000803065.1. Lineage (GTDB taxonomy): Bacteria > Pseudomonadota > Alphaproteobacteria > Sphingomonadales > Sphingomonadaceae > Sphingomonas. The sequence goes on from NZ_JSXI01000069.1 coordinate 82,011, forward strand.
CCAATGCCGGCCAATTCAACAATGACGGCTTTATCGATAACACCGTGCTGGGCACGAAGAACGTCAATGACGATCGGACGACCTCGAGTCGCATCGCCGTGCTGATGAAACCGGCTTCGGGTCTGGACATCAGCCTGTCCTATTTCCGTCAGACGGCGCGCTATGGCGAAAGCAACACGTCATGGGAAAGCAAGCCCAGGCTCTCGACCGATGTGGTTCATCCCGCCATCACACGCTACAAGGCTCAACTCGCCAACCTCACATTGGCCTATGATCTCGGCTGGGCCAACTTCACCTCCAGTTCCTCCTATGTGGACGAGCGGTTGAGTACGGAGAACGATTCCACCTTTGGTATTCGCGACGGCATCTTCGGCAGCTTTCTCGATCCGAGTGACCTGCCGGAGTTCACGGTGATCACCCGGCGCCGCGCCAAGTCGCGCAATTTCACGCAGGAGGCACGCCTGGTTTCCAGCTCGGACGGGCCGTTCGCCTGGATCATCGGCGGGTATTACAACAAGATGCGCGTCCAGGAGAAGCAGGAGGAACTGGTCCCGATTCCCTTCCCCGGCCAGGCCATTTTCGAACAGAATATCATTGGCGCCAAGCTGAACGACGACAAGGAATATACTTACGAGAGCATCACGAAAACACGGCAGCTCGCGGTGTTTGGCGAGCTGAAGTATAATTTCACCGCTGCCTGGCAGGCTTCGGTGGGCGGTCGCTATTTCGATGTTCGCGGGACAGGCGATTTCTTTTCCATCGACCAATGGTTCGGCCAGAACGCACGCGACGCCAACGGCCTGGCGCGTACGATTCCGCTGCCGGGCGAGTTCTCCAAAGGCCTGTACCGTGAAAAGGGAAGCGTCTGGCGCTTCAACAGCTCGTACAAATTCGGCGATGCCGGTCTGATCTACGTAACGATTGCCCAGGGTTTTCGACCAGGTGGTTTCAACCTGACCACGCCCAATACCGGTATTCCGCCCGAAGGCCGGCAATTCGCCTCCGACGATCTCATCAGCTATGAGATCGGCGGAAAATTCTCGCTGCTGGAGAAGCGGATTTATGTGAGCTCCGCGCTGTTCCGCATCGACTGGTCGGACATTCAGACGACCGTGCGGACGCCGCTGGGTTTCTCCTATCAGGGCAATGCCGGAAAGGCCGTGTCGCAGGGGGTGGAACTGGAGATCAACGCGCATGACATATTCCTGCGCAATCTCTCCTTCAGTCTTGGCTACGGGTTTACCGATGCGAAGCTGACCGAGACGATCGCGGGCATCGGCTTCAAGGGGGAACGGACGCCGCTGGTCCCGCGCCATTCGCTGTCGATAATGGCGGATTACAGCGTCGATATCGCCAACGACCTCAAGGCGGGCCTGAATTGGCTCACAAGCTATACGAGCGGCAGCTATGCCGATTTCGGCCGCTTCAAGCCGGTCAGGGATGCGGTAACCGGCCTGCCGGTTCCCGCATCCCGCCCCAACTCTCAATATCTGCCGCTCGATGGTTATTCGCTGACGAATCTGTCGTTACGCATCGAAGGTAAAAGCTGGAGTGCGAGGGTCTTCGTCGACAATCTGTTTGACGCGCAATTCAAGACATCGCGCACCTTCTACACCGCGAACAGCCCCTACGCAGCCTCCGATGTGCTATTTTACGCCAACCGCCCGCGCACGATCGGCATCGGGCTCTCCAAGACTTTCTAGCGCGACACAGTGATCGGAAACACGCCGGCCGTGGCAGTCCCGGATTTTGTCCGGGGCTGTCACGACCGAGGCAACGGCTTATCTGCCGAAACGATATGAGAGCGAAAGAAAGCCAAGAGGCTGCGTCTTGTGAAAGACGATCGGACTGTCTTTCACCTTGCCGAGCAGCGTGGTCACGCCGCCAGCGGCACCGAGGCTGAGTCGATCGGTCAGCCGGTACTGCGCACTGAGCATGAACGAGGCGTCGTTGAATCCGCTTCCGGGGCGAAATTGCGACAGTCCCGACGCGCGGGACTGTTCCGCATTCACGCCGAAATATCGGTCATTATGCTTCTTGTCGGCCCATGTCGTCCCGATCGTCGGGACAAGCGTCAGGCGTGACGAGACGGAGACCGGATATGACAGGCTCGCATCGGCGATGATGCCCTTGGTGCTGCCGGCGAACCCCTTTGTCGCCCCGATGGTGGCGACAAAGCCTGCGCCCTTGAGGCTCATGAACCCCCGGCCACCCGCGCCGAACGAAAGCTTGCCGATTCCGGCGGGCGCGTCCTTGCTGCGATAGCCCTGCATGACCGTCACGCTCGCGCCAATGGTAATATGATCGGTATCGATCGCGTTGATGCCGATACCATTTTGCAGATTGGCGAAAAATGGTCCCCAGGACACATCGATCACCGGGACAGGCAGGGCACGATAATTGTCCGAACCCTGATAGGCCGGCGCATAGCCCGCGCCGATGCCGATGACGATATGATCCTTATCTTTGTCGCTATCCTGTTCCTGGGCCTGGGCCGATACGCCCCAGAAAATGAGCGGCAGCATGGCGAATGCCACTATGCGCAGGGGACGGGGATGAGAAAGGCGTGTGTGGGAAAGATTGGTCACTAATATTCTCGCAGGGTTTGCGCCACGGGTCGCCGTGGACGCTGGGGGGAAAGGGAAATCGGCCTGCCCGGAACGGCATATGGTCGGACGAGCCGCGGCGGTTGATTCCGGGTGTGGATGCGCCGGCGCCGTCGAAGGCGGGGCGCGCTCCTGTTCGCAGCGCGACGCAACGAGGGCTTCGATCATGCTGATCTGTTGCGGATCATAGCCAGCGTTGCGCATGCGCTCCCGCTCGGCCTCCGCCAATCCGCGCCGCTGAAGCCGAAACAGGACGGCGTAGCGCCGAAGGGCTTCAAGCCGGGGGTTGGCAAGCGGCAAATGCTGACGCTGGTCGGACAGGAAAAGAGTGCAACGCCACGACGGCATGACACTCGACAGCGGGTCGCCGCGCGCAAGAGCGATCACCGCGAGTTCGATCTTCGTCATCATCGTGTCGGGCACCAATCGTCTCCTTCCCCCCTGAGACACCGGCACGAGCGCGCACCCTCATCAAAAAAGTCGCGCCGCCACGGCGGCGCTGAGAAGCCGGTCGTGGCGACGTCAATCACGCTCCGGCTGATCCGATGGCCACAACCGGATTGCGAGACTCCAGCGCTGAGGTTAGGACCGCGCGATGCGCGAAGACGGGGTCGATGAGCAGAGGCTGGCAAGTGGCGGTCTTGTCGGGACCTTCATGGAATCGCGACCGTCGTTGCTGCGCTATCTCATCCTGCGCGGTGCGAGCGCAGATGAAGCCGACGATATTCTCCAGGAGGTCTATCTCAAGCTTTCGATCGACGGGATCGGTCCTGTCGCCGAACCGCGCGCCTATCTGTACCGGATGGCGACCAATTATTTTCTCGGGCTTCGCCGCACGGCGGGCCGGCGAACGCGGCGCGAGGAGGATTGGGTGGAGGCCCATAGCGGTGAGGAACGGGAGGTTGATGAGCAGCCATCGGCCGAAACGCATCTCATCGCGCGCGAGCAACTCGCGATCCTGCAGCGCGTACTCGACGGGCTTCCCGACCGGACCCGCGTCATTTTTCGCCGCTTCCGCGTCGATGGCGAGCCCCAGCGCCAGATCGCCGACGACATTGGCATCAGCGTGAGCGCGGTCGAGAAGCATCTCGCCCGGGCCTATGAAGCGATTTCAGCGGCAAAGCTTCGTCTTGATGGGGATCGCAGCGACCCGCGGCATCTCAGGGGTGAGAGAGGTCGTCATGGCATCTGACGCAAGGCACAGCGTTCGCGCACAGGCCATCGAATGGCACATCCGGCTTCGCCACGGCGATGACGCGAGCTGGGACGCATTCGCCGAATGGCTGGCCATGGATCCGCGTCACGCCGAGAGTTACGACGAGATCGAGCAAGCCGATCTCGCGATCGAACCGCTGTTGTCCGACGTCGTTTTTCTCGAAGCCGCCAATGATACCGATGCGCCTTCCGATCCGCCAGCATCCCGCTGGACGTGGTGGGGGCTTGGCGGCGGCGCACTCGCCGCGTCAATCGCGGCGGCCATCGTCCTGATCCCACAAGGGTCGACCAGCCGGTACGAGGTGGTGACGGGACCGGGGCAACGCGAGATCGTTACTCTGGAGGCGGGGACTCAGGTGACGCTCAACGGCTCGACGCGCATGACCTTCGATCGCAAGGATCCGCGCTTCGCATCGCTCGCTGCAGGGGAGGCATTGTTCCAGGTGCAGCATGACAACGCCCGGCCTTTCGCGCTTGAGGTCGGCGAAAGCCGCGTTGAGGATCTTGGGACGGTCTTCAACGTCGTGCGCGATGCGGGCGAGGTGCGCGTCGCCGTGGCCGAAGGCAAAGTCCTCTACAAATCCGAAAAAGAAGCAATCCCGCTCCAGGCCGGGCAAACGCTGGTCGACCTGCCCTCGGCGGGAGCCGTTCGCGTGACCCGTGCGCCGATCGCGTCGGTCGGTGCCTGGCAAAAGGGGCGGCTCGTCTATACCGGCGAACCGCTGTCGCAAGTGGCGGCCGATCTCGGTCGTGCGCTTGGCGTCCGGATCACCGTCGCGCCCGACATCGCCGGTCGGCCCTTCTCCGGCGCTATCGCTATCGACGGGACCGGGCCGGACCAGCTCAGGCGTTTGATGCCGGCCCTGAACGTGACCTTCGAGTCCGGGACCAATGGCTGGGCGATGAAGTCTGCCGGTGCGGCGCGCTAGATGGGCGGCACTTGCCGCAAGTTCCGTTCTTGGCCTCGGCATGGCCGATGTCGCGCATGCCAAGCGATTCAACATTCCGGCCGGCCGTCTCGGTGAGGTTGCGGCCGCACTGGGCGAGCAGGGCGGAATCACGATTGCCGTGGCGGACCCGGATCTTGCCGTCCGCCCCTCCCCCGGCGTCAAAGGCGATTTCTCGCTCCGTGCCGCACTGGCGCGCGCCTTGCGCGGGACAGGTACGGAAGCGGTCTTCTATGACAGGGCCACCGTTCGCATCGTGAGGCGACGCGTGGCGACGCAGCCCAAAGGGCCGGCGCCGGCACCACCCAAAGCTGTCGATGCCGACTGGGATTCCGAGATCGTCGTCACGGCCAGCAAGCAGAATATTCCGATCGGCGCCTATCCCGGCTCAATCAAACTCCTCGAACTCGATTCGGGTTGGGATGCCCGCAATGCGGCCGGCGGAACGGCGTCGATCACGAAACTACTCCCGGCACTCGGTTCCACCAATCTCGGCCCCGCGCGCAACAAATTGTTCATTCGCGGCATCGCCGACAGCAGCTTCAACGGCCCGACCCAGGCCACGGTGGGCCAGTATCTCGGCGATGTCCGGCTCAATTACAGCGCGCCCGACCCGAACCTCAATCTCTACGACATGAAGCGCATCGAGGTGCTGGTCGGGCCACAGGGCACCCTTTATGGCGCGAGCTCGCTCGGCGGCATCATTCGCCTCGTTCCCAATGCGCCTGATGTGCAAGACGCATCGGCGACAGCGTCCGTCGGCATCAGCTCCACGCGGTTCGGCGGGTTGGGCGGCGACGGCGCCGCCATGGTCAATCTGCCGGTGATCAAAGGCCGGATCGGCGTTCGGTTCGTGATCTTCGGGACCCGTGAAGCCGGGTATATCGACGACCCGTCGCGCGGCCTGCGGGATATCAACAGCACCACAAGCTATGGCCAGCGCATGACCTGGCATGTTGAGGACCTGTGGGGCCTGGACATCGATATCGGGGCCGCCACGCACAACACCTCGACCCGGGATGGGCAATATGTCCTTCGCGGCGATCCGCCGCTCATCCGCAACAATGCGATCCCGCAGCCCTTCAAGAACACATATTACATGTCCTATCTCACACTGCGCCGAATGCTGGGGCAAGCGGAACTGGTGTCGACGACGTCGGTCGTCCAGCATGACATCAAGACGGTCTTCGACGCGACGGGTCATGACGGATCGACGTCGCCTGCCCGCTTCGAGGAAGACAACAACATCATCCTTGTCAGTCACGAAACCAGGGTTTCGGGCGGCGGGAAGAATTCGCCTTGGGTGGCGGGCATCACCAGCATCTATAATGCCAGCGCGCTTTCGCGCTCGCTTGGCCCGCCCGATGCTCCGGCACGGATCGCTGGTGTCGTTAACCACCAAGCCGAAGCGGCCGTGTTCGGCCAGTTCTCCAGGCCGCTCCTGTCGAACGTGACGGGTACGCTCGGCGGACGCCTCACCTTTGCGCGCAGCGTCGGCAATCTGCTCGACAATCCAACCGACAAATCAAAAGAGCCCTTCCGCAACGAACTGCGCTTCTCTCCAACTTTTGCGGTCGACTGGCATCCGCGCGGAAGGTTTTCGGCCTTTCTGCATTATCAGCAGGGATATCGTGCCGGCGGACTGGCCGTGGCGCCATCGGGATCGGCGCTGGAAAGCCGGAAGTTCGATACGGATGACCTGAAGATGAGCGAGATCGGTATTCGACTTGGCAACAAGGACCATAACCGTTTGTCGCTTCGGGCGGCCTTCTTCTTCGCCGACTGGAATCATATCCAGGCCGATCTCATCGACAGCTCCGGACTGCCCTACACCTCCAATATCGGCAGCGGCCGAATTTTCGGGCTGGATGCGGACGTCACATGGCGCCTGTCGCCGGCTCTGACTGTCACCGCCGCGGCGTTCATCAACGATAGTAACCTCTATGCCCCGGAGCCGGAATTCACCGGTTCCGGCATGCGAGCCTTGCCGAACGTCCCGCGCAATGGCATCCGCCTGGTGACCGGCTGGCGCGGGAATATCGCGCCCGGCATCTCCCTGAGCGGCGAGGCGTCGTTGCGTTACGTCGGCGAATCCTGGCTCGGGATCGGACCCCTGCTCGATATTCCGCAAGGACATTACACCGTCGGGGATGTCGGCGGCCGGGTCGAGTTCGGAAAATTCGGAGTTTCGCTGGACGTTACCAACCTGGGCGACGTTCGCGGAAACAGCTTCGCGTTCGGAAATCCCTTTGGTCTGGCACGGCGCGATCAGATGACGCCGCTGCGGCCGCGCACCATCCGGCTGGGGCTTCACGCACGCTTCTGAAAAATCGTTGTGAAACCAGCCGATCGCCGAACCTCCCCGGACGGCAGCGTCGGGTCCAGGCGCAACGCTTCTCGGAATAGCGTGACCGTGCTGCCCCGCTGCGAACGACACGCACCGGGAATAAAATCCGAACGCGTCCAGTCCTGAAGGGGAATGATATGGCTGCCCCACACAGGAGCAGCCATCCGAGCGAGCCGGAGCGCAAGATGGACCCAACCACCGCAATCGATTCCCCAGCCGTTGCGGAGGAGGTGCAACGACATGACGCCGTATCGATGACGCTTCACTGGCTCACCCTGTTGCTCTTGATCGTCCTGTTCTGGACGGCCTGGGCACGGGAGGAGGTGAGCGACGGCGATACTGCGGCGTTGCTCCTGACCGTTCACCGTTCGACAGGCGTTTTGATCTGGGCCGTCACGCTGTTCCGGCTTGCCTGGAAAACGACGGCGGCCCGGACGCCGGCCCTGCCATCGGGGATGCCAAGAGCCCAGCGATGGGCAGCGCGCGCCAGCGAAGTTGCCCTTTATCTGATCCTGGTCGCCCAGCCGATAACCGGTTTTGTCCAGAGCATTGCGCGCGGCAAGCCCCTGCCCCTGCTCGGACTGTCGGTCCCGGCCGTGATGGCACGCGACGAGGCGCTGACGCACCTTTTCCATGACATCCATGAGACAACCGCGACGGTGCTGCTCGTGCTTGTCGGCCTGCATGCCTGCGCTGCGTTGCTGCACGGTATCGTGCTTCGCGACGGCGTGTTCAGCTCGATGCTGCCGGCGCGCAAGCGATCCACCGAAGAATAAATTCGCCGCTGGGGAATATCGCGCCGCGACGGCCGGTCTTCCTCGTTGAACATCTATCATTGGGGTGACGATGATGACCGACGACATCGAAGAAGGCATGAACCGGCGCAGCCTGCTCAGCCACTGCGCCGGTTGGGCCGGTACGGGCGCGCTCTATACACTCACCGGCGGGATCGCCTCGTCGATCAGCCTCGATGCAGCGCTGGCCGCGCCGCTGGCCAGGGGCAAAACCAAGCCCTTCACCTTCCTGCAGATCAGCGACACGCATCTCGGTTTCGACAAGCCCGCCAATCCCAATGTGCGCGGCACCGCACTCGAGGCGGTCGCCAAGATCAAGGCGCTCACGCAGAAGCCCGATCTCATCATTCACACCGGCGACATCACTCACCTTTCCAAGGACGAGCAGTTCGACGACGCCAAGCAGATTCTGAGCGATCTCGGGGCGCCGATCTTCCATGTCCCGGGCGAGCACGACTTTCTCGACGAGGGCCAGGGCAAGACCTATCTCGCGCATTACGGCAAGGGCACGCTCGGCACCGGCTGGTACAGTTTCGACCATAATGGTGTGCATTTCGTCGCGCTCAACAATGTCGCCAATCTCAAGCCCGGCGGCATGGCGCATATCGGTGACGACCAACTCGCCTGGCTGAAGAAGGACCTTGCCGGCCAGTCGGCGAGCACGCCGATCGTCGTGTTCGGCCATATCCCCTTGTGGACCGTCTACGAACAATGGGGTTGGGGCACCGACGACAGCGCGCAGGCGCTTGGCTTCCTCAAGCGCTTCGGCTCGGTCACTGTCCTCAATGGCCATATCCACCAGATTATCCAGAAGGTGGAAGGCAATGTCTCTTTCCACTCGGCGCGCTCGACCGCCTATCCGCAGCCCGCGCCGGGAGCTGCTCCGTCGCCCGGCCCCCTGAAAGTCCCGACGGAGCAGCTTCCCTCAATGCTCGGCATCCGTACCGCACGCTTCGTGCGCGGCAACGAACCGATCGCACTGATCGACCAGTCATTCGCCTGAACGATCCCCCTGATCATTTCCGTGGAGTCAATAATGACAAGTTTGTCCAAATCCTTGCGCCATGTTGCGCTGCTGCTTGCCCTTTCAACGCCGGTGATCGGACTGGTCACGACGCGCACCGCGATCGCGGCCCCCGCCAAAACGCAGGCGGTATCCATCAAGGGGTTTGCGTTCAGCCCGCAGGTCCTGACGGTCGCGCCCGGCACGACCGTCACCTGGACCAATGTCGATGAGGATCCGCACACCGTCACTGCCAACGACCGGAGCTTTCACTCGGCTGCGCTCGATACGGACGACAAATACAGCTTCACCTTCACCAAGCTTGGTGACTATGCCTATTTCTGTTCGCTTCATCCGCATATGACCGGCAAGATCGTCGTAAAGGCGGGCTGACGATGATGCTGGCATGCAAGGCAGGACGACCATGAACGGCCGCGGATTCTTCCGTCCCCGCCTGGTGTCTGCCCTGCGCGGTCGGCAACGAGCCCAGGAACGCGATCAGGCGTTGCGGACCGAGCACTTCCGGCTTGTGATGCTGCCCCATATGGACGCCGCCTACAGCTATGCGCGGTACCTCAGCCGCAACAGCGCGATCGCTGAGGATGTCGTGCAGGATGCTTTCCTTCGCGCCTTTCGCGGGTTCGACAGATGGCGCGGCGACAATCCCAAGGCATGGCTGCTGGCGATCGTGCGCAATTGCTATCTCGATACCGTCGCGGCGCGGCGGGATCCGTTACGCGGCGCCGAACCGGTCGAAGCGATCGACGAGTGCGCGACCGTAATGGGCCAGGTCGAACAGCTGGAGGATCGGGCGGCACGGCGCAGCGATGCCGCCATGCTGCGCCGGACGATTGAGGATTTGCCCGAACCATTCCGTGAGACATTGGTTCTGCGCGAGCTGGACGAACTGAGCTACAAGGAAATCGCCACGATCACCGGAGTTCCAATTGGCACCGTCATGTCGCGCCTCGCCCGCGCAAGGGCCATGCTCGGCGCACTTCTCCTGCCGCAAAGTGGCGAAACGTGGGAGGCGCGAACATGACGGCGTGCGACGACAAACTATTGTTGCTGCAAGCACATGTCGATGGAGAGCTCGACGCCGCCAACGCTGTCGCGCTCGAAGCGCATTTACGGAGCTGCACCGCTTGTGCCGATGAATTGGCGCGGATCGAGGCGGTACGAGGAATTCTGGCAAGTGCCGAGCCCGGCTACCGCGCCCCCGAAGGTTTGCGGTCGCGCATTGACGCACTGATCGACGCTGAAGCTCAGGCCGCGCCCGGTCCTTCTGCGCGACGTCCGGTCGAGCGAACGCCCGAATTCCACCCCAGCGCCGGCGTGATGGCGATCAACAGAAACTGGGGGGGCGGACTGGCGACAGGTCTCGCGCTCAGCGCGGCGCTACTCTTTGCGCTGCCGCAGCTCATCCGCTCGAATACCGAGGACCAGTTGATCGACAGCCATATCCGATCGTTGTCGCTCAGTAGTCATTTGACCGATATCGCGACGTCCAATCGTCACGTCGTGAAGCCCTGGTTCAATGGCAAGATCGATTTCGCGCCGCCAGTTCCCGAACTGGCGGCGAAAGGCTTCCCGCTGGTTGGCGGGCGGCTCGACTATGTCGACGGCCATGAGGCTGCGGCGATCGTCTACCGGCGGCGGCTGCATACGATCAACGTCTTCGTTCTACCGGCGGGAAAGCTCTCCTTACCGGTTAGCATGAGCAGTAAGCATGAGGGCTATAGTGTTGTCCGCTGGACGAAGAATGGCCTCGCATTCTGGGCGATCTCAGATATCGACCTGGCTGACCTCGAGCTTTTCCAAAGGACGTTTGTCAGTGAGCCCAGCCTGTAGCTGGATTTCACCGCGATCTATCGGGAGTTGGCATCTGAGCCAATTGGAGTGGCGAACATGAAACGCGTTCTGCTCGGGCTTCTCCTCGCTGCTCAGATATTATGGCCTGCGAAATCGGAAGCTCGTGTGACGATCGGCCCGCACGCCGCTCAGGAACCGACCGGCTTTGTCACTGCCTGGGCGACGACCTTGGATGCGGCTGAACCGGAGAACCTGGCGACCGGAAAGAAGCCGCGGACTCAGTATGAAACAGTCGACCTGGCTCTTTCAGGCACCCAAGTCAGGTTGAGATTCTCCAACATCTTGAATGTGAAGCGTTTGGACATTGTGGAAGCGTCCATCGCCTCCGTGTCGAATGGAAAGGCTGTCGGGAAAAGGCTGGCCCTCAGTTTTGGGAGAAGAAGGGGAACGATGATCTCCCCCGGGGAAGCGACTTTCAGCGACCCCATGAAATTGCTCGTGCGCGCAGGAGACAGACTCTCGATCAGTTTTACATTGAGGCAATCTCTCGAAGAGGCCCCGCTTCATGATATCACGCTCGACCCGCCGGCAACTTCCGATAGCGGCGAGAGTGCATCGGGCAGCGGGACGAGACCATCCGACCGAGCCCAACCCTGGAGACTTGTCGACCGCGTGCTGGTGAACCCAAGGCAAGCAGCAAACGTGGCGATCGCTATTGGCGACTCCCTTACCGACGGCGATGGGGATATCAGCACCAAGCGCGAGACATGGCCGTGGATCGTTTCCAAAACGCTGTCGGAGCGCCTGATTGTTCTTAACCTGGGTCGCGCCGGTTCGAGACTTGAGCGTGACGGGCTTGGCATAAGCGGCCTCAAGCGCTTGCGATCCGATGGGCTGACGATTCAGCATCTCAAATATGTGTTTCTCGAATTTGGCCTCAATGATCTCGGATTCCCGGGTGTGACTTTGGGATCAAAACTGCTGGAGACTCCAGCGCGTGCGCCGAGCGGACAAGAGCTTGAGCGTGCATTTACAAAGGCAATCGCGATGACGCATCAACGCGCGATCTGCGTCGTCATCGCCACTCTTCCACCTTTTCATGACGCCGATTTTCCGGGCTATTTCTCGGAAGGCAAGGAAAGCGCGCGCCAGCAGCTAAACGCCTGGATTCGGCATGCAGCTCCAGCGGATGCGGTCATGGATATCGATGAGTCTCTTCGGGATCCAACCTCTCCGACTCGCCTCAGAGAGGCGTTCAAGTCGCGCGACGGCCTTCATCCCAATCGCCTGGGCCAGAAGGTGATGGCGCAGACGGCACTGGAGGCGTTCAATAAAGCCAAAGCCAAATGTGGGTGATGAGTTCCGCCGACGTAGCACCATGCGCCCGCACCATATCAAACGCCACCTATACCTGGCTCCACGACACCGGCGGGGCAGAGGGGGTGCCAGGGCAAGAGGTCTTCGACAAAGCAGCGATGCCTCCCGAACTTCTCGGGAAGCGTAATGCGGCCGGGCAATTTCGCGAGGTGCCCGACGGCTTCCAAGGCGATCCGACTTTGGTCGCGTCGGACATATTCGACAACGATGGCACTCTTGGCGGCTTCATGGAAGAGATCGCGGTGAGTGTGTGGTCGCACTCAAGCTATCGCCGATAGAATCATGGCGGTCCGCAGCTTAGGAAGTTGAAAAAACGGCAGAAATCTGCCGTTTTTTTGACGTCCTCGAATGTTCCCGAAAGAACAATGGTGCCCAGAAGAGGAAACCTGATGGACGCCCAAGCAACTGACTTCAAAGCGCGATTTCCATCGCCTTCTCGCCAAGAGACACATTATCACGCACACGTCGCGGCGCAACCCTTAGGCTTCCAAGCGAAACAGCGAAAAAACTTCGGATACTCTCGCGAGGACCGTATTTCGATCGATCAAGCTTGCTTATGGGCTCGATCGAGCACGCGGAAATTCGCGCCGTGATCGATAACGTTTTCCATTTATCGATCAAAATTTGGTTTATCCATGATCGATAAATCGCCGATATATCGATCATGATGTGAAACTGGCAGCAGCCGGAATGGCCGGACTTTTCCCGTGATGCGTCCCGGCTCCAGAAGGCAGACGCCCTGTTCCTCGAAGGCGCAGGCATTGCGCCGATTGCTGCTCGACGCGTGGAGCGTATTTGTCATGAGCGCCGCATCCTCCGCACAGGAGACAGAGACGGAAGGCGCCAATTAGAATTGAAGTATAACGAAAAAATCGCACAAAATGGTTCTGGCTATAATAACAGCCATAATCAAATAGCGACTTTTGGCGCACCATGGCGACCTTGGGTGGCGGAAAGTTCATCGAGGAATTGAACGGCGAGACGCAGTAAAATTCCTTGAAACTGTGAACAACCCAGACGAGATGCGCCTAATTGACCCGTAAAACCTGGCAATGCTGCCATTAAACGGCGCTCCCCACTTCAATGTGGAAAACCACAATAGGTGATGCCGCTTCACCGGTGCATTCCCCGATCATCGCAAAGCAGGTGATGATGATGACGCAGATGCTCGGGAAATGTTTCAGGCCACTCGCCACGATCAACACGCGAATTTTGATTGGCGGCGGCGTTCTCGGGTTGGTCCTCATCAGCGAGGCGGCGTTCGCGTTTGGGGCCAACCTGGTATAGGATGATGCTTCGCCGGTCGTCAGTTTGTGCACCCCGGATCAGCGACTGGCCCCCGCAGCATCGGTCGGGTGGAAGGCGCACGCTTCAAATGATAGCTCGCAACCCGCTTCGGCTGACGACGCTTTTACCGCTGTGACCGGCACGGACGACAGCGACACCGCTTCGACAATCGACAATACGGCACGCCATCAGGCCGCAATGGCCGAGGAATTGGGCCTGCTGATCGATGGTGCGACCAACTACGCGATCTACATGCTCGACCCCCAAGGGCGCGTGACAATCTGGAATCGGGGCGCGGAACGAATCAAGGGTTGGACCGAGGCGGAGATCATCGGGCGAAATTTCGAATTATTTTACCCACCTGAGGATATTGCCGCGGGCAAGCCCTCGATCGATCTTGCCCGCGCCAGTCAAGAAGGCCGCTTTGAGGAGGATAGCTGGCGCATCCGCAAGGACGGATCCGAATTTCTCGCCAGCGTCACCGTCACCGCGCTGCGCGACGAGGCTGGCGCGCTGCGTGGCTTTGGCAAGGTGATCCGCGACATCACGGACCATAAGGCGGCAGAAGCCGCGGTCGCGCGACGCGAACACCATCTGCGCTCGATCCTGGCGACAGTGCCCGATGCGATGATCATCATGGATGAGCGTGGCACCGTCGCCTCGTTCAGCGCGGCAGCCGAGCGCGTGTTCGGCTATGCCGAAGCGGATGTCGTGGGCCGCAATGTGAGCATGCTGATGCCCGATGCAGATCGAGGCGCGCATGACGACCATCTCAAAACCTATCTCGCGACCGGTGTTCGCCATGTCATCGGCAACGTGCGAAACGCGACGGCGCTCCGCCGCAATGGCGACAGCTTTCCGATCGAACTTGCGGTCGGCGAGGTGTCGATCGGCGGCGAACGCATTTTCACCGGCTTCATTCGCGACATGACCCGGCGGCGCGACACCGAACGCCAGATGCGCGATCTCCAGTCGGAACTGCTGCACGTCTCGCGAGTCAGCGCCATGGGAACGATGGCGTCCACGCTGGCCCATGAGATCAATCAACCCCTGACCGCCATTGCGAACTATCTCGAAACCGCGCGAGATATGATCGGCGAGACTGACGACGTGCTGATGAAGGATATCGCCGAGGCGCTTGCGCTGGCTGCGGCTCAGTCCCTCAGGGCGGGCACCATCGTCCGCCGGCTGCGTGCATTCGTCGATGGCGGCGAAACCGGTTTCCGCATCGAGCGGCTCGACGAATTGGTGGACGAGGCGACAAGCCTTGGATTGCTCGGCGCACATGAGGCCGGGATCACGGTCATGATGACGATCGCGGCCGGTCTCGACCGGGTGCTGGTCGATCGCGTGCAGATCCAGCAGGTGCTGGTGAATCTGATCCGCAATGCCATTCAATCGATGGGCGGGTCGGCGCGCAAGGAATTGACCATCGCCACCGCCCCTGATCGTGCTGGCTGGGTAAAAGTCACGGTCACCGATACCGGTGCCGGGATCGACCCCGCTGTCCGCGAGCGGCTGTTCGAAGCATTCGCCACGACGAAGGAGGATGGCATGGGGCTTGGCCTGTCGATCTGCCGCACGATCGTCGAAGCCCATGGCGGCCGGATTTGGGCCGAAGCGTCCGAGGGCGGTGGCACCGCATTCCATTTCTGCGTTCCTCTCGCCGGAGACGAAGATGTCTGAACCCGAACGCATCGTTCATGTCGTCGACGATGACGAAGCCATCCGTCAATCGATCGGCTTCATGCTGCGCAAGGCCGGATTCACGGTGAAGAACTATCCGTCAGGCACCGACCTCCTGAAAGTCGCGAACCGACAGCTGCAAGGCTGCGTCCTGCTCGACGTCCGCATGCCCGGTATCGACGGGCTGGAGGTGCAGCAGCGTCTGGCGCAGCTCGGCATCGCGCTGCCGGTCATCATGCTGACAGGGCATGGCGACGTCTCGCTCGCGGTGCGCGCGATCAAGGCCGGCGCGATCGAATTCCTGGAAAAGCCTTTCGAGCGGACCGCGCTGCTGGCGGCGATCGAGGAAGCTTTTCGTCTCGCTGATCGGGGCGAACAGAAACAGCTCTCGTCCGCCGATGCGGTCGTGCGACTGGCCGGACTGACGGCGCGCGAGCGTGAAGTCCTCGACGGGATGGTGCTGGGGCGGCCGAACAAGCTGATCGCATATGATCTCGGGATCGCGACCCGCACAGTCGAGGTCCACCGCGCCAACCTGATGGCCAAGGTTCATGCAAACAGCCTTTCGGACGTCCTCAGGATCGCTTTCTCGGCGGGGTTGGACGAGCGCGCGTAAGGCGCGTCACCCCTCGCCTTCTACGTACAGACAGCCGCCGGCTGGCATGCCAGATCTGCTCGTCACAAGGACAAGTGATGACACAGCAGAGCCACTCCCCCTCCACCGAAAGCATCGGCGTCTCGCTGGTCGATGGCGATGCCGCCATTCGCCACGCGCGCCAGTTGATGCTGAGGTCGGAAAACTACGATGTGCGGTCCTATCCGACCTCCACCGCGCTCCTCGCCGATCCGCGATCGAGAGACTATCCGTGTATCGTCATCGATATCGAAATGCGCGAAAGCGATGGCCTTGACGTCCTGAGGCAGATGCGCGCGAGCGGCTGGCGCGGCAAGGCGATCCTGCTCGACGGCGAGGATCCGGCGGGTGACGTGGCCAAGGAGGCCAAGCTTCACGGCGACCGGGTATTCGAGCGCACGATTGGCGACCGGCCGTTAGTCGCCGCGATCGCCGCATCGATCGATCGCAGCTGGAGCGGGTGGAACACCCAAGGCTAATCGATACGCCAATCGTCAATCCGTCCCTGCCAATAGACGCCTTCGCGACCGGCAATCTCCCAGCCGACTTCGCCGGCGAACGGCAGCCATCGGCCGAGATGAGAGCGATCGTCCGAAAAATGCCCCCGCGATCGGTTCGATGCGGAGCGCGGCCGATCGGTGCGAAGGCCTCGGCAATGCGCCCCTCCCCGCTTAGGGTGAGGACGACTTCGACAGCGCTTTCGCCAATCCCAGCACCGACCACCAGCTTGTCCGGGCCATCGACACGCCAGCGAAGCGATGGATTGGAGAGAATGGCGTCGGGGCCCATGTCAGTTCGGCGAGATACCGCCTCAGCTCACCATGTGCGAGCGCGGGCGTGGGCGGTGTACGCGCGATCGGGATGACGCGGAGCGCCATGACATCGAGGCGTGCCACGCCGTCTTCCAGCGCGTCGCACACGAAGATCAAGCCGATCGGACCGAAACGCGCGCGCCACGCAAAATCGCATGTTCCAGATGCGATGGTCTGACGGGCGCTGAACAGCATCCAGGAGTCCGAACCCAGCGCACGTTTCATGCGCCCCGCCTGGGTCAGCGTGACGATTGACCCCCCTGCCCTGCGGACACGCGCCGAGGCGCTGAGCGAGGTTTCGCACGGCGACCGGCAGGCCTTCAGACGGGCGGGGACCGCAATCGACCATCAGGCGCGCCTCATCGCGCGGCACTCAGCCAATGAACGATTGTGAACAGGATTGCCCCGCCACCCGACCGCATTCTTCGTTTGAAAACGCTTCTCGAAAGAACCAGCCTCAGCCGATCGACGCTTGATCACAAAATCGACGCCGGCACATTCTCCCACATAAGTGCGCATCGCCAAGCGGTGCGTCGGATGGCGGGAAACAGCCATTGCCGCTAGGATGCGCAATCCGATGTTTTACGATGCGGCCGATTATCCGCCGAGGTGGCGCGCCAGGATCCCGCTCCCCTCCGTATAAGTACAGCACCGCGTCGTAACCCCCGAGTCATCGACGACTGCGACAAGCGGCGTTGGGCGCATTTTCCGCCTGCGGGCCGCCATGTCGAACGATTGCCTCGAAACGAAGCGATTTGACAGCATCATCTTTCGGTGCCGCTCATCCGAACGAGAGAGGACGAATGATGATGCTCACGAGATTACTCCGAGAGCACGACAAGCTTCGCACAATCGGCGCGGATTTGGCCGTGCTGGTTTCGTCCAGCGAGCCATGTGATCTTGATGAACTGGTACAGAAACGCTGCGAGATGACACGAATGGTGCATCAGCATCTTGCCTATGAGGAGCGGCAGTTGTTCCGGCGCCTCCGAAATGATCCGGACCCGGCGTCGCGCAGAGCCGTCGACGATTGCGCGACCGGCATCGAACAGCTCCATGTCGCCTACAAGGCGCATGTGGCAATGTGGACGGTCAAAGAGATAGCCGCCCGTTGGCCCGATTTTCAGAAGGCCGTGAAGATGCTGATCATCGGCATGCGGATGAAGCTGGATCGCGAGGAACGTGAGCTGTTCCCCCTCGTCGCCGAAACCACGGAAGTGGGGCCGCGCTGGCTCCCGGGTACCCGCAACTGGGCCGGCGACGGGATTGAGATCCAGTCGGCCATAAGGCGCTCAAGCGCGGTGCGCGACCCGGCGCCGTCCTTCATCCACACCACTTCCCTAAAGATATCGCGACAGACAACATGATCCCCATCCGGGTCCTGATCGTCGACGATTCCGTCACGATTCGCGCCATGCTCGAACATATCATCTCACGCGATCCGGCGTGCCAGGTGGTCGGCATTGCGGCAGATATCGACGACGCCCGCACCTTGATGCGCACCAGCCGACCCCATGTCATAACGCTGGATCTGGCCATGCCCGGCCTGGGCGGCCTGTCTTTCCTGGAGGAATTGAAGGGACATCCGCATCCCCCGATCATCGTCCTGTCCTCATCGGCCAAAGACGGCGCACCCGAAGTGGAGGAAGCGATGACGAGCGGTGCAGCAGCGTGCTTCGACAAAGGCAAATTGCTGAGCGCCTGTCCGTTGTTCGTGCGCACGCTGAAAAAAACGGCGCGGCTGACCAACGTAACCGCATCGGCCAAATTCAAACACCAGCCGATGCCGGTCATCCCACAGGCGACTAGGCCGTCAAAGGCTCCGCACTCTCGGCCAGAAACTTCAGGGTGAACAACATGACCCGGTCAGCATCGGAGACAGTCATTTTCCAGGCTTCACAGTTCCAGAAGCGTTCTGGCATCTCCTTGAGGACCTCGGCCGAATACCGCACCGCCTCCATTCTCGCCGCGGCCAAATCGGGCCATTCAGATCCCTGCAAGTCGGGCAAATCCTCACCGTCCACGATATCGAAGAAATAGTGGGGCATAACGTCTTCCAGCTCGGGGCGAGAGCGCCACGGCTCTCAGTCGCCTATGCCGCTTGGGTAAGAAGACGATGGCGAAATCTACAGTGGAACGCCGCCTGGTGCAATATAGTGGATACCCATAGCGGTTCAGGATGCGGGACAATTTCATCGAGAACATTTGAGTGCCATTCCAGCATGGCGTCGTCACGGCCACCAATAGGTATTTTCCCGAGCGAGCCGCTCGTGATGGCGTCGCTAAAACGATGCGTCCGGGGGCCTTAAGATGCGGGAGGTCGTCCAAGCGAAAGATGATCTGCTGGCACTGGTGGTTCGCGACCTCGGCCTGCGCAGCGCCCTGATCGGGCGTTTGTCGATGCTGGGGGAGAGCATTCTCTCTTTGGAAGGGTCATTTGAACAACCCGCGATCCGCCGGCACGCGCGTCCGCCGGTGATCCTGATCATCGACCTGGAAAGCCTTGATGGCCGGCTCGATGAGCTGCTTGCAACGCGACACTGGAAAGGGATCATCATCATTGCCGAGGCAGCGGCGCCATTGGACAATGACCAGGTCCGAATGGTCGGTTTAGGCGATGCACTTTCACGTGTCGTGGAAACGCTCGCGGACTGGCGCTGCGATTCGCGGCTTATCCCGGCGGAATGAGCCCTGCTGCAAAAGCGATGCGCAATGCCTCGGGCAGATTACGCACGCCCAGTTTTGTCATCAGATTGGCGCGATAGATCTCGACCGTGCGCGGGCTGATTTCGAGTTCGTGAGCGATAACCTTGTTGGCCCGTCCCTCGATAAGTCCGGTCAGCACGTCGCGCTCACGTGGCGATAGTGCAGCGATCTTGGCCGCGGCCTGTTGCATATGTGCAGCAGCAGCACTGTCCTCCGTCAGCCTGGCAAACGCGCCCTCGATCGCGGTGAGCAATAATTCGGCCTGATAGGGCTTTTCAATGAAGTCGATCGCGCCCGCCTTCATCGCCTGCACCGCAAGCCCTACATTGCCCTCGCCAGTAACGATGATCGTCGCGAACGCTTTGGCATCCTGATCGCGGATTGCCTGCAGCACATCGAGTCCACTGGCCCCCGGCATATGAAAATCGAGTAGCAAGACGCCGGGATCGAGATCGGGCACCTCCGCCACAAACTGGTCGCCGCTGCGGAAACTGCGCACCACCAGATTAGTTTGCAGGGACAACAAGGTATGAAGCGACGCGCGCACCGCGTCGTCATCGTCGACGAGATAGATTGTGCGTGTCATCCCTCCAACTCCTCCACTTCTTCGAGCGCCGGCAGCGTGAAGCGGAATTCCGCACCACCGCCGATACGGTCCATCGCAACCAGCTTGCCGCCATGTGCCTCGACAATGCGCCGCGATATCGACAGGCCGATGCCCATGGCGGAACCCGACTTGGTCGTCGCAAACCGCGAATAGAGTTCGCCGCCGATTGACTTGGGCAAACCCCGGCCATTGTCGCTCACCGAAAGCTCGTTCATGCCATCCGCCACCCGACGCGAAGCGATGACGATCTCACGCGCGCCGGTCGGCTGCTCCCGCAGCGCATCGACCGCGTTGCGCAGAAGATTCACCATAACCTGCTGTACCTGAATACGGTCGGCGAACACCATGTCGGCAGCGGGGTCGAGGTCGTAGCTCAACTTGATTCCGAACTGGGCGGTGCCGAACAGGACCAGATCGACTGCCTCGCGAACCGTCTTGGTAAGCGATTCAGCACGCATTTCGGTTTCACTCTTGGCGAGGAAGTCGCGCAACCGTCGGATGATCTCACCCGACCGCAACGTCTGATCCTCGCCCATTTTGAGCAAGTCAGCGACCCGCGTACTGTCCTCACCGCGTTCGATCAGCATGCGCGCCGAAGCAAGAAAATTGGCGGTGGCGCTGAGCGGTTGGTTCAGTTCGTGCGCCAGATCGGCCGCGACCTCACTCATCGCGCTCTGACGTGAGATATGGGCGAGTTCGGCATTGAGCTCGCTCATCCGTTGTTCCGTGGCATGCCGATCGGAGACGTCGCGAATGACGCCAGTGAACATGCGTTCCCCACCAAACCAAGCCTCTCCGACATTCAACTCGACCGGAAAGGGCTCACCGTCCACGCGCCGGGCGGTGAGTTCACGGGCGAGCCCGCTGGCGTCCCGCGGTCCAGCATCGAACGGACGCGCGAGAGCCTGGCCATGCGCCGCGGCAATCACCTCCGGGATCAACAATTTGACGTCGCTACCGATCGCGGTGGTGCTGTCACAACCAAACATGCGCTCGGCCGCCGCGCTGAAGCTGCGGATCGTGCCGGCCAGATTGAAAACGATCGTCGCGTCCGGAATGACGTCAATGATCGACCGCAATTGCTGCGCCGCTTCGCGCTCATAGCGTTCGGTGACGTCGACATTGGCCGCGACGACCGAGGCAAGCTGGCCATCTTCCTGATAGATCAGCCTCGCGGTCCCTTCGATCGTGCGCATGGCGCCGTCCGGCTGTCTGAAGCGATACTGGAAGGTGATCCGCTCGTCGTGATTGGCCGCCGCGCGGGCAACCGAATCCATCACCCCCTTGGTATCCTCCGGCTCGACCAGTGCTTCCCACAGTGCGAAACTGCTCAGGCTGCCGGGTTCCAGGCCTAGTCGCTGCTCGGACCCGGAAGACCATTCCAATTGCCCGGTCACGACGTTCCAGTCGGATATGCCGAGCTGATAGGCTTCCGCAGCGATCGCGAAACGCGTTTCGCTGGCGCGCAATGCGGCTTCTTGTTCGATCCGTTCGGTCATATCGACATTGGCCGCGACGATCGACGCCATCACGCCGTCCGCGTCATAGAAACACCGCGCGGAACCTTCCACCGTCCGGGTCAATCCATCATTCTGGCGCAAGTGATAGCGAAACGCGATGAGTTCATCATGATTGCTTGCCGCACGGGCGATTGTGTCCATCAACGCCTCCGCGTCGCCCGGTTCGATCAGCGCAGCCCATTTTTCGTAGGTTGAAAGGCTGCCGGTCTCGAGCCCGAGTCTGCGCTCGGAGCCCGGCGACCATTCAAGCTTCCCACTCGCGATATCCCAATGGGATACGCCAAGACGCTGTGCTTCGGCGGCGATGGCGAAGCGGGCTTCGCTTTTGCGCAGTGCCTCTTCGGCGCGAACGCGATCAGAAATGTCCAGCATCTTGACGACGAACAGCGCTTCACGACCAGGGCGTTCTACGACCTGAGTGCTCTGGAGTACTCTGATCCGCGATCCGTCACGGCACCCGACACTCAAATCGATTTCGCCGACCGAAGCAGCGCCGGAAATCTCGCGCCCATTCGCCCCTGCGCCATGTGGCTGCAGCAATTCCTGCATTTGTCGACCAATCGCATCGATCGCAGACCAGCCATAAAGCTGTTCGCAACCGCGTGACCAATGGACGATTTCACCGTTGGGCCGGGTCAGCACGATCGCCGCGACATCCAGCGCACTGGTGATTTCCTGTGATTTGGCCTGTTGATGCGCGAGTCGGTCGATGGAGAGCCGAACCAGCAATCCAACAACGACGACATTACATAGAATGGCGATCAAGTCGGTCGAAAGCGGCGATACCAGGAACGCGATCGGCACCCATCGCACGACGACCAGGGGCAGAATCGGCAGCAACACAACAAGCCCGACAAGAGGCCATCGCAGGCGGTTTCGCGCCCTAAAAAGATTCCAGCGCGTGCCCTGACGCCAGAACAGGAAGGCGGACGCAAGCAATATGTTGGCGAGCGCCGCAGGAAAGGGCGATATCAGGGTTCGCGTCACGGTATCGCGCGCCGGAATGATTGCGAACAGCAGCACCATCGAGAACAAGCCGACGCACAGCGAGGCCGCAGCGAGCAGATTGGCGAGCCCCGCGCTAATGTTGCCGCGATGCGCCGACAGGAGCAGTGCCGTGCTGAGAAAAGCGAACGCAACGATCGAATTTATCGCCGGCGGGTCGCGGAATCCGGCGGCGCCCCACACCAGGCGTTCAACGGAAAACGGCGTGCCGACGCCCGGCAACTCCCCGCTCGCCTGTGCGGTGAACGCGAATAATGCGATCAGGAGAGGTATGGCAAGCAGCAGGGGCGCCACGCGATAGTCAAGCAGGGTCGCGGCGAAGCCGGCGAAGAGGAACAAATAACCCAGGGCCGCCAAGGGCCATATCGGGTACCCGGCAATGCCGAAGCCCTGGAGCACCGGCACGTCGACCAGCCATCCGGTAAACGCAATACCGCTGACAAGTCCCGCGGCCGCGACAAGGCCGAACACGATCCTCTGCTCTTCGACTGCCGCGTTCGTCCGACGCGCAGCGAGTTGCCGCTTCAATTCTTCGCTTTCCCTTCCGGTAGCGCTTTTTTGTGGAATAGAACGCTAGCACCGTCAGGGCTAAGAGGCGCGCTGGAATGAGTATGGAGGCAACTATCTGGTCCAAAACGGCTCTAATCCTTCGCGGATGAACATCGACAAGCGGGGTCGTTGTGCTCCGCTCCGCCAAACTCACCTCATCGACAGGCGGCGCACGATCGGGCGCTGCGGTCGTTTCTGCCGCAGCCAATCGATCAGCCGCCAGTACAGCATCGCGCCACCGATGCGCAGGACATCCCCCGGCAGCATGCTGTGCCGATCGGCCGGCGACCGCGAACCATTATTGCCTGGCCAGAATTCGGCGGCGTGTGACCCGCGCACGACGCGAAAGCCGCTTGGTACGCCCCTCCACTCAGTTGCCGGCTGCGCCTTGGCCGACCGGATCATGTCGCGGCTGCATCGCCGGCACCGGCTGAAGGCAAACCCCTGATTGATCTGCACGTCGAGCATCATCGTGTGGTTCGGCAGGTGACAGCGCAGAGGCATGGAGAACCTCGTTTCCTATATGAACCATGAGATGGTGGGTCGCGAGTGTGATGAGATCAGAGGGGCCCCGCTTGAGCACGTAAACCAGATCCCAGATTTCGAAGCGCCGCCCGGTCGCGACGAGCAACACCGAGTGCCCGATATGGCCGCGCTCGCGCATCAGCGCAGGCAGGATCATCATGTCGCCGGGCGTGACCAGCGTCGATTCGACAAAGCCATAATCTCGGCGCAGGCGATGCGGATCTTCCGGGATGCTGCTGGCCTCGGCGTCGAACTGCCGTCGCATCGCATAGAGACGATCGAACGCAACAAGGCACTGTGCTTCCTCGTGCAAGCCGATGAACAGCATTTTGTCCGGTGACCGGAGCCGGATCGTTTCGCCGAAGTGATGCGGCAGCAGGATCTCACCGTCGCTTGTCACATCGCACACAGCGCTACCAAAAAAGAGCTCGTCCATTAGTATCCCCATTGCCGCCATGGCAACGTGGTTAACTGAGGCCTCTCGAGTCGTAGAATTCCGTTAAAGTACGATCGTGATATCCCGGACCCGTTATATTGCGTAGTCCATGTGACTATTAAATACAGCCACTCCATCGACACAGTAAATTGTCGAATATTGCCGACAAATGATGGCGCATGACCCGAGGATCCGCTGCAGCCGCGTAGTTATACTGGATCGCGACTCTCTGCTTGTCGGAATATCTCTCCGATCTCGGCACGACTCGCCGCGGCAGGAGCATTGGGATGGCGAAGAATCAGGCGGAATGTTGTGATACGCCCGGCGTCACCGTGTTTGGCGTTGGCGGTGCGGGAAGCAATGCGGTGGCGCAACTGATCGGGCGCGACGACTGCGGCATGAAGATCATCTGCGCTAATACCGATGTGCAGGCACTTCGCGCCGTCCCGGCCGCCAGCCGGCTGCAACTCGGGCAGAGCCTGACCGGTGGGCTGGGTGCCGGCACGCGAGCCGAGATCGGACGCGCTGCCGCAGAAGAAGCGATGCCGGAGATTGTCCGTGCGCTGGAAGGGTCTTCGCTCTGCTTTATCGCGGCCGGGCTTGGCGGCGGCACCGGCACCGGTGCCGCGCCGATCATTGCCCGCGCGGCCCGCGACAAAGGTATATTGACCATCGGCGTCGCGACCATGCCCTTCGCCTTTGAAGGCAAAAGGCGCATGCACGCGGCGGAAATGGGTTCGATCGATCTGCGCGGCAGCGTCGATGCACTGATCACGGTATGCAATCAGAACCTGCTTGACGTCGTTGGCCGTGAGTCCACGCTGCGCGCCGCGCTCGGGCTCTCGGATTCGATCGTCTGTGAAAGCGCGACCGACTTCGCATCGTTGCTCGGTACAACCGCTTTGAAGCGCGTCACTGCGGCTGATCTGCGCGCGATCCTGTCGTCCAGCGGCAATGCGGTCGTGGGCTTCAGCGAGCGCTGTACTGGCAAGGACAGGGCGGCCGAAGCGGCGAAATCGGCGCTGAACAATCCTCTGTTGGAAGGAGTGCCGGCGACGGCGCAACGCCTGCTCGTCACCGTGGCGGGCGGCGGCGATCTGGGCCTGTTCGAAGTTGATGAGGTGATCGCGTTAATTCGAGCCGGCACGATGGACGATGTGGAACTGGCTTGGGGGGCCGTGATCGACCCGGCGCTCACCGGGCGGCTGCGCGTGGGCATCGTCGCCGCCGGCTTGCCCCCCGCCCAGCCGATCGGAGATAGCGCGGCGGCCTATATCCTGGTCCCGCGGGCAAACATCCAAGAGGCAGCATATCCTACCCCGGCAAACGATGTTTCAGCCGCGCTCTCCTTTCCTCGTGCGCAATGTCCTGGCATGCCCCCCGCAGCGGCAGAGATCATCGCATCGGTCTCCATCCCATCGAAATCCATACCAACAAGCACTGACTGTGAAGAACCCCTCCTGACATTGACGCCCGACCTGACCGCCGTCGCCGGTACAGCGGGCGAAGCGATAACGGGAGATGGCCCAGCGCGTCAGGCCAGGACGCCAAGCCTCGTGGATCGCCTTTTTGACGCGACGCATGACCTGAAGCGACGTCTGGGTCGCCGCCTAAAAAGGACCAGCGATCATATCGCTCCCGCGACATCGCGGACGTTTTATGTCGCCGAGGCATTCGCCTCGCCGCGCCCCTAATTGGCAATGTTATGGCCCGTTGACGAGAGCGACATAGTTGGCATTGTGCTTTTTGGATCTGTCGGCGACGGCTCTGATGGGTTTGAGCTAGTTGAAGAAACGCTCAACGAGGTTGCGGCATCGATGGCGGAAAACGCTGAACGCGGGAATGTTGACCTGGCGCGCGAGTCATCGCTTGTCACCGGTGCTCGAACGCCGCGCATTGGTCCGCAACCAGTGGCACCTCGCCGGCGAGGCGTTGATCGCGTTAATCACGGTGATGGCCGCCTCGATGATCGTCACGCTCGGCCCTGTGCCGCTTGGCCTCGGCAGTTTCGAGACCTGGTCGACACCGGCACTTAGCCTTTTAGGCGTGCTTGGAGACAGCGTTCGCGGCGCCCCTGATGCTACGCGGGCTCACTCTCTGGCTGCCCTTACTGCCACGCTTGTTCATGATGCGTGTCATCGTCCGGAAAAGGCCCCGCCCCTGCGCGCTCGGGAAGCCCGGTTGAACCGGCTGGGGCCGATTGCGCGGCCGGCTCCATATCGCGCCGTGGGACTCTGCGTAGTTTCCGAGCGTATCGGGCGACAGCGATCGGGCATAATCATCATGGCGTCGACAGGATCGATCGTCTTTTTTCGAGAAAGTATTCGCTGATGACTGCCCCCACGAGCTGCGATACCGATCTGCAACGAGATATAGTCGCTGAATTGAGCTGGGATCCGAGCGTACCGGCCGGCCAGATCGGCGTCACCGTCAAGGACGGCGTGGTGACGCTGACCGGGCATACGACCAGCTTCTTCGGCAAACATGCAGCGGAAACCGCCGTGAGCAGGGTCAAGGGTGTCCAGGCGATCGTCGAACATGTTGAGGTGGTGCTGAACGGCAGCACCAAGTTTCACGACGAAGACATCGCCGCGGCTGCCAGCTTGCGACTGGGGTCCGACGGGGCGATTCCGCAGGGCGCGATCATTCCGCGCGTCGAAGACGGGTGGATCACCCTCCTCGGCGAAGTGGATTGGCATTTCGAACGCGATGCGGCGGAACGGAATGTGCGGCCGATCGCCGGTGTCGTCGGCGTGGTGAACATGATCACGGTCAAGCCTCGCGTCGATGTGCTCGACGTGCGCGAGAGCATTCGCAGCGCCCTGCATCGCTCGGCCTTCCTGGATCGCGATACCGTCATGGTCGCGGTCGATGGCGGCACGGTTCGCCTGACCGGCAGCGTCTCCTCGATTCACGAACGCGACGTGGCCGAACAGACCGCGTTGCAGGCAGCCGGTGCGGTCAGCGTCGTCAACATGCTCACCATCGCCTAGCGTATCGTCGCGGGGCTTCCGGAGTGTAGGTCGCTATCCCGCGATCAGGCGGCAAGGCTGGCCGTGTGCAGCGCGATCTGCTCGTCTTCCAGCGATCGCAGGACACGGATTTCCGTGCCGCTCCACGCCAGTTGCCGGCGGAGCGCATCGCCAACCGATGTGTCGTGCTCCCCGATCCCACCGGTCAGGACTAGCATATCGATCCCCTCAAGGACCGCGATCATCGCGCCGATCTGCTTGCGGACGGATTGGTAGAACAATCGGACCGCCAGATCCGCGTCCGGATTATCTGCTGCGGCCTCGTGAAGGACACGCATGTCGCCGGACAGGCCGGACACGCCCAGCATGCCGGATTGATGGTCGATGAGCTGTTCCAGTGCGGCACCGTCCAGGCCTTTTTCGCGCAGCAGATAGAGCAGGACACCAGGGTCGATATCCCCGCTCCGCGTCGCCATCACCACGCCGCCGGCGGGGGTGAGCCCCATACTGGTGTCGATCGACCGGCCATCCCGCACGGCGGTGACGCTCGCGCCATTGCCGAGATGGGCGATGACCAGCCGTGCCGGCAGATCGGGCCCAAGCTGTCGGACGATGGATTCACACGACAGCCCGTGAAAACCATAGCGCCGGACGCCGGGTGCGCGAAAGACGCCGGGAATGGGGAGTATCCTCGCCACATCGGGCATGCCCGCATGAAACGCCGTATCGAAGCAGGCGGCCTGCGGCAGTGTCGGATAACGCGTGCGCGCGGCCTTGATCAGCGCAAGGGCGGCAGGGCCATGGATCGGTGCGAACGCACAGGCGCTGACGAGGTCACGGATGACGGCATCGTCGATCAGGCAGTGGGCATTTCGGTCCGCCCCGCCATGCACCACCCGATGGCCGATCGCGATTGGCGCCGGCGCATCAGCCCTACCAAGCGCCGCGTCGACAGAATCGAAAAGGGCGCCGTGGTCGTCGGTCGTCTCGAAGCTGCCGGCAACCAGTTCCCTGGGTACCCCGCGCCCCATTTCAAAGAGGCCGAATTTGAGCGACGACGACCCGCTGTTGAACGCAAGGACCACGGAGCGAGCATCGGCGATCACCGCAGCCATTGCCAGTCGCGCACCTCCGGCAGATCGTCGCCATATTCGGCGATGTAGAGCTTGTGACGCTCCATCGTCGTCCAGTAGCGATTGCGCTCCCGATCGACGATGTGATGCAGTCGCGGCACCCGCTCGATCGCATCCAGCGCCAGGCGGTAGCGGTCGAGGTCGTTGAGCACGACCATGTCGAACGGCGTCGTCGTGGTGCCTTCCTCCTTGTAGCCGCGCACATGGATATTGGCGTGGTTGGTCCGGCGATAGGTCAGCTTGTGCACCATCGCGGGATAGCCGTGGAACGCGAAGATCACCGGTTTGTCGGTGGCGAAAAGCGCATCGAACGCGTGGTCGTCCAGCCCGTGCGGGTGTTCCGATTGCGGCTGCAGGACCATCAGGTCGACGACATTGACGACCCGGATGCGGATGTCCGGCACATAGTGGCGCAGCAAGCTGACCGCAGCCATCGTCTCAAGCGTGGGCACGTCGCCGGCGCACGCCATGACGATATCGGGCTCGCCCTCATCGCTCGCCCAATGCCAGATACCGGCACCGGTCGTGCAGTGCCGCACCGCCTCGTCGATCCCGAGCCATTGCCATTCCGGCTGCTTGCCCGCCACGATCACATTCACATAGCCGCGGCTGCGCAGGCAATGATCGGCGACGGACAGCAGGCAGTTGGCGTCGGGTGGCAAATAGATGCGCGCGACATCTGCGGTCTTGTTGGCGACATGGTCGATGAAGCCGGGATCCTGATGCGACAGGCCGTTATGATCCTGGCGCCAGACATGCGAGGTCAGCAGGTAGTTGAGCGAGGCGATCGGCGCGCGCCACGGAATCTTCTTGGTGACCTTCAGCCATTTGGCATGCTGGTTGACCATTGAATCGACGATATGGACGAACGCCTCGTAGCAGGAGAACAGGCCGTGGCGGCCGGTCAGCAGATAGCCCTCGAGCCAGCCCTGACAGAGATGCTCGCTCAGTATCTCCATCACGCGTCCGTCGGCGCTGAGATCGGTATCGATCTCCTCGGTCCTCGCCATCCAGGCCTTGCCGGAGACTTCATACACCGCGTCGAGCCGGTTCGAGGCAGTCTCGTCGGGGCCGAACAGCCGGAAGTTCACCGACTCCAGATTGCGCTGCATCGTGTCGCGCAGATAGGAGCCAAGGATGCGGGTGGCCTCCGCCCTCACGTGTCCCGGAACTGATACCGGCACGGCATAATCGCGAAAATCGGGAAGCGACAACGGCTGGAGCAGCTCACCGCCATTGGCATGGGGGTTCGAGCCCATCCGCCTGTGCCCGGTCGGCGCGAGCGACGCATAGTCGTCGCGGAATCTGCCGTGCTCGTCGAACAGGTCCGCCGGCCGGTAGCTGCGCATCCATGCCTCGAGCTGGCGCAGATGCTCGGGATCCGTGAAATTGGCGATCGGCACTTGGTGCGCCCGCCAGGTGCCTTCGACCGGTTTGCCGTCGACAACCTTCGGGCCAGTCCAGCCCTTGGGTGTCCGGAACACGATCATCGGCCAGCGAGGACGTTCGGGAGCGGCTCCGGGGACACGTGCGGCCGCCTGGATTTCCTGGATGCGGGCGAGCGCCCGGTCGAGCGAACCGGCCAGCAGCTGGTGCATTTCGGCGGAATCATCGCCCTCGACGAAAAAGGGATCGTAGCCATAGCCGCGCAAGAGATCGCTCAGCTCGTGCGGATCGATCCGGGCGAGGACGGTCGGATTGGCGATCTTGAAGCCATTGAGATGGAGGATCGGCAGCACTGCGCCGTCGCGTGCCGGATTGAGAAACTTGTTGGAATGCCAGCTGGTCGCCAGCGCGCCGGTTTCGGCCTCACCGTCGCCGACCACACAGGCAACGATCAGATCGGGATTGTCGAACGCGGCGCCATAAGCATGGGCAAGCGAATAACCGAGCTCCCCACCCTCGTGAATCGACCCTGGGGTTTCAGGCGCGACATGGCTGGGGATCCCGCCGGGCCAGGAGAATTGCCGGAACAGCCGGTGCATCCCGCTCCGGCTGCGCTCGATTGCCGGATAGCGCTCGGTGTACGAGCCTTCCAGATAGGTATTGGCGACCAGTCCCGGTCCGCCGTGGCCGGGTCCGATGACGTTGATCATGTTCAGATCATGCTCGACGATCAGCCGGTTGAGGTGGACATAGAGGAAATTCAGACCGGGCGTCGTACCCCAATGGCCGAGCAACCGAGGCTTGATGTCCTCGATCGCCAGAGGGCGCTCGAGCAGCGCATTATCGCGCAGATAGATCTGGCCGACGGACAGGTAATTGGCCGCGCGCCAATATGCATCCATGCGGCGCAGCAATTCCGGAGCCAGAGGTCGGCGCGGGTCCGCTCGATTGCCGGTCTCCGTTGTCGGGCGGCTTGGAGCTGTTGGGGCAAAGAGGTTCATTGCGCGAATAACCCGACGAGTCCGGCATCAGCGAGCAGCGCTTCGTCGCCGAACGCAACCTCGGCGCACATTCGCCTCGCGCGATCCTCAACGTCACGCAGATATTGCAGCGCGAAGCGCTCGCTGAGGTCATCGGTGATATGATCGAAACGGACATGCGACTGCGCGTGCATGCCGAAGGCGTGCGCCAGATAGTCGTCAAATACATCGCGAAGCGACTGTTCCTGCCCCTGTTCGTTGAGCCAGCCATTGGTCGCCGCCGAAGTGGTGAAACTCAGCAGGCGCTTGTTGCCGAGCAACGGTGTCGGCAGGCGATGTTGGACAGCATCCGGCCCAATGCCCGAGCCCAGCACGCGTTCGACATAACCCTTCATCATCGCCGGCGGGGTGCCGAACCAGATCGGGTAGATGAGCACAAAAACGTCGCCGCCGGCAATTGTCGCAAGCTCATGCGCAACATCGGGCGACGGCACAAAGCCAGGTCCGGGACGCTCGCTGGCCTGAAGGATCGGATCGAAGCCTATCGCGTACAGGTCCCGGAACACCACTTCGTGCCCGTTCGCCCGCACGACGTTGCAGTAGGTGTCAGCGATGGAATGGTTGAAGCTCTCGGGAGCCGGGTGGCAGAGAATGACCACATGCCGTCCATGGCTGGCTTGATCCGGTCTTGGCGGTTTCATGGCGCACATTCCGATGGTCAATCGCGACCTTTCGAAGCGATGCCGGAAAGAAGCGAATATGGGGATCAGCGGGCCCGTTGCTGATCTCAGTCGCACATAGGCCCCGTGCCGGATGTTGGTCAGCCTCGGAAACTACGCAGGCCCCACAGGCGCGTCCGCCCAATCAGCGACGGCCTGGCCGACGCGGAATACTGCGACCCGAAAGCGGAAAACGGCCATCGGCACGTCCCGGACGGGCAGGCGCCGGCCAGCCCCGAGGTAAGTGTTATCCGAGGCCAGACCAATCAGCCCCTGCGGATTAGACAAGGTGCTCCCGTCGGGAGAGGCCGATGCGGTTGTTCAAGGGACATCATGTGTACATCGACAATGCAGAAGCGGCATATTTGCAGAAGCGCGTGACCGTATCGCTCGACATGGCGCGGGCCGCGGCAAGCGATTGCGCCCGCGCCTCCCACCGGGCCCTTGCAAATTATTATGAGCGAGCCTTGATCGCACTGCGTCGACCCGTGCCGAACCTGGCGGTTCTGCGGTGCGATGCTGCAAATCCAAACGCCATGGCTGCCGGCATGCGTTCGGCGGCAGCGGCTCGTCCAATGATCATGTCGACCGTCGGAGACCTTGCGTGAAGTTCATGCGGAAGCTCGCCGCATGTCTCGCGCTCAGCACCGCAACGGCGGCGATCTCGCAGTCCTATCCGGTGGAAGTTGATGGGCAGATCGAACAACTCAAGCCGGGCGAGTATCTCTGGGCTCCTGGCATTGCACCGGCGGGTCCGGTCACGGTTATCGTCAACCTGAAGACACAGCGCGCTTATGCCTACCGCAACGGCCTCCCGATCGGCGTGTCGACCGTATCGACTGGTGCGGCAGGGCACCGCACGCCGACAGGCGTTTTCACGATCCTGCAAAAGGATGTCGACCATGTGTCGAACATCTATTCGAATGCGCCAATGCCCTTCATGCAGCGGCTGACCTGGGGCGGCATCGCGCTGCATGCCGGCAACCTCCCGGGCTATCCGGCGTCGCATGGCTGTGTGCGTTTGCCTGCCGCCTTCGCGAAACTGCTCTATGGATTGACCAGGCTCGGCATGACCGTCGTGATCACCGAGGCATCGACCGTCCCGGTCGCCGTCTCCGTGCCGCCGATACTGACCGGAGAAGACGATGTCAGAGTCGATTATGACTGGCATCCGGAACGGTCTGCCACAGGCCCGGTGTCGATCGTGGTCAGTGGACGCGATCAGCGTCTGGTCGTGCTGCGCAACGGCGTCGAAATCGGGTCGAGCGCCATCGTCCTTGACGATCCAGTAACGGTGACGCAGGCGTTCACGCTCCAGTCGATCGACGCAACCGGGCAGCACTGGTTCCGGATTCCCCTGCCTGGGCAGCCAACGCCGGCTGAGACGGAACTGACCGCTAAAGAGCAGGCCCGGGGACAGCTTCCTGCGCAATTCCGCACATCGCTGGCGACCATCCTGAAAGCGGGGACGACTATGTTGGTTACCCGCGATACATTGAAGGCGGCCGGAACCGGGCAGCCGCTCACGGTTGTCGCAGCGGATGTCCCCTGAGTGAGATGGTGGGTCACGCCGACTCGTGCGCCTCAGACCCCCGCCCGAAGATCGGTCGCATGCGCAGGATAGGGCGCAATGCCGGCCGGGTCGCCCGGCGAACCGCCAAGGCTGCTGGCGAAACCGTGGTTGATGTCGCGGTGATGCGCTTCGTCGTCGCGAACAACGAGGACCACATCGCGCAGGGTCGCATCGTCGGCCATCTGCCAATAATGTTTTGCAATCGCGGGCGCCGGGACATTGGGCGAGCGGCCTTCGTCGATTTCCTGGAGATAGAGCGTGTAGCTGGTGACCGCCTCCTCCTCGAAATAGCCGACCACGCGGTGAGCGGTCCGCGACGAAAGGAGATAGAGAATCGAGAAGCCGACGAGGAACACGCCCTGGACCGCAAGGATCACCATGCGCTCGAACCAAGTCGGCTTGGCGATCTCGATAAAGGTCATCAGATGCATGCGTTCGTTCTCGGCTTCCTCCATCAGGGTCCGGATCCAACCCTGGTCGTCGCGCATGCGGCGCAGACAGGTGAGATGAGTGAACATTGCCCCGACCATGCCAGGCACGGCCGCAACCGTCTCGAGAACGATGGCGCGGTGACCATAGCGCTTAGCGAAGAACGTGTCCGCGCTGAACCGCAATAGCTTGGTGAAGCCGAGCGCGAAGTGATCCGAAAATCCGGTCGGCGTGTGGTGGATCACGGGCTCGGCGGCACGCTCTGCGGCCAAGGCGCGGGCGTCAGGCGAAAGGATGGTGTTGGCCATGGCAATGTTCCTGGGAATTCAGCCGCCGCGGCAAAGCCGGCGGCGATGGTTGTTTCAAACTCGGCTCCCGGTCACACGGCCGGGGCGTGGAAAGGTTTCAGGCGATCGGTGGGGAGAGGGTGGCGCTGACGACAACGACCGTCGGGTCGCCAGCGCTGGAATGGGCTTTGAAGCCCATTTCGCGTTCGAGTTCGATGGCCTGGTGATTGTCGCGGCTTTCGATCGATTCGAGCGTCTTGATCCCTGAGGCCCCAGCGAACTTGGCCACATGTTCGAGCAGCATCCAGCTGATACCGCGATCCTTGAAATCGCTGCGAATGGCGATCGCAACCTCGGCACTCGCAAGCGCCTTGTCGGCCGCCATCATAGCAGTGGCAATGATGCAACCGGCCTCCGGATCGATGGCCAGGAAATTCTCGGTGCGGCGATGGTCGACATTGACGAGGTTCGCCAATTGCTCATGGCTCACCTTGCGTATCGCGGTCAGGAACCGAAAACGCAGATCGTCCGCGGTCACGTGCGTGAAGAACTCTGCCAGCCCAGCCTCGTCTGCAGGAACGGCTGGGCGAACATGGAATCGATATCCGCTGCGGGTCGTCAGGTCGTCACTCCAATCACCTGAGCCATCGGCTGGGGCTAATGTCGATTTTCCGACGTCATTTCGTTCGGCGAGATCGGTCAAGGCGGCGTCCTCCAGCAAAGCATTGGCGTTTGATCCGTAGATCGGGTGCCTGGTCTCGTGGCTTACCGGATAATCGAAGCCCGCCGGAGAATCGGAAAACACCTAGTTCCGCCCATTTCTCGATCACCACCGGGATGAGCGCGTCTGCTGGTCGAGAAACAGCCCGACATTGCGGCCGTGGAGATTCTATTCGGCGTCCGCCCCCAGCAACGCGCCGGCTGGCGAGGTACTCCGGCCAGCGGCCAATTCCTTGCACAGCCTGCGCGCCTGCTCCTCCACGATGGACAGCGTTTGACGGACGTGCTCCTCCTGAAGGTCTTCGACAATTGCGTCGAAATGCGTGTGACCGCCGTCGCGCATCCCGAAAATCTTCAACAGATAGCGATCGAATGCATTGCGCAGCGATTCCAATTGACCTTGTTCATCCAGCCAGGGACGCGTGGTCGCCGAGGTTGAAAGGGTGGCGAACCATTTATCCTGCAGGACTGCATCGGGAATATGACGCGTGATGTCGCGAGGTGTGAGCGCTTCCCCAAGGACGCGATCGACATATCCTTTGATGATCGCCGGAGGCATGCCGAACCACAACGGATAGACGAACACGATCGCATCGCCATCGCGCAATAAGGCGATCTCGCCGGCTACGTCGCCGGACATCGAACGCGTCTGGCGCCCGGGAAGATGCCCCAAGTGCAGGCGGGGGTCGAAGTCGAGCGCGTACAGATCACGCAACACCGCCTCCTGCCCGTATGCCCTCACCGTAGCGCAATATTTCTCGGCGATTGCATGATTGAAACTGTCGGTCGCGGGATGCCCCAGGACGACGACGTGACGCGGTACATGTGTGGCGATCAAGACAATTCTCCAATGCCTCGACTTACCCGAATACGGCACACGCGCCGCCTTGTGGGATTTACCTATTGGTCGTTCCCATGGGGACGCGCCGAGGCATTTTCTGCCAAGTCCTTTGTATGATTTGTCATGGCGGAGAGCTGTGATCCATACGCGCCATTGCAGGCATTGTTGGGTATCAACTCGACGAATCTTTCATAGTCCCACTATGACAATGCATGACGAACAGCCCACTCACGGCTTTTTTGCCGAAATGCCATGAGTGGGCTGTCTGCTTTTCCCCAATCTCGGTCGTAGCGCAGATTTCAAAAGCGGCCGTTGTTCACGTAGCAGCGATCGACAGGATTGGTGGAAACCGGTCCGACCGCTTTCGGAAGCGATGCGCGGTGAGCGGACGTTCTCTGTGGATGGCTCCCGCGTTGCAAGGGTAATTTGACGATCTGACGTAGGGTCGGGTGCAGTTCTCTGTTCGGCCTGTTTGTGCAGTCGGTGAAGAACTGCTGGCCCTGATGGAATCCGCGAACTGGGTCCCAATTCGTTCAACAGGCTATGACGCCTTGAACGTCCGCTGGGTTGTCCCTGCTCCCGGTCTGACCGGTTCGCCATCACATCGCATCGCTCTCGCAACCTCGTGAAGCTGATCTCCTTTGTTTGAGCCAGCTAAATCATCAAGCCGCCAGCCTGGGCTGGTGCCCGGCCCGGTATGTTTCGCCTCGCGCCATGATGGCCCAGGCTACCCGAGCGGTGTGGTTCGCCATCGCGACGGTGGCCACCCGTACAGGCTTGCGCGCGAGCAAAGCCACGAGCCGCGGATCAGCGGTCTCCGGCTTTCGCTTCACGCCTTTGATCAGCGACGTCATGCCGACGACGAGTAGCGTACGCAGATACTTGTCCCCCATCTTGGAGATCCGCCCAAGCCTCTCTTTGCCGCCACTCGAATGCTGCCGCGGCGTCAGGCCTAACCAGGCGGCGAACTCCCGCCCTGAGCGGAACTGGCTCGCGTCGGTGACCGACGCGGCTAACGCCGTTGCCCCGATCGGACCGATGCCGGGGATCGACATGAGGCGGCGGGCTGTATCGTTTGTCCGTTGCCAGGCGAGGAGATCCAGGTCGATCTCCCGAAGCTGCGCATGGGTATCGAGCGCCTGCTGCGACAATCGTCCGGCGATCTTTGCCGCTTCCCTCGGCACGGGAGGCGCCTCACCGTCAACGATCTTGCGCGCCATTTCCAACGCCAGACGAACGCCCTGAGGAATGTTGATGCCGAACTCGGCAAGCAGCGCCCGCACCATGTTGACGAGCTGCGTGCGTTGCTTGACCAGCAGATCGCGCGCCCGATGCATTGACAAGGCTGCTTGCTGCTCCGGCGACTTTACCGGCACAAACCGCATCGTCGGACGCGTCACCGCCTCGCAGATCGCTTCCGCATCAGCTGCGTCGGTCTTGCCGCGCTTCACATAGGGTTTGACATACGCCGCCGGCATCTGTCGCACATTGTGGCCAAGCTTGATCAGCTCGCGTGCCCAATGATGGGCCGTGCCGCACGCCTCCATGCCGACAAGACAAGGCGGTAGCTTCGCGAAGAATGGCAGAACCTGCGCTCGTCGCAGCGTCCTGCGGACAACCACGTTGCCCTCCGGATCAACGCCGTGAACCTGAAAAACGTTCTTGGCCAGATCAAGGCCGATCGTGCTAATCTCCATAACGGGTGGCTCCCTTATGCTCGTGAATGCCTGACAGCCTTCACACCTTGGCACCTCGATGCCTTGAGCGGGAGCCATCCACCCCATTCGTTCAAGTGGATCAATCCGACAGCTATGCGCCCAAAATGTCGTCGTTTTAGGGCGTCCGTGAGCAATCCCAAAAGCCGTCATCCATTCATGTGATGCTGTCGATCCGGCTGCAACGGTGACATTTTGAATTCAGCCGGTCGCAATCAAACCGGTTCAGCTCCCCTAATCCGAGACGACCAGAAGCGAGGATATGGCAACCACCAGCTGGGCGGCGGCAAACGGCTTGGCAATCATCGTGCTGCCCGGCACGCCCTGCGACGTCCATTCATGATCGCTGGCGGCGCTGACATAAACCACGGGCAAACCACTGATCGACTGGCGTGCGGCTCTGGCGACTTCCCAACCATCTGGACCCGGACCCAGATTCACGTCGGTGACCAGGCCGCGCAGTTCGGCCGCGTGCGTGGCAAGCAATTGCAGCGCCTGCTCACCATTGTCAGCAATCACCAGGTTGAAGCCTGCCTCTTCAAGGTCCACGGTCACGAGATGCTGGATCAGAGGCTCGTCTTCGACATACAATAAGAGTGGTGCCGCTGGGTCGGGCATTAAGCATCGCTTTCTGACAAGAGAGTTGCCGACCGAACGGGCCGTCAGGCTTAAAGCGCCGTTGGCGCATGGTGGATAATCGCCACTCTCGTTCCCGGGCTCATGCCGGTGACGGTCGCCGTGGCGCCGAGCTGTTTGGACAGCGCGTCAACGATTCCGGTACCGAGACCCGGCTTTCGCGTGGTGTGATCCCCGGGCATGCCGACGCCATTGTCTTCGACCGTCAGCCCCCATCCCTCGGACCGCGACCAATATTCGACTGTAATTTCCCCCGACCTGTCACGTTCGGGAAAAGCGTGTTTCAGCGCGTTGATAACCAGCTCGGTCACGATCAGACCGAGACTGACCGACACTTCCGACGTGGTGATGCTGTCGTCGACGGTGGCGGTAAGGGTGAGCAGATCATGGTCATAGATCATCGACGCGCCGATGCTGTCGCAAAGATCGGCGAAATAGGGCCGCAGTTCCACATTGCCCGACTTCGTCGCCGCGAGCTGGCGCTGCAGCGTCGCGATCGACATTACGCGGTGATGGGCATCGTGGAGATGGCTGCGGACCTCATCCGATTGCACCTTGCGCGCGCTTTGCATGAGGACGCTGGCGATAATCTGGAGGCTGTTCGCCACGCGGTGCTGAAGCTCCTGCAACAGAACCTGCTTTTCCCGGACGACATCATCCTTTTGTTTTGCCGCGAGGCGCATGTCCGTCACGTCCGAGACCGCCAGGGCGATCCGGGCTTCGTCCGATCCGAGATAATCGAGCTTATGGGCGTTCACGATCAATGTCCGGGTCGGTTGGCCCGGACGGACCAGATCCAGCTCATATGCCTCGATCGCCGCATCGCCGGCAACGGTTGCCCGAAGGAGCGAGCGAAGCTGCGGACGGCCGAAGCCTTCGGAGGCCGGAGACTCGCGGAGCGAAAGCCATACCCGGTAGCAACTTCTGGGCCACTGTATCTCGATACGCTTACCCAAAGAGGCGCAACGAGTCTCTATTAGCACCGAAGGAAGGGAAACCCTATCTTATTCGGAAGTACCGCGCGGGGTATCGGCCAAGCGTCATATCAGGTCGCCGGCACGCTGACCGACCGCCGCGTGGTCATGGACACGGTCGAGATGCAGATAGGCGCCGCTGAACTGCGCCGCATCCTTCAGCCGGTCGGGATCGAGGACATTGACCACGCCTCCGGCAAGCTGGATCAATCCCTCGGCCCTGAGTTTCTGAAGCATGCGATTGGCGTGGACGGGCGTGAGCCCCGTCGCGTCGGCAAGATCGGTCTGGGTGATGGGAAACACGAAGCTGTTACCCTCGGTCAGTTCAACCATCCGATACCGCACGAGCATCTCATAAAGGAGATGAGCGATCCGGACATAGGCACTCCGCCGGCCTTCATCGACGATCCGTTCCCGTAGGACGCCAAGGTCGGTCATCGTGCCCCACCAGAGCGCCTCCCCGAGGCTACTCGTCTCGCGTAAAAGCGTCTTCATGGCTTCGGCGGGTATCAGCGCGGTGGTCGTGGGCGTGACAGCGGCAACGCCGTGATCCATTTCCTTCAGGATGAAAATCTCCGCGTCGCAGAGATCCCCAGGGATCAGGAAGGCCATGATCTGACGCCCGCCATCCGGGAGCATTTTATATCGGCATGCCAGCCCGGAAAGGACAACGTGACAATGGCCCGAATGCGCCCCGTCGGCGATGATGTCCTGTTTCGGCGCGTGCTCGTCCTGTTTTGAGCGGATCAGTTCATCGAGCCGGCGTTTCTCCATGTCCGAGAAGGCGGTGAATTGCTCCATCTTCATCGTCCAGGGATTGCGCATCTCACCTCCGGTGTTGGCTGGCCTCCCGCGATAATATCGGTCTTCAGGCGCCGGGTCGGCACATGATGACTGACAGATCTCATCCCGACGTCATCTGGCCTCGCCGCGCCACCAATGGCATGGCCGGCCGCCGATGCGGCTCCGTACGTTGTGGGCGCAATCCTCGCCAAAGTCCAAGCCGCACCAATCCATGTTAGCTCAGATTAACTGCTCTGAAATTAAAACCAATGAAATCAATGTATTTATATGACTCATTAATTGGCCGAGCGTTGATCTGGTTGAGCACCTAATGAGCGCCATGCTGGCAAACTGGCGCGATGATGTCCCAACAAGAGTGCGCGGCAAAGGCCGTCATGTGCGAGGCCAAGGCAAGCGATAGCCTGGATGAAAACCATAGCGCCCATTGGCGGGAGATGGCGGTACAGTGGCGCGGCATGGCAGGAGATGAGAACTGTCAGGCAACTCTCGCGCGTTTGATGAGCAACAACTGCTCCGCAGACTGAGCGCGAACGCAACAGGCCGTGTTTGCCGATTATGGTCATCTGCTCAGTTGACGAGCGGCAGCTCTTGTTAGCTCGGGTCCAAAACCAGTCGGTCCGCTGACGTTGAGAGTTTCGGACGCCGCCAGGCGTCGGAAAGTCTTCGGTGCCCGAACCCGCGGGCCGCAGGCGATGCTCTATGGGGATTTCGATATCGGTGGGTGCCGGGCGGTGGTGGACGCTGCCGATAT
>NZ_JSXI01000070.1 GCF_000803065.1 Sphingomonas sp. ERG5
CGGGCAGGTCATCGAAGGTGATGGCGATTTCCGCGTGCGAGCTTCGAGCGTCGGCGACCGAGGGAAGGGCGGCAGCGGCAAGGCACAGCGAGGCTAACTTCAAATTCACGGCATTCACTTGTTCTGTGTTGCAGTCGGCTGATTCCGTTTCATCCAAGGCCGGCCATGTCCATCCCGAAAAAGCCGCCTCAGTCGGATTGGAGCTTGGCTGAATAGCTGCGGGTTCGCCTGAAGTGAACCGCGCCGGGTTTGCCGGAGGCTCCAACTCCTGAGAAGGTGGAGCCTGTATGAGCAAGACGACGAACAAGTTTGCGCCGGAAGTGCGCGAGCGCGCGGTGCGTATGGTGGTCGATCACGA
>NZ_JSXI01000071.1 GCF_000803065.1 Sphingomonas sp. ERG5
CTCCCATCCCGCCCAGTCCGGTCCCGACGGCGGATATGGTGCGCCGCCGCCGCTGTCGCGATCGAGCGCAGTCCCGGCGGGGTCACCACTCGCCCCTTCTCGCCTCGCCGAGGACGATGTCCCGCTACCGGCGACCGCGCCAACCATCCGCAACGTCATGCTGGCCGAAGCCGAGCCAGTACTCGCACTGGCAGCGAGTGTGCGCAGCGGACGGGTGCGAATGGCGATGCCCGAACTCCATCGGCAATGCACGCAGGCGGTTGCGCGCTTCGAACGCGCGATCCAGCCGCATTATTCCGAAGAGAAGCGGCAGCGGGCCAAATATGCGGTGTGCGCCACGGTCGACGATATCGCGCAGAATCTGCCCGGAATCGGTACCGACGGTGCGGAATGGGCGCGGCGTTCGATGGTCGTGACATTCTTCCAGGAAAATATCGGCGGCGATCGTTTCTGGCAGCTGGTCGATGACATGTTGCGCGTACCGCATGACAATCTCGACCTGATCGAACTGTATCACACCTGCCTTGCCGCAGGGTTCGAAGGCCGGTTCCGCGTCATGTCTGATGGCCGGCGGCGGCTGCACGAGATCATGACGCGGCTGCAAAGCGCCCTGCCGCACGTCCGATCGCTCTCGCAGGTCGAATTGGTACCGGACTGGCGGGGCGAGAAGGCGCCGGCCGCGCGGATCGGCTGGAGCGTCCTCGCGCTTGCCGCCGCTGCCGCCGCGGCACTGCTGCTATTGCTCTACATCATTCTGCGCCTGATGCTCATGTCGAGCGGCGAAGTGCCCTCCGACCGGCTGTCCGCGCTGACGCCCGACGCGCGCCTGACATTGTCCCGTCCGGCCGTCGCGATGGCCGCGACCGACAGTGCGCAAGCGACGCAACTCAAGCGCTTCCTGGAACCGGAAATTCGCGAAAAATTGGTCAAGGTCGAAGAGGATGCGCAGACCGTGCGCGTACGAACGACGGTTGGGCAATTGTTCAAATCCGGCTCCGACGCGCTCGAACCCGGCCGTGACACGCTGTTTCACCGCATCGGGCGCGCCGTTGAGAACGAACGCGGCAGCGTGACGATCGAAGGCCATGCCGACAATGACAAGGTAGCGACGGTTCAATTCCCCAATAATATGGCGCTGTCCGAAGCACGGGCGGAAGCCGTCGGCGCATTGATCCGCAGCGATCTCAGCGATCCGTCGCGCGTGTCGACCAAGGGATTGGGCGAAACCGTGCCGATCGCCTCGAACGCGACAGCGGACGGCAAATCCCAGAACCGGCGCGTCGAAATCGTCGTGCCGCGGCGGTACTGACCCTTATGCGCAGATTCTTTCGCGACTGGTTCCGCAATTGGTACGCCGTGACGATCGTCGCCGCGCTGCTGCTGGCAGCCTTGCTGGCGTTCGGGCTGCCGCTGTTCGTTGCGTTCTTCCGCCCGCTATCAGTGCGCATCGCGTGCGTCGTGGCGGTTGCGCTGGGATGGCTGCTGTGGTGGTTCCTCAGACGTCTGCGCGCGCGCAAGGCGGCGGACGCGATCGCCGCTGAACTTGCCGGACCGGATGCCGTCGAGGAGGAGGGCAAGCTGCTTGGCAAGCGCATGGGCGAAGCGCTGACCAAGCTGCGCGCCAGCACGGGCCATCGCCGCGACTATCTCTACAGCCGGCCCTGGTATGTCATTATCGGACCGCCCGGTGCCGGCAAGACGACCGCTTTGCTCAATTCCGGACTGAGATTTCCGTTCGTCGAACAGGCAGTGCAGGGCGTGGGTGGAACCCGCAATCTGGATTTCTGGTTCGCCGATGAAGCAGTGCTGGTCGACACCGCAGGGCGTTACACCACGCAGGATTCCGACGCGACGGTCGATGCGGCGGGATGGAAAGCGTTTCTCTCGCTGCTGAAGCGCAACCGGCCGGCACATCCGGTCAACGGCGTGATCGTCGCGATCGGAGTGGATGAACTGATCCGCAGCAATTGCGCCGCGATCGATGCGCACGCGCGCGCCATACGTCGCCGGCTGGTCGAGATGCGCCGGACGCTCGAGGTCGCGGTTCCGGTGTACCTCCTGCTGACCAAGGCCGATCTGATCGCCGGCTTTACCGAATATTTCGAAGATCTGGACGTCGAGGGCCGGCGCGCGGTGTTCGGATCGACCGCCAGTTTCGCAGCCGGCCGCCCGGCCGCCGACACGCTCGCGCACGCATTCGATACCATGACGCAGGCGATCGCCGATCGGCAGGCGCGGCGTGTGTTCGAGGAAGTCGATCAGCGCCGCCGTGGCCTGATGATCGGCTTCCCGTCGCAGCTTCGCTCGTTGCGCGCGCGACTGATGCGGCTGCTCGATGGCGCCTTTGTGTCTGGCGAGGAAGCGGCGGGGCAGCTTCGCGGTTTCTACCTGACCAGCGGCCTGCAGGAAGGGGCGCCGCTCGATCGTATCATCGCGGGCATGGCCGAAGTATATGATCAGCCATCGGCCGCACCCGACGCCGTATCCGGCGGTTCAGGGCGCGCCTATTTCCTCAATCGCCTGCTCGCCGAAGTCATGTTTCCCGAGGCCGGGCTGGTCACCACCGATACCAGGGCGAAAACGCGCCGGCGTGGGCAGTTGATCGGCGCGCTGGCGGCGATTGGCGTGGCGGCCGCTCTGGTCGCGACGGCATGGGGCGTCAGCTTCGTGCGCAATCGTACATTCCAGGCGGACCTGACGCGCCAGGTCGCCGTTGCGGAGAAGCAGTTTCAGGAGGCGGGTGTCGATCTGGCGCAAGTTCGCGAAGACGATGCAGACCTGCGCGCGGCGATCCCGGCGCTCGACACGCTGCGCAATTTGCCGCGCGGTTATGCGCAGCGCGCGGCCGGCGGTCCCCCGCTGGCGATGACCTTTGGCCTCTACCAGCGCAGCCTGAGCCAGGAAGCGCTGGAAACCTATCGCGATGCGCTGCGCCGGGTGTTGTTGCCGCGCTTGCTGTTGCGCCTCGAGACGGTGATGAAAGCGCAAGGGCGCGACCCGATGCAGCTGTACGAGCCGCTCAAAGTGTATCTTATGCTCGGGCAGAAGGGCCCGATGGACGCCAATTCGGTACAAGCCTGGGTCACCACGGATTGGGCAAACGAACTCTATCCCGGGGCCGACAGCCAGGCCGAGCGCGCCGCGCTGTCGCGCCATCTCAAGGCATTGCTCGAGGATCGCGATATGGCGAGCGTCTGGCCCAACCGCCAGCCGCCGCTCGATGCGCAACTCGTCGCCAGCGCGCGCGCCGCGGTGCAGACATTGTCGCTCGCCGACCGTGCCTATGCGGTGCTGCGCCAGAAAGCGGCATCGGCGGGCGCGCCATGGGAGGCGGCGAACATCCTCTCGCAAGGCGATGTGCTCGCCTTCGCCGCACCCGATCAGGTCCTGTCCGCGCGGATTCCGTATTTCTTCACCCGGGCCGGCTATGAAAAGGCCTATCTGCCTGGCCTGGTTACCGTCCAGCAGGATTTGAAGCGCGACCTGTGGGTGGTTGGCGGCGCCGACGAAGCCGGCGTCGGAGCGGAGCTGAGCAATGTCCGGCCCGGCGTCACCGGACTATATGCCAAGGACTATATCGCCGCCTGGGAAGGGCTGATCGCCTTGATGCGGCCCGGCGCCTATTTCAGCGACCCGGCCGCCTTCGGCGCCTTTACCAAGAGCCCGTCGCCGATGAAGCGCGTGCTGCTCGAACTGCGCAAGAACACGACTTTCACCGGCGGCGCGCAGGCCGGGCTGGCGCGGGCCGGACGGTACGCCCTCAACCGCTCCCGCATCGGTCGCTTGGGGCAGGAAATGAATCGCGACCGGGCGCGGGGTATCGACGCCGGGGACGAGATCAGCGGCTATTTCGCCAGCGTGCAGGACTATGTCGGGGATGGCCGCGGATCGGCACCGATCGATGAATTCGTCGCAGCCCTGAAATCGGCCGGACAGGCGGTGATGGCCGCGCGCTCCGTTGGCGGCGGCGGCGGCGCCGATACCACGCAGGCGCAGATGGCCGCGGCGATCGCTGCGGTGAAGGCCGCCGCTTCCGGCGCGCCACCACAAATGCAGCCCTTCGTCACGCAAGCTGCCGGCGGGGGCAGCGCGGCGCAGGTGAGCGCTGCGGGCGGCGCAATAACCGATGCCTACACGCAAAGCGTCCTCCCAGCCTGTCGGGAGGTTGCCCAGGAGCGCTACCCTTTCTTCGGCGGCGCCGTGCAGGATGCGGCGATGGTTGATGTGTTGCGCGTGTTCGGGATGGGTGGCGTGATCGACAGCTTCGCGCAAAGCCGACTGAAACCGCTTATCGACACCGAGGGGCCAATCTGGCGCTGGCGCGAGGGCAATGCGGTAACGGCTGCGCTCAACCCACTGACTCCCGAGGCGTTTGCGCGGGCGGGCGAGCTGCGCGATCTGCTTGTCGGTGGGCTGCCGGTAAAGGTGTCGGTGGCGGGCTTTGGCAGTGGTGTCGATGCGGTCGAAGTGACCAGCGGCGGCACACGATATCGTTTCACGGCGACCGACAACAAGCCGCATCCCTTGCTCTGGTCGGCAACGGGCGGACTGCCCGAAGCATCTGTCGTGTTGCTCTCCGCCGCCCGGAAACCTGCCACGACGCCCGCCAAGCCGGCCGAGGCATCGCCCGCGCCGGATCCGTCTTCCGGCACCGAGCTCGCGCGGTTCGCCGCCGAGGGACCTTGGGCGTTGTTCCGCGTCATGGATATGGCGGAAAAGCAGAATGCCGGAGCGCAAGCGATCCGGGCGAGTTTCGGCCAGGGCGCGATCAAGACGACCCTGGCGATTGCGTTGCCAGGAGATCGCAACCCGTTCAGCCGC
Source organism: Sphingomonas sp. ERG5 (assembly GCF_000803065.1). Taxonomy (GTDB): domain Bacteria; phylum Pseudomonadota; class Alphaproteobacteria; order Sphingomonadales; family Sphingomonadaceae; genus Sphingomonas. The sequence goes on from NZ_JSXI01000071.1 coordinate 4,822, forward strand.
GCCGGACTCTGGTCTTTCCGGTGCCCGGCATCGCTATGAGCGGCGTCGCCCTGTTCGGAAAGCTGCCCGCACATGGCGATTTTGTCGCGCGCGGTTTCTCTCACGATCAACGCGAGCGGATCGATGCGTGGCTGTCGCCCTCACTGGCGCAAGCGCGAGCCGACCTGGGCGACGCGTTCGCCGATACATTCGATCGTGCATTGCCCTGGTGCTGTGCCGGCGACGGGTTAGCGGGTGCTGTCGCGGCGTCGCAGGACGCGCTGGGCCGACGCTTCCCGATATTGCTGATGATTGGCGACCCCGCTGCGGCGACGCGGTGCGAGGAATTGCTCTATGCCGCGATCGGCGAGCGTTGGGAGGTCGACCGGCTGGTCCGGGAAGCGGGCGACGCCGGCGATGCGCTGACGGTCGATGCCGCAAACCGCTGGTGGAGTTCCGATGATGGCACGGGTGCTACATTGAACGGCGCCTGCCCGCCGACGCTGATATCGGCAATGCTCACCCCGTCGCCGGCATCATGACAAGTCTCAGGATCGACAGCGTCGCGGGCACGCACCCTGGGCTCGTCCGGCGCAACAATGAAGACAGTTTCTGCGATCGCGCCGCCGACGGATTATGGGCCGTGGCCGACGGAATGGGCGGCCATGCCCATGGCGACTGGGCTTCGGCCGCAGTGGTTCAAGCGCTGCAGAGTGTCGATATACCCGGCGATTTCGATACCGCCGCGCAGTCCGTCGCGGACGCGATCCATAGTGCCAACCGCCGTATCTGGTCCGAATCACAGCGCCGTGGACAGCAAATGGGGTCGACAGTCGTCGCCCTGCTGGTGCGCGAGCAGCGCTTCGCGATCCTCTGGGTCGGGGACAGCCGGGCGTATCTGCTGCGCGGCGGCGTGCTGCATCCGCTCAGCCGCGATCATACTCAAGTCCAGGAAATGGTCGATCGCGGGCTGATCACGCCCGAGGATGCCCGCCATCACCCTGGCGGGCACGTCCTCGCCCGCGCGATCGGCGTTGGCGCACGCATGGCGGTAGACGTCGTGACGGACGAGGTCGAGCCGGGCGATGTGTTCCTCCTGTGCAGCGACGGCCTGACCGGCAAGGTCGAGGATGGCGAGATCGCGGCGATGCTCGACATGGGTGAACGGCAAGCGACGCTCGACGCCCTGATCGCGACCACGCTTGAGCGCGGCGCCCCCGATAATGTGACGGCCATCCTGATCGGGGTCGGCGAAACCACCTTGCTCGCGCTGGCCGGCAGCCGGGACATGCTGCCATGAGCAAGCCACCGGGCGGCGGGGACGACGATCCCCGTACCGTGTTCGTGCCATCTACCGCTACGCCATCCGGGACCGATGGCGAGCGTACCGTGTTCGAACCCTCTCCTGCGACTGGCCCGCAAAGCATCAAGGTCGGCGACGTGCTGAACCACATGTTCGCGGTGCGGCGCTTCATCGCCCGTGGCGGAATGGGTGAAGTATTCGAAGGCGCGAACGTGATCACGGACGAACGCGTTGCGATCAAGGTGATGCTACCGGCACTCGCCGCCGACCCGAACGTGATCACCTTGTTTCGTCGCGAAGCGCGGACCCTGACCCGGCTCCATCATCAGGCCGTCGTCCAGTATCGGGTGCTCGCGCAGGAACCTGAACTCGGCGTCCTGTACATCGTCACCGAATATATCGACGGCACCAACCTGTCCGACGTGCTCGGCACGCTTGCGCCGACACCGGAACAGCTTGGCGCGCTGCTACGCCGGCTCGCATCGGGTCTGGCCGCAGCGCATGCCCTGGGTGCGATTCACCGGGACATCTCTCCTGACAATGTCCTGTTGGGCGGTGGCGAGCTGGCGCAGGCAAGGATCATCGATTTCGGCATCGCCAAGGATCTCGACCCCGGCACCGCGACGATCGTTGGCGACGGCTTTGCCGGCAAGCTCGGCTATGTGGCGCCCGAACAGCTTGGCGATTATGGCCGTGAGCTCGGACCATGGACTGATGTCTATAGCCTGGGCTTGCTGATCCTGGCGGTCGCGCGCGGGCGCGATCTCGGGCTGGGCGGGTCGCTGGTCGATGCGGTCGACAAACGGCGTGCCGGCCTGGATCTTTCCGCGGTACCTGCGACACTCAGACCGATCGTCGAACAGATGATCCGCCCGAAACCATCCGAACGATACCCGTCAATGGCAGCTGTGCTGGCCGCACTCGACAGGGCGGAAGTGTCTCGCGAGCCCGTGAAAAGCCTGCCGCGCGCCTGGGCGATCGGCGCAGCCGTCATGGCCGTGTTTCTCCTCGCGGTGATTGGGTGGCTTGTCCTGGGCGGTCGCGGCGCGGATCGCGGTCCAACCGATCGAGCCGGTGTCGGAGGTAGCGCCGATCCGGTCACACGAGCAGGCAATGCGATCAATGCGGCGTTACCGTCGGTCAGTTGTACATGGCTCCAGGTTGTCAGCCTGACCAATGCCGCGAATGGGGCGCATGTTGCGCTGACCGGCGTCGCCGGCAGCCCGGCGGCGGCGCTGACCGAAATCAATCGCGCGCTGAAGACACAGGATATTTCCGGCGCGGACATCGATTTCTCGCAGGTTGCGCCGATCAACCAATCCGGCTGTGCCGCGCTGGACGCTTATCGCCAGATCCGTGCCCCCTCAGGCAATCGCCTGTCGGTGCCGCAGCGCAAGTTCGAGTTGCGCACCCAACCACCCGGCTCGGCCTATCCCGGAAGCATTGCCGCCAACGCAGTGATCGGCATCGTGCTGGCCGACCCGAGCCGCGATTTGACGCTGGTCGGGCTCGAGCCGTCGGGTAAAATCGACATGCTCGTGCCGAGCAGAGCGGCGTTCATGGAGCAGCTGAAGACATCGCAGAAGGGGGTGCCGTTCGCCGACCTGGGCGGTGATCGCTACCGGTTACAGATCGACCTCGACCATGCCGGCTGGTCGGGATTGCTGTTGATCACCGGCAAGGGGCCGTTCGACCCCGCCGTCGTCGCTCCGGCGCTTGGTGCGCGGGGGGCGGACTGGCGCGACCGGCTGGTGTCGATCGCCGCCGAGCGCGGCTGGGAAGCCGATATGATCTGGTTCAGGTCGGTCGATGAGGTGAAGGACTGAGATTGCGCCCGGCGGTCATTGATGCCGCGTCCTGCCCGCGCCCGCGAAATGGCCACAATAATATCGGCACCAGCACGACGCAGAGCGCTATTGCCATCGCCCAGCTGGCATTCAGGCCCTCACCCGATCCTCCCCAACGGGGACTGCCGACCAAATCCAGATCGGCAAGGGCACCAAATGACCCGACACCTGGATTGGGGTCGAGCCCCAGCACTAGTTGTTCGGTTGCGTTCCAGGCGAAATGCGCCGCGAAGGCTCCGGCGATGCCACCACTTCGTGCCGCCAGGACGCCGAACAGAACACCGCCAAGCATCAGGTTGATCAGTCCGACACCGTCGCTCGTACCGGCGAGCACATGCAGTGCGGCAAAGGCGATCGCAATGCCACCGACCGCGAGCGGCGTTCCCACCACCCGCGCCAGCAGCGGCTGCAACCAGCCGCGGAACATCGTCTCCTCGGCCGCGACCTGAAGCGCGATGACCAGCACGCCGGCCAGTAATGCCAGCGAGATACCGCCAGCCGTTCCGTGCCGCAGCGTTCCCGCCAGCGCGGCATAGCCAGTTGCCAGCAGCACCCCGCCCAGGCCGAGCGCGAGGCCCTGCCCGCTCGTGTGAAGCGGTCGCTGCCCCAGTCCCCACGCCGGCAGTCCCGACAATGCGGCGCCCGCGAGCGCAAACGCCAGCAACGGCCCGAAGACAAGGACGGTGAACAGGGCCTCGGAGGTTGCGCCGGTGGCGGTTCCCGCCAATTCCGAGGCGATCCGGGGCCCAAACCATAGCCATGCCGCAACTGCCGCAAGAGCCGTCACCACTATGGCGAAAGCCCTCACCCGAGCGCCCCGCGGCTCTGTCACCGTTGCGTCAGTTGGACCGGTGCGGTGCTCAGCATCGGCTTATTGCTGTCGCCAACCAGGAAATAGGGCGCCCAATAAAATGGGTGGCTATAGGTTGGCTGATCCATCAGCGACCGCTGTGCGGCCTGCAGCGCATTGCCCATCGTCCCGCTGCGCGCATTGGCGTAGAATGTCCGGATGAACTCATCGCTCTCCTGTTCTGCCGACACTTGCCAATAAGTCGCGAGAACCGCGCGCGCATTGGCGGTCAGGAAAGCCCGCACAAGTCCCTCAAGCGTGGCACCGGCCTCTTCCTGCCCGGATTGGCGGGCAAGGTCTTCGTTGCGAACACCACTTGCCGTGTCGCAAGCGGACAGCACGACAAGATTGGCATCAAGCCGTAGCGCAGCAATCTCGGAAAAGCTCAGCAGTCCGTCCGATGCCGCATCGCCAAAGGAGGTGACGAGTGCGGGCGGCGATTTGGCACATCCCCAGACACCTTCCTCAAGCCCATGGGTGGCGAAATGCAGGACCTCGAACTGGGCAAGATCAGTGCGTTCCTTGATGCCGGTATCACTGAATGCAGCATCGATCATCATCGGCGCACCCTTGTCGCCCAGCGCTTCGGCAGCGATGCTCAGCTCAAGGCTGCTGATCGGCTTGAGCGCGCGAGACAAGGTCGCCAGACGACCGAAATCGACTGTACAGCCGAAACCGACATCGATGCCGCGCGCCGCTGCCGGGGCACCGTCCGATGGCGGTGGCGTATGCTCACCCAACCCCAGGAACGGTTTGGGCGCACGCGATGCCGGCAAGGCGCGCGCGACGAGAAAGGAGCGCGGCGACAAGGCGTTCGACACCGTCGTGGTCCGCGCGAGGAACGCTGTCTTTGAAAAATCGAATTGATTGTCGCGCACGGCCTTCTGGTCATAACTGGTGACGAGCGCGCCGATCGGCAGCCGTTCAAGCGGGCCGGCAGGATCAACCACAATCGCGCGTGCTTTCGACACCAGATCCGACGCGGGGCCAGTAACCAGGCGATACAGCGCGTAGGCGGCAGCGTCATCGAACGGCACCAGCTTTCCCACCGCAAGGTCGCCATCGATCGAGGCGCGGACTCGTGTCGCTAGCCCATCCACCGCTTGCTTGGCGGCGGCACTGTCAGCCACGTGATAGATGAACGCACGATCTGTGGTGACATAAATCCCGTAGATGCGCCGATTCAAAGCAGCGAGTTTGAGGAAGCCCTCTCCTGGAGCCAATGCCGCGCGCACTTCCGCGAGCGACGCCGGCCGTTCCTCGACCGTGCGATAGCGTGCGTCGCCGGCCAATTGCGCGTCGATCGCAATCAATCGCTGCTCGGCAGCCTGCCGCGCCCGTTCCAGATCGGCCCGGGGTGTGGTTTCACCCGACACACGACCGGCCAGAGCATAACGCAGACGCGTGATCTCGCGCTCCAGATCGGCGCGCTCGCGCACTGCCTTGCCGACCGCCGGATCCGATGTGACGACGGTCTGCAACTGAGTCAGCTGGCGCGCGACCGCCGGCTCTCCGCTTGCCTGGATGGCGCGGAAAAAGCTGTCGAAAGTGTCGGACTGCGGCGCCTTTGCGCCCTCCGCGACGAGCAGGTCGAGATAATCCTCCATGCCAATCGATGCGCCAAGCGAGGTCGATCCGGCGTCGATCAGCGCGTTGACCGCCTGGGCGAAATTGGCACGCACTTCCGCCCGCGGCGCGCCGCTCCGCGCGAATACCGCGGCGCGCTCCAGATTGGCCTCTGCAATCGCCGGCTCGTTTCCGGTTCCCGCATTGGCCAGGGCGCCTCGGCGGAGTGCGTCGATCGCGCGATCGAAATAGGTCAGCGCTTCACCATAACGGCCGGTCCGAGCAAGCAAGCGACCGCGCTGGCGATCAATCCGCGCGCCGAGCCACAGCAGTTGCGATTGATCGATCCGTTCGCTGGAAAGCGGACGAAAGGCCTTGGCGGAGGCATCAAGCGCGACACTCGCCCCCCGCTCGTCGCCTCGCGACAGCAGAGCGACGCTGCGCGCGTAATTTGCCTCCGCCTCAAGCGCCAGACGCGCGAGATCCCCCGCATTGGGCACTGCCAGCGCGCTCGCCGCGTCGGCGCGCGCCGCGCGCGATTGATTCAGGAGCCGCAAGGTCGCGGGATCGCGCAGTGGCTGGTCCGCCGCAACGGGGGCACTGGTGATTCGATCGAGAATGCCCAGCGCATCGCTGAAAGCGTGTCGATTGAGCGCATCGAGTGCAAGGTACGTGTCGCGTTTATGCGCCAGGAATGGCGTCAATGTGCCGGGTGCCGCCGCAAAGACGCGTTCGGCGTCGTCGAAATGAGTGCGTGCGGCGTCAGAAAAGCGGATGTTGGAATCTGCGAGCCCCGCCTCCAGCAGCAATTCGGCCCGCACCGCAGGCGATGCGCCGGCAGGCAATCGGCTGATCGCATCGTTCAATACTCGCGACGCATCGACGTACAGGCCCTTGTGATTGAGGCTGATTCCCTGATTCAGCCCCGAGGCGGCGTCAAGTGGCGTGTCGCTTACCGCAAGCGATGCCGGCTCGGCGCCGGGCCGTGGCGGCAGGACCGCGGAATCCAGCGTCGCCGCGACCGGGCGCGTGATATCGGAGTTCGGCGCGCGAACTCCGCCGATGATCGCCAATCCTTCTTCAAGCTGCGCGACCAGCCCGGGCGTCGCTTCGCCAGTGATCAGCGTGCCGCGTCGCGTCAGATCGATGCGAATTGTCTCGAGCCCCAGCGTGCGACTGAAGCAGCGCCGCGCGGTCGCCGGTTCGCCTGCCAGCGTCACGGATGCAACGCCGCCGCATTCTCCCCCTGCATCGATCGCCGCCAGCGCCGCGGGCGTTCGCGCCACCGCCCTGATCGAGCCGAGCGGACGGCTTGCCGCCACATTCTGGCAGGTAATCGTGTAGGAGCGGGCAAAGGTATCCGGCGTGGCGGGATCACGCCACTCGCGCGACGCGATACATGCTTCACCAGCCGGGTTGCGCCCGAGGCTGAAGCTGTCGAGCCGCGCAGCCGGTGTGACCGTCGCGCATCCGGTGAGGACGCCGACGGCCGCTGCAACAAACGTCATCTTGCACGCGACACCACGGATCATGGTTTCTGCCCCTCGACCTCGTCCTGTTGGTCCGGCGAAAGCGCCGGAAGACCGGTCAATAATTCCTCATTGTTGCCGCCGACCACCGGATCGAAGGGCGTCGATACGTCCTGCGCTACCCCGAACACATCGTCACTGCTCCATTCGAACGTTTGCAGCACCGGCTGAATCACGATCGTGGTGAGACATCCGACACCCGATCCGGCAAGGCAACCATTGATGCGGCTGTTGCCCAACAGCGTCGGATCGATATCGATCACGCCGGATCCCAGCAACGACGCGCCGGGACCACCGATGCCGTTGATCATGCCGAACATGGCGAAACCGCCACTGACCGATTTGCCCGTCGTCCTGAGCGTGAGGGCGGGCATCGCAGGAGACGCCTGTGTTCCGCCAAGGACAAGACCCGCAAACTGCCCGGGCACGCCGGTATTCTGGAACAGCGCGAAATCGGCAAAGCGGATGTTCAAGCTATGGGCGGACACCAATGTGGTCGCCCCCGGATCGTAGAATCCGCCGCCGAGCCCGGCATTGTACAATGCCGAGTTTCCGTTGTTGATCAGCGCGAGCGCCTGCGCGCTCCCCGCTGCGCCAGGCGTGAGTACATTGAGGAAGCCTGACGCCAATCCCACGGCGATCCGGTCACCACGCAAATCGAGCGTGGCATTGTCAAACAGCAGACGTCCTCCCCCATTGCTGGTGGCGGTCACGCGAATATCGCTTGCCGAGCCGTCAGTGGCGCCACCGCCAATGCGGAAAACGCGGCCCAGGCCACTTCCGGTGACGGTCCCATCAACCGCGACGGCACCGGTCGTGAGCATATCGACCGAGCGTCGGCCGCTATCGGTACCAAAGGTGATCGCGCCGATCTGCAACGTACCAGCGCCTTGATCGAACCGCACCGAGTCGGCGTTGATCAGCGCAATCTCGGTATTCGACAGCCGGAATCCTCCGGCCGCCGTGCCATCGCCGAGCCGCATCGCCGACGTCGCCGCGGCATTGTTCTGGAACCTGACGGCGGCCGCACGCTGCGTTCCGGTCAGCGCCACGTCAGCGGCGCGCACCGTGATCGACGGCCCGGCCGTCAGTGCACCGAGTGTGGCCAGCCCAACGGCGTCGATCGTCGCAGCGCCTCCTGCCTGCCCGCTACCGAGTTGCAGGTCGGTGCCGCTGGTCAGCGACAGCGCGCCACCGGCACGCGCATCTGTGACCTTGATTCCGCGGCCGGTAACGGCGATCGCGCCGTTCGCCGCGATCGCTCCGGCGGTCATCGCACCGTCCGCCCCCAATGTGAGGTCGGTGCCGGCATTCGCATCCGCCATCGTCAGCGTGCTGCGCGCCTTGACCAGTGCCTGCCGCGATGCGGTCAGCTTGCCGGCAATATCGATCGTGTTGCCGTTGAGCGCCAACCCTTCGGAGGAATCGACCGTTCCCAGCTTCATGTTGCCGGCATCGACAATGATATCGCCCGAGGTCGACCGGAGCGAGGTGCCGCCCGTGCCGAGACCCGACAGCGCGCCTGCTGTGCGAATCTGGATCGATCCGGCGCGAACCGCATCGACCTGAATCTCACCACCGGCCAATGCCGCGGCACCCGACGTGGACACGGATGCAGCCGACAACAGGCCGCTGGCGTTCAGTCTGATCGACGATCCCTGAATCGCGCCGGTCGTGATCCCGCCACTCGCAGCCGCCAGGTTCACGGCGCCGGTTGCCGTGACCAGGCCGGTCTTCAGATCGCCGGCCGACAAGCCGATATCGATCGTGCCGGTGACGATATCGCCCGTGGTGACCGATGCCGAATGACGAAGCGCGCCACCGGCGACACTGCCGTCATAGCCGCCGACGCTGCTCGATTCGATCGACCCCAGCTCGATGATTTTCCCCGCACCCGCGCGGAGCCCGAGCGCACCACTGGTGCGTAGCGCGGATCCCGCCAGCGCGATCGCGCCGGCAGTATCCAGCACGATGGCCGGTGCCCCGCCCGCTCCCAGATTGGAGAGGGTCAGCCCTGGCCGCGCATTGATATCACCGCTCAGGGCGGTGATGACGATCGCTCCGCCTGCACGCTGGACCACTGTGCGATCGCCAAGCGCGACGCTTGCACCCGTCACTCTATAGGCGCCGCCGGCGGTGACATCGCCATTGACCGTGGCGCGACCGCTGGCGAGGACAGTGATATCCTGGCCGCTGGACAAGCTGTCGAGAACGACTTCACCATTGGTTGCGGTCAGTGCGAGCGGGCCATTCGCATGCGCTTCCCCGAGCAGCAGGCTGCCGCCGCTGATCGCCATGCCGCCCGAGGCGAACGCCCCGCTGCCGGTGATCGCGCCGTTGGACGATGCCGACACATTTGCCCCGGAGATCGTGACGAAGCTCAGCCCGGTTCCCCCGGATAGCGTCAGCGCACCGGTCGCGGCAACCGTCTGCAGACTCGTCTTGCCGGTCGACGTAAAGGTCGTATCGCCCGCGACAACGTCGCCGCGCACAGTCAGATCGCCATTGTTGGCCACCAGGCTGATCGCGTTGCTACCGACGTCGATCGCTCCGACCGAGATCGAGGATGCGGTGATCGAGGTAGGGCCACCTTCGATATTGCCCAGCTGAACCGCCCGGCCGACCGTCAACGAGAAGGCCTTGCCCGGTCCCGCCGACAGATCGATGCTGCTGCCATTCTGGAAACCGGTCACGTCGCCGGTCGGCGCGCTGACCGTCAGCGTGCCGCCGGTGCTGCGGATGAACGATGCGCGGATGTCGTGACCCGCGGCCACATTGACTGCTCCGTTCGCTCTCAACCCTTGTGCCAGCAGGATATCCGCCCCGGCAGCGGTGGTGGTGAGCGTCGCGGTCCCGTCCGCCATCACGCGCGTGGCGAACAGCGTCCCCGCCGAGGTCAGCGTCACATTGCCGTCTGCGCCGATTGCCGTAAGGCGGCCAAGGCTGATCGTGCCCTGCACGGCATTGACGCCGATCGCGCCGATGGACGTGATGTCGCCACCGGTGACATTGCCCGTCGTTGCCGTGATGCCGACACCCCGGCCGGAGATCGAGTCATAGCCGACCGAACCACCGGTAAGCGACACCGCATTGGCGGCGGAGATCGCCCCGGTCCGGACAGCACCGCCCCCCCCGTCAATGGTGACCCCGCCACCCGCTACGCCGATCGTGCCGGTCGTCACGCCATTCGCGGCCGTCGCCGTGAAACCGTCGGACAGCAATAGGTTGCGGGTGGAAATCGTCGCGATCGGCGTGGCCGCACCGGTCGGTGCCGCAATCACCAGCGATCGTGCCGTCACATCGCCAAGCGCAACGCTGCCGGCATCGGTCGTGGCCGTCACCGCCGATTGTCCGAATTTCCCTCCGGACAGCAGTGAATTCGCCGCGAGCGAAATGCCGCCGCCGGTCGCGCTCAACATGAGCGCTTCGCCACTGACGCCGTCCGTGTCGGACGCAAGCACCAGGCCGGGCTGCCCGATGATCGCGCCGCCGGTCGCGGTGATCGTCACCGCGCCCGCCGCCCCCTGTCGCCCGCCGAGCGTAACCGACTTGCCGGTGACCCGGTAGTTGCCCACAGCGGTGACATCGCCATTGACCGCGGCGCGACCGCTGGCGAGGACAGTGATGTCCTGGCCGCTGGACAATCCGCCGAGAACGACATCACCGTTGGTTGCGGTCAGTGCGAGCGGACCATTCGCATGCGCTTCCCCGAGCAACAGGCTATTACCGCTGATCGTCATGCCGCCCGAGGCGAACGCCCCGCTGCCGGTGATCGCGCCGCTGGACGATGCCGATACATTCGCCCCGGAGATCGTGACGAAGCTAAGCCCGGTCCCGCCGGATAGCGTCAACGTGCCGGTCGCGGCAACCGACTGCAGACTCGTCTTGCCCGTCGACGTGAAGGTCGTATCGCCCGCGACGACATTGCCACGCACGGTCAGATCGCCGGCGTTCGCGTTCAGACTGATCGCGTTGCCGCCGACATTGATCGCGCCGACCGAGATCGAGGATGCGGTGATCGATGTTGGTCCGCCGACGATATTGCCCAGCTGAACCGCACGGCCGACCGTTAGCGAGAAGGCCTTGCCCAGTCCCGCCGACAGATCGATGCTGTCGCCGTTCTGGAAACCGGTCACGTCGCCGGTCGGCGCGCTGACCGTCAGCGTGCTGCCAGTGCTGCCGATGAACGGCGCGCGGATGTCCCGACCGGCCGCAACATTGACCGCTCCGTCCGCCGTCAGCCCTTCTTCCAGTCGCACATCGGCGGCGGCAGCGGTGGTGGTGAGCGTCGCGGTTCCGTCCGCCGTCACGCGCTTGGCAAACAGCGTCCCCAACGCAGCCAGCGTCACATTGCCGTCTGTGCCAGTCGCCGTAAGTCGGCCAAGACTGATCGTGCCCTGCGCGGCGTTGACATCGATCGCCCCATTGGAGGTGATGTCGCCGCCGGTGACACTGCCGGTCGTTGCCGTGATGCCCACACCCCGGCCGGAGATCGAGTCATAGCCGACCGATCCACCGGTAAGCGACACCGCGTTGGCGGCCGAGATCGCCCCGGTCTGGACAGCACCGGCACCACCGTTGACCGTGACTGCACCGCCCGATACGCTGATCGAGCCAGTCGTGACACCGTTCGCCGCCGTCGCGGTGAAACCGTCGGACAGCAACAGGTTGCGGGTGGAAATCGTCGCGATCGGCGTGGCCGCACCGGTCGGTGCCACAATCGCCAGCGATCGTGCCGTCACATCGCCCAGTACCACATTGCCGGCATCGGTCGTGGCCGTCACGACCGATTGACGGAACTTCCCTCCGGACAACAGCGAATTCGCGGCGAGCGAAATGCCGCCGCCGGTCGCGCTCAATATGAGCGCTTCGCCACTGACGCCGTCCGTGTCGGACGCAAGCACCAGGCCGGGCAGCCCGACGATCGCGCCACCGGTCGCGGTGATCGCCACCGCGCCGCGTGCCTCCTGCCGCCCGCCGAGCGTGATCGACTTGCCGGTGACCCGGTAATCGCCCGCCGCGGTGACATCGCCGAGCACTGCCGCCTCGCCGGTGCCGGCGCTGATCGTGACACCGCCACCATTGGCCTGAAGCGCCTTGGTGAAGAGGATCGCGCCGGTCGCGGTGGCCGACAGGGATCCACTGCTCGTCACCGTATCGCTCACCGACATATTGCCGCCGACCGCATTCAACGCAACGCCGTCGCCATCGACCTTGCCAAGGGTGATCCCGCCTGCGGTGGAATTGATCGATACCGCCCCGCCACTCACATTCTGGATGATCACGGCCGCGCCGGTCGCGGACGCCCCGAGCGCGCCGGCCAGCGTGTTCAATCTTACCGTACTGGAGCTTGTTACCGATGCCCGTCCGTCCGTGCTCTCGACCGTATCCAGAATGATCGGCGCGGCGCCAACGAGCGTCACGTCGCCGCTCGCGCGGATCGTGGACTGGATCGACAATGCCCCGACGGGCGCCGCCAGCGATATCCCCTGCCCTGCCCCGGTCACGGCAATGCTCGCGACGCTGAGGCTGCCCCCATCGCTACGCGCCGAGAAACCCTCGACGAGGTTGAGATTGCCGAACGTCAGCGAGCCATTGCTGACGATCGGCGCCGCCTGCGTTGCGGGATTTCCACCAGCCACCGAAAGGCCAGTGAGAGCGCGTGCCGTCACATCCCCCAGAATCAGCGTGGCGCCATTCGTTTCGTTGCGGACGGCAACCCGCAGCGCGCGGTTCGTGCCGGCCGTAATACGGCCGGTCGATGTCAGGTTGATCCCTTGGGGCCCGGCAGCCTGCAATCGCACGAAGTCCGACGTGTCGGTGCTGGTCGATGTCAGCTTGAGCCCCGCGACGCTCGAAATGCCGCCGACCCGCGCTTGCAGGTCGATCGTGCCGCCGCTCGTCACGTTCTGGCCATTCAGCCTGACCGATGCCCCACGCAATATGAGATCGTCGTCCGCGTCGAGATCGCCCCCGAAAATAGCGTCACCGACCGCATCGACCAGGATCGAACGACCGCTTTGGATCGCGCCGGTGGTGAGCGCTCCGGCAGAAATCAGGGTTACGGCCTGATTGGCATCGATCGCGCCGGTCTTGATCGCCCCGGACGTGCTGGTCAAAGCAACGGCATCACTGCTGCTGGTGAGCGCGCCAGTGGTGAGCGTTGTGCCCTGGAGCTTGATCTGGCCGGTCAGCGTTATGTCGCCCGTCGTCACCGCCGCCTGCCGCACGATACCGGTGTCGAATGCGCCGCCGCCCACAGCACCAACCAGGCTGCGCGCGATCACCGCGCCGAGCGTTACGCTGCCATTGGCTGCGCCGGACTGAATACGAATGCTCGATTCCCGATTTGCGCCACCTTTCAGGATCGTGCCCGGCGCAAAATTGATCGTTCCGGAGGGCGTGTTCGTCGCCGTGCCATCGAATGTCGCCGACAACGTCAGCGCTTCCCGATTCTGCGTCGAACCGTCCGCGTTCGCCAGCAGCGTGAGCCCTGCCAGGCCGGTCAGCGACCGGCTCGCCGTAATGTCGATTGCGCCATTGGCGCTCTGGAGCACGGGAGTTGCGCCCCCCAAGGTCACCGTGCGCCCATCGACCGCATAGTCGCGTCCCGCGGTCACCGCTCCGGCCACCGTCACGTCGCCCGCACCGGTCAGCAGGATATCACGCCTCGACGACAATGCGCCAGTGAACGACGCCGAGCCCGTGGCCCCGGCAAGAATGTCGCTGCCGCCATTGTCGGTGCTGGTCAGGTCGCCCCTGACGAGCAGATTGGCAATGCCGCCGGTATCCGCGGTGGTCCCGGCCACCGTCACCCCGTCGACCGCGCTGACCAGCCGTCCGGCCGACAGGACGATCCCGCGCGTGCCGGAGGTCGCGGTCGTGACGCTCGCATCCACCTGGAGCAGGGCGTCGGTCACGGTTGCCTGTGATGCCAGCGCGAACAACGCGTCCGCCCCCGCCACCGTGCCGCGGACGAGCTGACTGCGCCCGCTGACCGCGGTGCCGCGATTGATCTTGATCGACAGCGGACTGCCGGCGTTGAACGTCAGATCGACATCGCTCGCGGTGATGAAGGCGACATCCTGATCGGTCGCATCGAAACTGCCATAAGCATCGATCTTGGGCGCGACCATGATCAAGCCGCGATTGCCGCCCTCAACCTTGATCCGCGCACCGTTCATCACGGTAATCGCGGACTGGCTGCCTGCGGCGGTGCTCAGCTTGAAATTGCCGTTGCGATCGAGGAAATCCGCGTCCGTCATATCGAGCGTACTGAGCACGAGCGAGCCAGTATTGATGTTGGCCTTGCTGCCAACCATGATGCCGCTGCCGTTCATCACCCAGACCGCGACGTTGCTGCCCGACGACAAGGTGCCAAGGATTTTCGAAGGATTGCCCGACAAATCCCGGTTCAGCACCGCAGCCTTGAACCCAAAGCCGCGGTCGAAACGAACGGTACCGTTTTCGGGGATGTTGAACCCGTCGTTCCAGTTGATGATCGTGTTATCGGCACGCAGCGATACGTCGAGCCGGTTGTTCCCGGGATTGAAGACCGGCGCACTGCCGTTATTGCTGCCGGTCGCGGTGCCAGGATTGGGCAGCGACTGACCATGGGCTGGCAGCGCCATGAACCCGACGATTGCCGTGGTTGCCGCCAGCCAGCGCCGGTGCCGGACATACATGCCGCTGCGTAGCCCGGATCTTTTCATAGCAAATCCTATCTTTTGCGACATGCCCTTAACGCGCCGGATCGCGAAACTGCACCGTCAGTGATACGAGCACGCGCGCAGGCGGCTTTCGATGGTCGATCAACAGCGCTTTATCGAGCGGCTTGGCATAACCGATGTCGAGCACCAGCCGGTTGCGCAGCGACAGGCGCACACCGCCGCCGACACTGTTGAAATGTCGCGGCCCTTCGATCGAATTGCGATCGAGGTTGCGCAGGTACAGATGGTCGTAGAATCCGTAGAACTGCGTCCCGAACGCCGTCGTGATGGGCAACTCCGCCCGGATCTCGCCATGGCCGCCAAGCGCGCGATCGCCGCTGTTCGAGCCCGGATCATAGCCGCGTCCGATCGTCAGGTTGCCGAGCGCGAATTCTTCGTAATTCAGCAGCGGGTCTTTGGTCCACTGTGCCTGGCCCTGGGCCATGATGCTGAAAATAGGGCCGATATGGAGCAGCCCATCGATTGCGGCGCGCACCACAAAAGCCTGTGGATTGCCGTCGAACCGTGAGGTCAATATGCCATTTTTGAAACCGCGATCACTCGCACCGAAGATGCCCAGTCCCTTACGCAATTCCACCGACGCGCCGTACGAGAACGAAGGCGCACCGCTTTTCGTCAGCCCCTGATAATCCACATCGATGCCGACAAATCCGATCCGCAGCCGGTCGCGCGACAATATGACCGCGGCGTCTCCCGCGCCCAGGTTCGACGTCTGATTGACGAAATCGAAACCGCCCCGCAGGCGCGCATTGCTGCGTACCGTTCGAACCAGCGGATGGATCACATCGAAACCGGTGATGAACGTCTTGGTCCGCAGATCCAACGGACCGAGATCGGGCCGCGACCAAGCATAGCTGGCGCGCGCACCGAATGTCGTACCACCCCCATCGACGCCAAAGATATGGCCGCCCTGGACGATGATCTGCTCCTTGAAATCGGCGGTGGTGGACGCTCCGAAATAGGTCAGGTCGGACATGCCGGTCAGGCCATAGATTTCACCGCGCACATAGGCCGTTTCCCGCCCGAGCAGCTTTGAATTATAATTCTGGGCATTGCCGAACAGCGCATAGCGGCGCGAACTCACTGTCAGTTCGCCAATCACCGCGCCTTGTTCCGCACCGGCCGGGCGCAGGGCGAGCGCCACGTCGAGGCCGGGAATATCACCCGCGAGCAACAGCAGACGTTCCGCCTCGCGTTCGTTCAAGGGATCGAGCGCCTGGATCGCAGCGAGGCGGCGGCGCAGGATATTCTCATATCGGCCGGCCTCGCCGCGAACCCGGATCTCGACGATGTGCGCGGTGATCACTTGCAAGCGCAGCACGCCGCCAGTGATTTCCTGGGGCGGAATCTGCACTGACGCGACCCAACCGCCTCTGCGCAGCGCCGCATTCGCCCGATCGCGGATCTCGCAGACGATCTTGAGTGTCTGTTCGCCACTTGGCGCGACCACGTCGGCGAGCGCGCGCGCGATTTCCGGCTGAACCGGCGAGCCATCGGGCCGCGACAATTCGATGCGATTGATCGTGAGCCGCAACGGCGAGTTCTCGAACGGACAATTGGGTACCGCCAGGGCGCCCCGTGCATCGACGGTCGCCTTCGATTCGGCCTGCCGATCCGGGGTTGGTGGCGTGATTTCCTGACGCGATGGCAATACCTGCGCGCCGGCGGAACCGGCCGAGGCGGAAATTGCGGCTCCTGCAAGCCCAATCCAACCGTGCAACATCCGTCGCCGAGCCATTTTATCCCCTTTTACTTGCCGCCACTGTTTAACGGATCAATCAGCAACATCAAACCCTTGTCGATGCATCTTTCCAAATTTTGATGTCATGCGACGAACTTCTGTCACCGGGATGTCGTATTTCAGGCAATCATGATTTGCCCATGTCGAGCATTCACCGCGACCGGCGGTTCTTCACCATTGGCAACCATACCGCACCTCCCTGTTTGTCATCGCAAGCGGCACACCGGCCGCAAACAATGTCGTCGCGCTGCTAACGCCACACTTGCCAATCGGTGCCCTGATGATCGCGTGCGCCGGCAATTATTGTGGAACCGGACCGGCATCGGCCCGATCCGCCCCGGTTCTCGTCACGCCGTCGCTTCCTCGACTACGGCCACGACCGGCTCAGGACCGCCGGCAAAGTCATAACTGAATCCGTCGCCCTCGACGCTCAGCCTGATCCGGGTCACTTCTTCGCCGCGCATCTTGCGCTCGAGCAGCGCCACCGACATCTCGGGCAGCATGGTGTTGGTCAGGATCGCGTCGATCATCCGCCCGCCCGACGCAATTTCCGTGCAGCGCGCGACGATATGGTCGACGACGTCGGCGCCGATCTCCAGCGCAATGCCGTGATTGTCGGCAATGCGCTTTTCGATCCGTCCGAGCTGGAGCCGCACGATCCCCGCCAGCATATCCGGGCTGAGCGGATAATAGGGCAGGACCAGCAAGCGCCCCAGCAAGGCCGGCGGGAATACTTTGAGCAGCTCGGGGCGAAGCGCGGTGGCCAGCCCCTCCGCATTGGGCGCCGTCTCCTCGTCTTCGGTCAGTGACATGATCAGGTCCGTCCCGACATTCGACGTCAGCAGAATGATCGTGTTGCGAAAATCGATATGCCGCCCCTCGGCGTCGTTCATGAAACCCTTGTCGAACACCTGGAAGAACATCTCGTGGACATCCGGATGTGCCTTCTCCACCTCATCGAGCAGCACCACGGAATAAGGCCGCCGCCGCACCGCCTCGGTCAGCACGCCGCCCTGGCCATAGCCGACATAACCGGCCGGGGCGCCCTTCAGTGTGGAGACGGTGTGCGCCTCCTGAAACTCGCTCATGTTGATGACGATCATCGACTCATCGCCGGAGAAAAGCAGGTCCGACAGCGCATGCGCGGTCTCGGTCTTGCCCACCCCCGAAGGCCCGCACAGCATGAACACGCCAACCGGCTTGGATGGGTTGTCGAGCTTGGCGCGGCTGGTCTGGATGCGTTTGGCAATCGCATCCATCGCATGATCCTGTCCGACGACGCGGCGCTTCAACCGGTCGGCGATGGTCAGGACACTGGCGATTTCGTCCTTGACCATTCGGCCGATCGGAATCCCGGTCCAGTCGCCTACCACCGCGGCAATGGCGTCGGCATCGACCACACCGAACACCATCGGATCGTCTCCCGCCGCATCGGCCAGTGCCGCGAGCGCCGGTTCGAGCGTATCGTCTCCGCCGGTCGTCTCGGCATCGTCCGGCGCGGCACGCGCGGCGATCACCGCGTTCAGCGCGTCTTTCTCACGCGCCCACTTCGCCTCGATCTTTGCGACCTCGTCCCGCGCGGCGGCGATTTCCGCATCAACGGCGGCAAGCCGGTCATCGTCGCGATAGCGCCCCTCGGTCTCGCGTTCGACCACGCCGCGCTCGGTCTCCAGCAATTCGAGCCGTCGACGCCGATCCTCCACGGGCGCGGGCGTCGCATGCTGCGATACCGCGACACGGGCCGCGGCGGTATCGAGCAGGCTGACCGCCTTGTCGGGCAATTGCCGCGCGGGCACATAACGCTGCGACAATGTCACAGCGGCGGCCACCGCTTCGTCGAGGATGACGACGCTGTGATGCGCTTCCATCACCGGCACGACCGATCGCAGCATATCGATCGCCACGGTCGTTTCCGGTTCGCTGACCTGGACTGTCTGGAAGCGGCGGCTCAGCGCCGGATCCTTTTCGAAATACTGGCGATACTCTGCATAGGTGGTGGCGGCGATCGTGCGCAGCCGACCGCGCGCCAGTGCGGGCTTCAGCAAATTCGCGGCATCGCCCGTGCCCGCCTGCCCGCCGGCACCAACCAGGGTATGGGCCTCGTCGATGAACAGGATAACCGGCGTCGCGGCATTCTCGACCTCATCGATCACCTGACGCAGCCTTTTCTCGAATTCGCCCTTCACGCTGGCGCCGGCCTGCATCAGCGCGACATCGAGCGACCGCAGCGAAACCCCGCGCAGCGGCGGCGGCACATCGCCGTCGACGATGCGGCGCGCGAACCCTTCGACCACCGCGGTCTTGCCGACCCCGGCTTCGCCAACCAGAATCGGGTTGTTCTGCCGGCGGCGCAACAGAACATCGATCAGCTGCCGGATTTCGGCATCCCGCCCCACGACCGCGTCAATCTCCCCGGCCCGCGCTCGCGCCGTCAGATCAACCGAAAAGCGTGCAAGGGCCTCGCCGGGCGAAGAGTCCGACGCGCCCCCGCCGGCTCCCACGTCCGGTGTGGCTATCTCGGTCGTTTCACCCGACGATTTCACGATCGACGCGAATTCCGCTCCCAGTCGATCGACGGAAATCTTGCGCCATTCCCCGCTCATCGCGAACAAGGCGTTGCGCAGCGTCGGTGTCCTGAGCATCCCGTAAATCAGATGGCCCGAACGGATCCTGGCCGCACCGAACTGCAATGACGCGTAAAGCCAGCCCTTCTCGATCGCTTCTTCCACTTGCGGCGCAAAATCGGCGATCGCCGATGCGCCACGCGGCAGGATATCCAGGCTCGCGATCACGTCGCGCGCAAGCCGCGCATCGTCGATGCCGAATGCCGTGCGGATCGCGGCGACGTCGCCCTGCGGATCCTGCAGCAGCAAATGCACCCAGTGAACGAGTTCGACATAGGGGTTTCCCCGCATCTTGGCGAAGCTCGTCGCGGATTCGATCGCCTTCAACGTCGCTGCGTCGAGCCGTCCGAACAGCGATGCGCGGCTGATCTCGGTCATGCCAGTTCCTCTTGTCGCACACGACGACGGAGATGCGCGTCGGCGCAAATCACGTCGTCATTGATTTTACCCACCCACCCCGTCCAGCCGAGGCGCGTGCCGGCATCAAGGCGGGCCGGGCGCGTGTGCCGGCCGGCAACCTCGATCGCGACATCCCATTCGAGATGGCTCGGCGCGAAGGCATCAAGCGCCTCGGACAGGATGCGGAAGCGCGCGCCGGACGGCAGCAACGCATCATAATCGGCGCGAGAACTGGCCCGGACGACGACCCGAAACGCATCGGAAGCGACACTGACCTTCGTCCCCGCCACCGCCTCTGACCCCAACGCGCAAAAGCTGCGCCCCAGCCGGGTGCGATCCTCGGCTTCGATATCGCGCCAGCGCGGCTGATATTCGAGCACCGTGACGCGTTGCCCGATAAGGTGCCCGATCGAATCCTCGATCCCGCCGGCGCTTCGCCGCGAGGCGAACAGCGCAGCGTAATGAATGCGCGCGCGCGCCGGAAAAGCTGCGTCCTCACCAACGCCTTCGGTGGCGCCGGTGAGGTGCGCGATCTTGGACGCAAATCCGTCCTCCATGGGCCGATCGGCTTGTGCGGTCGGTTGCGAATCCGCCCAGGCGCGAAAGAAGAATTGCAGCATCCGCCCGGCAAGCAGATCGAGCCAGCGGCCAAACGGACGGGTCGTCGCATAGCGTCGCTCGAACGACGCGAATTCGGTCATGTGCGACGGCAGCGGTCCCATCGGTCCGGTCAGCCCCAACCAATACCCGCTCACGCGCGCGCGCCCTTTCACGATCTCGACCTCGTCGAGCGTGGAATCGGGAAACGCCATTGTCGGGACTTGCGACAAATCGACGATGTTCTGCGCTGGCCGCCGCGCCCGGCCGATGCGTGGCAAATCCGGCGCGCGCGCCTCCGCGCCCCGCGCGATCGGGAACAGTCCGAACCGTCGCGTCTGCGCCGCCACGCTGGCGAGAAACGTCAGATGGTGTGACGGCGCCCGATCCTTGGCGGCCATTGCTGGAACTCCCCTTCGTTGGCGCTTCTGACGTGAGTTTCGGTGAATGAATTGATGCTGGCGAATTCGGCGAGAAAGCGTTCGAGCACTGCCGAAAAAAGGAACATTCGCCCCTTGTCGAATGCGGTGTCGTCAAGCGTCACCTTGATCCGGTGCCCGCGCGCGATCGCCATGCGGTCGAGCCCGGGAACTCTCCGCGCGACCTTCGACGATCGAATCCCGACAACGCCATCGACTTGCCGCCGCGATGCGGCATCATCCTGTCGACCGTATAAGGCGAGATGATCTCGCAACACTTGCGGGTCATCGCTGTCTTCAGGCGCCAGGGTGGCATAATTCGGCGTCAGATGACCGATCACGCGCCAGGCCGCGTCACCCATGCCAAGCGGCGCGCGCGGGCGGGTCGGCGCCCGCAACACGCTGACCGCACGGGTCGGAAGCCCCGAGACGGTGAAATGCTGGTCGCCTCGAAAGGTCAGCAATTCGGGCAATTCCCGGTTGGTCACCAATGCGCGCACCGCCAGTTCCTGAACGCCGTCCAGGCGCGTGGCGTCGCCGGGCGCGGTGAGGCCGATCCAGGTCTCGGTCCCGGTATATTCCCCGCGCCGCCGCAGCCTTTGTTCGCGCGTGGAAAGGCGCCGGGGGCGCAATTGCGTCGTATAGAACAGCGCCTCGTTCCAGTCGTAGAGCAGCGCGCCGAAGGCGTAGAGCGGCGCGACCGTGCGCGGATCGACCTTGTCGGGACGATGCGCCTGCACCTCGAGAATACGAAACACTTCGAAATCGAGCGGCCGGGCCCGGTCCGGGATAACGTGATGCTCATGGTCGAACCGCGACACCTGCACCCGGCCAAGCTGTTTTTCGAACAGGTTGATCGCCGGGGTGGCGAACAAGCGGAAATTGCTCGGATCGAGCGCATTGTGCAGCACCGGTGCGGTCCGGTCGAACAGCAGCACGACGTCGCAAGCCTTGGGACTGGCGGCAAAGGCGCGCCCGAGGCCCTTCAGGTCGACGAACAGAAACCGCTCGGGGCAGGCGAAATATTCGGTGAGCAGCCGATAACCGCGGAACGACCGCAACTCGACCGGGAGCAATGCCTGGTCATCGTCAAACCCCACCTGGCCTGGCGACGGCAGTTTCAGCCACCCATTCGGCCCCTCCGCGGAATCGGCCGACCTCGCCACCACCGCCAGCGTTTCGCCGATGATCTGTCGATACAGCTCGGCCGGCACCGCCTCCGATCCCGCCAGATAGAGCGGCAAGGAGTCGGGCAGTATCTGCGGCAAATCGACACCGTCGATCGCTTCGAAGCGCAGCCTGAGCCCAGCTTCCGCGCGAACGTTCGCGCTCGACGCAAAGGGCGCGACTGCGGCCCGGCTGGCGAGATATTCGACCTGCGTGATCTTGATCGGCCAGAGCGTCACATCGTGCCCGCTGCGAAACTCGACCGGAACGCCTCCCTGATCATGCGCGGTCGCGACCATCGGCGTTCCCCGCGGCACCACATAACCCTTGATCAGCGCGGGATCGCCACCGTTTGGTTCGAAACCGGCGATGCAGATCGACGGTGTCGGCGCCAGATAGTGCGGCTGTATCGCGTGCAGCAGATGCTGGGTGAATTCGGGATATTGATCGGCCAGCTTGAGCTGAACGCGCGCGCCGAGATAGGCGACCCCTTCGAGCAGACGCTCGACATAGGGGTCGGGATCCGTCGGCGTTTTCAGCCCCAGCCGTCCGGCCACCGCCTCATGTTCTTCGCCGAACGCGCGCGCTTCTTCGCGAAGATAGGCGAGTTCGTCATTGTAGAAGCGCAGAAGGCGCGGATCGATCCCGCCACTCACCGCCGCGAACGCCTATTCACGAACATTCACCGTCGCGGTTTCGGCCTCGACCTCAGTGCGGAATTTGACCGGCATGACCTGCGCGGCGGACGTGATGTCGCCTTGAATCAAATAGGTCAGCGCATGCGGGGTATCATCGTCATCGACCGGATCGACCGTCAGTCCCTCACGATTGAGGCGCGGCTCGAACAACCGGATGGCGCGGCGGATCTCGCGCGCCCGCGCCAGCACCGCACGACGATTCAGCGTCCGACCCGCCAGATCGGTCAGTCCGAAGTTGAGCACCGATTCCGCGACCTGAGGATAGGGTTCCAGATCGACCAGCGATTCCAGGTTCGTCGTGTTGAACAGCCATGCCAGATCACGGCGAATGGTGGCACGCAGCGCCGCTTCATTGAATCGCTCGAGCCGCGGCACCGAATAATAACGGAATTTCTCGCGCGCGACCTCGGGCGCTTCGTCGCTCATGTCACGCATTCCCGAAATATCGAGATCGGCCACGAGCTTGTCGAACAATGTCGGGGTCAGTCGCTGAGTGACGGCCATGTCGATCCGATCAATCCAGCACGAGCGAACGCACCGACAACAATTCGCAATCCTGCCCGTCGGAAAGCGACCAGAGACGCTGGCCCGATCCGGTCTGTCCATTCGGGCCATCGTGCCAATTGGTCGCACGCCCAAGCTGCTCGGCGGCATCGTCCGTGACGCCGGGATAGCGCGCCGGGATCAGCGCGGCGACCGAATGACCCGCCTTCATCGCGATCTCGACCGGATACCAGACAACATCGCGCAGATCCTTGGGTCCTTCGCTCTTCAATCCAGCGATCGCGTCGAACGGAAGCAGCCCGTATCGCCCGCCGATAATCGCTTCGATGCACGGACCGAACCGGACATCCGCATCGGCGATCCACTCGAACCGCTGACCGTCGATCGTGCCGGCCAGATCCGGCGCTTTCTCAAAGGCCTCGTCTCGCGCGGTCAATGCCGCTTTCCCGTCACCGATCGCCATCAATCGAATGGAATCGGCGACACCGTCAGCCCAGGAGGGCCCGCCATGAACCATCGCGGTCGAGGTGCCTGCAAAAACCGCCTCGCGTTCACGCTCGGCGGCGATGGCCTGGCCATAGACGACCGCCAGCATCGCCGCCTCAGGGGAAAGCTGCGCCAGCACGCCAAGGTGCGTCGCCGCCTTGTCCCATTCGCCACGGACCGAAAGCAATTGGAAGAGGAACAGGCGTGTGAGCACATCGCCCGGTTTGCGGCGGACGTCCTCGATCAGCACGCGACGCGCACCATCGAGGTCGCCCGACCGCAAAAAGTCGTCCGCGTTGCTCATCGCGCGCTCAACGGACGACCGGGGCGGATCAGCCCGCCTCGTTCTGACGGATATCGTAATAGGCGGTGACGACGCCGCCGTCCTTGCCGCCCTGTTCATTCTGAGCCTGGTAATCGAACGTCACCTTGGCGCAGTTGAGCGTCACCGATTCCATGATGTTGTCGCCACCGGAGGAACCATTATTGTGAATGTCGGAGACAATGATGTCCTCGAGCTTGATCTTGTAATAGGTCAGCGGCTGATTGCCGTCGCCAGCCTTCTGCGAATAGATCGTCGCTTCCTTGATGTGCTTGCCCGAAGCACAGGATTTGAACAGCAACGGTGAGGCCTTGTCGACTTGCTTCTGGATTCGAATGTCCGAAATCTCGGCTTTGCCGGATCCGCCGCCGGCGCCGCCGGTGTGGAACGAGCCGTGCTGGACCGCACCGAAATCAAACGAAATGATATCGATCTCGTCCTGGTGGTTCTTCTTGCGCGATTCGCCCTGGATACCATCGATTTTCAAAAACAGATCGACTGCCATCATACTTCTCCTGTGTGCGCCTAAGCTACTGATACACTACGTTAGATTGCCGACTTCAGGCCGACGTCTTGGGAAGGCGTGAGACCATGCTCAATGTCACATCCATGCCTTCGAGCTGATAATGCGGTACGAACATGAACTTTCCGAGATAGAATCCGGGATTTTCTTCGTCGGGAATAACCTCGATCTGCGCCTGTTTCAGCGGCAGGCGCGCCTTGGTTTCATCGTTCGATGTCGTTGGTGAACCATCGACATATTGCAGAACCCAGTTGTTGAGATCGCGCTGCAACTGCTCCGCCTCACGCGAACCGCCGACCCAGTCCCGCACCATGCATTTCAGATAATGCGCGAAGCGGCAGCTGGCGAAGATATAGGGAAGCCGTGCGGACAAATTGGCGTTCGCCGTCGCTTCCTTCTTGTCATAGGCGGCCGGACGGTGAACCGTCTGCGCGCCGATAAAGGTCGCCTGATCGGTGTTCTTGCGATGCAGCAAGGGCATCAGCCCCGCATTCGCGAGCTCGGCTTCGCGGCGATCGGAAATGGCGATTTCGGTCGGACATTTCAGGTCGATGCCACCATCGTCGGTCGGGAACATCGCCGTCGGCAAATCCTCGACCGTGCCGCCGGATTCAACGCCGCGAATGCGCGTCGTCCAGCCATAGGTCTTGAACGCCTCGGTGATCCGGGTGCCCATCGCATAGGACGCGTTCAGCCACAGATGCTGGTCATGCTCGCCGCCGACATCCTCTTCGAAATCGAACTCATCGACCGGATCGGTCTTGGCGCCATAAAGCGGACGCCCGAGGAAACGCGGCAACGCCAGCGCCAGATACCGGCTGTCCTCGGTCCGGCGGAAGGTCCGCCACGCGGCATAATCGGTCGCATCGAACAGCTTGCCCAGATCGCGCGGATTGGACAGCTCGGTCCAGCTCTCCATGCCCAGCAACGACGGCCCCGCCGCGGCGATGAACGGCGCATGCGCGGCGGCGCCAATCCGCGACAGGCCCTTCATGACCTCCAGATCAGGCGCGGAGTGGTCGAAATAATAATCGCAGACGAACGCGCCATAGGGCTGCCCGCCCAGCTGACCGAATTCGGATTCGTAAATCTTCTTGAACAGCGGGCTCTGGTCCCACGCGGCATCGCGATACTGGCGGAACATCCGCCGGCACTCTTCCTTCGACATGTTCATCACCCGGATCTTCAGATCCTTGCCGGTGGATGTATTCATGACGAGATAGTTGAGCCCACGCCACGTTGATTCCAGCTTCTGGAATTCTTCGTGATGGATGATCTGGTTGATCTGTTCGGTCAGCTTGCGGTCGATTGCCGCGCGCAGGGCGTCGACGGTCGCGAAGACGTCACCGCCAATGATCTGGGCGTTGTGAAGCGCCTGCTCGGCCAAAGTCTGCACCGCCTGTTCGATGCGCGATTTCCGCACATCGTCAGTCGGCTTGAATTCCTTTTGAAGCAGCGCCTGGAAATCGTCCAGCGCAGCTTCATCTACCTGAGGCTGCCCGCTTGTTTGATGCAGCGCTTCTTGCGCCATAGTCGGCTCCGATTGCGATTGAGGGAATACGATTAAGCGGCGTCTTCGGTTCCACCGCCGGACTCGGCTTTCGTCTTGGCCGCGGAAATAGCCTGCAAAAGCGCCGGATCCTTCAGCACTTTATCAAGCAAATCCTGCGCGCCGTTCTTGCCGTCCATGTACGACAGCAGATCCTCCAACTGAGTCCGCGCCTCGAGCAACTTGGCCAGCGGCTCCACATTCTTCGCGATCTCGCCCGGAGACAGATCGTTCATCGATTTGAAGGTGAGGTCGATGGCCATCTTACCGCCATCGCCGCCGAGCGTGTTGTCGACCGCAAAAGCGACGCGGGGCGCGATCGCCTCCATGCGCTGATCGAAATTGTCCATATCGAATTCAACGAACTCACGTGCCTCGGCCGCTTTCCGGTCCTTCAGGCTCTTACCCGAAAGATCCGACATCACGCCCATCACGAACGGCAGTTCGACCTTCTGGCGCGCGCCATAAGTTTCGACTTCATATTCGATATGGACCCGCGGTTTCCGATTTTCCCGGATGAAGCGTTGTCCGCTCTTGATCGCCATAGGTGTCACATCCCTGTTTAATCTTACACTGACTGGTATTTGGCTGGTGTCGTCTTCACGTGCTGCCCCGCGATCCTGGCAAGTCACATCATATCCGAACGACCATTCTCCTCGATCCGCGCGCGTAGCACCCCGTCCGCATCGGCTACGCCGTTAGGCGATATATCTCTCAATAACGCCATAAAGTCCATTGCAATCCAACCTTTAATTCGGCCCAGGGCTGCAGGAATAGGGCTGGATGGTTCGCGTCGCACATAATAATCGATCACGGAATCGAGCGCGCGCGCAACATCCTCGCGGCTTTCTATCGCGCGACCGGCCGGCCGGCCGGCTCTGCGGCCGCCCCCGCCATCCGACGCGCCGCTCTCTTCAGCCTCCAGGGCCGCGCCGTCACCCGCGCCGGTGGACAATGTCACATAAGGGAGGACTGCATTGCGGATCGATTCGAGAACTTCATAAGTCGGCTCGAAATTGGTCCCCGTCTGGTTGGCATTGGTCGCCTGTTCGGAAAGGACTGCATCGGCACGCGTCAATGCATCGGTAATATTGTTCAACTGGTCGATAATGGCCTGCAATTGTTCGACCGGGGTATCGGCGATCGCCGCGCGAAACTGGCCATAACCGTCGCCGGACTCCCCTTCACGCGCGAAGCGTTCGAAATCCTCGCCCGAAAAACTGCCCAATCGCCCGTGCTCGACCAGCACCACACGCCGAAGCGGTCCGATAAACTCGCCGATCCGGACCAGCGATTCACACGGCGCCTTGCGCCCCTCAATGCCATATTCCTCAAGCTTGGGATGAACGTCATCCCAGAAGGACTCCATCAATCCGGCCAGCGCCTGACAGCCATCCTCGACCAGCGTCAGCCGGTTCGACCGCGCGCCGGCCCGCGCCAGATAGACGGCCAGCCAGAGATCCCTGGTGAGCTGGCTCTGCCCCGTGATCGCGGCGACCGTGTCCTTCCAGTCGACATCATCGGCCGCGCCGGATGCGGCACGCTCAAAGGCATGCTCGATCGCGCCGCGCTCGGGCGAATAGGACAGGTCGGGCCCTGCGGGATCGTTCGCGGCAAGCGGCACCAGAAGGGCCGCCATATCCGCCTGGCGATCAGGCCCGGACGAGGCGGGACTCAGGAGATCAGCTCCGCCTCGACCCGACGATTCGTCGGATCGGTCGACCGATGACCGGGAAGCGGCACATCGGGGCCGAACCCACGCGTCTGGAGACGCTCCGGTTGCACGCCAAGGATCACCAGATAATCGGCCACGGCCTTTGCCCGCGCCCGCGACAGCGCCATGTTGATATCGCGCGTGCCGCGCAGATCGGTGTGCCCCTCGATCAGGAAACGCTTCGATTTCAGCTCAGGGGTGAGCAGTGATTTGGCGAAGATCTGGGTTGCGGTCACACCGTCCGCCGACAGCTTGGCGGAATTGAGATCGAAGCCGATCATCAGGTCCGCGCGGGGCCGCCCCACCGCACCGACCGTGCCCATGGCCCCTGCACCGGCCACGGCCGCCGCTCCGGCGCCAGCAATACGCCGGGGTCCGGCGCCATAAGCGTTGCCGTTCCGTGGCTTGCCGCGGACCATTACCGCTACGGGCTGGCCGGCAACGCGCTTCACGCCCCCGCCATTCACGCCCCCGCCATCGCTGCTGGCCGCGGCGTCCACCGCCGGACGCGCCAGGCGGAAACCCTTTGTCACGGGCGCATCGCGGCTGACGGTTTCCGTCGTCGCGCCGTCGCACTTGCCGGCGAAGGTGCAGAGATAGCCTTCGACGCTGGGTTTTTCGCGAGGTGCTGCTGCCCCGCCGCTCTGGGCGATCGCGGGGAACGCACAAAGAGCCGTGAGGGGAATTATAAGCGAACGCGCCAACATGGCCATCTCCAAGCCAGGTAACATTTCAGCAGACCCCAAGTTTAAGACCCCGATACTGTCGAAGCAACCCGCAACAGCCCCGGGTCACCGCTTGACTTGGATTAAGACGCTGGAGCCATTGTAAGGTTCCATCCGACACAGTAAGTATCGGAAGAATGGACAACAAAGAGGAGTAAGCGGTGCCGGACACGACACAGCGCCTCACCCGGATGTCAATCGATGTCGGTGACGAGCAGGTAGAGCTTGAACGAATCGAGAGCACCGAGACACTGGGACGGCCATTCGTCGTTCATGCCGACATCATTTCGCCGCTCGAAATCGACCTGCAGCCCCATCTCGGCAAACCCGCCTCGCTCGGGGTGCTCGAGGACGAGGAGTTGCTGCGCCATTTCCATGGCCTGGTCACCGCGGGCGAATACCGCAAGGAAACCACCAGTGGCCACCATTACCGCCTGACCATCCAGCCCTGGACCTATTATCTCGCCCAGAACGTGGCGATGGCGATCTTTCAGGATCTGACCGTGGTGGCGATCATCAAACAGGTGATCGAGGCCGCCGGTATTTCCGATGTCGATTATACCCGTCTGTCAAAACCGCGAGTCCCGCGCGGCTATTGCGTCCAGTATAAGGAAAGCGATTTCGCCTTCATTTCGCGCCTGATGGAGGAAGAAGGAATCTATTATTTCTTCCGTCATGATGCCGATCGCCATGTGATGGTGCTGTGCGAGGGGCCGAAATGCCATCAGCCCGGCAAGCCGCCAAAGCTCAAATATAACGCCAACTCGGTCTCCGTTTTCACGGCCGATTCGAAATCGCGCTTTTCGAACCAGAGCGATTTCCTGCAAACTTGGATCGAACGCGTCCGCTCCACCGCCGAAGCCAAGGTGACCTATCGCGATTTCGACTTCGAATCGCCCGATCAGCCACTGACCGCCGAAGCGACCGGCCAGGGCGCTCACCCTGGCGACGATCGCGAGATCTTCCACTATCCCGGACGCTACACGCGTGAACAGACCGGCCGCGAAGAACAGCAGAAGACCGGGCAGGAACGTGGGCAAGTGCTGCTCGATGCCCAGCGTGCCGGGCGACGGACCTTCACCGGGACATCGCAATCCGCCGCGCTGACCTGCGGTTCGCGGGTCGATGTCGAGGATCATCCCGCCGCGCGGATGAATGCGGGCTATCTGATCACCTCGACCTTTCACAGCATCGCGTCGGAAAGCTATCGGTCGGGATCGCAGGACCAGGAAGAAGATGCGTTCAACGTGCGGTTCGAGGCGATTCCCGCGGAGACCTCGTTCCAGCCGCCCCATATTTCGCCCCGCCCCGTCGTCACCGGGCTGGAATCGGCGATCGTCACCGGACCGTCGGGTGAAACCATCTTCACCGACCAATATGGCCGGGTGAAGGTGCGCTTCCACTGGGACCGCGCCAAGACGCCGGGCGAGCAATCGACCTGCTGGATCCGCGTGTCGCAGACCGGCGGACTCGGCAATCTCGTTCTACCCCGTGTCGGGCATGAAGTGCTGGTCGATTTCCTCAACGGCGATCCCGATCGGCCGCTGGTCGTCGGCCGTGTGTTCAACCGCTCGAACATGCCGATCTACGATCTGCCCGCGAACAAGACGCGCGCGCTGTGGCGGACCAAGCGCTATGGCGAGGCCGGGCAATATCCGGAGAGCGAGGGGCTCGACACCGGCGCGCCCGGCGCCAACGAGATTCGCTTCGAGGACAAGGGCGGACAGGAGGAGCTGTTCCTTCACGCCGAACGCGACATGAACAGCCGCATTCGCTTCGACGAGACTCATCATGTCGGCCACAATCAGGATCACAAGGTCGGGCTTGACCGCACCGCGACCATTGGGCGCGATGAGAGCAAGCTGGTCAAGCGCAACCGCGGCGTCCATGTCGTCGGCACCGACACCCTGCTCGTCGACAAGGCATTGTCGATCGAATCGAAGACGAAGATCACGCTCCGGGTCAAGAATTCGATCGTGATCATCAGCCCGGAAGGCATTCTGATCCAGGCCCCGGTGGTTGAGGTCCAGGCCACGGCGGAAGCGACGATCAACAGTCCCGGCAATACGCGGCTTAACGGCGGCGCGTCGTTGCTGCTCAACGGCGGGGTGACCAATATCAATCCCGAAGGAGTCACGCCGGCCACCTTCGGCAGCGCCGCCCCGCTTGGCCCCGCCGCCGGTGAGGGGGGCTCATGATGCCCGGCCGCATCGGGGTGCCTGACCGCCCATGAGCGACTGGCCATGAGCGACTGGGCTACAGTCAAACTTACCGAGGCGCGGCAAGTCGCTGCCCTTATCGGAACCGACGAAGACGATTGGCCGGTCACATCGGTCGGCGTGCGCGACCGGTATCTCGCACTGCGTCAGGCGGGCGCGCTCGCCACTGCGGTCGAATATCTCGGCCATGCCCTGCCCCGCCGCGAGGCGGTTGGCTGGGCGGGCCGCTTGCTCGACGAGGAATCGCGCCGGATCGACCTTTCGCGTCGCAGCCGGCTGGCATTGGATAGCGCGATGCGCTGGATCGGCGAGCCGACCGACGCGCACCGCCACGCGGCGCGCGACGCCGCGGAAGCGATCGGCAAGCCTGTACCCGAACGGTTCCTGGGGCTGGCGGTCTTCTATTCCGGCGGATCGGTGGGTGGCGCCGGCGCACCCCTGACGCCGCCGCCGCATGCCTGTACGCGCTTCGCCGTCAGCGCGATCGAGCAGGCCGCCTATCGCAGCCCCGATGCCGATGCCTTCTTTCGCCGTGCACTCGATCTCGGCGAACGCGTGGCGGAACGCGGCATGGCGGCACTGGCGGAATCGTGACACTCACGCTGACCATCCAGAACAGCGTCCGCCTTACCAACGGCGCGCCGATCGAACTGGTCCTGCATCGGCGCGGCGCCGTCGCCGGGCGCGCGTCGACGTGCGACTGGCCCCTGCCCGATCCATCCAAGCATATTTCCGGCCGCCACTTCGAGGTGACGTTCGACGGGCGTTTCTACATTCTCGCCGATACCAGCACCAATGGGACCTTCGCCAACGGCGCGAGCGAACGAATGTCCTCGCCGCACCGCATCGTCCAGGGCGACCGCTTTCAAGTCGGCCCCTATCTGATTCGCGCCACGCTCAGCGGTGAAGCGGAAGCGTCGTTGCGGAGCGCGGAAGCCGCCGGCGCCCCGCCCACGCCCCGCGCCTGGACCGGCTGGGACGATGGCAATGCGGCCGGGACGGAGGCCGACACAGGCGGTCCGACTGCCGCTGATGGCTGGGGCGCCCCACCCGCAAGCGACAGGCCGGCACAGGGGGGGTGGGACGCCGCTCCCCCGCCGCCGCGCGACACTGGTCGGTGGCAGCCCGAAATGGGCCCCTCGCTCGCCCGGCCGGAGGCACATCGCGAACCGGCGAGTCATGGTCGGGATCGCTCCCCCGGACCCGCCGGCAATAGTGGCTGGGCGCCGACCGGCGCGCTTGCGCTCCCTTCCGTGGACTCCGTCTGGTCGAGCCCGACGCCGCCGCCCGATCCCGCATCGGGCTGGTCGAGCGCTGCGCCCGATCGCCCCCCCGCACCGTCGCCCGACGATGTCTGGGGCCGGATTGCCGAGGGCAATGTCGTCGATTGGGCACGCGGCGGCTTTGGCCAGCCGATCGAGCCGGCGAGCGACCCGCTCGGTCTCGCGCCCGCACGGGCCACCGATTCACTGCCGGCCGCGCGCCCGGTTGCCCCAACCGCGACCGCACCGAGCGCTGACGGCGCGCGGTTCTTTGCCGCGGCGGGACTGACGCCGGACGCCGTCACTGACCCCGCTGCCGCGCTCGACCGCGCGGGGGCCGTGTTTCACCGACTGGTCGCGGGTCTGGTGGTGATGGTCGAAGCGCGGGCGCGGGCGAAAGCGCAGCTTGGCGCGGAGGCGACCGCCTTTTCGCCGCAGGGGCATAACCCGCTGAAGTTCGCGCGCACGCCCGATGAAGCGCTCGCGATGCTGATCGAGCCGCCGCAGCGCGGATTCATGCCGGCCGACCAGGCGGTGGAGGACGCTTTTCTGGAATTGCAGTCGCATCAGATGGCGACATTGAAAGCGATGCAGGGTGCATTGCGCGCAACGCTCGACCGGTTCTCGCCCGCCGCGATCCGCGCTCGTGCCGATTCCGCCGGTGTACTCGAACGCATCGTGCCCGCCGCGCGCGATGCGACATTATGGCAAACCTATGAGCGCGAATTCGGCGGCGTCGCCCAGGATTCGGACGAAGCGTTCATGGACGTCTTCGCCCGGGAATTCCGGCGCGCATATAACGATCAGGCCAGACGGAACGGTTGACCGTCTCATTCGCTATGGACCGGGCAGCTTCGCCATCTGGCGTGTCGGCCGAGACAGAATAGAGGTCGTGCGGATACCGCGGCAACGCGGTGCAGCCTCTGACGATGGAGGTTCGAATGCAGGGTTTGAACGGATCGGTTGGACTTGGCGGCAGAAATCGTAAATCGGACGTTCTCATCATCCAACGCGCGCTCCTTGCCGCATCGGTGTCGCCGGGGCCGATCGACGGGATTTGCGGCCGCCGCACCATTCAGGCGATCGAACGATTCCAGAGCGGCGTCATGCGCCGTCCCGATGGGCGGATCGATGTGAATGGACCCAGTTGGCGCCGCCTGAGCCAGCATTCACACGACGCCACCACTCGACATGCCGCGCCACCGCCGGCAACGCGACATATGCCGACCCAATCCACCGGGCCGGCGGGCGCGACGCGCTCGGTGCCGATCCCCGCGCAACGATCTCCCGCAATGGCGCGGGCCAGCGCGCCCGCCCAGCCGGTCATCGCCACATCGGCGGCGGCGACCATGGCGCCGCCCGCGCAACGCGCCTCAAGCTATTGGACGACCAAGACACCGCTTCCGGCATCCGGAACGGTCAATGTCGGACTTTCATCACCGTCCAGCGCCGAGCAAGTGGCCCGGTTCGATGGCATGCCGAGCGCCCATATGTCGCAGAACGACCAACCGGTCACCAATCCCGAACTCAAATCACTGATCGCGACTGAATCGGTCGGCCCGTTCCGCGTCACCGGGATCCGTCCGGCGATTGCCAGCCTGCGCACCATCCTGGCCGAGGTGCGGCGCGACCTGCCCGATCTGCTGAACTTGCTGAGCAGTGCGGGCATGGAGGTCAACCGGCTCCAGCGCGGCAGCACGACCAAGGTATCGAACCATGCCTGGGGAAGCGCGATCGATCTGCGCGTCGGGGGCATATTGGTCCCATTGGGCGCGAGCTATTCGCTCAAGGGCCTTGATGCGCTGGTGCCCTATTTCAACCGGGCGGGCTGGTATTGGGGCGGCGGGTACCACTCGCGGGGGCGCGCCGATCCAATGCATTTCGAACTCGGCGGGGCATTGATGGCGGGAGTAAGCCGTTGAGATTTTCCATCCCGACGATCGCCGCCACCGGCCTGCTTGCAGCGGCCGCGGCGTGTCAGGTATCGGCCAATGGCGCGCCCGCCAAACCATCCATCGCGGCGGCGAAGCCATGCCGCGCGGAAATGCCGGCGGATCTGACCACCGCACCCGGGCATTGGCTTGGTGACTGCCGGAACGGCATGGCCGACGGCCTGGGCGTCACGCGCTCGGGACGGGCGGCGCCATATGAATTCTTCGCCGGGCGGATGCGGGACGGCCGCCTCGTCGATGGAGTCCTGGTGCTGAAATCCGGCCTGATGATGGTCGCGATCCGGTTCGACGAACAGCGCCATGTCGTGGTCAGCGACGGGTTGCGCCCATCGGAGGACGAGGCGGTATTCCGCACCGCCACTGCCGCCGCCGAGACCGTATCGAAGCGTTTCGCCGCTGCCGGAAGCCGGAGTTCGGCTGCCTATTACGCCAACCTCGCAAAGAAGATCAGGAACGCACCGCCCGAATAGGCGATTGGCGGGGACAACAGCCGACGCCACCGATTCAAACGCGCGCCGCTTCATGCCAACCAGACGCCGGACCAGGCCCATTCACGGCCCCCCCGCCGCTCTTTGATATGACTGCACACCATAAACGGAATCGGGCTGCTGTTCCGGCGCGAAACAGCGTCCGGCGCATGCTGTTATGATGCTGTTTCCATGCTGTTATTGAATAACAGCATTTTCGCTCGCAAGCCGCTGAAAAGACACCGGTAATTTCGGCTCGAAATCCAACTTAACAGCATCGAAAAAATTGCCGTCCGAAAACAGCAAAAACAGCGTGCCGAATCGGACGGTCAGCGCACCTGTTCCGGCATGCACAGGTCCTGTTTTCCCACCTGTTATTGACCTGTTATTCAATAACAGGTGGGGAGCGACTAAATTGCTGAGAATAAATCAGAAAAGCGCGACGAAAATCCAACTTGACCGGCGATAAAAAAAACGGGCGGATTATCAGGCGAAAACAGGTGGGATTGCCAAAGCATCCGCCCAGCACGATACATTGTATCTCGGGGGGTTCACACCGATGAGAATAATTCGCGCACTGGGTTTGCTGGCGATCGCCGCCATCGTACTTTCATTGACGCCGGCCCCGTCCTGCGCCGACAGTTGGATGTTGCCGACGACGACGACATACACGTCATGCAGTGGCCTCGCTCGGATCACGGTCACGCCGCGCGACCTCGACAGTCAGCTACGCTATTTCGAGGACAAGGTCGCCAAAGTCGATTCCGCCGGACAGAAAATAGGTGCTGCGCATGTCGCCGAAGCGCGGCTCGAACGATTGGTGAATAAGCGTTGGCAGATGGTTTGGAAGCGTCAGATTGCGAACGATGTGGCGCCGGTGTCAGCGATCGTTCGAGACGATGGCGAATATGCGATCACATTCGACGATTGGCACGGCCTTGGCTACGGGCCGAACGCCATGGTCATCTACGGCAAAGACGGAAAGCTGGTACGCGCTTTCGCCCTCTCCGATGTCCTCCCCGCGGATTATATAGCGGCTCTCCCCCACTCGGTCAGTTCGATCCAATGGCGTGGCGATCCGCGTTTCTCTACCGATGGCCGGCGGGTGCTGATCCCGATCGTTATCCCCTCGGAGGATTCTTCTCCAAAACCGGCCATGATCGACCTCGCCATCGATCTTGCTGACGCTAAGGTCTCGCCAACCGATCCTGCAGCTTGGGAAGGTGCGCTCGCAACCGGACGTAAGGTTCGCGCTCGGCAGATCGCTTCGGAGGCAACCGCCAAGACAGCATTCCTGGCGCCGCTGGTCGGACCCAACGTCAATGCGGAGCGGGAGTGGCACGACTATCTGCGAGAGGCAGTCGGTCGTTTGATCGGCGATGACTACACGCCATCCACGACGGTCCTGCGCGCGCCGGGCGCCAAGGACTATTCCGTATCGGAAACCTGGGTGCACGATGCGTTGACGGAGAGCTATGCTGACCAGGTCGCGCTGGCGTCGCTGTCCGAGCCGAATCTCGTTTCCGTCTTGGGAAAGATTGCCTCGCAGTTGCCCGATCGTTCGCTGTCGAAGGTGACAATGTTCGTCGCACTTTCCGACCAATATTGGCCGAACGTGGTCACCGTGATGCAGCACACTGGGGCAAAGCTGGTTCAACTCGATCCCACCAAGCCCATAGCTCAGCGTCCGGAGCGCATTGCTCGACGATATGGATCATGACCCACGCGAAACATGCACCGGGTGGGAATCCATCGATGATGTGCGTTACCGGAAATCACACCCGTTCGCGCCATTCGCGCATAGGTTTGGAGAATAAATCTGGAAACGCTGAAACGCGTTGTGCCTAATATAACGGCGTTCGGCCGCTCATGGCGGATTTTATGGCGGAGACGGAGGGATTCGAACCCTCGGTACCAGTAAACCCGGTACGGCGGTTTAGCAAACCGCTGGTTTCAGCCACTCACCCACGTCTCCGGACCTGGCGGCAAGCGGCGGCTATAGCGAGGGGTCGCGCGCCGATCAACAGCGCGTTCGATAGATATGTGAATGAGTCTTTGATTGCCATTGGGCGCGAAATCGACTC
This sequence comes from Sphingomonas sp. ERG5, assembly GCF_000803065.1. Taxonomy (GTDB): domain Bacteria; phylum Pseudomonadota; class Alphaproteobacteria; order Sphingomonadales; family Sphingomonadaceae; genus Sphingomonas. The sequence continues at coordinate 41,078 of NZ_JSXI01000071.1, forward strand.
GGGTCGTCGCTGCGTTCATTGCGGGTCAATCACGGCACGCGCTAGGATTCGTGATTGGCGCGCCGGGGGAGTAAGACCATGCGCAAGTTGTTATCGACGATCCTCGCCACCACGCTGGTGCTCGGCACCGGGCCAGCGGGCTTCGCACAAGTGCGCACGATCGATCCCAATCAGGCGATCGATTCCGATCTGTCCCGATCGGCACCCGCTCAGCGCGCTCAAAGCGCACCCGTTCCGCTCGACCAACAGCAATCCTATCCGGAGTCCCAGCCGGTCGACCCGGGCCCATCCAATCCATATCCGGCCGACCAGCAGTACCAGGCGCAGCAATATCAATCGCCCCAGTACCAATCGCCTCAGTCTCAGTCGCCGCAGTACCAGCCCCAATATCAATCGCCCCAGTATCAGGCGAACGTGCCGCAATCGGACGTGCCGCAGTCGGACCCCAACCGCGCCAATGCCGCGGCCGAGGCCGCGACGGCGACCACCTTCAAGCGTGAGGAACTGCTTCGCGCCGCCGAAAGCACGTTCGGCAAGGGCACATCGGGCCTTGCGGGCATGCTCGAGAAGCTGCTGAAGGAACAGGGCGAACCCAACGCCTATATCGCCGGCAGCGAAGCGTCGGGCGCGATCGTCGTCGGCTTGCGTTACGGCAAGGGCGAGCTGTTCCATAAGGTCGAGGGCCAGCAGAAGGTCTATTGGACCGGTCCGTCGGTCGGCTTCGATCTGGGCGGTGACGGCAACAAGGTCTTCGCGCTGGTCTACAACCTCCATGATTCGGAAGATCTGTACAGGCGCTTCCCGTCGGGCGAGGGCCGGCTCTACTTCGTCGGCGGTCTGGCGGCGACATATTTGCGGCGCGGCGACATCGTCGTCATTCCGATCCGCCTCGGCATCGGATGGCGCCAGGGCGTCAATGTCGGCTATATGAAGTTCAGCCATAAATCGAAGTGGTTCCCGCTATAAGAACGGCCCCGGCCACCCCATCTGCCCCGCTGTCGCCGAATGTGGAGCGCGCCCGGACGCTGCTCCGCTGGTTGCTGGCCGCCGCTTACCTGATCGCCGGGATTGCGCATCTGCGCTCGCCGCAGACTTTCCTGGCGATCACCCCGGGCTGGGTGCCCTTCCCGCACCAGACGATCATGATCACCGGCCTGTGCGAGATTGCCGGGGCGCTGGCGCTGCTGACCATGCGGCTGCGCTGGATCGCGGGCGTGATGCTCGCCGCCTATGCGGTCTGCGTCTATCCCGCCAATATCAAACATGCGGTCGACGGCATCGCGATCGGTGGCAAGACACTGGGCCTATGGTATCATATTCCGCGTCTGGCGTTTCAACCGGTGATCATCTGGTGGGCATTATTTGCCGGCCGGGTGACCAGCTGGCCGTTCCGACGGCGGGAGTATCCGAACTGATGACCGATTCGATCGACGACACCATCATCGACACGCCCGAAGGCCCGATGACCTGGGCGCAGTGGAAGAAGAAGAATCCGGTGCAAATCCCCTCACGCCGCACCAAGGGCAAGGACCTTCCGGTCAAGGTGAAGCGGTTTACCGAGACGAAGTGACGCGGGCCGCTCAGGCCGAAGGGATATCCGCGCGGACTTTGGTGAGGATGCGGCCCAGTAAATTGCTCCCACGCCATTGGGTCGGGTCGCGCGCGGCGGGATCGTCGACCGTCAGCCCGATGCCCCAGATCCAGTCACGCGCATTGGCCTCGACGAGCATGGCCGGCATGGTGGCGCGAAGCTGGCGGCCCGCACCCCGGTTCTGCCGGAACTTCGCGAGATTCCCGGCATAGACAATGGTGACTTTCCATTCATCCCAGACGTCCTGCCGAAATCCCTCGACCAAATGACCATGGCGTTTCTGTTCGGATGGGTCGGCGGTGGCCAGAATGGCCGCGGCACGTGGCGCATCGCCAAACAGCTCCGCCTTGGCGACCATCATCCATTGCTCCGCGGTCGCAAAATGCCGCTCCCCGATCGAGAAAGGCGTGGCGTGCCATTGGCTGAACACCCCGCGGATGAACGGGGTGAAAGTGACGAAGTCAGCGGGGTCGGGAAGCTGTTCGATCGAAAGCCGTTCGCCCCAGCTCGATACGCAGGCCGCGTCGTCCATTCAGCCGAACTCGACTGCCTCGAAACGGATCGGCTCGCCGATCGCGACTTCGGCCAATGCCCCATCCCACATTACGCGCTGGCCACGCACGATCGTGCCGATCGGCTTGCCGGTCAGCTCCATGCCGGTGAAGGGCGACCAGCCACAGCGTGATGCGAGCCACGCGTCGGTGATCGTCCAGCGCGCTTTCAGATCGACGATCGAGAAATCCGCGTCATAGCCCATGGCGATGCGCCCCTTGCCGATAATGCCGAACACGCGCTGCGGCCCCGCGCTGGTCAAATCGATCACGCGCTGCAGCGTCGTGCGCCCGTGCGCGACATGATCGAGCATCAATGGCAGCATCGTCTGCACGCCGGGCATGCCGCTCGGCGAATCGGGATAGGGCTTGGCCTTTTCCTCGCGCGTATGCGGCGCATGGTCGGAGCCGAGAATGTCGGGCACCCCCTGGTTGAGCCAGTGCCACAGGCCGTCGCGATGCGCGCCGGAGCGGATCGGCGGGTTCATCTGCGCCCAGGTGCCGAGCCGCGGATAGGCTTCTTCGCCGGCCAGGGTGAGATGCTGCGGCGTCACTTCGCACGTCGCGATGTCCTTGTTCGCGCCGAGCAATTCGAGTTCGGCCGGCGTCGTCACATGCAGCACATGGATGCGCCGCCGCGCCGCGCGCGCCAGCTTCAGGATGCGCCGCGTCGCGAGCAGCGCGCTTTCATCGTCGCGCCACACCGGATGCGACGAGGCGTCACCCGCGACCCGCTCGCCGGCGCGCGCATTCATCCGTGCCTCGTCCTCGGCATGGATCGCGACACGGCGATGACCGGAGGCCAGCACTTCGGCGAGGCTCGCATCCTCCGCCACCAGCAAGTCACCGGTCGAGGCGCCCATGAATATCTTGACCCCCGCCGTACCGGGCATGCGCTCCAGTTCGGCCAGGCTCGCGGCATTATGGTTGGTCGCGCCGACGTAAAAGGCGTGGTCGCACCACATGCGATGATGCGCGCGGGCCAGCTTGTCCTCGATCGCTTCGGCCGAATCCGTGTTGGGCTTGGTGTTGGGCATCTCGAACACCGCAGTCACGCCGCCGAGCACCGCCGCGCGTGCGCCGCTTTCGAGATCCTCCTTGTGGACCAGGCCGGGCTCGCGGAAATGCACCTGGGTATCGATCACACCGGGCAGGATATCGAGACCAGTACAATCGATCGTCTCGCCCGCATCGCCCGCGCCGCCGATCGCGACGATCCTGCCACCGCGTACGCCGACACTTGTTTGCACGGGCCCGCTCGGCAAATGAACGGTGCCGTTGATCAGAAGAAGGTCGAATTGCGCCATCGCTCTTTACCTCGGGCTTGTTTCGCTCGGGCCCCTTTCACCTGAGCCTGCGCACCCCTACCTGTTCGTCATGAGCGAGACCACCCCGACGATGCTGGCCGACCGCGCGCTGATTCGCGTTTCCGGCGATGATGTCCACGGCTTTCTGCAGGGCCTGATCACCGCGGACACAATGGGGCCACTCCCGGCCTGGGCGGGGTTGCTGACGCCGCAGGGCAAGGCGCTGTTCGATTTCCTGCTTTGGAGCGACGGCGACGATCTGCTGATCGATTGCGAAGCGGACCAGGTCGACGCGCTCGTTCGGCGGCTGTCGATCTATCGCTTGCGCCGGGCAATCGTCATCGCCCGCGACGCAAATCTGGCCGTGCATTGGTCGCGCGACGATGGCGCGGACCGGGACAGGGGCACGCCCGATCCCCGGCTGGCCGAACTGGGGCAACGCTGGCTCGCCCCACCTTCCGCGCCCGCCAGCGGCTGGCTTGCCCACCGATTGTCGCTTGGCGTGACCGAGGGTCTGGCCGAACTGGGCAGCGACAAGACATTATGGCTGGAATGCAATGCCCGCGAACTGAACGGTGTCAGCTTCACCAAGGGCTGTTATGTCGGCCAGGAAAATACCGCGCGCATGCATCATCGATCGAAGGTCAACCGGCGCCTGGTGGTCGCGCCACTGGGCGAGGCTGGCGAGCGGACGCGCGCCGTCTATCCGGAACTCGGCCTGATGGTCGAGCATCGCCGGGTCGAGGCGCTCGGCGACGCGCTTCGACCCGACTGGCTTGCCGCCGCGCTATAACCCGAAGGTCACCAGCCCGTTCGCGTCGATCGACCAGGCGGGATTCCACGCGATTTCCCAGGCATGATCGTCAGGGTCGGCGACATAGCCGCGAAATCCCCCATGGGCCGGCGCATCACCCGGTCGCAGCATCGTGCCGCCGGCGCGAACCAGGCGGTCGATCAGCGGCTGGACCTCCTCCGCTTGCGGCACGTTATGCGCCATCGCAAAGGCGCCCGGCTTGCTCAGCCCGCTCCGCTGCATATCGGCCTCGAGCCCCGGCTGAAGCCAGGTGCCAAGCATCAGGCCATTCATCTGATAGAAGATGATCTCGTCATTCTCGAACACCGGCGTCCAGCCAAAGCCCCCGACATAGAAGAGCCGTGAGCGCGCGAGATCGGCAACGCCGATGGTGATGACGGAAATCTGTTGCTGCATGGTCCACACCCTTATGTTCGCCAACGCACGAAGCGCAGGCGTTCAGGGTCGTGGGACTCGATGCGATAGCATCGGCCAGAACACCCGGTGGGTGCGATCGGGCTAACCATACCGATCCGCCTTTCTCGACCAGGTCTTCTACCCATCGGACGGGGACGGCGCAATCGGGCTAAAGCGCACTTTACCTCGCGAGATGTTCAAGGCATGGTATTGATCCGGCGTCGAGATATCCATCCCGCCAGCAGAATCGCGAGAGCCTCGAATGATCGAAAGCGGCACGCACACCCCAGGTGTGTCGGCGGAGTCCTTTGGCCTCCCGCCCAATACCGCATTGCGTTACGAGCAGCCGGATTCGCGTCTGACCGGTTATATCACCGACTATCATGTGCTCGATTCGGATGTGGGTCCATCGGGCAGCGCGATCGAATGGATGCTGCCGAGTTGGCCGGCAATCCGCGTCATTCTCGCCGATAATCCCATCGCGCTGACCCTTGGCGAGACGATTTACGACCCGATGCCGGAGGCGACCCTGTACGGCACGACCAGCAAGGCGATGCGGGTCACGAGCTCGGGCGGGGTGACGATCGGTGCGGGGATCACCCCGCTTGGCTGGTCACGACTGTTTCGCGGGCGAGCCGACGAGTATCGCGACCGGATCGTGCCGCTCGACACGATGATGTCGGCGGACATTACCGGAGAGCTCGTCTCGCTTTTGCGGACGTCCGATCGCGCGTTGGATGTGAAGGATATCCTCGACCGTTTTTTCCTGAAGCATATGGGTCCGCCGGATCGCAGCGAAGCGGAGATCAGGGCGTTGATGACGCTGATCGTCGACGACCGGACGCTCGATCTCTCGACCGCGGCAGCGCGGATCGGGATCGATGCTCGCCGGTTGCGGCGGCTGGCGACGCACCATTTCGGTTTCCCGCCCAAGACCCTGCTGCTTCGCGCACGCTTTCTGCGCTCGTTCCTCAAAATGCTCGCGGTTCGCGACCATGCCGATTATTCGCTGATCGCCGCCACCTATCACGATGCATCGCATTTCCTGCGTGACGCCAACCGCTTTCTCGGCATGACCCCGCGGCGTTTCATGGCCATGAAGACGCCCTATCTCGACGCAGCCCTTCGCGCTCGCGCTGCCGTGTTCGGCACGGCGACCACCGCGCTGCACAATGTGGACACCGAGCGGAGCTAAGGGCCGATGAACCGCTTCGTGGTCATTTCGGGATGCTCGGGCGGCGGCAAATCAACGCTGCTCAGAGAACTGGGGCAACGCGGCCATGGCGTTGTCGATGAACCGGGACGGCGGATTGTCGAACAGGAATTGAGCCGCCAAGGATCGGCGCTGCCATGGGTCGATGCAATCGCCTTCGCCCATCGCGCGCTCGAGAGGGCACTGGCCGACCGTGCGGCCGCCGAACATTTGCCGGGCTGGGTCTTTTTCGACCGCAGCGTGATCGATGCCGCCGCCGCTCTCGAGCATCTGACAGATGGCCACGGCCCGGACATCGACGCCTTGCCGCGCTACCATGATACGGTCTTTCTGACACCGCCCTGGCCGGAAATCTATGTCACCGACCATGAGCGACGCCACAGCTTCGACGACGCCGTCGCGGAATATCAGCGCTTGCTGCTTGCCTATCCGGTCAGTGGTTATGACGTATCGGTGCTCGACAAAGGCACTGTCGGCCAGCGTGCCGATGCCATCCTCGCAACACTGGCACGGTCAACGCCTGCCCCGAATTGACGAGAGGACAAGGTCAACCGCCGCTCCCGCCGGGAGCGCTCAAGCCTTCGCTTACCGCCCGATCGAGCTGTACGCGAATCCGGCCCGCTCGACTTCCGACGGTGGATAAATGTTGCGCAGATCAACCATCACCGGCGCGCCCATCACGCTGGCGAGCCGTTTCAGATCGAGCGCGCGAAACACGTCCCACTCGGTCACGATCACCACGGCATCGGCACCGGTGGCCGCTTCATAGGCGTCTTTGCAATAGGTGATTTCGGGCATCATCACCTTGGCCGGCTCCATCCCTTCGGGGTCATAGCCGCGCACTGTCGCGCCCGCGTCGATCAGGCTCTGAACGATCGCCAGGCTTGGCGCATCGCGCATGTCGTCGGTATTGGGCTTGAAGGTAAGGCCAAGCACGGCAACGGTCTTACCCTTGCCCGCGCCACCCAATGCCTTGATCACCTTGCGGCCCATCGCCCGCTTACGGTTATCATTGACCTGCACCACCGCCTCGACAATCCGCACCGGCGTTTCGTAATCCTCGGCGGTCTTGAGCAGCGCCAGCGTGTCCTTCGGGAAGCATGACCCGCCATAGCCCGGCCCAGCATGAAGAAACTTCGATCCGATCCGGTTGTCGAGACCGATGCCGCGCGACACATCCTGCACATTCGCGCCAACCGCTTCACACAGATCGGCGATTTCATTGATGAACGTGATCTTGGTCGCCAAGAACGCATTGGCAGCATATTTGATCAGCTCGGCGGTGCGCCGGCCAGTGAACAGGATCGGGCTCTCGTTGAGATAGAGCGGGCGATAAACATCGCGCATCACTTGCATCGCACGCACGTCCTCAGTGCCGATGACGATGCGGTCGGGGCGCTTGAAATCGCCGATGGCGGCGCCTTCGCGCAGGAATTCGGGGTTGGAGACGACCGCCACCTCATGGCCCTTCACTATTTCGGCCATGATCGCCTCGACCTTGTCGCCGGTCCCGACCGGGACTGTCGATTTGGTCACGATCACGATCGGACCAGTCACCGCTTCGGCGATCTCGCGCGAGGCGGCAAAGACGTAGGACAGATCGGCATGACCATCGCCACGCCGCGAGGGCGTACCAACCGCGATGAAGACCGCATCTGCGCCCGCGACTGCACTTTTCAAATCGGTTGTGAAAGTGAGACGGCCTGCCGCGACATTGGCTGCGACCAGCTTGTCGAGGCCAGGTTCGAAAATCGGCATCCGCCCCGCCTCGAGCGCGGCAATCTTTGACTCGTCCTTGTCGACGCAGATCACGTCATGACCAAAATCCGAGAAACAAGCGCCGGAAACCAGGCCGACATAGCCCGAGCCAATCATCGTGATACGCATGGTGGACCGATATCCCATTGTTTGCGGGCGTCACCGCCCGTGTCACCGCGATGCTCTAGCCGAACATCGTCAAATTGCCACCCCATAGGCTTGGAGCAAGCAGACAAAGGGCAGCAAGCGAGCGTGAGATCGAAGCGCCCCGGACACACAAAAGGGAGGCCAGCGATGCTGACCTCCCTTCCATGTTTTGTACGAGACTAGGCTTAGTTGCCCGAGCCAGGTCCGTAGCTGATTTCCACGCGACGGTTTTCCAGCTCGCGAACGCCTCTGGCGGTCTCGATGCGCGGGCGAGTATCGCCGAACGCCGCTGTGGAGATGACGCCGTCCGGAACCGAGTGCGCCGTGAAGTAAACCTTCACCGCATCGGCACGACGCTGCGAGAGACCGACGTTGTACTTCGGCGAACCCGACTTGTCGGCGTGGCCGGCCAGCATGACCTGCGTATTGCCGCAATTCTGGTACTGCGAGATCGCATTGTCGAGCAACGAAGCCGCTTGCGGCGTGATGTCCGACTTGTCCCACTCGAAGAACACGATGTACGGCCCAGGCGAGCACTGCACCACCTCTGGCGGAGGAGGCGGAGGAGGCGGCGG
>NZ_JSXI01000072.1 GCF_000803065.1 Sphingomonas sp. ERG5
TGCGCGTGACGCTGACGGTGGTGACGGCGGTGGTGGAGAGACCGCTGACCTGGAACGCGCCGCCGGTGATTTGCGACAGGGTTCCCGGTCCGGACAGGATGACGGCCGAGGAATCGCCATTATTGCCGTACAGGGACGTGCCGCCGAGCAGCGCGAGGCTGGCGGTGGTGAAATTGCCACCGATGAGCTGGACGGTGAAGGTCAGCGTATCGCCGGCGGCGACCGGCACCTGTTGCGTGGCTGGAATTGCGATCGACAGATTGTTGGCGGTCGCCGTCATCGACAAGGCCGTGCCCGC
>NZ_JSXI01000073.1 GCF_000803065.1 Sphingomonas sp. ERG5
CTGGGCCAGCGGTACAGCCAGGGCCACCGGGTCGGGCGGGGGTGCCTTTGTCGGCGGCCTGATCGGCGAGTTGACGGCGGGCACGGTCAGCAATTCCTACGCCACCGGTGCGGTGACGCTCGCCAGCACCGGCAACAACGGCGCTGCGGGCGGGCTGGTCGGCAACGCCGCATCGAACAGCCTGATCAACAATTCCTACGCCACCGGGCGCATCTCGAGCACGTCGATCAATGGTAATGTCGGCAGCGGCGGGCTGGTCGGCACGCTCAACGCCAGCCGCATCCAGAATGCCTATGCGACCGGTGCCGTCGCGGGAGGCCAGAATGTCGGCGGACTGGTCGGCAATGTGATCGGCGCCACCAGTTCGATCAACGGCGCCTATGCGTCCGGCGCAGTCTCGACATCGATGAACGGTTACCAGGTCGGCGGCGTGGTTGCCCGGCTGGTCGCCGGCTCGGTCACCAACGTCTATTGGGACCGTTACTCGACGCGGCAGAACAACGCCTTCACCACAGCCACCGGCACGACGAGCAACGTGAGCGCAATCACCTCCGATCCGACCCAGTCGGGCATGGCGAATTATGCGTTCCGGTCGAGCGCCTATGCCAATCTTGCCACGGGAACGGGCATCGACACCGCCACGCCGACCGGCTTCGTCTTCATGGCCGGCAATTCGACCCGGCCGTTCCTCGCCTTCGAAGTACCGACCATGCTCAGCACCAACACCACCGTCGGCCCGCTCCGCCTCACCAACAGCCACCAATTGCAGCTGATTGGCTATGATACGACCCGTCTGGCGGGCAGTTATATTCTCGCGAACACCATCAATCTTGCCGAAACCGGCTCGAACATCGGTACGGCCGCGACGTCATCGGGGATGTGGGCCGCCACCGGGTTCGTGCCGATCGGCACCGATGGAAACGGGCTGGTGTGGAACGGCACGGGCTATTCGCTGGTCGCGGCGGTTCCCGCCAATGCCGCCGCCGGCTTCAGCGGTTTCCTGTATGGCAATGGCTACGCCATCACCAATCTCGCGATCAATCGGGCCACGGCGAAGAATATCGGGCTGTTCGGCCTGCTTTCGGGGACGGTCAGCGGGGTCGATGTCGCCGGCGCCGTCACTGGCCAGAACGGCGTCGGCGGGCTGGTCGGCATGCTGTATCGCGACGGCCTGATCGAACAATCGCGCAGTGCGGTGAATGTGGCCGGCAACAATCTGGTCGGTGGCCTGGTCGGCAATCTCAACGATGGTTCGAACATCCGCACCAGCAGCGCCAGCGGCAGCGTCACCGGCATCAGCAATGTCGGGGGCCTCGCCGGCTATGCGTCGAACGCCGCGATCAGCCGTTCGTTCGCCACCGGTGTGGTGAATGGCGCCAACTATGCCGGCGGATTGATCGGATACCAGTATCTCGGCACGACCTCGAACAGCTACGCCACCGGCCGGGTCAGTGCTTCGGCCAACACGGCGGGCGGTTTGATCGGCTATCTTTACGGCGGCAGCTTGACCAACAGCTATGCGACTGGGCAAGTCAATGCGGCGCGCGCTGCCGGTGGCCTGACCGGGCAATCCGGCAACGGCGCGACCGTCACCAGTTCGTACTGGAACACCACCACCAGCGGTCAGGCGACCAGCGCCAGCGGTACTGGCCTGACCACGGAGCAGATGGAGGATCCCGCCAATTATTCCGGCTGGGATTTCCTCGGCACCTGGACCGATCCGAGCGGCGGCATCTACCCGATCATCCGCCCCTTCATGCCCGTTTGACGAAAAAGCGAGACCGACAATGATCATCGACGATACCGCCACCGACACCATGGTGCTGGCGCTGCGCCCCTGGACGACGCCCCGGATCGTGTATCAGGCGCAAGCCGCCGAAGACACGCTGGCCGACACCGCACAGCCGCCGAACGACTTGTCGGGATCGCCCGCTTTCCTCGCGTCGTAAGGCGCACACGCGCCGGATGGCATGTCCTGGCCGGCCGCGCCTTCAGCCGACATTGGACCCCTCGACGAAGCGGATGAAGCGTGCGGTGGCGATCGCGCGGGGCAGGGCATATTGGATCAGGTTGACGGCCTCGGTCCCCGCGGCGTCCTGTGGCGACCACCCCGCCAGCGCCGCGCGCAATCTGGGCAAGTCCAGGCGGCGCGCCATGGCCGGGTCCCGCGCCAGCGTGTCCAGCTCATCGATCAGCGCCGCGCGGTCGCGCCCGATGCGTATTGCCCAGTCGGCCGCCTGACGGCCGCGCCGCGTCTCGTTCAGCACCATATCGGGGATCTTGCCACGCAGCATGCGCCGCGCGAGCCAGCGGCTCTCGCCGTCGCGCAGATACTGGTCGTCGGGGATGCCGATGCAGAACTCGACCAGCGGGCGGTATGCGGTCGGATCGCGGCTGGGGATGCCGTGGATCAAATCCAGGCCCTGGCGGATGTCGCCGATTTCACGCATCGCGCCGGCAAAGGCGGCGGCGCGCGCGGCGCGGCTCGAACGTGGCGCGCGAAAGGATATGTCATGGCCCAGGGCGCGCGCGCGATCCCGCACGTTCATCTCACGCGCGTAAGCGGGATCGAGCGGACACCAGCTTGCCGGCGGCGTATCGTCCCGCGACGGGGGGAGGCCGGTCCAGCGCCGATAGGTTCCATCGGGCAACAAGGGCAGCAGCGCATGCGACGCGATGCTGCGGACAAGCGAGTGATGGCCGCGCACCGCATTCAATTCGCGCACCAGTCGCCGCCACCGGCCGCTCAACAGCCAGCCCGGATGCGCGCCCCTGCCATCGAAACTGAACGAGAAATTCCCCGCCGCGCCGAGCAGCAGCACATCGCAGCCACGCGCTTTTGCGCGCGCGCGCAGGGCGTGGATCCAGTGCAGGTTCATCGTGTTGCGCGGCGCGGTGCCGGCCATCAGGAACATCGCCGGCAGCTTGTGGTCGAACGACAATCCGGCGGCGTCGATCGTCTCGGTTTCCAGGGTTGGATACAGTGCGGAGAGTGCCGCGACATGGGCAGTTTCGTCGCCGAAAAATGCGGGATGGTCGATGCCATCCCAACCGGCCTCGGGAACGCCGGTCAGGCCGAGCAGCGGCCGGCTGCCCAGCGCCGTGACCGCGGAGGCTGCCACCGCCTGTGAATCGAGACCGCCGCTCAGGCTGATCGCCGGGCGATCGAAGCCCTGCAGCGCGGCCTTTGTCCCTTCCAGCAACAGGGCGTTCGCTGCCTCGACATACTCCGTGTCGCGCTTCAGCCGCACAGCGGGCAGGGCGGCAATGTCGTAATAGCGCCGGCTGGTCATGCCGTCCGGGGTGATGATGACCTGGGCGCCGATGCCGATGCGTCGCACGCCGCGATACCAGCCGCGCTCCTCATCCTTATAGTTCAGGTAGAGGCTGTCGGCGATCTTCTGTTCGTCGATCTCGGGCATGATCCCGTCACCGGCGAAGAGGATGCGGGCGGTGGAGGCGATGATGACGCGGTCGCGATCATGCCACACATGCAGCGGCGGTGCCTGGAGCGGCGACCGCGCGACACGCACCTGACGCTCGCCCGGGCGTACCGCGATCGTGGCGAACTGACCGATTGCGCGCAGGTCGACGGCATCAGCCCAGCGCGCATAGCCCAGGGCATAGAGCGTGGCGGGGTCGCGCGCGTCGCTGCGCAGGTCGCGGCGCAGCGTATCTGCATTGTCGAGATAGCCGTCGAACAGGATCTGCGTGCCGCACGGCGCGATGGCGGGGCGCCAGCCGCGCGCCTGGCCCGGGCCGGCGCACTGTGCCGCGAACAGCGCACCGTCGCTGCGATGATGGCCGACCGCGATGTCGATCCCGACCGCCAGTGATCGCGTGAAACGGTTGACGAGTCCGGGGTCGGGCGACGCACCCTGCCAATCGAGATGCAGGCCGATCATTCAGCGTGCGGGCTGGCCATGACGAATGCGAACCTCCCCGTCCCTCGGCGGGGCTATAAAGCGGGCAGGGCGGGCATACTACGGTTTTTTGCCGTTGGATTCCCGCCGGGAATGGCGTTTTGCCGCACTTGGCAACGACCCGATCCGTCGTGGCGGGGACGGGGG
>NZ_JSXI01000074.1 GCF_000803065.1 Sphingomonas sp. ERG5
GAACTATATTTAACATTAACGAGAAATATAATTCGCCGTAAAAAAAATATTAATAGAATAAATCCTAAAATCAAAACCAAAGCATCGCTATATTTACCATCATTTGTCATCGAATCTACCTTACGCATGATCCATTCGACAAAGGTCTTTTGATAGCCCATTTAAAGCATCTGCCGCCAAATCCCCCCGATATCGCCAAGCCCAATATCCTATGAAAGCTGATTAATCCTCGACAACGGTCCCGCCGCACTCTTTGTTAAATTGCTAACCTGACGAGAAACTGCGGCACCCACAGGGTCGCCAAAAAGAACTCTGAACAGTATTCCTGCACCTGAGACGAGCCCAGCTATTGCAGAGCTCCCCGCAGCAATCTGAGCCAGCGGAGCAACGGCTCGAACCGTAATTGGAGCTATTGCTGGAAACCTTCGGGTTAGTGCAACCGCTACCAGCCCTGTCGCGGCTGCACCGCCCGCAACTTTAGCGGACAAACCAGCAACCTGCTCCGCCTTCTTAGCGGCATCTTCCGCAGCTTTCCGAGACTCTGTGCAGTCACGCTGCGGCTGAGCCCGCAGGCCAGGAGCAGGTTGACCACCTCCACCTCCACCTCCCCCACCTCCGGCGGGACCCACCGCATTCGGGATGATCCATCGCCTCTGTTTCGATCACAACACTTCTTGTTATTCCACGGTTAAACCGCCGTCATCGATAGGAGCGACAATTGCTGCTGATAAATTGAGAAAAGTAGAAAACTCGCGCCTCAAATCCAACTCACGGCAGCGAAAAATATCGAGAAATAACAGAAGAGAATAGAGCCACGTCTTCCCGCCGCGCCTTACATCCAAGCACGGCGGGTATGAACGAACGCGTCGCCGTTACATCTTGTAGGACAGCCGCAGATAGCCGAACTGACCCGGCACATCATAGGTCGTCGGGTCGAAATTGTTCAGGCCGCAGCTGATGCATCCCGGCGGGTCCTGGTTGAAGACATTGTTGACGCCCGCGGTGAGCGACACCTTGCCATCGAGGATCCAGGACGGCGCATAGCTCAACTGGACATCGCCATAGAAACGGCTGGCCAGCGGATTGGCGTTCTGGCTTTCGATCACGCCATCGACATAACGGCCGGTGAAGGACACGTTGAAGTCCGACAGCGACCAGTCGATCGTCGCATTGCCCTTGATCTTCGGATAGGCCTGATCAGGGCTGCCACGCTCGGTGCCGCGGCGGTCGATGGTCAGGAAGCCGTTCGACGCGATCAGCTTATATTCCAGCATATAGCTGCCATTTGCCGACAGGCCGAACGTGCCGAAGCCGGTCGGCGGCGTGCGATAGTTGATCGCCAGATCGATGCCGCGGGTACGGATCGTGTCGATATTCTGCAGCACGCCATTGATCTGCGATACGAACCCATTGGCCGTACGCTTCACCAGCGCACAGCTCGCCGCGTTGCCGCTCAACGCACAATTGTTGAGCGTGATATTGGCGTCGATCGCGGAGATCGCGTTGCTGACCCGGATGTCGTAATAGTTCGCCTCCAGCGACAGATTGCCGCCCGAATTACGCGCCCAACGCGGACTGTACACTGCACCGAACAGCATCGAGCGCGACTTTTCGGGCTTCAGATTGACATTGCCGCTGGTGATGACCGGCAACTGCCCCGGCGGTTCGGCATAGCTGCCGTCGGTCGGCACGCCATTGGCGGCGCAATTGGCCCGTACCGTCGCCGACCCCGCATAGGGCGATCCCGGAATATTGGAGCACGGATCAGTGGTCGGCTGGTCGAACCGCGTCCGCCCACCGAACAATTCACCCAGCCCCGGTGCGCGGAAGCCCGTCGCATAGGAACCACGGAGCAGGAAATCCTCCATCGGTTTCCATGCCACGCTGCCGGTATAGCTCGTGTTGCTGCCGCTGATCGAATAGTTCGAATGGCGCACCGCGCCATCGATCTCGAGCGAATGGAAGAAGGGCTTGTCCTTGAGCAAGGGTACGCGCACTTCGGCGAAGATTTCGTCCGCATTATAGCTGCCACGCGCCGGATCGGACGGGATGTCCGATCCCAGCCCGGCGACGATCACCGGATCGGGAATGAAATCGGCCTTCTGGTAGCGATGCTCATAACCGATCGCGAAGCCGACCGGCCCCGCCGGCAAGTCGAACAATTCACCGCTGAGGTTGGCGGTGTAGTCGTTGAGCAACTGGCTGCTCTTGTCGCGCTCGTCGAACCCGACATAAGCCAGCATCGCCGGTGTGACTGACCCGGCCCCGCCGAAGATGTTGAACGGCACGCACGGTCCGGTGCAATTCGCCACCGGCCCCAGCGCGCGCGCCAGGTTCGCGGAATTGACGTTGCCGGTGAACAATTGGTGCGCATCGTTCAGGCCGAGCACCGCATTGACGTCCCAATACCATTTATGCCCGCCGACATCGAACGATCCGTCGAGCGTTCCGGTCAGCGACATGGTGTCGACCTTCTGCGTGTAGGTGCGCTGCCCGGCCTCGACCAGGCGGCGCGCGACGAACGAATAGTTCGCCGGTGGGTTACCCGGGCCACCCGCCGACAAGGTCACGCCAAAGGGATTGTACGGGTTGGTCGCATCGATCGAAATCGTGTCGAGCAGATTGCCGTTGCCGCCATCGGGGCCGACGAACAGCGGCAGGAACGCCGCCTGGTTCTGCGAATTGCGCCGCTGATACACTGCCTTGACGCGCAGGTTGATGCTGGAGGTCAGCTCCTGCTTGGCGCTGATGAACCCGCCATAGCGATCCGACGGCGTCAGGATGTAGTTGAACGGCGCGAAGTTGAAACGGTCGGCGGCGGTGAAGGCGCGGAAATCGCTGTTCGCGGGATTGACCGGATCATAGCGCGGACGGCCGTTGATCGGCGCATGTGTCAGCGCGAGATTACCGAAAAAGCCCAGGAAACGGCCATTGACCGCGCCGCTGCTGCACCCGCCGACCGGATCGGTGCAGCTGGTCTGGCCCGGATTGGGGAACAGCGAGATTTTGCGGTCGCCCGCCCGCACCGCTTCGGTCTTCACATAGCTGGCGCCGAATACGATCGAGGTGGTCGGCCCCTTGATGCCATAGCTGGCATTATAGTCCTGGGTATGGCCGTCGCCCTGGCGGTAGCTGCCGATCTGCGCCGAGACCTGCAGGCCGCGTTGCTGCGACTTGGTGATGATGTTGACCACACCGGCGATCGCGTCCGACCCATAGAGCGGCGAGGCGCCCGATTGCAGCACTTCGATCCGCTCGATCTGGCTCGCCGGGATGGTGTTGATGTCGACCGTCGAGGGAATGCCGCTGCCCGAGGAGCCGGCGACATAGCGCAGCCCATCGACCAGCACGAGGGTGCGCTTCGCCCCAAGATAGCGCAGGTCGATTTCCGACGACCCGGCGCCGACGCCGCCGCCATCGGGCGGGTTGCCGATATTGCCGCTATTGTTGACTTTGCTGTTCAGTCCGCCGCCGGCACTGGGCAGCCGCTGCAGGATGTCGGCGACCGAGGTCAGCCCGGTCTGCGCCAGCGCGCTCTGGTCGAGGACGACGGTCGGCGTATCCTGGTCGAGCGGATCGCGGCGGATGCGCGACCCGGTCACGACGATATCCTCGCCGACGCTCGGCTGCGCCGCGTCGGGTTGTTCGGAACTTGGTGTGATGGCCTGGGCATGGGCGACGCCCATATCGAGCACCAACATCAGCGGCATCAGCGTGCCGCACCGCAAAATCGACTTGAGCTGCATAGGAACCCCTTTTCGATATTTCGAATTTGGAGAACCTATCGCGGCGTGGCCGGGGTGCAATCGTAATAGAGATTGGGTCCGGTTCGGGCGCACGATTGTTAAAGATCGTGGCAATATTGTAACAATGCAGCAACGTTAAGTTTGTCGCCTCGAAATGACTTTACGCACAATGATAGGACAATTGGCGACAGCGCCGGGTTATCTGTGATATTATATCTGATATCGATGTCATGCCGGCTCCGGATAGCGCTCGAACTTCGGCAAATCAGCAATCCCGTCCATCCAGCCAAGCTTTTCCGCCACCTGTACATGCACCGCTGGCGGATGGTTCGCCGCATCGTCGAGCGTCGACGATTGCACATCTATGATCCCCGGCAGCCCTTCGGCATTGGTATAGAACAGCCCCGTTCCACATGTGCCGCAGAATTGCCGCCGACCATGTTCCGACGAAGCATAGGTCACGGTCTCCCCCGTGATCGTCACTTGCCCAGCCGGGAACGCCATCCATCCAACCATCGGCGCACCAGCCGCACGACGACAATCGTCGCAATGGCACAGCCCATGATAGACCGGCTCACCCTCGGTCGCATATGTCACCGCCCCGCAATGGCATCGTCCCGTCGGCATCATCGATTCCTTTGTTGTTTCCCGTTTTGTTCCACAATCGCCGCCCCCGCGCAACCCCTTCGCGCTTGCCCCGGGGCGCGCCGTTCCCTAACTGTTCACCGATGAGTCTTCCCGCGCCCTCCCCGTCTGATCCGCCCTATCTCTCGGGCCTCAACGCGCCGCAGCGAGAAGCCGTGCTGACCACCGAAGGCCCGGTCCTCGTCCTCGCCGGCGCGGGCACCGGCAAGACCGCCGCGCTCACCGCACGGCTCGCGCATCTGCTCTTCACCAAGCGCGCCTGGCCAAGCGAGATCCTCAGCGTCACTTTCACCAACAAGGCGGCGCGCGAGATGCGCCACCGCGTCGGGCGGCTGGTCGGCGATGTGGTCGAGGGCATGCCGTGGCTCGGCACGTTCCACGCGATCGGCGCGAAGATGCTGCGCCGCCATGCCGAACTGGTCGGGCTGCACTCCAATTTCACCATCCTCGACACCGACGATCAGCTGCGCCTGCTCAAGCAATTGATCACCGCCGCCGATCTTGATGAGAAACGCTGGCCCGCGCGCGCGCTGGGCGGGCTGATCGACGGCTGGAAGAACAAGGGCCTCACGCCCGCCGACCTCGATGCCGGCGAAAGCGAGCTCTACGCCAATGGCCGCGGCAAGGAACTCTATGCCGCCTATCAGGCGCGGCTCATCGCGCTCAACGCGTGCGATTTCGGCGACCTGCTGCTGCACATGCTGGTCATATTGAAGCGCGACCGCGAGGTGCTGGCCGACTATCAGCGCCGCTTCAAATATATCATGGTCGACGAGTATCAGGACACCAACAGCGTCCAGTATCTCTGGCTCCGCCTGCTCGCGCAGGAGCGCAAGAATATCTGCTGCGTCGGCGATGACGACCAGTCGATCTATTCGTGGCGCGGCGCGCAGGTGGAGAATATCCTGAAGTTCGAGAAGGACTTTCCCGGCGCGGCGATCATCCGGCTGGAACAGAATTACCGCTCCACCCCGCACATCCTCGCCGCCGCAAGTGGCGTGATCGCCAATAATAGCGGCCGCCTCGGCAAGACCTTGTGGACCGACGAGCCCGACGGCGAGAAGGTCAAGGTGATCGGTGTATGGGACGGCCCCGAAGAGGCACGCCGCGTCGGCGAAGAAATCGAAAGCTGCCAGCGCGCGGGCAAGAGCATCGACGACATCGCCATCCTGGTCCGCGCGCAGCACCAGACGCGCGAGTTCGAGGACCGCTTCATCTCGATCGGCATGCCCTACCGCATAGTCGGCGGTTTCCGCTTCTACGAACGCGCCGAGATCCGCGATGCGCTCGCCTATCTGCGCGTCGTCGCGCAGCCGGCCGACGACCTCGCCTTTGAACGCATCGTCAACGTGCCCAAGCGCGGGCTTGGCGACAAGGCGGTGCAGAAAGTGCACCAGCTTGCCCGCGCCGAGAATATCCCGCTCGCCACCGCCGCGGCGCGCATCCTCGACACCGACGAGCTGACCCCGCAGGCGCGCCGCGCCTTTGCCAATCTGGTCGGCGACATGGCGCGCTGGCGTGCCCTCGCCAATGACACGCCGCACCCCGAACTGGCGCGCCAGATCCTCGACGAAAGCGGCTATACCGCGATGTGGCAGGCGGAAAAATCCGCCGAGGCCGCCGGCCGGCTCGAAAACCTCACCGAACTGGTCCGCGCGATGGAGGAATATGACAGCCTGACCGCGTTCCTCGAACATGTCAGCCTGGTGATGGATAACGAGGCTGCGGCGGAAGAGGCCAAGGTGACGATCATGACGATCCACGCCGCCAAGGGCCTGGAATATGACACCGTCTTCCTGGTCGGCTGGGAAGAAGGGCTGTTCCCCTCGCAGCGCTCACTCGATGAAGGCGGCCTCGCCAGCCTGGAGGAGGAACGCCGCCTCGCCTATGTCGCGATCACCCGCGCACGGCGCCGCGCGGTGATCATCCACGCCGCCAATCGCCGCATCTATGGCCAATGGACCAGCAGCATCCCATCGCGCTTCGTCGCCGAACTGCCCGACGCCCACACCGAGAGCGAAAGCAGCATGTCCGGCGGCGAAAGCCTGTGGCGCGCCAACTGGTCCGAACGCGCCGATCCCTTCGCCGATGTCGCGCGCGGTACCGGGAGAGGCCCGGGCTGGCAGCGCGCGGCGGGCGTGAATCCGGGCGGCAGCTTCACCAGCCGCACCTTCACCCGCGAACCGTCGCGGGTGGTGGAGAGCCGTGCGAGCGCGGTGAGCATCGGGAATAAAGGTCGATCCGATGTGGCTGTAGGAATGCGGGTATTCCACCAGAAGTTCGGTTACGGCGAAATCGCGGAAATCGAAGGGAACAAGCTGGAGATCGATTTCGAGGCGGCCGGGCGGAAGCGGGTGATGGATAGTTTTGTTACGGTGGGGTGAGTTGTCGCCTGCTCTTATAACAAGCAATAAAGCCCTCACTGATTAGTAGAACGACTCGAAAAGTATTGTTTGGAGAAGGGTATGCCGGTTAACGTTATAACCGAAAAGCTGATATCGAGCGGCTACTTTCCAAAAGAACTACCCCCTCCCTTTTCCACCGTTTTGATGTCCCAGAAAATCGGACAAATGGCATTAGATTGGGCTGCGATCGTTGCAGCCCTACCTACCAAGGAACGCAAGTTTCATCCAAAATTATCAAAACCAACTCGCTTCGATGTTGCAAGAAAAGGGCATGCTCGCAGAATGCTTAGCATTCCCAACCCCTTAAACCAATACTACTTGTCGGACTTCATTGCAGAAAATTGGACAAAAATCGATGAGTTATGCAGCTCATCAAAAATCAGCATTACGAATGTCAATATTAATACCGCAGACGGTCGATCTGTAGTTCTACCGCCACTATCAGATTTGAGCGATAAGCGAACTTTGATGCTCACTACTAGCCGAGCGGTACTACAAACCGATGTCCTCAGCTTCTATCACTCGATTTATACGCATTCGATTCCATGGGCACTACACGGTAAATCAGTTGCCAAGTTAAATCGAAATTCGTCAGACCCGAATGTGTTCGGCAACAGAATTGATGAGCTAGTTCGCTCATGCCAAGATGGCCAAACGATGGGCATACCCGTTGGGCCAGATACATCTAGAATCATCTCCGAAATAATATTATCGGCCGTCGAGAGTCACCTTCCTCCCTCAATTCACGACAAGATAATCGATGGATACAGATACGTTGATGATTTCTTTTTATGCTTTTCTTCACATGGAGATGCAGAAGCGGCTCTAGCTGCCCTAAGAGCTTCAGTCTTATATTTTGACCTTCAATTGAATGCGGATAAAACATCGATATTTTCCGCCCTTACGCATTTGGAGGAATCCTGGCCCAACGATGTATCTGAAAACAGAATATCTCGATCAGGGCGAAAACAAAGACGCTCTATCATACACTTCTTCACGTATGCGCTTGGTTTATCGCTGAATCATTCCAGTGAGAGTATTCTTTCATTCGCTGTAAAAATGTCGGCTAGATCATTAATTGAGAAGGATAATTGGGATATATATCAGTCATTTCTTTTCAGAATTGGCCGACAAAGTCCAAACTGCTTGGACGTTATAGTTAAAATTATATGCACTTATGCGGCGATTGGTTATCAGATCGACGATAGAATTAATAAATTTATCGAAATAATGATTACAGATCATGCTCCGTACAACCATCATTTTGAGGTAGCCTGGACCTTGTGGCTGGCGCGGAGCTTGAACATCAAGCTTAATGATGAGGCCACTGCCATGGCATCTGCTGTAGAGAATTCAGTTTGCGGATGCCTGATTTTACTACTTAGAACGCGTGGTTTACTATCAGGCCGTACCCTGACTTCTAGCTGGCTGAATTCATTGGATACCGAGTCACTTCATGGAGAGAATTGGCTGCTCACTTATGAGGCAGGCATCAGGGCATCTTGGCGTATTCGTGATGCTTCTACTGCAGTTGGGTCAAACCCTTATTTTACTGCTCTAAAAAACAGAAATGTCTCTTTCTTTGATACCTTAGCTAGGAACAAGCCTCTCGATTTACCCGGCATACGCCCAAAACTCCTCGCCGCCCTCAAGGGCCGTAAATCCGGAGTTTTACCGGGCCTAATATTTATTAAACGATCAGAGTACTCTAACGATTCGTTCTACGAAAAACTTGGCTCAGACTATAGCGAAGGTGATATCATATTTCCATGGGGTGGTAATTTCGATTTTGACGACGATGACTACGATGACGAAGATATCTTAGTATAGCTCTGAAAGACTCCAAAATGCACTCACCCCATTACGGTGACACCCATTTCGGTGACAGCTTACTTAACTCCTTAACTTATGAGCTTCCCCACGACCGTTCGGTGCCCGCATCTGACCGTGCGCGAGAGACACGCAGCAGAGGGGCGTGCCCAACGCGCCTCTTTCGCCTTGTTTCGCGACTCCTCCAGCGCCAGCGCGCCATAGGCCAGTGCCGGACCGGTGATGAAAACCACGAACAGAACCAATGCCTGCAGAATCTTGCGCTCGATCCGTGCGCCGAGAATGATGGCGCGCGCAACGAAGCCCAAAGCAAAACCGCCTGAGATCACGATGGCCGTCGGGGTTGCCAACATGGAGCCCGGTCCATCGGAGCTGGCGGCATCGCGAAACGACAGGAAACAGAATATCAGCGCGACAATCGAGAAAGGCAGTAACCACCACCAGTCTGGCAAAAAAGCCAATAGCGCAAAGCAAACCGCATAGAACAGTAGCAACACAAAGAACACGGTCCAGAACATGCCTCCCTCATAGCAGAGAGAGTTTTTCTCCGGCATGAATTTTCAGAGGATTTATGCAGCAGTTTTGGTGGCCATTGACCATGGCCGCAAAGACCTTTGCTCAGCCACGCAAGCCCGCATCGAGTACGATACGCCTCTAAATACCAACATGCTCGGTAAAAACCCCGACAATGCCAGCGAACACCGATCCGGCGACTGTGAAGATCAGCATCGAACTGAGTGACAATTCCGCGCCGAATACGGCGTTGATGATGGCGGTTATCGGGAAGATGACAAAACCCGACAGGAAATAGAACAATCCACGCCTCGGGTTGAAATCGAACGCCTTTGCCCGAGGGTCAGGCGGATCGCGAAACGTCCAGGCTGCCCAGCCAGCAAGCACTATGAGCGGAACCAGACATAGGCAGGCCATGACTGATCCTCGTCCAGCACCCATATGTCGAGGATAACGACCGTACAAACGACGAGAGCCGCGACACAAGCTAAGGACTTCTTGCTCACCATAACCGCTTTTCATCCTGTTCAAATCAATCGCGAGTTGCCCCCGGCTTACGCAAAGCATATGCGCGCGCCGGGCTATTTCACCTCAGCCTTCACATAAATCGGCGCCAGCGCCGCCTGCACCTCGCTCGCCTGGATGATGCCCTCCGGCCGCTCCGACGCCCCGGCATCGACGAATGCGACGGTCAGATTGACGCTATGCCCCGACACGGTCGAAGGTCCGATGGCGGTGCCGTTCAGGGTCATCGTCGACGTCTGGGTATATTCGTCATTGTTGGTCACCCGAAAAGCGGGCTTGCCCTGTTCCACGGTGAGGTCGGCGGCCCGCAACAACGCCATTTCGCCCAGCGCGAAGGGGTGCGACTTGTTGCCGAAAAAGCTGACCACCGCGCTCTTTCCGTCCTTTGCCAGCTTCACCGAAAAACCGTTCGCGCGCAGGAATTTGACGGCCGAGCGGTAAGGATTGGCAAGCATGACCTCTTCATGATCGGGCATCCCATCCATCAGCGGCGCCGGATCGAATCCGGCGGCAAAGCGCTCATTGCCATTCAGCCGATAGTCTTCCTCCATCTGCGCCAGCACCACCCTGAGGCCGGGACGGCTGTCCGCCGGCAGCCTGGCGGTCGCGGCATGGATCAGCGCGAGGGTGATCTGGCCCACCGGCATTGCCTTCATGCCCTCCAGCCGTGTCGCGGCGCCCTCCGCATCGCCCTTGCCGAGCAGGACCGCGGCCTCGATCAGCGGCGACCATGTGTCGAGCGCGGCGCGCTGCTCGGTCGAGCTGTCGTTGATCTTGAAACTGCGCTCCATCGCGGTCGGCTCGCGTGGCGCGGCAATGTTCTTGCGCGCCTCCGCCAGCCACAGCTCGGCAAGGTCTGACCGCCCGGCCATAGCGGCGGTGATCACCGCCTGCGCCGTGCGCCCGGCATTCACTCCGGTCACCGCGATGCCGGGCATGCCGATCACCCGCACATTGGGCAGGTTGATGAAGGTCTGGCCGATACCGCCGGGAACCAGCGGGGCATTCTGCCAGTCGGTCAGCGCCTCGGTCCATTCGCCCGCCCGCGCCAGCGCGACGGCGCGCCGTTCGATATAGTCGCCGTCCAGCCGAACGAGATTGTCCCAGCGCGCCTTTTCCCGCGGCGGAATTGTCGTTCGCAAGCCGGACAGGGAGAAGGCGAGCCCCGCAATCCTGGCGTTCCACGGTCGCGCCTGCATTGCGCGAACCGCCTCGTCGGCCGCATCATCGCGCCGCCCCGCCTCGAGATAGGCGATCGCCCGGAGCATGTGCAGGGAAACGCCGAAGCTGCGCGTATAGGCTGTATCGGGGCGCTCGATCGCGGCAATCGCATCGAGATCGGCCAGCGCCTCACGATGCTGCTTGGCCGCAACCCGGAATTTGGCGCGTGACCGCAGCAGCGCCGCCCGCCGCTCCCAACCGGCCTGCGGATCCAGCGCATCGAGCGCCGCGGTGCAGCGTTCGATGCCGACCGACGGCACCGTCCTGGGCGTCAGCGCGCGGGCCGCGGTCGGGCCCATCATGAACTTGGTCGTTCCGGAGACCTGGTTTTCACCGCAGCCCGCCCAGGGGCTGGCAGGTTTGGCTGGCTCTTTCGCCTCCGCCATGCCCCCGGTCACGGAAATCGCCGTCGCAAGGACAGCGCTGCCCCAATATCTGTTCATCGATCGTCCCCCGTTGCCGCAAAGAGATTTGACCGGACGGCCAAAGTCAAGCGCGCCGCCGGTATGAGCGCAACGGCGCCAGTGCCCGATCAGCGGCGCAAGCCCATCTCCAGCTGAAGGAACAGCCCACCCAATTGGCCCTTGCCTGGCGCACGCCCCGGCATCCGTTGCACGATTTGCCGGACTTCCGGCGGAGACTGCGCGATCGCCCGGCGAATTTCCGCTTCCCCCGGGCCGGTGGTGTCGCCCGCCCGGAGTGCGATGGCGTGCGCGGCATAAGCCGCCGGGCCAAGGATATGGTTCAACTGATGCCGGGTCGCGATCGGATGAGTGTAGGCAGCCGCAGCGGCGGCGGAGGCCGCCCGCGCAGCAGCTGCCGCAGCCGGGTCACCGACGTCTCGCGCGGCGGCATGCGCCGCCCAGGCGATCGTGCGCAGCGCCGCGGTGCGTATCCCGCTATCGGCAAAGGCCCGGCTCGCCGAGATGGCATCGCACGGGCGGGTGTCGTCCGGTGCTTTCGCCGTGAAGATCGGCAACGCGCGTTCGGCGCAATCGGCCGCCCAGCGCGCGATCGGGCGCAGATCTTCGATGGTCAGCAATGGCGCGTCGGTATCGGGGTCCATTGCCTGAATTGCGCCCTCCTCGAACAGGAAACGTTCATTGGGTCAAAATCCGCGCATACTCCGCTCTCACCCAAAGATTCCGATCGCGACCAAAGCAATGATCGCGACGAGCATCGCCCAAGCAATATACCCCGTAAAAATGGCCAACCAGGCTTCTTTGAATTTCCGAGTTTCGCCTCGGAACAAAAACACCGGCGTAACAAACATGGTAACGGTCAACGGACCAAAAATAACAAAGCAAAGCCATTGGCCATTGCTCAATGGCATTTTGTCCCTGTCGTTCTCGGACATTCTCTCAATCTCAACGACATCCATCGTCTGAGTTATTTCATCACTTGAGACATTTCTTCGATCGAGCTCGGCCTTGGCGGCCGATATGGCTTCGGGAAGATAACCATCGTCTTGCTGAGCATAGGCAATCCTAATCAGGCCTTCATCGGGAAGGCCGCCCATCGTTCGAGAAAAATCCCGGTCGCTCATTTCAAATCCGCCCCCCTTTTCCGTCCGATGACGGGATAATCAGAACGCGGCAGCGCGCCAATACTCGGACGATCGTCGCGCCGGAGTGAGCGCGATATTTCTGTATGTCGGCACGGCCCTGCGTTCACCGGCCCCCGTCAACAAAACGGCGATTCCCTTGAAGCTTGCCGTCTCGTTCGCATGTCGAGATACTGTGTTTCGGAACGCAGCCTGCTAAGCGCCCGGGCCAACTCTGATGTGGTGCGGTGCGGTATATGATCTTCCGGAAACAGGCCCTGCTGGTCGTCGACGTACAGCCGAGCTTCGCGGTGCCAGAGGGCATGATCAGCGACATCACCGCGCTGAGCCAAAGGCTCTACACCATCGCGACCGTCGAACGTCATGACGAGGGAATAACCCCGTTCGAACGGCAACTCGGCTGGAAGCCCGGCCCCGATGACGACAGCCTGGTCCCGGCCGACCGGGTGTTCATCAAGCATGGCTATCTGCCGCCGCCCGAAGCGATCGATCATCTCAAATCACTTGGGGTCGACCGGGTGCTGGTGTGCGGCGTGCAGGCCGACACATGCTGCCTCGCCGCCGGCTTCATGCTGTTCGATGCGGGGTTGCAGCCCACCCTGCTCAAATGGCTGAGCGTCGGATCGTCGCTCGACCGCTCGGCCGATCTCGGCGCCAATCTCTGGCGGCACCATTTCGGCAGCGTGTTGCACAGCGCCGATGAGCTTCAACTCGACGGCTGATCGCTCATCTGTCTTTGACTGAAACGGGACCGTTGCGGCATGGCCAAGATTGGCTTGCGGGCATCGAGCTAGATCCGCAGCGACATGTCCTCAGAGCCATCCGCCAAATGAGCCCGCGCACGCCCAACCAGATCGCTATAATCGGGACTGAAGGGCCCAACGAGCATCGCCTCCAGATCGCGAAGCATATCGACCAGGACCCTCACTTCGGCACCGCTCTCAAAGCAATCGGCAGCCGGGAATGGCGCATTATTTTCTCCCTCCCAGCGCGCCAGTAAGTCGAAGAGCACGATCGCCCGATCCTTGTCGAGCGTAAGTGAAATTGTGGGGTCGTCCATGATGTCCCACTTCACCCCGGCTCATAACTTTGTGCAAGGCCAGATATTCATAATCGGGTCGGTCAGATTCACGATTCTGGTGCCGACCGCCAGCGGCATTATTTTGGCAGCTTGGCTTCGCAGCGCCGGCGGGATTCGCCTCCACACGACCAGCGCCCGCCCAAAAAAGGATGGCAAACGGACAGCCCATTGCAAACGGAAGACTATCCGCCCGGCGCTTCGATCGCCTCCCGGATCGCCTGCTCGACCGGCGAATACCCGCCACCGGGCCGATCGAGGCACAGCGGCTCGCGCGGCAGCAGCGGCGGCTGCGCCATGAAGCGCGGAACGCTGCCACGATGCGGTTGAGCGGCATGCACCAGGAACGGATGGCACAGATAGACCGTGCCGGCCTCCCCGGTCGCCAGCAGTTCCGGCCGGTGCGCCGATGTCGCGAACCCATCGGCCGCCAGTTCACGTAAGGTCAGCCCCGCCTCCCCCGCCCGTGCCAGCTGCCGGGCGATGTCGCGGTGCGACCCGATACGGATGCGGGTCGGTGCATCATCCGGGCCGACATCGGAGAACAGGAACAGCATCAGCAATGCGCGGCCCCGGCTGCTCGCATTGGCGCGCCATTCCATGAAGTCCGGATGATCGGTCCCGAAGCTCACATCGACATGCCAGCCGGTGTCGCCCGGCGCATCGGGCGAAGGAAAGCGGACCGGAAACGTCCCCAGCGTGACGCGCGGAATCCAGCGCCCCGACCCGACCAGCTGGTCGAACGCACGGCGCAGCACCGGTGTATTGGCGGCCTCGCGGAACGGCTGCTGGCCGAACTGATCGAGGCGGATGACCGGGCGGGTCCAGGTGGCGGGCTCATCGGGATCGCACCCCGTCGCCTGCCAGAGAATGGCACGTGCCCGTTCGGCGGTCTGTCGGGTGAAGGCCTGGTCGAGACGAACAAAGCCGTCGCGGATGAACGAATTTATGTCGGCGGCGCTGAGCGCTCGCGCAGGATCGAGGTCCATGAGTGTCTCGCAATCATATCAAACCAAAGGATCGGCCCAAAGGAACGGCAGCGCGCACGCGCCGCACGAAGCAAGCCGCAATCGGCCTGCTCAGATCAGCGAAAACGCGGCCGCGCGGTTGAAAATGATGAACGTCATGGCCTGGATCTTAGCGACACATGGTCGCCGAATGAAGTGATGCCGCAGATTATTGTACGACGCCCGGCACTCGCGCGGTCGTCAGAGGCCCAGCTCGATTCAAGAGACATTCGCGCAGCGGCATCATGCTCCCGGCGCACCGTTGCACATCGCGGGTGAAAACCCTCCTTCGGGCCATTTGACTCAAGCAGACCGGAACCGATCCGCCATGACTCCCCCCGCCATTTCCCGATATTCCCGCAGCACGCCCGCAAAATTCCCGTGCCGCTCCAACAAAATTCCCGCAGAATTTCCCGCAGATTCCCGCAGAACGCTCAAAAAAGCATTTTCCCGCAGCAATTCGCGCAGCTGCGGGAATTCGGGATGCGCGAATTCGAAAAAGAGGGTCGCGCCCCGCTTGATCCCGGCCGCACGCCGTCATCACTCGACGATCGCCAGGCGTCCGCCGCGATCGACCGGTCCGACTCTAACCCGCCAATCTCCCGAACGGCAGCAGCTTGCGCGCCAGTGCGGCGGCCGCCTTGCCGTTATTGGCGCGCAAGGCCGGGAGGATGGCAATCGCGTTACGCTGCATCAGCGCATCGAGCGGTGTGGGGGTCGGCGCCAGCGCGGCGGCCTCCGCCCATTGCCGCGCCTTGACCACATCGCCGGTGTTCAGCCGGATCTGCATCATTGCCGCAAGGCCAGGGAAAAATGCCCGCTGGCTGCCCAGCGCGGTGGCGCGGGCAAGCGCCGCTTCACCCGCCTGCGTCTTCGCACCCAATACCGTGCGGGCAATGAAACCGCCGAGCTGGTCGATCGCGTCGAGATGCCAGCCGGCAATGACCATTTGCGCCTCCGCATCGCGCGGGTCGCGCGCCGCCAGCGCCTCGAACATGCGCAGCGAGGTACCGGCATCCGCCCGGTTGCGCGTCAGCTTCGCGCGGTAGCCGATGGCGATGCTGCGTTGGAGCGTGGCCTCGCGATCGCCGGCCTGGCTGGCCAGGATCCGGTCCGATTCCGCGATCGCCTGGCCGATCAGCGCCAGCGCCCGGGCCTTGTCGGTGGCCTGGAAGGCAGCGATGGTCAGCAATTCGCGCGGCGTCGTCGCCATGGCGCTGGTCGGGGCGATGGCGGCCATCGCCGCCATGCAGGCAAGCATCGGGTAGCGGATAGACATGGTGATCGGCACGTTGAACTCCTGCGGCCGAAATCGTCCGGGTGCGGGACGCTTTCGGCAATCGAAACCAACGAACTAGCACAGCCCGGTCTCCATCGGGGACAATTTGCTCATCCGTCGCCCCACTCGACCCGATTGCCCGTCCTGACCGGGGTGCGGAAGGGGCTTGCGAGCATCTGGAATCCGCCGCGCAACTGCATCGAAACCAACGCCTTGCATTTCATCGGCGGCCCACAATCTCTTCGTCAGTGACAGCGTCGGCAACCAGCCCCGGGAGACACAGCATGCAGCGTTTCGCTCAAAAGACCTTCATCGCCTCGGGCTTGCGGACGCCGTTCGGTCGCGGCGGCGGCGCGCTGGCCGATCATGATGCGATCAGCCTGTCGGTGCCGCTCGTCCAGGCGATGGCGCAACAGGCGCGGCCCGACCTGTTCATCTGGGGCACGGTGATCCCCAGTCTCGGCTGGAGCAATATCGGCCGCGAGATCTGGCTCGATGCGAAGCTCGACCCGACCGTACCGGCCTTTTCCGCCGTGCTGGCCTGTTCGACCAGCATGGTCGCGGCGTTCGCGGCGGCGGGCCTGCTCGGTGGCGGCACCGATCTCGTCATGGTCGGCGGCGCGGAGGTGATGAGCAATCCGCCGATCGGGTTGAAGCTCGATGCGTCGAGGCGGATCGTCAAGCTGTTCCGGACCAATCCCGCTGAAGCCCTTGCCGCGCTGCAGGCGCTCACGCCCGACGATCTCGTTCTGCCGGTCAAGGGCTGGGCCAACCGCATCACTGGGCGCACGATGGGCGATCATATGGAGGAGACCGCGCAGATCTGGAATATCGGCCGCGCCGCGCAGGATGATTGGGCATTGAAGAGCCATCAGCGCGCGGTGGCCGGCTGGGAAAGCGGCTTTTTCGACGATCTGGTGATCGCATTGCCGGAGCTTGCCCGCGACGCCAATCCACGCGCCGACACTTCGGCGGAAAAACTCGCCTCGCTGCCGGCGGCGTTTGACAAGTCGGGCAAGGGCTCGCTCAGCGCAGGCAACAGCTCACCGATCACCGATGGCGCCGCGGCCTGCTGGGTGGCGACCGAGGCGGGGCTGGCGAAGCTCCCGGCCGGAAGCTTCCATGCCGAGCTGGTGGATCATGAGATTGCCGCTGTGGATCATGGCGTTGACGGGCTGCTGATGGCGCCGAGCTTCGCCATTCCGCGCCTGCTGGCGCGCCACGGGCTCAAATATGCCGACATCGCGCTGTGGGAAATCCATGAGGCCTTTGCCGCGCAAGTGCTGGCGAACGTCGCCGCGCTCGAAAAGCCGGGCTGGACGCGCGACCGGGCCGGGGTGGATTTCGATTTCGGTCCTTTCCCCTGGGACCGGGTCAATCCCAATGGCGGGTCGGTTGCGATCGGCCATCCCTTCGCCGCGACCGGCGCGCGCGATCTCAGCCAGGCCGTGAAGGAATTGTGGGCGAAGCCGTCAGGGTCGTTCGCCGTGGTCAGCGTCTGCGCCGATGGCGGTCACGGCACGATCGCGTTGCTGCGTCGGCCCTGAACGGCTTGTACCAGGCTATCGCGTACAACGCCTCTTGCCGACCTTCAGGTCGAACAGGCGAGGCCCGGGAAAGTCCCGGGCCTTCCCGACCACGCGGACATTGACCGAACACCGGCCGCTGCTCGCCTGATAGCTGTCGTCGGCAACATATTTGACGCTGTCGATCGGGGCGTCTCGAAGCTCGCGCGCGACGTCCTGGCTTTCCAGTATCGCACCAATCTCCCGCGCCCGCTGCCAGTAAGGCGGAAGCGCAGCCTGCGCCGCGATGGGGATCATGAACAACAGGGCGACGGACATTCTCGAAAAGCTTCTGATCAAGACCATGACATCCTCCTGAACCAGCGTGACGAACCGCGTCGACACAAAGCATTGGATGCGCGCAACACATGGTAAACACAAGGTTAAGTCGTCCCGCCCCGGCACGTTCGAAATCAGGGGGTAGCGACGCGCGCCACTTTGCAGGACAGAGTGGCGGATGAACTGGCGAATCCCCCTGACCGCGCGCCGCAAAGCCCTGGGCATCCAGTTGATCGCGCCCTTGCTGTTCGGCGCCGCGCTGTTTGTCGGCGGGTTCGGACTGATCGCCGCGCAGCCGCCAACGACCAATGCCGCGCCGCGGACCATCGCCGCGATACCACCCTCGCCCGTCCAGGCGCCGTCGCAGGCACCGTCTCTCATCAAGGCGTCGATGCCGGCCCCTGCGCCAGCCCCTGCGCCGATCGACACCCACTTCGTCGTGAAGCGCATCCTGTCGGTGCCCGGCCCAATGCACCAGGGCGATTCCTATTGGGACGAGAGCGGCGCGCCGTCGGATGGCCAGATGGTCGTCACCATCGACCTCGCGGCACAGACCCTGTCGGTGTTCCGCGCCGGCTATGAGATCGGCACTGCGGTGATCATCTATGGCGATGAGGGAACGCCGACCCCACTCGGTATCTTCCCGATCACGCAGAAGGACGCCGACCATGTGTCCAACCTGTATGACGCGCCGATGCCGTACATGCTGCGCATGACCAATGACGGCATCTCGATCCATGGCAGCAAGGTCGGCGACGGCTATGTCACGCATGGCTGTGTCGGCATCCCGATCGCTTTCGCCAAGAAGCTGTTCGGCGTGGTCAAGCTTGGCGACAAGGTCATCGTCACACGCGGGGAAATGCTCAACCTGGGCGACGCGATCACTGCTGCCTAAGCCCCGCTCCGGGCAATCCGACTTGTTGCGAGCAATGGACGAGCATCGCCATCACTTCGATTCAAGGGGCTGCGAGAGTCAGATATTGCGGATCTTCGAAAGAGGTGAGGAATGGAGCACCCGGTCGCCGAATTCGCCGACGATGGAAGGGTGGAACGGGAACCGGGCTATGACGAACTGGGCAGGGTGAAGCACCGCTGGCCCGACAGCGAAACGCAAGTCAATTCGCGAACCGAATATGCCGCTTCATTCCCCGCGAAATACCGCCTCGATATTATTGCCGTCCGGATCGAGGACGAAGCCGGCATAATAGCCCGCCGGATACCCGCCGGCACGAAGCCCGGGCGCGCCATTGTCCTGACCACCCGCCTCGATCGCGGCGGCGTGGAACGCGTGCACTTCGTCCTGGCTCAAGGCTCGAAAGGCCATATGCTGCTTCACGCCATGCGGGTGAAAGACGTCGATCCAGAAGATCGGATAGGTGGCGCCATACCCAACGCCGCCAATCTCGGCGCTGTCGCCATCGGCCAGCTCACCCATGGTCGTGATGCGAATGATCGGCCGGATCCCCAACGCGCCGAGCGCCGCATCGTAAAATGCCGCCGAGCGTCCGATATCGGCCACCCCGATGCCGGTATGATCAATGCGCCAGTCGTCCATATCGGCCATCCTCGGTCTCCGATCCCAGCTGCGGTGCCGGCGCTCCCTAGAACCCCGCCTGCGATAGTTGCGCCCGCAAGTTCTGCAACTCGCGCTCCCGCACCGGCGGCAAATCGCGCGCGGGTTTACCCTTGCGCAAGCGTTCGCGATCCTTGTCCGATGGCTCGACCAGGCGCACGCGCACCGGCGCCTGCCCCTGGACCTTCATCCCCAGCGATTCCGCGGCGCCGCGTGACAGGTCGATGATGCGTGGCCCGCGCACGAACGGCCCACGATCATTGACTCGCACGATGATCCGCCGCCCGGTGTCGAGCGCGGTCACCTCGACATAGCTGGGCAACGGCAGGGTCGTGTGCGCGGCAGTCACCCAGCCAGGCTGGAAACGCTCGCCATTGGCGGTGCGGTTGCCCGACTCCGATCCGTACCAGCTCGCATAACCGAGCATGTCATAACGCGGATCCGCCGCGGGCACATAAGTCGTACCGCGTACCTGATAGGGCTGTCCGATCTTGACCGGCATGTCGCTCACCGGGCGGAAGTTGCCGCCACCGCAGGCCGACAACAGCAGAACGACCACCAGCCCGCACCCGATCCGCGTCGTCTGAAATCCCCGCATGCCCGCTACCCTAGAGGCGGGGCACGAAGGCATAAAGTCTCGATATCGGCATTCGGCCCGCTCAAAGCACCCGTTCGGCCGATCCGCGCCGCATTGACGATCGGCGCCGTTCATCCACTTATGGCCAGGACGGCACACCGCCGTGAGGCGGGACCATGAAGCGAAGCAGAAAGCCGTGGATGCTGATGATCTGCGCCCTGCTGGCCGGTCTGGTGCTGTGCTGGCTGGCCGGATCGACCCTGTCGCGCGGACACTCATCCCCGGTCACTCCCGCCAGCAACCCTGCATCCGATCTGACCATCAGGACACAGGATGGCTTGTCGATCGCGGCGACCTTCCGGCCGGGCCGGGCCGCGCAATCACCGGGCATATTGCTGCTGCACGGCGTAAACGCCTCGCGTGCCGCGACCGATGCGAACGCCGCGTGGCTGGCGCGGCTCGGTTATGCCACCCTGACCATCGATTTTCGCGGCCATGGCCAATCCAGTATGGCCCCACGCAGTTTCGGGTTGAACGAAGCGCTTGACGCACGGGCCGCTTTCATCTGGCTGAAACGCCATCAACACGGCGCGCGGGTCGGTATCATCGGCATTTCGCTCGGCGGTGCGGCGAGCCTGATCGGCACCGCCGGCCCGATCCCGGCCGATGCGCTGGTGCTTCAGGCCGTCTATCCGGATATTCGCCATGCCATCCATAACCGCATCGCGGCACGGCTGACGCGCGGGCCAGCCTATCTGCTCGAACCCCTGCTCAGCTTTCAGGCACCTTTACGGTATGGTGTCTGGCCCTCGCGCCTGTCTCCGCTCGAGGCGTTGAGGCGCTATCCCGGTCCAGTATTGGTGATCGGCGGTATCGAGGACCGATCCACACCGCCTGACGAGAGCCGGGCAATGGCCGCCGCTCCGCCCGGTAAGCATTGGCTGTGGCTCGTCGCTCATGGCGACCATGGCGAAATCTGCGCGCTTGCCGACGCGCGCTATCGAGGCCGTATCGCCACTTTC
Source organism: Sphingomonas sp. ERG5 (assembly GCF_000803065.1). Taxonomy (GTDB): domain Bacteria; phylum Pseudomonadota; class Alphaproteobacteria; order Sphingomonadales; family Sphingomonadaceae; genus Sphingomonas. The sequence goes on from NZ_JSXI01000074.1 coordinate 20,830, forward strand.
ATGCGTCGGACAATCGGTCCCCCGGCGTGAGGTCGCCGACCTTCACTCCCCGTCGGCACCACCGCGCCGCACGGACAGGAAGTCTTCCACCCAGCGCTCGATCGCTTCATGCGCGGTCGGACTGAGGCCAACGAATGACTGAAACAGGTCAGCGGGATTGCCCGTGCGGTGCACCAGACCAAGATCGACAAGGCGATTGAGCCAGCGCAGCGCCGTGCTCGGCGGCACCGCGGCGGCATCGCAAGCACCCACCGCGCTGACACACCGGCCTTCGAGCTGCGACACGTAAAGATCGAGCAGCATATCCCAGGCGGGCTCAGCGAAAAGCTCCGCCGGCAGCAGCGCGCTACGCCCGCGTCTGGCGCGCAGATAATTGCGCACGGTGATCAGATGATCGGAAGCCATAGGATCGGGGTCCAGATGATCCGGGAGCCTGGCGTTGAACAATTCGGCGCCGGGTCGATGCGTCGTATCGGCCAGGAGAGGAAGATCAGCGCAGGGCGTTACGGCCCGGGTCGTCGTCCCGTGCCAGGCCATGGGGCTGCCCATATTGTAGTGCCGCGGCTGCGGGTCGGAAGCACTCATCGGCGTCGCTCCCCTCTACCACTCGCCCGGTCATTGTTCGCCCGGTCATTGTTCGCCCTGTCGTTGCTCGCGCAATGCGTGCAGCCCGTCGGTCGATCATGACCCCGGCGACCATCACCAGCAGCATCGGCAGGCTCCAGAAGGACTGCATGGCAAAATACAGCATCGGCTTCAGCTGGACCGGCGCCGCGATCGTCGCCAGGTGCGTCGCGATGCTGCCGAGATGAAACCCGGTCATCCAGAGCGGCCAGAAGGAGCGGCTGCGCAACGCCACGAAGATCAGTGCGCCAAGCAACAACAGGTCGACGCCCAGCACCGGCAATTGCGTGTGCGACCAGGCCCGTTCGAGCTGCGACGCGGGGATACTGAGCAGCGCCGCCGCGATGATGAACAGCGAAATCCATCGTCCATCTTTCCCGCCGGCAATGCAGGCATAGCCGCAGCTGGCGAATAACAGGATCGTAAATAATTGGCTCACCATCGCCTTGCCCCAACACCGCCGTCACGAACGCGTCAAGACGGCGGCGTCGGACCTGGGGTCAGGCGACCGTCGACGATGCCAGCTCGGCCATTGGCGCGGAGCCGTCGCGACCGGTCAGCTTGCTGGGCGCGCCCCAGCAGCCGAAGCCGACCGTGGCGAGATTGCTCTGGCGCTGGATCACGATCATCTGACCATGAGCATTCACCATGTCGCGACGCCCCGCCAGCATCTTGTCGAAACCGGCACTGAGCGATTCAAGCAGCTTCTGCTTGGCGCGAGGATGCAACTCGGATGTCGCCGTTCCTTCCAGCATCGATGCAGCCACCCGGGCGCTGCTCAGCAGCGCGTCGTCGGTGGCGTGGAACACGGCAACCATGTCGCTCGAAATGACGCGGCCTGCGGCTTCGGTTAAAAAGGTCATGAGTATCTCCTCGCGCCGGAACACGGCACGTTGATGAAAATGCGGACGAATTGAGTAATCCGATGATCAGGAAAGCGCTTCGAAGCTCATCCTGATGATCATGATGCAGGCAACAAAGGCGAGCACCGCAAAGAAAGCGATCCGTGCGACCGCCAACAACCGTTGCGAACTGGTCAGGTCATTGTCTCTACCCCCAATGGGAGGGACCAGCCGCGACATTATGCCCTGCCAGCCCCGATGTTGCTGGGGCAATGGATCGACAACAAATGGCGGAACGGCAAGGGTTTGCGGCTGCCTAGGCAGTTGCTGCCCAGAGGAATCGTCCGTCTCGGCGGCCATTGTCACGGGCGCGTTCCGCATGAACAGCCGCGCGGCCTCGGCACGGCTTCCCGCACCGAGCGCCTGCGTCGCCGCCAGCAGATGATTGTCGACGGTCGAATAGGAAATGCCGAGCTCCCGCCCGATTTCCTTCGAAGTATAGCCTTGCGCCACCAGCCGCAGGCAATCCTTCTGACGCAGCGTCAACCTGTCGAAACGCGATTCCGGCATCCCCAGCTAATGCTCCCCTTCCCCACGCGCCGTTAATCAGGCGGAAGGCGCGGTTAGGCAAGGTCAAAGGTGGAGAGAATGAGTATGGATTGCGATCCGCTGCCCGACTCGATTCACATCGCCGGATCAGCGCGCTCGACGCGCGCCGCGCTGGCGAGCCCATCAGCACTCGTCATAACAAGGTCAGTTGGAATAATAAGGCTGGATATCCGGAGTCGGCGTAACAAACGTCGCGGAAATCTCGCTCTCCAGCGTATCGGCAGCCATTTGCAGATAGCAAGCCACGACACCCACATCCAACGTGTCGCATATGGACAACAAGCGATCGATTTCCGCTTTCAGGTTAAGATGATCGGGACTTGCCCCGGAAAACTTTGTCATGTCTCCGCATAATCCGGTTGGCCTAGTGGTCCAATCACTATTTGATCCGGTTCGGTTTCGACATTTATGTTCATCAATCGGGACAGAAAACGCATCATGCACTGGCCCCGCAACGATCGATCCGACAGCTTAGCCGAGACCTGCCTGACATCCATCTCGATGCGAACGGATCGCAATATCGTCACCCATGTCGCTTTCCGCTTCACCCGCCCCCGAAACACTTTAGAATAGCCAGCAGGAGGATAATCATGGGCATTCTGGATTTTCTGTCTAAGCAGTTCATCGACGTCATCGACTGGACCGAGCAACCCGGCGATCTGGCAATCCGCTATCCCGCGCAGGATCGCGAGATTCAGAACGGCGCGCAGCTTACGGTACGCGAGGGTCAGAAGGCGTTCTTCTATAACGAAGGCAAGATCGCGGATGTGTTCGAACCCGGGCTGCACACGCTCGACACGTCGAACCTGCCAATCCTCACCGCCCTGCTCAACTGGGACAAGGGCTTCGCCTCGCCGTTCAAGTCGGACCTGTATTTCTTCACCACCAGGGAACAGGCCGGGCTGAAATGGGGCACGGCGCAACCCATCACGGTGCGCGACGCGGAGTTCGGGCCGCTGCGCATCCGCGCCTTTGGCAGCTATTCCTTCCGGCTCGACAATATCGCGGTGTTCGCGGCAAAGCTGATGGGCACGCTGGAGAAACTGACCGTCACCGACGTCGAGCCGCAACTGCGCGGCGCGATCGCCACGGCGCTCGCCTCCGGGCTGGGCGGTGGGAGCACGGCGTTCATCGATCTTGCGGCTGATCAGGCAGCGCTGTCGGAACGCCTCAAGGCCGCCGTCGCTCCGGCATTCGAGGCCTGGGGCCTGACCTGCTGCACCTTCTTCGTCGAAAGCCTGTCCCTGCCGGACAATGTGCAGGAATATCTCGACAAGGCGAGCTCGATGCGCGTGGTCGGCGACCTCGACCGCTATGTGAAGTTCCAGACCGCCGATGCGATCGGCATCGCCGCCGCACAATCGGGCGGCGTGGCCGGGATTGGCGCGGGCGCCGCGGCGGGCCTGGCGATCGGCCAGAGCATGGCAGGTGGCCTGGGCCAGGGTGGCGGCGGCGCGGCCAGCGCCGGCGAGGATCCCTATGCGACGATCCAGAAGCTTCACGGCCTGCTCGTCGCAGGCGCAATCACGCAGGAAGAGTTCGACGGCAAAAAGGCGGCGCTGCTGGCCAAGATCGGCTGAGGCGTGCTCGACGCGACCTGTCCCAGTTGCGGCGCGGCGATCCATTTCCGGACCGCCGACCTGCCCGCCAAAGTGTGCGACTATTGCCGCAGCCTGGTGATGCGCAACGGCGACCAGCTCGAGGCGATCGGCACGGTCGCCGAGGTGCCGGAGGATGTCAGCCCGTTGCGCATCGGCACGCGCGGCAGTGACGGCGGGATGGGCTTCGAGCTGATCGGGCGGGTACGCTGGCGCTGGAGCGATGGCGGCTGGAACGAATGGCTCGCTTTGTTCGACGACGGCTCCTCGGCCTGGCTCAGTGAGGCGATGGGCCGCTACATGCTGCTGCGTGCGGTCGAACATGGCGCCACCAGGACCGAAGCGGTCAAACGGCTGCGCGAGGGGCAGAAGGTCAGCCTCGGCACCAAGGCAATAATCGACGGCATCGAGTACCGCGTGACCGATATCAAGGACGTGACCTGCGTCGCCAGCGAAGGCGAGTTGCCATTCCGCGCGCCGGCCGGACTCAAGATCGTCAGCGTCGACCTGATGGCTGGCGATGGACACTGCGCGAGCCTGCAGAAGGAGGATGGCGACGTCAGCGTCTATGCCGGACGCTATGTCTCGCTCGCCGAGCTGCGCGCAACCGGTCTGCGCGCGTTCGACGGCTGGCCAATGCCGCAATACGCCGCATGACCGACGCCACTCCCGAATCTCCGTGGGTCGCGGCCAAGACCGTGCGAGCCTTGTCCTGCACCAATTGCGGCGGCACGATTGCGCTGCGTGCGGCGGGCATCACCGTATCGCTGGTGTGCGAGCATTGCGGCACCACGCTCGATGCGACCGACCCGGCGCTGCGCATCATCACCCGCGCCTCCGAGGCGATGAAGCGGCCGGAAATCCCGCTCGGCACGCGCGGCGAACTATGCGGGACGACCTGGGAAGTGGTCGGCTATCTCGAACGCTGGGACGGCGAGACCGGCTGGGGCGAATATCTGCTGTTCAATCCCTATCGCGGCTACGCCTTTCTGGTCGATGACGGGCGGCGCTTCAGTATCGGCGTGCTGCTGGACCGGTTGCCCGGGCGCGGCGGCGGGACCATGGCGGTGTCGCTCAACGATCAGCTCTATACCCGCTTCGGCTCGACTTATGGCACCTGGGTGCAGTTCGTGGTCGGCGAATTCTACTGGCGTGTCGCGGTCGAAGAACATGTGCTGGTGACCGATTTCGTTCGCCCTGGCACGATGCTGTCGAGCGAGGAGAATGAGGGCGAGCGGACCTGGACGAGGCTTGATCTGCTCGATCGTGGCGAGGCGGAGGGGGCGTTCGGGTTGCCCCGTCGTCCGGTCGACAATGGCGGTACGCCCGCACCGCACGAGCCTTCGCCATATCGCAACCAGATGATCGAGGCGCTGATCATCGGCCTGATCGCGATCGGCACGCTGTTGGTGATCGCGATCGGAGCGAGCTGGACCAGCACAGTGACCAGCGCTGAAATCTCGGTTCAGCTCGATGGCGCGGCCACCACCAAGGTGATCGGGCCGGTCGAACTGCCTGCAAAGCGCAGCGCAGTCGGCATCAAGGCCGATGTGCCGCAACTCGACAATAGCTGGATCGACCTGGATTATTCGCTGGTCGATCGGCGCACGCAGCAGAGCTTCGATGTCTATGCGACAGCGGAAAGCTATCAGGGTAGCGATAGCGACGGTCCGTGGAGCGAGGGCAACAACCGGCCCGGCACACAACTGTCGAGCATTCCGGGTGGTTCCTACGAACTGGTGGTCGAGGCAACCGGGCATCGCTGGCAGGCGAGCAGCAGCAACAATGGGCCGACGCCAATCTTCGCACAGCCGGAGAGCATTCCGGTCCGCATTACGGTCGAGCGTGGCGGCGTGTTCGGCGGCAATGTCGTGCTGGCGCTGATCCTGCTGCTGCTCTGGCCCGTCATCGCCACGTTCAAACACTGGAATTTCAAACGCCGGCGCATGGCACCGGTCACGGTATCGGGGGATGACGAATGAGCCGCCAATCGATGCTCTATGCACTCTACAGCCTTGGCATCGTCGCCCTGTTCGTGCTTGCGTCACGCGATGGCTATTCGCCCTTCGCCGATGGCGGGGCGCGAGGCATTGGCGGCATCGGCGGCCGCTCCGGCTTTGTCGGCCCAACGCACAAGTGACGCCCATGATCATCATCCGCCTGACGCCTCAACACTCCCGCGCAAAGGAATAGCCTATGCTGTCCAGCACCGTCATTCTCGCCACCCTGCTCTATGCCGGACTCGGCCTGGTGATCTTCGTCGTCGGCTTCTGGCTGTGGGACCGGCTGACTCCGGTCGATCTGTGGGGTGAGATCTGCAAGAACCAGAATGTCGCGCTCGGCAATCTGGCCGCGGGCATCGCCATTGCCATCGCTATCATCATCGGGGCGGCGATTCATGGGTGATGGCGATTGGTTTTATCGCCAACCGAAGAGGAGTTGCTTCCCCGGCGAAGGCCGGGGTCCAGCTGGAATGAAAGAAGCAATGGAACGCAGCGGCAGTTACCGTCTGTCTCGCGACTGGGCCCCGGCCTTCGCCGGGGAAGGTCAAGAATGATGGATGATGCCAGCCATGGATGAGGGCGCGAGCCCCTCGCCGCCGCCCATGACAAACCGCCTCGGCGCCGCCCTGCTCGTCTCGGCGTTCGTCGTCGCCACCTGCGGGCTGATCTACGAACTGCTTGCCGGGACGTTGGCCAGCTATCTGCTCGGCGACAGCGTCACGCAATTCTCGATCGTCATCGGCACCTATCTGTTCGCGATGGGCATCGGATCGTGGTGCTCGCGCTATGTCCGCGACAATGAACTCGCAGTGTTCGTGCGGGTCGAGATTCTGATTGCGGCGATCGGCGGGGCGTCGGCGGCGGTGCTGTTTCTGCTGTTCGATCGCGTCGCCGATTTCCGCATCCCGCTCTACGGTCTGGTGCTGGTGATCGGTGCGCTGGTCGGCTTGGAAATCCCGCTGCTGATGCGGATCCTGAAGGACCGGCTCGAATTCGGTGACCTGGTTTCGAAGGTGCTGACCTTTGACTATGTCGGTGCGCTCGCCGCGTCGCTGCTCTTTCCGCTGCTGCTCGTGCCGCATCTCGGGCTGATGCGCACCGGTTTCCTGTTCGGCCTCGCCAATGTCGGCATCGCCATCGTGCTGATCCTGATGCTGCCCGACAAGCGCCGCTTGCGCACCGAACTGGCCGCCGCGATCCTTGTCGCGCTGGCGCTCGCCGCCGGGTTTATCGGATCGGAACGGCTGCAGCGCGCGGCCGAAGTTGCGGCCTATGGCGAGCCGATCCTCTATGCCGCCTCGACGCCCTACCAACGCGTCGTGCTGACCAAGCGCGGCGCCGATCTTCGGCTCTACCTCAACGGCAATCTGCAATTCTCTTCGCGCGACGAATATCGCTATCACGAGGCACTGGTCCATCCGGTGATGTCGCGCAGCAACAGCCCCCGCGATGTGCTGGTGCTGGGCGGCGGTGACGGACTCGCTGTGCGCGAGATTCTGAAATACCCCAGCATACGGTCGGTCACCCTGGTCGATCTCGACCCCGAGATGACCACGCTGTTCACGCACAGCGAGATGCTCGCGTCGCTCAACAATCACGCGTTCCGTTCGCCCAAGGTGCATGTGATAAACGCCGATGCGTTTCGCTGGCTGCGTGCCAATACGCGCCGCTTCGATGCGGTGCTGGTCGATTTCCCCGATCCGACCAACTTCTCGGTCGGCAAACTCTATACCGTCAGCTTCTACAAGGAGTTGACCCGTGCGCTCGCTCCAGGCGCGGTCATCAGCGTGCAAAGCACCTCGCCGCTCGTCGCGCCGCGCGCCTACTGGACCGTCGCCGCGACGCTGGAAGCAGCCGGGCTGATCACGCGCGGCTATCATGTCTATGTGCCGAGCTTCGGCGAATGGGGCTTTGTGCTTGCCTCCAACCGGCCGATCGGGCCGGCCGGCCCGTTGCCCGCCGGCCTGCGTTTCCTCACGCCGCAGACCGACCGGCTCGCGTTCGTCTTTCCGCCCGACATGGCGCGGCGCGCGGTGCCGGTGAACCGGCTCGACAACCAGGCGCTGGTCCGCGAGTTCGAGGCCGAATGGTCCGTGTACGAAGGGTGAGCGTTTCGCGCCGCACCCTGATTGCCGGATCGGTCGCCGGCGCCGCCGCGATCGGCGCGGGCGGCATTGCGTGGCAGGAGCGGGATGCGGCAATGCCCGGCGCGCTCGGCGGGGCGGATTTCGCGCGCGGCCACCGCTTGCGCGACGGTGCGACCTTCCCCGCACCGACGTCCGAAACGCGTACCGGCATCGCGATCCTCGGCGGCGGCGTCGCCGGGCTATCGGCCGCCTGGACGCTGGCCGAGGCGGGTATGACCGATTTCCGCCTGTTCGAACTCGAAGACCGCACCGGTGGCAATGCACGCGGCGGTCGCAACGACATATCGGCTTATCCGCTCGGCGCACATTATCTGCCGATCCCCAATGCCGAGACCAAAGGGGTGGTCCGCTTGCTCGAACGGCTCGGCATCATCACCGGCTGGCAGGACAGCAAGCCGCTTTACGATCCCTATCAACTCGTCTCCGATCCCGATGAGCGGCTGCTCCATCTCGGCAAATGGCAGGAGGGGTTGGTGCCGACAATTGGCCTTACCCCGGCCGACAAACATGACCTCGACGCCTTTTTCGCCGCAATGGCGTCCTATCGCGACCGGCGCGATGCACAGGGTCGCCCCGCCTTTGCGATCCCGATGGCGCTCAGTTCGCGCGACCCCGACCTGCTTGCGCTCGACACGCTCAGCTTCGCGGCCTGGCTCGATGCGAAAGGCTGGCGTTCGCCGGTGCTGCGCGGCCATGTTCGCTATGCTTGCCGCGATGATTACGGCACCGAACCAGATCAAACGTCCGCCTGGGCAGGGATCCATTATTTTGCCGCGCGACGCGAGCATTCGGCCAATGCCGGTGCCGATACCGTGCTGACCTGGCCGGAGGGCAATGCCCATCTCTCCGGGCGCATGGCGGCCCGGTTACGCAGCCATCTGACCTGTGGCCAGATCGTCCACCGCGTCCGCCCGACCGATGCAGGGGTGGAGATCGATAGCTTCGACGTCGCCGCCGGTGTCGGGCAGCGCATTCACGCAAAGGCGGCGATCCTGGCAATGCCGCACTTCGTCGCCGCGCGCGTGCTGCCGACAGGTACGGCGGATGCGAGCGGCTTCAGCTACGCGCCATGGATCGTCGCCAATGTCACGGTCGACCGCCCTCCCGCCGGCGCGGGATTCGAGCTGGCCTGGGACAATGTGTCCTGGACCAGCAAATCGCTCGGCTATGTAGTCGCCACACATCAATCGCTCGCTTCAATCAGGGGCGCGACCGTACTGACCTGGTATATGGCGATGTCCGACACGACCCCGGCCGCGGCGCGGCGCGAACTGCTCGATCGACCGCTCGATCATTGGCAGGACATCGTTCGCACTGACTTGATCGAGACAAATCCTGATCTCGAGGGGGCAATACGGCGGATCGATGTGTGGCGCTGGGGTCATGCGATGATCCGGCCCACAACGGGCTTTTTCTGGAGCGGCGCGCGCGAAAGCGCCGCCACGCCACAGCCGCCCTTGTTCTTCGCGCATTCAGATCTCAGCGGCCTGTCGCTGTTTGAGGAAGCGCATTATCGTGGCACGGTCGCGGCGCAGGATGCGATGGCGCATCTTGGCATTCCGCATACCGATCTCCTGGTCTAGGACGAACGCGTGGATTTTACCGGCACTCATCTTCTGGTCGATCTGTTCGGCTGTACCGGGCTCGACGATATCGACCGGGTCGAAATGGTTCTGCGCGACACGGTTGCGGCGGCGGGTGCGACGCTGCTTGATCTCCGCCTGCATAGCTTCGGTACCGGCCAGGGCGTGACCGGCGTCGCAATGCTGGCGGAATCACATATTTCGATCCACACTTGGCCCGAGCGCGATTATGCCGCCGCGGACATCTTCCTGTGTGGCCGCCGGCATGATCTCGATGCGGCGCTGACCGTTCTCGCTACAGGCCTGAGCGCCACGCGTTACGAGCAGCACCGCCTGGCGCGCGGATATGGCGTGGAAGCAGCGCTCTCGTGATCCCCGGGGGTGATTGAGCCGATTGAGGGGTGACGACTGCAGCGCAGACCGTGGAACCAATACAGGAGCTGACCAGCCGGTTCAGGAACAATGCCGTTGGCGGATTGTATCATCGTCACAGTCCGATACCCCGGACCCGAGAGGATGATCATGAAACTATTATATGCAGCTGGCCTCGCGCTGGCGATGCTCGGCATGTCGGCCGGCGCCAGTGCTCAATATAATGGCGGCAACCGCGGCGATCAGCCGCGTCAGTCCGAACAATATCGCGATCATGACCGCCGCGAAGCGCGTGGTGACAACCGTCGCTATGACCGCGGCGACCGACGCTATGATCGTCATGACCGTCGCTATGATCGCCACGATCGCCGCGATCGCCGCTATGGCTGGAACAACCGTTATCGCCCGCACTGTCGCACCGAATGGCGCCATCACCGGCGCGTGCAAATCTGCCGCTGAACGATCGGGGCGGCGGCTGATGCCGCTGCCCCTTACTTTACTCAAGAGCGCGGCCTCTCCTTCGAGCGCCTGATCGTCTCCCGCGCCTGATGATTCAATGCCGTCATCAGCAATGGCAGCGTTGCGCCCGACGGGATTTCCAACCGGGCCCGCACGCCCTTTCTCATGACCGAAGTGTCGAATGATCTATCCACCTGCCGCGCGGGCATTGGTATCCGATATTCCGCCCCTGTTGATCGCGGTTTCGCCGCTGCTATGAACAACAGCAGAAACGATGCATAAATCAATAGAATTAAAACAGATTTTTTGCCGAGAAGATCCAGCATAACAGGGGAAACAGGGGCGCTTCGCACGATACTTCCAGCGCGGTTTATAACGGAGAGACAATGATCTCCGCTGGTAGCGCGGCCCCCAGACTGGCATGATCGAACTATAGGCTAGGCAGCCGGAGTCGGGCACGAACGGCCCCTCGCTTGCCACGGCCGACGCCATTCCAGGAGGCCGCATGCCTTACGTCACCACCGCAGACGGCGCCGAGGATTCGAAGAAGATCGACGTACCCTGCCAGTCTACCGGCGTGTTGTCGGCCACACTGGTGCAGCAGCCAACGCTGAAAATCTATCCCGGCTTCCCGCACGGCATGTGCACGACGCACCCGGAGGTGATCAATCCCGATCTCCTCGCCTTTATAAAAGGTTGAATCCCGGCATGTTACGCTCTGCGCTTGCGGCGTTTGCCGCGCTGGCTCTCGCTGTCCCTGCCGCGGCGCAGGTGCCACCCTTCCCCGCCGACTTCCAGACGCGGGAGATCACCGGCAACGGCGCGACGATCCATGTCCGTGTCGGTGGAAAAGGGCCGGCGGTGGTGTTGCTGCATGGTTATGGCGAAACCGGCGACATGTGGGCACCGCTCGCCGCCGATCTGATGCGCGACCATATGGTGATCGTCCCCGATCTGCGCGGCCTCGGCCTGTCGTCCAAGCCGGCCGGCGGGTTCGACAAGAAGACGCAGGCTGGCGACGTCGCGACCGTGCTCGACCAGTTGAAGATCGGTAAGGCCGATCTGGTCACGCATGATATTGGCAATATGGTCGGCTATGCCTTTGCAGTGCTCCATCCCGATCGGGTCAACCGCTTCGTCCTGATCGACGCGCCGGTACCGGGTATCGGCCCGTGGGACGAAATCCTCAAAAGCCCGCTTCTCTGGCACTTCCGCTTTGGCGGACCCGATATGGAACGACTGGTTGCGGGGCGCGAGCGCATCTATCTCGACCGTTTCTGGAATGAATTCTCTGCCACGCCCGCGAAGTTCAGCGAAGGCTCGCGTGAGCATTACGCCACGCTTTATGCGATGCCCGGCGCGATGCATTCGGGCTTCGCTCAATTCGCCGCCTTCGACCAGGACGCGATCGATAACCGCGCCTGGCTGGCCGCAAAGGGCAAGCTGACCATGCCGATCCTCGCTTTGGGTGGTGAAAAGTCGTTCGGCCCGATGATGGCGACCGTGATGCGCGCGGCCGGTACCAACGTGACCGAGGGCATTGTTCCCGGCTCCGGCCACTGGATCATGGAGGAGAACCCGACCGCCACCGTCGCGATGGTACGCAAGTTCCTCGACGGCGCCGCCAAATGACCGACTCGGCAGCCCTGATCGATCGCCTCGCGCTGACGCGGCATCCCGAGGGCGGCTGGTATCGCGAGACGATGCGCCAGCCCGCACCTGACGGCCGCCGCGGGCTCGCCACTGCGATCCTTTATCTGCTGGAAGGAGGGCAGCGATCGCACTGGCACCGCGTCGATGCCGCCGAGCTCTGGCTGTGGCACAGCGGATCGCCGCTCACCCTGCTGATCGACGACGGCAGCGCCAGCGAGCATTTGCTGACCGGAGAAACCCCGCAGGCAATGGTCCCGCCACATGCCTGGCAATCGGCCGAAGCGCGCGCCGGCTGGGCGCTGGTCAGTTGCGTGGTGACGCCGGCATTCGACTTTTCGGGCTTCGAACTCGCCCCGCCCGGCTGGACGCCACGCTAGAGCCGAGTTGCTCCCCCGTTCGGCTCGCAATCCCAGATTACTGATGCCCGGTTCTCAGCGCTTCGATCTCGCGGTCGATGATCCGCTCAAGCGCCGGGACAAGGTCGTCGATCGCAAGATTGTGACGCATCAAGCGATGATGCATCAGGCCCAGCGACATGGTCGCGATCAGATCTGCGACCACCCCTCTCGCCGCGGTATCATCCTTCCCTTCCGACAGCACCTCGAGTGCGTCGAGCGTCTTGCCACGGACATCGTCGTGGATCGTCGTGAAGATGCTGGCAATCCGCTCGTTGCGCGCGGATTCGGCAATGATTTCGGCAAAGAGGCGGGCGCTCTTCTCGTCGCTGCGCCCGTCCTGCGGATGAACGAAATGGCGTAGCCATTCGCGTACTGCCCCCTTGTCGCGCCGGTCGATCGCACTCTTCAGCGTTTCGGCATCCATGAAGCTGACGCAATCGTCCTCGACGATCGAGACGACGATATCCTCCTTGCTGGCGAAGTCGCGATAGATCTGGCCAACCGCGACGCCCGACATGGTCGATATCTGAGCCACGCCCGTTGCGTGGAAACCATGGTCGACAAACAGAGCCCGGGCACAATCGAGTATTTTGCGACGGCGGATTTCCGCGCCTCGCGGCTCTTTCACTACAAGGTCGACCAAATTCATTTCTTTGCCGTGCTCCAAAAGCCTTGACGCCGTCCGAGCCTTTGCAGTAGCGGCCCCGACAGAGAGTGAACGATCACTCACATACCCAACTCCGGTAGGAATGGCATGGTTTTTTTTCGCTACGCGGCACCCGTGATGGTTTTGACGTTGAGCGCCTGTGGCCAGGCGCCGCAACAGCCGCAACCCGGGCCGACCGCGGTCAGCGTCGTCACGATTCGCGAGCAGGCAGCAACGTTGACGACTGAGTTGCCGGGCCGGACGGCTGCGTTCGAAACGTCCGACGTGCGGCCGCAGGTCAATGGCCTGATCCAGGCGCGGCTGTTCCAGGAGGGCGATCAGGTACACGCCGGTCAACCGCTTTATCGTATCGATTCCGCGCCCTATGCCGCGCAGGTCGCCAATGCGAGCGCCGGGTTGCGCCGGGCACAGGCTTCGATCGCTTCGACCCAGGCATTTGCCCGCCGTTATGCCGAACTGGTCAAGATCAACGCCATCTCGCGGCAGGACTATGAGAATGCCGTTACCACTGCGGACCAGGCCATGGCCGATGTCGCTGTGCAGAAAGCTGCGCTGCGCACGGCGCAAATCGATCTTCGCCGTACCACGGTGAGCGCACCAATCTCGGGCCGGATCGGTCGCTCGATCTACACCACCGGCGCGCTGGTCACCGCCGCGCAAGCGGATGCGCTGACCACGATCCAGCGGCTCGACCCGATCCATGTCGATGTGACGCAAGCCAGCGCGGATGTGCTGAAACTGCGCCAGCAAGTGTTGGCCGGACAGGTGTCGGCCGGCGGCAACGCTCGCGTGCGGCTGAAGCTGGAGGACGGCACCACCTATCCGATCGAAGGAACGCTGAAGTTCGCCGACGTGACGGTCGATCCCACCACGGGATCGCAGACAATCCGCGCAGTGTTCCCCAATCCGCGCGGCCTGTTGCTGCCCGGCATGTATGTGCGAGCGGAACTGATCGAGGGCACTCAGACCCAGGCAATGCTGGTGCCGCAGCGCGCGGTCAGCCGCGACGAGCGCGGCAACCCGACGGTGATGGTCGTCGGCGCCGGCAACAAGGCCGAGTTGCGCTCGCTCAAGACCGCGCGCACCGTCGGTGACAATTGGCTGGTCACCTCCGGGCTGAAATCCGGCGACCGCGTGATTGTCGAGGGTGGCCAGATGCTGCGTCCCGGCATGCCGGTGAACCCCTCGCCCTGGAACCCGAACGCCCCCGCAAAGCAGCCCGCCGGCGCGCCAGGCGCCCCCGCAGCTCAGGCAAAGTAAACACCCATGGCCCGTTTTTTCATCGATCGCCCGATCTTCGCGTGGGTGATCGCCATCATCCTGATGCTTGCGGGCCTGTTGGCAATCCGCACCTTGCCGGTCGCGCAGTTCCCGACCATCGCGCCGCCCGCCGTCTCGATCACCGCGACCTATCCGGGTGCCGATGCCCAGACGCTCGAGAACACGACGACGCAGATCATCGAGCAGCAGATGAAGGGGATCGACAACCTTCGCTACTTCTCGTCATCGTCCAGCTCGGCCGGCAATGTCACGATCACGCTGACGTTCGAACAGGGCACGGATCCCGACATCGCGCAGGTGCAGGTCCAGAACAAACTGCAGGCCGCAACGCCGCTGCTGCCCCAGGAAGTCCAGCTGCAGGGCATCCAGGTCGCCAAGGCAAGCGCCAATTTCCTGCTGTTCATCGGGCTCTATTCCGAGGACGGCTCGCACAGCGATATCGACCTGGCTGACTATGCCGTTTCGCGGCTGCAGGATCCGATGAGCCGTGTGAACGGTGTCGGCGATACCCAGGTATTCGGTGCGCAATATGCCATGCGCATCTGGGTCGATCCGCTGAAGCTCAATTCCTATCAGCTGACCATGAGCGATGTGACGACCGCGGTGCGGGCGCAGAACGCGCAGGTATCTGCCGGCCAGATCGGCGCGCAGCCCGCGCCGAAGGAGCAGATGCTCAACGCGACGGTATCGGTCCAGTCACGGCTGACCACCCCGGAGCAGTTCGCCGCGATCAACCTGAAGAGCAACGCCGATGGTTCGATCGTCCGGCTCGGCGATGTCGCCCGGGTCGAAATCGGCGCGGAAAACTATGGTGCCTCGGCCAAATATAATGGCAAGCCAGCAGCCGGCATCGGGGTCAAATTGGCACCGGGCGCCAATGCGCTTGCGACCGTTACGGCCGTGCAGGCGCGCGTGGCCGAAGTCGCCAAGCAATTCCCGGCTGACGTCAAAGTGGTCTATCCCTATGATACGACGCCATTCGTCCGGCTCTCGGTCAAGCAGGTGGTGGAGACGCTGGTCGAAGCGGTGGTGCTCGTCTTCCTGGTGATGTTCCTGTTCCTGCAGAACTTCCGCGCGACGTTGATCCCGACGATCGCGGTGCCGGTGGTGCTGCTCGGCACCTTCGCGGTGATGGCGGTCGCCGGCTATTCGATCAACACGCTCACGCTGTTCGGCATGGTGTTGGCGATCGGGCTATTGGTCGATGACGCGATCGTCGTGGTCGAGAATGTCGAGCGCCTGATCACCACCGAACATTTGTCGCCCAAGGAAGCGGCGCGCAAATCGATGGACGAAATCACCAGCGCGCTGGTCGGGATCGCCCTGGTGTTGTCGGCAGTGTTCCTGCCGATGGCGTTCTTCGGCGGATCGACCGGCGTGATCTATCGCCAGTTCTCGATCACGATCGTCGCCGCGATGGTCCTGTCGATCATGGTCGCCCTGATCCTGACGCCGGCGCTGTGCGCGACGATCCTGAAGCCGCACGATCCTGAAAAGAGTCAGGGCAACGGCCTGCTCGCGCGCTTCTTCCGCTGGTTCAACGACAAGTTCGAGCGTGGCCAGAATAGATATGAGGGCGGCGTCAAGGGCATGGCGCGCGGCTGGAAGCGCTCGATGCTGGTTTATCTGCTCATTGCGGTCGGCATGTCGGTGCTGTTCATGCGCTTGCCGACGAGCTTTCTGCCGGATGAAGATCAGGGCATGATGCTGGCCCTGGTCCAGGGTCCGTCCGGATCGACCAGCAGCCGCACCGAAAAGGCGCTGGATGCCGTGCGCGATCATTTGCTGACCGCGGAAAAGGCCAATGTCGATGGCGTCTTCACGGTCAACGGATTCAGCTTTGCGGGATCCGGCCAGAATAGCGGCATCGTCTTCGTCCGGTTGAAGCCCTGGGACGAGCGCCCGGGTGCTGCCAACAAGGCGCAGGCGATCGCCCAGCGTGCGATGGGGCCGCTCTCTCAGTTCAAGGATGCGATGATCTTCACGATCGTGCCGCCAGCGGTGCCGGAACTGGGCAATGCGACGGGGTTTGACATGCAGCTGATCGATACTGGTGGGATCGGCCATGAAAAGCTCGTCGCTGCGCGCAACATGATGATGGGCATGGCGATGCAGGACAAGCGCCTGGTCGGCGTGCGTCCCAATTCGCTCGACGACGCACCGCAGCTCAAGGTCGATGTCGACCAGAACAAGGCGCGTGCGCTCGGGCTTGATCTGTCCGAGATCAACAGCACCATCGCGACCGCCTGGGGCAGCGCCTATATCAACGACTTCATCGATCGTGGTCGGGTCAAGCGTGTCTATGTTCAAGCTGACCAGCCCTATCGCATGGCGCCGGAGGATATCGACAAGTTCTTCATACGCGGCGCGAGCGGCAAGATGGCGCCGTTCTCGGCCTTCTCGACGCTGAACTGGGTCCAGGCGCCGGCACAGCTCACGCGCTATAACGGCCAGCCCGCGATGGAATTGCTCGGCACCGCAGCACCCGGCTACTCGTCGGGCGACGCGATCAAGGCGATGGAGGAAATCCACGCCAAACTGCCCCCCGGCACCAGCTATGAATGGTCCGGACTGTCGTACGAAGAGCAGCTGTCCGGCGGCCAGGCGCCCGCGCTTTACGGCCTGTCCCTGCTGATCGTGTTCCTGTGCCTTGCCGCGCTGTATGAAAGCTGGTCGGTGCCGGTATCGGTCATGCTGGTGGTGCCGCTCGGCGTTCTCGGCGCGCTGCTCGCTGCGGCGATGACCGGGCTCAACAACGACATCTACCTGCAGGTTGGCCTGATCACGACGATCGGCGTGTCGGCGAAGAATGCGATCCTGATCGTCGAATTCGCCGAGGAACGCATGCGCGAAGGCATGAACGCGTTCGACGCGGCTGTCGCCGCGGCCAAGCTTCGCCTGCGGCCGATCCTGATGACCAGTCTGGCCTTCGTCTTCGGTGTGATGCCACTGGCGATCTCGACCGGCGCCGGTGCCGGCGGACAGAATGCGATTGGTCGCGCCGTGGTCGGCGGGATGCTCTCGGCCACCATATTGGGCATCTTCTTCGTGCCGATGTTCTTCGTCGTCGTCCTGCGCCTGTTCGGCCATGGCGGCGAGGAAAAGCCCAAGGACACAGCACCCGACACCAACGCCCCCTCCCCGGCACCGCAGGAAGCCTGACCCGTGACCCTTCGTTCCTCCATTCTCGTCATGCTCACCGCAAGTGTTGCGCTGACCGGTTGTAACCTGGCGCCGAAATATGTCCGCCCGATCGGCGCGGTACCCGCTGCTCTGCCCCAAGGCGGGGTCTACCCCACCGCGCCGACTGACGCCCCCGACGTGACCAAGATCGGCTGGCGCGACTTCTTCGTCGAAGACCGGCTGCGGCAAGTCATCGCGCTTGGCCTCGACAATAATCGCGACTTGCGACTCGCCGCCGCCAATGTGCTCCAGGCACGCGCGCAATATGGCGCGCAACGTGCCGACCTGTTGCCGACGATCAACGCGAATGGATCGTCGACCTATACCAACACCGCTGCCCAGACGGCAGGTTTTGGCGGCATCGCCGGTGGTTCATCCAGCGATATCTCGACCTATTCGGCCAATGTCGGATTCTCGTCGTTCGAAATCGACCTGTTCGGACGAATCCGCAACCAGACCAAGGCAGCGCAGGAAGCCTTTTTCGCCAGCGAGGAAGCCCAGCGCTCGGCGCGGATCAGCCTGATCGCCGAGATCGCATCGGCCTGGTTGACCATGGCGTCGGATCAGGATCAGCTGCGTCTCTCGCGCGAGACGTTGAAGGCGTTCGAACAGACGCTGTCGCTGACTCGCGCGCAGTTCCGCATCGGCGTCGCGTCGGAGCTCGAGGCACGGCAGGCGGAAACCAATTATCAGTCCGCGCGCAACGATATCGCTTTGCTCTCGACCCGGATCGCACAGGATCAGAATGCGCTCAACCTGCTGGTCGGCGCGACCGTCGATGCAACCTTGCTCCCCAGCGGGCTCGACGAGGGCGATGCGATGGTCAAGGCATTGCCCGGCAATCTGTCATCGGACGTGCTGCTGCGCCGCCCCGACGTGCTGGAGGCTGAGCATAAGTTGATCGCGCAGAACGCCAATATCGGTGTGGCGCGCGCGGCGTTCTTCCCGAAACTGTCGCTCACCGCGACACTGGGGACGATCAGCCCCGCGCTCTCGGGGCTCTTCGGCAGCGGTACGGGTACGTACAATGCCAGCCCTGCCCTTTCGCTGCCGTTGTTCGACGCCGGCCGCAACCGAAACAATCTGCGCGCAGCCAAAGCGGCGCAGCAGGGTGCGGTCGCGACCTATGAGAAGACCATTCAGACCGCATTTCGCGAAGTCGCCGACGCTCTGGCGCAACGCGGAACGATCGACGAACAGGTTTCGGCGCAAACCGCGCGCGCGGAAGCCGCGCGAATCGCCGCCAGGCTGTCCCAGGCACGCTATACGGCGGGGATCGATTCGTTCCTGGTCTCGCTCGATGCGCAGCGCACTTCCTATGCCGCGCAACAGCAACTGGTAACGACCCGGCTCAACCGGGGGACCAATCTGGTCGAACTCTACCGGTCGCTTGGCGGCGGGCTCTGACGCGGCGTCAAACCCGCGTCAGCGACCGGCTCAGGCCGGCTCGACCGCCATCAGCGCGTCGGCATATTTGAACGAGCCCGGCTCGAACAGATCGCTGGTCACGAAAGGACGGTCGGTCAATGCGAGCTGGCTCAACCCGGCCAGCTTGAAGGTGCCGACCTTATATTCCTTGGGCGGCTTGCCTTCACGGTCGACCACCACACCATCGACGAACAGATCGTCATGCTTGGTGTAGATGACGTGCGGCGCCATCGTCATGCCGACGCGATTATAGGTCAGCCCGATGCAGCGCTTGCGCACGATCGCTTCGAAAATGGTCGGCACGGGACCCTGCGGCGCGGCCTCGGGGCCGTCATGTTCCGGATACTTCATGTATGCTCCATAGCACAATATGCTGCGTTGCAGCAAGAGATGTCTGACAACCGGGTAATGGTTGCGTCACGGCCAACAAGGACTATTCGGATCGGGTGATCGACGGCCTCCCCCTGCCCCGCCGCTACGCCGCCATTGCCGCGATTTCCTGCGGCACGGCGCTGGTGATCATCGATGGCGGCGTCGCAAATGTCGCCCTGCCATCCATCGCCCGCGATCTTAAGGTCGACAGTTCCGCCATCGTCACCGTGGTTACCGTCTACCAGCTCGTCCTGGTCATGCTGTTGCTGCCGCTCGCCGGACTCGGCGATCGCATCGGCCTGAAGCGTATGTACCAATATGGCCAGTTGATCTTCACCGTCGCGACGATCCTGTGCTTCTTCGCCAAGAGCCTGCCCTTCCTGCTGATTGTGCGCGCGGCGCAGGCACTGGGCGCGGCGGCAGCGTTGAGTGTGTCATCGGCACTGATCCGCTCAATCTATCCCGCCAAGCAACTCGGCCGCGGCCTCGGCATCAACTCGGTCGTGGTCTCGAGCGCCGCCGCGGCCGCACCAACCGTTGGGGGGCTGGTGCTGGCGATCGCGCCCTGGCCCTGGGTGTTCGCCAGCGCCGTGCCCTTTGCACTGGCTTCGCTCGCGCTGGGCCGCGCCTTGCCCGATCCCAAGCCACGGCCCGAACCATTTGATGTGCTTGGCGGTGTGATGTGCGCCGCCATGTTCGGTCTGATCATCGGCGGGCTCGAGACGGGAGTGCATGGCGACAGCCCGATCGTTTCGGCAGCGATCGTGCTGGTCGGCATATTGGTCGGATTCCTGTTCGTGCGGCGCGAGCGCGGCGAAGCGCAGCCGATTCTGCCGATCGACCTGCTGTCGCGACCGGTTCTCGCGCTATCGGTGATCGGCGCCTATACTGCATTCATCGCATCGATGACCTTGCTCATCTCGACCCCGTTCCGACTGCATGATCTGGGCTTCACCGCCGCTGCGATCGGCGCGGCAATCGCGCCCTGGCCGCTGACCAACATGATCGTCGCGCCATTGGCCGGATGGTTGTCGGACCGAATTCCCGCCGGCATCCTTGGCGGCATCGGCATGGCGATTTCGATCACCGCGCTGCTGCTGATCGCTTTCATGCCGCATAATCCGAGCTATTTCGATGTGGCCTGGCGCATGGCGCTGTGCGGCTCAGGCTTCGGCACCTTCCTGCCCCCCAACGCCCGATTGATCATCGGCAGCGCCCCGCGCGAGCGCGCCGCTGCCGCGGGCGGACTGGTTTCCACCGTGCGCCTGGTCGGGCAGACAACCGGTGCGACTTTGGTCGCGGCGCTCCTCGCCATGGGCATCGGCGCCGGCATGGCGCCGCCGTTGTTCGCCGCCGGCCTCGCGCTGATCGCCGGACTGTGCAGCATCGCGCGCCTGCGCCCCTCGATCCGCAACCCGCAGCGCGAGGAGACGCAGGACGTCCAACCGGCGAGTTCGGTGAAATAGGCCGCTCAGGCCGTCAGTTCGACCAATGTCCCGTCGCCTGCCCGGACGACGGCTTCGTAAAAACCATCGCCCGTCATGCGCGGCGCCGAGACCAGCAACCCGGCACCGTTGAAGCGCACGGCGGCGGCATCCACGGCGTCCGCACTGCCCAGCGACAGCGCGATATGCGCCCATCCCGATCGAGGCGAGGGATCGTCGCTGATGATCCAGGGCGCTGCCATTAATTCGATGACGATCCCGCTGGGTAAACTGGCCATGCGCGATGTGAAGCCCGGCTGCCGGCGGCTTTCATAGCGTGCGCCGATTACCGCATCGAAATGGTCGCGCCAGAAATCGGCATTCCCATCGAGGTCGGCCGTCCACAATGCGACATGAGCGATCTTCACCGGATCAACCTCTGGTGGCGCGGCGCGCGGCCAGCGGGACGAGGAGCATCAGCACCGCCAGCAACCAGAAAGCGGCATGCAGGCCGATATGATTTGAAAGGAAGCCGATGCCGGCCGGGCCCGCCAGGATTCCGGCATAGCCGGTGGTGGTCAGCGCGGCGACGGCAAGTGCTGCCGGCATGGCGGTCTGCCGCCCGGCAAGACTGAACAGCACCGGCACGATGTTCGATGCGCCCAGCCCGATCAGGAGGAAGCCGGCCATGGCAACCCACGCAATCGGCGCGATCAGGAGCAGGGAAAGGCCCGCCACGGTGAGGAGGCCGCCCCAGAACAACACCCGGCCATTGCCCAGAGCCGCCACGATGCGATCACCGGTCAACCGCCCGATCGTCATGGCGATCGCGAAGATCATATAACCGAGACCTCCCTGCGCCACCTCGACCAGACCCGCGCCGCTGATCAGCAGCGCGCTCCAGTCGAGGATCGCCCCTTCGACGAGGAAGGTCGCGGCCGCGAGCAACGCCAGAAGGAGCACGATGCCACGGGGCGTCACGAACGGTGTCGGATCGCCCTTCGCCTGCAACAAGCGCGGCGCCGCAAAGGCAAGCGCGAGAAGCGCCAGCGCGCTGCCCGCCAAGGTAGCGATCAGTGGTGCGACGCCGTTTGCAAGCAGCAGCGTCATCCCGCCGGCACCGGCGAAACCGCCAATGCTGAACATGGCGTGGAAACCCGACATCAATGGCCGGCCGGCCGCGCGCTCCACCTCGACCGCGTGGACGTTCACGGCGACGTCGATCGTTCCGAGAGCGGCGCCGAAACCGAGCAGCGCGAGGGCAAGCAGCGCAAAGCTGTCCGCGACGGCCAGCGTCGGCAGCAGCAGCACAAGGCCCAGACCGCCACCCAGGATCATCGGCTTGCTGCCCCAGCGCGCGGCCAGCGCCGCGGTTATCGGCATGGCGACGATCGATCCAATGCCGATACAGAGCAGCAGCAGGCCGAGCGCCCCGTCATCGACCGCCACGCGCGCCTTTGCGAACGGCACCAGCGGTGCCCAGCACGCCATGGTGAGACCAGCGACCAGGAAAGACAAACGCGTCGCGAGGCGCGTATCGGCACAATCCGCCAACCGAGGCGATGCCTCGGATCGCGTGAGCGTGTCAGTCATGCGCCGTCTCCGCGCGGTGAATTGACGGCCCCACGCCTTGCAAGCGATCGAAAAGCTGAGTGGGAGCATCGGCTTCCAGGATCAGGTGATCAATCGCATCGATACGACCGATGCGATGCGGGGCGGTAGTTTCGAGCTTCGGATTGAGCATCATCAGGATCGTCTGCTCGCTGACCTCGATCAAAGCGCGTTTGAAATCGACATCGGCCATCTCGAACCCGGCCAGGCCGTCATCGACCGAAAGCGCGCAGGCGCCGAGGAAGCATAAATCGATCCGGTAGCGCTGGAGCTCGCCAAGCGCGCGTGCGCTGACACAACCGCCGGTGATCGGGTCGACCGCGCCGCCGATCATTACCAGGTCGAGATCGGTTCGGTCCGCCAGCACCGCCGCCACGGCGATCGAGTTCGTCACAACAGTTAGGCCAAGATCGCGCGGCAAAAATCCTGCCAATGACAGGATTGTACTGCCGGTATCGAGGAACAATGTTCGGGAAGCACCGATCAGATCGACTCCGGTGCGCGCCAGTGCAGCCTTTCGATCGCCCTGTTCGACCTGGCGCACCCGCATCGGTGCGGACGCCGGCGATATCGGCAGCGCACCGCCATAGACGCGCCGGCATACACCTTCCGCCGCCAGTGCCCGAAGGTCGCGCCGGATCGCGTCTTCCGAAATCTCGAACTCGTTCGATAAGGCTGTGGCGTTGACGGCCTCGCCTCTCATCAACCGATCTGCGATCGCTTGTCGTCTGCCCAGCGGCAGTGTTGCTGTCGAATCATGCATAAACGTGCATTAACACGCACAAACGAGTTTAGCTATCACCCACACGAAATTGCCCGTTACTGGCGCGAAAGTGCGAACCTCGCTTAGAGGCGTTCCATTTCCGCGGCGGTGTGGGGCGTACCCAGCCGGCACTGTGCCGCAGAGCGGCCGCCGTCATGCACTTGCTCCGACGGCTCGCTCAGAACACCGCTTTTGCCGTCGGCTCTCCCATCATCACCTGGCGCACCAGCGGGATCGGCGGGCCACCATATTTCAGGAACTCGTCATGGAAGGATTTCCATGCCTTGCGCCCACCACGCGTCGCGACCCAATCGTCGCGCAACTTGCGGATCAGTAACTTGCCCATGGTGTAGTTGAGATAGGCCGGATCATAGGTGCCACGTGCCGATTGTTGTTTAGCGCTACCCTCGTCCTGATAGCATTCATCGACGAACATCTTCCGCGACTGTTCCTGCGTCATCCCGCGCGCGTGCAGGCCGATCGCGGAGAGATAGCGGCAATTGCGCAGCAGCGCATTCGACAGCTGGCCGATATGCGTTTCCGGATCGCCGTCATTCAGCCCGGCATCCCACATCATTTCCTCGGAATAATGCGCCCAGCCCTCGGCAAAGGCATAGCCGACGAACAGCCGCCCGAAGAGCGAGGGTGAGGCATTGGCATGACGGAACTGCAGAAAGTGCCCCGGCATGACTTCATGCACCGACGTGAACAGCAGATCCATCTTGCCCGGGATGAAGCCGTCCTGCTCCGCCTTGCTCCACGAAGGATCAGGCGGCGAGATATAATAGATTGACGGGATGCCTTTCTCGAACGGTCCCGGCGGATCGATATAGGCGGAATTCTGCCGGTTATAGGGCGGACTTTCCTCGACCAGCGCCTGCTCATTGTCGGGGATCGAAACGATATCCTTGGCGATCACGAACGCCTTCAGCAACGGGATCTGCTTGCGCGCCTCCGCGACCGGCCCACCTTCGGGCTTGTTGGCGTTCATCTTCGCCATGCACACCGGGATCGTCGCGCCCGGCGCGAACTTGGCGCAAGCGGCATTCAGCGCATCCTGATTGCGCTTCAGGTCGGCCTTGCCCGCTGCTTCCAGTTCGTCGAGCGGCACATCGACACCTTCGGTCATCTTGATCATGCGCGAGAATTTGTCCGCGCCAAGCGCGAAATCCTGCGTCGCGGTTGCCTTCTGACCGTCCAGCCAACTGCCGAGATCCTTCATCGACTTCGCTGCGGGGCCGGCGGCCTCATCGAACTGCTTCTGCAGTGCGGCATCCTTCACGCCGGCAAAGGCCTTTTTGGCATCGCCAGTGTAGTAATCGGCAAAGCCGTTAAAGCCGGCGACGCCGTAATTGATATAACTGAGCGGCATCGGCGTTTTCAGATTGGCGCGGATGTTGGCCGCCGCCGCCGGGACCTTTTGCAGGAACGCGATCATCGCCTTCATCCGCGTCGGCGCATCGGCATAATTGCGCGCGATATAGACATTGGGGTCGAGTCCGCCCCCGACATACCAGGCGGGATTGGTGTGTGGCTGATCGGCATCCTCGAGCCAGAATAATTTCCCTTCGGCCACGCCGATCAGATAATCGCGCTCGAACGCGTCCTGTTTGCTCAGCTTCGCGGTATCGAAAGCGCGCGCCTTGAGGATCGCATCGCGCAGGAAATCGCCCTGCCGCTTCAAGCCAGCGGCACTCCAGTCGCCGAGACCGCCGTCGAAATCATGCCGCCCCTGATAGACCGCATTGGCTGGATCGATCTTGAACCAGCCCTCGATAAAGGCGTCGCGGAAGCCCGCCCAATTGGCGGTCGGCAGCGCCAATTCCATGGTCGTATTGCTCACCGTCGTGGTCGACGGCGCGCATGCAGCAAGCGCGAGGATCGCAATCCCCGCCAGCAACTTCATCCGCATAGACATCCTCTCGAGTCGTCGTTGCGAGCGATGCTGGCAGGTTGGGATCGAGCGCGCCAGTCCCGCGGGAACCGGCGCAAGCGATGCTCGTTCAACCCGCTCCAACGAATTGGGGAGGTTTCTGATGGCTCGCAAACATGGCTTGGCGATTATGATCACAGCAGCCGCCGGACTAAGCGGCTGTGGCAGTTCGCCAGGCGGTTCGAATGGCAAGGTGGGCAACGCACAACCCATTCCGGCCGCATTCGACAGCGCCGCCAGCACGCTATCGGCGCAAGGCTGGCGACTGGCCGAATGTGTCGCGATCGCCGACGACAAGCAGAAGCTCGCTTGTTACGGGGCTTTAGGGTTCAAGGATTCCAGCGATGTCGCGAAGGTCGAGGCGCTCTCTGGCCGGATGGACATTCTCGCCGGCAAGCGCTGGCAGATCACGGCACCCAGCCCGGGCGGCAGCGACAGTTTTCAGGGGACCGCCAATCTGACCCTGGCGGCCCTGGCAAATGAAGGGCCGATGGCGTTCCGCAACACGCGCATCACGCTGCAATGCCCGGCGGGCTGGGGCGGCCCGAGCAATGCGAAATGGGCGGCATCGGTCGGCCTGCCCTTCGATGTCGCCTATGATTCGAACAGCAAGGATCGCGGGGCCATGGTGATCGACATCGACGGCAAGCCCTTCAAGGCAGTGCAATTCTCGAGAAGCACCTTTAATGTTGACGCCGCGAGCGCCGAAGCGTTCCGTGACGCCCTTGTCGCCGGAAAGAACCTCGCTTTGACGCTGACGACGGTGGACGGCAAATCGGGATCGATGAAAACTGACCTGCCGGCGGGCGGTGAGTCACTCAAGGCATATTTCGACAAATTTTGTCCTGCAAAAAGCTGAAACGTTGAAATGCAGGTGCGCTGGCGGGCGCCATGGCTATCCTGTTTCCGACACTGAGAAAGAGCGCGCCGGTACCAGTCCGGCAAGCGACGGCATGCCCGGTCCTGTATGATGGTTGAATCGCTACCGGCGCCGGCCGCGGGACGATCGGGCTGAGGAAACGAGCGGCGGGAGATATGTTACACCGGTAATGTAACATATCTCCCGCCCGTCTCAGGCCGGCACCTCGACGAGACGATTCAACAATGTCATTATTTATCAAATACTAAGCCGAGAGAATGTCTCAGCCGCCGTCGTTCGACCGGCTGTCGATTGGCTCTAAGGCTGCATCGGCAGGATGACATCGTCGGGGTGCGCGACGTTAAGTTTCTTGCGCACCAGCTCATCGACCATGTCGGGGTCGGCCTTGTTCGGGTCCAGCAGTTTGACGCGGTTCTGCCATTCCGCACGCTTCTGTTTCAGCGCGGTGAGTTCGACATCGCGCTTGGTCAGTTGGCGCTTGATGTCGCCATAGGCACGCGCCCCATTGGGGCCAAGTACAGCGTAGGTCCCGAATACCGCCATCACGATCAATAGAACCGCCGGGCCAATGGCCCGGCGGAGCATGAGGCGTAAGGGAGAACGCTTTGTCATTGCGTGATTCTTAACCAGCACGACTCGGGGATCAAGCTTTAATTTACCATCCTACCCGCGCAGTACGCCACGACCGGCATAACGGCCGGCGTCGCCCAGCTCTTCCTCGATGCGGATCAGCTGGTTGTACTTGGCCAACCGGTCCGAGCGCGCGAGGCTGCCGGTCTTGATCTGACCGCAATTGGTCGCGACCGCGAGATCGGCGATGGTGGAATCCTCGGTCTCGCCCGAGCGGTGTGACATGACGGCGGTATAGCCGGCGCGATTGGCCATCGACACTGCCTCCAGCGTCTCGGTCAGCGTGCCGATCTGATTGACCTTGACCAGCAGCGAGTTGGCCAGGCCATCGGCGATGCCTTGCTTCAGGCGCTTGGGATTGGTCACGAAGAGGTCGTCGCCGACCAGTTGGACCTTCTTGCCGACCAGGTCGGTGAGTGCCTTCCAGCCCTCGAAATCATCCTCGGCCATACCGTCCTCGATCGAAAAGATCGGGTAGCGGCGGGTCAGATCGGCGAGATACTCCGCCATCTCGTGGCTCGAGAGGATCCGGTTCTCGCCCGAGATGTCGTATTTGCCGTTCTTGAAGAATTCGGTCGCCGCGCAATCGAGCGCGATCATCACGTCGTCACCCGGGGTGTAGCCGGCCTGTTCGATCGACTTCATGATGAAATCGAGCGCGTCGCTGGTGCTGGCGATGTTAGGCGCGAAACCACCCTCGTCGCCGACCGAGGTGGCGAGGCCCTTGTCGTGCAGGCCTTTTTTCAGCGTGTGGAAAATCTCCGAACCACAGCGCACCGCTTCGAACAGCGAATCCGCGCCCACTGGCACGATCATGAACTCCTGAAAATCGATCGGGTTATCAGCATGTTCGCCACCATTGATGATATTCATCATCGGCACCGGCAGGACATGCGCCGCAACCCCGCCAACATAGCGGTAGAGCGGCAGGCCGCGCGCATCGGCGGCCGCCTTGGCTGTCGCCAGGCTGACGCCGAGGATCGCATTCGCGCCGAGCCGCGCCTTGTTCGGCGTGCCGTCCAACTCGATCATCGCGCGATCGACATCGGCCTGGTCCTCAGCGTCGATGCCGAGCACGACCGATGCGATTTCCGAATTGACCGCATCGACCGCTGCCTGAACACCCTTGCCGAGCCAGCGGCTCTTGTCACCATCGCGCTTCTCGACCGCTTCATGTGCGCCGGTCGACGCGCCCGAGGGGACCGCCGCGCGGCCGAAGCTGCCGTCTTCCAGCATCACATCCACCTCGACCGTGGGATTGCCCCGGCTGTCGATGATCTGACGGGCATGAATGTCGATGATTGCGGTCACGGAACGATCCTTCTAATCGTGGGCGGGCGCCTGGGTTGCGGTGGATGCGGGCCGAGCCTCTATCGGCTAACGGCGCAGGCGGCAATTCACAGCGGGTCGATGGAACCGGATGCCAGTCTGGCCGGTTGATCGATACGAGTATTCGAGAAAGGGTTCACATGGCCGAAGACGCTCCCAAAGCTCCGAAGCCGGCCAAGCCGGTCAAGAAGGCAGCCACCACCGCGACGCCCAGGGCGAAAGCACTGAACGGCGCCGTCACGGCCAAGCCGAGCCCCAAGCCCAAGCCCGCCAAACCCCTGAAAGGCCCGACCGTGGACCCCAGCACCATCGAAAATCCGAAAACCCCCAGCTCGAAAACCGCCAGTTCGAAAACCGCTGGCAAGGCGGCAAACGACGCTAACCCGATTTCGGCGCAGGCACTGAAGGACGGCGCGGCGAAATTCACCAAGGACGCCGGCACCAAGGCGCGCAGCTATGCCGAGGAAGGCAAGGCGCGCGCCGGCGGCGCACTCGACGAATTGTCGAAGATGATCAACGACGCCGCCGGCACGGTCGATGAGAAGATCGGTGCGCAATATGGCCAATATGCCCGGACCGCGGCTGAAGCGGTGTCCGGCTTCTCCGATTCGCTGAAATCGAAGGAAATCGACGATCTGATCGCCGATGCGCGCGGCTTCGTGAAGAAGAGCCCGGCGATCGCCATCGGCACGGCAGCGGCGATCGGTTTCGTGCTCGTCCGGCTGATCAAATCGGGTCTCGACGCGGCGGATCGCACCGACGACAAAGCATAGTTCTGGGCATAGTTCTGGGGCATAATTCCGGACATTCCGGGTTTCGGGGGTAGCATGGACGAGCAACCGTCGCCCGACGAGAACAGCATCTCAGGGCTGTTCTCGCGGTTGATCGACGACGCTGAACGCTTCGTCCGAGCCGAAATCCGACTGTACCGTGCGCAATTGTTCGAGCGGATCGGTGACGCCAAGACCGCGATCCTGCTCGGCGTGACCGCTTTCCTGCTGGCGCAAAGCGCTTTCATCGCGTTGTTCGTCGGGCTGGTATTGATCCTGGCGCGCGCGATCGGACCGGCCTGGGCGATCGTCATCGTCATCGGGTCGGGGCTTGCCGTTGCCGCAGTGCTGGTCAAGATCGCGATCGACAAGATCCGCAAGGTCACCGCGATCAAGGATCACGCGGAATGAGCGCGAACACCGAAACCGACGAACCGGACCTTGCCTTTGCCAGGATGCGATCGGCGGAAGCGCGCCAGCGGCTCGCCGGCACGCTGGTCGAACTGCAAGCACGCCTCAACCCCAAGGCGCTGGCGCGCGAGGCGATCCAGGAGTTGAAGGAAGCCGGGCAGGAAGTGGTACGTGAGGGCCTGGAGACAGCGAAACGCCATCCGCTGACGCTGGCGGGTGCGGCGACTGCGGTCGGCATCTTCCTGGCACGCAAACCGCTATCGAAGCTGATCAGCGAATTTTCCGACACGGGCGAGACGAGCGAGGATGCAACCCCTGCCCCGCCAACGAGTTTGACCAATGAACGGGCCCCCACCCGTGGCAAGAGGACAAAGACATGACCGATGCGAACCCCAATTCCGCCAATCGTCCTGCCGCCAAGCGCAGCAAGATCGAAAAGACCTATGACAAGGCCGCCAAGGCGATCGAGAAGGGCCGCAAGAGCGCGCTGAAGACCGCTCGCTCGACCGCCGACAGCCTGGAAGCCAATCCGCTGGCGCTGCTGGCGGGCGGCATCGCGCTGGGCGCGGTGGTTGGCGCGTTGGTCCCGCGCGGCGAGCGCGAGGGCAAATTGCTCGCGCCGGTTGGCAAGCGCATCACCGATACCGCCGGCGCCGCGGCAAAGGCGGCGCGCGATGCCGGCAAGGCGGAACTGGATTCGCTTGGGTTGAACAGGGCAACCGCGCAGGATCAGGTCGGCAAACTGCTCGGCGGCGTGGTGAAGGCCCTGGCGACGGCGGGCGCCGCAGCGGCCGAGACGGCGAAAGCGAAGGAATAGCCCTTCAATAGCCGGGAAGGCCGCTCTAAGGACATGCGCGACTCCTCTCCCTGGAAACGCATATCATGAGCAAACTTCACCTTGTCTTCGGCGGCCGCGTCAGCGACCCGCGCACGCTCGACTTCAACGATCTCGACTCGATCGAGGTCGTGGGGGTTTTTCCCGATTATATGAGCGCCGAAAAGGCGTGGCGTTCGGCGGCGCAGCGCACCGTCGACGATGCCGAGATGAAATATGTCGTGGTGCATCTGCACCGGCTGCTCGAGCCCGACCTGATGGCGCCGCCGGCGGCGTAACGGCTTTTTCCCGAAACAAAATCGGGATCAATTCACCACTCTCCGTTCGTTTCGAGCGAAGTCGAGAAACTTCGCGCAGCGCTTGTCGCCCGTTTCTCGACTTCGCTCGAAACGAACGGAGGGAGTAATCTCCCCGGTCCGTCATCGCGCCGCGACAATTTTCAAGCCCGGCGATATTGCCATTTGAGCAGCGGCCGGGCCAGGGCGACACCAGCGGCAAGACCGCCGAGCGGCTCGATGATCGAGACGGACAGTTCGAAGCTCTGCGCGACAATCGAAAAGGCGACCTGGATAGCAAGCCAGACGCCGGCCAGCATCGCAATCTGTATCCAGCGGCTCTTGCCATGGCCGATCGGAATGGCGTTCGGCACGCCGTAAAGCATGAAATACGCGCCGATGATGGCAAAGACCGAGGGTTCGAGCCCGGCGCTGGGCAAGATCGAGCCGGGCGTCAGCACAAGACGCGCGAGCGCGCCGGCATAAGCGCCGGCAACGAAGATGATGCCCAACCCGACCGGCCGCAGCGCCTTTTCGACAAAGCGCCCCGCGATCAGCAGGAAGATCAGGTTGAAGGTCGCGGAGATGAAATCGCGCGCCAGGAACACCGAGGCAAGCGGCGACAACCACGAACGAACAGGGTCGTCGCGCCAGCCGCTGGCAAGAAAATCCTGCGGAATGAAGCCGAACTGGACCGACGCCGCGGCCAGACCGACCACAGCGAGCGCCAACAGCAACACGAACACCGAAAACGCAACCAGCGCATCAGTGAAGCGTCCGCGCGGAAGATCGATCCCGTTCAGATGAATTCGATCTTCGACACGACATACCAGCGGTCGCCCGACGGCACGGTCACTTCGACCTCTTCATCGACCTTGCGACCGATCAGGCCGCGGCCGAGCGGCGAATTATACGAGATGCGGCCGCCCTTGGCATCAGCCTCGGTCTGACCGACGATCTGGTATTTCACCGGCTTTTCGTCCTCGTCGAGCAAAGTCACGGTCGCGCCGAACACGACCTTGTCACCCGACAATTCCTTCGGATCGATGACCTGCGCCCGGGACAATTTGTCCTCGATATCGCTGATCGACGCTTCGATCTGGCCCTGCCGCTCCTTGGCGGCATGATATTCGGCGTTTTCGGAAAGGTCGCCATGCGCGCGCGCTTCCTCGATCGCGTCCACGATCTGGGGGCGTTCCGCTTTAAGCCGTTTCAGGTCCGCATTGAGCTTCTCATAGCCCTCTTGCAGCATCGGCATCTTCTCGACGGTCGCCATCCCTCTAGTCCTTCGTCTTCAAAAATTCCCCCGTTGGCCGACCCGGTTGGGCCCGCCCGCACGTTTCTCTCATGTGGGGAATTAGTTGTGCGAGTGCGAATAATAGGATTGCAAAGGCCGTACTTCAAGGTCGTGCGTCGCAAGAGCCACAATCGCCTGTGCCGCCTCGACACTGGCAGGGGCCGTGGTGAAGTGCGGAATCTTCTGCACCAGCGCCGCAGCACGGATCGGCTGCGAATCCTTGAGCGATTGCCAGCCCTCGGTGGTGTTGAACACCAGGTCGATCGCGCCATCCTTCATCCGGTCGACGATATGCGGCCGGCCCTGCGCCACCTTGTTGATCCGCTCGACCGCCACGCCGTTCGCTTCGAGGAAGGCGGCGGTGCCATCGGTGGCGATGATCCGGAAACCCTGCCCGACGAGCAACGTCGCGGCAGGCAGAATGACTGGCTTGTCGCTCGGCTTGACGCTGATGAACACGGTGCCCGACTTGGGCAACACCGTGCCTGCACCGAGTTCCGCCTTGGCGAAAGCAATCGCGAAACTGGTATCAATCCCCATGACTTCGCCGGTAGACTTCATTTCCGGTGAGAGGACTGGATCGACCCCCGGAAAGCGATTGAACGGGAACACGGCTTCCTTGACCGCGTAATAATCGATGTGACGATCGATCCTGGGCAAGTCGGCAAGCTTCTCGCCCGCCATGACCCGCGCAGCGATCTTGGCGACCGGCGCTCCGATCGCCTTGGCGACGAACGGCACGGTGCGGCTGGCGCGCGGATTGACTTCGATCAGGTAGACCAGCTCATTCTTGACCGCGAACTGGATGTTCATCAACCCGACGACCGACAGCGCGTGCGCCAGCGCAATGGTCTGGCGCTCAATCTCGGCAATCACCGCTTCGGACAGGCTGTAGGGCGGAATCGAGCAAGCGCTGTCGCCCGAATGGACCCCGGCTTCCTCGATATGCTGGAGTATGCCGGCCACCGTCACGTCAGTGCCGTCGCAGATCGCATCGACATCGACCTCGACCGCGTCGCGCAGATATTGATCGATCAGCACCGGCGAATCGCCCGACACCTGCACCGCGGTCTGGATATAGTCGTCGAGCTGGATCGGCGAATCGACGATCTCCATCGCGCGACCACCGAGCACGTAAGACGGCCGCATCAGCACCGGATAGCCGATGCGCTCGGCGACCGCGATCGCCTCGTCACGGCTGCGCGCGATGCCATTGGCGGGCTGGCGCAGGCCAAGCTTGGTGACCAGGGCGGAGAAACGCTCGCGATCCTCGGCCAGGTCGATCGCATCGGGGCTGGTGCCGAGGATCGGGATACCGGCCTGTTCGAGCGCATGCGCCAGGTTGAGCGGGGTCTGGCCGCCGAACTGGACGATCACGCCGACCAGCGTGCCCTTTTGCTGCTCGACATGGAGAATTTCGAGCACATCCTCAGCGGTCAGCGGCTCGAAATAGAGCCGGTCCGATGTGTCGTAATCGGTCGAGACGGTTTCCGGGTTGCAGTTGACCATGATGGTCTCATAGCCCGCCTCTTCCAGCGCGAAGCAGGCATGGCAGCAGCAATAATCGAACTCGATCCCCTGCCCGATCCGGTTCGGACCGCCGCCAAGAATGACGACCTTTTTGCGGTCGCTCGGCTGACTTTCGCATTCGGGCTCGCCGAAGCTCGGCGCTTCATAGGACGAATACATATAGGGCGTTTTGGCATCGAACTCGGCGGCGCAGGTGTCGATGCGCTTGAACACCGGGCGCACACCCAGCTTGTGGCGCAGTGCGCGCACCTCATCCTCGGTCACGCCGCCGGTCATCGCCTTGACCGCTTCGTGGATCAGGCCCGAGCCGCGCGCGATGCCGCGTTCGCTGCCGCCACGCAGATTGGCCGATTTAAGCGCGAGATAGGCCAGGCGCTTGTCGCTGAAGCCCATCGACTTGAGCTTGCGCAAGCCAGCCGCATCGCGCGGCAAGCCGTTCGAGCAGACCTGCTCCTCGGCGGCGATGATCTCGGCAATGCGTTCCAGGAACCAGGGATCATATTTGGCGATGGCATGGATTTCGGCGACGCTGAAGCCTTCGCGCAGCGCCTGTGCCGCCACGAGCAGCCGGTCGGGCGTGGCGCGGGCCAGTGCGGCCTCGATATCGGCGCGTGGCGCGCCTTGCAGCGCCTCGACCATGTTGAAGCCGCTGAGGCCCGTCTCCAGGCCACGCAATGCCTTCTGCATCGATTCATGGATGTTGCGGCCAATCGCCATCACTTCGCCGACCGACTTCATCGCGGTCGACAGGATCGGCTCGGCGCCCTTGAACTTTTCGAACGCGAAGCGCGGGATCTTGGTCACGACATAATCGATCGTCGGCTCGAACGAGGCCGGGGTCGCGCCGGTGATGTCGTTCATGATCTCGTCGAGCGTGTAACCGACCGCCAGCTTGGCCGCGACCTTGGCGATCGGGAAGCCGGTCGCCTTGGAGGCGAGCGCGGAGGAGCGCGACACGCGCGGGTTCATCTCGATCACGATCAGCCGCCCGTCCTTCGGGTTGACCGCGAACTGCACGTTCGAGCCGCCGGTCTCGACGCCGATCTCGCGCAGGCACGCGATGCTCGCGTTGCGCATGATCTGATATTCTTTGTCGGTCAGCGTCAGCGCCGGCGCGACCGTGATGGAATCGCCGGTATGGACGCCCATCGGATCGATATTCTCGATCGAACAGATGATGATGCAATTGTCATGGCGGTCGCGCACGACCTCCATCTCATATTCTTTCCAGCCGAGGAGCGATTCCTCGATCAGCACCTCGGTGGTCGGTGAGGCATCAAGGCCTTTGCGGACGATCTCCTCGAATTCCTCGCGATTATAGGCGATGCCGCCGCCCGACCCGCCCATGGTGAAGCTGGGGCGGATGATCGCCGGCAGGCCAGTCCGTTCAAGCCCGGCCAGCGCCTCGTCGAGCGTATGCGCGATCGCCGAGCGCGCGCTTTCCAGGCCGATGCGGTCCATCGCCTCGCGGAATTTCTGCCGGTCCTCGGCCTTGTCGATCGCCTCGGCATCAGCGCCGATCATCTGCACGCCATATTTTTCCAGCGTGCCGTCATTGAACAATGCCAGCGCGGTGTTGAGCGCGGTCTGCCCACCCATTGTCGGCAGCACCGCGTCGGGGCGTTCCTTGGCGATGATCTTGGCGACGATCTCCGGCGTGATCGGCTCGACATAAGTCGCATCGGCCAGTTCCGGATCAGTCATGATCGTCGCCGGGTTCGAATTGACCAGGATGATGCGATAGCCCTCCTCGCGCAGCGCCTTGATCGCCTGCGTGCCGGAATAATCGAACTCGCAGGCCTGGCCGATCACGATCGGGCCGGCGCCAATGACGAGGATGGAGGAGATGTCGGTGCGTTTTGGCATTATCGCGTCTGTTTCTTCGCTTTGCGCCGCAAGGCGACGTCATTGAATGTTCCGGCATGGCCGTGAAGTACCGCAAGCTGAATCATGCCGTCGCCTCGTCGGAGGGCACCGTCGGCAGGAGATATGTTACACCGGTATGTAACATATCCCTTTGCGTATCCGAGCGGCAAACCGGCATTTATATTGAATGATTTCAGTATCTTGACTTGCATATCCAACAATGTGCCAGAAAATGCCCGGAGAGAATTGTTTCGCAGTCGTATCATTCCCCAGATCCGTTATCGACTGGCTGCGGCGGATAGACATTGGGTTTGTCGACCATCAGCTTGTCGACCGCCGCGAAGGCCTCGGCAAAGCCGGTCATCAGCGTCGTCTTGGCGCTCGGATCGATCCGGCAGGTCTTGGCGAAATCGGCAAATGCCTCGTCGACCTGTTTGCGAACCTCCGCCGCGCGGTCGGTCGGGGGATCGTCGAACTGGAAGCCGCTATTATAGCTCAGCGCCTTGCAGCCCTTGAGCGGCTTGAACTCGGCCTGGATGCTGCCGCCCGTATTGCTCTCGCTTGGACGATAGATCAGGTCGACCTCCGGGATCACTTTCTCGATCGTCACCAGCCGATCACTGTCGTCGCCCGGCTTGTGGCCGACATCCGCCAGATTCCATCCTGCAACCTGGGTAAGGCTGTCTTCTACCGGCGCATTCGCTGCCAGAGCGATGCCCGCGCCGATGATCAGGAGGGAGGAGATGGCGATGCGTTTTGGCATTACTGGCTGTTGCCTTCGTCGCGATATGATTCGTTGCCGATAAAGCCCATCTTCATGGGAAACTTCGCCTTTTTCAGTTCCGCCAGCGCACAATCGACCGACTTGAATGACGAGGTTGCCGGCGGCTGAAAATGAAGATCATCCTCACCTTCGAGCTTCAGTGCCGATTGCGGCAAACCGCATTTGTCGGAAATGGCGTTTAACGAAGCGATTTTCTGTTGCCGCAAGGAGACGGGTTTATCGTTGGTGGCGGCAGGAGCGCATCCGGACGACAGGCCGAAAAGCGCAAGGAGCCAGACCTTCCTCATTTCAACGACCCAACAAACTTCTCGAACAGATACAGGCTATCCTGCGGCCCCGGGCTCGCCTCGGGGTGATATTGAACGCTGAACGCCGGCCGGTCGGTCAGTTCGAAGCCGGCATTGCTGCCATCGAACAGCGACACATGCGTCTCGCGCGCCGTTGCCGGCAGTGTTTCGCTGACCACCGCGAAACCGTGGTTCATCGAGGTGATCTCGACCGCGCCGTCGCTGAGCCGCTTGACCGGGTGGTTGGCGCCGCGATGGCCCTGGAACATCTTGGTCGTCTCCGCGCCGACCGCGAGGCCAAGCAGTTGATGGCCGAGGCAGATGCCGAACAGCGGGATGCGGGTTTCGAGCAATTGCTGGATCACAGGGACGGCATATTCGCCAGTCGCGGCGGGATCGCCCGGGCCGTTCGACAGGAAGATGCCATCGGGTTTCAGCGCCATCACCTGATCGAAGGTCGCCGTCGCGGGAAGGACGCTGACCTTGGCGCCGGCCTGAACCAGATTGCGGTAGATGTTGCGCTTGGCGCCATAATCGATCGCCACGACATGTGGGCGAGCGGCGTCGCCGGACGCGTCGTCATAGCCGAAGCCAAGCCGCCAGATGCCGCCTTCCCAGCCATAATGCGTCTCGGTGGTGACCTCGATCGCCAGATCCATGCCCTCAAGACCAGGCCAGCCGCGCGCCATGTCGAGCAGCTTCGGAATATCGAACTCGCCCGTCGCGGAGTGTGCGATCACGCCGTTGGGCGCACCGCCCGCACGAATGCGCCGGGTCAGTGCGCGGGTATCGATCCCGGCCAGGCCGATCCGATCATGCGTCTTCATCCAGCTGTCGAGCCGATCGACCGAACGGAAATTGGACGGCTCGGTCACATCCTCGCGCACGATGATGCCCAGCGCATGCGGGTCGTTCGCCTCGATATCCTCGGGGTTGGCGCCGACATTGCCGATATGCGGGAAAGTGAAGGTGATGATCTGCCCGGCGAAGGACGGATCAGTCATCACTTCCTGATAGCCGGTCATCGCGGTGTGGAAGCATACTTCACCGACGGCGGCGCCTTCCGCGCCGAAACCTCGGCCCCATGCGACGTCTCCGGATGCGAGGACCAACACCCCCGTGGCTCCTTCAGGCGCAGCAATAGGTTTGGCGTCGGCCATCGTGGCGGGCACTCCATGGGGTTTCAATGTCGCTAAGGGGCGGGAGCTAGAGGCGCGAGCCCGATGCGTCAATCTGTTAAAGACATGACGGTTCGGCTAGGCGTCGAGATTGCCTTCGAAGGACGTTAAAATGATTCGCGACGACATCAAGACCGCGCTCGTCACCGCCATGAAGGGCGGAGACAAGGCCGGCACCGCCACGCTCCGTCTGGTTCAGTCGGCAATCAAGAATCGCGACATCGAGGCACGGGTCGGCAAGGCGCCCGACAGCGACGACGCGCTGGTGGTCGAAGTGCTGCAGAAAATGGTCAAGCAACGCCGCGAATCGATCGACATGTTCGTGAAGGGCAATCGCCAGGAACTCGCCGATGCCGAGGCGGCCGAAGTCGTGGTGATCGAGGCTTTCCTGCCGCAGCAGATGAGCGAAGCGGATACGGCCGCGGCGATCGAGGCGATCAAGGCCGAGCTGGGTGCGAGCGGCATGAAGGATATGGGGCGTGTGATGGCCGAGCTGAAGGCGCGGCATGCGACGACGCTGGACATGAGCAAGGCGAGTGCGGCGGTGAAGGCCGCGCTGAGCTAAAAATCTCCCCTCCCGCTTGCGGGAGGGAATAACCTATCCATACCCGGTCAATCAGGCCTCCGGCATGATTGAGAAATGCGCGGGGCGCATTTCGTGCCGGGTATGGATACGTTATTGGGAGGGCATGTCGGACAAAGGCTACGCCAGACCAACGATGCGAGCCCGCGAATTGCGCGCGAACGCGACCGATTCTGAACGCCGGCTCTGGACCCACCTCAGCGTGCGGCAAGTGGCAGGCGTTCGTTTCAACCGACAGGTCCCGATTGGCCCTTTCATCTGTGATTTCGTATCGCGCGGCGCGAAATTGGTGATCGAGGTCGATGGCGGTCAGCACAACTGGAATGCCGAAACCGATCGCGCGCGAACCCGTTATCTTGAAGCGCAGGGATTTCGCATCATTCGCTTCTGGAACAATGAGGTGATGGAGAGCATCGAAGGCGTCGTGGCTAAAATCGAGCAGGCACTGGCGGACAGGCCCTCCCCCGACCCCTCCCGCAAGCGGGAGGGGAGTTTTGGCGCGCGCTCCGCCGCCGCGGGGGATAAGACGTGACCCTCACGCCGCAATTCCTCGACGAACTGCGCGCCCGCACATTGCTGTCGGCGCTGATCGGCCGCACCACCAAGCTGCAAAAGGCCGGCAAGGAATATCGCGCCTGCTGCCCGTTCCACAATGAGAAGACGCCCAGCTTCTACGTCAATGACGACAAGGGCTTTTATCACTGCTTCGGTTGCTCGGCGCATGGCGATGCAATCAAATGGCTGACTGACCAGCGCGGCCTGCCGTTCATGGATGCCGTCAAGGAGCTCGCCCAGGCTGCCGGGATGGAATTGCCGGCGATGGACCGGCAATCGGCGGAGAAAGCCGAGCGCGCCAAGGGATTGCATGAAGTCTGTGCCGATGCCGCGAGCTGGTTCACCGGCCAGTTGAACGGGATTGCCGGCGCCGAAGCGCGCACCGTCCTGGAAAAGCGCGGCATCAAGGCGGCGACCGCCAAAGAATTCGCACTCGGCTTTGCCCCCGATTCGCGCGGAAAGCTGAAGGACGCGCTCAAGGACTATGGCGACCCGTTGCTGGTCGAGTCCGGCCTGCTGATTTCGGTCGAGGGTAAGGAACCCTATGATCGCTTTCGCGGGCGGTTGATGATCCCGATCCGCGACCCGCGCGGACGCACCATCGCATTTGGCGGGCGGATCATCGGTGACGGCGAGCCGAAATATCTCAATTCACCTGAGACTCCGCTCTTCGACAAAGGCCGTACGCTCTACAATCTCGACAAGGCGGCAGCGGCCAGCCGCAAGGCCAACCGGATTCTGGTGGTCGAAGGCTATATGGACGTCATCGCTCTCGCCCAGGCAGGATTTGGCGAAGCCGTCGCACCGCTCGGCACTGCGCTGACCGAAGCGCAGCTCGAACGGCTCTGGCGGCTGTCGGACATACCCATCCTGTGTTTCGATGGTGATTCGGCGGGGCAGAAGGCGGCGATCCGCGCCGCGAATCGCGCGATGCCGATGCTTGGGCCGGGGCGCAGTCTTGCCTTTGTCACCTTGCCGCAAGGACAGGACCCTGACGATCTGGTTCGCGCCAAGGGGCCGGCCGCGTTCGAAGCGCTGATCCAGGCGGCCGAACCGCTGGTCGATCGACTGTGGAAACATGAGCGTGACGCTGAGCCGCTCGACACGCCCGAGCAGAAAGCCGGTTTCAAGCGGCGCTTCACCGAACTGGCCAATGCGATCGCCGACCAGGATGTGCGCACGGAATATCTCGCCGAATTCCGCCGCCGCTTCGACAAGATGTACGAGAAGGAGCGCAAGGAATGGACACCGCGCGCGCCCTTCGTTCCCGGCAAACGCGGCGGACCGAGAGATAAATGGAAACCGCCGGTCGGCCCGGTGACCGACTATGCGAAAAGCGTCGGCGCGACGGGCATCGATCGCATCCTCGCCAAGGCGATCGTGGCCGGCCTGATTCGCCACCCGGCTGAGATTGCACGGCATATGGAAGTGCTGGGATCGCTGAAACTGGCCGATGACGCACTGGCAAAATTGTTCGAAGCGGTGGTGAATCTTGCGATCAAGGACGCAAATAATGGCGGGGCGCTTGATAGCGAGGGCCTTCTCACCATATTGGCCTCATCTGAATTTGATATAATCGCGCACGATCTTCTGCGGGCCGACCAATTATCCTGTTCGTTTACGCAAAAGGATGCCGAGCCACAACGTGCCCGCGAAGACCTCGACGAGGCGATCGCGATCCTTGTGTCTCGCCCCGAAGTGGACGCGGCATTGGCTGAAGCGACGGCGACGATGAAGACCCACTATTCGGACGAAGCGTTCGAAAAGCAGGTCGCGTTGGTGAAAGAACAGCAGGCGCTCGACGCTCGGCTTGCAAATCTTGTGCAAGCGAACGAAGACGCCAGAGCTTTTAGTACCGAGGGCAATGAATGACTGATACGACCGAGACGACCGATGCGCCGTTGATCGATCTTAACGACGCGTCGATCAAGAAGCTGGTCGCACGCGCCAAGAAGCGTGGGTACATCACGTACGAGCAGCTCAACGAAGCGCTGCCGCAGGATCAGATGTCATCCGATCAGCTCGAGGACGTGATGTCCGCGCTGAACGAGATGGGCGTCAACATCGTCGAGAATGACGAAGCCGGCGAGGACGGCGAGGATAACGAGCAGGCCGAGGATGAGGTCGAATCGGTCGACACCGCCGAAGAAAGCGCCCCCTCGCTCGACGTGAAGAAGAAAGAAGTCATCGATCGTACCGACGATCCGGTGCGCATGTACCTGCGCGAGATGGGCGCGGTCGAACTGCTCAGCCGCGAGGGCGAAATCGCCATCGCCAAGCGCATCGAAGCCGGCCGCGACACGATGATTCTCGGCCTGTGTGAAAGCCCGATCACCTTCAACGCGATCATCGACTGGTCGAACGCGCTGAACGAAGGCACGATGCAGCTGCGCGAGATTCTCGATCTCGACGCGATGCTGTCCAAGGACCCTGCCCCCGAATCGCTGACCGACGACGAAGACGGTGAAGGATCGGGCGAGATTTCCGAAAAGACCGCCGGCCCTTCGTTCAAGGAAGAGGAGGAGCCCGAAGAGGCGCCTGCCGACGAAGACGAGGATTCGATGACCGAGCGGCGCACGCCGCGTCCGTCGGACGATGAGGAGGAAGACAACACCCTCTCGCTCGCCCAGATGGAAGAGCAGCTCAAGCCACAGGCGCTGGAGCGCTTCGCGAGCATCACCGCGCTGTACAAGAAATTTTCCAAGGTCCAGCAACAGCGCCTCGAAGCGATGGGCGCGGGCGGCGAGCTGTCGAGTGCGGACGAGCGCAAATATCACAAGCTGCGCGAAGACCTGACCGCCGAGGTCGAAAGCGTCCAGTTCCACAATGCCAAGATCGAATATCTGGTCGATCAGCTCTATGCCTTCAACCGGCGCCTGACCGCGCTGGGTGGGCAGATGCTGCGCCTCGCCGAGCGTCACAAGGTGCCGCGCAAGGATTTCCTCGATCGCTATATCGGCCATGAACTGGACGAGCAGTGGATCGCCGGCCTGGGCAAGCTCGACAAGAAATGGACCGCGTTCGTCGAGAATGAGAGCGATTCGGTCGACCGTATCCGCATCGAGATCGCTGAGATCAGCCAGGCGACCGGCATGTCGCTCGCTGAGTTCCGCCGCATCGTCAACATGGTCCAGAAGGGCGAGCGCGAGGCGCGCATCGCCAAGAAGGAAATGGTCGAAGCGAATCTGCGCCTCGTGATCTCGATCGCGAAGAAATACACCAATCGCGGGCTGCAGTTCCTGGATCTGATCCAGGAGGGCAATATCGGCCTGATGAAGGCGGTGGATAAGTTCGAATATCGCCGCGGCTACAAGTTCAGCACCTATGCGACCTGGTGGATTCGCCAGGCGATCACGCGGTCGATCGCCGATCAGGCGCGCACCATCCGTATTCCGGTGCACATGATCGAAACGATCAACAAGCTGGTGCGGACCAGCCGCCAGTTCCTCCACGAGCAGGGCCGCGAGCCCACGCCCGAGGAAATGGCCGAGCGCCTGTCGATGCCGCTCGAAAAGGTCCGCAAGGTGATGAAGATCGCCAAGGAGCCGATCTCCCTCGAAACGCCGATCGGCGACGAGGAGGATTCGCATCTCGGCGATTTCATCGAAGACAAGAACGCGATCATTCCGGTCGATGCGGCGATCCAGGCCAATCTCAAGGAAACCGTCACGCGGGTTCTGGCCAGCCTGACCCCGCGCGAGGAACGCGTGCTGCGCATGCGTTTCGGGATAGGCATGAACACCGATCACACTCTCGAAGAGGTGGGCCAGCAGTTCAGCGTGACGCGCGAGCGTATTCGCCAGATCGAAGCCAAGGCGCTGCGCAAGCTCAAGCATCCGAGCCGCTCGCGCAAGATGCGCAGCTTCCTCGACCAGTAAGCGAGTCGCACCGGCGTGCCTGTCCCTCCGGCGACAGGCACGCCCGCTGCCGCCTGATCGCCGCGACGAAGAGCCGCGCGGTGAACATGTGCCGCCATGAGCGGTGATGTCGATGAACCAGCCGAAGCGGTGATGATGCTGGCGACCCTGTCGCCTAACCCAGCCCTTTCGCCTGAACGCTCCGTGGCGCGCCCGGCGATGTGGTGAGCCCCGGCGGAAGGGGACCATTCTTCCGCCGGGACCTGGCCCGCCTCCGGAGGGTGGAGAACGTGCCGTCTTTTCCGCCGGGAGCGCGGGACCTGCTATCCCGACGGAAAACTCTAAAACTGGGTGGAGATATTTGGCGTGTCCCGCTTTCCCCTTGCCGTAACTCAGGTTTTAGCGATGCGTATTTACCATTGCGCCACCAAATGGACCCACCGAATCCCGTGATTCATGCCCATTCGGCATTGGAATCACGGGAAATTTACCGTGAGTTACATCCGTTTCGGAGGTGTTGCCCGGTAACCACGTAAAATCTGCAACCGGTTCGGATGCGTTGCCTTGCAGTGGGGGGCAAAAAGGGCGCCTCTTCCTATTCCCAACAAAGGGAGCAACCGTGATATGACCGCACCAGCTCAAGTCATTCCGCTCGATCCGCCCCGCGACCACATCGTTACGGCATCGGATCTCGTGCGTCACTTTGGTGTCTGGCAGGAGCGCGCGATACGCTCGCCGGTCTATATCCTGCATCGCGGACGCCCGCGGCTGATCCTGACGTCGATCGATGTGATGGATGCACTGTGCGCACCGCATGCCGTGGGCGCGGGCGGCAACGATATGGGCAGCACCGCATTGCTCGATTCGGTGGATGACATGGTCATCCTCGCCGACCAGGATTTGCGTGTGACCGCCGCAAGCCGATCCGCGCGCAGTTATTTCGGCACCGCAGTGGACCCTGGCCACCCGATCGACGCGGTCGGCCCCGATGCCGCGCGTCAGTTTCTGGCCGAG
Source organism: Sphingomonas sp. ERG5 (assembly GCF_000803065.1). Lineage (GTDB taxonomy): Bacteria > Pseudomonadota > Alphaproteobacteria > Sphingomonadales > Sphingomonadaceae > Sphingomonas. Next base: position 63,861 of record NZ_JSXI01000074.1, read on the forward strand.
GCCATCCACCGTGTGGCGGCATCCGGGCTCGCCGAAACGCTCGACCTGCCCTCGATCCGCTATCACAATCGCAGCCTGGCGATTGCGATCCAACCGCACCCCGGTGGCGTGGCGCTGTTCGTTCACGATGTCACCATCGCCAGCGATCTGCGCGAAGCCGAGGCCGAGCGCCACGCGACCAGCGAGACGATCGCCGTCATCCCCGGCATTGCCAGCGCGCGAATCAATCTGCGCGGCTATCTCGATCGCCCCGACGCACCGCTTGCCCGGCTTTCCGGCCTGTCGATCGATGCCTTGTCGAGCGTCCGTTTCGTCACCTTGCTCGACATCGCGTCACGCGTCGGGGTGGCGGAAGCGGTCGAGGCGGTCATTGCCGGCGGACCATCCAGGTCAATCGCCGCCACCTTGCTGGTCAACCGGGGAGAGCCCACACCGGTGCAGATCGGCCTGGCCGCGCTGCGGCGTGGTGCGGCGATCGAGGCGGTGTCGGCGATGATCGTTTCGCGCCTGTCTGGTTGAGACAGGATTAATCGCCAGTACACCAGGTCTTTACGTGCTTCGGTATATCCCCTGACCCGACAGAGAAGCTCGAGCCGGTATCCTCCGGCTTGCGCAGGAAAATCTTCGGGGAATCATGGCATTCGATTCGGCACATAGCGTAAGACGGGACAGTGGCTGGGGCATCATCGCTTCGCTCGCTGATGCCGATGGCAGCGCAACGCACCCGATGCCGCGAACGCTTGGCAATCGCCATGTCGCGGTGCGCGATTTCGCGGATTGCGTTCACACCCTTTGCGCTTTGCATGGCAGTCATCCCGGCGTGATCGATCTTGCCGCGGCCCGCAACGTACAGCCGCTGGCGCAGGACTGGCTCGCCGAGGCGGCCGAAGGCTTTGCCGTCGAGCGCTCCTATCTCGCGACGCTGACCGCCGCGGCAGGCCCCCTGCCCTCCACGCCGGGCCAGGCCGAATCGGAGGCCGCGGTTATCGGCCAGCGCCATGCACTGGAAATGCTCGCCCAGTCCGACCGCGCGGGATGCGCGACGGGCGCGGCGATCGCGCTGGTGCTCGACTGGACGACGATTCGGCTGACGCTGGATGCCGCCGCCAATCGCTTTGGCGTCACGCCGCCGGCATCGGCACTGCCGATCGAAGCGGAAATCGCCACGGTTGCCGCCTCGCTTGGCGATACGCCCGGCGTCGAGCGCGCCATGGCATTCGGCGCACAACAGCTGCTGGCACAGCATCGCGGCCTGTGGGATTTGCTCGAAGCCCGGGCAAGCGCGCGCAACCATCTCTGAGTCTTGAATCGCGCGCTTGCGCGGTGACACTTATTCCCTCTATCGCCAAACCCGGTATTCAAATGAAACGGGATTGCGGTATGAAGCGCTTCGAGGGCACCCAGAGTTATGTCGCGACCGACGACCTGAAGGTCGCAGTCAATGCCGCCGTGACCTTGCGCCGCCCATTGCTGGTCAAGGGCGAGCCCGGCACCGGCAAGACCGTCCTCGCTTATGAAGTCGCCAAGGCAATCGATGCCGAGCTGATCGAGTGGAACATCAAATCCACCACCAAGGCGCAGCAAGGCCTGTATGAATATGATGCGGTCGCTCGCTTGCGCGACGGCCAGCTGGGCGACGAGCGCGTCCATGACATTTCCAACTATATCCGCCGCGGCAAGCTGTGGGAGGCGTTTACGCGCCCCAAACCGCCGGTGCTGCTGATCGACGAGATAGACAAGGCGGACATCGAATTCCCCAACGACCTGTTGCAGGAACTCGATCGCATGGAATTCCATGTCTACGAGACCAAGGAGACGGTGAAGGCGGCGGAGCGCCCGATCGTCGTGATCACCTCGAACAATGAAAAGGAACTGCCCGACGCATTCCTGCGCCGGTGCTTCTTCCATTACATCAAATTCCCCGACCGCGACACGATGCAGGCGATCATTGATGTCCATTTCCCCGGCATCCAGAAGATCCTGGTCAACAAGGCGATGGATATCTTCTACGACGTGCGCGACGTACCGGGCCTGAAGAAGAAGCCGAGCACCAGCGAATTACTCGACTGGCTCAAACTGCTGCTGCACGAGGACATGCCGCTCGACGTGCTGCAGAATCGCGACCCGACCAAGGCGATACCGCCGCTGCACGGTGCGCTGCTCAAGAACGAACAGGATGTGATGCTGTTCGAACGGCTCGCCTTCATGGCGAAGCGGCAGCAGAACAAGGGCTGATACGGCATGCTGATGCAGGCGATGCATCGGGGCCTGCCCTGAGCGGTCCCGGGTCCGGCGCCACCCGTTTCGCCCGGGTCCGTGCCCGGCTTGAGGCAGCGCAACCGACGCGGGGCTGGAGCGCGGCGCTTTACGAATTTCTGCTGTTCGGATTCAAGCAAGGCTGGGCGTGCCTGTTCGGCGCGCTCATGCTCGGCATGCTGTTCGCGACCCATTTCTTCTATCCTGTGAATGCGCCGATCGCACGCTATGATGTGCTGACAATCGGGGCGATCCTGATCCAGGTTGCGATGCTGGCTTTCCGCCTGGAGAGCCTGCGCGAGGCGAAGGTTATCCTCGCCTTTCACCTCGTCGGCACCGTGATGGAGCTCTTCAAGACGGCGCACGGATCCTGGGTCTATCCCGAGCCGAGCCTGCTTCGCATCGGCGGCGTGCCGCTCTTTTCGGGGTTCATGTATGCGGCGGTCGGCAGTTACATAGCGCGAGTCTGGCGCATTTTTGATTTTCGCTATGATCATTTTCCACCGCGCTGGATGGCGGTCAGCCTGGCCAGCGCGATCTACATCAATTTCTTCGCGCATCACTGGCTGCCGGACGCACGTCTGTTGCTCTTCGCGATAACCGCGATGCTGTTCTGGCGCACGCAGGTGTGGTTCACACCCTTTCGCAAGGCACGATCGATGCCCTTGTTGCTTGGCTGGTTCCTGGTCGCCCTGTTCATCTGGTTCGCCGAGAATATCGGCACCTATACCCGCGCCTGGGTCTATCCCTCGCAAGGCGCGACATGGTCGATCGTCTCGCCGCAGAAGCTGGGCGCCTGGTACCTGCTGATGATCATCTCATTCGTGCTGGTGTCGCTGCTGCATCGGCCGGAAAAGCCGTCCGATCCGGTGTGATCGGCCTTGGGATTGATCCAACGGCCACGGATCGAACAAGGGGTAGCGGTTCGGATCAACTGCCTTTTGTCGCTGCGCGCTTCAGCGGCATGAAGATGACGCTCGCCCGCGATATGATTGCCGCACTGGACGTTCGACCTATGCGGAACCCCTGATCAACGCACTGATCATGGGAGTTTCGTCATGCGGTTCCTGCTCATACCATTGGTCGCGTTGGCCGGCGTTGCCCTTGCCGTGCCCGCCATGGCGCAACAGGCGGGCAGCGATGCGGCGAGCAAAACGGCGACGCCGAAGAAGATGTGCCGCCCGATCGTCGGAACCGGGACGATCCTGCCACGCACCTTTTGCCTCACCAAGGCCGAATGGGCTGAAATGGCCGCGCGGAACGAGCGGGATTCCGAAACGGTGCGACAGCGAAAGTTCAACAGCATCGAGAAGTTCGACCGCCGCAACGGCTTTCCGCCTAATCCATAAGCGAGATTGCCCAGCGGCCCTAGCTCGCGCCGCCCCGGATCCGAGCGAAGTCCGACGTCGCGCAGTTCGCCGCCGCAACAGGGTAAACTGGACCTAAACCAAGCCCTCCAACGCTTTCGCCATGGAAAACCGGCAAATATTTGCCGCTATGGTCCGCGTATCTTCCCATTTTCTGTGGCTCGCCGTTGCGGTTTCGACTGCGGGCGCCCCTGCCTACGCCGCATCGCTGCTCGACTATGTCGGGGAATGCGTGCCCTTCGCCCGCGCCGCGTCGGGCATTCAGATCTATGGCGACGCCTGGACCTGGTGGGACGGCGCCGAGGGCAAATATCGCCGAGGCGATACGCCGAGGACCGGCTCGGTCATCGTGTTCCGCAAATCGGCGCGGCTGCGTCTCGGCCATGTCGCGGTGATCAGCCGCGTCGTCACCCCCCGCGTCGTCATGGTCACCCATGCCAATTGGTCGCGCCAGAATGGCGAGCGCGGCCATGCCGAACAGGATGTGACGCTGACCGACGTCTCACCGGACAATGACTGGAGCGAAGTGAGAGTGTGGTATCGCGACATGGATGGCCTGGGGAGCACCATCTATCCGGTCTATGGCTTCATCTACGGCGCGCCGGACAAGTCATTGGGCAGGGCCGTGGCCAAAGCGCATGCCGCGCCGGAACTCACCGGCGATGATCCCGACGATGTCGGCGCACTGATCGACGCCTATCGCTGACACAATATCCCGCCACAATCGTGGCCGGCAAATGCTCGCCATTTGATATTGTGCTCGTCATTGTGCCATGCAGGCATAATGTTCCTGAACTTCCTCGACGAGCTCCGCGCCGCCGGCATCCCCGCCAGCATGAAGGAGCATCTCCTGCTGCTCGAGGCGCTCGACGCGGACGTGATCGACCGTACGCCGGAGGATTTCTATTATCTCTCACGCGCCGTGTACGTGAAGGACGAAGGCCTGCTCGATCGCTTCGATCAGGTTTTCTCCAAGGTGTTCAAGGGCATCGCCACGACGTTCGGCCAGGCGCCGACCGATATTCCCGCTGATTGGCTCAAGGCCGTCGCGGAGAAATATCTCAGCCCCGAGGAAATGGAGGCGATCAAGTCGCTCGGTTCCTGGGACGAGATCATGGAGACGCTCAAGAAACGGCTCGAGGAGCAGCAGGGCCGGCATCAGGGCGGCAATAAATGGGTCGGGACGGGTGGCACCTCACCCTATGGCAATAGCGGCTATAACCCCGAGGGCGTGCGCATCGGCGGCGAGAGCAAGCACAAGCGCGCGCTGAAAGTATGGGACCAGCGCGACTTCAAGAATCTCGACAACACGCGCGAACTCGGCACACGCAACATCAAGATCGCGCTGCGTCGCCTGCGCAAGTTCGCGCGCGAAGGCGCCGCCGACGAACTCGATATCGACGCGACGATCGACGGCACCGCACGCCAGGGCTGGCTTGACGTGGTGATGCGCGCCGAACGCCGCAATGCGGTCAAATTGCTGCTGTTCCTCGATGTCGGCGGATCGATGGATCCCTGGGTGAAGCTGTGCGAGGAACTCTTCTCGGCCGCCACGACCGAATTCAAGAATCTCGAATTCTTCTACTTCCACAATTGCCCGTACGAAGGCGTGTGGAAGGACAATAAGCGCCGCTTCACCGAGCGCACGCCGATGTGGGACGTGCTGCACAAATTCGGCCATGACTATAAGCTCGTCTTTGTCGGCGACGCATCGATGAGCCTGTACGAGATCACCCATCCCGGGGGTTCGGTCGAGCATTTCAACGAGGAATCGGGCGCGGTGTGGATGCATCGCATGACCACCACCTACCCGGCCGCGGTGTGGCTCAATCCAATCCCGGAACAGCAATGGGGCTATTCGCAAAGCGTGCGCATCATCCGGGAGTTGATGAACGACCGCATGTATCCACTGACGCTGGCCGGGCTGGACGACGGGATGCGCGAGCTGACGCGGAAGCGATAGGTCAGGACAACGATGCGCTGGCTCGACAAGCTGCTGGGCAAGAAGCCGGAAATACGCGGATCGGACGAGCCGCTTGTGCCGCATCCCATCCCGGCACTGGTGACGATTCTGCATCGCCTCGAGCAGGACAAAGGCACGCCTCTCACCGAAGCCGAAGTGGTCAGTGCTCGAGATCAGGCCGTGTGTATAATGCTGCCGGTTTCAAAGGCGGCACAACTGGCCGAAAAACGCGGCTATGATGATGTCGATTTGGAGAATGTCTGGGAAAGCTGGTGCCAATATCGCACGCAAATCACCACCGACGGAGAATGACCGTCTGTGCTGTCTGTAAATGAAACCAATCAACGCCAGATCAGGCGTTCAACGCCTCGAGCTTGGCTTGAAACATCTGCGCCAGCGCCAGCCTTCGATTGCGTGCTTCAATGGTCACCGCCGTCCGCGCCGCGGCATGTTCCTGCATTGCCCGCCGCGCATAATAATGAAGATTGGATTCCATCGAAATTCGTCCCCGCAAACGACTTCCCTGTCGCCAGCGTAATGCTACAGATGTATTACCAATTATAATATTTTGGGCCGGAATGTCGTGAATCCACGCCGAATGGTTGTGGGCCAGGTCAATAAAGCAGGAATCGCTGCCGTTCCGCGGTCCACGCGGCCTCATCCGGGCCGGTAAGCGTATCCAGATCGCGCGACTCGGCAGCGGCATCATCGACCCAGTCGCGCAACCCCGGCCCGGCATTGATCACATCGATCGCGAGCTTGCCGAATTCATATTCGTACGGGAAATCGCGCCACAGATCATAAGCCGGATAGAACCGCCGGATCGCCTTGAAACCCAGCGCCTGCACCCGCCAGGGCCTGAACGCCTGATGGTCGTACCCCGGTCCCTCGGCATGGATGAACACGCCGCTGCACAATTGGCCGACATGTTTATGGAAGGTCGGCTGGAACCAGATGTCGCGCAATGTGCAACCGGCCAGCCATGCCGGTGCGAAACGGCGCATTTCGGCGATTACCGCCCGCGCGTCGATATCGGGTGCGCCGAACAATTCGAGTGGCCGCGTCGTGCCGCGCCCCTCTGACAGGGTCGTCCCCTCAAGCATCACCGTACCGGCATAGGCACGCGCCATGTTGATATTGGCGGCGTTGGGGCTTGGGTTGATCCACACGCGATCCGCCGGCCAGCCAAAGCCGGGCGCGGCATCGGGCTCCCACCCCTCCATCGCGATCACGCGATAGTCCACATCGAGCTTGAAGTGATCGATGAACCAGTGCCCGAGTTCGCCCAATGTCAGGCCATGCCGCATCGGCATCGGCCCTGCCCCGACAAAGCTCTCCCAACCCGGAAGCAGGGTCAGCCCCTCAACCGGGCGCCCCGCCGGATTGGGGCGATCGAGCACCCAGACCGCCTTGCCATGCTCGGCCGCGGCCTCAAGCACGTAAAGCAACGTCGTGACGAAGGTGTAGATGCGGCACCCGACATCCTGCAGGTCGACCAGCATCACGTCGAACGTGCCCATCGACTGCCCGGTCGGCCGGCGCACTTCGCCGTACAGGCTGAACACCGGCATGCCGTAAGTCGGGTCAGTGAAGTCGGGCGACTCCATCATATTGTCCTGCAGGTCGCCGCGCACGCCATGCTGCGGCCCGAACACCGCGGAGACGTTGAGACCGCTTGCGACCAGCGCATCGATCGAATGCGTCAGGTCGGCGGTGACCGAGGCAGGATGCGCGAGCAGCGCGACACGCTTGCCCTCAAGGGGTTTACGCAGTGCGGGGTCGGCGAGGAGCCGATCGAGACCGAATTTCATGCGGCCGTCGGTGCCGCGAGGTCGGCGGTAAAGCAATCCCGGTTGTGGAAATCGGGTACTTCGGACGTGTCGGTCGGATGTGCGAGCGCCCAGAAGGATTTGCTGCCATCCTTCGCCTCGATCACGGCGGTCAGGCCGACCTGCCACACAGCGCCGTCGGCGAGCAAAGGCAAAGTGAGCGACACTGTCAGCTCGGCGGTATCGGGCGTCATGCGCCATCCTTCATTCTCGTAATGCGCGGTTTGCGAATTGCGCATCCCGGCGCGATAGCCATGGAATTCATAGATCGCCCATCTGCCCGAAGGCGAGGCGTTGAGCTCGGTATAGTCGTCGCCCTCGCCGGGTGCGATGAATGCCTCGAAGCAGCTATGCTGCCAGAGATTATCGGCAAAGGCCGGGTCGGCCGGTGCGGGCCATAGGACGGCATCGATCGCGCCGATGGCACGGTAGCGGAGAGTCAGCAGATCGCGCGACGGCCGATCGGCGGTGACCGTTACGCTGTCCAGGGGGCCGCGAGGCAAGGCGGGATGCGGGATCAACACCCACTCCTGCTTCCCCGGCGAAGGCCGGGGTCCAGTCGCGATGTCACTCATGATTGGGCGATCCGATCGTACAGATCGTCCCAATCCGGGTTGAGTCCCTCGATCTCGCGCACTTTCCATGTGCGTTTCCAGTCTTTCATGCGGAACTCCCGAACACGCGCCGATTCCAGATCACCGTGAACCTCGTACCAAACGAGCAAGCGGCAATCATATTTTTTCGTAAACCCTTCAATCACACCTTCCCGATGCTCCCATGCTCTTCGCACAAGGTCATTGGTCGAGCCCAGATAGATCGTACCGTTGCGTGCACTCGCCATGATGTAAACATAGGCTTGTTCATCCACACCACGGCCTTTCCGACTGGGCCAGCATCGGGTTGAACATGCCCCGCATGTTCAAGGATCGCCCGGGGGACGATCCGACCCCATGCTCCTTCGCCGGGGAAGGTAAAAAGTGGGGCACTGGCAAATTGCGCGAGAAATCGCTATGTGCCGCGCTTCCCATGGCAACAATCCTCCCCACCCCGCCGAAAATCGGCATGGTTTCGCTCGGCTGTCCCAAGAATCTGGTCGACAGCGAACGCATCCTGACCAAGCTCCGTTCCGACGGCTATGCCATGTCGCCCGACTATGCCGGCGCGGACGTGGTGCTGGTCAACACCTGCGGCTTTCTCGATTCCGCCAAGGAAGAGAGTCTGGAGGCGATCGGCGAAGCGATCGCGGAGAATGGCCGGGTCATCGTCACCGGGTGCATGGGCAAGGAAGCGGAGATGATCCGCCTGCGCTTCCCCAATGTCCTCGCCGTCACTGGCGCGCACCAATATGAGGAAGTCGTCGGCGCGGTGCATGACGCAGCGCCGATGCCGCCCAGCGCCTTTCTCAACCTGGTACCGGAAAGCGGCCTGAAGCTCACCCCGCGCCACTACAGCTATCTGAAGATTTCCGAAGGCTGCAACCATCGCTGCGCCTTTTGCATCATCCCGTCGCTGCGCGGCGACCTGGTCAGCCGCCGCCCCGACGCGATCCTGCGCGAAGCCGAAAAACTGATCGAGGCGGGCACCAGGGAATTGCTGGTGATCAGCCAGGACACGTCGGCGTATGGTGTCGATATCCGCCACCAGCCGCGCCAGTGGAAGGGCGAGGAAGTCCGCGCGCACATGACCGACCTGTCGCGCGAACTGGGCAAGCTCGGCGCGTGGGTGCGGTTGCACTATGTCTATCCCTATCCGCACGTCGATCAGGTCATCCCGCTGATGGCGGAAGGGCTGATCCTTCCCTATCTCGACATCCCGTTCCAGCATGCCAGCCGCAATGTGCTCAAGCTGATGAAGCGCCCGGCCAACGAGGCCAAGGTGCTTGAGCGCGTCAAGAACTGGCGCACCATCGCGCCCGATATCGCGATCCGCTCGACCTTCGTGGTCGGCTTCCCGGGCGAAACCGAGGATGATTTCAAATATCTGATGGACTGGCTGGAAGAAGCGCAGCTCGACCGCGTCGGCGCGTTCCGTTTCGAACCGGTCGAAGGCGCCGCAGCCAACGCCCTGCCCGACCAGGTGCCCGAAGAGATCAAGGAAGAGCGTTACGCCCGGCTGATGGAACTGACCGCGCGAATTTCCGCCGACAAGCTGCAGGCGAAGATCGGCCGCACGCTCGACGTGATCATCGATGCGGTGGACGAAGACGGCGCGACAGGCAGATCAAAGGCCGATGCGCCGGAGATCGACGGCGAAGTGCATCTCCGCGATGCGGGTCACCTGAAGCAGGGCGATATCGTCAGCGTCGAGATCGAGGATGCCGACGAACACGACCTGTTCGGGGTGCCGGTCTAGGGGCTTGGAAGCCCGCCCCTTCCGTTCGTTTCGAGCGCAGTCGAGAAACTCTGCGCAGCGCCTGTGGCCTGTTTCTCGACTGCGCTCGAAGCGAACGGGCGGAGGTGGATCAACCCTGTTCGAAAGCACGCTGGCTATCGACGTCGCATTTCACGATTTCGGCAAGGCATAGGCCACGACGGAATCCCCGATCGGTGTCTCCATGAAGTGATGGCCGCCGGCCATGATCACGAGATATTCGCGGCCGCCCTGTTCATAGACCATCGGCGTCGCCTGCCCGCCGGCCGGCAGCACGTCGGACCACACGACCTTGCCGGTGCGCAGGTCGATCGCGCGGATCAGATTGTCGGTCGCCGCCGCCACGAACACCAGCCCGCCCGCCGTCACCACCGATCCGCCATTATTGGGCGTGCCGATGTTGATCGGCAGCATCGACGGGATGCCGAACGGACCATTGGTCCGCGCGGTGCCGAGCGGGCGGTCCCAGATCGTCTTGCCGGTGCGGATATCGATCGCGCGGATTCCGCCATAGGGCGGCTGCTTGCACAACAGGCCAGTGAACTTCATCCGCCAGCCGGCATTGACGTCGACGGCATAGGGCGTGCCCGCCTGCGGATCGCCCGCCCCTTCCGCGCCGGGAGTCGGACCGCCGGCCTGTTCGCGCGTCTTCCAGCCGCGCTGGTCGGCGATCTTGCGCGGCACCAGCCGGACATGGTTGGGCATATCGTTGTAATTGGCGATGATCACGCCGCGCTGCGGGTCAACCGCGATGCCACCCCAGTCGCTGCCGCCATTATAGCCGGGATATTCGACGGTATATCTGCCGGTCTCCGGCGGGGTGAAATAACCGGCATAGCGCGCCTGGCGAAACTGGATGCGACAGATCATCTGATCGATCGGCGACATGCCCCACATGTCGCGCTCGGTCAGCCGGTCCTTGCGCAGCGTATGCCAGAGCGAGACGATCTGCGTCGGAGCACGCTCGGTCGGCTCGATCCCGCCGCCGGGGGCCTTGATCGTCCCGATCGGCGTCAATGGCCGGCCGGTACGCCGGTCGAGCACATAGATGTCACCCTGTTTCGATGGCAGCACCAGCGCGGGCACGCCCGAATAATCGATCAGGGTCGCCTGACTGCCAAGGTCATAGTCCCACACATCTTTCTTCACTGTCTGGAACGACCATCGCGGCTTGCCCGTCGCGACATCGATCGCAACCAGCGAATTGGCGAAGCTGTTCTCGATCGGTGTGCGCAGCGAGCTCCAGTAATCGACTGCGGAATTGCCCAGCGGCAGGTAAACCAGGCCCAAAGCTTCATCGCCGGAGGCGGTGGTCCACATATTGGGCGTGCCGCGCGACCATTGCTGGCCCGCCGGCGGCGCGCCGGTCCATTCCGGCTTGAGCATGTCCCAGCCCCAGCGCAGTGCGCCGGTGACTGCGTCATAGCCCTGGATCACGCCCGACGGCGCATAGCGTTCCTGCCCGTCGAGAATCTGATGCCCCGTGACCACCACGCCGCGCACGATGGTTGGCGCCGAGGTGATCGAAACCAGCCCGGGATAGACATTTCCCATCCCGATCTTGGTATCGACCTGGCCATTGGCCCCGAAATCCGCGCACGGCTTGCCCGTCGCCGCATCGACCGCGATCAGCCGCGCATCGAGCGTGCCCTCAATGACTCGCGTCGCACAGGCCTGGCCGACGGTCGCATTGGGCACGGCATAATAGCTCACCCCGCGACAGGCGGCGGTGTACGGGATCCACTTGTCCGGCACCTTGGGATCGAAGCGCCATTTTTCCGCGCCCGTGGCGGGATCGAGCGCCAGCATGATGCCCTTGGCCGAGCACATATACAGCGTATCGCCGACCTTTAACGGCGTCGTCTCGGCGCCATACATCTTGGCCGCATCGGGCGTCGCCGGCATGTCGCCGGTATGAGCCAGCCATGCGCGTTTCAGCTTGCCGACATTGGAAACGTTGATCTGCGCCAATGGCGAGAAGCGACGTGCGCTATAGGTCCCGCCATAGGCCGGCCAATCCGCACCGACCGTCTGCCCCGAACTGTCGGCCATGCCTGGCGATGCGGGCGCGGGCAGTCCGGCCAGCACCGGCGCTTCCGCGCCACGCGCGATCACCACGCCACCGATCAACGTTACAACAAGCACGCCGGCCACCGCGCCCAGCCCGACACGCCAGCGATTGGCGGCGCGGCTCAGCGTCGGCATCACCAGCAATACGGCAAGCAGAAGCACCAGCGGCGCGATCACGCGCGGTACCAGCGCCCAGGGATTGGTCCCGACTTCCCAGAATGCCCACAGCAAGGTGAGGACGAAGATCGCGACGTACAACCAGACGCCCAACATGCGGCTACGCGCGAGTTGGACACCCGCTGCGATCATCGCGACGCCCGTCACGATATAATAAAGCGATCCGCCCAGCACCGCGAGCCATGCGCCACCAATCGCCAGGATCAACCCGATCAACCCGATCACGAACCCCAGGATCATGGCGGCCCAGCTGCGGCGATTCTGCATGATGAAATCCTCGGGCGAAAATCCTCGGGCGAACGTGCCAAGCTCAAACGAAAAGGGACAGCGTGAGTTCCCTATTCGAGAGGCGGAAAGTCGGTCGGCTGCTTCGAGCGCGACCAGGACGAGGAGCGGCGGCGCCTCAGGCACCGCCTCCCCCATTTCGACAAGCGGCTCAACCCTTGTTGCTCAGCCCTCCAATGCCGTCGACGATGCTGCCGGCAAACACGCCGCCGGCCAGTGCAGTGATCGTCGTTGCAAAGAATCCCGCCTGTCCGATCACCGGCTGGAACACCGTCGCCGCGACAATACCGCCGACGGCACCGGCAATGCTGACGATCCACCACCAGGGGTCTGGCTGCGGCGGCCGCGGTCCGCGCCACCATCCAGGCCATTTGGTTCCGCACCAGCCGATCATCGCGAAGAATGCATATTCCATGGACAACCTCCCTCCTTTTGCGTCGGGCATCGACTTATTAAGCCTTGCCCGACACTGACCATCCTCTCATTTGAGATGGATTCAACAAAAGTTAGGGCCGATCTGGTGTTTATTTACAGACGACTTGCCAGTCGCCGGCCTGATCTATTCGGTCCTGGCGACCGATTGCGGCTCGCTGCGATAATAGCAGAAAGTCAGCCATAGCGCGGTGGCGCCGAGAAGATGCCAGGCCGCATGGCCCTGCACCAGGCTGTGCGGCGTGCAGATCGCCCCATGCTGGTCGAGATTCCAGATCGTGAACGCCACCGCCTTGGTCAGGATGCCGGCAAGATAGAAACCGACCTTCACACCCGGACGGCGTGGCCGGGCGAATACCAGCTCGACGATAATCGCGGCGATCAGCAGCACGGCGAACAGCCAGCGCCGGACCTCCGGCACCGCGATCAACACCGCGACCAGCGCCGAACAGAGCAGCAGATAAAAGATGATCGCGGACCGATCGGGGATGCGCAGCCACCGGCTCAGTGCGCTGACCAGCATGAACGACCCGACCAGATACATGCCGAGCACGTCGAAGAACTGGCCCCACAGCGTCAAAGTCGCATGCAGCAGCACCGACCCGAGGCCGACCGAGATCGCGGTGACGCCGAACACGATCGCGGCGATCGGCGGCATCGCCGACGACCAGCCCTTCGCGCGCGCCAGCACGATCATCATGAAGCCGACAAAGACATAGCCCATGGATGACCAGCTATTGGCCGGCTGCACGATCAGCGTGCCGATGCGGGGAAACTCACAGAAGCAGCGTGTCGCGGTGCAAGTGGCGGGCGCGTAGGCCAACCAGTCGGGGCCAAGCAGCGATAGCAGGAGGAGAATGCCCAGCGCGGCAATTGCGGCGAGCGCGAGTGCCGTCAGCACGTGGCGCGGCGTGATGGTCTGGCTCAATATCCTGCCCCCTGTTCTTTTATCTTATCTTCCAAGGCTAGCCGCGTTGTGCGACCTCGCCAACTGCTTCCGAAATGAGCAAGCGGCAGGACCGCCCGAGATATTATTTCCGGGAAGAGCGACCATTCCAAAAGCGGCATCGATTCAACCCCGGTCGCAACCATGCCATCCGCGCCCGCGAATGCGGCCCTGACCGACCGCAATCCCGCTCTTTCTTATCCGTGAAAGAACCAATTCACCGGCAGCCTGTTTCGACTGTCGCGGGACCTGTTTTGTCACCTGTTATTACCTGTTTTCGCACCTGTTATTCCATAACAGGTAAAAGGGGCCCATCGCATTGAAATACGATCGTAATTTCCGCACCGATCTCCAACTTATCAGGCCGGGAAAAATCATGCTGCGAAAACAGGTGAAACAGGCCCGGTTCATGGGAGAATCCGGTTCCTTCTTGTGCACCGAGCGGATCGACCCGCCGCCCCTCACCAAATTCACGGGGGCTGGCAGGCAAGGCACGGCTCGTGCATCAATGCCGCTTTGACTTTACCGAGGATGCCGATGCCGCTTGGTCCTTCACTCGCTCCGTTGTTCGCCCGCCTTCTGATCGGCGTGGTGCTGACCGCCATTCCCGTCGCGCAGGCTCAGGCTCAGGCGCTGACTCCGGCCGAAACCGCACAGGTCGATACGCTCGTCACCGCGACACTGGCGAAGACCGGCGCCCCTTCGGCGTCGGTGGCGATCGTGCGGGGCGGTGAGATTGTCTTCGCCAGGGCCTATGGCAAGCAATCGGAGACGATGCCGGTGGCGAATGCCGATGCGCCGTACCAGATCGCGTCGGTCTCCAAGCAATTCACCGCCGCGGCGCTGTTGCTGCTCGAGAATGAGGGCAAGCTCAGCCTTGACGACAAGGTCTCGAAATACATTCCGGACATCACCGATGGCGACAAGATCTCGTTGCGCCAGTTGCTCAGCCATACCTCGGGCCTGCAGGATTACTGGCCGCAGGATTACAGTTTCAAGGCGATGTCGACCCCGGTGACACCGCAGGGCATCGTCGATCGCTGGGCCAAGAAGCCGCTCGATTTCGCACCGGGTACGCAGTGGCAATATTCCAACACCGGTTATGTCGTCGCGGGCATGATCGTGGAGAAACTCGCGGGCGAACCGCTGCTCGCCTATCTCGACCGCAAGATCTTCAAACCGCTCGGCATCAAGGCAATCGATCAGGACCTGGCGGTCGGCAAGGGTTATCCGCAGGGCTATGGCCGCGCCGCATTGGGGCCGGTGCGCGTGGCGACGCCCGCGGCGCATGGCTGGCTGTTCGCGGCGGGCGAATTGTCGATGAGCGCGCGCGACCTCGCCAAATGGAATGTCGCGCGGCTCAACCGGTCAATCCTGCCGCCCGAGGATTGGGCCGCACAGGAAACCGCCGTGAAGCTGACCGACGGATCGAGCAATGGCTATGGCCTGGGCGTGGCGACCGGCAACCTCAATGGCCGGCGCTATGTCGAACATAGCGGCGAAGCGGTCGGTTTTCTGAGCGAGAATATCGTCTTTCCCGATGAGAAGGCGGCGGTGACAGTTCTCGTCAACACATGGTCGGGGGATTCCTATCAGGAAATCGCCCAGGGCATCATCAAGACGGTCCTGCCCCCGCCCCCGGCCGATGCCGCCGACACCGCCGCAGCGAAAAAGATGCGTGCGGTGTTCGATCAGCTGCGCGCCGGCACGCTCGACCGCGGCCTGCTGACTGAGGATGCCGATTTCTACTTCACCCCGGACGTG
Organism: Sphingomonas sp. ERG5; assembly: GCF_000803065.1. Classification (GTDB taxonomy): domain Bacteria; phylum Pseudomonadota; class Alphaproteobacteria; order Sphingomonadales; family Sphingomonadaceae; genus Sphingomonas. The sequence goes on from NZ_JSXI01000074.1 coordinate 79,320, forward strand.
CTGGCGGATTTCAGGAACAGCCTTGCCCCTCTTGGCAAGATCACCGACTTTACCCAAATGGGCAAGACGCGGTTGCGCGGCGGCTTCGTCAACCGCAATTACCGCGTCACCTTTGCCGATCGGGCCGTCGGAATCAGCACCTATTCCGAGCTCGGCGACAGCACCGGCACTGGCGGCCGGATCGAACAATTCCTCGTTGCCCAGGTACAGAAATGACTGATTTCGCCAATTTGCTTCAGCCGGATCGCGGCCAGCCGGCCCGTACCATCCATGTCGTTCATCCCACCGCGTTCGCCGACTGGCTGGCCGGTCAGCCGCCGCGCGTTCGGACCGCGGTCGCGGCGCATCGGCTGACCGGCAAGGCCGGCAACCGCGCCGTCCTGCCTGGCGACGGGGTCGAGGACTGGTCGATGCTGCTGGTGTGCGACGAGGCGGCGGGATCGCCGTGGCGGATCGCGTCGCTTGGCGAATCGCTGCCCGAGGGCACTTACCGCCTCGCGTCGGGCGAACCCGGCGCGGCGATGCTCGGCTGGCTGCTCGCGCAGCATCGTTTCGATCGTTATCGCCAGCGCGAGACGATCGGCCCGCGCATCCTGCTTACCGGCGAGCCTGCCAGGATCGAGGAAACCGTTCGCCTCGCCATCGCCACGGCGCAAGTTCGCGATCTGGTCGATACCGCCGCCGCCGATCTTGGCCCCGCCGAGCTCGAGGCCGAAGCGGCGACCCTGGCCAAGGCGCATGGCGCCACGCTGACCGTGACAAGGGGGGAGCCCCTCGCCAAGGGCTATCCGATGATCCAGGCGGTCGGCCAGGCCGCCGCCAAGGGTCGCGAGCCGCGGCTGATCGAGCTCGAATGGGGCGATCCCAAGCATCCGCGCATCGCGCTGATCGGCAAGGGCGTATGCTTCGATTCGGGTGGCCTGGACATCAAACCCAGCGCCGGCATGCGGCTGATGAAGAAGGACATGGGCGGCGCGGCACATGCGCTGGCGCTGGCCGGGCTGGTGATGGCCGCGCGGCTCAAGGTCCGCCTCCATCTGCTCATCCCGGCAGTCGAGAACAGCGTCGCCGGCAACGCCTTTCGCCCCGGCGACGTGCTTGCGACGCGCAAGGGCCTGACGGTCGAGAACACCAATACCGACGCCGAGGGCCGGCTGGTGCTGGGCGATGCGATCACCAAGGCGGCCGAAGGAGCGGCTGGGGTCGGGCCCGAACTGATCATCGACTTCGCCACGCTGACCGGCGCGGCGCGGGTCGCGCTTGGCCCTGATCTGCCCGCGACGTTCGTCAATGACGAGCCACTGGCCGAGGCGCTGTTCGCCGCGGCCGCCGAGGTCGGCGACCCGCTTTGGCGCATGCCGCTATGGGACGGTTATGACGAGCTGCTCAAGTCGGACATCGCCGACATGGTCAATGCAGCCGACAGCAGTTTCGCCGGCGCGACGACGGCGGCCCTGTTCCTGCGCCGCTTCATCCCGGCGGGAACGGCCTGGGCGCATCTCGACACGTTCGCCTGGCGGCCCTCGGCCAAAGCGGGACGCCCCAAGGGCGGTGACGCGCTGGGGCTCAGGGCAACCTGGTCGGTGCTCAAGACACGTTATAGCTGATCACCGCACGACGATCTTGCCGGTCATGCCAAAGGCCGAGTGCATGAAATGGGAGCAATGCATTTCATAAGTGCCGGGGCCGGGCGCGACCAGATGAATGTCGATCGTCTCCCCGCCCTCGAACGAGATCGCTCCCTTCGAGATCTGTCGGCGATCCGCCGGTGCGATCGCTGCGCCGGCGAAGAACGCCTTGGCGACCAGGTCATGGCTGCCGCTCGCGGTATCGGTGATGTGCAGCGTATAGGCGCGGCCATGCTCCAGCGTCACCGTCGCCGGGGTGAATTTGAAATTCGACAGGGCGATATCGATTTGCGTCGCGGGTTGATCGGCCGCCGCCACGGGCGCCGCGCCGATCAATGCAAATGCGGCAAGGGTCAGGATCGTCTTCATCATGCGACTCCGCGAAATCAGCCCCCGCGTGAAGATAGCCTATCCTAACGGCAATTACAGTGCCGCTCCCGCCGTGATGATCGGCACGAACTTCGCGGCGGTCAGGCTTGCGCCGCCGACCAGTGCGCCATCGACATCCCCGGCGCCAAGCAACTGACTGGCGTTGTCGCCCGTCACCGACCCGCCATAGAGCAACCGCACCGCATCCGCTTCGTCGCCGATCAGCGCGCGCAGCTTCGCCCGGATCGCGCCGTGCATCGCCGTCACATCCGCAACGGTCGGCGTCCGCCCGGTGCCGATCGCCCAGACCGGTTCGTACGCGATCGACAGCCACGCCGCCCCGGCGCCGTCCGGCAAGGAGCCGGCGAGTTGCCCCGTCACTACCGCCTCGGCCCGCCCCGCGTCGCGCTCATCCAATGTCTCGCCGATGCACAGGATCGCATTCAGGCCCTGACGGTGCAGCGCCTCCGCCTTGGCCTTCACCTCCGCGTCGGTTTCGTGCTGGTCGGCGCGGCGCTCGCTATGGCCGACGATCGAGAAGCCTGCGCCCGCCTCGCGGATCATCGCCGCGGAGACACAGCCGGTATGCGCGCCCTTGTCGGCGGCATGAACATCCTGCGCGCCGATCGCGAGATCGGGCCCACGTCCCGCCGCGGCGATCAGGGTCGCCGGCACGGCAATCGCGACATCGACACCCGGATGAGCCAGCGCCGCTCCGGCGATCGCGTCGAGTTCGGCCAATGCGGCGAGATCGCCGTTCATCTTCCAATTGCCCGCGATCAGCTTGCGTCGTATCATCTGCACCCTCCAAAATTCCTGCTGCCCGATAGAGCCGCCCGCCCCGACAGCACAAGCCCGACTCCGCACGCTTGAAGCGGCGGGACGCTGCCCGTAAAGCGGTGGTGATTCCGCGCGTTCAACAGATTGGTCCCCCATGCTCAGCCTTATCCGCCGCCTGATCAATTCGAAGGTCGGCCTGCTCGTCACCTTCGCCTTTCTCGCGATCATCGGGCTGGCGTTCGCGGCAGGCGATATCAACGGACTTGGTTCATCGGGGGCAAAGCTGACCGGCGATGCGGTGGCGACGGTCGGCAAGCAAAAGCTGACTGAGATCGAACTCCGAACCCGCGTGCAGAGCGAGATGGAGAATTTCCGCCAGCAGCAGCCTGGGCTCGACATGATCACTTATGTCAACAATGGCGGCCTGGAAGGCAGTCTGAACCGGACGATCGACGGCCTGGCGCTTGAGCAGTTCGGCAAGGATCAGGGCATGGTCGTCAGCAAGCGCGCCATTGACGGCCAGATTGCGAGCATCCCGTCGTTGCACGGCGTGGACGGCAAGTTCAGCCAGACACTCTATCAGCAATTGCTCGCCCAACAGCGACTGACCGACCAGCAAGTGCGCACCGACATCGCGCGCTCGATGATCGGACAGCAGCTCGTTGCGCCGACCGGCGGCGCCAATCAGGTGCCGCAGCAGCTCGCCCTGCCCTATGCCTCGCTGCTGCTCGAAAAGCGCGAGGGCCAGGTCGGCTTCATTCCGACCCAGGCGATGGGCGCGGGGGCGCCGCCGACCGATGCCGAAGTCGCCACTTTCTACAAGCGCAACATCGCGCGCTACACGGTCCCCGAGCGCCGCGTGATCCGCTACGCCGTTGTGACCCATGACCAGCTCAAGGGATCGACCGCGCCGACCGATAAGGAAATCGCCGACGCTTATCAGTCGCAGCGCGCCAAATACGCGCCGACCGAAAAACGCACGCTTGTCCAGGTCATCCTGGCCGACAAGGCATCGGCCGATGCGCTCGCCACCAAGGTGAAGGCGGGCACGCCGATCGAAACCGCCGCGCGTGCCGCCGGGCTTGAACCGGCGACGCTGACCGGGGTCGAGAAAGCCGCTTATGCCGGTCAAAGCTCCTCCGCGCTCGCCGACGCGGCCTTTGGCGCCGCCAAGGGTGCGGTGGTCGGGCCGCTGCGCTCCGCGCTCGGCTTCACGGTCATTCGCGTCGATGCGATCGAACAAGTCGCAGGCAAGACGCTCGAACAGGCCAAACCGGAATTGATCGCCGCGCTGACCAAGGAAAAGACCACCCAGGCGCTCGGCGCGATGCATGATGCAATCGACGATGCGACGTCCAAAAACGCCACGTTCGCGGAAGTCATTGCCGATCAGAAGCTGAGCGCTCAGGTCACCCCGGCCTTGCTCTCCGATGGGCGCAACCCCGACGATGCGACCGTCAAGGCGGCTCCCGACTTCCTCCCGGTCGTCGCCGCCGCTTTCGCCATGGAGCAGGGCGACAGCCCGCAACTGGTGCCAATGGACCAGGAAGGCGGCTTTGCCGTGGTCGGCCTGGACCGGGTCGTCCCCGCCGCCGCATCGGCGCTGACCCAGATCCGTCCCGTTGTCGCACGCGATTTTGCGCTCGACCGCGCGCGCGTCGCAGCGCGCAAGGTTGCGGACGATATTGTCGCCAAGATCAACAAGGGCACCCCGATCGCGCAGGCCTTTGCGGCTAGCGGGGTGAAGACGCCGCCGCTCCAGCCGATCAATTCGTCGCGCGCGCAGCTTGCCAGTGCCGGCCGCAATATCCCGCCGCCGATCGCGCTGATGTTCAGCATGTCGGAAAAGACCAGCAAGCGGCTCGAACTGGGCAATAACGAAGGCTGGGCTATCGTCTATCTGAACCATATCGAGCGCGGTAATGCCGCCAACCAGCCGAATATCGTCCAGGCAACCCGCACCGATCTCGGCAAGGTCATCGGCAATGAATATACCGCGCAGTTCATCGAGGCGGTACGCCGCCAGGTTGGCGTGAAGAAGAACGACAAGGCGATCGCCACGGTCCGGGCGGCGCTGACCGGCCAGGGCGGCGGCAATTAATCCTGGTAGTGCCGGGAACGGCTTCGATCCTGCTGGCGCGCTTGCAGCGGGCCGGCCGGCACTGGTGTGGCGCCGGCAGATCGCCGACACCGAAACGCCAGTCGCCGCGGCGCTGAAACTGATCGAACCCGGGCGCGGCGACTTCCTGCTCGAATCGGTCGAAGGCGGCGCGATCCGCGGCCGGCACAGCCTGATCGGCCTCGCACCCGACCTGGTGTTCCGCGCCGAGGGCAACCGGGCGGAGATCAACCGCCACTGGCTTTCCGATCGCGACGCCTTCGCGCCGTGCGAAGCGCCAACGCTGAATGCCTTGCGCACGCTGGTCGCCGATTGCCGCATGGACGTGCCCGCCGAACTGCCGCGCGCGCTGGCCTGCCTGGTCGGTTATTTCGGCTATGAAACCGTCGGCCTGGTAGAGAAGCTGCCCCGCCCCGACGCCGACCCGCTCGGCCTGCCCGACATGATGTTCGTGCGCCCGACCGTCATCGTGATCTTCGACCGGCTGGCTGACGCGCTGTTCCTCGTCGCGCCGGTCTGGCCCGACGCTACCCGAACGCCCGCAGCGATCGTCGCCGAAGCCGAGGAACGAATCGACATGGTGGCCGCGCGCCTGGCCAGTGCCGGGCTACCGCCACCGGTGCGCGCCGACCTCGCCGATGTCACCCTCGATCCGGTCCTGCCGCCCGGCCGCTATGGCGAGATGGTCGCGCGGGCGAAGGATTATATCGTCGCGGGCGACATCTTTCAGGTCGTCCTGGCACAGCGTTTCACCCTGCCCTTCGCACTCCCGCCGATCGAGCTTTACCGCGCGCTCCGTCGCATCAACCCGTCACCCTTCCTGTATCATCTCGACTTGCCCGGCTTCGCGCTGACTGGATCAAGCCCCGAGATCCTCGTTCGGGTCCGCGACGGCGAAGTCACCATTCGCCCGATCGCGGGTACGCGCCCACGCGGAAAAACCGCGACGGAGGACCAGACCAACCGCGCCGACCTGCTCGCCGATCCCAAGGAACGCGCCGAGCATCTCATGCTGCTCGACCTCGGCCGCAACGATGTCGGGCGCGTGGCGGATGCCGGGACGGTCACCGTCACTGACAGCTATACCGTCGAATTCTACAGCCATGTCATGCACATCGTGTCGAACGTCGTCGGCCGACTGGGCAAGGATCATGACGCGATCGACGCGATCCTCGCGGGCTTCCCGGCCGGCACGGTCAGTGGCGCGCCGAAAGTTCGCGCCTGCGAAATCATTGCCGAACTCGAATCGGAGAAGCGCGGCGCCTATGCCGGCGGCGTGGGGTATTTCTCGCCCGACGGATCAATGGACAGCTGCATCGTGCTCAGAACGGCAGTCGTGAAGGACGGCATGATGCATGTACAGGCCGGTGCGGGCATCGTTGCCGACAGCGACCCAGCCTATGAGCAGCGGGAATGCGAGGCCAAGGCCGGTGCCCTGCTCGCCGCCGCCCGCGAAGCGATCGCACGCGCAGGCGAGGCTGGTTTCGGTCAGTAACTGCGGCAGTTCCTGGGAACTGCCGCCGGACCTGCCTCAGGGAACGCTCGATTCCAGCCTTTTCTTCTCGACCTTCTCCGCTGTGTATTCGCGCAGCATCTTGGTAACGCAGCCGGTCTGGCCGCCGGTCCCGACCGGCGAGCAGGTGTTGGGCAATCCGCCGGCGACACGGCCGACTTCGTCGATCGTCGCGGCGCGGTTGACCCAGCTCTGATTCGCCGCGTCAGGCTTCGATTCGCGGAACTGTTTCGGGATGCGATAAGGCTCCTCCAGCGTCCCGCACACGACGATCTCATCGCCTGCGGCCGGCGGGCATTTCTCGCCCTTCTGGATCTGGACGTTGCGAATGCGCTTCAACGGCGTGCTGCCGTCGGTTGCCGGCTTGTCCTGGGCGATGAGCGCCGCAGGAAGGGCCAGCAACATCACTGCAATGGGAAAACGGATCATCGATTACGACTCCTGTGGCGGTATCAACGTCCGCCAACGCCAATTGCTCCACCCTGAACGATGCTCCCTCTACCCCGATTGGGGCGAAAAACGGGCGGCGTAACGAATTTGGTGCTGATACCTTAACCCAATGAACCGAGTCGCGAGCATCAGGGCCATTTTCTGCGCTATATCGTTGTTCGCTGGCGGGTGCGACGCGAGCAACGGCCCGGGCAACGCGGCCGAAGCTTCTCGACCGTATCCGACCGGGAAGCGCGATAGCTGCGAACCGATCATCTTCGACGATGTACCGATGACCGTTTGCACGGCCGACCCGACCCAACACGTCATCGAACTCGCCGAGTTGGACCGCGAGGGAAAGCCGCTGCGTGGCTTCGCCCGGCTCGAGCCGGCATTGGGAAGTCGGCGGGACCGGCTGGTGTTCGCGATGAACGCCGGCATGTTCGACGATCGCGGCTTGCCGATCGGCCTGTACGTCGAACAGGGCCGGGAATTGCAGTCGCTCAACCAGCGCGGCGGCACGGGCAATTTCTACATGAAGCCCAATGGCGTTTTCTATGGCGACGACAGCGGCTGGCACATCGCGACGGCCTCAGCCTTCGCAGCACGGCGAACTGGCGGAATCCATTTCGCGACTCAATCGGGCCCGATGCTGGTGAAGGATGGCCGTTACAATGCCGCGTTCGACGAAAATGGGCCATCGCGCTACATCCGCAACGGCGTTTGCGTCGACGGCGAAGGACGGGCCTTTTTCGCGATCAGCAACGCGCCCGTGTCATTCGGGAAATTTGCCCGGCTCTTTCGCGACCGCCTGAACTGCCCGAATGCACTGTATCTCGACGGCACGGTATCGTCGCTATGGGAGACCAAAGCGGGGCGTCGCGATGCAGGGGCACCTATCGGACCGATTGTGGTGGTGATGCAAAAGCGCTAGCGGCGCGTGCATGATCCTGGTCATCGACAATTATGACAGCTTCACCTGGAACCTGGTCCATTATCTGATGGAGCTGGGCGCCGAGGTGAAGGTCGTGCGCAACGACGCGCTGACCGCGCGTGATGCGATCGCCAGCAATGCGCAGGCATTCCTGATTTCCCCCGGCCCCTGTACACCCAATGAGGCGGGAATCAGTCTCGATCTGGTCGCGGCCTGTGCCGAGGCGCACAAACCGCTGCTTGGCGTGTGCCTGGGCCATCAGGCGATCGGCCAGCATTTCGGCGGGCACGTGGTGCGCGGCGGCCTGATGCACGGCAAGACCTCCCCGGTCAGCCATGACGGCACCGGCCTGTTCGAAGGTCTGCCCAGCCCGTTCACTGCGACGCGCTACCATTCGCTGATCGTCGAGGACATTCCCGGGGATCTGGTCGTCAACGCGACCGCTGGCGATGGATCGGTGATGGGCTTCCGCCATGCGACGCTGCCAATCCATGGCGTGCAGTTCCACCCCGAAAGCATCGCCACCGAACATGGCCATGCGATGCTGGCCAATTTTCTGCGCCTCGCCGGCATCACGGTAAAGGCGCTGGCGTGACCGTCACCAGCTTGCTGCCTGATCCGAGCACGCCGCTGTCGCATGAATCCGCAGCGCAGGCGTTTGCCGATATTCTCGATGCGCGAACGTCGGAGGAGGCAGTGGCCGACTTCCTCATCGCGCTCACCGAGCGCGGCGAGACCAGCATCGAGATCGCCGAAGCCGCCCGCGCGCTCCGCGCCCGCCTGATCCCCATCGCGGCACCAGCCGGCTCGGTGGATGTCTGCGGCACCGGTGGCGACGGGCATCATACGCTCAACGTCTCGACCGCTGTCTCACTGGTGGTCGCGGCGCGCGGTATCCCGGTCGCCAAGCATGGCAACCGGGCCGCCTCAAGCAAGGCCGGCGCCGCCGACACACTCGAAATGCTTGGTCTCGACATGGAACGCGCCGGGCGCCTGGCCGAGGCGAGCTTGCGCGACATCGGCATCGCCTTCCTCTTCGCCGGCAACCACCATCCGGCGATGAAGCGCATCACCCCGATCCGCAAGAAGATCGGCCGCCGCACCATCTTCAACCTGATGGGCCCGCTCGCCAACCCCGCACGTGTCGGACGCCAGCTGATTGGGATCGCACGGCCCGATTATACCGCCGTCTATGCCGAAGCGCTTGAGCAACTCGGCACCGAGGCCGCGCTCGTGATTTCGGGTGAGGAAGGGCTCGACGAGCTGTCCGGCGCCGGGCCGAGCATCGCGGTCAGCGTCGGCAGCCTGAAGATGCCCGCGCGCATCGCCCCCGAGGATGCCGGCCTGCCGCGCCATCCGATCGCCGCGATCCATGGCGGCGACCCAGCCTATAATGCCGCCGCGCTGCGTCGCCTGCTCGCTGGCGAAACCGGTGGTTATCGCGACGCCGTATTGCTCAACTCCGCCGCGGCCCTGATGGTCGCGGGCCATAGCGAGACATTGACCGATGGCGTGGACGCCGCCCGCGAGGCGATCGATTCCGGCCAGGCCAATGCATTGCTCGATCGCTGGATCGCCTATTCATGACTGATATTCTCGACCGTATCCTCGAAACCAAGCGCGCCGAAGTGACCGCACGCAAAGCGACCACGCCGCTCGCCGATCTCGATGCGCGGATCGCCGGGCAGACTCCGCCGCGCGGGTTCCGTGCCGCGCTCGATGCGAAAGCCGCGACCGGCCATGCGCTGATCGCCGAGATCAAAAAGGCCAGCCCGTCCAAGGGGCTGATCCGCGAAGATTTCGATCCGCCCGCCCATGCCCGCGCCTATCAGGCCGGCGGCGCGACGTGCCTGTCGGTGCTGACCGACGAGAGCTGGTTTCAGGGTGCCGATTCCTACCTGACCGCAGCGCGCGCGGTCTGCTCCTTGCCGGTGTTGCGCAAGGACTTCATGGTCGATGCCTGGCAGGTACCTGAAGCGCGTGCCATCGGTGCCGATGCGATTCTGCTCATCATGGCCGCGCTCGACGATACATTGCTTGCTGAAATCGAGGCGGCGGCAATCGAGTGTGGCATGGATGTACTGGTGGAAGTGCATGACGCGAAGGAACTCGACCGCGCGATGAAGCTCAAATCGCGGCTGATCGGCGTCAACAACCGAAACCTGCGCGACTTCACGGTCGATTTCGCGCGCACCTATGAACTGGTGTCGAAGGCGCCCGCCGATTGCACGTTCGTTGCCGAAAGCGGGCTGACGACGCGCGCCGATCTCGACGCGATGGCCGAACGGGGCGTCAAATGCTTCCTGATCGGCGAAGCATTGATGCGCCAGCGCGATATCGAGGCGGCAACCAGGGCGCTGATCGGATGACGGGCAGCGGTGAATCTCTCCGTTCGTTTCGAGCGAAGCCGAGAGACCGCCGAGCAACGCCAAGTCCCGTTTTTCGACTTTGCCCGAAACGAACAGTTAGAATGGCAATCAAATGACGAAACTCACCCATCTCGACGATGCCGGTGCCGCGCAGATGGTCGATGTTTCAGGCAAGCAAGTCACCGCACGCAAAGCGATCGCCACAGGTCGCATCACCATGTCGCACGCCGCCGCCGGCGCGATCCGCGACGGCGCCGTGACCAAGGGCGATGTGCTTGCCGTCGCGCGCGTGGCTGGAATCATGGCGGCCAAGCGCACCAGCGACCTCATTCCACTTTGCCATCCCTTGCCGCTGTCGCGCGTCGCGATCGAGCTGCGGATCGATGATAGCGGCATCGACGCCACCGCCACCGCCACCACCGACGGCAAGACCGGCGTGGAGATGGAAGCGCTGACTGCGGTCTCGGTCGCATTGCTGACCATCTATGACATGGCAAAGGCGTTGGATAAGGCCATGGTGATCGACGGCGTCAGGCTGTTGAGCAAGACCGGCGGCAAATCGGGCGGCTGGAGCGCCGGTTGAATCCCGCTGTTCCCCGCGCCTCGAATATGACAGCGATGGGTGCCATGGTTCAGTCGCCCAGCCCGCTCATTCCCGTTGCCGAAGCCCAGGCCCGGCTCTTCGACCTTGCCCCCCGGGTCGCGAGCGAAACGCTGCCGCTGCGCCTCGCGGCCGGGCGCTGGGCCGCCGGCGATATTCTGGCACGTCGTACCCAGCCAGCCGCCGACCTTTCGGCGATGGACGGCTATGCGATTCGCTTCGCCGATCTGCCCGGTCCCTTCACGCTGATCGGGGAAAGCGCCGCTGGTCGCCCCTTTGCCGGCAAGGTCGGCCCGACGGAAACGGTCCGCATCTTTACTGGCGCTGCGATGCCCGAAGGCGCCGACACGGTGATGATCCAGGAAGAAGCCGTGCGCGACGGGGCCATCGTCAGCTTGAACGGGGAAGGCCCGCGCAAATCGGGCGGTAATACGCGCCGTAAAGGCCTGGATTTCACGACCGACGATTTGCTGCTGCGACCGGGACAGCGCCTCACCCCCGCCCGGATCGCGCTTGCCGCGACCAGCGGACACGCCATGCTGCCGGTCAACCGGATGATCCGCGTCGCGATCGTCGCGACCGGCGACGAACTCGTCGCTTCCGGCAGTGAGATCATCGGGGCGCAGCTGCCTGAAAGCAATGGCGCGATGCTCGCCGCAATGCTTGCCGACTTGCCCGTTGAATTGATCGATCTCGGCATCCTGCCCGACCGGCTCGATGTGATGACCGCGGCGTTCGGTCAGGTCGATGCTGATATTCTGGTCACCACCGGCGGTGCGTCGGTCGGCGATCACGATCTCGTTCGCCCGGCGCTGGAGGCGGCCGGCGGCAGCATCGATTTCTGGCGTATCGCCCTGCGCCCGGGCAAACCGATGATGGCGGGCAGGATCGGCGGCACCGTCATGCTTGGCCTGCCCGGCAACCCGGTTTCGGCCTTTGTCACCGCGACTCTGTTCCTCCGCCCGCTCATCGCTGCGATGGGCGGTGCCGCCGATCCCCTGCCCCACATCATGCCGGCAATTCTGGGCGAAGCCCTTCCTGCCAATGATCATCGGCAGGATTATTTGCGCGCCGAAACGCGCGACGGGCGTGTCTTCGCCTCGACCATCCAGGACTCGTCGATGCTGCTCACGCTCGCGCGCGCCGATTGCCTGATCGCCCGTCCGCCTCATGCAGCTGCGGTTGCAGCCGGGGATCTGGTTGAGGTGTTGCGGGTCACTTGACAAGCATAGGGAACATTGCGACAACGTTCCCAGTCTGTTCCGACGAAGGATATACGGATGCTAACGCGCAAACAGCATGAGCTGATCTGCTTCATCAACGATCGTCTCGCCGAAAGCGGCGTGTCGCCGTCGTTCGAGGAAATGAAAGAGGCTCTCGACCTCAAGTCGAAGTCCGGTGTCCACCGCCTGATCAGTGCGCTTGAGGAACGCCAGTTCATCCGCCGCCTGCCCAACCGCGCCCGCGCGCTTGAGGTGCTGAAGATGCCGGAACGCGGCGACACGGCGCGGAAGACGCCCGCCACTGCGCCCAATATCCGCAATTTGCCCGAACCCGCCAATGACGTGATCGAGATTCCGCTGCACGGCCGTATCGCCGCTGGTGTGCCGATCGAAGCGTTCGAAGGGCATTCGATGCTCGCGGTGCCCGCCGCCTTGCTCGGCAATGGCGAACATTATGCACTTGAAGTGTCGGGCGATTCGATGGTCGAGGCAGGCATTCTCGATGGCGATTATGCGCTCATCCGTCGCGCCGACACGGCACGCGACGGGGAGATCGTCGTCGCGTTGATCGAGGACAGCGAAGCGACGCTCAAATATTTCCGCCGCGAGGGCGCGATGGTTCGGCTCGATCCGGCGAACCGCGCTTATGACGCGCAGCGTTATTCCCCCGCCCAGGTTCGTGTTCAGGGTAAGCTTGCCGGCCTGCTCCGCCGCTACGATTGATATCGACACCGGGTGTCCGCCAGGGGTGGTGATCGCCCGGACGATAGACTGTGGTGACGTTGCCAGTGGAAAGTGTGATCGCCACGCCGCCGGTCCGCGTCAGGGTCGGGCGATCAAGCTTCAGCCAGCGTGGCGTACATGCCGGCGGCAGCCGCCGCTCGGAGATCACGATGTCGGCACCCCGGCATGCCGCGATCAATTCGTCCGCCGGAACAAGATAGACGCTCCGCGTGACGAGGATGCGCCAGGTTCGTCCCCCTGCGCGTCGCTCGGCCAGGCATAGGTCGCGATTGCATCGCGCTTCGGGTTGATCGGCCAGCAATAGGGGCGTGCCGTCCACACCGCCATTCTCCGCCAGCATGTCCGACGTATAGTCGCCGACGCGGTCGCGGAGCAGCGCCAACCCACCTCGCGCCGTACGTATCGCCACATGCCGTCCGTCTCCGGTCACCAACAGGTCGGGCGCGGGCGTCATCAGCGACCAGATGCTGCCGATGATCAGCGGCACGAGCCCCAATCGCCGCCACCGCGTTCGCCATAACGCGATCCACAAGCCGCCAATCACGATCAGCGCGTAAGCGATGGCAGGCATCGCGGGCAGCGCGGCCACCGATCCCGGCAAACCCGCTGTGGTTCGAGCCAGCCATAGCAGCAGGTTAAGCGCCCCTGCCGTCAGCCACCACAGGGGCGCACCAAGGCCAACCAGATCGAGCAGCAGCGCCAGCGCCTCAAGCGGCATGACAATGAACGTCGTCCAGGGAATCGCGATGATGTTCGCCGCCGCGCCGTAGAAACCCGCCTTGTGGAAATGGAACAAGGCGATCGGCATGAGCGAGAATTCGACCAACAGCCCGGTCAGCACCAAAGATCCAAGGTTGCGGCCTAGCTTGGCGATCCAGCGCTCGTCGCGCGGCGCGAACCATGCCTTGATGCGAGGATGTTCGTGCAGCGCGATGATCGCTGTGATCGCGGCGAAGGAGAGTTGGAAACTGGGTCCCGCCAGCGATTCAGGCCAGAGCAGCAGCACGACCACTGCGCCCGCCGCGACCAGCCGCAAAGTCATCGCCTCGCGTCCCATCGCCAGCGCGACCAGCACGAGCAGCGCCGCGACACAGGATCGGATCGTCGGCACCTGCGATCCTGTCAACAGCGTGTACCCGATCGCCGCCGCGGCACCTGCCGCCGCCGCGATCAGCGGCAATCGAAAGCGCAGCGCCAGCCATGGGCTGAGTGCCAGCAGACGCAACACCACCAGCATCATCGCCGCGACCACCGCGGTGATGTGCAGCCCGCTTACCGACAGGAGATGCGCCAGACCCGAACGCCGCATCGCCTCGGCATCTTCTTCCGCAATGGCGCCTTGATCACCGGTCGCAAGCGCGCTGGCGATACCGCCGGCACTCCCTGCGACCCGCGTCTGGATGTGACGTGACAGCCGGTCGCGCAGGCCGCCTCCCTGCGCATCCCCAGATGCGATGATCGTAACCGGCGCAAATCCGCGCCCGGTGCCGCCGATCTCATCAAACCAGGCCACGCGCGCATAATCATACGCCCCCGGTACGGCGGGTTGCGGCGGCGGCATCAGCCGGGCCTGCAATCTGATCGTCGCGCCACGCGTCAACGCCGCCGGAACATCAGCTTCGGCCAGATTGACCCGTACATGGCCGGGCAGCACGGTCGTGCGACCGAACCGGTCCGCCGACTGATCGGCAACACGGATCGTCGCGAGCCGCAACCGCACCAGACCGCGCGCCGCCAACGGCTCGACCGATTCGACCCGTGCCTCGAACGTCGTAATGACCGGTCGCGTCAGCACACCCCCCGCTGCATCGCTCGCCCGCCACCAGATCAGCGATAGGCCGATCGCCATGGCCAGCGCGCCAATGCCAAGTGCGCGCTCAGCCCTGCCGCCGCGCCCGATCGCCAGCGCCAGCAAGGCCATGGCCGCCATCGCCAGCAACGCCGTGGTCCATGCCAACGGGTCGGGCAGGACCAGCCAGGCAGTGATGCCGGCCCCGATCGCCACCGGCAGCCACAGTATCAACTGATCGCGTTCCTCCTCCAACCAGTGCTCCAGCGCATCACGCACGGCCGATGCACGAGTGCCCAGGCCGATTTGAAGCGGCCAAGGTCGCGTGCTAGGGGCGTGGTCGGCTGAACTGGCCATCTGATACAAGTCTGAAAGGATGCGCGCTTGAGCGCAATTACTGATGCCGCCGCTCCGGGCGTTTCGGCGGCTACCCCGATACCTGGGCAAGTCGTCACTCGTTTCGCACCGTCGCCAACCGGCTTCCTGCATATCGGCGGCGCGCGCACCGCGCTGTTCAATTGGCTGTTCGCCAAGGCGAATGGCGGCAAGTTCCTGCTGCGCATTGAGGATACAGATCGCGCGCGCTCGACTCAGCCGGCGATTGACGCGATTCTCGATTCGATGACCTGGCTTGACCTGAATTGGGACGGCGATGCGATCTTTCAATTCGAGCGCGCCCCGCGCCATGCCGAAGTCGCGCATCAGTTGCTCGCTTCGGGCCACGCCTATAAATGCTATGCAACGGCCGAAGAGCTGACCGCGCTCCGCGAAAGCCAGAAGACAGCTAAGCTGCCGATGCGCTATGATGGCCGCTGGCGCGACCGCGACGAGAGCGAGGCGCCGGAGGGCGCGCCTTTCGTGGTGCGGATCAAGGCGCCGAAGGACGGCGCCACGACGATCGATGATCAGGTTCAGGGTTCGATCACCGTCCAGAATGCCGAGCTTGACGATTTCGTCCTACTCCGGTCGGACGGCACGCCGACCTATATGCTCGCCGTGGTGGTCGACGACCATGATATGGGCGTCACGCACGTCATTCGCGGCGACGACCATCTCAACAACGCGTTCCGCCAGCTTGCGGTGATTCGCGGTATGGGCTGGCCTGAGCCGATCTATGCTCATGTGCCGATGATCCACGGACATGACGGCGGCAAATTGTCCAAGCGCCACGGCGCGGTCGGGGTCGAATTCTATCGCGACGAGGCGGGTATTCTGCCTGAGGCGCTGAACAATTATCTGCTCCGCCTCGGCTGGGGGCATGGCGATGACGAAATCATCAGCCGCGAACAGGCGATCGAATGGTTCACGCTTGATGGGGTGGGAAAATCACCAAGCCGGTTCGATTTGAAGAAACTGGAAAACCTGAACGGTCATTATATCCGCCTCGCCGACGATGCGCGACTGGCCGATATGGTCGCCGACCGGCTCGACTTCGACGTCGATGACCGGCAGCGCGATCTTTTGCGTCGCAGCATGGCAGCATTGAAACCGCGCGCCGCCAATCTGATCGAGCTGACCAGCGGCACTGCCTTCCTGTTCCGCGCTCGTCCCCTTGAAATCGACCATGCCGCCGCCGATCTCCTGACTGCTGATGGACGCAGAATTCTCGCACTTGCACATAGCAAGCTTGACGCGCTCGACGGCTGGGATACGGAGAAACTCGAAGACGCGGTTCGGCAGGTTGCCGACGAAGCGGGGACGAAGCTGGGTCAGGTCGCGCAACCATTGCGCGCGGCATTGACGGGCAAGAAGACCTCGCCCGGGATATTCGAAGTGCTCGACCTGCTCGGGCGCGACGAGAGCCTCGGCCGGATCGCCGACCAGATGGCCGCCTGACCCGTCAAAAAGGTTGGGCGGGAACGTAAAGGACCTAATTCGATGAGCGACACCGCAAAGCTGAGCGTTGGCGGCAAGGATCTGGATTTTGCCGTGATGCCGGGCAGCGTCGGTCCCGACGTGATCGATATCCGCAAGCTCTATGCCCAGACCGGCAAGTTCACCTACGATCCCGGCTTCACCTCAACCGCCAGCTGCGATTCCGCGATCACCTATATCGATGGCGACGAAGGCGTGCTGCTGCATCGCGGCTATACGATCGGCGACCTGTCAAAGCAGTCGAGCTTCATGGAAGTCTCCTACCTGCTGCTCAATGGCGAGCTTCCTACGAAGGACGAGCTCGACAATTTCAGCTACACGATCAGCCGTCACACCATGGTGCACGAGCAGTTGGCGACCTTTTATCGCGGCTTCCGTCGTGACGCGCATCCGATGGCGGTGATGTGCGGCGTGGTCGGCGCACTTTCGGCCTTTTATCACGATTCGGCCGACATCACCGATCCGCGCCAGCGCATGATCGCCAGCCACCGGCTGATCGCGAAGATGCCGACGATCGCCGCCATGGCGTATAAATATACCGTCGGGCAGCCCTTCCTCTACCCCGACAATTCCTTGTCCTACACCGGCAATTTCCTGCGTATGACCTTCGGCGTTCCGGCCGAGGAATATGTCGTCAATCCGGTGGTCGAGCGCGCGCTCGATCGCATCTTCATTCTCCATGCCGACCATGAGCAGAACGCGTCGACCTCGACCGTGCGGCTCGCCGGCTCTTCGGGCGCCAACCCGTTCGCCTGCATCGCAGCCGGCATCGCTTGTCTGTGGGGGCCCGCGCATGGCGGCGCCAACGAAGCCGCACTCAACATGCTGCGCGAGATCGGCACGGTCGATCGCATTCCGGAGTATATCGCCCGTGCCAAGGACAAGAACGATCCGTTCCGCCTGATGGGCTTCGGTCACCGCGTGTACAAGAATTACGATCCGCGCGCGACGGTGATGCAGGAAACCGTGCGTGAAGTGCTTGGCGAACTCGGCGTCACCGATCCCGTGTTCGACGTCGCGCTGAAGCTCGAGGAAATGGCGCTCAACGATCCGTACTTCATCGAGAAGAAGCTGTTCCCGAACGTCGATTTCTATTCCGGCGTAATCCTGTCGGCGATCGGTTTCCCGACGACGATGTTCACCGCTTTGTTCGCCCTTGCCCGCACCGTCGGTTGGGTCGCGCAGTGGAACGAGATGATCGCCGATCCGGAGCAGAAGATCGGTCGCCCGCGTCAGCTCTACACCGGCCCGACGCAGCGCGATTACATCTCGGTCGAGAAGCGTTGATCAAGACCGTAATGCAGGCCGCCGGCGTCCTGGTGACGCTGTTCGGCCTGTTTTTCTGCGGTCAGGGCCTCGGCCTCATCATGTGGCCGGCGTCGAGCTTCATGCTCGCGCAGGGGCAATGGGTGATCTACGGCGGGATCATCGCGGTGTTCGGGATTGGCTTGATCGTCTGGTCGCGGCGGCTCTAGCCTTAGCCGGCTTCTTCGATCAAATAGCGCTCGGGTTCAGGCATGCCGCTCCAACCGGATATCGCGCATGGCCAGCCAAACCCCCGCCGCGCTCCGTTCGAGCCGGATGATACCCGACCCGCCGCGCAACTCCTGTGCCCGGCGATACCGGGGCGTCACGCCGAACTCTCCATCGAACACCACGTCATCGATATAATAGGCCGGATGGCCCGCTTCAGCGATGAACAGATGAACATGCGCCGGCATGGTTTCGTTCGGATAGGGCGCCGGCTTGATCGTATCGAATGCATAGCGCCCATCGCTGCCGGTCCTGACCCAGCCGCGCAACCGTCCATGCCGGCGGCTCCATTCGGACTCGCTCGAGCCATTGGCGTAGCGCCCAGCGGCATTGGTGTGATGCGCGTAGATGACGACATTCGCCGCCGGCCTGGCGCCGTCAGCGGTGAGCACGCGCCCGCTCAGGATCATGCGTTCGCCCGGTTCGGCCTTGTTCGCCAGCACTAGCGACGCGTGAAGCTTTTCCGGCGAACGCTCCCCGACTGCTTCGCACCCCTCGCAATTGTACAGATTGGGGCGCACGCGCGGTTGCGTAACACCCTGCAGCAAGCCGGCACGTGACGAAACGGCCAGCCCGCCCGCTGCAAGGCCAAGTCCCACGATTGCGGATCGGCGATCAAGTCCCGGCATAAAGCCCTCGCGATGGACGCGTGATGGGGCGGACATAGCGCATTTCCCGCTTGCTTGAAAATGCTCAGCTGCTGCGCGATCGATTGATC
This sequence comes from Sphingomonas sp. ERG5, assembly GCF_000803065.1. GTDB lineage: Bacteria > Pseudomonadota > Alphaproteobacteria > Sphingomonadales > Sphingomonadaceae > Sphingomonas. The sequence goes on from NZ_JSXI01000074.1 coordinate 97,944, forward strand.
CGATCGTGGATGATGTTGCGCGCAGCCTAGCCGCGATACGGCAAGGTAAAGACGAACCGTGCTCCCTGCCCCGGCGCGCTGTCGACCGTGATGTCGCCGCCCATCGCCCGCGCCAAGCGGCGTGCGATGTACAGCCCCAATCCGCTGCCGCCCGCTTCACGTGGATCGACACGCTCGAACTTCTCGAAGATGCGCTTCTGGTCTTCGATCGCAATGCCCTTGCCCTGGTCGGCGACGATCACCGCGGCGATGTCACCTTCCCGCTCGGCGCGGATCCATACCATGCCATCGGTGGGCGAATAGCGCACCGCATTGCCGATCAGGTTGACCAATATCTGCAACGTGCGGCGGAACTCGCCGGTCGCGGGCAGCACATCCTCGAGCGCGGGCTTGTCGATACGGACCTTGGCTTCGCTCGCGCGGACGCCGAGAAGCCCCGCCGCGCGGCGCGATACATCGGCCAGGTCGATCGCCTCGGCGGCGACCTTGAAGTCGGGACGTTCGATTGCCTGCAGATCGACCAGATCGTCGACCAGCCCCATCAAGTGCCGACCCGCGCTGGCAATGTCGGCGGCGTAATCGGCATAGTCCTGGCGCAGCGGACCTTCGGACTGCGCATTGATACTGTCGGCATTGGCGATAATCCGGCCGAGCGGTGTACGCAGCGCGGCATCGAGCCGCGCGGCAAAGGCGCCCGACACGCCTTCATTCTCCGGAAATGGCGCAACGGCGGCGGGTTCGGGATCGAGCATATGCGCGGCGCCGATAAAGCCCGCGAAGACGCCCTGGCTGTCAGTGCGCGGCGTCGCCGCCAGCCGCACCGCCTGGCCCGTTGGACGGACGATCGCGCGCTGATCGTCAAAGCGCTGCCGCATCGCCAGTCCGCCCAGGATCGGAAATGCCCCTTCGCGGTCCTCGCCGAGCAGGAACAGGCGCGTCAGCGGCTGGCCAAGCATCTCGCCTGCGTCGAAGCCATATTTCGTGCCCACGGTGATCGACAGGAAGCTCAACCTGAGCGCCGAGTCGGTTTCCCACAACCAATCCGCGCCGCTGCGCAGGAAATCGCCTTCGCGCTCGCCATCGGGGGCACCGGGCCGCCAGGCCGAGCGCATCCGCCAGCCAGTAATCTCCAGGCGGACGCCCTTGGCATCGGGGCTGGCGCGAACCCAGAGATCGACATCGCCATCGCCATCGCCCGCGACGACACCGCGCGAGATCAGAATGCCGAGACGCTGCGCCAGCCGCGCCAGCGTCGCGACTTGCGGGATCGCGATCGGTTGACCCAGACTGCCGCCAGCGCGGGTGTTGAGTTCGTGCAGCCGCTGATCGGCCTCGACCAGGCGGCCCGCGGGATCAAGCAGACCGCGCACGGGCGGCAGGCTGGAATCGAGCACGTTCACGCCCGCCTCCGTGCCAGCGCAAGCAACGCGGCGCGGTAATCCGGGTGAAGCCTGAGCGGCGCGAGCGCGGCGCGTGCCATATCAGCCGGCGTTCCGGCGATCGTGTCGATCGAATCGGCAAAGGCTTCGATATCGCGACGCGGATCGGCGTCGCACAGCGCAAGGCCGATCCGGGCGATCGGTTCGCGGTCCAGCTCGAGCGCGCGCAGGACCAGCCACAGCCGGGCTGAATCCGGGTCGAGCACGACCTCGCGCGCCTGGCTGAAGTCCAGCCCCATTGCGTGCGCGATCAGCGCGATGAACAGCGCGATGCGCCGATTACCAAGCGTCTCAACCAGCAAGTCGGGCAGTTCGCGCGGCGTCGCCTCGATCGCCCCCGCCAACCGCATCGCCGCCGCTTCCAGCCGGTCGCCCTCATCATGCGCGGCAAGGCTGCGCACCGCCGCTTCGGCCAGTGCGCGATCCAGTGCCGCCATCGTTTCGTCCGCACCAGTCGCAAAGCGTTCACGCAACGCGGCCGCGACCCACCAGACCAGCCGATGATGAAGATCAGCCGGCAAGTCGGTATGCGACCCCACACCCCCATCGCCTGCACCGCGCCGTCGGCCTTCCGCTGTCAGTAGCGCCATCGCCCCGCCCGCCACGACCGAATCGGGTTGATTGACGAGGCGCGCGAGCAAGCTCGGCCGTTCGGGTTCATCGGGCGCAGCCGCCGGCAAAGCATCGCCCAGCGTATCCTGCTGCACCCGCGCCACCAGTTCGCGCATCAGATCCATATCGCGCAGCAAGCCCGCGACCACCAGCCGGTCAAGCACCGATGTGCCCGGCGCCGTCAACATCTCAGCCAAAATGGTTTCATCGCGCGCCGTCAACAGGCGCGCGGCGTGCTGCCGCAGTGCGCCGTCGATCGACACCACCATTGCGGCCAGCGCCGTCGCCATCGCCGATCGCGATCGATCGTCGAGCCGGGCATCGTCAGGCAGAAAAAAGTCGTCGATCGCCACCGCGAGCCGATGATCGGCACGCGCGTCTGCGCCAGCTGCGCGCATGAGCAGCGGGCTGGCCCCCCTCTGGGCGCCGTCATCCATGTCGCGAACGTTGATCGACATGGGCCTAGGCTTAGGGAAATGTCGTTAAAACGACACTAAGGCTTTTCGCGAAACGCCTCAATCGCGGCGGAAAGCGTCACGCCCGCATAGATCGCCGCCAGCGCAAGCCCGATCAACGGGTATCCGGCGGCCACCGGAACCAGCATGGTGATGAGATAAGCGACCGGGCTGCTCCACCAGATCCGCCTTGTCTGGTCGCCTGCCGCACGTTCAACCAGTGCAGCGACGGCAATGAGCGTGATCGACAAGGTCCATCCGGTCGCGGTGCCGGTGAGCATGCTCGTCACGTGCCCCAGTTCGAGCACGGCCAATGCCGTGAACCCGGGAATCGCCGCCCGTTGTGCGCGCGCCAGCGCTTCCTCGTCCCGCAGCCAGGCGAGCGCGCCGCCAATGGTAAAGGCCAGGGCACTGAACATGGTCAGCACGATTCCGCTGCCCGGCCAGTCGAACCAGATCGCCGCGAGTGCGCCAAGCCCGATCACACACCCCGTGGCGATCAGCGCCCAGGTCGGCATGCCCCGCGCCATCAGGCGTGGCAGCACCAGCCGTGCAAGCGGTGCGAGCAGGAAGCGGTCCGCCCAGGCCACCGGCTTGGACACCAAAGCAGCGAGGATGACATTGCCGCGATCGGCCAGGGTACGCGAATCGCGCTCGATACCATGTGCGCCACCAGCCGCGCCGGGCGGCATGGCGAGATGCGCGGTCTGCGCCTGCGCCGCGACGCGGAGCAATGTCGATTGGAAGTCATAATCCCGGGGCATCGCCGCGACTTCGGCGATTCGCTTGGGATCAAGCAGCGCAAGCCCGGCCCAGGCGGCGTCAGATCCGACTCGTTCGAAACCCGGCATGGCGTCGCGATCGGCCATGGTCAGGATCGCATCCTCAGCCTCCGCGCTGATCATCCCCACCACATCGCCGGTCGTAACCAGACCATCGGCGACGACCAGGACGCGAGCGAGCGGATGGATCTTCTGTTTTGCTTCGACCGCATTGCGCACGACATCGACGGAAACGCCGCGCCGTCCGATCCGGCTGATCGCCCCAAGCAATTCGGGCGTGAGTCGTGCAACGACGACGATAAGCTGCGATGCGCCCGCCGCGACCACCAGCCGCGCCTGGAACTCGATCAGCGTCAGACCGCCGAACGGCAAGGTCGCCGCCAGCGTGCCGCGCCGGTCGTCGGCATCTTCAGTCGCAAAAATCAATCCAGCCAGCATCATCCGGCTGTTAGGACGTCAAGGCGCGAATGGCAAAGACCAGCTCCCGGTTGGATCGGCCCGAGACACGGGATAGGAGATGGATGCACCCATCAGCGCGCCAGAAGGAAGCGGTTCTGCGGGCTCTTCAGAGCCGCTCGACCGCGCGACGCAATTTGCGCAGCATGACCACATCCTGTGGCGGAACGGTCGCCGCCTCGGTCGCGATCGCCATCAGCCGGATTGCACCGAAGCTTGCCGCCAGGCCTTTCAGCCGCCATGCCGCGGCTTGCCAGCCCTCGGCATCGCGCGCGCGTTCGAGGCCGGTCAGCCCGCGCTGAACGCTGTCGAGAAACGCTTCGCGCAGCTCGGCGATCAGCGCGGGTTCGTCACCCACCGCGGCCGCCAGCGTCGCATCGATTGCACCAGGATCATACGCCATGCCGCGTTCGTACAAGGCAACTCTTAAAACGAGGTTTCGCTATTCGCTTTCCGGCGACGCAAATCGTGGTAAACAAAGCATATGAATGGGGGTTCGCGCATTTTCGATATCCGCCCGGGGCGGGGAACAGCCGCCTCGAAGGACGATCTCATCTTGTCCGATCCATTGCCCATCGAAACGCCCGGCCTGACACCCGGGTTCGACGACCCAGAGTTCGACGATGCCGATGACGCACCGCGGGCGCGATTCGGCTGGCTCTTGCCGACACTCGGCGTTCTGGTGTCGGCGGGCTGGGTCGGCACGATGCTGTGGCTGTCCTGGCCAAGCCTGGCCCGGGCCGAGCCGATGGCCCTGACCGGCTTCATCGCCGCACTGTGCGTGCCGCCGGCGTTGATCGGCATCCTGCTGATCCTCGCGCTGCGCACCAGCCGAACCGAAGCCAAGCGTTTCGGCGAGACCGCTCAGGCAATGCGCGCCGAAGCCGCCAGCCTGGAGCGGACCATTGCCGTACTGTCGCGCACAATCGACGCCAATCGCGCCAAACTGGCCGAACAGACGACGGCGCTGATGGCGATGGGCGACGGAGCGGCGACCAAGCTGGCAACGATCGGCACCAGTCTTACCGAGCAAGTGGCCGAAGCGGATACGCATGCCCGTACGCTGGCCGAAGCCGCAGCCGTAGCGCATGGCAAACTTGACATATTGATGGCGATGCTGCCGCGCGCCCATAGCGAAACGGCCGATATGGCCAAGACGCTGGAGCGCACCGGAATGAGCGCGACCGAGCATGCCATGGCGCTCGATGCCCAGTTGACCGCGCTCGCCGAACGCGGTCGCGAAGCGGATGCGGTCGCCGGTGGTGCGGCGCAGCGGCTCGCCGCACACATCACGCGGATGGAAGTGACCGGCGAGACGGCCGGCACGCGCCTCGAACAGATCACCGGCACCATGTCCGAAGCGGTCGATGGCTTGCTTGGCCGTACCGCCGACGCCGTCGACGAAGCGCGCAAGGGCATTACCGCGCAGGGCGAGGCGATGCTGGCGATGATCGGCACCAACCAGGCGGCGCTCGAGCGTGCCGGCCAGGACGGGGCTGAAGCTCTGGCAGCGCGGATGAGCACGATCGAGGCGTTTATCGACCGGATCGCCGCGCGCCTCGACGAGCAGCGCGGGACGAGCGATGCGATCATCACTGAGCTCGATGACGGCATCACGCATGTCTCCGGGCGTCTCGACACGCTTCATGTCCAGGGCGTCGATCGCACCCAGATGCTCGCCGCATCGATCAGCGCGCTTGGCGGATCAGCCGATGCGATGACTGAGGCGCTCAAGACCGGCGACCAGATGGCGGCCAGCGCGATCACCACGACCGAGCGTCTGCTTCTCGCGCTCGACGCCGCCGCGCGCGAGATCGACGAGACGCTGCCTGACGCCCTTACCCGGCTCGACACGCGAATCCTCGACAGCCGCAAGGTCATCGGCGACGCGAAACCCGAATTGCTTGCCCTGGTCACCGCGGCCGAGAGCACGCATGACGCGATTGAAGCGATCGCTCATGTCATCTCGCATCAACGCGATACGGTCGACAAATTGTCGGGCACGTTGCTCGAAACACTGACCAACGGCCAGACCAAGGCCGATGCGCTCGGCCAGATGGTCGACGACACGATCGGCCGCACGCATCGCTTCGCCGAAGAGGCGGCACCGCGACTGGTCGAAGCGTTGCTGCGCGTTCGCGACACCGCCAGCGCCGCCGCAGACCGTGCGCGCGAGACGCTGGCAACGGTCATCCCCGAGGCGGCACAAGCGCTCGAAACCGCCAGCACGATCGCAATCCAGCGCGCGGCGGGCAATGCCGTGCAGCAGCATATCGCCGCAATCGGCGAAGCTGCGGAGATGGCGGCGGAAGCCGCGCAGCGCGCCTCCGAACGGCTGACGCGCCAGATGCTATCGATCGCCGATTCGACCGCGGTGGTCGAAAGCCGGATCGAGGAAGCGCGCGAGGAAGGCGAGAATGCCGATCGCGATACCTTCGCCCGACGTGTGTCGCTGCTGATCGAATCGCTCAATTCGGTCTCGATCGACATCACCAAATCCGTCTCGGCCGAAGTATCAGACAGTGCCTGGGCCGCTTATCTGAAGGGCGATCGCGGCGTCTTCACGCGCCGCGCGGTGCGCCTGCTCGATGCCGGCGAGGCGCGTGAGATCCTCCGGCATTATGACGAGGACCCGACCTTCCGCGAACAGGTCAATCGCTACATCCATGATTTCGAGGCGATGCTGCGGGCGATCCTGGCGCAGCGCGACGGATCACCGTTGGGCGTGACGTTGTTGTCATCCGACATGGGCAAGCTGTACGTCGCGCTCGCCCAGGCAATCGAGCGGCTGCGCGCCTGATCGCGTCAGGCGGCTCTGCTCTCCACTCGCCTGCACCGTCCGATCAGGAGCGATTCGAAGCCCGAATGATGCTGTTTCTGCTGTTATTTCGGCGCCAATTTTTTCCGTGCTGTTAAGTTGGATTTTGCGGCTAAATTTCTCGCCCGTTTCCAAATCTTTACGATCAAATATGCTGTTATTGAATAACAGCATGAAAACAGCATGGAACAGCATGCTGTTTTCGACGGAATCAGCACGCGCGAACATTCTGTTTTAACGACAATGAGAAAGAGCATGGCGGAGGCTCTGCAGAGCCCCGTCCGGTGCTACGCTGTCATGATCGATATCGGATTTGAATCGCCATCACCCGAACTGGACAAAGGAAATCACATTCTGGTCGGGGTCACGGATATGGAAGTCGGTGCCACCCCAGGCCTGCCTGGTCAGGCGCTGCGCAAATTCAACGTCACGCGCGAAGAACTCCTCGAAGAGCGCCTTGACGTTGGTGACCTCGAACGAGGCGAGGATCAGCGATCCTTCCGCCGCGGCCAGTTCGGCGAAGTTGGTCCGGTGCACGAACCGCAAATGCAGGCATGCTCCGTCGCGTGAAACCGCGCCGTAAAAGGCCGGTTGCCCATGCAGGAAATCCACTGCGAAGCCGAGCTTCTCCCGGTAGAAAGCGACCGCCGCTGCGACATCACGGACGAACAGGATAGGCACGACGCTTTTCAACAATGGTGCGCCGGGGTCCGGGCGTGGCGTCTTGGGCGCGCCGGCCGCCACAGCCTTCAATGCCGCCCAGTTCGCAAAGCCCGCCTCGACCGCAACAATCTCCTGTGCAAGCGCGAGGGGCATTGGCAGGTCGAGCACCTCGCGATCAGTGAGATGGCGATACCGTTCAATCAGGCGAAGCTTCCCACCGACGGAATAATTGCCCGCGCGGTGCCAGCCCTGCAATTGCCTGGCCTGCTTGCGATAGGTTTCAATGGTCGCCATCGAACGGACTCCTGCTGATCTGTTCAGCGGGCGGGCCTGGCCCTTTCAGCGCCGGCGCTGATGCGTCCCGTCAGGCAAGTCGGACTATGAGTGGCTGCCTTTGGCTGTCAAGCCGCCGGCCGATTGCCAGGCACACCGGCAAAACATCACGCGACCATGGCAGGATGGCGCGGCAACGCGCTGTATTGACGCAGGATTGGCTATAAACTCATGCTCATCGATGGTATCCTCCGAACCGACGATCAGGCACAGGAGACCGAATGTCGTTTCTTCGTTTGGCGGGCCGCCCCTGTCGCACACCGACACGCCGCTGAGGTCCGCAGTCATGTCACGGTCAAACCGCTACCCTTCCGCGTCTATTCCCATCTCCAACTTTTCCAGCATAGGCCGGCACTACCGCACCGGTAATTTCGATCCACCGACCCCCGCCGATCGAGGTGCGGGGCCCTGGAGATCCAAGCCAGTGACGGTCGAAACGGCCGCGAAATACGCCGCCCTCAACACAGCGGTCGGGGTACCAACCATGGTCTATCCCGGTCTCAACGCGACCCGTCACCTGCGGCATTATCTCAACAATACGGGCGAGACCTATACGATCGATCTGGAGGATATGATACGCTGTGTGCCCAGCGCGAAGCGCGCGATGGTGGCTGAATTTCGCCAGGCGCAGAATTTCCTCCAGGGCAGGCCGGCATGAGTTCACGTCAACGAGCGCCGAAGGCGGGTATAACGAAGAATTTGAGTGCCCGGAGTGGTACTTCGCGATCGGCGGCTACGCCTATTGGGGTAAGGGCGAGGCAGTTATTACCACCACCCAACGCGGCAGACGTTATGAGGTGGATTTCACCTATTGCTTCCGCGACCGGTATAATTGGGATGGCGGCAAGGCGGTGGACTTCGGGCCCCTGCACATCACCGATGAATTCATGGGCGAATTCCACCGCCAAGGACTTGCCCGCGAGTTCGACTGTGTGGGATCTGTGCAGCGGGCAATCACCTGGGAGGGCGATGCGACATTCCCGTCCGAGCGATCCATTCTCACACGACAAGGGCGATAGCGATGCGGGCGCTGTCAATGCTGACGATAGTGACGGCCTTCGCCTTTACCGCATGCAGCGCTTCGCCCGCGCAGGAGAAACCCCGGATGACGAACGAGAAAACGCAGGGCAACACCACCGCGATCCTGCACCGTATTGGGCTAGAACTGCCGCCCGCCGCGAGGATCGAGTTCGCCGAAGAGAAGAGCGGGCAGGATGATTCGGCCCGGCTGGTGGCGGTGATGCCCATCGGCGACTGGAAGGCGTTGTTGAAGCGGTTACCCATGCCCGAAACCGACCAATCGCCATTCGAGGCGGAGGCGAACTTTCATCTTGGTGCGGATCACGGCCAATGGACACCCGGTACGGCCAAGGGGCTGGAAACGGTCCAACTGTCCTGGCGCGACGGGACGGAATCGTTGAATTTGGGTATTGCGCCAGCGGGTCAGGGCGAGGTTCGCCTGTTTGTCTACTGGTACCAGTTATAGCGCCTCAGCCGGGAACAGGCTGAAGCGATTTCGACCTGAATTGATCCACGACTTCCGTTCGCCCTGAACTGTCGAGGAGCCGTTGTTCTCTTTTGCGGCCAGCCCGGACAGGGAGAGGGAATTCCACTCAATCTCGCGTTGCTCTAGCTCGCCTCGTTGCCCAGCCTGTCGAACAGATCGACGGTCTCGGGCGTCACCCAGCCGAAATGATAGTTGAGCATGAACAGGCCGAACAGGATCGTCGCGACGATCGTCACGCGGATCGCGACCTTGCCCGCCTGAAAAGTGTGCGGCGCACTCTCGGCCTGGCCCGGCACACGCGCCACCCCGGCCTCGTCCGACGTGCGCACCCCGAAGGGTAGCACGAAGAACACCGAAAAGGCCCAGAACAGGAAATAGATGGCGAGAGCCGAGGTCCACCGCATCGCTGGATCAGGCCTCGATCAGCAGCACGTCGACGATCGGCTTCTTGCCGGTCCAGCGCGTCGCGACGCGGCGAACCGAGAGCCTGATACCTTCGCGCAGTTTCGACCGATCACGGCCGCCCGAACGAACCGCCTCGGCCGCCGCGTCGATCGCCTCGGCGACGAACGGGTCACGATCTTCCTCAACCGGAATACCCTGAAGCTGAACCTGCGGCTTGCCGAGCAGCGCACCATTTTTGCCGACCGCGACCGCGACCGAAATCTGGCCGAACAGTGACAGCTTGCGCCGTTCGTTGATCGTCGCACCATCACCGGGCAGGATCACGTCACCGTCGAGCACGAGGCGGCCGACCGCGGCGTGGCCAATCTTCTGCGGATCGCCCGGCGCAAGCCGCACGATATCGCCATTGGTCTGCACCAGCGCCTGCGGCACGCCTTCGGCCAGGCCGAAACGCGCCTGCTCCATCAAATGACGCATCTCACCATGCACCGGCATCAATATATCCGGCTTCATCCAGCGATACATTTGCGCCAGTTCGGGGCGGCCGGGATGGCCCGACACATGGACATGCGCCTGGCGATCAGTGATCATCACCACGCCCTTGGCCGCGAGCTGGTTCTGGATACGGCCGATCGCGACTTCATTGCCCGGGATCTGCTTCGACGAGAAGACGACGGTATCGCCGGCGTCCAGGCTGATCGGATGCTGGCCATTGGCGACGCGCGCCAATGCGGCGCGTTCCTCGCCCTGTCCACCCGTCGCGACGACCAGCACCTTGTTGCGCGGCAGGCGCATCGCGGCTTCGGCATCGATCGTCTCGGGGAAGTTCTTCAGATAGCCGGTCGCGCGGGCGACCTTCAGGATGCGGTCGAGCGAGCGGCCCTGAACGCATAATGCGCGACCCGTTTCGCGCGCGACTTCACCAAGCGTGTGGAGACGGGCGGCATTGGACGCGAACGAGGTGACCAGCACCCTGCCCTTCGCCTTGCCGATGGTATCCATCAGGCCGAGCAGCACGTCGCTTTCCGAGCCAGAGGCTTCGGGATTGAACACGTTGGTCGAATCGCAAACCAGCGCGAGGATACCGGCATCGCCGATCGCGGCGAGCTGTTCGGTCGTGGCGGGCTTGCCGATCACCGGCGCCGCGTCGAGCTTCCAGTCGCCGGTGTGGAAGATACGGCCATAGGGCGTGTCGATCAGCAGTGCGCTCGCCTCGGGAATCGAGTGCGACATAGGCACGAACTGTACGCCGAAAGGGCCGAGATCAAAGGGTTCGCCGGGCTGCTTCACATGCAGTTTCACCCGGTCGGCATTGCCTTCCTCTTCCAGCTTGCCGCGGATCAGGCCGGCGGTGAATGGTGTCGCGTAGAGCGGCACGCCAAGGTCTTCGGCGAGATAGGGCAGCGCACCGATATGGTCTTCATGGCCATGAGTCAGCACGATGCCGATCAGATCGTCGAGGCGTTCCTCGATGAACTGCAGATCGGGCAGAATCACATCGATGCCGGGATATTGCGGGTCGGCAAAGGTGATGCCGCAATCGACCATCAGCCATTTGCCCTGACAGCCATAGAGATTGACGTTCATGCCGATCTCGCCCGAGCCGCCAAGCGCCACGAACAGGAGTTCTTTCTTTGGGTTAGTCACTAAAAATATTGTCTTTCTGGTTCGGCCTGTGCCGCGATCGCGGACGGCCATAGGAGTGCGCGTTCAGCGCGATGAATTCGGTTGAGGATGGAGCGGGGCGCCATTCCCGGGCGCGCTCTCGCAAAGCTCTAATCCTTTATATGGGCGCGATCCCACAGCATCGCCAGCCCCTGAATGGTCAGATCGTCTTCGATATGGTCGAAAACATCGGTGTGTTGCTCAAATAGCGTCGCTAGACCGCCCGTGGCGATGACCTTGATCGGGCGACCGACCTCCGCCTTCATTCGCGCGACCAGCCCCTCGATCATCGAAATATAGCCCAATAGATGCCGATATGCATCTGGCTGACCGTGTCGCGGCCGATCACCGACAGGTTGCCGGTCGGCGCCTCGATCGCGATGCGCGGCAACTTGGCGGCGGCGGTGACCAGTGCATCAAGCGACAGGTTGATACCCGGTGCAATGATCCCGCCCTTGTACGCGCCCGAATAATCGGAAAAATCGAACGTCGTCGCGGTGCCGAAATCGATCGTGATCAGGTCGCCTGGGTACAGCGCATGCGCCGCGATCATGTTGACGGCGCGATCGGCGCCGACCGTGCGCGGTTCCTCGACATCGAGGTGCATGCCCCATTCGACCGGCGGCTGGCCGGCGATCAGCGGTTCGCCGCCGAAATATTTACGCGCCAGGGTTTGGAGATTGTGCAGCGCGCGCGGCACGACGGTGGCAATGATCACGCCCGTCACGTCCTTGCGGTCATAACCTTCGAGGCTGAGCAACTGGCTGAGCCAGACGACATATTCGTCGGCGGTGCGGCGCGGGTCAGTGGCGATGCGCCAGCGCGCCCTGATCGCCTTGCCCTCGTCCGCGGTATCGACCAGCGCGAACACGACATTGGTATTGCCGGCATCGATCGCAAGCAGCATGCGGCGGCCTTTCAGATCAGGAATACATCGGCGGCGTGAATGACACGGGTCATACCATCCGCCAAGCGCAGGATGAGTGCGCCGTCATTGTCGAGGCCGACGAACAGGCCGTCAGTCGCGCTGCCATCGGGCAACCGTGCGGTCAGCGCCGTGCCGGGAGCATGCGCACGATCCAGCCAACGCGCGCGGATCGGCGCAAGACCTTCGCCGCGCCAGCGCGCGAGCCAGAGCGCAAAGGCCGCGACAAGAGTGTCGAGGAAATCGGCCGGGTCGGGCGTGATGCCGTGCGCGGCGAGGCTGGTGGCAAGGCGATCCAGATCGGTCGGATGATGCGCCAGGTTGACGCCGATGCCGATCACGACGGCATCACCTGCTCCTTCAAGCAGAATGCCGGAGAGTTTCGCCCCGTCGAGCAGCAGGTCGTTGGGCCATTTGAGCTGAAGTTGATCTCCTGTCCCGTCCTCCCCGCGAACGCGGGGGTCCCGCTGCCTTTCGGCGCTCACGGAAAAAGAAGAAGCGGGATTCCCGCGTTCGCGGGAATGACGTGGAGGGAGATAGGCGCGAACCACCTCTTCAAGCGCCACCGCAGTGACCAGTGCCAGCGTCGCCGCCTGTGGGTCGCTGGCGCGCAACCGCACCAGGGTGGAAGTGTAGAGGTTGCCCGCTGGTGAGGCCCAGGCCCTGCCCTGCCGCCCGCGACCGCCATATTGGCGCTCCGCCCGCAACCAGACGCCTTCTTCCACGCCGCTCCTGGCGAGCGCGAGCATATCGGCGTTGGTCGATCCCGTCTCGGCGACGGTGCGGATGATCACGGCGCGCCACCCGGTTCAATCTTCCGACCATAAAGCGCCTCGTTGAGGCGGCCATCGGACGATGCGATGCCAAGAATATCCATCAACCGCTCGACGGCGGCATAGGCGCGCTCACGATCCTCGGTATCCGCCAGGTCGAAAAGATGGAGCTTCTCGATTGCCCGATCGAGGAACTTGTCCTTGGTGAACGATCCCCGCCCGAGGACCTCGCGCGCCACATCGTTCAACGGATCATTCGGCAAGGCCAGAACATCCTCCGAGCCGTAGCCGACATAGTCTCCCTCGGGCATGAACTTCGATTGAGCGATAAAAGCCGCCAGTTGCGCACGCTGAATCTCGGTCAGGACCATGGGCACTTCGCTGGCATTTCCACAAGCCGCGAGCAGCAAAATTCCGGCAAATGCTCCGATAAAATTCAGCAAGAACCTCAGAACAGCGACCGTGCTGCGGTCAGCGTCAGCGCACCGAGCGTCGGGAGCAGGATCCAGCCAACCGGCGAGACGAACACTGCCGCAATCGCGATCAGCCCGCCCTCTACCATGCTGTCGTTGCGTTCGAATGCCGGTGCGGGGTCGTCGATGTACATCACCTTCACGACGCGCAGATAATAATAGGCGCCGATCACCGAGGCGACGAAACCAACCACGGCCAGCGGGTAAAGTCCCGCACCTATCGCCGCATTGAACACCGCCAGCTTGGCATTGAAACCAAGCAGCGGCGGGATACCGGCAAGCGAGAACATGAAGGTCGCCATTGCAAGCGCCAGACCTGGCCGGGTCTGCGACAGGCCTGACAGGCTGGAAATCGTTTCGACCGGCTGGCCATCCTGATCGCGCATCTGCAGCACGATCAGGAAGGTGCCCAATGTCATGGCGATATAGACCGTCAGGTAGAACAGCACCGATGCGACGCCCGCTTCGGTACCGGCGGCGAGACCCACCAATGCGAAGCCGACATTGTTGATCGACGAATAAGCGAGCAGCCGCTTGATATTGCTCTGCCCGATCGCCGCGACCGCGCCGAGGATGATCGACATAAGCGCAGCGAAGATCACGATCTGGCGCCATTGATCGGTTGCCGGACCCATTGCCTCGACCGCAACGCGCACTGCCATCGCCATGGCCGCAACCTTGGGCGCGCTGGCGAAGAAGGCGGTGACCGGGGTCGGTGCGCCTTCATAAACGTCGGGCGTCCACATATGGAACGGCACCGCGCTGATCTTGAAGGCGAGCCCGGCGAACACGAACACCAGCCCGAAGGTCAGACCAAGCGAATGGCCAGCGCCATAAGCGGTGGCGATCTGATCGAACATGGTCGTGCCGGAAAAGCCGTAGATCAGCGAAATACCGTAGAGCAGGATGCCGCTGGCGAGCGCGCCGAGCACGAAATATTTGAGCCCCGCCTCGGCCGAGCGCGTATCACGGCGCATGAAGCTGGCCAGCACATAAGCGGCGAGGCTCTGCAGTTCTAGACCGACATATAGCGTCAGCAAATCGCCCGCCGAGACCATCATGCCCATGCCCACTGCCGAGAGCAGGATCAGGACCGGATATTCGGGGCGGAGGTCATCGCCGGTGGTGCGCGCGAAGAAGCGCGGCGCCATGATGATCGCGACCGCGGCGGCGATGTAGATCAGCACCTTGGCAAAAGCGGCAAAGGCGTCGGCACGGTAAAGGCCGTAAAATGCCTCTCCGCCGCTTGAAGCCGGGCCCATCAACGAGATGCCGGCACCGGCCAGGATCGCAACCGCGGTCCAGGACACCGCGCGGGTCGATGCCTGGCCGCCCCAGGCGGCAACCAGCATCAGCGCGATCGCACCGATCCCGAGCACCAGCTCAGGGAGAGTCATGAGGAGTGAAGCGCTGTAATCCATCAGTGTGCGCCCTCATGCGCGGTATTTGGGGCGCCATGCGCCGCGGCAGGCGCGGGCTTGCCGAGTTTCAGTTGCGAATCGCCGGGAGGCGTGGCGCGGGCCACCCGGGCAACCAGGGTCTGCACGTCGCCGCGCATCGGCGCGATGAAGCTTTCCGGATAGACGCCCATCCACAGCACGACCGCCGCGATCGGCGCGAGCAAGGCGATTTCGCGCAAGCTCATATCGGGCATGGCGCGGACATCGTCCTTGGTCAGGTCGCCGAACACCACGCGGCGATAGAGATACAGCATGTACGCCGCGCCGAGGATGATGCCCGTGGTGCACAGCAAGGTGATCGTGGTCGACACCTTGTAGGTGCCGGCGAGGCTCAGGAATTCGCCGACGAACCCGCTGGTGCCGGGCAGTCCGACCGACGCCATGGTGAAGAGCATGAAGAACAGCGCATATTTCGGCATGTTGATCGCGAGGCCGCCGTAGCGGTCGATCTCACGGGTGTGCAGCCGGTCGTAGATGACGCCGACGCACAGGAACAAGGCGCCCGAGACGAGGCCGTGCGAGAGCATGACGATCATAGCACCTTCGATGCCCTGCTGGTTGAAGGCGAACAGGCCGATCGTCACGATCGCCATATGCGCGACCGAGGAATAGGCGATCAGCTTCTTCATGTCCGACTGCACCAGCGCGACCAGCGAGGTGTAGATCACCGCCACCGCCGACAGGCCGAACACCAGCCAGACAAGCTGCGCCGACGCTTCCGGGAACATCGGCAGCGAGAAGCGCAGGAAACCGTAACCGCCAAGCTTCAGCAGCACGCCGGCCAGGATGACCGAACCGGCGGTCGGCGCCTGAACGTGTGCGTCGGGCAGCCAGGTATGGACTGGCCACATCGGCATCTTGACCGCGAACGACGCGAAAAAGGCGAGCCACAACCAGGTCTGCGCCTGTACCGGGAAATCATAGTTGAGCAGGGTCGGGATATCGGTGGTGCCCGATTCCTGCACCATCCACAGCATTGCGATCAGCATCAGGAGCGAGCCGAGAAGCGTGTAGAGGAAAAATTTATAGCTCGCGTAGATGCGGTTCACGCCCCCCCAGATGCCAATGATCAAATACATCGGGATCAGGCCGGCTTCGAAGAAGATATAGAACAGGAACAGGTCCTGCGCCGCGAACGTGCCGATCATCAGCACTTCGGTGATCAGGAACGCGGCCATATATTCCGGCACGCGTTTGGTGATCGCGCTCCAGCTCGCCCCGATGCAGATCGGCATCAGGAACACGCTGAGCATGATCAGCATCAACGCGAAACCGTCAATGCCAAGCTTCCAGCTGAACACGCCAAGGCTGCCGGCATCCTCGACGAATTGCCATTGCGATCCGCCGATATCGAATTGTGCCCACAGGCTGATGCCGAGCGCAAGGTCGATCAGGGTCGCGCCGAGCGCCAGCCAGCGCGCGGTGTTCGCCGAGACGAACAGGCAGGCAATTGCGGCGATCGCGGGGATCGCCAGCATGATCGAGAGAAGATGGCCGCTCATTGGCTCATCGCCCAGGTAATCGCGGCGGTCAGGCCGATCAGCATGACGAAAGCATAGCTATAGACATATCCGGATTGGAACCGCCCCGTGACGCGCGTCCCTTGCTGGACCAGCCAGGCCGAGCCGTTGGGCCCGAACCGATCGATCGTCTTCTCATCGCCGCGGTGCCAGAACAGGCGGCCGATGGCGAAGGCGGGGCGCACGAACAACAAGTCGTACAGTTCGTCGAAATACCATTTGTTGAGCAGGAAGCGGTACAGCACGCGGAACTGCTCCGCGACCTGGCCGGGGAAGGCTGGTGCGCGGACATAGGACATCCAGGCGCCCCACAGGCCAAGCGCCATGGCAATCGTCGCGCTGAGCTTCACCAGCAGCGGCACGTCGTGCATTTCGTGCATCAGATGCTCGCTGAACGCGATGCTGCCCTTCCAGAAGGTTTCGCCAGCCTGCGGCTCAATGAAGAAGCCGTGAAAGGCAAAGCCCGCCGCGACCGCACCGAGCGACAGCAGCACCAGCGGCGTCAGCATCGACCAGGGGCTTTCATGCGGATGATAACCGCCGGTGCCATCGCCCCCACCATGGCCATGATCGGCATGCGCAGCGGCATGATCATCATGGCCATGGTCTTGCGCGTCGTGCCCATGCGCATCATGCAAAGCATGCTGGATATGCTCGGACTGGGCCCAGCGTGGCTTGCCGTAGAAGGTCAGGAACATCAGCCGCCAGGAATAGAAGCTGGTCAGCAGCGCGACGATCATGCCAACGATCGATGCGCCCGACTGGCCCGAGGCCCAGGCCGCTTCGATGATCGCGTCCTTAGAATGGAAGCCGGCGAAACCGATCGCGAGCGTGTTGCCGAACACCGCCGGAATACCAACGCCGGTGATCGCCAGCGTGCCGGCCATCATCGCCCAGAAGGTGATGGGGATGCTTTTACGCAGGCCGCCATAATAGCGCATGTCCTGCTCGTGATGCATCGCATGGATCACCGAGCCGGCACCGAGGAACAGCAGCGCCTTGAAGAAGGCGTGCGTGAAGAGGTGGAACATCGCCGCACCGTATGCGCCAGTGCCGGCGGCAAAGAACATGTAACCGAGCTGCGAACAGGTCGAATAGGCGATCACGCGCTTGATGTCGGTCTGCACCAGCCCGACCGTCGCGGCGAAGAAGCAGGTCGCGGCGCCAACCGTCGTCACGACGCTCAGCGCGACCGCGCTGGTCTCGAACATCGGCGACAGGCGGCAGACCATGAACACGCCGGCGGTGACCATCGTCGCGGCGTGGATCAACGCCGATACCGGGGTCGGCCCCTCCATCGCGTCGGGCAACCAGGTGTGCAGGCCAAGCTGCGCCGACTTGCCCATCGCTCCGACGAACAGCAACAGGCACAGGATCGTCATCGTGTCGAAGCGGTGGCCGAGGAACCCGATGGTCGAGCCGGCCATGCCCGGGGCGGCGGCAAGAATGTCCGGGATCGACACGGTGCCAAACACCAGGAAGGTACCGAAGATGCCGAGCATGAAGCCGAGATCGCCGACACGGTTGACGACGAACGCCTTGATCGCAGCGGCATTGGCGCTCGGTTTCTTGAACCAGAAACCGATCAGCAGATAGGAGGCGAGGCCGACGCCTTCCCAGCCGAAGAACATCTGCACCAGATTGTCGGCGGTCACCAGCATCAGCATCGCGAAGGTGAACAGCGAGAGATAGGCGAAGAAGCGCGGCTGGCTGTCGTCGTCCGACATATAGCCCCAGCTATACAGATGGACGAGTGCCGAGACCGAAGTGATCACGACGAGCATGACCGCGGTCAGCGCATCGACGCGCAGCGCCCAGTCGACCTGCAGGTCGCCGGAGCGCAGCCAATGGAGCACCGGAACGACGCTCGGCTCGGCGCTGCCTGCGATAAAGCTGAAGAAGATCGGCCAGGACAGGAGGCATGAAATGAACAGCGCGCCGGTGGTGATAACCTTGGTCGGCACATTGCCGAGCATACGGTTGCCCAGGCCGGCGACGATCGCGGCGAGCAGCGGCAGGAAAACGATCAGAAGAATCACTTATGCGCCTCCGTCATCCCCGCGAAAGCGGGGATCCCGCTGCCTTGGCAACGGTCGAAGAGAAGCGGGATCCCCGCTTTCGCGGGGATGACGGTTGAGGGAAACCGCAAGAACATCACCCCTTCATCCGATTGACGTCGTCGACCGAAATCGTGCCACGGCCACGGAAATAGATAACCAGAATCGCCAGGCCGATCGCCGCTTCGCCCGCGGCCACGGTCAGCACGAACATCGCGAACACCTGTCCGACCAGATCGTGGAGATAGGCCGAGAAAGCGACGAAATTGATGTTCACCGACAACAGGATCAGCTCGATCGCCATCAGCATGACGATCAGGTTCTTGCGGTTGGCGATGATGCCCAGCACGCCAAGTGCGAACAGGATCGCCGCGACGACCAGATAATGCGTGAGGCCGATCACAATTCCACCCCCTGCCCGACGCCGGGCTGCGTATTGCGGGTCGCGTCCTGCGGGCGGCGGGCGTTCTGGCGCGACACATTCTGCGCACGCACGCCGCCGCGTTCGCGGTGCGTGAGGACGATCGCGCCGATCATCGCGACCAGCAGGACCAGCCCTGCTCCTTCGAACACGAACAGATAACGCGTGTAGAGCAACTGGCCGATCGCCTCGATATTGGGCACCGCCGCATCGATCGGCGCGGCGCGGCGGCCAAGCTCGATCGCGCCCGCGCTCCATGCGCCAAAGGCGATCATGATTTCCGCCGCCAGCGCGATCGCGAAGACCACGCCGATCGCGGCATAGCGGGCGAACCCGGCGCGCAGCTCGGCGAAATCGATGTTGAGCATCATCACGACGAACAGGAACAACACCGCGACCGCGCCGACATAAACGATGACGAGCAGCATCGCGATGAATTCGGCGCCGACCAGGATCATCAGCCCCGCCGCGTTGAAAAAGGCGAGGATCAGCCACAGCACGGCATGGACCGGGTTACGCGCGGTGATGGTCAGCGCACCGCTGACGATCACGAGTGTCGCGAACAGGTAAAAGGCGATTGCTTGGATCACGGAATCGGGAGGCCCCTCTAAGTCGGCTGGCGCTTAACGGTACGGTGCATCGGCGGCAAGGTTCGCGGCGATCGCGCGTTCCCAGCGATCGCCATTATCGAGCAATTTCGCCTTGTCGTAGATCAGCTCCTCGCGCGTTTCGGTCGCATATTCGAAGTTCGGCCCCTCGACCACCGCATCGACCGGGCACGCTTCCTGGCACAGGCCGCAGAAGATGCACTTGGTCATGTCGATGTCATAACGCGTGGTGCGGCGGCTGCCATCCTCGCGCGGCTCGGCCTCGATCGTGATCGCCTGGGCCGGGCACACTGCCTCGCACAGCTTGCACGCGATGCAGCGTTCCTCGCCATTGGGATAACGGCGCAGCGCATGCTCGCCGCGGAAGCGCGGGCTCAGCGGGTTCTTCTCGAACGGATAGTTGATCGTCGCCTTCGCCTTGAAGAAATACCGCAAGGTCAGCGCGTGCGCCTTGATGAATTCCCACAGGGTGTAGGACTTGATGATCTGGGCGATACTCATTTGCTTTTCCCGGCTCGCGTGCAGTTGCCTTCTGCAATCACGATGAATGGTTCGCGGCTGTCGGCTTTCTTGTCTGTCCAAAGGGCCGAAGGCGTGACGATAATTTTTGCAGTACCGTCAGGTTGATCGACCAGCTGTACCAGCGACATGCACATTTGTTCGGTAAAGAGGCAGGGTCCCGCAGAATATGCGGAAAAGGCCACGGATCCTTTGGCCGTCGGCAGAGTCGCGAATTTCCCGGCGATTTGCATCGGGTTTTCCGGCCACACCACTTCCGCAGCGGCCTTTTCGCCCGATGTCACCTTGACCTGAAACTTCGCCCCCGTCGCGGCGACGCCCTGAAGAGTGAGGCTGGACAGAGTTGCATTCTCGCCAGTCCTGTTCAACGCCTTCGGCGCTTCAATGGAGCAATCATAGGTTATAGCGGCCGATGCAGCCGTCAAAGCGAGTGCAGTCAGGATCATGATCCTACCCCCACTCGCGTCAGCATCAGGAAGCCCGACACCAGGAACACCCAGAATAAGGATAGCGGCAGGAAAATCTTCCAACCGAGGCGCATCAGCTGGTCATAGCGGTAGCGCGGCACGGTCGCCTTCACCCAGCTGAACAGGAAAAAGAAGAACAGGATCTTGGCGAACAGCCAGATGATCCCCGGCACCATGTACAGCGGCGCCCAGTCCAGCGGCGGCAGATAGCCGCCCCAGAACAGCGTCGCGTTCAGCGTGCACATCAGGATGACGTTGGCATATTCGCCAAGCCAGTAGAGCGCGAAGCTCATCGACGAATATTCGGTCTGATACCCAGCGACGAGTTCGCTCTCCGCCTCGGTCAGGTCGAACGGCGCGCGCTGCGTCTCGGCCAGCGAGGAGATGAAGAACACGATCGCCATCGGGAACAGCAGCGGATTCCAGATGAAGCCATTGGCAAAGCCGTACAGCCCCTTCTGCGCCTCGACGATGCGCGACAGGTTGAAGCTGCCGGTCCACAGCACGATCGAGATCAGCACGAAGCCGATCGCGACTTCATAGCTGACCATCTGCGCCGCGGCACGGATCGCCGAGAAGAACGGATATTTCGAGTTGGACGACCAGCCCGCCAGGATGATGCCATAGACGCCGAGCGACGACGCCGCGAGGACGTAGAGCAGCCCGACATTGATGTCGGACAGCATTACGCCAACCTGGAATGGCACCACCGCCCATACGATCAGCGCGACGGTGAAGGTGATGATCGGCGCAAGCAGGAACAGGCCCTTGTTCGCGGCGGTGGGGACGATGGTTTCCTGCAGGAAGACCTTCAGGCCATCGGCGAAGCTCTGCAGCAGGCCGAACGGGCCGACGACGTTGGGACCGCGCCGCAACGCCATCGCTGCCCAGATCTTGCGATCGGCATAAATGATCATGGCAACCGCGAGCATCAGCGGCAGCGCAATGACGAGGATGCCGACGATGGCGGACGTGAACCACGCCCATTCGAACGACATGCCGAACCAGCTTTGGAAGGAGGCGGTCATAATGCGTTCTCAGAAGAGAAAAAGGATGCCGATGACGGCGACAACAGCAAGGAGGACGGCAAAGAGAATGCCGAGCTGTACCCGCCAGGGCAGGAAATCGAACACCCAGTCCCAGAGAAATGACAACATTGCCCGTTCACTCCGCTGCCTCCGCGAATTCCTGGCCATGGACCAGTTCGGCCGAGCAGCGCTGCATCGTCGGTGATGCACGGCAGATCGCGTTGGTCAGGTAGAAATCCTTGATCGGATAGCCGGTCAGGTCACCTTCGCCCTTGGCGTCGAGCGCCGGCGGGTTCCAGGCGAAGCTGCGCAGGCCGAGCGTGGCGAGATCGGGCGTATCATTGCCCATCGCCGCGCGCAGCTGCTCAATCGTATCGAACGGCAAGGTCTTGCCCAGCACCGCCGACAGCGCACGCAGGATCGTCCAGTCTTCGCGCGCGTCGCCCGGCGGGAACACCGCGCGCTCGCCGCGCTGCACACGCCCTTCGAGATTGACCCAGGTGCCGGACTTTTCGGCATAGCTCGCGCCCGGCAGGATGACGTCGGCATTCGCCGCGCCCTTGTCGCCATGATGGCCGATATAAACCTTGAAGCTCTTGGCGAACCCGGAGAAATCCGCTTCGTCCGCGCCGAGGAAGAAGGCCAGTTTCGGCTTGGCCGCAACCAGATCGGCAATGCCGCCCGGCTGTGCCCAGCCGAGCATCAGACCACCCATGCGGCTCGCCGCCATGTGTACGACGTTGAAGCCGTTCCATGCGCTGCCGTCTTCAAGGGTGCGCACCAGATTGAGCTTCTTGACCAGCGCCAGCGCCGCGCCGTGCCCGCCCTTGAGCGCCGCACCACCAACGATCACCATCGGCCTGGCCGCGCCCTTGAACGCATCAGCCACCGCCTTGGGCAGCTTGCCGAGCAAGGCCAGATCGCTGCCGAGCCATTCGGTCTTGTAGGTCAGGTCGGTTTCCGGCCCGATCGCGAAGACCTTCGCGCCCTTCTTGATCGCCTTGCGGATACGCGTGTTCACCAACGGCGCTTCCCAGCGCAGATTGGTGCCGACGAGCAGGATCACATCGGCGTCTTCAGTGCCCGCGATGGTGGTGTTGAAATTGACCGCCGCCATCGACGTGGCGTCATAAGCCATGCCGGTCTGCCGCCCTTCGAGCAGTGTCGAGCCCATCGCGCCAAGCAGCGTCTTCGCCGCGTACAGCGTCTCGCTATCGACCAGATCGCCATGCACCGCCGCGACGCTCGATCCCGCATTCACTGCCGCGATGGCGCTAAAGGCTTCGTCCCAGCTTGCGGGCACCAGCTTGCCATCGGTCCGCACATAGGGCCGGTCGAGCCGGCCGCGCACCAGGCCGTCAACGGCATGACGCGTCTTGTCGCTTGCCCATTCCTCATTGACGTCCTCGTTGATCACGGGGAGCGCGCGGAGCACCTGACGGCCACGGCTGTCGAGGCGGATATTGGTGCCGACCGCGTCCATCACGTCGATGGTCAGCGTCTTCTTCAACTCCCAGGGGCGGGCTTCGAAGGCGTAAGGCTTGGAGGTCAGCGCACCGACCGGACAGAGATCGACGACATTGCCCGAAAGCTCGCTGGTCACCGCACCTTCGAGATACGAGGTGATCTGCATGTCCTCGCCGCGCCCGACCGCGCCGATTTCCTCAACGCCGGCGACTTCCTCGGCAAAGCGGATGCAGCGCGTGCACTGAATGCACCGCGTCATCACCGTCTTGACGATCGGCCCCATATATTTCTCGGTCACGGCGCGCTTGTTCTCGTCATAACGAGACTGGCCACGGCCATAGGCGACCGATTGATCCTGCAGGTCGCACTCGCCGCCCTGATCGCAGATCGGGCAATCGAGCGGGTGGTTGATGAGCAGGAATTCCATCACGCCTTCGCGCGCGTTCTTGACCATCGGCGAGTTGGTGAAGACTTCCTGATTGTCCGCCGCCGGCAAGGCGCACGACGCCTGCGGCTTGGGCGGGCCAGGCTTCACCTCGACCAGGCACATGCGGCAATTGCCGGCGATGCTCAGCCGCTCATGATAGCAGAAACGCGGGATTTCCTTGCCGGCGATCTCGCACGCCTGCAGCACCGTCGCGCCGGCGGGGACTTCTATTTCTATTCCATCGACCTTGAGCTTAGGCATGTTCGTTTCTCATCAGCGCACAGTTGCGCCCCTTGGCCAATGCAATGTCGGAACGAGTGGACGGTGCGCTCTTCACTTCAGCGCCTCCACATTACGGAAGGCGGAGGCCGCAAGGATTGCCCGCATGCCACCGGCACTGATATCCACCTGACGCCCCTGCCCGCATTGCTTCGCCACGAGATCAAGCGCGCGCAACGCATTTGCTTCTGCATCTGTGGCAACTTCGGCGGCCAAGAGCGCATCGACATCATCGGGCACTGAACGCACCACGCATTGCGCAAGCGCGTCGCTTGGACCGAACGTCGCCGGCGCAGCGCCGGCAGCGGCCCGCGCCAGACGTGCCTTCAGAACGCCATCGCCACGCTCAAGCAGCCGTTCGGCGATCGCTCCGGCGAACAGCACCGGGTCGGAACGCATCTTGCCGCGCCGCCCAAAGCAGCCTCGATTATTATCCGATAGTGCCCGCAGACCGGTACGGTACTGCCCTGAATGGAAGTCCAGCAGCAAAACGGCGCGCGCCTTTTCCGGGCTATGGTCGGCGACACACGCGCCATAGCGCGCCACGGTTTGCCGCGCCTCGACGGGTGCAGGGCCTTCGATAGGGTCAAGTGCCTGCATCGGGCGCGGGTCTTCGGTTGGCTGCAGGGGAGCCTGTCGCTGCGCGTGCACAGGAAGCGCCGCCCCAAGCAGCATGACCGTCGACAGAATAGCGAATTTCTTCACTCAGCCGCCTCCATCATCGACGCCGCTCCGCCACCCTGCTTCTCGATGATCCGCCGCTCCATCTCGGGGCGGAAATGCTTGATCAGGCCCTGGATCGGCCAGGCCGCTGCATCGCCGAGCGCGCAGATGGTATGGCCTTCGACCTGCTTGGTCACCTGATAGAGCGTATCGATCTCCGATATATCGGCGTCTCCGGTGCGCATCCGCTCCATCACGCGCCACATCCAGCCAGTGCCTTCGCGGCACGGCGTACACTGGCCGCAGCTCTCATGCTTATAGAAATAGCTCAGACGGCTGATCGCGCGGACAATGTCGGTCGACTTGTCCATGACAATCACCGCCGCAGTGCCGAGACCCGAGCCGAGCGCCTTGAGCCCGTCGAAATCCATCGGCGCGTCCATGATCTCCGCCGCCGGCACCAGCGGCACCGACGAGCCGCCGGGAATCACCGCAAGCAGATTGTCCCAGCCGCCGCGAATGCCGCCGCAATGGACTTCGATCAGTTCGCGGAACGAAATGCTCATCGCTTCTTCGACGACGCACGGCTTGTTCACATGGCCGCTGATCTGGAAGAGCTTGGTGCCTTCATTCTTCTCGCGCCCGAAGCTGGCGAACCATTCCGGCCCACGGCGCAGGATCGTCGGCACGACGGCGATGGATTCGACATTGTTGACCGTGGTCGGGCAGCCATACAGGCCGGCGCCGGCCGGGAATGGCGGCTTGAGGCGCGGCTGGCCCTTCTTGCCTTCCAGGCTTTCGAGCATCGCGGTTTCTTCGCCGCAGATATATGCGCCGGCGCCGCGATGGACGAAGACGTCGAAATCATAGCCCGAACCGCAGGCGTTCTTGCCAAGAAAGCCTTTGTCATAAGCCTCGGCGACCGCCGCGAAGAGCGTCTCCGCCTCACGGATATATTCACCGCGAATGTAGATGTACGCGGCACGCGCGCGCATCGCATAACCGGCGATCAATGCGCCTTCGATCAGCTTGTGCGGATCGTGACGGATGATTTCGCGGTCCTTGCACGACCCGGGTTCGGATTCATCGGCGTTGATGACCAGAAAATTGGGCCGGTCGGGCTTGGGTTCCTTGGGCATGAAGCTCCACTTCATGCCGGTCGGGAAGCCCGCACCGCCACGTCCGCGCAGGCCCGACGCCTTCACCTTGTCGATGATCTCGTCCTGGCCGATTGCCATCAGCGCCTTGGTCTTGTCCCAGTCGCCACGTTTTTGCGCGGCCGCCAGGTTCCACGGCTGGAAACCGTAGACGTTGGTGAAGATACGATCCTTGTCGGCGAGCATTACTTGCCCTTCCCCGTCGCGCCTTGCACCGCGAAATAGATGGCGAGGCCGATGCCGATCACGATCAACAGGCCAAGCAGCTTGAACGTCAACTTCAGTGCCCAGCCGAGCACGACGATGCCGCCGATGATCGCGAGGATGGTGATGACGGTGTTCTTGTTCATGCCCATTCCCCCCGATAATCGTGGTTTCCATCGACCATCTCTTTGAGCGTGGTCGGTCCGCCAGCGGGTTCGCTGCTCTTGCGTCCGGTGGTCGATCCCGGCGGCGGCGTCTTGCCAGCCGCCAATGCATCGAGGATCGCCGTGGTGCGGTCGTAATCGAGATCTTCGTAATTATCGTCGTTGATCTGCACCATCGGCGCATTGGCGCAGGTGCCGAGACATTCGACCTCAGTCAGGGTGAACAGGCCGTCCGGCGTGGTCTTGCCCTTGATCAGGCCGTGATTCTTGCACGCCGACAGGACATCGTCCGATCCGGCGAGCATGCACGGCGTCGTGCCGCAGACCTGGACATGATAGCGGCCGACCGGCGCCATGTTGAACATGGTGTAGAAGGTCGCGACCTCATAGACACGCATGTACGGCACGCCGATCACACGCGCGACGAATTCGATCACCGGGACGGGCAGCCAGCCCTGGGTCTGCGTCTCCGCACCGACCTGACGCTGGGCGAGGTCGAGCAGCGGCAGCGACGCCGATTGCTCGCGCCCCTTGGGATAGCGACCGAGGATTTCGTTCGCCTTTGTCTGATTCTCGTCGGTCCACGCGAACGCACCCCAGCGCGCACGGGTCTCGGCTTCGTCGGGGATTTTGGGTGCTTCAGCCATTATCGAATGAACTCCACGCGATCGACCTTGTCGTCGCTGAAGGAATAGATGGACATGACCTCGAACTGCTCGCCGTCGGGCGCGCGCGACACCGTCTCGTGCAGCACGACCGCCTCACCCAAAACATAGGAAGACACGATATTGGCGCGATTCTCGGGGAATTGCGCGAACATTGCTTTGAGGCCGCTCCGGACGTTCTCCTTGCCGTCCCGCAGCACCGCGCCGCGATAGGTCGCTTCGCAGGCAGCATCAGTCATCAGCGCGACATAACCATCGGCATCCTGCGCGTTGTACAGTGCGATCATGCGATGCGCGACTTCGAGTCTCGCCGCGCTCACCGGTCGCACTCCCCGAACACGACATCCGTCACGCCGAGAATGGCCGTCGCCTTTTCCCGCTTCTCATCGGCCCAAGCGAACGCGCCCTGGCACGCGCAGGCCTCAGATTCGTCGGGGATTTTGGGTGCTTTAGCCATTATTTGGATCCACCACTCATCTGGACCCAGAAAGGCCTGTCTGGAAGAGCAAAAATACCAGTCACCTTATGATCGACGATAGTAATCGCCAAAAAACCATAATCGCCTCCCGACGGCCGCCCACTACATTTATACACAGAGGCAAAAATGGTGCGCTCTGGGGTCGATTTATCACCGGGAAGAACAGTAGAACTTTGGTAACTACACCCCTTATAGCTCCTGGATATATCCGAGAATACGGCGCTTTTGGTTTCGTATTTGCCGTATCCACTTTTTCCCAGAGAATAGGATGTCAGATACATCTTGACTGGAAAAACGCCACTCGGCAACGAATCTGCGCCTGAATCAATCGCCTTCCCAACTTTCTCGAAAACCGCACTGTCTTCAGGGTCAGGCTGCTTGAAGTCAGGATCGCTGTCTGGCCAAACCCGTATTGATGGCGCACCAGCCTCAGAGACATCGACAACAAGCCCCGCGCCTGGTCTGCCGCTTTGTGGCTCAGTGACAGCAGTCGCCATCAAAACCAACGCCGCCAGCATCACCGGTCGCACTCCCCGAACACGATATCCATCGCGCCGAGAATGGCAGTCGTATCAGCGAGCATATGTCCCTTGGCCATGAAATCCATCGCCTGGAGATGGCTGAACGCGGTCGGGCGGATCTTGCAGCGATATGGCTTGTTGCTGCCGTCCGCGACGAGATACACGCCGAATTCGCCCTTGGGGCTTTCGGTCGCGACATAGACGTCGCCCGCCGGCACATGGAAGCCCTCGGTATACAGCTTGAAGTGATGGATCAGCGCTTCCATCGAGCGCTTCATCTCGGCGCGCTTGGGCGGCACGACCTTGCGGTCAAGCGACGCGATCGGCCCGTCGGGCATCTCGTTCAGGCACTGCCTCATGATCCGTGCCGACTGACGCACTTCCTCGACGCGCACCATGAAGCGGTCATAGCAATCGCCGCGCGTGCCGACCGGCACGTCGAAGTTCATCTTCGCGTACACATCATATGGCTGCGACTTGCGCAGATCCCAGGGAATGCCCGAACCGCGGATCATCGGGCCGGAGAAACCCCATTTCACCGCATCGTCACGGCTGACCGTGGCGATGTCGACATTGCGCTGCTTGAAGATGCGGTTGTCGGCGACCAGGCTGATCGCGTCTTCGAACAGACGCGGCAAGCGCGTATCGAGCCAGTCGGCAATGTCGGTCAGCAGCTTGAGCGGCGTATCCTGATGCACGCCGCCGGGCCGGAAATAGGCCGAATGCATGCGCGCGCCCGAGACACGCTCGAAGAAGTTCATGCAGTCTTCGCGGATTTCGAACAGCCACAGGTTCGGCGTCATCGCGCCAACGTCCATGACATGGCTGCCAAGGTTGAGCATATGGTTCGAAATGCGCGTCAGTTCAGCGAAGAAGACGCGGAGATATTGCGCACGGATCGGCACTTCGAGATCGAGCAATTTCTCGATCGCCAGCACGAAGCTGTGCTCCATGCACAAGGGCGAGCAATAATCGAGCCGGTCGAAATAAGGCAGCGCCTGGGTATAGGTCTTGTATTCGATCAGCTTTTCGGTGCCGCGATGGAGCAGACCGATATGCGGGTCGACGCGCTCGACGATCTCGCCGTCAAGCTCCATCACCAGGCGCAGCACGCCGTGCGCGGCGGGATGCTGCGGGCCGAAATTGATCGTGTAGTTCTGGATTTCCACGTCACCAAGGGTCGGATCGGCGGCATCCATGCGGTGTTCGATCTCGTCGAGATAATCAGCCACGGCTCACCTCCCCCGTCATTCCCGCGAACGCGGGGATCCCGCTTTTGGTCAGCGGCGACAGAAGAAGAAGCGGGATTCCCGCGTTAGCGGGAATGACGGGGAGGATGGTTGAGTGCATCACGTGTCCGCCTTGGGCTTGCGCGGCGCGCGCGGCTTGGCGACCGGCGCATCACCGGACGCTGCGGGCTTGGCGCGCGACTTGCGCGGCGCCTTCACCACATCGGGATCGGCGGGCTTGGGCGTCGCGTCGGGCTCGGCCTTGCCGGCGCCGGTCTGCGCCGGAGTCTCGGTTGCCTTGGGTGCCGGCGGCGGCGCCTTGGCCTCGCTCTTCGCCGCATCGGCCTTGACGATCTCGTCCGCCTTCAAAGGTGTCGGCGCACCCTTGGCTTCAGGCAGGGCAGCCTTTTCGTCACCGGGAAGGACATATTCCGCGCCCTCCCATGGCGAGGTGAAGTCGAAGGTGCGGAAGTCCTGCGCCAGCTTGACCGGCTCATACACCACCCGCTTCGCTTCCTCGGAGTAACGCAGCTCGACGAACCCGGAGAGCGGGAAGTCCTTGCGCTGCGGATGACCGCGAAAGCCGTAATCGGTCAGAATGCGGCGCAGGTCGGGATTACCCTCGAACAGCACGCCATACATGTCGTACACTTCGCGCTCGAGCCAGCCGGCGACCGGCCAGATCCCCGTCACTGACGGCACCGGCTTTTCCTCGTCGGTCCGCACATGCACGCGAATGCGGTGATTGCGGGTCAGCGAGAGCAGGCAATAGACCACTTCGAAACGGTCTTCACGCTCGGGATAGTCGACCCCGGCGATTTCCATCAGCTGCTGATATTCCAGGCCGGGCGTGTCGCGCAGCGTGGTCATCGTCGCGACGAGACTCTCGCGATCGACGGTCAGCGCGACCTCTCCCACCGCGTCGAGCGACGACAACAGGGCAGCGCCAAGCGCCGCGCCCGCGGAGTCGATAACGCCGTCATTCGCGGCGTAAGCCGGTGCGGGCGCCCTCACCGTTCGATGGTTCCGGAACGGCGGATCTTCCGCTGCAACTGCATGATGCCATAGAGCAATGCTTCGGCGGTCGGCGGGCAACCCGGGACATAGATGTCGACCGGCACGATCCGGTCGCAGCCGCGCACGACGCTGTAGCTATAATGATAATAGCCGCCGCCATTGGCGCAGGAGCCCATCGAGATGACGTATTTCGGCTCCGACATCTGGTCATAGACCTTGCGCAGCGCCGGCGCCATCTTGTTGCACAGCGTGCCCGCCACGATCATCACATCGGATTGACGCGGGGATGCGCGCGGCGCGGCGCCGAAACGCTCGAGATCGTAGCGCGGCATGTTCACATGGATCATCTCGACCGCGCAGCAGGCGAGCCCGAAAGTCATCCACCACAGCGACCCGGTGCGCGCCCATTGGAACAGATCCTCGGTCGAGGTGACCAGGAAACCCTTGTCGTTCAACTCGCCATTAATGTCGTTGAGGAACGACACGTCCGGCAGCGTACCGGCGGGCGGCGGCGTGGTGAGTTCTACTCCCATTCCAGCGCTCCCTTCTTCCAGGCATAGACAAGGCCGAGCGCAAGCTCCGCGATGAAGATCATCATCGAGATCCACGCCGTCCAGCCAAGGCTGAACACGCTCACCGCCCAGGGGTAGAGGAAGGCGGCTTCGAGATCGAAGATGATGAACAGGATGGCGACGAGATAGAAGCGCACGTCGAACTGGCTGCGCGAATCCTCGAACGCGGGGAAGCCGCATTCATATTCGGTCAGCTTCTCCGCGGTCGGCTTGTGCGACCCAGTGAAGCGCGATGCGATCATCGGCAGGAACACGAACGCGCTGGACAGGACGATAGCGACGCCCAGGAACAGCAGGATCGGGAGATATTGTGACAGGTCGACCAAGGTTCTCTCGCAGCTGCGAAGTGATGGGGCGGCTTTAGGCCCATGACCCGGGGCGGGCAAGGCTTTGGGCCGGTGAGAATCACTCGCAAAAAGGCCAGTTCAAGCGAACGAGAATGCGAGCGGTTATGCGTCCAGCGTGATCATCCGGGAAGGGCACCGGCGATCAACCGGCCACGCCTTTCCGGCGTCCCGCGCCAGCTTCTCCCATGGGGAGAAGGATTTAGCGCAATGCGTTGGCGAGCAGCTTGTGCAGCTTCGATTGCAACACGTCATTGGCGGCGAGAAATTCGCGGCGTTCGACCATGCGGTCGCCGCCACGGAAGTCGCTGACGAACCCGCCGGCTTCCTTGATCAGCAACATGCCGGCCGCGACGTCCCAATATTGCAGGTTCGATTCCCAGAAGCCGTCGAACCGGCCCGCCGCGACCCAGGCAAGGTCAAGCGAGGCGGCACCGAAGCGGCGAATACCGGCCACTTCGGGCGCGATCGCCCCGAAGATTCGGCTCCATTCGGCGAAATTGCCATGCCCCATGAAGGGAATGCCGGTCGCGATCAGCGAGTCGGCAAGATCGCGGCGTGCCGAGACGCGCAGCCGTTCCGACTGCACCCAGGCGCCGCGGCCCTTTTCAGCCCAGAAGGCCTCGTCGGTCAGCGGCTGATAGATCAGGGCGCTGGTGATCTCGCGCTTGCCGTTGGGCAAAGGCTCCTCGACCGCGATCGAAATCGCGAAATGCGGGATGCCGTGAAGGAAGTTCGACGTGCCATCGAGCGGATCGACGATGAAGCGCGGCTTATTGGGATCGCCGGCGACTTCACCGCGCTCCTCCATCAGGAAACCCCAGTCGGGACGACTGCGCGACAATTCCTCGAACAGGGTCTGTTCGGCGCGCTGGTCGGCCATGGTCACGAAGTCGGCCGGGCCCTTGCGGCTGACCTGAAGCTGCTGAACCTCGTTGAAGTCACGACGCAGCCGCGGCCCCGCCTTGCGCGCGGCGCGATCCATGACAGTCATCAGGCCGGAGTGGGAAACCATTTCATTCTCCTCCCCTCCCGCGTGCGGGAGGGGTCGGGGGAGGACATATCAATACGAGCGGTTGGGGAAAGGCAGCCCCTCCCCGACCCTTCCCGCAAACGGGCGGGGGGTTTAGTCCGCCCGCCTCACATAAGTCTGTTCGTACACATCGACCACAATGCGCGTGCCGGCACCGATATGCGGCGGGACCATCACGCGAACGCCGTTTTCGAGGATCGCGGGCTTATAGGACGACGATGCCGTCTGACCCTTCACCACCGCATCGGCCTCGACGATCAGCGCTTCAATCGTGTCGGGCAGCTGCACCGAGATCGGACGCTCTTCCCACAATTCCATCACCACATCCATGCCGTCCTGCAGGAAGGCCGCGGCATCGCCGAGGATGTCGGCGTCGAGCGTGATCTGCTCGTAATTATTCTTGTCCATGAAGGTCAGCGTATTGCCTTCGCGGAACAGGAACTGGAAATCGACCGTGTCGAGCCGGACTCGCTCGACGCTTTCGGCGGAGCGGAAACGGACATTGTTCTTGCGGCCGTCGATCAGGTTTTTCATCTCGACCTGCATATAGGCCCCGCCCTTGCCCGGCTGGGTATGCTGGATCTTGACGGTCTTCCAGATGCCGCCTTCGAATTCGAGGATATTGCCGGGACGAATCTCGACCGCGTTGATCTTCATGGGAAACCTGCAAGCTGGAAAGAGCGAAGGGGCGGCCTTTAGCGGGAGGCGGGCTTTCCGGCAAGGTATGGGTAAGGATCGACATCCTGGCCTTCATACCAATGCTGTTCGGGCGTCGTGCGGGTCAGGCCGAAATGCAGGTGATAATTGCCCGCGCCGGCATTGCCGGTATCGCCGACGAAGCCGAGCGGATCGCCGGTTTTAACCCCCTGCCCTTCATGCAGGCCCGGCGCGTATCCCGAGAGATGGGCATAATAATAGATCCAGCCGCGCCCCGGCGAACGCACATAGACCGTCGTGCCGCCCGCTGCACTGGTCCATAGTTTCTCGACCGCACCGGACGCGGCGGCGAGCACCGGCGTGTTGGCCGGCGCTGCGATGTCGGTACCGTGATGCGCGCGTTGGCCGTTGTCGCGCGGGTCGCCCCAATTGTCGCGCAACTGCTCGCGCGGTACGCCCGCGACCGGTATGGCGAGCACCGCTTGCGTCGTGCCGGTCACGACGACCGGCCTGGTTGCTTCCGGCATCACAGACGGCGGCGCGGCGGCCGGTGGCGCATCGGGAAGGACAACCAGCACCGCCACCCACAGGCCGACCACAACGCAAAACGCGATCAGCAGGCCAGAGCCCAATTTACGCAAGCTGCTCAGGGCTGGAACACCGCCGGCGTGCCGGGCTTGATCATCAGCGACAGCCGCGCCGCGTCCCAATTGGTCAGGCGAATGCAGCCATGGCTTTCCGCTCGGCCGATCGTGCCCGGCTCGGGCGTGCCATGGATCCCATAATGCGGTTTCGACAAATCGAGCCAGATCACGCCGACCGGACCATTCGGCCCGGGTGGCAATTTCGCCGCCTTGTCGCTGCTGTCGGCATCCCAGAACAGCTTCGGATTATAATGGAAGGGTGGATTGTACGATGCGCCCTTGATCGTCCATTTGCCGATCGGCAGCGGGTCGTTGCTGCTGCCCATCGTCGCCATGAACTGCGCGACCAGTTTGCCGTCCTTATCGAGCACGCGCAGCACTTCGTCGGATTTATCGACCACCACCTTCACACCCTGTGGCTGATTGGCGTCGACATTCAGATCAGCCAGCGTCTTGCGCCAATCGGCCGACAGCTTGGGATCATAGTCGCGCGATACCGGCAAGGCATTTGGCACAATGATCGCCGATCCGGGCGTAAGGTTGAGGGCTGGCCCGTTGAGTTCGACCAGCACTTCGGGTGTGGTGTGGAACATCTCGCTCAATTTCTCGAGCGCCGAGCGATAACCCAGCGCAGGCAATTTGGCCTGCTCAGCCGGATCGGTCGGCAAGGGATCAGTGAAGGGACCATCCAGCGTTTCCGGCTGAAGTGACAGATTTTTGGTTGGGCGCAGCTCACGGAACGGGTGGAGAGCGCGAATCGTCGCGCGATCGAGTTGACCGGTCTCCTTCAGGTTGCGCGATTCCTGAAATCCCTTCAGCGCGGCGGCGAGCGACTTGCCCGCCCGACCGTCAAGCACGCCGGGCGAAAAGCCAAGATGGTCGAGAATGACCTGAGCATGCAGGATCGAGCGATCGAGCGTTGGCTTCACCACGACTTTTGTTCCCTGCCGCGCCGCAGCAACGGGACCAATGGAGACTATTGCCAGACAAGTTGCTGCGATCGCGATTTTCCTCATCGTTTCAATCTCCTACATCTGACTTCATGGAGACAACGATGATTGGGGGGCATGTTTCCGACCTGGAACATCCCGTTACGCCTATCCTCTCACGCCGCGCGCTGATCGGCGGGGCGATTGCCGGCAGCGCGGCCCTGATGCTGCCCTTCCCCGCGCTCGCCGCGAGCGAAGAGTGGCGGCTGGCGATTCGCAATGTCCATACCAATGAGAGCGTCGATGCCGTGTTCGTGCGCAATGGCCGCCTGGTGGCCGATGGGCTGGCCGAGCTGAATCATGGCCTGCGCGACTGGCGCACCGGCCAGATCATGGAAATGGATCCCCGGCTGCTTTCGCTGCTGGTACAGCTACGCGAGAAGCTCGACGTGACGGGATCCTGCAAGATCGATCTGATCTCGGGCTATCGTTCGCCCGAAACCAACGCCGCGCTTCGCGCCCGGGGCGGCGAACATACCGGTGTGGCAAGCATGAGCCAGCACATGCTCGGCAAAGCGACCGACATCATGATTCCCGGCGTGTCGCTCGAGCGGCTGCGCGGTGCGGCGCTGGCGCTCGGCGGCGGTGGTGTCGGCTATTATCCGCGTGACGGCTTCGTCCATGTGGATACCGGGCGCGTGCGCCACTGGTAATTTATCGCGGCGGTCCCACGAACGTCGCCGCCAGCCGTGCCAGCCGCTCCTCACCGAGATCGACCCCGACACCATTTTCCGGCAAGGTCGGGAACTGACCCACGCCCTCCGGGATCGTCACCCAGGGATGCTTCGACCGGGTAAAAAAATGCGCGTCGGGCGGTAGGCGCTCGCCCTCGTCGAGCGTCCCGGCGCGAACGAAAACCGCTTTGTCGCCGAACAGGGGATGATCGGCATATAGCAAGCTGTCGCACACGGCGCAGCGCCATGCATGCGTGTCGCCCGCTTCTCCGCGCTCCAGAGTCCGCATGACCGGCTCGCCCTTCAGCATCTCGATCCGGTTGGTTTCGATCATGACGTTGAGCGCAAAGGCCGAGCCGCTGATGCGCTGACAGTCGCGGCAGTGGCAGCAATTGGTCATGATCGGCTCGCCCATCATGCGATAGCGCACCGCGCCGCATTCGCAGCCGCCGTCGAATGTCTCGCTCATCCCAGCACCGCTTCGAACGCCTTGATCGCCGCCGCTTCGTCCCCGCCCCACACGGCGTGCGACACGGCGAGGAAATCCGCACCGGCAGCGACCAGCGGCGCGGCATTGGCAGGCGTGATTCCACCGATCGCGACACAGGGTACCTCGAACACGGTCGACCACCAGCTGAGGATCACCGGCTCGGGCACATGGCTCACGGTCTTGGTCGTGGTCGGATAAAAGGCGCCGAACGCGACATAATCGGCGCCCGCCTCCCCGGCTTCCATCGCCAGATGACGACTGTCGTGGCAGGTCACGCCGATCTGTGCATTGGGGCCAAGCACCGAGCGCGCCTCGCGGGGATCACCGTCTTCCTGACCGAGATGCACGCCATCCGCCTCGAGCCGCCTGGCGAGCGAGATGCTGTCATTGACGATGAACGCCACATCGCGCGCGGCGCAGATCGCGCGGAGCGGCTCACCCAGTCGGGCGGCCTCATGCTGATCCACGTCTTTCACGCGGAACTGGAATGCCGCGACGGGCCCTGCATCGAGCGCACGTGCGAGCCGGTCAGGGAATGTCCCGCCAACATCGAGCGGCGAGACGAGATAGAGCTGGCAGGCGGGCCGGCGAATATCGCGGGTGAAGCGTGCGGCAAAGTTCGGATCGAGCGGTCCGAGAGGGTCATCAACTGTCATGCCGCCGCCCCTAGCATAGCGAGGAGAAAGCCGTCCCAATTCTTCGTCCCCACGGTCTGCACCGCAGTCGCGCTCAGCCGCGGGTTGGCGGCGACGGCTTCGAAAAGGGCGCGCGTACCCTGGACACGCGGGTCGTCGCTGTCCGCATCGAGCACACCGCCTTCGCGCACGACATTGTCGACGATGATTGTCGTTCCCGGCCGCGCCAGCGCGATCGCCGCGTTCAGATAGGCGACATTGCCGGGTTTGTCGGCGTCGATGAAGATGAAGTCGAACGGCGCTTCCCGCGCCGCGATCATGGCATCCAGCGTCTCCACGGCCGGGCCGACCCGGACATCGACCTTGTCGCCCAGCCCCGCCCTGGCGATGTTGCCGCGCGCAACATCGGCATGGTGTGGCTCGAGCTCCAGCGTCACCAGCCGCCCGTTATCGGGCAGTGCGCGTGCCAGCCAGATGGTGGAATAACCCCCGAGCGTACCGATCTCGAGAATACGGCCCGCGCCGGCCATGCGCGCAAGCAGATGCAGCATCTTTCCCTGTGTCGGCGACACGTCGATCGGCGGCAACCCGCCGGCGTCATTGGCGGCAAGCGTCGAATCCAGTGCGGGGTCCGCACCGAGCAGATGCCCCGCGATGAAATCATCGACAATGGTCCAGGCGGGGTCGCTCACAAGCCGACCGGTGCGCCGCTGATCGGCCGCGTCTCCGCAATGCTTTCGAAACCAGCCATTAATGGCCGCGCTTTGGTGATCGCCTCGCGCACCGCGGGAAGAGAGAGCGACGCGGCATGGGCGGCTTTGCTCTCCCATGCTTCGGTCACCCAGAGCGCATCCGGGTTGGCGAGATCCTCGGCGACGACATAGCTCAGGCAACCGGGCATCGTGTCGGAGCCGGTAGCCAGCAACGCTGCCAGCGCATCGCGCTGACCAGGCGTGGCCAATATTCGGGCGATCATGCCGTAGCGCTCGCCCTTCGCGGTTTCGTCCACAATCCCCTCCATGGCCATGACCGGTGACGACGCACTCATCGCCGTGATCGCCACGGCGGCGCCCAGCAAGGCGCGCCGCCCGACGATCAGGCCGTCGCTCACTCCTCGCCCTTGTAGATGCGGACCAGCTTTTCGAGCATCGCCAGCGCGTCTCCACGTTCGCGCTGGAACGTGTTGCGGCCGATGATCGAGCCGTTGCCGCCACCGTCGCGAATGTCGCGCGCATCCTGATAGACCGCATCGGCACCCTTGGCCGCGCCGCCCGAGAAGACCACGATCCGGCGGCCGGCGAAGCTCGACTGCACCACATGGGCCACGCGGTCCGACTGTTTCGACCAGTCGGTGCCCTCGTACATCGGCTTGGCTTCCTTCTGCTCGATATGGTCGCTCGGCAGCTTCACCTTGATGATATGCGCGCCAAGCAGCGCCGCCATATGTGCGGCATAAGCGCCGACATCGAGCGCCAGCTCGCCCGACTTGGGCAGCGCACCGCCGCGCGGATAGGACCAGATGACCGTCGCGATGCCGACCGATTTCGCTTCGGCCGACAGTTCGCGGATCTGGCCGATCATCTCGAACAAGTCGTCCGAGCCGGGATAGATGGTGAAGCCGATCGCCGAACAACCGAGCCGCACCGCATCTTCGACGCTGCCGGTCACCGCCTGGTTGGCGCCGGTCGCCCAGCTGTTCGAGCTGTTGACCTTCAGGATCGTCGGGACCTGGCCGGCAAAAGTGGCGGCCCCCGCTTCGAGCATACCGAGCGGCGCGGCATAGGCCGACAGGCCGGCGTCGATCGCCAGCTGATAATGGTAATGCGGGTCATAAGCCGCCGGATTGACCGAGAAGCTGCGCGCCGGGCCATGTTCGAAGCCCTGATCGACCGGCAGGATGATCAGCTTGCCGGTGCCGCCGAGCTTGCCGTGCATCAGGATGCGCGCGAGATTGGCTTTCACGCCCGGATTGTCCGACTCGTACTTGTCGAGAATGGCCTTCACGATCGGCGTCATCATTGTCCCCTATGCGATACGAATGTGCTGGCGCGGCTGTTAGCCGGGCAAGCGCTGCGGGGCAATGTGCGGTGAGCCGAGAGGTGCTTGACGCATTGTGGAACACGTCACACTCTTTCCGTGACAGGGGATGGTCACATGGCGAATCGCGTACCGGGGTTGTTCAAAGCGTTGGGACTTGGGGTAATGGCGCTGACACTGGTCGGCGCGAAAATTCCCAAGGTCGGCGACATGGCGCCGCCGTTCGAAATTACCCTGGTCGACGGATCGAAGGTCTCGCTGGATCAACTGCGCGGTAATGTCATCGTGCTGAATTTCTGGGCCACCTGGTGTGTACCGTGCCGGGAAGAATTGCCGTTGCTCGATCGTTATTACGATGCGCAAAAACAGCATGGGCTCAAGATATTCGCCGTAACGACCGAGGATTCGGCGCCAATCTATCAGCTGAAAAAGATGTTCGCGCTGATGAAGATGCCAGCAGTGCGAAAGATTTCCGGCCCCTATGGTCAGATCAGGGCCGTGCCAACCAACTATATCATCGATCGCAGCGGCCGCATTCGCTACGCCAAGGCGGCATCATTCTCCCTCGAAGACCTGAATGCCAATCTGGTGCCGTTGCTCAACGAGCCGGCGCCAGCGTCTTGACGCATAGCGCGGTCAGCGCGCGAGCGCGGCAACTCCTGGCAATTCCTTGCCTTCCATCCATTCCAGGAAAGCGCCGCCGGCGGTCGAAACAAAGGTGAAATCGGCACCCACGCCTGCCTGATTGAGCGCCGCGACCGTATCGCCACCGCCCGCGACCGACACCAGCGACCCGTCGCGAGTCAGCGCAGCGGCCGTCCTGGCCAGCGCGACCGTTGCCGTGTCGAACGGTGGCGTCTCGAACGCGCCCATCGGGCCGTTCCACACCAGGGTGCGGCAATTCTTCAGCACATCGGCCAGTGCCTCGACCGCCGCAGGGCCGACATCGAGGATCATTTCGTCCGCCGCGACCTCATGCACATTGATAGTGCGGATCGGCGGGTTGGCGCGGAAGTCCTTCGCCACCACCACGTCATAGGGCAAATGAATCGTGCAATTGGCGCGCTCCGCCGCGTCGAAAATCTCCTCGGCCGTGCCGGTCAGATCATGTTCGCACAGCGACTTGCCCACATCGACACCGCGCGCGGCGAGGAAAGTGTTGGCCATGCCGCCACCGATGATCAAATGATCGACGCGCGCCACCAGATGCTTGAGCACGTCGAGCTTGGTCGACACCTTTGCGCCGCCGACCACCGCCGCAACGGGATGCTCGGGATTGCCCAGCGCCTTGTCGAGCGCATCGAGTTCGGCTTCCATCGCCCGCCCGGCAAAAGCCGGCAGCACATGCGCCAGCCCCTCGGTCGAGGCATGGGCGCGGTGCGCCGCGGAGAAGGCGTCGTTGACATAGAAGTCGCCGAGCTTCGCCATGTCGGCGACCAGCGCGGGATCATTCTTCTCTTCACCCGCGTGGAAGCGCGTGTTTTCGAGGATCGCGACGTCGCCGGCCTGCAGTGTCGCCACCGCCGCCACAGCCTCTTCACCGGCGCAATCGCCAATGAATCGCACCGGACGGCCGAGCACGGCCTCATAAGGCTTGGTCAGCATCGCCAGCGACAGGTCCGGATTACGCTGCCCCTTGGGGCGGCCGAAATGCGCCAGGATCAGCACGATCGCGCCCTTGTCGGCCAGTTCGCTCACCGTCGGCAAGGTCGCGCGCAGTCGAGTGTCGTCGGTGACCACGCCGTCCGCCATCGGCACGTTCAGATCTTCGCGAACAAGCACGCGCTTGCCCGAGATTTCACCCATATCATCGAGTGTTTTAAATGACCTGCTCATGCTTCTTCAATCCCGATCACATTATCGACACATGCCGCGCCGCATGCCGTGCCGCCGCCCCGATAGCCGGGGCGGCGGCGCGGTCATCAGATGAACTTGGCCATCGCGCCGGCCGTGTCGACCATGCGGTTGGAGAAGCCCCATTCATTGTCATACCAGCTGACCACGCGAACCAGCTTCCCGTC
This sequence comes from Sphingomonas sp. ERG5, assembly GCF_000803065.1. Lineage (GTDB taxonomy): Bacteria > Pseudomonadota > Alphaproteobacteria > Sphingomonadales > Sphingomonadaceae > Sphingomonas. The sequence goes on from NZ_JSXI01000074.1 coordinate 137,697, forward strand.
GAGCACGGCTGTTTCCAGGCTGTCGACGGTCGAGGATGCCGGTGTGTGCATGAGGTCGATCGAAACCAGCGGCTCATCGGTGTAATCGAGAATGCCCTTGAGCGGACCGCTCTCCGACGCTGCCTTGAGGATCGCGTTGACTTCTTCCTTCGTCGTATCGCGCGACGGGGTGAAGGTCAGGTCGATCAACGAGACGTCCGGGGTCGGCACGCGGATTGCCGAACCGTCGAGCTTGCCCTTCAGTTCGGGCAGCACTTCGCCGACGGCACGCGCCGCACCGGTGGTGGTCGGGATCATTGACATGCCGGCGGCACGCGCACGGCGCAGATCGGGGTGGATCTGATCGAGGATCTTCTGGTCGTTGGTATAGGCATGGACCGTGGTCATCAGGCCGCGCTCAATGCCGATCGAATCGTTCAGCACCTTGGCGACCGGCGCCAGGCAGTTGGTCGTGCACGATGCGTTCGAGACGATATTATGGCCCGCCTCGAGCTTGTCATGGTTGACGCCATAGACGACGGTCAGGTCGACGCCCTTGCCCGGCGCCGAGATCAGCACCTTCTTCGCGCCGGCATCGAGATGCTTCTGCACGCTCTCGCGGTCAGTGAAGAAGCCGGTGCATTCGAGCACGATGTCGACGCCCAGTTCCTTGTGCGGCAGGTTCGCCGGGTCACGCTCGGCGGTGACGCGGATACGCTTGCCGTCGACCACCAGATCCTGGCCCTCGGCCGAGACCTTGCCGGGGTATTTGCCGTGTACCGAATCACGGCTGAACAGCCATGCGTTCGACTTGGCGTCGGCCAGATCGTTGATCGCGACGAGTTCGAGGCCGGTATCGCCCCGCTCCAGCACCGCGCGCGCGACGAGGCGGCCAATGCGCCCGAACCCGTTGATCGCAACCTTGATCGTCATAGTCTTCCTCCTGATCTCCTCAACCCGTTCGGGCTGAGCCTGTCGAAGCCCAAGCGCCTACCCTTCGACAAGCTCAGGGCGAACGGCTGTGGCATTAGTTCAATGCGGCAATAATCTGCGGCGTGATCGCCTCCGCGGTCAGGCCGAAATGCTCATATAATGGCTCGATCGGGGCCGAAGCGCCGAAGCCGTCAATGCCGAAGCGCAAGCCGGCATCCCCGGTGTAGCGCTCCCACCCCCAGGTCACGCCCGCCTCGATCGACACGCGCAGCACGCCCTCGGGCAGCACATCGGCGCGGTATTCGTCGCTCTGTGCATCGAAGCGCGAGGTGCAAGGCATCGAGACCACGTCCGCGCCGATGCCATGTTCCTCCAGCCGGTCGGCGACCGACACCGCGACATGTACTTCGGAACCGGTCGCGATCAGCACCACGCGACGTGCCGCATTGGCTTCGCGCAACCGATACCCGCCCTTGGCGCTGAGCATCTCGCCACCGGTGCGCAGTTGCTGCAGATTCTGCCGCGACAGCGCGAGCAGGCCGGGTCCGTTCTTCTTCTCCAGCGCCAGCGCCCAGCATTCCGCCGTCTCGACCGCATCGCATGGGCGATACACATCGAGATTGGGGATCATGCGGAGCGACATCAGATGTTCGATCGGCTGATGCGTCGGACCATCCTCGCCCAACCCGATCGAATCATGCGTCATGACGTAGATCACGCGCACCTGCTGAAGCGCCGAGAGGCGGATCGCGGGGCGGGCATAGTCGCTGAACACCAGGAAGGTGCCGCCATAGGGAATCACGCCGCCGTGCAGCGCCATGCCATTCATCGCCGCGCTCATGCCGAATTCGCGGATGCCGTAATAGACATAGCGCCCGGCATAATCGTCGCGCGTCAGCGGCTGCTGCCCCTTGGCCTTGGTGTTGTTCGATCCGGTCAGATCGGCTGATCCGCCGAGCATCTCGGGTACCAATGGCGTCATGACGTCAAGTGCCAGCTCGGACGATTTACGCGACGCGACATTCTGCGGCGTGCTCGTCCAGCCGGAAAACGCCTTGGAGACGACATCACCCGCCGGCAGGTCGCCGGCCATGCGGCGCTCAAATTCTGCACGATCCGAATGATTTGCCAGTCGTACCTGCCATTCTTTGCGAACGGCACCACCGCGCGCACCGGCGGCCAGCCAAGTGTCGCGAATGTCCGCCGGGATCTCGAACGGCGCCGAGGTCCAGCCCAATGTCTCGCGCGCCGCGGCGACTTCCGCCGCACCCAGCGCAGCGCCATGCGTTGCGGAAGTGCCCTGCTTGTTCGGCGCACCCTTGCCGATAATCGTGTGACACTGGATCAGCGACGGGCGCGGATCGGCCAGCGCTTCATCCATCGCCCGGGCGATGTCGGCGGTGTCATGGCCGTCGCACGACACGACATGCCAGCCGCTCGCACGATAGCGCGCCGGAATATCCTCGCTGGTCGACAGGCTCGTCGCGCCGTCGATAGTGATCTTGTTGTCGTCCCACAGCACGTTGAGGCGACCCAGGCCGAGATGCCCGGCCAGCCCGACTGCCTCATGGTTGATGCCTTCCATCAGGCAGCCATCACCGGAAATCACCCAGGTATTGTGATCGACCAGGCTATCGTCGAACACCGCGTTCAGGTGACGCTCCGCCACCGCCATGCCGACCGCCATCGCAAAGCCTTGCCCCAGCGGACCGGTGGTCGCCTCGACTCCCGCCAGCTCGAAATTCTCCGGGTGACCGGCGCAGGGGCTGCCAAGCTTCCGGAAGCGGCGGATGTCATCCATCGTCGGGCGCGCATAGCCGGTCAGGTTGAGCAGCGCGTAAATCAGCATCGACCCATGGCCCGCCGACAGCACGAAGCGGTCACGATCGGGCCAGGCCGGATCGGCAGGATCAAACTTCAGATAGCGGGTGAACAGCACAGTCGCGACATCGGCCATGCCCATCGGCATGCCGGGGTGGCCGGAATTGGCGGCCTCGACGGCGTCCATCGCAAGCGCGCGGATGGCATTGGCGAGATCGGTATCTGATGCGGGCATCGGTTTCCTCGGGTTACCGGGGCCCCAAAAGCTCTTGGCCCAAAAGCTGGTCGCAGGGCAGCCGGCGAGTCGATAATGTGCGCGGTCTTTGCGGTGGCTCGAACGCTGCGTCAACCTTGTGGTCCAAATCGATCTTGTCGCAGCGCGAAGCCGTGCTATCGCAACAACATGGCCGATGTCCCTTCTTCCGCCACCGATCGCATCGAGGGCGCCCTTGCCCGGATCGACGCCGCGATGGCCGCCCGAACCCGTGCGAACCAGGCGTTCGCCAACCGTCACGAGGCGCTGCGCCGCCGCATGGTCGAGGCGATTGCCGCGCTCGACGACATCATTGCGCAGGAAGATATAGCGCAGGAGAGTGGGGACTGATGGCCGACGTCACCCTGACCATTGGCGACCACCGCCATACCGTCGCCTGCCGTGACGGCGAAGAGGATCAATTGCTTCGGGTCAGCGCCATGCTCGACGCCCGCTGGCCGGCGGCATCGCGCGCCGCCGGTGGCCTCAATGCCGAACGCACCATGTTGTTCATCGCGCTGATGCTCGCCGATTCGCTCGACGAGGCCGAGCGGCGCCCGACTGAAAGCGCCAATGCCGCTTTGCTCGAAAAACTTGCCGACCGGCTGGAAGGCCTGGCTTCGACACTTGAGAATTAACCTCTCAATCCCTATAACAATAAATGGCGGGCACTGCCCGGTACGAGCCTTACCGATTATCCCTGAGGCGATTATTCTTCCTAGGGGGTTGTCCCTGCGCAGGTCCTGGCCTGTCGTACATGATCCCCACCTGATGCTACTGGCGTCAGAGGATATTCAGGCAAACGGCCACGGTGGTCCCGCCACAATCACCGTATTTTGAGATGATGCTCGATAAACAGGCCCTGCGCATCGCGACGCGCGCCGCGCGCGACGACTTTGTGGCCAGGATGCAGCCAGTGATGAAGCCGCCCGCCGCCTATCTGGCGCGGCTGTCGCACGGCATGACCGTCGCATCCTATGTGCCGATGGACAGCGAGGCCGATCCCAGCCCGCTTGCCCGTGCCGCGGTCGAGGCGGGGTGCGTCATCGCCCTGCCCCATATCGTCAACCGCGCGACCCCGATGCGCTTCCTCAGCTGGGATACCGAGGCAGCGCTGATCGCCGGCCCGTTCGGCCTGCACCAGCCGGCCGAGGACGCCGCCGAGCTCAGCCCCGACATCATTCTCGCACCGCTGGTCGCCTTTGACCGGTCGCTCAACCGCCTTGGCCAGGGCGCGGGCTATTATGATCGCGCCTTTCTGCGCTTCCCCGACAGCTGGCGAATCGGCATCGCCTGGTCGATACAGCAAGTCGAATCACTGCCGATCGAATCGTGGGACGTCCCGCTCCACGCCATCGTCACCGAAAAAGAATGGATCACTCGATGAATACGGGCCCCAGCTGGCGCAAACCGGTCGGTATGCTGGCGATTCTCGCGATGATCACGATCTGGGTCGTGCTGGTGGCGACGCTGTCTGGCTGGGTCGGCAACTGGCACTGGGTGCTGCAGCTTGCCTTCTACCTTTTCACCGGCATCGTGTGGCTGTGGATCCTGCCGATGCGGCGAATGCTGCTGTGGATGGAAACCGGACGCTGGCGCTGACGCGCTAAGCCCGACACCCACCCTGCTCGGTCCGTCTCGCGCCCGTCCCCGCCTCCCACGGCAGGCGCTCAGGATGAATCTCGGCCCGGACGGGCGATCGTCAGGAAACAGGCCCCGGGCACCATGCGACGCTTCTCGATTACGCTCGAAGCGAATGGCGGGCGCAAAGCCCGGCCAGACCTGAAATCGCGATCTTTCGAAGAACGCTTGCAGCCATTCCATCTGAGGAATGGCGCGAGTGACGGGGCTCGAACCCGCGACCTCCGGCGTGACAGGCCGGCGCTCTAACCAACTGAGCTACACCCGCTTATGAAGCGTGAGGCGCGGCACCTAAGCGAGGTGCCCTACCCTGTCAACAGACTGTTTATGCTTCAGGCAAATCATTCCGTCCGCGGCGCTTGCGCTGCTGGGTCAAGGTGCCGTGTTCGAACAGGAAACCCGCGATATCCGGCTTGCCCGCCGCGCCGATCACGGTCTGCAGGATGATCAGCAACGGGACCGCGAGCAGCGCGCCGGTGGTTCCCCACACCCATCCCCAGAAGCTGAGCGAGATAAGAATCAGAATCGGGTTGATGGTCAGGCGGTGGCCGACGATGAACGGCGTCACCGCATTCGCCTCGATCAGATGCGCGCCGATCATGATCACCGCGGGCAGCACCGCGACCCAGACGTCCTGAAAGGTCATCAGCCCGCCGAGCAGCAGCAGCAGCGCCGCAATGATCGGTCCGAAATAGGGCACATAGTTGAGCAGCGCGACGATGCCGCCCCACATCAGCGGGAAGGGCATGTCGAGCAGCCACAGCGCAAAGGCGATGACCAGCCCAAGCGAGAGATTGATCACCGTGATCGTGCCGAGATAGGCCGACACGTCATCGACCACATCCTGGATCACCCGCGCGGTCGCCATCGCGCCGCCGAAGCTCGACCGGCTGGTGATCGTCTTCTTGCGCAACCGGGTCCAGCCGGAGAGGAAGAAATAGACCACCAGGATCGCGAAGAAGACCTGGATGATCAAAGTCGGCGCGGAGGTCGCGGCCAGTTCCAGAATCGAATTGGGCGGTGTCGCGGCGACGGTCTGCGGCTGACGCACCGCGTCATTCGCGGCGAGCTGGCGTACTGTGCGGTTGATGTATTTCTCCAGCGTCGAATAAAGGTCGAGCACCGGCTGGATGTTCATCTGGATGCGGTTGATCCGGTCGGGCAGCTTGCGGAAGAACTCGGTCGCCGGCACGACAATCGCCGCCAGCGCGATGTTCGCCGCGACCAGGAACAGCAGCACGCAGGTCAGCGCTGCCAGCGGCGACGGCACATGATGCCGCTCGAGCCATTCCAGCACCGGCACCAGTGCGATCGCGACGACCAGCGCCGCCGTGGTCGGCAGGAAGAACTCCGCCCCCGCCTTCAGCGCGAAGGGCAGCGCCAGCGCCAGCCCTATGCCACAGATCAGGGTGAGCGCGGCAAGCAGGCGATCGCGGCGCATCGCGATCCGCGCATCTTCGCCTGCCTCGACCGTGCCGATGAGCGGCAGTCCGAACGCGCCGAAAGTCGACGCCGGCGTGATCGGCGGCTGTTCGATCGGCTTCTGTTCTTCCGTCGCCTTATCCGCCACTTCGTGCCCGCCCTTCGGTATAATTCCCACTGACCCTAGCGTCATTCCCTCTGCTTGTAATCCCGGCTGGCATCGTTTCATGTGGGGCTCGACCCCGCACGACGAATCAGCGGGGCGGGACGGGACGGGAGAGCGTTGATGCAATGGAATCTCCTCGACCTCGGTCGCGAGGCGATCGGCGCGATATGAAGCCGCTCCGCATCGTCGCGATCATCGGCGCCCTCCTGCTCATGGTGGGCGAGGCCTATCGATCCTGGGGTGTCGGCCGCCCGGTCGCCTTCTGGATGGACGATATGCTGGCGGGCGCGATGATGATCGCCGCGGCGATCGCCGTCCGGAACCCGACGCGCGCGACGCGGTCCTTTTTCTCCGCTGCCTGGGGCGTATCGGTGGGAATGCTCTATGGCAGTTTCTTCGGCAAGCTATTCGATCCCACCCGCAGCGACCCGGGCAATTTCTCGCTCGGACTCCTGACCGCCCTGATCGGCGTCGCATTCCTCATTGCGATCGCCGGCCTGATTGCCAGCATCCTGCTTCCGGACACCGTAACGACATGAACGATCTGCTTCTGGTCATCGACGAAGGCACCACCTCGACTCGTGCCATGCTCTTCGAGCCCGACGGCAAATGCCTTGCGACAAAGGCGGAGGAACTCAGGCAATCCTACCCCGAGCCCGGGCGCGTCGAGCATGACGCCGCCGAAATCTGGACCAAGACGCTCGCCGCGACGCGAACGGTGATCGAGCAGGCCGGTGGCGCGGAGCGGATCGCCGCGATCGGCATCACCAATCAGCGCGAGACAGTGGTGTTCTGGGACCGCGAGAGCGGCGAGCCGCTCGCCCCCGCGATCGTGTGGCAGGATCGGCGCACCGCGGCGATGTGCCGCGACTTGCGCGAGGCGGGGCATGAGCCCGCCGTGCAAGCCAAGACCGGCCTGTTGCTCGATCCCTATTTCTCGGGCTCGAAGATCGGCTGGGCGATGGAGAACTGGCCGCAATTGAAGGAAGCCGGGAGTCGCCTTGCCATCGGTACGATCGAAAGCTGGCTGATCTGGAAACTGACTGGCGGCGTACACATCACCGATGCGACCAATGCCAGCCGCACCGCGCTGATGGCGATCGGCAGCGGCCATTGGGATGACGGGCTGATCGAATTGTTCGGCGCCCCGCGCAAGGCCTTGCCCGAGATCGTCGATTGCGCGGGACAATTCGGCGAAACGACCCTGTTCGGCGGCGCCATCCCGATCTGTGGCATCGCCGGTGATCAGCAAGCCGCGACGATCGGCCAATCCTGTCTCGAGCCTGGCGAGACCAAGGCGACTTTCGGCACCGGGGCGTTCGTGCTGACTCAAGCGGGTCCGATCCCGCCAACCTCGCGCAACCGCCTGTTGTCGACCATCGTCTGGCAATTGGGCGGACGCCGTTCCTATGCGCTTGAAGGGTCGGTGTTCGTCGCCGGCAGCCTGATCAAATGGCTGCGCGATGAGATCGGCCTGATCGGCACTGCTGCCGAAACCGAGGCATTGGCGCGCAGCGTGCCGGACAATGGCGGCGCCTATCTCGTCCCTGCCTTGTCGGGCCTCGGCGCGCCGTGGTGGCAGCCCGAAGCGCGCGGCACGCTGAGCGGGCTGAGCTTCTCGACCACCAAGGCGCATATCGTCCGCGCCGCGCTTGAGGCGATGGCGCATCAGGCACACGACCTGAAGACCGCCTTTGCGGCCGACGGTGTCGATTGGCAAAGCGTCCGGATCGATGGCGGCATGGTCGCCAACAACTGGATGGCGCAGGATATGGCCGATATTCTGAACCTCACCGTGGAACGCCCGAAATTCGCCGAGACGACCGCGCTGGGTGCAGCAATGCTGGCCGGCGTCGGATGCGGCATTTTCGCCGGGCTCGAAGAAGCCAGCGTCATGCGAGGCAATGTCGAGACATTCGAACCGGCGATCGACGCCGATGCCCGGGCCGCGCGGCTCGCCGGATGGCAGGCCGCTGTCGCGAAAGTGGTCGGTTGAGCCGTAAAGCGATGTCGGCCTGGGTGGAATCACCTCCGCCGTTCGCGCTGAGCCTGTCGAAGCACCGCCCTTCCTCGCCCATGTCAGAAAAAGAAGGAACTGCCCCATTCGACTGCCTGCAAGGCAGGCGTTCGGGATAGGCTTCGCCAGGCTCGGCGCGAACGGGGTAGCGGATCAAATCCCCTGGCTGGGACACACTGCCGCCGCGAGCTTTACCCAGCGTCGATCGAGCAGATAGTTGCACGTGGTTTCTTGACTTCGCTCGAAACGACCTGAGGGGATGTTTCATTCAAACCCAGTGCTCCAAAACTCCACAAGTCACGCGCCCAGCATCGCAGAATGCCATATATAGGCGCTAAATATTTGATATATAAATAGTTATTCTAGTCGACCGCCGAGCCGGCGGCACAAGAGATATGTTACATTAGGGTGTAACATATCTCCGTGCGTTCGCCTTGGCGCCGACGGCGATTCAACCATGATCGAGGATCGCGCATTTCAGCACCTGCCGGACTTTTGCCGGCGCGCTCTTTCTTATTGTCGAAAGCAGGATTGCCCCAACGCTCGCGGTGCAAGCATCTCATAGAGCGGCCGATGCCGTGGGTCTCCGGGGTTTAGCGGAAGCGCACCACGACATTGGATGCGGGCCATTCGCGCGACTTGCGCATCACGCCGGTCGATTGCCACGGCTTGCTGCCGAGCGCCCCGATATCGTCATACCGGCCGATCTCGGTATAGGCATCGATCGTAAAGGGGAGCCCTTCCGCCTTGAGCGGATCAAAGCCGTCCGCGACGTGCAGATGAAGATGCGGGCCGGTCGTATCGCCGCTGAAACCCAGCGCGCCGATGACCTCGCCCCGGCGTACGCGCTGCCCGGCCTTCACGCTGATGCTGCCCGACCGCAAATGTTCGTAGAACGCGTAGCGGCCCTGCCCCAGGTCGAGCGCGACATAATTGCCCGATCCGTCGCCAAGGGCATGAGCCGGATTTCGCTCGATCGACGCGCTTTCCGCCATCCCGTCACGCACCGCAGCGACGCGCGCATCGGCACCGGCAAGGACCGGCGCGTCATAGCCGATCGCATCCCCCGGGCGGTCGGCGTCGCCCCGAGTGGTACGGCCGGCATCGTCGAGACCGACCCAGTCGATCGCATAACGTCCCGGAATCCGCGCCTTGCCGCCCAGGGTATAGATCACCCGGCGATGGCCGCGCGGCCAGTCCGGCGACTGCACCGCCGCCCAGGTCCCAGCGCCCAGCGGCGGCGCCAGCGTCACCGGCGCGGCCTGGCTCACCGCAACCGCCGCGATTTCGAGGCGCGCCGGACACGTCTCACAGTTGCCGACATAATCCACCATATGGCCGATCCGCCGTGGCAACGGACCGGTCAGTTCGACATAGAGGACAGCCCGGGTGCCAGGCTGGATCGTCACCCGCGCCGAACCCGGATCATCCTTTGCCCCGGTAAGCGGGACCAGATGTGCCTGCAGCGGTCGGCCGCTGAAACTCTTGATGACCTTGCCGGTGTCGGCATCGGTAACCAATATCCCGCGCACCACCCGCGGCATCGCGGTAAAATTCGTCACATGAAGCTCGTAGCGAACCCCTGTCCCGCCATCGGTTGCGACGATCTGGGGACGCTGCGGAATGCTGATATCGAACGATTCGGACAGCGTCTCGCCGCTGGCGCTCCCGAGCAAGACCGGAGCAACACATAGCGGGAGCAAATGGAGAAATCGCATCGACGCGGTGTAACCGCGTCAGGCCGCCGCCCCAAGCCTGTCCTCGAACAATATCTTCAGATCCTTTTTCATGATCTTGCCATTGGCGTTGCGCGGCAAGGTCTCGTGCACGAACCGGATCGCGACCGGCGTCTTGAACACCGCAAGCCGCTCACGCACCCAGGCCTGCAATTCCGCCTCGGTCGCCTCCATGCCCGGCGCGAGATGGACCACCGCCGCCGGTTCTTCGCCGAGTGTCCGGTGCGGGATGCCGATCAGCGCGCAATCGGTCACTGCGGGATGGGCATAAAGGACGTTCTCGACTTCGCTCGAATAGATATTCTCGCCGCCGCGGATGATCATGTCCTTGGCGCGATCGACGATATAGACAAAGCCCTCCGCATCGAGCCTGGCGAGGTCGCCGGTGCGCACCCAGCCGTCGATAAAGGTCTCGGCGGTCGCCTGCGGCTTGTTCCAATACCCCTTCACGATCATCGGCCCGCGCGCCCAGAGCTCGCCGACCTCGCCGAGCGGCATCTCGGTCGTGCCGTCATCGCCCATGATCTTGAGGTCGGCGACCGCGACCGGCGGCCCCGCGCTGGTCGGGCGGTTGAGATAATCCTCGCTCGAATGGCTGGTCACCGTCGCCATCGTCTCGGTCATGCCCCAGCCATTGCCGGGCAGCGCGCCGAATTCCTCATGGATGCGCTTGACCAGCTCGGGCGCGGACGGCGCGCCACCATAAGCGATCGCTTCGAGCGAGGAGAGATCGTATTTCGATCGGTCGGGATGCTCGATCAACTGCCAGGCGACGGTCGGCACGCCCCCGGTAATATTGACCTTCTCGCGCTCGATGATCTCCATCGCGCGCACCACGTCCCATTTGCGCATGAAGATCATGGTCGACCCGGTCGCGATCACCCCCATCATGCTCGCGCTGCACGCGGTGACATGGAACAAGGGGATGACCGTCAGCATCGTGCGCGGCGTCGGGTCGGGGGGCGTTTCGCCGCGACGCAGCACCGATCGCGCCGAGGCATAGCCGCCCGACATGATATTGGTCATCAGGTTGCGATGCGTGCCGAGCGCGCCCTTGGGATGACCGGTCGTGCCGCTGGTGTAGAAAATCGTCGCATCGTCATCTGTGTCGATCGCGACCTGCGGGAACGGCGCATCGGGCAGCGCCGCATAATCGGTCGGTGTGCCGATCAGATCCTCCAGCCGCGACGCCCTGCCCTCCAGCGCGCCGGACGCGCGCGCGACGATGATCCGCTCCACCGCGGGCAGCGCCGGGCCTGACTCGACCAGCCGCTGATGGCGTTCGTCATCGACGAACAGAATTCGCGTGCCCGAATCGTCGATGCCATATTCCAGCTCGCCGGCAGTCCACCATGCGTTCAGCGGCACGACGATCGCGCCGATCGATGCGGCGGCGAAGAAGATCACCGGCCATTCGGGCAAGTTACGCATCGCGATCGCGACACGGTCGCCCTTCGCCACGCCCATTTCCTGCAACTTCGTCGCAAGGGCCGCGACCGCGCGATAATTCGCCTCATAGGTGACGCGCTCGTCCTCATAGACGGTGAAGACATTCTGCCCATAGGCGCGTGCCGCCTGGATCAGGAACGCGAGCGAGGGCGGCGCATATTTCCACACCCGAGTCGGCACACCGCGAATATCGGCCGTGTCCATTTCGAACTTGCTGCCGGGTACGGTCAGTGCGGCCTGCGCCTGCGCCAGCGAGATCACGGGCCAGTTGGGGTCGAGCGCGATGAGAGGTTCGATATCCAAGACGCGTCTCTCCATATTCTGAACTTCGGGTTTGGCTTATCTGCCGTTGCAACCAAGGTTAGTGTTGATTCGCGCGCCACTCAAGGCAATAGGGTGCGACCAGTTTCGAACCGGGGGTATGGAAAGCCAGATGAAGATCGCCAAGCCAGGATCGCACGGTTTAGACGCCACCAGACTGGCCCATATCGATGGCCTGCTGAAGGAGCGCTATGTCGATTCGGGCAAGCTGCCCAATGCCCAACTGCTGATCGCCCGCGACGGCGAGATCGTCCATTTCAGCAGCCAGGGCGCAGCCCGCGAAGGCGGCAAGCCGATCGACGAGACATCGCTGTTCCGCATCGCGTCGATGACCAAGCCGATCACCTCGATCGCTTTCATGATGCTGGTCGAACAGGGCCTGGTCGCGGTCGATACGCCGGTCCACCATGTGCTGCCCGAATTCAAGGGCCTGGGCATCTATAATGGCGGCGGCGCGGGCGTGCCCTTCGCGACCAAGGCGACGGCCGAGCCGATGCGCATGGTCGATCTGCTGCGCCATACCTCCGGCCTGACCTATGGTTTTCAGAACCGCTCCAATATCGATGCCGCGTACCGCGAGGGCAAGATCGAGAACTGGCACGGCAATCTCGATCTCGACGAGTTTATCGCCGCACTGGGCAGGATCCCGCTCGAATTCTCGCCTGGCGAGGGCTGGAATTATTCAGTCTCGACCGACGTGCTTGGCGCGGTGGTCGAGCGAGTCTCGGGCATGAAGCTCGATGCGTTCTTCCGCGCGCGGCTCTTCGCGCCGCTGAAGATGGACGACACGTTCTTCGACGTGCCCGCCGACAAGATCGACCGCCTGACCGACTGCTATACCTTCGTCGCCGGCAAGGGCCGCGTGATGTACGATCGCGGCGCCGAAAGCGCCTGGAGCCGCAAGCCGAAGCTGCTTTCGGGCGGCGGCGGCCTGGTCTCGACCGCGCTCGACTATCACCGCTTCTGCCAGATGTGTCTCAATGGCGGGGAACTCGATGGCGCACGCATCGTCGGGCGCAAGACGCTCGAACTGATGACGCAGAATCACCTGCCCGGCGGATCCGATCTTTCGACCATGTCGCAATCGCTGTTCAGCGAAGCCGCCAATGCCGGCACTGGCTTCGGGCTCGGTTTCGCGGTCAATATCGATGTCGCGCGCTCGATGATACCGGGCTCGGTCGGTGAATATTATTGGGGCGGCATGTTCTCGACCGCCTTCTTCATCGACCCCGTGGAGAAGCTGCACATGGTGTTCATGACGCAGATGAGCCCATCGAACGTCTATCCGATCCGCCGCGAGTTGAAGACGCTGATCTATTCCGCGCTGACCTGAAACCCCTGCCCGGCCATGGCCGGGTTCGTATCGCATGAACAGGCCGGCTCCGTGCCGGCACGCCTATCAGGAGAGTAGAATGACCGGTCCGATCACCACCGAACGCCATGACGATGTCCTCGTCATCATTTCGAACAACCCGCCGGTCAACGCGCTCGGCGCCGCCGTGCGCCAGGGGCTCGACGCCGGGCTCAAGGAAGGCCTCGCCGATGCATCGATCAAGGCGATGGTGATCCGCTGCGATGGCCGCACGTTCTTCGCGGGCGCCGACATCACCGAATTCGGCCAGGCGATGCAGGAGCCCGGTTTGCCGACGCTGATCGAGATCATCGAGGCAAGCGACAAGCCCGTCGTCGCGGCGATCCACGGCACGGCGCTCGGCGGTGGCTGCGAAACCGCGCTCGGCTGCCACTACCGCATTGCCGTCCCCTCGGCGAAGATCGGCACCCCCGAGGTGAAACTCGGCCTGCTCCCCGGCGCCGGCGGCACGCAGCGCATCCCGCGCCTCGCCGGTGTGCCGATCGCGCTCGAACTGACTGCCAAGGGTGATCCGATCAGCGCCAAAAAGGCGCTTGATGTCGGGCTGATCGACCGGCTCGCCGGCGAGGACAGCCTGGTCGCCGACGCGATCGCCTTTGCCCGTGACGTTGCCGGCGTGCGTCCCTTGCCGATCGCCAGCCGCAAGACCGCCGCGCCTGATCCAGAAGCGGTCGCGGCGTTCAAGAAGGACAATGCCAAGCGCTTCCGCGGCTTCGATGCGCCTGCCGCGAACATCGCCTGCGTCGAAAAGGCATCGGACGGCTCGACTTTCGCCGAGGGTATCGCGTTCGAGCGCCAGGAATTCATGAAGCTGATGATGGGTGTGCAGAGCGCTGCGCAGCGCCACCTGTTCTTCGCCGAGCGCCAGGCCGCCAAGATCGACGGCATCGCATCGGACATCGCGCTGCGCGAGATCAAGCGCGTCGGCGTGATCGGCGCCGGCACGATGGGCGGCGGCATCTCGATGAACTTCCTGTCCGCCGGCGTTCCGGTGACGATCGTCGAAATGCAGCAGGAAGCGCTTGATCGCGGCACCGGCGTGATCCGCAAGAATTACGAGGCCTCGGCCGCCAAGGGCCGGCTCAAGCCCGAGCAGGTCGAACAGGCGATGGGCGCATTGAAGCCGACGCTGGACTTCGCCGAGCTCGCCGAATGCGACCTGATCATCGAGGCGGTGTACGAAACGATGGAAGTGAAGAAGGATATCTTCACCAAGCTCGATGCAATCGCCAAGCCCGGCGCGATCCTCGCGTCGAACACCTCCTATCTCAACGTTGACGAGATCGCGGCCGTGACCAGCCGTCCGCAGGACGTGCTCGGCATGCATTTCTTCTCGCCCGCCAATGTCATGAAACTGCTTGAAGTGGTGCGTGGCGCGAAGACCGCGGACGATGTGCTGGCAACGGTCATGGCATTGGCCAAGAAGATCAAGAAAGTCGCGGTGGTCGCGGGCGTGTGCCACGGCTTTATCGGCAACCGCATGCTGATGCCGCGCCAGGTCGAGGCGAACAAGCTGCTGATGGAGGGTGCGACGCCCGAACAGATCGACCGCGTCCATGTCGCATTCGGCATGCCGATGGGCCCGTTCCAGATGAGCGATCTCGCCGGCGTCGATATCGGCTGGCACCGCGACCCGACCCGGATCGAGAATATCCGCGACGCGCTCGCCGCCGAAGGCCGCTGGGGACAGAAGACCGGCAAGGGCTTTTATGATTATGACGAAAAGCGCAATCCGACCCCCTCCCCGCGCGTTGCCGAGATCATCGAGGAATTCCGCAGCAAATCGAACCTGCAGAAGCGCGAGATCAGCGATGAGGAGATCATCGAGAAGACGCTCTACACCATGGTCAATGAAGGCGCGCTGATCCTCGAAGAGAAGATGGCGCAGCGCGCGTCGGACATCGATGTGGTGTGGATCTATGGCTATGGCTGGCCGGTCTATCGCGGCGGTCCGATGTTCTGGGCCGACACCGAAGGGCTGAAGAAGATCGTCGCCGGCCTGGAGAAGCACGGCTTCAAGGTCGCCGAGCTGCTCAAGTCCAAGGCCGAGAGCAACGGGCGCTTCAACTGATGGAACGGACGGCGATCGAGACCGCCGCGGCGATCCGTAACGGGGAGAGCAGCGCGCTCCTCGAATGCGAAGCCGCGATCGGCCGGATCGAGGCGCGCGATGGGCCGATCAACGCGGTAATCGTGCGCGATTTCGATCGTGCGCGGGAACAGGCGGCCGAGATGGACCGCCGCCTTGCCGCCGGCGATACCGCGCCATTGCTCGGCGTGCCGATGACGATCAAGGAAAGCTACGACATCGCCGGCTTGCCGACGACCTGGGGCTTCGAGGCGCATCGCGGCCATATCGCGCGGAAAGACGCGGTCGCGGTCCAGCGGCTGAAGGCGGCGGGCGCCGTTTTCCTGGGCAAGACCAATGTGCCGGTCAGCCTCGCCGACCTGCAATCGGTCAATCCGGTCTATGGCCGCACCAGCAATCCGCATGACCTTGCCCGCGTGCCCGGCGGATCGTCGGGTGGCGCGGCGGCCGCGCTCGCCTCGGGTATGGTGCCGCTCGAATATGGCTCCGACATTGGCGGCTCGATCCGCGTGCCGGCGCATTTCTGCGGCGTGTGGGGACATAAATCGACCTTTGGCGTACTGTCGAGCGAAGGACATTTCTTCCCCGGCACCGATGGCGCCAGTCCAGTCCTGGCGGTGATCGGGCCGATGGCGCGTGACGGCGCCGATCTGGCGCTGGCGTTCGATCTGGTCGCCAATGTCCCACAGCCGCGCGCCGCGATAGACAGCCCGCGCGGCCTGCGCATCCTGCTGCTGACGGATCATCCTTGGGCCAGGGTCGATCCCGCGATCGTCGCTGCGATCGAAACGGCAGCACGGGCGCTGGAAACGGCCGGTGCGCTGGTGACGCGCAAGACCGATCTGCTGCCCGATCTGGCGAAGCAGCAGAGCGACTATATGCGCATGCTCGGTATCGCCTTGGCGCGAGGACTGGCGCCAGCCGGCGGCACGCCGGCGACGCTGGTGCAATGGTTCGACCTGCTCGATGATCAGGCGCGCAACACCCGCGCATGGGTGCGGCTGTTCGAGGATTTCGATGTCGTCTTCGCGCCTGCTTTGGGCAGTGCAGCGTTCGCGCATGACGACACCGCATTGCCCAGCCGCATGCTGCCGATCGACGGCGAACAGACGCCGTTCGCGGTGCAATTCGCCTGGCCCGGCATCGCCACTTTCCCCGGCCTCCCCGCCACTGCGGTGCCGATCGGCACCACTGCCGACGGCCTGCCGATCGGCATGCAGGTGATTGCCGCGCCGCATCGTGACCACACCGCAATAGCGGTCGCCCGTCTTGTCGACGGCGCGATCGGTTGAACTGCCAGATTCAGGAAACACAATGACTGACCTCGACACCTTCCGCACCGAGACCCGCGCCTGGCTGGCGGCGAATTGCCCGCCCGAAATGCGCGAGCCGGTTCGTTCCGAAAAGGACGCGACCTGGGGCGGCCGCAATCCCGATTTCCAGCCCGGCCAGAAGGAGTGGATGGATGCGATGGCCAGCCGTGGCTGGACCGTGCCCGACTGGCCCAAAGCCTATGGCGGCGGCGGCCTGAGCCCGGCCGAAACCAAGATCCTGCGCGAAGAGCTTGCTGCGATCAAGGCGCGCAACCCGCTCAATTCGTTCGGCATTTCAATGCTCGGGCCGGCGCTGCTGAAATATGGCACCGAGGAGCAGAAGCTCGAGCATCTGCCCAAGATCGCGCGCGGCGAGATCCGCTGGTGCCAGGGCTATTCGGAGCCGAACGCCGGGTCCGATCTCGCCAGCCTGGCAACCTCCGCGGAAGACAAGGGCGATTACTACCTCGTCAATGGCCAGAAGGTCTGGACCAGCTATGCCGACAAGGCTGACTGGATCTTCTGCCTGGTGCGCACCGACAAGAGCAGCAAGCAGGGCGGGATCAGCTTCGTGCTGTTCGACATGGCAAGCGAAGGTGTCTCGACCAAGCCGATCCTGCTGATCAGCGGTTATTCGCCCTTTTGCGAGACGTTCTTCGACAATGTGAAGGTGCCCAAGGCCAATCGCATCCATGACGAGAATAAGGGCTGGGACGTCGCCAAATATCTGCTCGGCCATGAGCGCGAAATGATCTCCGGCATGGGCCTCGCCTCGACTGGCCGCAACCCGCTGATCGATGGCGCGATCGCCACGATCGGTCTCGATCATGACGGCCGGCTCGCCGACCCCTTGCTGCGGGCGAGCATCGCGACGTTCGAGGTCCGCGCCCAGGCGTTCGGCATGATGTCGGAGCGTTTCATCGACGAGCTCAAGGCCGGCCGCGCGCACCCCGCCCAGCCGAGCATGATGAAATATTACGGCACCGAGCTGAACAAGGCGCGCTACGAGCTGATGATGGCGGCCGGCGGGTCGGACTCGCTGGAATGGGAAAGCGAACGCTCGTCGGGCGGCGCGGCGCCCCGCGCCTGGTTGCGCACCAAGGCGAACTCGATCGAGGGTGGGACCAGCGAGGTGCAGCTCAACATCATCGCCAAGCGGATCCTGGATTTGCCGTCAGCTTAACCGTCATCCCCGCGCAAGCGCGGATCCCGCTGCCTTTGCCCCGCAACCAGAAGAAGAAGCGGGGTCCCCGCTTTCGCGGGGAGGACGAACAGAAAGAATAGTCGATGCCTCTCTATCTCAACGACGAACAGACCATGCTCCGCGACACGACGCGCGATTTCGTCGCCGAACATGCTCCCGTCTCGCACATGCGCGCGCTGCGCGATGCGAAGGACGCGACCGGCTTCTCGCGCGATCTGTGGAAGAGCTTCGCCGACATGGGCTTCACCGGCATCCTGATCGGCGAAGACGATGGCGGCCTTGGCCTCGGCCATGTCGAGGCGGGGATCGTGCTCGAGGAAATCGGCCGCAACCTGTCCCCCTCGCCCTTCCTGTCCACTGCCGTCGCGGCGGTCGAGGCGCTGAAGGGCAGCGCGCAGGCCGGCCGCTGGTTCCCCGGCATCATTGCCGGTGACACCGTCGTCGCGCTGGCGATCGACGAGGGCGCCAAGCATCGCGGCACCGTCGCGATGAAGGCCGAACGCTCGGGCAATGGCTTCAAGCTGTCGGGCAGGAAGCAGTTCGTCACCCATGGCCATAATGCCGACCTGATCATCGTCGCCGCCCGCACCGCCGGGTCGGCCGATGACGAACAGGGCATCACGCTGTTCGCGGTCGACAAGGGTACCGCGAACCTGACCGCCGAGGCCGAACGGCTCGCGGATTCGAGCCTAGCCGCCCGCCTCACCTTTGACGGCGTCGAGGTCGATGCAGATGCGGTGATCGGCGAAGTCGACGCCGGCAATGATCCGCTTAACCGCCTGCTCCGCGCCGGCCGCACCGGCGCCGCGGCCGAACTGCTCGGCGTCGGCGGCGGCGCGATGGACCTGACGGTCAACTACCTCAAGGAACGCAAGCAGTTCGGCGCGACGATCGGCAGCTTCCAGGCGCTGCAGCACCGCGCGGCGCATCTCTATTCCGAAATGGAAGTCGCCCGCGCCGCCGTGCTCAAGGCCGCGCAATTGCTCGACGAGGGCAGCGAAAAGGCCGACGCGGCAGTGTCGGTCGCCAAGGCGATGACTGCGCTCGCCACCACGTTGTCGGTGCAGGAGGGCCTGCAGATGCATGGCGGCATCGGCATGACCGATGAGTATGACATCGGCTTCTACATGAAGCGCGCTCGCGTGCTCGCCGAGATGTTCGGCGATGCGAACTTTCATGCCGACCGGCTGGCGGTCGCGGCGGGCTATTGATAGGCGCGTCCGATATGACCGAAGCCACACCCCAGCAGCTTGCCGCCGAGCTTGTAGACCTCCTCGATGTCGAGGAGCTCGATACCGATCTCTATCGCGGCAAGCTCGGCAATGACGGGTTCGGCCGGGTGTTCGGCGGCCAGGTGATCGGGCAGGCGTTGCAGGCGGCGCAGCGCTCGACCGACGCGCCGAAGATCGCGCATTCGCTCCACGCCTATTTCATGCGCCCCGGCGCGGAGGAGCTGCCGATCATATACCGCGTGGTGCGCGATTTCGAGGGGCGCAGTTTCGCCACGCGCCGCGTGATCGCGATGCAGAAGGGCCAGCCGATCCTCAACATGGCCTGTTCGCTGCAGGCGCCCGAGGGTGGGCTGGCGCATCAGGATGCGATGCCCGACGTGCCGCCACCGGAAGAGCTCAAGTCCGACCGCGAGCTGCGCCTCGCCATGATGGACGAGATTCCCGAACGCTTCCGCCACCAGTTCCTGCGCCCGCGCATGATCGAGATCCGCCCCGTGACGCCGCGCAGCTGGCTTCACCCGGTCAAGCAGGAGCCGCGGCAAAGCAGCTGGTTCCGCGTCGTCGCGCCGATCGGCGACGATGCCGCGATGCACCGCGCGATCCTTGCCTATGCGTCGGACATGTCGCTGCTCGGCACCGCATCGCTCGCGCATGGCGTGTCATGGATGACGCACAAGCTGCAGAGCACCAGCCTCGACCATTCGGTCTGGCTGCACGAGGATTTCCGCGCCGACGACTGGCTGCTCTACACCACCGACAGCCCCTGGGCGGGTCATGCCCGTGGCTTCAACCGCGGCAAGATCTACGCCCGTGACGGCCGGCTGGTCGCCAGCTGCGCGCAGGAAGGGCTGATGCGACTGCGCGAGTGACCGGTCAGGAGCGCCACGATCCTTCGGCAAGTGCCGCGCCCGCATCGGCCTCGGCCAGTGCGGCATTGAGCCCCGCCACGTCGAAGCGCACGCAATAGGCCGGCCGCGCGCGTTCGAACCGCCAGCCTTCCGCCAGCGCCCCGGCATCGACCACGTCATAGCCAAGCGTGTCGAACAGCCCGGTAACGATCCGCTTGGCCTCCGCATCATCACCGGCGATCGGCAAGGCGCGGCGGCCGGCCGCCCCCGCGGGCCGCGTATCGACCTCAATGTCCTTTTCCAGGATCGCGTTCCACGCCTTGACGATCCGCGCGCCTGGTAGCTGCGCCGCCGCCATCTCGCTGGTGGTCGTTTCATGGGCGTCGAGCGCCGGAATATCGCCATCGCGCTGCGGATAATAATTGCCCGCGTCCATCACGATCTTGCCCGCGAACGGCGCCGGCGCCAGGTCTTCGATGCTCGAAAACGGAACTGCCAGCAGCACGACATCGCCGAACGCCACGGCCTCGGCAACGGTCCCGACCGCGCATTTCAGCGCGATCATCGTACTCATCAGCGACTTCGGCCCACGCGAATTGCTGATCATCACTTCATGTCCGTTGGCGATTGCCAGCCGCGCCACGGCGCGTCCGATAAAACCTGCTCCGACGATCCCGATCTTCATGCCGCACCTCAGATAAGTTGTTATTTGCAACTAGTAACTGCTTTCGCGATGTCAATGATACGCCCGCCGCAATTCGCTGTTCCCTTTCGCCCGACCTGTGGCAGCATGACCGCAACCTCCCGGGACAGGACCATTCATGCTGCTCAATCGTCGAAACATTCTCGCCGGCGCCGGTATCGCCGGCGTCGCCGCCACTCTCCCCGCTTTTGCCGCCGGCAAGGCGGCGGCGCCGGGCGATGCCCAAACGGTCGAAACGCTTGGCGGTATTGCCGAGGAAATGCTCGCGACTTACCCCGATGGCGCGACGACGCTGGGCATCGACACC
The DNA here is from genome assembly GCF_000803065.1 of Sphingomonas sp. ERG5. Lineage (GTDB taxonomy): Bacteria > Pseudomonadota > Alphaproteobacteria > Sphingomonadales > Sphingomonadaceae > Sphingomonas. The sequence goes on from NZ_JSXI01000074.1 coordinate 158,503, forward strand.
GGCAAGCGCATCGCGCTGAAGGCAAAGCTCACCGATCGCAGCCAGGCGGCGGACATGCGTCATCGTGACGCCTGCTCGGCGCGGCTCAAGCAGCTCAGCGCGATCGACCGGTCGACGCTGTCGCCGCAAGTCGCCCTCGATACCGATGTGGTCCAGGCCGCTTATCAGCTCGCCGCCGATGGCTGGAAGGCGCTGCCCGCCGGCGATGTCGCGATCCTCAACCAGAATTATTCCTATCGCAGCACGCCCTATATCGTCTCGCAGGGAACCGGCGCCTTTGCCGAAGTGCCCGACATGCTGGAGAGCAAGCACGAGATCGCCACCAAGGCCGACGCCGATGCCTATCTCGCGCGGCTCGAGGCCTATGCCGTGTCGCTCGATGCGGAAACCGCCCGGATCGGCGCGGACGCGGCGAAGGGCGTCATCCTGCCGCGCTTCTTGCTCGACATCACCGCCACGCAGCGCAGCGCCGCCGTCGCGCAAAAGGCGGAGGAGTGGAGCCTGATCAGTTCCTTCGCCGCCAAGGCGACCAAGGCCGGTATCGCGGGCAATTGGGGGGACAGCGCGGCGGCGATCGCGACCGGCAAGATCGCTCCCGCGCTGGCGCGTCAGGGCGCGGCGCTGACCGGCCTGCGCGACAAGGCCAGCGACACGCCGGGCATGTGGTCGATGCCCGATGCCGAACGCGCTTATGCCTGGCTGGTCGAGGCCGGCACCACCACCCGGCGCACGCCGGAGGAGGTGCATCAATCGGGGCTCGAACAGGTCAAGGCGCTGTCGGCTGAAATGGACGGGCTGCTCAAGGCGCAAGGGTTGACCCAGGGCAGCGTCGGCGCGCGCCTGGCCGAACTCGGCAAGCGGCCCGACCAGCTCTATGCCAATACCGATGCCGGGCGCGCCGAGCTGCTCAGCTATCTCAACCGGGTCGTCGTCGGGATTCGCGGTCGCATGCCGCGCGCCTTCGGCAAGGTGGTCGAGGGCAAGCTGATCGTGAAGCGCGTGCCCGTCTCGATCGAAGGCGGCGCCCCCAATGCCTATGCCGGCGCCGGCTCGATCGACGGCAAGGCTCCGGGCAATTTCTACATCAACCTGAGGGATACGCAGATCTGGCCGCGCTTCGCGCTGCCGACGCTGGTTTGCCATGAAGGCATACCGGGCCATGTCTGGCAGGGCGAATATACCTATAGCCTGCCGCTGATCCGCACTTTGCTCGCCTTCAACGCCTATAGCGAAGGTTGGGCGCTGTACGCCGAACAGATTGCCGATGAAGTCGGCGCCTATGCCGACGATCCGCTGGCACATCTCGGCTATCTTCAGTCGATGAATTTCCGCGCGTGCCGGCTGGTCGCCGATACCGGCCTGCACCACAAACGCTGGACGATGGAGCAGGCGATGCGCTGGTTCGGCGAGGCGACCGGCTACACCGCATCGCAATGCCGCTCCGAACTCAACCGTTACTGCGCCTGGCCGGGTCAGGCGCTCGGCTACAAGACCGGCCATAACGAGATCAACCGGCTGCGGACCAAGGCCAGGAAAACGCGCGGCGCAGCGTTCGACGTGAAGGCGTTCAACGATCTGGTCGTCGGCGTGGGTGGCGTGCCGCTCAATGTGCTGGAGCGGGTGGTGGACAATTGGGCGGCGAAGACAAAGGCCTAGTATCGACCTGAGCCTCGGGAATTCCCTGTGCCGCTGAAGCAGCGACGTGCGTGTCATGTTCGTCATGTGAAAGAGCCGGGCGGCGGTGAAAGAGCCGCCGTCCGGAGGCCTTAGCGGATCGACGGGCGGGATTGAATCGGCGGTTCATTCCGCCCCCAGGCAGCGGCGTATCCGCAACACCGCCGCCAGCGCACCAAACTCCCGCAGCTGCGGGAGTTGTTGCGGGAGTTTCTGGGGGAAAATGCTTTTTGAGGGTTCTGCGGGAGTCTGCGGGAAAAGCTGCGGGAGTTTTGATGGATCCGCACGGGAGTTTTTCGAGGTCCTTGCGGGAGTAACGGGAAAAAGCGGGCGTAAGGGTCATGATCGGCTCGGTTTCGGGTCTGGTTGAGTCAAATGGTCCGTCGACTGTCGTTCCTTCGCCGCACACAGGATGCGCGCCGGAGAACACCATGACGACGCCGGCAAGCGATTTGAATCAAACCGGAGACCGTGGGTCGATCCCACGGCATGCGCGCTTTCGCCAATCGGATCGGATTACTCGTGGCGGCAGCTCCCACGCTGCCATCGATTCAAGCCGCTGCAAGCCGCCTGGCAGGCCCCGAGGCCAGTTCGTCCGGACGGAGCGTCAGCACCGACACGCCGGAAGCCGTGACCGCGACAGTGTGCTCGAACTGCGCGGAAAGCGATCCATCACTCGTTACCACGGTCCAGCCGTCCGCCTCGGTCCTGACGCTCCGCCGGCCGCGATTGAGCATCGGCTCGATCGTGAAGACCATGCCCTCGCGCAGGGCCAGACCCGTTCCGGGCTTTCCGAAGTGCAGGACTTGCGGTTCTTCATGCATCTCCCGACCAATGCCGTGACCGCAATATTCCCGCACCACCGAATAGCCATTTCGCTTGGCATGCCGTTCGATCGCCCAGCCAATGTCGCCAAGCCGCGCGCCCGGGCGAACCGCGCGGATGCCCATCCACATGGCTTCATAGCTGGCCTGGACCAGCCGCCGGGCGGCTGGGGCGACCTCGCCAACGAGATAGGTCTTGCTGGAATCCGCGATATAGCCATTCTTCTCGAGCGTGATGTCGAAATTGACGATGTCGCCGTCGCGAAGCAGCGCCGTTTGCGATGGAACGCCGTGACAGACCACGTCATTCACCGAGGAATTCAACACAAAGCCATAGCCATATTGGCCCTTGCTCGCCGGCCGGGCCTGAAGCTCATCGACGATGAATCGCTCGACCATTTCATCGACCTGCAGCGTCGACATGCCGGCAAGCGCGGTCCGATCCAATAGGCCGAACACCGACGCCAGAAGCCGGCCGGATTCGGCCAGCAACGCCAGTTCGTCAGGCCGCTTCGTCATATGTCGCACTCATCGTCAGCGACGGGGTCAATGGCGGAGCCGAAACGCCTGCGGCACTGAGTTCACGCTCCATGATTTCGATGAAGCCGAGCGTGGGATTGGTCTCGCAAAGCATGCCAATCCTGATCCAGTACGCGGCCTGCGCATTGATCGAGCGAAACGACACCTTGCTCGCCCGGCGTATCTGGTCGTGCAGATCGTCATCTATGTTCACAATGCCCATTGGGGTTCTCACCATATGATTCGTATATGTAATGTATACGCACCGCATATGGGAAAGCCAAGGGCGGTGCTGCCAGAGCGACGCATATGACGCCGCCACCGCAGGCAGGTTGATCGCTGCTGAGCCCAGCACGCAGACTGAATAAACCGCAGGAAAACGCCCCGGCAGCGAGCACTGGTAGCGGTTGTCACATTACGAGAGGCGGCTACTTTAGCCGTATGAGACAACGAAATTCGCCTGCCCTCGCCCTCTTGCTCACCCTATGCGGATGTGCCCAGACTTCCCTCAATCGGCTAACGCCGACAAGAGCCGGCGACGTGATCGGGTCAGCGACAATGGATGACGACCATATCGTCAATCTTGATCTGCGATCTGTCGATTGCAGCGGGAAAGAGGCATCCGGGCATGTCCGCTATAAGCCTGACAACCCGCATTACTCGGAAGTCCTTGCCCATATCAGCGGCATGGAACCGGGCCAGACAAAGCCGGTGACGGCGTGGCCCAACAAGCCGTGCCCAGGTCGATGATTTGCCTGGGGACCCGCTATTCGGCACGGCTGTGCGAGAAGCCGCCTAATATGCCACCGCATATGCGACGCCGCCACTGCAGGCCCAGGTCGCAAATGGGTAAACCGGAAATGTTGGAAAACGACCCAATTGCGGTCGCAAAGAGTAAGGCTTACCGTCGGCAAATGGTACCCGAGCATCTCTGGCGACACCCGACGCGCGCGGCGATCGATGCCCTTGCACTTAGGTTTGATCTTCCAAATCATCATTCCATGCAAGATTGGGAATGGGAGGTAGCCGACCCCAATCGACTGGACGATTTCATCGGCGCCTATCAATCTGGGGAACTCAATGACGATGAGCTTTTCACATTGATGAAATGATCGTGCAGTCATTTGACAATCTAGGCGGTGCTGTATCGCGTGACCCGCGTTGGCGAACTGCCAGAGATCTGTTGGATACGAACATCAGGATTCACGCCCACACCGTGTGGTACTGGTCGTGCCCAGACATGGACACCGCGGAAGAGCAGTGGGCGATAACCCCATTTATTCGACCCATTTTTGAGAAAAATCGCGCGAGACTCTTGCCTTACAATTGAGCCCGATTCTGACTCCAGCAGCAACGCGTTACGGTCGCTTACCATCAAGTCCACTCGTCCAAACGCCGCCAACGCGCTCGAGCCGCCTGATAGCCGTTTGACCGGAAACAGGGTGAGAAGATTTAGGGACATATATCTAATTGACGCGCGCCGTAGCATAGCTGGAGATCTGCAAATAATTTAGTATTGTGTCCCCGAAATACGGTGTCCCCGAAATACGGCTGGAGAGCGTGCTGCCTGACCATGGTCGGTGGGAATCACGGTGCCGCCAACGCAGCGCATATGACGCAGCCACCACAGGCGGGTGATCATTGTTGAGCCCAGGTCCCACACTCACAAACCGGGCTGGCGGAAAATGCCCAGTTGCGGACTAAGCCGTTTGCGGATGCGCCCCGAAACCAATCGGCGCGAACCACGCCATCAGCACGGGAACAAAGTTGATAAGCGAACCAAGATGATAGCCGTGCCACGCAGGACCTATGTTGAAGCTGATGATAGCCAGAATGATCCAGCTGCCCGAAAGTGCGGCTTCCCGCAGTCGCCAGTAAGTTAGAATGTCCAGCAAAATCAGAATTAGCACGCTCAAGATCACCCCAAGCCAGTGCGGGCCACTGAAGTGATCGACCGCCACGGGCAAACCAAGAGCAACAACCAATAGCGCAATCGAAATCCAACGATAGCGGGCCAATTCCGAATAGGGATGAAGCATCTCAAACATCAATCACCCTATATCTTTAAGAGCGGCAGCTTTCCATCACTCTCTGCCATACGCGCTGCTGGCGCGGTGAGTGCCGCCTCCGAAAGCGGACCGGCGGCTAAAGCCCGTTGCGGACATCGTGAGTAGCTGACACCATGCTTTGATGCGTATGCGGCTGCTCGCCCTCATCTGCCTCGGCCCCGGAGGATGCGGCTCTGCGCCAACTGAAGATAGGGTGAAGATCGCTGCCGAATCCGTCCCTTTCCCCGCCGATGATCTGACGTCCTATTGGGGCGGATACAAACTTGAGGTTCCGAAGACGGGATATTTTTGTGGAACGGTCAGGATATAAGCGCTGAGATCTTACAGGCCTATTTGAAGGAAGACGGAGGACGAGGACGCCTCATCGTGCAGTTTGAGCCCGGTACACCCGACACGCGGATGCGTTGGGTCCGCAAACAGGTGATTGCGGCGGGTTATTGCACGCTATGCCTATGTGTCGAAGCCCCTTGGAAGGCGGTGCGGCCGGTCGTTTACTAGGCCGTGAACCCATAAAGGCAGTAGCCCGCTGGAGGGGGGGGGCGGAACCACGCCCTTTTTAGAAGTCCAAATTCAGACTTTGGGTAAGATCTCGATCTCGGCGCCCATTTTAACACGGTCGAGCGCGATCAGACTTCGAAAGCTCGTAATCGCCTCATTCTCGGCGAACAGCCGCCGCGTCGTCGCCTCATAGGCCACCATGTCAGGCGCGACGATCACCAGCACGAAGCTGATCCCACCAGTGACATAATAGCATTGTTGAACCTCGGGTGCGCTGCGGAATAGCGCCTTGGCCGCGTCCACGGTCGCGATGCGCTCGTCGGTCAGATGAACCTCGACGATCGATGTGATCGCCATACCGACTGCGGAGGTATCGACGATCGCGACGTTACCCGCAATAATCCCAGCGTCCTCCATCGCCGCTACCCGCCGCTGCACTGCCGCCGGCGACAGGTTGACCAACTCTGCGATTGTCCGCTGCGGTGTCTTCGCGTTCTGCTGAACGATGCGGAGGATCGCGCGGTCGTAGCTGTCGAGCGTGGGTCGGCGAGAGGAAGCGGCGCGAGTCATGAGTGAGTAATTGTTGCATTTGGCGGGCGAAGCAAGCGCACACCGCTCGCTTGCGCGATGATATGATCCGCACAGTGATATGAGGATCAGCCCATGAACATTGTGCGCGCAGCAGGTAACGAGCAGAGGTGGGCGCTTGGCATCGCGTGTGGCATGGGCGCCGGCGCGCTCTGGGGTCTGGTGTTCCTAGCTCCGGCGCTGGTGCGCGACTTCTCCCCGCTCCAGCTCGCGATCGGCCGCTATCTCGCCTATGGCATCATCGCCGCCGCGCTGATCGCGCCGCGCTGGCGGGCGATCGTGCCATCGATCACGCGGCGCGACTGGTTCGCGCTGGCCTGGCTCTCGCTCGCCGGCAACACGCTCTACTACGTCCTGCTCTCAAGCGCGGTGCAGACCGGCGGTATCGCCATGACCTCGCTCGTCATCGGCTTCATGCCCGTTGCCGTGACCATCGTCGGAAGCCGCGACAAGGGCGCGGTTTCGCTCACCCGGCTCACGCCCTCGCTGCTAATGTGCATCGCCGGCGCCGTCTGCATCGGCTGGCAGGCGGTCTCGGCGCCCGCGTCGGGCGACGCCGTTCGACAACTGGTCGGTCTCTTCTATGCAATCGGCGCGCTGGTCGTGTGGACCGGCTATGCGGTCGGCAACGCGAGATGCCTCGCCCGCCTCGATCACGTCTCCGTGCACGACTGGAACCTACTGACCGGCCTTGTCACCGGCGCGCAGGCGGTCGTGCTGATCCCGCTGACGATCGCGCTGGAGCCGGTTCGCCACGCCACCGCGGCGTGGGCGCAGTTCGCGGCGGTATCGGTCGTGGTCGCTGTCGCCGCTTCGATCCTCGGCAATGCGCTGTGGAACCGGATGTCCCGGCTGCTGCCCTTGACGATGGTCGGGCAGATGATCCTGTTCGAAACCCTGTTCGCGCTTCTTTATGGCTTTCTCTGGGAGCGCCGCTGGCCGTTGCCGCTGGAGGTCGCGGCGTTCGGCCTCGTGGTAGCGAGCGTGTTGATCTGCATTGCCGTGCACCGCCGGCATCCACAGGATGCCCTTGTACCCCAGCGCCTCTAAACGCGAATGATTTGGACCTCTCTCAAATGTTCGCGCAGGTGCGCGCTGTCGAACGTGCGCACGATGATGCGGCATCTATTCAACGAGATGCTTATCTGATTCGATGTTCGGTTATGAGCCGATATGATCTGACCGACTTTGAATGGCGCGTGATCGCGCCGCTGCTACCCAGGAGTGGATCGAGCGGTAGGAAGCGGACCGGTCGAGTATTAAGCCTGCGGCAATGCAGGCGGACGCCCAAAGTTTAGTATTGTGTCCCCGAAATAGGTGTCGCGAGATGGCGGATGACCTAAATTTTGCTATCTCGTCGGTGAAGCATCGGCATCATGGACACAGATCGAATAGCGCATGACTCATCCTTCCGTAGACCTGCTGTGGCAACGCTATCGCGCCATCGATCCGACTGCGCCCGCCGATCTGCCGGTGGCGCATTATTTTTGCGACAATGAGAGAGATGCCGACATCTGCATCGCGCTTGTCCTGGCGGGGCGCAAACGGGCCACGGCATCATCGCTGGTCGAGTATGAGATGGCGGGCGAGCCGCCCCCCACGGCCGGCGTTTTCGTCATCGTGACAAATTGGGCGGGTGAAGCGAAGGCGGTGACACGAACCCACACCGTCACCATCAAGCGGTTTGGCGATGTCGGCGAGGACTTTGCGCAGCTTGAAGGCGAAGGGGACGGCAGCCTGACGTGGTGGCGCGAGGCACATCAGGAATATTGGCAACAGGCGTTGGCGGGTACGCCGCATGTGGTCGATGAGGATCTGCAAATCGTCTGCGAGGAGTTCGACGTCGTCTTGGTCGCCTGAGCAGCCCCCTACCCGGTTTCACCCGAGCTCAAGCGCCAGGATGGATTCCTGGAATGATCTTCATTCGATGCCCGGACACCCGGTGACGATTCCCGAGCAAGGTGGGGGCCTTCCTTCATCGGCTGAGAGAGCTTGTGAAATGGCCCCACCGCCCTTTTCCCATCGCCTGGGCGGCGGTTAGAGCGGTTTCGAGCTGGGTTGACCCACCCCCGTTCGCCCTGAGCCTGTCGAAGGGCGCACACAGCGCATGGGCTTCGACAGGCTCAGCCCGAACGGGGGAGATTTCACCCAGGTCGATGGTGCTTTAAGCTGTGGAGCCTCGACAGGGTGTGCACGTCGAGACCGAGGGCATTGTGTATTCAGGCAGAAGCTCTTTTCGCTGTCGCTGCGGCGCCGATCGAGGAGCACACGATCAAGCCGATCGCCAGCCATTGCGACCCTGACAGCACTTCGCCCAGCAGGACGAGGCCGGTCAGTGCACCCACCGCGGGTTCCGCGCTGAGGAGCGTGCCGAAGGTGCTGGTCGGCAATCGCGGCAAAGCGATTATCTCCAGGGTGTAAGGGAGAGCGCTCGACACGATGCCAACGACGAGCCCGAGGACCAGCACCTCAGGACGCAGCATCGCTGCGCCGGCATGGACGATGCCGATCGGCGCGGCGACCACGGCAGCGATGACCATGCCACCCGCCACAGCCCTGATCCCATGGTCCTGGCCGGCTCGTTTCCCGACAAGGATGTAAACGGCCCAACAGGCGCCCGCAGCGGCGGCGAGCGCGACACCGCGCCAGTCGAGATGGGCGGCGCTCTTCCAGATCGGTAGCAGCAATGCCAGGCCGGCCACGGCCAGCGCGATCCATAGATAATCCGCCCTGCCCCGCGACGTCAGCAAGGCGATAGCGAGCGGCCCGGCAAACTCGATCGCGATCGCGACACCCAATGGGATGTACATCAGCGCCTGGTAGAAGAGGAGATTCATCGCGCCGAGTGCGACGCCATAGGGGAGAAGCGAGCGCCAGCCTGATGCGGCCAGCACCCGCCACGGCCGAAACGCGATCGACAGCACGCAGGCGCTGACGATCAGGCGCAGCGCGGTCGCGCCTTCCGCTCCGATCGCCGGGAACAAGCCCTTGGCGAGCGAAGCACCGACACTGATCGAGAGGAGCGAGCCGAACAGGGCGGCAATGGCGGTGAGATCGACGCGCGGGCCGAGCGGCCGTATGATGGCAGAGGTGGTCATTCAGGTCTCGCAGAGGCTTGGTATCGACGCAATCTACGGCATCGGCCTGATCGAAGCGCTCGAATTTGTCTCGCTTGCGATAAAGTTTATCGGCTACAGCGGCGTGAATGACCAAGCCGATCGCACTCGACAGCTTCGACCTGAAGCTCCTGGACCTGCTGCAGGTCGATGCGCAGCGGCCGGTCGCCGACGTCGCGGAGCAGGTGGGGCTTTCGGCGCCGGCCTGTTATCGTCGTATCCGACGCCTCCGCGAAACGGGCGTGATCGAGCGAGAAGTCGCGATCGTCCGGCCGCGAACGCTGGGCTGGCCGCTGTCGATGATCGTGATGGTCACGCTTGAACGCGAAAGCGCGCGAACCATCGACGAGATGATGCGCTTGCTGGAGCGAGAACCGGAGGTGATCGAGGCCTGGAACGTCACCGGCGATCACGATCTTGCGGTGCGGATCGTGGCGCGCGACATGGAAGGCTATGACGAACTGGCACAGCGATTATTCTCGGCCAACGAGCGTGTGCGCAGTTTCAAGACCCTGGTCGTGATCAGGCAGGTCAAACCGCTCAGCGCTGTTCCGGTTGGTGACCGCTGACATGGTGTCCGAAGATCGGGGGCCGGGTCAAGAAACGTCTGTTTATGGGCATTCGAGGTCGATAGCCGCCACTTGATGTTGACCTAGCGTCAACCGCTATGGTGGCGGCATGAGTGATTCGCTTGCCATTGACGAGGTCGTCCGCCGCACCGGTCTCACCTCGCGCGCACTGCGCTTCTACGAAGCACGCGGCCTGATAACGCCATTGCGCACACAGTCCGGCCGACGCTGGTTCGGGGCAGCGGATCTGGAGCGCGTTCATCAGATTGTGGCGCTGAAAAAGGCGGGGCTCAGCCTTGGCGATATCAAGCGTCTTTTCGACCGCAAGCCGATCGATCTTGCCGCATTGCTCAGCGCGCAACGCGATCGCCTTGCCGATCAGGCGCGCGAGATCAGCGAAGCGACGGCGCTGATCGATTCCGCATTGTCCCGCATCGGCCGAGGCGAGCCGCTCGATGCCGCGACGCTTTGCTCGCTTATTCGAGACGGAGAAAAGGTCATGACCGACCAGGCAAAAGCATGGAAAGACGTGGTGGATCGATATTATACGCCGGAACAGCAGGCCGAGTGGCGCAACCGCATGGCCGACGCGCCCGAATTCTCGCAGCAGGCGTATCTCGATAAATGGCGGGCGCTGAGCACGCGCATTGAGGCCGCGCTCCCGCTCGACCCGGCCAGCGACACGGCCCTGGCCTTTGTCAGGGAGTGGTTCACTCTTCTCGAACCCTTTAGCCGCAACGCGACACCGGCCATGTGGGAAGGGTCGGCACGCATGTATGCCGACATGGATCATTGGGATGGCGAGGTCGACCCGGGCTTCAGCAAGACCGTGTGGGACTTCATCAGTGTCGCAACGGCGGCGGCGCGAGCTGCAGGCAACGACATAGGACCAGTCCCGTCGTTCCTGCGCCCGCACGCTTAAGGATCGGCGCCAGCGACCGTCCGCTTTCGCCGCCGGTCGCGACGAAAGCGGACGGTCCGGGCTCCACCGCTTTTGGCCGTTCGTGCTGCCGCAGCGGTGAACCCCGCGCCCGAACGCGGGCCGACGGCGAAAGACCCGGCGTTGACCCATCCTAATATAGGGACACAATACTGATTAGCCGGTGCCGCCGAGCGATAATATTATAGGCCGTGGCGCGACTCGCGCGCATCGCGATCCCGACGCCGCACATTCAGCAGCCTGCGCATCCGCCGCTCAGCGGGCGGGATTTGGCCCAGCGTCAGGAAGCGACGACCGGCCGCGTATCGAGCCTGTGAAAACGCGGGCCGAAGCCGGAGTTTAGTATTGTGTCCCCGAAATATGGGTTCACGGCCTGTTTTTCCGCACCGTGTAGGTGGACGGCAGGAACAGGAACACCTCGGTCGGTCCGCCGCGCGCCCATTCGACCGGGCGGTCAAGCCCGGTGACATCGACGCCGGAGCCGGTGCCGAATTTGGCCGCAGACGCTGCCGCATCGGCGGCGATCAGGTCGATGATCTGGCCGCGATACTGATCGGGGTTGACCACTGACAAGGTCAGATCGCCCATGGCCGAGACCTGCGATCGTCCCACCGTCGACACCGCAGCGACAAACCTGGCGATCTGCGCCTTTGCCGCGCCAATATCCATGCCCGGCGTCAGCCGAACCTTGACCAGGAAGCTGGTCTGGTCGGTGTCGGGCCGCCCATCGCCGGCGAAGGAGAGCGTCTCGTAACTGGCGAGCGTCAGGGGCGCGAGCACATAATCGCCCGTTGCCAGTTCGACCCCCGCCTTGCCGGCCCCCGCGATCATGTTGCGGATCGTTGCGCGCAGATCGTCGCGCCGCGTCTTGCCGTCGCGCGCATCGCCCACCACGCGTACCGTCTGCACCGCATAGTCCGCGGTGCGCTTCAGATTGATGATCGGGCGCGACGTAGCGACGATGCCGTTGCTGTAGCTTGCATCGTTATTGTTATAGCCGCGGCGCTGCGCGGTCACGATCACTTCCTGCCCCAGCGCCGGCGCCCCGACACCGAGCATCGTCGTCGCGATCAGCGCCTTCAAAACGATCCGCATGGTCACCCTCCCCGTTCCGACCCGTTCGCACTCAGTCGCGTGGACGCACCGTCGCCGCCGATGGCAGGAACAACTGCACCTCGGTCAGGCTGGCGCGCTTCCACTGCACCGGCCGGTCGAGCCCGGTGACTTCGACGCCATAGCCCGTGCCGAAGCGCGTGCCGGTCGCTGCCGTATCCCTGGCGATCAGATCGATGATCGCACCGCGATATTGTTCGGGATTGACCACGCTCAGCGTCAGCTCGCTATACGCCTTCATCTCGGCGCGGCCGACGGCGGGCACCAGCTTGATGAACTTGTCGATCCGCGCAAGCGCCGCCTTGGCATCGATGCCCGGCGCGAGCGGCACCTTGACCAGGAACTTCACCTGCTCGCCGCTGCTGTCGTCGCCATCGGCGATCTTCAGCTCCTTGTAATTGGCCAGCGTCAGCGGCTCGACAACGAGCTCACCGCTGGCGACAAGTACCCCGGCCTGGTTGGCCAGGTCGATTGCCTTGCGCGTCATCGCCTGGATTTCGGCATGGCGCTGCTCTTTGCCCTGCGTGTCGCCGACGATGACGACCTGCTGCACCGCGAAATCGGCGGTACGCCGCAGCATCTGGATCGCGGCGGGCGTGGGAACCGGCTTTTCCTTGGCGCGATCATTGTCGTCGTCATCGGGGTTCAGCCTGCGCATCCCGGTGACGATGATCTCACCTCCGCCGCCACCGTCATCCTGCGCGAAAACGGGCACCGCGCCCGCCAGGACGCCGCATGCCGCAAGACCGATGATGAATCCGCGCATCCAAGCCCTCCCCCCTGCCGTGATGCGAAGGTGCGGGCGTTTGGGTCCCCTGTCAATTTGGGTTCCTGTCAAACGGACCGCTATCCCTGTGTCGCTGTCCCCGCGCAGACATAGAGCGTCACCAGCAACCCGATGATCAGCGCCCCGACCCGGTAGCTCCCGGTGCGCCGCCAGACAAAGGTCGCGATGATCGCGATCACCGGCAGCACCGCGACGAACTGCAGCGCGATCACCGTGCTCAAGGGATCGAACGCCGTGACCAGCGAGCCGGTGGCGAAGAAGCCGGCATAGATCAGCGCGAGAACCCCGGCGAAGCCGCCCGCCATCGCGGTCATCGCGGTGCGATAGTGCCGCCCGGCGCTGTCGCCCCGCACCATCAATCCCTGCAGCCCGCGCAGGATCGCGAGATAGGCGATGGTGATCGGCACCAGATACACCGCCGCGATGCCCCATTGCCGCGCGCTCGGCCATTTCACCGCGAGGATCCAGAAGCGCAGATCGGTGGTGAACAGGCGGTCGACCAGGAACACCGCGAGATAACCGATCGCGACCGTCGCGACCGCAATCCCGATCGCCGCGGGCCAGGGCGATGTGGAGGGCGGCGCCGAAGCCGGCCCGAAGCGGCGCAGTGCGATGCCGGCGCCAGCGCTCAGCAATGCCCAGAACGCGACTTGCGTCGTCACCGTCTGGGGCAGGGTCGCGGTTGGCGGCAGCAGCAGGAAGATCGGAATGAAGGCCGGGAAGAACAGCAGGATCGGCATCAGGGTGGTCAACCACATGCCCCGCCGCCAGCGCCGGTCACGCGCGGCGACCGGCGCATTCGCCACGCCCTGCAGCCCATGGAACGAGCCAGTGCGCAGCAGCAGGTCGACCGTTCCGAGGATCAGCAGCACGAACCCGACCAGCCCCATGCCGGTGCCGATTTCCTTCCAGTACCAACGCTGATCGCTCGCCGGGAGCGGCGTGCCGCCCCGCAATGTCCGTGCGAACCAATCGGTCGCATGACCGATCGCAGTGGGCGAGGCATGATCGCCCGGATGAGTCGTCACCGGCTGATAGAGGATGCGCGCCGTCCCCGCTTCGACCGAGCCGTAAAGCTTGCCCGGCGCGATCGTCCCGCCCGATCCGAACACGCCCTGCAGCTTTGCGCTGCTCGCGACATCCATCGCACGCGGACTGTTCCACATCAGGCCGGAAAATTCGTCATAGCGGCTGTACACCAGCGCCAGATTGCGCGGCCAGGACGGGCTGCCGTCCCGGGCATAAGGCGCGCCGGTCGAGGATCCTTCGAGCACGATCGAGCGATAGGCGTCGGGCATCGCCGCGGCGGCGGCCAGCACGGTCCAGCCACCCATGCTGTGCCCTTCAAGCCCGATCTGCGCCGTATCGACCATTGGCAGCGACCGCAGATAGGCCAGGCCATCCGGCCCGCCAAAGCCGTTCGAGAACGCCTTGCCGCCGCTATAGCCATGCCCGGTCTGGTCGATCGCCAGCACGACATAACCACGCCGGGCGAATTCGATCGCGAAGCCGTCCTGCGTCTCGCGCGAATTGATATAGCCGTGCACCGCGAGAATAGCGGGCGCGGGCGTTTGCGCCGTCGCGTTGCGGGGGACGTAGAGCAAGGCGCTCATCACCGTGCCACCGGTGCCAGGAAAGCGAATGTCGCGAACGCTGATCCCGCCCGACGTCTGGATCGCCGCGGCGAGCCACGCGCCGGCGAGGATGAGAACCAGGCCGAGGGCGGCAAGCCAGCCCTTCGCGCGCGGATAGCCCGGTCGTGTCTCGGTCATCGCTCTTCCCCTATGCGGCCCGCCTTTGGCCCGGCTCTCTCGCGCTTCCCGTCCCCGCTCGCGCTGCGCACGGCGGCCAGGATTATTCCGCTAAACCGCTGTCCTGCCATATTCCTGTTTGGTCACCGGATGACTCGACGACAGCCCGCCATCGACCGCGATCGCCTGTCCGTTGACATAGCTCGCATCGTCGGAGGCGAGGAACGCCGCGACGTTGGCCAGTTCCTCGGGCTGTGCGCCACGCCGCAGCGGGTTGAGCCGCCCGACCCGATCCATCTTGCCCGCTTCCTTGGCGTAATCGAAGGTCGGCTTGGTCATGCCCGTTTCGGTCAGGCCGGGGCAGATCGCGTTGACCCGCACATTCGATCCCGACAATTGCTGCGCCGACACCATCGCCAGATTGATCACGCCCGCCTTGGACGCGGAATAGGCCGGGCTGCCCGCGCCCGAGCGAATCCCGGCGACGCTCGCGGTGAGCACGATCGCCCCGCCCCCACGCTCGGCAATCTTGGGCGCGGCATGCTTGATCGCCAGATACGGCCCGATCAGATTAACCCGCAGCACTTCGGTGATCAGCGCCACATCGGTATCGAAGATATTGGCCATGCCGCCCGAGATGCCGGCATTGGCGAACATCACGTCAAGCCCGCCATAATATTCGCACGCGACATTGACCGCGCGGACCACATCCTCCTCGGTGCCGGCATCGATCTGGATCGGATGCGCGGTGCCGCCGGCACTGACGATCAGCTCGACCGTCTCGTTCACCGCCTCGGTCTTGTCAGCGCATAGCACTTGCCCGCCTTCGCGCGCGAACAGCAGCGAGGTCGCGCGTCCGATCCCCGAGCCCGCGCCGGTAACGATGATCGATTTGCCGGTGAACCTTGCCATCTTCTCCAACCTTCCATTTGCCCTGAATTTGTCGAAGGGCTGCTCTTCCTTTTCCCGCATCCCCGGAAGGACGGTGCTTCGACAGGCTCGGCACCAACGGGATGAGTCAGTTCATCAGATCGTGACGCCGCCGTCGATGACGATCGTCTGGCCCGTCATGAACGCGCTGGCCGGAGCAGCGAGGAAGACGACCGCGCCGGCAATCTCTTCCGGCTCGCCGATGCGGCGCAGCGGCGTCGCCGCATTGCGCCGAGCGGTCGCCACTTCGTCTTCCCACAAGGCGCGCGCGAAATCGGTCTTGATCAGTCCCGGCGCGATGCAGTTCACGCGGACATTATCGGCACCGAATTCATGCGCCAGATTGCGTGCCAGCTGCATGTCGGCCGCCTTGGATATGGCATAGGCGCCAATCACCGGCGTGCCGCGAATGCCACCGATCGAGGAGATGATCACGATGCTGCCCGACCGCCGCTCGCGCATCTCGGGCGCGACCATGCCGATCAGCCAGTGGTTCGACACGATGTTGTTGTCGAGGATCTTGCGGAACTGCTCATCCGAAATGCCCGATTGCGGCCCGTAATAGGGGTTCGACGCGGCATTGCAGACAAGGATGTCGACCTGCCCGAACGCCAGGCGAGTCTCATCGACCAGATTTTGCAAACCCGCCTTGTCGGAGATGTTCGCCGCCACCGCGATCGACGTGCCGTCGCCATAACGCGCGTTGATCTCCGCCGCGACCGCATCGCAGGCATCCTGCTTGCGGCTCGAAATCACTACTTTCGCGCCATGCTCGGCCAGTTCGAACGCGCTCGCCTTACCGATCCCCTTGGTCGATCCGGTGATGATGGCGACCTTGCCGGTCAGATCGAACAGACTCATCCTCACCCTCTCCCTTGTTCGGTCGTGTCAGGCGCCGGCCTTCTGCGCAAAACCCCAGGCCGCATCGGCCAGCCGGTAAACGCCCGCCGCCGATTTTTCAGCTTGCGCGCTCGACGCCGTGCCGTCGACGATCCGCTTCTTGATGCCCTGGACGATGCCGGTCAGCCGGAACAGATTATAGGCGAAATACCAGTTGAGGTCGGGCACGCCGTCACGCCCGGTCGCGGCGCAATAACGCGCGACGATCTCCTCGATCGTCGGGATACCGGTTTCGGGGCCGGCCATGCCCTCGACCCCGGAGCGCCCTTCGGGTTTGGTCACCCAGCTCATCAGATAATAGGAAAAGTCCGCCAGCGGGTCGCCGAGCGTCGACAGCTCCCAATCGAGCACCGCGATCACCTTCGGTTCCGCGGGCGCGAAAATCATATTGTCGATGCGGTAATCGCCATGCACGACCGAGGTGCGCGTCTGTTCGGGCAAGGTCGCGGGCAGCCATTCGATCAGCCGCTCGACCGTGTCCATATGCTCGGTCTCGGACGCGCGATATTGCTTGGTCCAGCGCCCGACCTGGCGCTCGAAATAATTGCCCGGCTTGCCATAGCTTTCGAGCCCCGCCGCAACATGATCGACATTATGCAGCGCGGCGAGCGTGTCGGTGATCGCGTTATAATGCGCGATCCGCTCGGGCGGCGTCATGCCCGGCAGCACGCCCTCCCACAGCGTCCGGCCAACGACCATTTCCATCACATAGAATGCCGACCCGACGACCTCCGGATCCTCGCACAGCCCATAAGGGCGCGGCACCGGAAAGCCGGTCGGATGCAGGCCAGCGATCACGCGATATTCGCGATCGACCGCATGCGCCGAGGGGAGCAGCGGCCCGAACGGCTTGCGCCGCAGGACATAATCGCCCGATGGGCTCGACAGGCGATAAGTCGGGTTGGACTGCCCGCCGGCGAATTTGGCGTAGCGCAGCGGCCCGGCGAATCCCGCGACATTGGCGGTCATCCAGCCTGCGAGCTTGTCGAGATCGAGCCGGTCGCGTTCCTCGACCTCGATCGTGCCGGGCCAAGCCGGTTGCGCCCCATCCATCACGCGAACTCGATGACCGAACGGACGCTGTCGCCGCGCCGCAATTCATCGAACGCTTCGTTGATCCGCGCCAGCGGAAGGCGATCGGCGATGATCGAATCGAGGTCGAGCTGACCGCGCAGATAGAAATCGACCAGCCGCGGAATATCGACCGGGAAACGATTGCCGCCCATCAGGCCGCCTTGCAGCTTCTTGCCCGCGAGCAGGTCCATCGCCGACAGGCCGACCTTTTCGTTCAGCGGCATCATGCCGAGGATCGTCGCGGTGCCGCCGCGCCGCAGCACCTTGACCGCGGTCGCCGCCGATTGCGGCCGGCCAACCGCTTCGATCGCGTGATGCACACCGCCGCGCGATGCCTCGACCACTTGCTCGGCCGCCGTGTCCGACAAGGCGTCCACGCTGTGCGTCGCGCCGAGTTTTTCGGCCAGCGCGCGCTTCTCCGGCACCGGGTCGACCGCGATGATCTTGCCCGCGCCCGCGATCTTCGCCGCATTGACCGCGGCCAGCCCGATCCCGCCGCACCCGACCACACAGACGGTTTCGCCCGGCGTCACATCGGCGACATTGAACACCGCCCCCGCCCCTGTGGTCACCGCGCAGCCGATCAGCGCGGCGCGATCGAGCGGCATGTCCCGGTCGATCGCGACACAGGCATGTTCATGCACCAGCATCTGTTCGGCATAGGCCGACAGGTTGAGCATCTGATGCACGATGCGGTCGCCGAGCATCAGCCGCGACGGCGCCCCCTTGGGACGGCGCACGCTGCCGTCGATGCACAAATGCATATGACCGGTGACGCAGAATTCGCAGTGGCCGCAGAACACGCTGAGGCAAGTCACGACATGATCGCCGACCTTGACCGTGGAGACGTCGCTGCCGACCGCCTCGACCACGCCGGCCGCTTCATGGCCGGGAATGGTCGGCAGGGCATGCGGATAGGCGCCGTCGACGAAATGCAGGTCCGACCGGCACACACCGACCGCGACGGTGCGGATCAGCACCTCGCGCGGGCCCGGGCTGGATATGGTCACATCCTCGATCTGGAGCGGTGTTCCGGGTTCGAAAAGAACGGCTGCTTTCACGTGATCCTCTTTCCTTCGTCGCCCCGGACTTGCGCCGGGTCCACTTGTCCACTCGTACCGAGCTGGCCTTACGCAAAGTCCCCCGGAACGGGTCCGGGGGATATTGAGTTAGCGGCGCACCTGCTCCTTGGCGGCAATCGCCTCGGGCAGGTCGGCGTAGCGGCCGAATTCATTGCGCGCGATCGCCCGATTGTGCACCTCATCGGGGCCATCGGCGAAACGCAGCGTGCGCATCGCGGCCCAGTCATGCGCGAGGTGGAAGTCGCTCGACACGCCGCCGCCGCCATGCGCCTGGATCGCATCGTCGATGATCTGCAGCGCCATGTTCGGCGCGGCGACCTTGATCATCGCGATTTCGAGCTGGGCGGATTTATTGCCCGCCTTGTCCATCATGTCGGCCGCCTTCAGGCACAGCAGCCGGGTCATTTCGATATCGATGCGCGCCTTGGCGATGCGCTGTTCCCACACCGAATGATCGGCGATGCGCTTGCCGAACGCGACGCGCGTCAGCAGCCGCTTGGCCATCGACTCAATCGCCATTTCCGCGACGCCGATGGTGCGCATGCAGTGATGGATGCGGCCCGGCCCAAGCCGCCCCTGCGCGATCTCGAACCCGCGCCCTTCGCCGAGCAGCACATTCTCGACCGGCACGCGGACATTTTCGAGCACGACTTCGCCATGCCCGTGCGGCGCATGATCATACCCATAAACCGAAAGCATGCGCTTGATGGTCACGCCGGGCGCGTCCATCGGCACCAGGATCTGACTCTGCTGGCTGTGCCGCGACCCTTCCGGATTGGTCTTGCCCATGGTGATGGCGATCTTGCAGCGCGGATCGCCCACGCCCGACGACCACCATTTGGTGCCGTTGATCACATAATGATCACCGTCGCGCTCCATGCGGGTTTCGATATTGGTCGCATCCGACGACGCCACCGCCGGCTCAGTCATCAGAAAGGCCGAGCGAATCTCGCCGTTCATCAACGGGCGGAGCCACTTTTCCTTCTGCTCCAGCGTGCCGTAACGATGCAGCACTTCCATATTGCCGGTATCGGGCGCGGAACAGTTGAAGCATTCCGACGCCCAGCCGACCTTGCCCATCTCCTCGGCACATAACGCATATTCGAGATTGGTCAGTTGCGTGCCCTCGAACTCGAAACTGTCGTCGACATGGGCCTGCCCCGAGTGTGGCGGCATGAAGAAATTCCACAGGCCGGCGGCCTTGGTCTTTTCCTTCATCTCCTCGATCACCGGGATCACCTTCCAGCGATCGCCCTCATGACTCTGCCGGTTATAATCGTCCTGCCGCGGTCGGATATTCTGGTCGATAAAGCTCTTTACGCGGTCCCGAAAATAGGTCTCCCGCTCGCTCAACGTGAAATCCATGCGCTTTCTCCTACGGCTCTAGCCCGGGTTCGTTAGACCGTACCGCGTTTTCGGTAAAGCGTCATAAGCGATGAAATAGCCGGATATCGCGCCATTCGAAAAAACACTGTTTCTTCGAAAAGATACTGATACATATCCGCCATGGGGGAACCGGACACAGCATATCAGGACGACGAAAGCGGCACGAAGCGTTTCCGCGCAAAGCGCGACGCGATCCTTGCCGCCGCCGCCCAGGCGATCAACGAACAAAGCGCGAAGGGCATGACCTTTGCGGACGTCGCGCGCCGCGTCGGGCTCAACACCACCAGCGTCACCTATTATTTCAAGCGCAAGGACGACCTTGCCACCGCCTGTTTCGAGAACACGCTCGACCGGCTGCAGGAAATGCTCGACGAGGCGATGAAGGAGCCGACGCCGCAGCAGCGCGTCGCACGATACCTGTCGATCAACATGCAGCGCCTGACGCGCATCGAACAGGGGCTGGAAACGCCCTTCGCCGTCCTGTCCGACCTGCGCGCGATGGAAGAGCCGATGCGCAGCCAGTTGATGGGTGCGTGGCGCGACGTGTTCCGCAAGACGCGCAGCTTGTGGGGCCCGGGCCGGAGCCGCGCGGAAACCGACCTGTTCGGCGCCCGCGCGCATGTCCTGCTCGAAAACACTTTCTGGCTGCCAGTCTGGCTGGTGCGCTATGAACTCGATCAGTTCGACCGGGTCGAACAACGGCTGATGGACGTGTTCGAACGCGGCATCGCCGCGACCGGCCAGCAATGGACTCCCGAACTGATCGATCTCGACCATGACGATTCCGAACCCGGGCGCGAAGCGTTCCTGCTCGCCGCGACTCGGCTGATCAACGAACTCGGCTACCGTGGCGCGTCGGTGCAGAAGATCGCGTCGGAGTTGAACGTCACCAAGGGCAGCTTCTACCATCATCTCGACGCCAAGGATGACCTGGTCATCGCCTGCTACAAGCGCAGTTTCGACACCATCGCCGATGCGCAGCATCAGGCCGACGAACGCGGCGGGAGTTACTGGCACCGCCTTTCGAGCACCATCGCGACGCTGTGCGACATCCAGTTCTCCGAACGGGGTCCGCTGCTCCGCACCACCGCATTGCACGGCCTGCCCAGCAGCGTACGTCGCGCAATGGTCGAACGGTCGAACCGCATCGCGCGGCGTTATGCCGGCACGATGAGCGACGGCATCGCCGAAGGATCGATCCGCGCGATCGACGCGCTGATCGCGGCGCAGGCCTTGATGGCGCTGCAGAACGCCGCATTCGACATGCGCAAATGGGCCGGCACCATGCCGCGCGACCGAGCGGTGGCGTTTTATGCCTCAACCCTGGCGTTCGGGTTGTTTGATGATCGGGTGCTGGGACTCTAGCCCAGCAGAACAGGACCCGGTGTTCGGAGAGTTTCGCGATCAGGCCGCGGCGCTCACGGAATCTCGGTCGGAAAGCGGGACCTCACCGGACGTATCGGCGAACGGCGCTCGACCGGAGACCGGCAGAGTCGCGGGGTAGCCAATCAGAAAGCCCTGAGCTTCGCCGCAGCCTTCGCGCAGCAAGGTGGCAAGTCGACACGCCATCCCGAGCTTGCTTAAAGAGGCCTTTACTTGGCAATTCCCCTTTTGCGGCGATGCGTCACTTCAACCACTCAGGCGCTCAATCACGCTCATTAAACTCCTGTATATTAAGCGCTTTCGCCCGAGTTGTAAGATATAGCCCCATCCAGACGACGGCAGCTCCTGTTATCAATATACCTCGTAAGTATACTTCCAAACGCGTAGTAGGTTGAACCGCGCCGGGTTTGCCGGAGGCTCCAACTCCTGAGAAGGTGGAGCCTGTATGAGCAAGACGACGACCAAGTGTGCGCCGGAAGTGCGCGAGCGCGCGGTGCGTATGGTGGTCGATCTCGAGCG
>NZ_JSXI01000075.1 GCF_000803065.1 Sphingomonas sp. ERG5
CCCTGGGGTTGTCCCGGCGTGTCCCCGCGCTTCAGATTCTGCAACGGAGACGGTCGAAAGACGGTCTTGTCTCCATCATCGCCGCTCATCGTGCCGCTTTCTTGACGCACCATAGTTCGAGCTTGAGCTGTGGCCAGTCACCCGCGACGTGCAGGCCAAGCGCCGTGGCGGTGGCGAATTCCTGCCAGTCGGGTACGCCGCGATCGAGCTCGAAATAGACGAATCCCGGCAAGATGCGCAGCTGTGGCGGCGGTGTCGGGGTGTGGCGCAAGGGAACGCCGGGCAAGGCCGAATCGACGATCTGGCGCATCTTCTGAACCGGGCCGATTTTCGCGACCGACGGGAACAGCCCGCGGATTTCTTCGACCGGCGCGGCGGCGGCGACCGCCAGATAGAAATATCCGGTCTTGTAGAGCTGATGATCGGTGATCTTCGACACATAGGCACCGGGGCCGGCCAGGTCGAGCGGGAGCTGCATCGCCGACCGTTCGAACACCGCCGACAGCATTGACTGGAGCAAGTCGAAGACGGGTTCGAAACAGATTTGCGGATTCTCGTGATCGTACCGCGGCAAAGGCGGTGGCCGGCGCTCGGGACGGATCAGCGTTGCAAGCTCACCCGCCATCGAGGTCAGCGCTTCGTATAGCCGTTCGGGGTGGACGGTGGGCAGAAACTGGAGGTGCTCCAGCACTGGCAGCCACCGATTGAGCGCTTGCAGCAGCAGGAAGCTCGCAAAAGTATCCGATCCGCCGTCGGTCGCCTCGACCGCCCGTACGGCGAGTTCGCCACTCCGCTGCTGCGCACGGCCGACAATATCGGCCAGGCCGCCGCCAAGCCGTATCGCCGCCGCAATATCGAGTGTTGGCGGAATATAGCGGTCGTCGAACATCAGCCGCTTGTTCTGGATCTCGCGAATGCGGACCAGCCCGAGCGACACGCGACCATAGGTCTGATCGCGCGTGATACCGTAGCGCAAATTGGGCTGGCCAAGCCCGATCGGTTCGCTGGTGCGGTCCTCGGAATAGGCATCGGCGATCTCGGCCTCGGTCACCAGATAGCGCGCATCCTGCGACCGCGTTTCGGAATCGCGGAATTGCACACTGCCCAGCTGGCTTGCTGGCAAGGTGAGATAGACGAGCGCATCCCGGGCGTCGCCGGGCACATCAAGCGGCTCGGGCGGTGGGATGTCGTCGGGAATGGCGAAAGGCGTACCGTCGGGAAGCACGCCGGACGCGCGCTGAATCGCGAACTTGCCGATCGTCGCGAGATCCTCGTCGATCACCAATTCGGTCAGGCCCCAGGGCCAGGGCCGGATCGTATCGACCCGCGCCCGAAGTTGCGCCTCGGTAAAGCGGTCCTGCGCCTGGAAATGCTGCGGCCGCAGGAACATACCCTCGTGCCAGGCGACCCGGTTTTTTCCAGTCAATCGTCTTCCCCAGCGCAACTGGCGGGCATGAGCGGAATCGCCCAGGCGCGCACGATCGGTTATTGCCGCAGCGGCCTGACTGGGCAATAGTTTAATCAGCGACGGAAAGGCTTCTGTGGGCGAACGCGACGATTCTGAGCCGTCCTATGATCCACGGTCCTGGGGCATGGCCCCGGGGAAGCCATCGCCCGACGCGCCCTCATTCGATCCGCGCAGCTGGGATGCGCCCGCACCGCCCACCGCCGCGGACCCGTTGGCTCCTGTCCCGCCGCATGGCACGCCGCCTGCGCCCTCGTCTCAGGGAGGCAAAGGGAGGAGGCGCTGGGTGGCGCTCGGATCGGGCGCGTCGATCATGTTGCTGGGGGCGGTTGCCGCCTGGTCGGCACGCCCTTCTGCTTCGCCACCTGCCGTCGCCACGGCACCTGTGCCCGATCGCGAACTGCCTGCCGCGCCGGACGTCAACAGCAGCACGATCGTCGTGCCGAGTGTGGCGGATTTAACGCCCAACCTGCTCGCCGCCGGCTTTGCGCGCGCCGATGTGGACGCCGTGACGCAGCGCACGGCGGCGGCACTGGGCGCCGAGCCGGGCGAACTCAGGGTTTCGTTCGAGTACCGCAGGGCGAGCGGTGGTCCGCATCTGGAAGGTTTGACGGCCACCCGATCGGACGGAACCGGTATTACCCTGGTGACGAAGAAGGATGGCAGCCTGACCGAGACACGTCAGACTGCCCAATTGTCTCAAAAGCTGCGCATCGTGCGCGGCGAGCTGGACGCGCAGAGCTTCTACAGCTCGGCGGTGGCGGCGGGAATCAGCGACGTGCTCGTCAGCGACTTCGCGAATGCCTTTCAATTCGATTTCGATTTGCAGCGCGAAGTCGCGCCCGGTGACATTATCGAAGCCGGCTTCGAGCAGGGCTATAATCGGTCGGGCGACGAAGTGGGGGCGCCGGTGCTGGTCTATGCCTCGCTATCCACCGCCGCCAAATCGCGCGCGCTCTACCGTTTTCGCGCGCCGGGCGAGGCGAAGGCGGAGTGGTTCGACAGCAATGGCCGCAGCACGCGACGCGCGTTGATGCGCACGCCGGTGGAGGCCGCACGGATCAGTTCGGGCTTCGGCATGCGCGACCATCCGATCCTGGGTTTCGTGAAGATGCATCGCGGCACCGACTTCGCCGCACCAACCGGAACACCGATCTACGCCGCCGGCGATGCCAGCGTCGTGTTCGCGGGTCCGAAGGGTCCGAACGGCAATTTCGTCAAGCTGCACCACGATAATGGCTGGGAAACGCTGTACCTGCACATGAATCGCATCGCCGCCGGGATCGTGCCCGGCATGCGGGTCGTGCAGGGGCAGCAGATCGGCGAAGTCGGCACCACTGGCCGTTCGACCGGGCCGCATCTGCATTATGAAGTGCATATCGACGGCCAGCCGGTAAATCCGCTGTCGATCGATACGGGGACCGGCCGCGCGCTTTCGGCAAAGGCGCTGGCGGCATTTCGGACCGTGCGCAATCGCATCGATGCGCGGCGCGCAGACGCGGAATGACTGGCGATGCCATCTCGAAGGGATGGCTTGTGGCGTATTTTCCACCCTGTTCTCCGTGACAGCGGCGATCTCCGCCTGCTCGTCACCGGTGCGGCCCTGCGAATTGGCGACTGCCCGCGTCTGATAGGTAGGCTGACGCAGGATCGAGAGAGCATTGTCACGCGGCCGACGTGGGAGACTCGCTGTCCAGGCAATGATTTTGATCGCAAGCGCCGGAGTTTGCGGGCTGATGCCGCAGTCTAATCCCTGGGTTGCAGATCCACATCGTCGGTCTGGCAAACAAGGAACTCATGAAATGTCGAAGGAAGAAGATAACAAGGCCATTGTCGGACGCTGGTTCACCTCCTTTTGGGGTGAGAATTGCGATCTCGGCATCGTCGACGAACTCGCGGCGCCGGATATGCTGCTGCAATATTCGCTGCATGAACCGCGCCGCGGTCATGACGATATCAAAGCGTTCATGACCGGATTCCGCGAAGCCTTCCCCGATCTCGCCTTCGCCGGTGCCGCGGAGCTGATTGCCGAGGGCGATCATGTGGTCGGCCGCTGGATCGGTGGCGGCACGCATACTGGCCCGGCGTTTGCGGATTTCCTGATCGGATCGCTCCCCGCCGCCTCCGGCCGCACGATGCGCTTCACCGGCACGACGGTATTGCGGATCGAGAACGGCAAGATCGTCGAAGAGGTCGGCCTGGACGACGGCGTCACCGCCCTGCAGCAGCTCGAATTGCTGCGCGCCGCCTAAGTCCCGACCCGGGTCGCCGCCGGCAGTGCCGGCGGCGGCTGAGGGCGACCTAGCTACCGGCTCCGGCGGGCACGGACACTTCGCCTTCGTGCAGATTCAGCAGCGATTCCATCAGGCCTTCATCGGCGCTCGAACAGACGCCAAGCACCTGTGCCTCGTCAAAGCCCTTCGCGGTCAGATAGGCATGGCCCATGTTGGAATCGATATAGATCGATTCGCCCTTTTTGAGCGTGACCGGATCGTAGAATTCAGTGTGGATCTCGATCCCGCCCTCAATCACATAGATATATTCTTCGCCCGAATGGTGGACGAGTTCACCGAATTCCTCGACGCTCCTGGCGCGGATCGTGGTGAGCACCGGGATCATGCGCTTCCGCCGCAACTCGGTGCAGAGATAATAATAATCGTAATTGGGCGTCTCAACGCGAACCGCGCGTGACAAATCGCCAATGCTGCGTCGCGCGGTGACGGGTTGTTCGGCGGTGTCGGTCGATTCCGAGAATAGCTCCGACATGCGCAAACCCAGCCGTTGGCTGAGCTGGAGCAGCTTGTCATAGGTGAGCGTCAGCCGGTCATGCTCGATCTTGGACAGGGTCGAAACCGGGATGCCGCTTTTCGCGCTCATCTCCTTCAGCGTCCAGCCTTCGCGGTTACGCAGTCCCCGGAGCAGTGCGCCGAGCGTGGGGTTGGTCGATGCCACTATGTCGAATCTCTCCCAGGCTATGTTGACAATTTTCCGATTAGGATCATCATGTCTTAATCAGAACATTTCGACCAAGGTAATGGTTCATCCGCAGCGAGGCAATCCCAGCTGCGGGCAAGGCCGATAAAGAGGGGGTCCCGATATGCGATCGATAAAATTATTCGCTGCCGCCGCGCTGGCGTTGATCGGCGGCGTCACCGCCGCGCAGCAATCCGCCACACTCGCGCCGACGCCGGCCCCTGTCGCCAAGCCGCTCGCCACTGCGGCGCAGCCCCAGCCGCTGATCGCGGGCCAAGTGTCGCTGACCAAGCAGGATCTGGATAGCTGGCTCGACGGTTATATGCCTTATGCGCTCAAGACCGGCGATATTGCCGGTGCGGTGGTGGTGGTCGTCAAGGACGGACAGATCGTGACCAAGCGCGGCTTCGGTTATGCCGATGTCGCGACTCGCAAGCCGGTCGATCCCGACCTCACCCTGTTCCGCCCGGGCTCGGTGTCGAAACTGTTCACCTGGACTGCCGTCATGCAGCAGGTCGAGGCGGGGAAGATCGATCTCGACGCCGATGTGAACAAATATATCGACTTCAAGATTCCGCTGAAGGACGGCAAGCCTGTCACGATGCGTGAGATCATGCAGCATACCAGCGGGTTCGAGGAGCATGGCAAGGAGATCATGTTCTTCGATTCGAAAAACCTGACCTCGCTCGGCGACTATGTGAAGCACGGGCTGCCCCACCGCATCTACACGCCGGGCACGACGCCCTCCTATTCCAACTATGCGACCGCGCTTGCCGGCTACATCGTTGAGCGCGTCAGCGGCCAGTCGTTCGACGATTATGTCGATCAGCACATCTTCAAGCCGCTCGGCATGGCCCATTCGTCCTTCCGCCAGCCCTTGCCGGCACAGCTCGCGCCATTGATGGCAACGGGCTATCCGCAGGCCTCGGCCGATCCGGTCAAATATGAGATCGTCGGGCCGGCGCCGGCCGGCAGCCTGGCCTCGCCGGGCAGCGACATGGCGCGCTTCATGGTTGCGCATCTCAACCAGGGCGCCGGGCTGATGAAGCCTGAAACAGCGCGCCTCATGCACGATTCGCCGCTGGATGTCGTGCCGCCGCTCAACCGCATGGAGCTCGGCTTTTTCGAAACCAACATCAATGGACGCCAGGTCATCGCCCATCTTGGCGACACCACTGTCTTCCACACCTCGCTGCACCTGTTCATGAAGGAAAATGTCGGCTTCTACGTCTCGTTCAACAGTGCCGGGAAGAACGGCGCGGTCGGCGGACTGCGCGGTGCGATGTTCCAGGATTTCGCCGACCGCTACCTTCCCTCGATCGCCACCGCCGACGGCAAGGTCGATGCGAAGACGTCGGCCGAGCACGCGAAACTGATGGTTGGCAACTGGCTCAACAGCCGCCGCCAGGAAACCAGCTTCATGGCAATCACCAATTTGATCGGCCAGGCCACGATCAGTGTCGACGACAAAGGCAATCTGGTGGTGCCGATGGTGCATGGCCTGAATGGCGTGCCGTCGAAATGGGTCGAGATCGCGCCGTTCGTGTGGCGGCAGGTTGGCGGGCATGAGCGGCTCGCGGCCAAGGTCGTCGATGGTAAGGTCGTGCGCTGGAGCTTCGACGGCGTGTCGCCCTTCATGGTCTTCGACCGTGCACCCGCCTCGCAATCCGCCACCTGGCTCCTGCCGTTGCTTTATGCCAGCCTCGGCGTGCTGGCGCTGACTCTGCTGCAATGGCCGATCGCCGCGCTGATCCGCCGCCGCTACAAGGCGCCGCTCGCGCTCGAAGGGCGCGCCCGCCAGGCCTATCGCGGCGTCCGCATCGGCGCCGGGCTGGTCCTTGCCGCGCTGGTTGGCTGGATAATTGGCTTCACCAAGCTGATGGGGGACATCTCCAACCTCACCTCGGGCTCCGACGGCATGTTGTGGCTGCTCCAGATTGTCGGCGCGATCGCCTTTGGCGGCGGCGTGCTGCTGGCGGGCTGGAATCTG
Organism: Sphingomonas sp. ERG5; assembly: GCF_000803065.1. Lineage (GTDB taxonomy): Bacteria > Pseudomonadota > Alphaproteobacteria > Sphingomonadales > Sphingomonadaceae > Sphingomonas. The sequence continues at coordinate 6,429 of NZ_JSXI01000075.1, forward strand.
TGGATCACCTGGCAGGGTAAGCGCGGCTGGTTCAGCAAGCTCTGGTCGGTGTTGTTGCTGATCGCGACGCTGACGGTGTTCTATGTCGCCTGGACCTTCGGCCTGATCGCGATGACGGTGAACTTCTGATGACCAGGCTGCGACTTTCGGTCGTCAATGAAACGCTCCGTCTTGCCGCTCCTTTCCGCATTTCGGGCTATGTGTTCGATACCGCAGACGTGATCGTCGTCACCCTGGACGATGGCGATCACCAGGGGCGCGGCGAGGCGTCGGGGGTCTATTATCTCGGCGACGATGTGCCGGCGATGCGCGCCGCGATCGAAGGCGTTCGGGGAGTAATCGAGCAGGGGGTGTCGCGCGACGCGTTGCGCGGCATCCTTCCTGCCGGGGGCGCGCGCAACGCGCTCGACGCGGCACTGTGGGAACTGGAATCGAAACAGACAGGCAAACCGATCTGGGCATTGGCCGGGCTCGATGCGCCGCGGCCACTGGTCACCACCTTCACCCTCGGCGCCGACGCCCCGGCGACAATGGCTGCGGGTGCCAAAGCGTTCGATCATGCGCGGTCGATCAAGATCAAGCTGACCGGGGAGCTCGATCTCGACATTGCGCGGGTCACGGCGATCCGCGCGGCTCGGCCTGACGTCTGGCTTGGCGTCGATGGCAATCAGGGCTTCAGGATCGGCGATCTTGACGCACTGGTCGCGGCGATGGTTGCCGCCGATGTCTCGCTGATCGAACAGCCGCTGGCGCGGGGTCGCGAAGCCGATCTCGACGGGTATCGTTCGCCGATCCCAATCGCGGCTGACGAAAGCGCGCTGACGCTCGGCGATGTCACCGGGCTGGCCGGCCGCTTCGATGTGTTCAACATCAAGCTCGACAAGTGCGGTGGCCTGACCGAGGGGCTGATGATCGCCGCTGCGGCGCGAGATGCCGGGCTTGGCGTGATGGTCGGCAACATGGTCTGCACCAGCCTGGGCATGGCGCCGGGCTTCGTGCTCGGCCAGGTCTGCGACCTCAACGATCTCGACGGACCGATCTTCCTCAAACAGGATCGTTCGCCGGGCATGGTCTATCGAGACGGCACCGCATGGTGTTCCGATATGGTCTGGGGAAGCGAAGCGGTCGTTACCGCGTGACCGACACAAGGGCGGAGCCGACCTGGTTCGGCCAGCCGCGCGGGCTTACCGTGTTGTTCCTGACCAATATGTGGGAGCAATTCTCCTATTACGGCATGCGCGCGCTGCTGGTCTATTACATGACCAAGCAACTGCTGCTGGGGCAAGGGCATTCCTCGTTCGTCTATGGCGCCTATACCGCCTGCGCCTATTTCACGCCGATCATCGGCGGGGTGATCGCCGATCGCTTGCTCGGCAAGCGTCGCGCGGTGGTCATCGGCGCCAGCATCATGGCCGTCGGCCATTTCATGATGGCGTTCGAACCGCTCTTCTATGTTGCGCTGGCGACGATCGCGCTGGGCAACGGCCTGTTCCTGCCGAGCCTGCCGAGCCAGATCAACGACCTGTACAAGGCGGGCGATCCGCGCCGCAGCTGGGCCTATAATGTCTATTATGTCGGGGTGAACATCGGCGGATTCCTGGCGCCGCTGATCTGCGGCACACTCGGCGAAGTCTATGGCTGGCATTACGGCTTTGGTGCTGCCGGGATCGGCATGCTGCTCGGCCTGATCATCTATATGAAGGGCCAGCGCTACCTTCCGCCCGAGGCGCCGCGCGTGCCGACGCAGGATTTACCGGCAACGCGCTGGGCAGATCACAAGCGCACCTTCGTCGTGCTGCTTGCCATCGCCTTGTCTGTGACCGTGTTTCGCGGCGCCTATGAACAGGTCGGCAATACCGTCTCACTCTGGGCCGATACCGGGGTCGATCGATCGCTGGGCAGCGTCTCGATTCCGATGACCTGGTTCCAGTCGCTCAACCCGCTGATGGTGATGCTGATGACGCCACCCTTGCTCGCCTATTGGCGCCGCCGCGCCGATGCCGGGCGCGACACCGCGCCGGCGCGGCGCATGGCATTGGGGGCGATGATCGTCGCGGCCGCTTATCTGCTACTCGCCCTGGTCGAATGGAGCGGCGGTGGCGCGCGCGCCGACTGGCTGTGGTTTGTGCTGTTTTTTGCGATCTTCACGCTTGGCGAATTGTTCATCCTGCCGACCGGGCTCGGCCTGTTCGCGCGGCTCGCGCCGCCCCGGCTCGGTGCGACCACCGTCGCCGCCTGGTATCTCGCAATCTTCAGCGGCAGCCTCTCGGCCGGCTTGGTCGGCATGTTGTGGAGCAGGACCGCGCACGCCTCCTTCTTCGCCCTGCTCGCTGCGATCGCGGTCGCCGCTGCGATATTGCTGCGCCTGCTTGACCGGCCGGTGCGCAGCGTCGATCCGACCTGGATTGCCAAATAGTTTGACAGTTCTCCAATCAGGACAATACTATCCTGTATCGGACAAAGAATCGAACATGAGGGGATCCGGATGAATACGCTGCCTAGTCCAAGCCGTCGCATGGTTTTGCGCGGCGCGATCTCGGGCGCTGTCGCGGGGACTGCGTTCGGCTTTCCGATGATCAATTCGGGCAGTTTCGCCGCCGCGCCGGGATCGGCGAAACGCTATTCGAAGCGCACGCTCGACATCCTCGCAAAGACCCTGGTCATCGACATGCTGGCGGTGCCCAAGCTCGACTTCACGCCGGACGTGTTTTCGCGCCCGCTGACCGCGCAGCAGGTCGCCGATTTCCGCGCCTGCGGCATCACCGGCTTCCATAATTCCATCGGGATCGGCGGGGCGCAGGCGCGCGAAGAAGCGCTGATCTTCCTCGCCTCGTGGCAGGGATTCGCCGGGCGCAACAGCGACTTGTTCTCGCTGGTCGGCAGCATCAAGGATCTCGACCGCGCCAAGGCGGAGCGCAAGATCGGCATGATCATGGGCCTCCAGAATGCCGAACAATTCGCCGCGCCCGAGGATGTGCTGCTGTTTTACCGGCTAGGGCTGCGCTGTGCCCAGCTGACCTACAACACGCAGAATCTGATCGGGTCGGGCAGCACTGACCGGGTCGATGGCGGGGTCAGCGATTTCGGCGAAGGGATCATCACGGCGATGAATTCGGCCGGCATGCTGGTCGATGTGTCGCACAGCGGCGATCGCACCACGCTCGACGCGATCAAATTGTCGAAACAACCGATTGCGATCACCCATTCGAACTGTCGCGCCTTGTGCAATCATCCGCGCGCCAAGACCGACGAAGCGATCCTCGCGCTTGGCAAGACCGATGGCGTGATGGGGATCAGCGGCGTGCGCATGTTCGTCAAGGCGACGGATCCGACGACGCTGTCCGACATGGTCGACCATATCGACCATGTCGTGAAGCTGATCGGCATCGACCATGTCGGCATCGGCTCGGACGCCGATCTCAACGGCTATGACGATATGCCGCCGGACCAGTATGCGGCGCTCAAGGCAAGCTACAAGGCGAGCTACGCCTTTCGCGACAAGATCGACATCGAAGGGTTCGATCATCCGATGAAGATGTTCGACCTGACCGAGGAGCTGATCCGGCGCGGCTGGTCCGACGCGAATATTGCGCTCTTGCTTGGCGGCAATTTCCATCGGCTGCTTGGCGCGGTGTGGAAATAACAAAGGCTGCAAGGACGGCTCGGCAACAGGACAGGGGGAAGCAATCATGGCCAATGTTCGCAAGGCACCCGGCATCCCGACCGCCTTGTCGCCGCTTTTTCCCGCTGCATCACGGGCCTGGCCGTGCACGATCGATGCTACCCCCGGTTTCTCATTCTGACGGAAGATCATATGTCCATTACTCTCGCCCAGCGCGAACCCCGTGAGCGGGCATCCGGGGCCTTGCCACAGCCCTGCCTGTTGTTCCTCGGCGACACGACCATATCCGGCTATGCCAAAACGTCGTTCGGCCTGCGCGACTGGGCGGGTGACCGCTGCGTCGGCGAATATGCCCTTGCCGGTGCGACGGTCTCGACCGGGCTGCCGCGTCTCACGCCAGCTGAAGCGCGGACGCGCGGCGCGCAGGTGATGATCATCGGTGTGGCCAATTCGGGTGGGGTGATCCCGCCAAGCTGGATCAGCGGGCTGATCGAAGCCCTTGAGGCCGGTCTCGACCTGGTCAGCGGAATGCACATGAAGCTCGGCGACATGCCCGTTCTGCGCGAGGCCGCCGACAGGCTCGGCCGCCAGTTGATCGACGTGCGCACCCCGCCGCCGGGGATTCCCGTCGGTACCGGCAAGAAGCGGGGCGGGAAGCGACTGCTGACCGTCGGGACCGATTGCGCGCTGGGCAAGAAATACACTGCGCTCGCCATCGCACGCACGCTCCAGGCGCGCGGCGTCGATGCCGATTTCCGCGCGACTGGCCAGACCGGGATCATGATTGCCGGCGCAGGGATTCCGATGGACGCGGTCGTGTCCGACTTCCTCGCCGGGGCGGCGGAGATGCTCAGCCCCGATGCCGCGCCCGATCACTGGGATGTGATCGAGGGGCAGGGGTCGTTGTTCCATCCGGCCTATGCCGCGGTGACGCTTGGGTTGCTCCACGGCAGCCAGCCCGATCTGTTCGTCGTTTGTCATGAACCCGGGCGCACGGCGATGCTCGGCCATCCCGGCTATACCTTGCCGTCGATCGAAACGGTGATCGCCGAGACCGTCGCGCTCGGCCGGTTGACCAACCCGGCGATCCGCTGCGTCGGGGTCAGCCTCAACACCGGCGCGCTCGACGTCGATACCGCCGAAGCGCTGATCGCGGCCGAGGCCGAGCGGCTCGGTTTGCCAGTCGTCGATCCGATCCGTGGTGGCGCATCGTTCGACCGCCTGATCGATGCTTGTCTCGCATGAGCGGGGCATCGGCAGGCGCCGGGTCGAGCTGGTTTCAGCGCTTCCTGTTGCCGGGTTTCGCCTTCAAGGCAGTGATCATCGGTGGCGGCTATGCGACGGGGCGCGAACTCGCTGAGTTCTTCCTGCCCAGCGGCCCCTGGGGCGGGCTCGCCGGCATGGTGCTGGCGATGCTGATCTGGAGTGTGGTCGCCGCGACCACCTTCCTGTTCGCACGAATGACCGGTGCGCGTGACTATCGGAGCTTTTTCGAGGCACTGCTCGGACGTGGCTGGGTAATCTTCGAGATCGCCTATGTCCTGTTCATCGTGCTGATCCTCGCGGTATTCGGCGCGGCGGCGGGCGCAATCGCCCAGGCCGCTCTGGGCCTGCCACAGATCGTCGGCACGCTGGCGCTGATGGCCGGGATCGCGATCTTTGCCGGATTCGGCAATTCGGCGGTCGAGCAATTGTTCAAATATGTCTCGTTCCTGCTCTACGGCGTCTATGCAATTTTCCTGGTGCTGGCGCTTTCCGGGTTCGGCGACCGTATCGCGACGGGTTTCGCGCTGCCCGCTTCGTCCGATGGCTGGGCGCTCGGCGGGCTCACCTATGCCGGCTACAACATCATCGGCGCAGTGGTGATCCTGCCGGTCCTGCGGCACATGACGAGCGATCGCGATGCAGTGGTCGCCGGGCTGATCGCCGGGCCGCTGGCGATGATCCCGGCGATCATCTTCTTCGTGTGCATGATCGCCTTCTACCCGCAAATCGGTGCCGAAGTGCTGCCGTCGGACTATCTGCTGACCCAACTCGGCAATCCGGTGTTCCATTTGCTGTTCCAGCTGATGATCTTCTCGGCGCTGCTCGAAAGCGGCACCGGCGGCGTCCATGCGGTGAACGAGCGTATCGCCAAGGCCTGGCATGTCCGGCGCGGTGCGGTGCTGGGCAATCCGGCGCGGCTCGCCATCGCGCTCGTGCTGCTGGTGATGTGCATGCTGCTCGCCGATCGCTTCGGGCTCGTGACGCTGATCGCCAGGGGCTATCGCGCGCTCGCCTATATCTTCCTCGCCGTCTACGTCGCGCCGCTGATGACCTTTGGCGTCATCCGTCTGCGGCGCGGCCGTATTCGATCCCCGGAGGCTTCATGACACGGTATTTTCTCGCATTCGCCCTGGCCGGCCTTGGGGCATCGACGATCCTCGCCGCCCCGCTCCTGGCCGCGCCACCCCGGAACATCGAAACGCGCGTCGAGACATTGCGCAAGGCGGTCGGCGTGCCCGGCATGGCCATCGCCATCGTCGAGAACGGCAAGACCGTGCTCGCGCGTGGCTGGGGCGAGAAGAAGCTTGGGTCGAACGACCCGGTTACGCCCAATACGATCTTTCCGACCGGATCGACCGGCAAGGCCTTCACTGTCGCGGCACTCGCGACGCTGGTCGATGCCGGCAAGATCGGCTGGGACGACAAGGTGATCGACCGCCTGCCCGGTTTCCAGATGTACGATTCCTGGGTCACGCGCGAAATGACCATTCGCGACTTGCTGGTGCACCGCAGCGGCCTTGGCCTTGGTGCCGGCGATCTGATGTTCGTACCGCGCAGCAATCTGTCGCGCGCCGAGGCGGTGAAGCGGCTGCGCTACATCAAGCCAGCGACGAGTTTCCGTGACGGCTTCGCCTATGACAATGTCCTTTACATGGTCGCCGGCCAGCTGATCGAATCCGTGTCCGGCCAGACCTGGGAAAAATATGTCGTCGACCATGTGCTGAAGCCGGCGGGCATGACCGTATCGACCAGCGACGATGACAGCTTCTTCGCCACCGTCGACCGTGCCCAGCCGCATGCGCGGATGAGCAGCGGGCTGCGGGGCGCGGGTGATCAGGAAGTGCTCAACGAGCGCGACGGGCTGGCGCGCAACGCGGCGCCGGCGGGCGGGCTCGCGGTCAGCCCGGTCGACATGGCGAAATGGCTGACGATCCAGCTCGCGCACGGCAAACTGCCGGGCGGCGGGCAATTGTACAGCGAAGCGCAGGCGAAGGAGATGTGGACGCCGGTCACGCTGCAGCCGATCACGGTACGACCGGATTATCTGAAACCGACCGAAGCCAAGTTCCACAGCTATGCACTGGGCTGGGATATACAGGATTATCGCGGTGCGAAGATCGTTTCGCACGGCGGCGCGGTGTTCGGATTCCAGACCATGGTGGTGCTGCTGCCGGAAAAGAATGTCGGCTTCGCGATCGAGATCAACAGCGAGGACGGCGAGCTGCTTCAGGGGTTGATGTACGAGCTGCTCGATCATTATCTCGGCGCGCCGGCGGCGGACTGGCCGGCCAAATATTCGACCTACAAGAAAAGTCGCGTCGCCAAGGGGCTGGAGATGTTCAAGGCCAGCGCGGCCACGCCGGCAAAGGTCGGTCCGTCGCTCGCACCGGCGCGCTATACCGGCACCTTCGCCGACCCCTGGTACGGCAATATCGAAGTGGCGGAGGGGAAGGATGGTCTGACGATCGATTTCAAATCGACCCCGCGCATGGGCGGCCGGCTCGATCATTGGCAATATGATACATTCGTCACGCGTTTTGACGACAAGACGATCGAACCGGCTTATGTCACCTTCGGTCTCGATGCCGAAGGTAAAGTGGAGCGTGTCACGATGAAGCCGGTCTCTCCGATTGCGGATTTCAGTTACGACTATCAGGATCTGTTGTTCGCACCGGTGGCGGCAGCCAAATGAGCCGGATCCTGAAGGCCGCGAGCCTGTTCGCATCGGTCGCACTGGTTGCGTTCACCGTCCCCGCCCAGGCGCAGGATGTGGAAGCGCGCGTCGCGCGCGTGCTCAAGGCGACGCCGATCATCGATGGCCATAATGACTGGCCGGAGACGCTGCGCGAGCGCGAAGGGGAGGGGCGCTGGACGATCGATCTGCGCAGTGGCCTCGACCGCAAGCCCCAGCCGTACAACACCGATATCGAGCGGCTGCGCAAGGGCATGGTCGGCGGCCAGTTCTGGTCGGTCTATGTCTCGGCCAATCTGCCCGGGCCGCAGCAGGTCAAGGAGACGCTCGAACAGATCGACTTCGTCCACCAGCTCGCCGCGCGCTATCCGGAAACCTTCGCGCTCGCCCGTACGGCGGATGACGTACGACGCATCCAGCGCAGCGGCCGCATCGCGTCGATGATCGGTGTCGAGGGCGGCGGCCAGATCGACGGCAGCCTGTCGGTGCTGCGCACCTATCACGACCTTGGCGCCGGTTATCTGACGCTGACCCATTCGCTGACCATCGATTGGGCCGACTCAGCCACCGACGATCCGAAACATGATGGCCTGACCGCGTTCGGCGAAGAGGTGGTGCGCGAGCTCAACCGGCTCGGCATGCTGGTCGACCTCAGCCATGTCAGCGAAGCCACGATGCGCGACGCGCTGCGCGTGTCGAAGGCGCCGGTGATCTATTCGCATTCGGGCGCGCGCGCGCTCGACGATCATCCGCGCAACGTGTCCGACGACGTGCTCAAGCTGGTCGCGGCGAATGGCGGCGTGGTGATGGTCAATTATGCGCCGGGCTATGTCTCCGATGCTTACCGGCGCTGGTCGGCGGATCGTGGGGCCGAGCGGACGCGGCTCAATGCCCCGCCCTTTGGCGGTCTCTATATCGGTCAGCCGGACAAGGCGAAGGCGGCGTTCGCGCAATGGGAGAAGGATCATCCCGCACCGCGCGTGACTCTGGCGCAAGTGGCCGATCATATCGAGCATATCGCCAAGATCGCCGGGCCGGATCATGTCGGCATCGGATCGGATTTTGATGGCACCGGCAACGAACTGCCCGATGGGTTGAACGATGTCGCGACCTATCCGCAGCTGATGGCCGAACTGATGCGACGCGGCTGGAGCGATGCGGATGTCGCCAAGCTGGCGGGCGGCAATATCCTGCGCGTGATGGCGGCGGCGGAGAAGGTCGCGGCGGCGTCGGGATCCACCCCCGTTCGGAAATAGAGCGATCGAAGCAGAGCACAGGCAGCGGCGTGAACGACGCAATCGGCGCTCACGCCGCTGCCTTGAACCCCATTTTTGCGAAGCTCTTGCCGCGCAGGATGCGGGCGTTTCGATCAGCACATCCATGGCCAGGGCGAGGGGGGCGCACCATCCGCCAGCCCGGTCAGGGCTGACGGCGCGAAGAGCCGCGAGGCGGATCGCGCTTGCCATCCACCCCATGCCGCGCCCATAAAATGCGCACTGGGTTTCAGGCTTCAGGCACGGCGGGAAAGATCGATCAAACCGGACGCACCTTCAGGCGACAAGGCCGCGGTCACGTCGGGCGATCTGGTCGCTTCGCTGTATGCGGAACTGCACAGCATTGCGCGGCGCGAGCATTTCCGTGCCGGCGGGCGGCAGACGCTGCAGACCACCGCGCTGATCAACGAAGCCTATCTGAAGCTGCACAAGCGCGACGGGTGGGAAAGCCGGACGCACTTCCTGGGCTGCGCGGCCACCGCCATCCGTCATATCCTGATCGATGCGGCGCGCGCGCGACTGGCATCGAAGCGCGACGCGCCGACCTATTCTTTCACCCAAAGCCTGGATTCGCTCGCTGCGGCCATTCCGGAGGATAGCGAGGTTGTTCGGTTGGGCGACGCCTTGAAGCAGCTGTCCGAACTGGACCCCAATCTGGCGCAAGTGGTGGATTGCCGCTTCTTTGCCGGGCTGGATGAACGCGAAACCGCCGAAGTGCTGGGCGTGAGCGATCGCACGGTGCGGCGCTGGTGGGTCCAGGCGCGCGCATTGATTTATCGCGACATGGTGGCCGACTAGCGCGGTTTCGAACCGAACCGAACGGGATGGTCCCGTTTGGCCCGTCCCGCCCTAGCGCGCGCTCGCGATACGCGCCCGGATCTGCGGGAAGCTCTTCAGATAGGAGCTGCCGGCCGGACCTAGCCCTGTGAGGATGGCGGCGGAATGATCCAGCGCCGCGCGCGCGTCGTCGAGGCGCCCCTGTTTCAGCCGTATGATTGCCTGGGCGCGGGCCAGGATGGCGTGGGTCAGTCCCGGCCTGGCGATCGCTATCACCAGGGGTTCGACCTCGCCCAGCACCTTGTCGGCTTGCGCAATATCGCCGGTTTCCGCCATCGCTTCGGCCAGTCCCAATCCGATGACGAGCGTGGGCACGGCGCTCGGCCCCAGATTTTCGGTTGCGATCGGGCGCGCCTCGGCCAGAACCCGCCGCGCTTCGTCGAACTTGCCGAGCGCGAGCTTGGCCCTGCCGACCTGGAGCAGATCGGCGGCAAGGCCGGCGGATTCGCCGAACACCGTCTTGCGCTGTGCCGCGACCCGCTCGAGGATCGTTTCCGCATGGGCGGCGTCACCCAGCCTCAGGAGCCTGAGTCCCTTGAGTTGAGCGATCGCCAGCCCCTGTGCGCTCCCCTCCTGCCCGGTGCGCTTCAGCGCGGCATCGGCCTGCGCGAAGACCGCGGGCATCGCATCGAGCTGATTTGCCTCGATCATGTAAACGAGCAGATTGTTGTAGAGCGTCAGCAGGTCGCGATGATTTTCCGCATAGACCCGGTCCGCTTCGGGCATTGCATCCGCGAGCAACCGGATCGCGCGATCATAATCGCCCTGGCGGCGGGCGAGCTGCGCGCGTCCGCTGATCACTTCCATCCGTTCGGTCGGGAACCGGGCGGGGTCGGTGCGGAATACGGCATCGGCGGCATCGAGCAACGGCGCCATATCGTCCGACCTGTTCATCGCCGCCGCCGAGGAGGCGAGACGGAGCTTGATCTCCGCCGTCGCAACGGCATCGTTGCCGCCGATCCCGCGGGACAGTGCGCGGCGCAGCAGCACGTCCGCGCCCGCTGCATCCTCGAGATTGACATACAGGTCCGACAGGGTGGTGATCAGCGTTGCCGATCGCGCGCTGTTGTCGAGCGACCCGACCAGCCGCTCGGCGGTCTGGTCGAGCATCTGCTTCACCGTCGCTCCCGCGCCCGCGTCGGTTTCGGCGGTATCGCGGAACATGACGGTGAGCATCCGGTTGATCGCCTCGGAGCGGCGAACCTCGCTCAGCGCGACATCGCGCTCGATCGCGGTCTGCCGCGCCTGCCAGGCGATGCCTCCCGCGCCGACCAGGATCGCGACGATCGCGGCGGCGCTGGCCGCCACCGCCCAGCGATAGCGCCGCACGAACCGCCCGAGCATGTAGCGGGTGGAACCCGCACGCGCCTGGACCGGGCGCAGTTCCTGATGACGCCGGATGTCATCCGCCAGATCGATCGCGCCGCGATAGCGTTCTTGCGGGGAGCGTCGCATTGCCTTCAGGATGATCGCGTCGAGATCGCCCGCGATCCTGTCGCTTGGTATTGGTGCGCCGGCTCGGTTCGCCGCCTTGCTCGGCAAGGGCGGATCCTCGTGAAGCACGCGGCGGATGATCGACGGCACCGACGCACCCTCGCGGTGCCACGGGCCGGCCCCGGTCATCAGTTCGAACAGGATCACGCCGAGCGCATAGACATCCGCGGCAACCGTCGCCGTGTCTCCGCCGAGTTGCTCCGGTGCGGCATAATCGGGGGTCAGGATCGCCTGGGTCGCGGCCGGCGTCGCAGCGCTGTCGTCGAGCAACCGGGCAATGCCGAAATCGAGCAGCCGGACATGCCCGGCGGTGTCGATCAGGATATTGGAGGGCTTCAGATCGCGGTGCACCACCAGATTGGCATGCGCATACCCCACCGCATCGCAAATCTCCCGAAACAGCCTGAGCCGGGTGGCCAGATCGGCCCCGGTGCGCCGGCACCAGGCATCGATCGGTTCGCCTTCGACATATTCCATCGCCATATAGGGCCGCCCGTCGGGACCGATGCCGCCGTCGATCAGCCGGGCGATTCCCGGATGCTCGAGCCGTGCGAGCAGCCGGCGCTCGCGGTCGAACAATCCGCCGCGCTCGGCCGCTTCGGCCCGCAGCACCTTGAGCGCCACGCGCTGTTCGAAATCCGTGCTGGTCCGGTGCGCGAGATAGACTTCGCCCATGCCGCCGCGCCCGATCAGCCGGTCGATGGTAAAAGCGCCGATCCGTTCACCCGCGGCAAGCGAACTATAGCCGCTTGCCGCGGGTGAACGGATCGGCGCTTTTAC
>NZ_JSXI01000076.1 GCF_000803065.1 Sphingomonas sp. ERG5
GCCCCGGAAACGGCTTCTCCGCCATTGCCGCCTTCCGGTTCCGCTTCGCTCCACCTCCAGGCGGCAATGGCAACGGAGGCAACAATGCACTAACAATCAACACGGACCACTCAGTGGGGGCCGGTCAGTTCTGCGGATGCACTTCGACCCAGCCGGGCCGGGACAAGGCGGCGCTCGCGGATGATTGGATACTGGCCGACACAGATTCCAGGACCTCGGCATAATGCTGGGGCTTCAGTCCTATCCCGACCTCAGGGGGCAGTTGGGGTGAGATGTCCATATCGGCCAGTATCCGTCACGACCCGAGGGCTTCAGCCCTTCTGGGGGACAGGTTGAGCGTTGCCGGCATGCTCGGTGAGCGTGCCGCCCTGCTTCACGCAGTTGCCCACTTCGACATATTTCCAGGAGTTGCCCTGATAATCGACCTTTGCGGTGCCCGCGCAGGTCGTTCCGGGACCAGCCTTGCAGTCATTGTGCCCCTTGAGGGCGACGCCGAAGCACTTCTCGCGTTCGGCAACCTTTGCCGCGTTCGTGGGCGTTGCAGCATCGGTGCCGTTGCCCGTCTTACCCGGACCGCAAGCAGCCAGCATCGCAGCGCCCGCGAGCGCCACGGCGAGACCGGAAACCGGATTTGCTGAATTGATCATGGCTCGCGTGCTCCGACGTTGATGGGCTGGTCCCAAAGGGCGAATGGCTCAGCCGCGCTGGGGCACGGGCCGTGCATTGCCGGCGTGTGCTTCGAGCGTGCCGCCCTGCTGGACACAGGAACCTGCAGGCACGAGCTTCCAGGCATTGCCCTGATAATCGACGGACGAGGTGCCCGCGCAACTGGTGCCTGGACCTGCCTTGCAGTCGTTGTGGCCCTTCAGCGCGACGCCGTAGCACTTCTCCTTGGCACCGGCCTGGCCATTGGCGGCAGAAGCAGGCGAGGTGGCAAGTATCGCAGCCGCAGCGAGCGTGGCGGCGGCGGCAGCGATACCGGTAGTGGATTTCATGTGGGGGTCCTTTCAAAACTGAAGTGAGACTTCTTGCTCTCACAGAGCCCAGTTCGGTCGCTCGGCACGTTTGGTTACATCAACCGCGATTTTTCCATACCGACCCTTCCGGGAATGGTCTGATGGTCGCATTCGACCGGCCAAGCTAGTCTTGACCGATCATTCCAAACTACCTAATTCAGCGCAAGATGTTTTCGCTGCAAGCAAGAGGGAGTGTTCCGTGTCTGCCGGGGTGACAATTTCGACTGACTGCAACTTCCACGACCAAAACCACCCCAATTGGAGCATCTTTAGATGACCGAATCCCTTGAAATGGAATTCACGGCAGATACCGCTTTGGCAAAGGTCCGGGCCGCCGAGGACGCCTGGAACACTCGCCAGCCTGCCCGCATAGCGCTGGCCTATTCGCCCGACAGCAGATGGCGGAACCGATCTGAATTCGTGTCCGGCCGCGCGGAAATCGAAACTTTTCTTATCCGCAAATGGGCACGGGAGCTTGATTACCGGCTGATCAAGGAACTCTGGGCGTTCGCCGGAAATCGCATCGCTGTGCGCTTTGCCTACGAATGGCATGACGATTCCGGCAACTGGTTCCGGTCCTATGGCAACGAAAACTGGGAGTTCGATCGCGAGGGACTGATGCGCTTGCGCTTTGCGAGCATAAACGACCTTGCAATCAGCGAGGCCGACCGGAAGTTTCTTTGGCCCCTTGGCCCGCGGCCGATTGACCACCCCGGGCTTACCGATCTCGGTCTTTGATAGCCTGCCGCAGAAGTTCGATCTGCGCCTTAAGCTCGGCGATCTCCCGATCACGCTCTGCCAGCACGGCATCGACTTCGTCGGCATCGATCTTGCGCGGGATATGCTGGGGGCAATTCGGGTCCCAGGCGGAAACCTTGAACAGGAGCACGCGCTCCGGTGCGGCAGCGTAGCCCTCGGGCATGACGGTCTGAAGCAATGCCTCGTCGCCCTCGATCATCCACGCCTCGCCCCAGATCTTGATGCGCCGGCGGTTGGCGTAGTCCATTAGGAAGATGAACGCCTTGCTGCTTTCGAGCAGGTTGCCCTGCGAGATGAACTGCCGATTCCCCCTGAAATCGGCCATGCCCAGCGTGCGATCGTCGATCGGCTTGAGGAAGCCGCGCGGTCCGCCGCGATGCTGGATATAGGGTTGCCCATCGGCATTGACAGTCGCGAGGTAGAAGCTGTTCTGCCGAGCGATGAAATCGGCCAGTTGTGGCGTGATGCGGTCGGACCAGCCGCTGCCGGCCTCCATCCTGGCATAGGCCTCTCGGGAGCCATTGCGGGTCTGGAGCTGCTTCACCGTCTCGGTGAAGGCAATGTCGCTCGTAAAGCCGTGGTCATCCATGCTTGTACTGCCCTGAGAAACGGGAGTTGCCGGTGCCCGGCCGTCGGGTCGGGGGTATTGCGGCCGGGCACCGAACCCGGATTAGAAGGTCACCAGGCTGTAGCCGTGGTCGAGATAGGTCGAGACGTCGAGAATGCCCGGTGTTCCCGGAATCGCCTTCTCATAGTCGAGCTTGAGGCCGGTCTTGCGCGCGTCCTCGGTCGCGCCGAAAACATCTGCGCAACCGCCGCAGACGCCGGCCACGACATCCTTGACCGCTTCGTAAAGCCCGTGCGCCGGGTGATCGGCCTTGACCAGTTCGGCCGGCCAGCGCGTACCGGCACCCTGGAAGATGATAGCAACTTCCTGCTGCTTTTCCTTGAGTTCGTAAGCGAGGAACAGGGCGTTGAAGAGGCGGCCCAGCGCTTCTTCGGAGCCTGACTTGGGATCGGAATAGATGATGATGGCGGCCTTGCTCATGGGGTTCTCCGTCTGCTGTTTGCGAATCATTACCGAACGAACGGTAAAATTGAACTAGGGGCTCGACAGAAGGCCGTCAAGATATTAAACCGAACATTCGGTAAATATGGAGACCCGCCCGCATGGCCCGCAAGGCGCTGATAGAAAATGACGCCCTGATCGATCGTTTGAGCGCAACGTTCCGTGATGTCGGCTATGAGGCAGCGTCGCTCGCGCTGCTGTCGGAGGCGACCGGCCTCAAGAAGGCCAGCCTCTATCACCGCTTTCCGGGCGGCAAGGAGCAGATGGGTCTGGAGGTTCTGCAGGAAGCGGGGCGCTGGCTCACCGTGCATGTGCTGGAGCCTCTCGCCGGTGAGGGCAGCCCCCGCGATCGAATTTTCGCGATGGCGCGTGAACTCGATGTCTTCTACCGCGGCGGCAAGCAGGCCTGCCTGCTCAACCTGCTGTCATCGACCATCGGTGAGGCAAGCCCGTTCAAGGCGTCGATCCGCCAGATGTTCGAAGCCTTCGTCGATGCACTGGCCAGTGTCGTGGCCGAGGCAGGCTACTCCGCCACCACGGCGCGTGACCGCGCCGAACGCGGCGTGGCGCTCATTCAAGGCAGCCTTGTGCTCGCACGAGGGCTGGAGTCGACCGAACCCTTCCGCAAGGCGCTCGATGCGCTTCCGGGCGAATTGCTCGCAGACATGGGAGAACGTGCGTGAAACTCTATTACAGCCCCAAATCAGGGCATTCCCACCGCGCGCGGCTGTTCCTTTCCCTGATTGGCGTCGAGTTCGACCTGGTCGAAGTCGATCTCGCGGCGCGCCAGCACAAGAGCGCTGACTTCCTCCATATGAACCCATTCGGGCAGGTTCCGGTGTTGGAGGACGATGGAATTGCGATCGCGGACTTCAATGCGATCCTCGTCTATCTCGCCCGCAAGTTCGGCCGAACGGACTGGTATCCAGACGATGCGCTGGGCGCGGCGCGGGTGCAGCGCTGGCTGTCCGTGGCAGCCGGTCAGCTCGTTCAGGGTCCCGCAAGCGCGAGACTCGTCACCCTATTCAGCGCGAAGATCGATGCCCAGGCCGCGATCGATCGCGCGCATGTCCTGCTCGCGGTGATCGAGGCCGAACTCGAGCAGACCGGCTGGCTTGCCGCCGATCGACCGACGATCGCCGACATTGCGCCCTACAGTTATGTCGCCCGAGCGCCGGAAGGGAATGTCGGTCTTGATACCTATCCGCGTATCGGGGCCTGGCTCGAGCGGATTGAGAGGCTTCCGGGCTTTGTGCCGTTCGCGGTTCATCCGGTCGGCCTTTACGCGCCGGGAGCACCGTTCGCGCATCATGCAACCGCGTAAGGACGTCGACACGTCCCGTGGCGGACCTGCCCCCTTCCGCGGGCAATCGGCTGGGGTTGATCCAACGATAAAAGGTGGGATTTTCGGCAGTGAATTGACACGCCAGCAACGGGCACGCACAAAGAGGTCAAGCTCCCATTAGAGTAGCGCTCCCACTTGAGGATGTTCGAGGGCGGGCATCGCATGCGCTTGGTCGGCTCATGTCGAAACCTGCGCAGCATTTCGGCCGGCGGTGGGATCATGGAGCTAAGCCAAGAGCAATCACGACAGAAGGTATTCACTGCGGCCGCGCGGCCTGCATTCTGGAAACGTGCTGTATGGATGCGGTTGGGAGCCTTGAACGGGCTCGTCGCTATTGGCCTGATTTTATTGCCTGAAAATTCGGCGATTTCGGCGACGTACGCCGCTGCGCTGGGGGCGGTACATAGAACGGACCCAGATATACGCTAAGGTTTCGCCGGGCCTTCGACGGCGTGCATCTGGCGAAGCGGCCTGAGGGCCGGCGATGGCGCATCGGGGTCGGTCCAAAGATAATCGCCGGTGAGGTTGATGTGCTGCCATCCGAGCGGCGAAAGGTGTTGCAGCAGGTCCGGCGGGATCGACCGGCCTAGACTGGCAAGATGCATGCGGGCGGCTTGCATGTAGGTCGTATTCCAGAGGACGATAGCACCGGCGACGAGGTTGAGTGCGCTCGCTCGATGGGTCTGGGCTTGCAATGCGTGATCGCGGATACGGCCGATCCGGTGGAAAAAGATGGCGCGTTTCAGCGCATTTTCGGCCTCACCCTTGTTGAGTTCGCGGGTCGCGCGACGCCGCTGTTCGGGTTGTTCGATCCAATCGAGCGTGAACAGGGTGCGCTCGACGCGGCCGATCTCGCGCAGTGCCAAGGCCAGGCCATTGGCGCGGGGATAGGAGCCAAGCCGTTCCAGCATGATTGACGCACTCACGACGCCGGTGCGGATCGAGGTGCCCAAGCGCAGCACGTCGTCCCAATGGGCAGCGATCAGGCCCTCATCGACCTTGCCCGCGAGGAGCGGCGCAATATCGGGGCCGGGTTCGATGCCGTCAAACAGGTAAAGCCGGCGCGCGGAGATATTCGGTATGCGCGGCGCAAACCGGAATCCGAGTAGATGGCATAGCGCAAATACATGGTCGGAAATGCCCCCACCATCGACGTGATGCTCCTCGATGTGCAGATCAGCACCGTGATGGAGCAGCCCGTCCAGCACCTGCGCCGCCTCGCTCGCGGATGCGGAGATGACGGTGGAATGAAACGGCGCGTAGCGATCCGAGACATGGCTGTAGAAGGAGACGGCAGGCTCCGCGCCCTTGTGCGGATTGACCGCACCGGTCGCCTGGGCACGGCGATCGAGCGGGAAGTTCTGACCATCCGAACTGGACGATGTCCCGGCCCCAAACAGGGCGGCGAGTGGCGCGGTGTGCTGGGCATCGACCAACCTGGCGAGAGCCCGACCGTAGGTTTCCTCGCGTAAATGCCACGAGGCGAGCCAGCTGAGTTGGCGTTGGGTCACGAGATTGCAGGCTTCAGCCATGCGCGTATGACCAAGATTGGTTGCATCGGCGAGCACCGCCGTGAGGATAGCGCGGGGTTCATCGGCAACCCGACCGCTTTGCAGATGCGTAAAGCACTGGCTGAATCCGGTCCATCGATCGACTTCAGCAAGGAGATCGGTGATGCGGATCGCGGGAAGATGGGCGTAAAGCGGCGCAAGGGCGCTATCCGCTTCAGCCGGCGTGACCGCCTTCAACGGCGAAATCCGCAGCTTGCCGAGGCTGAGTTGTACGTCTTCCAGCGTATCCGTCTCCGCTTTTCGCTCGACCTCTGCCAATCTACGGGCGAGCCGGGTACGCCGTTCGGCTAGCCAGGCATCGGCCGTATCAGGTGCCGGAATCGGCAAAGGGCCGGCTGCCCGCATGGTGGCGAATACCGGGCCAGGAATAAGCTGTTGCTCGACGGCACGATAGCGTCTGCTTCCCTCGACCCACATGTCGCCGGCACGAAGCCTGTCCCGAAGCTCGACCAGGACGCAAAATTCATAAACTCTGCGATCGGGAATGCCGGGGCCGATCGCGCGACGCCAGGCCTGCCGAATGAAGGCAACCGGCGTATCCGGCGGCAGTTTTTTCAGGCGACCGAGATGAAGGTCGCGCATGATAGCGACTGCTCGCGCGAGCGTATGGCAGGCCGGGACCGCTCCGAACGTGAACGAGGCGATGAACAAGGGACCGACCTGTCGGAGGACGGGGTAGTTGGTAGCGGCGATCGTAACGGGATCGACGGCATCGGGGCGGATCAGCTTGCGGGCTTCATCGACTTCACGGCCGAGATCGTCCCATCCAACTACGGCCTCGACCGCGGCGCCGATGTCGCCGCCCGACACTTTGGCAGTGAGCAGGGCATCGCCGAGCCGGGCGAGTAGCCGGATTTTACCATTGATGGTGCGCCGGTCGCGCTTGAGCGCTGTGTCTGCACCGTTCTGCTCGCGCCGAAACATCTGACCCAGCAGGCGGTCGAACATCAGCACCGCATCGTCGGTAAGCGTGACGATGGTTTCGAGTACGGTTGCCGCCAGCGTCGCACGGCGCCGCGTTGCTTGCAGCGTCCGGACATGTTGCGCCGTCAGCCGAGCCCCTTCCTGACAGAGGCGTCGCAGGCGTTCGGGATGTATGCCTGCCGCGATATCGGGATCGATCCCGATATCGCGCAGCAGAGCTAGCCGCCGGATGATGACGGCGAACGTCTTGCGACCGGGCTTGCCGGGCGGCTGCCGCACCCATCCGAGGCCGCTGAGGTTCGTGCCGGCGTGAGGCAGAAGAAGGGCGTCAAGCAGACGGCGTTGCCCAGTCTCCAGCCCTCGGGTCAGATGCTCGGCGACGTGGCGCTCGGCGTCGAGCAACGCCTGCGCAACCATCCGTTCGACCGAACTGATGCCAGGTACGATGATGCGCCGTCGTCGGCACTCGCCTAGTAGCGACCGTGCCAGCCCAGCCCCGCTGGTCGTCGTCAGCGCAATCGGCAGCAGCCATTCCTGCAACGCCGCTCGCAATGGCCGGCTGAACTGTGTGAACCCAAAGCCCTCGCGCAGCGCATCGAGCTGTTCGTACCGGGTCGGGCCGCGCGTCGCATAATCGGCCAGCACCTCGGGCGCGATCTGCAATTGCTCGGCGACGAACGCGAGCGGCGTATCGGGGATCAATTCGCCCGGGCGCAGCAAACGGCCGGGATAGCGCAGCGCGCATAGCTGGATCGCGAAACCCAGACGATTATGCGGTCGCCTGCGGCGCACGATGATAGCCAGGTCATCCTCACTCAACGTCCAGTGCTGAACGAGCGTGGTTTCATCATCGGGAAGTGCGAGCAACGCCATGCGTTGCTCGTCCGACAGCACGGCGCGACGAGGCATCGGGTTAGGCTCTAGCGGGCGGCGCCCAACCGATCCGGGCAAGAGTGCCAATCAAGGTCGAACGCGGCACCTTGAAGGTGCGACAAACGGATGCCTTGCTTGCTCCGCCATCAAGCGCGGCAGTAATCCGTTCAAGGGTCTCAGTGTCGATCATGGGAGGCCGTCCACCCTGGCGCCCTCGACGCTTTGCAGCCGCCAGTCCCGCCATCACCCGCTCGCGCGTCAGCGCGCGCTCATATTGCGCCAGCGCGCCGAACAGCGAAAATAGCAGTTCGCCGTGCGGCGTGTTCGTATCCATCTGCTCAGTCAGCGAACGGAACGCGATGCCACGCGCCTTCAGGTCAGTGACGATCGCCAGCAAATGCGGCAACGATCGCCCAAGCCGATCGAGTTTCCACACGATCAGCGTATCACCCGCACTCAAATAATCGAGGCAGTCCTTCAGGCCCGGTCGATCGTCGCGTGCTCCCGATGCCTTATCAGTATGCAAATTACGCGGATCGACACCCGCCGCGACCAGAGCGTCGCGCTGAAGATCGACAGTTTGGCGATCATCGGCCGATGACACTCGCATATATCCGACCAGCATGTACGAAAAACCCTCAAAACCACTTTGTCGTACACTACGTCAAAGCGACAGGGTTTGTCGACTATTCAGGCGCAGGATTGCCGACCAAAGCCGAGGGATCACCCAAGGGTGTCCGAAAACATGTGTTTGCCGTCATAGCTAAGCAGTGGGGGCGCTCCTTTTCGATCAAGCTAGATCGCATAGGCACGGAGAAACGCATCTACTGCAAAGGCAACCGATTGCTCGGTGTCGAACCATGGCTCCGCTCCGTACAACGGCGGTTCGATGATCCCCGCTTCGAGCAAACCCTTGAGGTGAGCTGCCACGAACCGATTATCAGCACCACGGATTGCCCCGCTTGTCTGCAACTGAGTGAGATAGGTCTTCACTTCAGCCCATGTGCCTCCGCAACCCGCGTCGTAGAGGCTCTTTCCCAGCTTCGAGTTTGCGCCCTCGGCAATCGCCGTCCTCATGATCGCTACCGCATCAGCAGATGTCAGCAAGGCCAGATAAGCCATCCCGAACCGGCGCAGGACGAGGGCGATATCGGGTTCAGATGCATCAAGGAGGCGCACCGCGTCTGCCGCCTGCCCCTCCATAACCTCCATCATCGCCGCGCCGAACAACTCCTCCTTGGATTTGAAATATCCATATAGCGTGCCCTTCGATCCACCGAGCCGCGCCGAGATCATCGCCATGCTTGCGCGCGCGTAACCAACCTCGCGGAATATGTCCGTCGCCGCTGCCAAAATCGCGTTACGCCGTGCGTCAGTTTTCACTCGCATTCGCATCACTCCTTTCTTGAACCACCATGTACGGTTTTAGATTGACAGGCACAAGGGCCTGCTCATAAATGACCGAACTGTATGGTTTTGGAGTTCGGTATGGAGTCGCTTGTGAAAAAGCGCGGGGGAATGGCGGTACTCACCGCCGCGCTCCTGCTGGGCGGTTGCGCAACCCTGCCACAGAAAAGCGCATTGCCTGCGCGAGCAGCCGTTGAGAGCATAGCTAGCGTGAACAGCTTTGCCGCGCCGGACGCTGCCTGGCCGTCAGATCACTGGTGGGAGGATTTTGGCGACGCTCAGCTTTCGGGGCTGATTGCGGAAGGACTGGTGGGCGCCACCGATTTGCGCGTCGCCGAGGCCCGGTTCGCCCGCGCCCAGGCGCTGGTCGGGGAGACCCGCAGCCGCCTGCTGCCCTCGCTCAATGCGAATGCTGAAGCCGGTGCGACCAAGCAGAGCTACAACTATCTCTTCCCGCGCGAATTCGCGCCCCAGGGCTGGCCCGACTATGGTGTTGCAACACTCCGGCTAGATTAGGAGCTGGATTTCTGGGGCAAGAACCGGGCAGCACTAGGCGCGGCGCGGTCAAGTGCGGCGGCTGCCGGAGCGGAGGCGGCTGCAGCGCGACTGGCCGTGTCTGCCGGAATCGCCGCCGCTTATGCGGACCTGGGATCTCTCCATGCCGAGCGCGATGCCGCTGCGCGCGCTGTCGAGGTGCGTGGGCGTACGCTCGAACTGATGGAAGGCCGCAAGGCGGAAGGGCTCGAAAACGCGGGCGCTGTCGAACGCGCCCGGTCAGCATTGGCGACCTCGCAGGGCGAATTGGCCGCGCTCGACGAAGCGCTTGTTCTGGCGCGCAATCGCATCGCAGTGCTGCTCGGCGCTGGGCCGGATCGCGGCCTTACCATCACGCGGCCTGCTCCAATCGCCCGCGAGGACTTCGGCCTGCCCGCCAATCTGCCCGCCGAACTGATCGGCCGTCGTCCTGACATCATCGCCGCACGGTTGCGCAGCGAAGCGGCCGCGAGCCGGATCAAGGAAGCGCGTGCAGCCTTCTACCCCAATATCAATCTAGCCGGACTGATCGGATTGCAGGCGCTGGGCCTGGACAATGTGTTCAAGTCCGGCTCCGAGTTCGGAACAGTCGGCCCTGCGATAAGCCTGCCGATCTTTGACGGCGGAAGCCTGCGCGGCCGCTACCGAGCCTCGGAAGCCGACTATCGCGAGGCCGTCGCACAATATGACGGTGCGCTTATACAGGCGCTGCGCGAAATCGCCGATGCCGCCGCCAGCGAACGCGCGCTTGGCCAGCGGCTCGACCGAGCCCGCGATGCCGAGCGCGCTGCAAGTGCGGCCTGGGCGGTCGCCAACAACCGCTATCGCGGCGGTCTTGCCACTTCGCTGGACGTACTCGTGGCGGAAGACGCGCTCATTCCCCCCCGCCGCACCGTCGCAACGCTGCAGGCCCGCGCTTTCGCCCTCGATGTCGCGCTCGCGCGCGCGCTGGGCGGCGGTTTTCGATCCTGAAGAGGAACCCTTTCGATGAACGAACTCACCTACACCGAGGAACCGCCCGCCGGTCCGCAGAACGCGAAGCGCAAGAAGCTGTTTATCGGCCTTGGAGCGACAGTCGCCATTCTTGGAGGTGGCTATCTTGCTTATGACGTCTTGATTGCTTCACGCCATGTCGAAACCGACAATGCCTATGTCGGCGCCAATGTGGCGCAGGTCACGCCGCTGATCAGCGGACCCGTCCATGATGTGCTCGTGGACGATGCGCTGCCGGTCAAGCGCGGCGATATATTGGTCAGGCTCGACGACACCGATGCCAGACTGACGCTGGCGCGCGCAGAGGCGGAGTTGGCGACCACCGAGCGGCGGATACGCGGTCTTGTCGCGACCGACAGCGGTCTCGGTGCCCAGGTCGCGGCGCGCGCCGCAGACGAGACACGGGCAGACGCCCAGCTTGCTGTCGCCAGGGGCGATCTGTCGCGAGCAAGGATCGATCTTGATCGTCGGGAAGCGCTTGCTGCTTCCGGCTCGGTCTCCGGCGATGAATTGACGAGCGCTCGCAATGCTTACAGCACGGCGCTCGCGCGGCTCAAGGATGCTGACGCCGGGCGCGCTCAGGCGACCGCGAACCGCACCGCCGCGATCGGCAGCCGTGACGCCAATCGCGCGCTGATCGACCGGGCAGCGCCGGAGGATAATCCGGAGGTCCTTGCCGCACGCGCCGCACGCGACCAGGCGCGCGTCGATCTCGATCGTACCGTCATCCGCGCCCCGGTCGATGGTGTGGTGTCCCGCCGCCAGGTCCAGGTCGGCCAACGCGTGCAGGCCGGAGCGAGCCTGATGGTCGTGGTCCCTGTGAACGCGGTCTATGTGGATGCCAATTTCAAGGAAGGGCAGCTCAGGAAGGTGAAGCGCGGTCAGCCCGTGACGCTCACCTCCGATCTCTACGGCAGCGATGTCGAATATCGTGGCACGGTCGTGGGCTTTTCCGGCGGAACGGGATCGGCCTTCGCGGTCGTACCTGCCCAAAACGCCACCGGCAACTGGATCAAGGTGGTCCAGCGCCTCCCGGTCAGGATCAGGCTCGATCCCCGGCAGCTCACCGAACATCCGTTGCGGGTCGGGCTGTCGATGACAGCCGACATCGACGTCTCCAATTGATCGTGGACTGAGCCATGGCCGACGCTGCTGCAGAATCTGGAGTCACCGCAGTTCAACCCTTGACGGGTGGCAAGCTTATCCTTGCCGCGATTTTGATCGGCATGGGCAACTTCCTGGTCGTGCTGGATACGACCATTGCCAATGTCTCGATCCCGCATATTGCGGGCTCGCTCGGCGTATCCGTGTCGGAGGCGACCTGGGTGATCACCTCCTACGCGGTTGCGGAAGCGATAACCGTACCGCTCACCGGATGGCTTTCGCGTCGCTTTGGCGGGCAGCGGGTCTTCATAACCTCCTATCTCCTGTTCGGAATTCTCTCGCTTCTATGCGGCCTGTCCAGCACGCTTGGCATGCTGATCGGGGCGCGCGTGCTGCTGGGGTTGGCCGGCGGCACGATCATACCGCTTTCGATGACGCTGCTGCTGCGCATCTTTCCGCCCGAGAAGGCGTCGGTGGCGATGATCATCTGGGCGATGACGACCACGGTTGCCCCGATCGCGGGGCCTATTCTGGGCGGCACCATCTCCGACAATGTCGGGTGGGAGTGGATATTCTTCATCAATGTGCCGGTCGCCATGGCCGGGGGAATAGGGTTGCTCTATCTGTTCCGGGGCCAGATCGAGGAAATCGTCAAGGCAAGGATCGATGTGATCGGCCTCATCCTGATGATCATCTGGGTCGGAGCGCTGCAAATCATGCTCGACGAAGGCCGCAACCATGACTGGTTTGCCGCCAATGAGATTCGCGCGCTGGCGATCATCGCCGCGATCGGGTTCGTCGCTTTCCTGATCTGGGAACTGACCGAGAGGCATCCGATCGTGAACCTACGTGTCTTCCGTCACCGCGGGTTCGTGGCCGCTTCGCTTACCTATTCAGTAGCATTCGGCGCCTTCTTCGCGACGGTCGTGCTGATCCCGCTCTGGCTCCAGCAGAATATGGGCTACACAGCGACGTGGGCGGGCTATGCCACCGGCATCATGGGCATCCTGGCGGTCCTCAGCTCACCCGTGATCGGGCAGTTCGCCGAAAAGATGGATGCGCGGCTGATTGTTTCAGTCGGAATCCTCGGGCTTGGTCTGATATCGGTATGGCGTATGGGTTTCACGCCGGACATGACCTTCGCGCAGATGGCTTGGCCGATGCTCGCGACTGGGCCGTTCCTGATGATGTTCTTCATCCCGGTCACGGGTCTGTGCATGGCCACCGTCGACCCTGACGAGCAGGCCGATGCCGCCGGCATCTCCAACTTCATGCGCACGGTGGGAGGCGCCTTCGCGGCCTCGCTGGTGCAGACCGGGTGGGGCGGCGCAGCGCGGGAAAATCAGACCGAGCTGGCCGGTGCGATGTCGCAAGGGCAAGCCACGCTCGACGCGATGACGGCACAAGGCATGTCGCATGGAAGCGCGACAGCCATGCTGACCGGGATGGTCGAAAGTCAGAGTACGATGCTAGCGACCCTCAACATGTTCGCCGCTATCGCGATATGCTTCGCTTTCGCCGCAGCGATCATCTGGTTCGCGCCAAAGCCGAAGGGCCCGATCGACATGAGTGGCGGGCATTGAGAAAGCCCTTGGGAGTCAGATAGCGAATAATTCTGGCGGAGTGGCAAAGGCAGACCGACGAAACCGGCTGACACACCGCTTCAGACGCTAACGCTCTCATCAATCGCAAATTGCGGTCAGCGATGTGCGATAAACAGGTGTTTGCCGACACCTGAGCGGGGCTGTCGGCGCTTAGCGTATATCTGGGTCCGTTCTATGTACTGACCCCAAATGGCCCTGATCGGCTACGCCCGCGTCTCGACGGACGAACAGGACACCGCCGCGCAGTTCGATGCGCTGCGCGCCGAGGGCTGTACTATGATCCTGGAGGACAAGGCGAGCGGCGGCAGCCGCGATCGCCCAAACCTGGGCACCTCCATCAACCTCTCGACATTTTGCGGATGATTTGATTCATTGTACCTGACGGGAGGCTGTGATGCGTCAGGCGGGATTGTTCGGTTTATCGGATCATTTGAAGCGGTTGTCGGCCTATGGCGACCCGCTGGAGCAACTGGGGCGGATCATCGACTTCGAGGCGTTTCGCCCGACGTTGACGGCGGCGCTGTCCTATGGGGATGGGGCGAAGGGCGGTCGCCCGCCGTATGATCCGGTGGCGATGCTCAAGGTGCTGGTTTTGGCAGCTCAGAACAATGTTGCCGATGCACGGATGGAGTATCTTATCCGCGACCGGCTCAGCTGGTTGCGGTTCCTTGGCTTCGACATTGGCGCGGCGACACCCGATGCCAACACCATCCGGCTGTTCCGCGAGAAGCTCACCGAGGCGGGAGCGCTCGACGCGGTGTTCGCCGATTTTGACCGCCAACTCAAGGAACGCGGCTATCTCGCCATGGGTGGTCAGATCGTCGATGCGACGCTGGTGGCTGCGCCCAAGCAGCGCAACACCGCGCCCGAGAAGGATGCGATCAAGG
This sequence comes from Sphingomonas sp. ERG5, assembly GCF_000803065.1. Taxonomy (GTDB): domain Bacteria; phylum Pseudomonadota; class Alphaproteobacteria; order Sphingomonadales; family Sphingomonadaceae; genus Sphingomonas. The sequence continues at coordinate 14,087 of NZ_JSXI01000076.1, forward strand.
CGGGCAAAACAGCCAGCGAGATATGGCCTGACGAGCCCGCCCGGGCGGCGCAAAAGGATACGGACGCGCGCTGGACTGTGAAGTTCGCCAAGGCCAAGCCGATGGCGAACGGCAAGCCCGGCATCGACATCGCCATCCCGAGCTTTGGCTATAAGAACAGTATCTCGATCTGCCGGACCTTCGGCTTCATCCGCAAATGCAAGGTCACCGATGGCGCCCGGTTCGACGGGCGAATGCTCCGCGATGTCGTCACCAGCGACAACACCGCGTCGGATGTCTGGGCCGATACCGCCTATCGCAGCCAGGCCAACGAGGCATGGCTCAAGCGGCAGAGCCGGGTCAGCCGTATCCATCGCAGGAAGCCGAGGGGCAGACCGATGCCCGAGCGGACCGCCAAGGCCAACGCCGCCAAATCGAAAGTCCGCGCCCGCGTCGAGCACGTCTTCGCCCGGCAGAAAGACCAGATGGGCCTGTTCATCCGCACCATCGGCATCAAGCGCGCCGAAGCCAAGATCACGCTCGCCAACCTCGTCTACAACATGCACCGTCTGATCTTCCACGAACGACGAGCTGCCATGGGATAAGTGCGCCCAGAACGCAGGAAAAGCACTGAAAACCGGCGGCACACAATCACACAGGGCTTGAAATCACGCCAAATCCGACGCCGCAAACCCAATTCTGATCAAATCACCGGGTTGATGGAGGTGCCCACCTGGCGCGGGCTCTCGAGCGCGTCGGGCAGGGGGACACGCTGCTGGTGGGGGTCTGAGGCGCAACGGAACAGAAAACCTACATAAGGAATTCCGAAACCGCCCAATCTCCTATCCCCGCGCGCCTGATGCGCGCGCCTGAAGCATTTCGCGACGGAGAATGGCGTTCATCCGGGTTTGATAGCCACGACCTTCAGATTTGAGCCAAGCAAGCACGTCCTTATCGAGGCTGGCGGTGATCTGCGCTTTTACGGGGCGGTAATGCTTGCCCCGAACAGCGTTCTTCCAATCTTCTTCGGTCAATTCGGGAATGTCGCTGAGATCGATCTCGCTATCGGGACGCGCTGCTAGCGCCGCGAGCCGAGCACGATCAGCGTCGGTCCGTGGCGGCAGATCATCCGCTTTATAGCTAACCATTTTCACGCTCATAATATTGCCTTTCATGTCGTGTCGCCCGTCGGGCCGAAATGATCCGGATAATCTCGATGCCGTCGTCATCGCGGTCCGTGTGAGTGACCATGAGCACCGCAAAGCCATCCACGATCCCGTATGTCTTCCACCGCTCCTCGTGCCCGCTGCCGGGATCGATGATTGTAACATGCAACGGATCGCCAAACACTTCGGCGGCGTCCTCGAAGCTGATCTCGTGCTTTTTCTGGTTGGCGAGGTTCTTCGACTCGTCCCATTCAAAGCGCCCGATTGTCATAGCTTCATATAATTATAATTTCATAATTACGCAAGCGTCATGTCAGTTTCCAACAAACCGTCGTTTGTTGCGACGGCGGCGATCGTCGGCCAGAGCGTGCCAGCACGCGTCATATTCTCATATCAACCCGTCCAGAAACCTGTAGCCGGTAAACCCCACACTGTGTAGATTTTTGCGCAGAGGGGAGCACGGGCCATGCTGATCGGGTACATGCGGGTATCGACCGGGGAGCAAAGCCTCGACCTTCAACGCGACGCGCTGGAATGTGCGGGCTGCGAGCGGGTGTACGAAGACGTGTGCTCAGGCCGCGCCACCGAGCGGCCTGGCTTGGCCCAAGCGCTCGAGGTCGCACGCAGCGGCGACGCCTTGGCCGTCTGGAAGCTGGACCGGATCGGCCGCTCCCTGCCGCATGTCGTCGGACTGGTCGGCGACCTCCAGAAGCGCGGAGTCGGCCTGAAAGTGCTGACCGGCGACGTTGACACAACGACCGCCACCGGGCGCCTGGTGTTCGGGATCTTCGCCACGTTGGCCGAGTTCGAGCGCGACCTCATTCACGAACGCACCATGGCGGGCCTGGCGGCAGCTCGCGCCCGCGGTCGTGCTGGCGGACGCCCGCGTGTCATGACGAAGCAGAAACTGAAGGCCGCAATGGCGATGATGGCTGATCGCGACAACGCCGCGCGCGATGTCGCAAAGCAACTCGGCGTCTCGGTGTCGACGCTCTACGCCTACGTCGATGCCAAGGGGCAGCCGCGTGAACTCGCCGCCCCGCTCCTGGGCAAACGCACAAAATCCACGCGCGCGGTTTAGACGATCATGCCGGTCGGATTCCTTTCCGACGAGCAGGCAAACCGGTACGGTCGATTCCTCGGCGATCCCACCCAGGATCAACTGGCGCGCCACTTCCACCTCGATGACGCTGACCGCGCCTTCGTCGGCGAGCATCGCGGTGACCACAACCGTCTTGGTGTCGCGGTTCAGCTCGGTTCGATCCGCTTGCTCGGCACATTCCTCGAAGACCCAGCGCTGACGCCGGCAGCGGTCGTCCGCTTTGCCGGCGATCAGTTGGCGATAGCGGGGTCGGCCGAGTTGATGGCGACCTATGTTGCGAGTGCTGGGCGCTGGCGCCACTGCCCGCGCATTCGCGAGCGCTACGGTTATCGCCTGTTGACCGATTTTGGTGTCACCTTCCGGCTTCACCGCTTCTTGTATGCGCTGTGCTGGACGGGCACCGATCGGCCTTCGACCTTGTTCGAGCGGGCGGTTGCTTGGCTCCAGGCGGCCAAAGTCATACTACCCGGTATCTCGGTGCTCGAACGCGCTGTCGCGAAGGTGAGATCCCGGACGCACGCCTATCTGCATCGCCGCCTGACCGAGACGCTCACGACCGAGCAACGCGAACGGCTCGACCGCCTCGTTACCGTGCCGGCGAACGAACGCCAGAGTCCGCTCGACCGGTTACGTGACGGCCCTTATGTGCAAAGCGGTCCAGAAATCGGCCGCGCCATTGCCCGCCTGACCGAAATCCGCGCCCTTGCCGAGGGCTTGCCCGAACTCGATCGCGTGCCGCCGGGCAAAGCCGCGGCACTGGCGCGGTTCGCTTCGGCCGCGCGCGCCCAGGCAGTATCGCGTTTGCCGGACGATCGCCGCGCCTCGACGCTTGTCGCGTTCATCCGCTCGCTCGAAGCGAGCGCTGGCGACGACGTCATCGACCTGTTCGACGCGGTATCGACGACTATGTTTGCTCGCGCCCAGGCCGTGTCGCGAGAAGCGCGGATGCGGTCGCTCCGCGATCTCGACGCCGCCGCGCTCAAGCTTCGCGATGCCAGCGCCGTGCTGCTGGATGAAGCTACTGTTGACGCCGATGTTCGCGCGGCAGTCTTCGCATTGGTGGACCCCAAAGCGCTCGCGGCCGCGATCGAACGCATCGGCGCCCTCGCGCAGCCGGTCGACGACATCTACTTCCGCGAACTCCGCGAACATCAACGCAAGATCCGCTATCTGCCCGCACTGCTGGCCGGCCTCGAACTCGATGCAGCGCCGTCAGGCAAGCCATTGCTCGACGCCATCGCGTTTCTGAGGATCGTTCACGCTGGCGGCAAACGTCCTGGCCCGCCGCCGACCACCTTTGCTCCGAAAAGCTGGGTGAGGCAGCTTCGGAACGAGGATGGCACACTCGATCTGGTCGGCTATCGGCTCTGCACACTCGACCGGTTGCGCCACGCGATCCGGCGACGCGACATCTTTCCGGTCCGATCGCTGCGCTATGCCGATCCGCGCAAGGGGCTGCTCTCCGGGGCGGCATGGGAAGCAGCAAGACCAGTCATCTGCCGGACCGTCGGCGTATCGGCGTCATCCGAAGATGAACTCGGCGCCCTCGCGCGACGGCTCGATCTTGCCTACCGCGAAACCGAAGCACGCCTGCCGGCCAACGCCGCGGTCACGATCGTGCGGTCGATGCAGGGAGCAGACCTCTCCCTTGAACCCCTCGACAAGATCGAAGAACCGCCAAGCCTGATCGCGCTGCGTGCCGCGGTCGATGCGCTGCTCCCTCGGCTCGATCTGCCCGAACTCATCCTGGAGGTTCACGCACGCACGGACTTTGCAGCCGCCTTCACGCATGCAAGCGAAGGGGCCGCGCGAGCCGAGGACGTCGCTACCACGATCTGCGCTGTGCTCGTCGCCGAGGCGACGAATACCGGCTTCGAGCCGCTTGTCCGATTAGACGCTCCAGCGCTGCGCCGATCGCGGCTGAGCTGGGTCAAGCAGAACTTCCTGCGCGCTGACACCTTGACCGCCGCAAACGCCATGCTTGTTGCCGCCCAAAATGCGATCCCGCTGGCCCATGCATGGGGCGGTGGCGAGGTCGCGTCCGCCGACGGGCTGCGCTTTACCGTGCCCGTGCGGACAATCCATTCGGGACCAAACCCGCATTATTTCGGTCAGAGGCGGGGTGTAACTTGGTACAATCTCGCCTCCAACCAGTTCACCGGGCTGAACGCGGTGACGGTGCCCGGCACGCTGCGCGACAGCCTCAATCTGCTCGCCGTCGTGCTCGAACAGGAAACGGAACTCACCCCGACCGAGATCATGACCGACACTGCTGGCTATACCGACACGGTTTTCGGCATCTTCCATCTGCTCGGTTATCAATTCAGCCCGCGGCTTGCCGACATCGGCGGTGCCCGGTTCTGGCGCATCGATGGCAAGGCCAATTACGGCGCGCTTGACGAACTTTCCGCCCACCGGATCAACATCAAGCTTATCGCCGAACACTGGGACGACCTGCTGCGCCTGGCAGGTTCGTTGAAGCTTGGCGTCGTCCGCGCCGCCGGGATTACACGCACCCTGCAGACCAACGATCGTCCGACCAAGCTCGCCCGGGCACTTCAGGAACTTGGCCGTCTCGCCAAGACGCTCTATTTGCTGCGCTTCATCGACGACGAGAGCTACCGCCGCCGTATTCTCGTCCAGCTCAACCGCGGGGAAGGTCGCCACCAGCTGGCGCGGATCATCTTCCATGGCAAGCGCGGTGAGTTGCGGCAGCGTTATCGGGAAGGCCAGGAAGACCAGCTCGGCGCGCTCGGTCTCGTCGTGAACCTCGTCGTCCTGTGGAACACGATCTACATGGACGCCGCGCTTGATCGCCTCCGCGCCGAAGGCTTCGACGTGCGACCTGAGGACGTTGCCCGGCTGTCACCTCTTGGCTTCAAACACATCAACATGCTGGGCCGCTACGCCTTCACGCTGCCGGATATCGTGGCGCGCGGAGAACTCAGGCCCCTCCGCGATCCAAACGCCGCCGGGATCGACGATGCGTGACCCAGATCCTTGTGTAGGTTTTCTGTTCCGTTGCTACTCAGACCCCGAACCTCCGTGGCCGAGAAAGCGTCCAGCGATCGCAAGGCAGTCGCGTCGGCGCCGACGGTCCATCGCCAGCCTCCACAAACGCTGGCTCCCTGTGAATTAGTGATTTTGTCCGCTGGGAATCCCAAAAATCAAACTTTTGCCAAAGTAGAGCTAGTTTGAGGTGCCAAATCGTGACACCGATTCGATAAGTGATTACCAATTCTAACGAGTTCTTCTTCGTTTCGCGATCCGGCAAATATTGAGATTGAAATGAAGAATCCCTGGAATTGTCCTGTCAGTGCGCATCCAACTGAGCATATGCCGGCGTGGAGTATTCCGTCATCGATTGCGAAGCCACGCCTTCGAGCTAGCTTCACATCATTTGTGTACTCCTCTAGGGTGATTGGGCGCTCCCATCGTGTTTCGCTGAAGCGCCTTGCTAACTCGAGATCATCGACCCCCTGAACCGCCGAAAGAATGCGGCCCATCACGCCACCGCCCAGTGGTTGACGCTGCCCGGGCGCCATTTGGATTCGCATCGGGGCATTGCTTTCAAGGTGTGCGACCAAACGCAAACGCCTGCCCGCGGTAAGCTGCCAAACTCCGACCGTGGCTTGAAATTGCTCGCTGAGTATTATCATGGTCGGGCGTAGTTGGTCGATCGCCCTTTGAATTGGATCGCCGGTGAATGGACTGGAGGCAGCCCATGCAGGCGTGAGTCGGTAGCGTTTACCCTTTGTTTCGCGCTCCAAAATCCCCTCGTCGATCAGTGTGCGCAAGATGGTGAGGCACGTCGAAGGACTGAATTCGCGCGCATTGGCAACTTCAGAAAGCGTCAAGGGACCGCATTTTCCAATTAGTCGCAGGATTGCAAAAGCCTGAGAAACGGACCGGACGTGTGACATGGCTACTCCATTTTTGCAGCATTATGCAAAACATTGCGGAATGTTGCAACAATTGATCGTCGATTGTAGATCATGCTTGAGCTTCAGCACTGAGTCCGATTCTCGGGCAGAGCGAACCCAAGGTCGTTTCCGAAAGGCGGCAATTTAGGCTGTGGAGTGCAATTTCGATGTACAATCTATTGTCGAGCCTCTCGGTGATCGAGGCTTCGTCGTTCGTCGCCAGCCCCAGTGCGGGGCTCTACTGCGCGCAGATGGGCGCCGAGGTGATCCGCGTCGACCAGATAGGCGGCGGCCCGGACTTCCGCCGTTGGCCAGTGACGGCGAACAATGACTCGCTCTATTGGGAAAATCTCAACCGCGCCAAGAAATCGGTCGCGCTCGACCTGGGCGAGCCCGAGGGTCGCGAACTGCTGCAACGGCTGGTGCGCCAAACCGGGCAGTTCCTGACCAACTTCCCGGTCGAGGGGTTCCTGGGCCATGCCAAGCTGGCCGAAGGCCGCGCTGATCTCATCACCGTCCGCGTGATGGGCTGGGCCGATGGCTCGCCCGCGCTGGATTACACGGTCAACAACGCGGTGGGCTATCCGATGATGACCGGGCCGGGGCCGGAGCCGGTGAACCATGTGTTGCCGGCGTGGGACCTGCTGACCGGCGCTTATGCTGCGTTCGCACTGCTTGCCGCGATCCAGCGCCGCACCGCCACCGGCCAGGGCGGCGAAGTTCGCATTCCGCTTTCGGATGTCGCCATCGGCACGGTCGCCAACCTCGGCGGCATCGCCGAAGTGCTCTACAGCGGTGAGAACCGCCCCCGCCTCGGCAACGCCGTCTATGGCCTGTTTGGTCGCGATTTCGTCACCGCCGACGGGGTGCGCACCATGTTGGTCGTTGTCACCCCGCGCCAGTGGAGCAATCTGCTAATTGCGCTCGGCATCACCGAAGCGGTGTCTATCGTCGAAGCCCAGCGAAGTGTGAGTTTTGCCAAGGATGACGGGCTGCGCTTTGCCAATCGCGATGCGCTGTTCCCGATCTTCGAGGCCGCTGTAGGCGCAAAGAGCCATGCCGAACTGGCTGCTACGCTCGATGCCGGCGGGGTGGTCCATTCCAGCTATCGCACGATGCTGGAAGCTGCGCAGGACCCGGTGATGGTGGGCAACAACCCGATCTTCGGCACTGCCATCAATCCCAGCGGCGTCAGCTATCCGGCCGCCGGTCCGTTTGCCTCGGTCCCGCAGCTGGAACGCGGTGCACCGCAATCGGCCCCGCGTAATGGCCAGCACAGCGAACAGGTGCTGACCGAACGCCTTGGCCTCTCTTCGGGCGAATTCGCCGCCCTCGTCGACTCGGGAATTGTAGGAACCGCCGCATGACCCAGCCCGTACGCAGGGCAGCCATCGTCTCCCCGTTGCGCACTGCCGTCGGCAAGTTCGGCGGCGCGCTTTCCAACCTGTCCGCCGGAGATCTTGGCGCCACCACCATCAAGTCCATGCTCGAACGCACCGGCATCCTTGCCGAACTGCTGCGCAAAGCGCATCACCGCGATGCGCGCTACGGGCTGGAAACCATGTGCATCGGCGGTGGCCAAGGCTTCGCCGCGATCTTCGAGAGGGCATGATGCCAAATTCCTCACAATATGCGAAGGCACTCGACGCGAGCCGAGAATACCAAGCTGCCGCACTGGCAGCGCTGCGCGCCCGGCTGGAAACCGCGCACATCGATACCGAGCAGCGCGCTGCGCACGGCTTCGCCTGGGTTGCGACCGGCGTTGCCGCGCTGGAAGCCGTTGCAGGCTGGCTGGAAAGCAATGGCGACGTCAATCCGGTGGACGCCATGGTCGCGCGGTTGGCTTTTGCCGAGACCATCGCGCAGCTCGTCGGCGGGTTGCCGATGGGCCAGAACGAGCTGTTCCGGCCGGCGGACCTCGGGCTGGGCGATGCCGTGCGTACGCTGGCGGCCGGTTGTGCCGAAGTGATCTATTGCGACCATGCTGCTACCCGTGCCGCGCTGGCCAAGGCGCTGGCCGAAGGGCAGTGGCCCAGCGAAACGTTCCACGACCACGATCTTGACGCGATCCGCGAGCAGTATCGCCGCTTCACCGACGGCGAGATTATCCCCAACGCGCACAAATGGCACCTCGCCAACGAGCTGATCCCCGACGAGACCGTTGCCCACATGGCCGAACTCGGCACGTTCGGTGTCTGCATTCCCGAGGAATTTGGCGGCCTCGGCCTCGGCAAGCTCGTCATGTGCCTAGTCACCGAGGAACTGTCGCGCGGGTGGATCGGCGCGGGTTCGCTGGGCACTCGCAGCGAGATTGCCGGCGAGTTGATCGTGCTGGGCGGCACGGCTGAGCAGAAGTCGCACTGGTTGCCGCTGATCGCCAGTGGCGAGGTGTTGCCGACCGCCGTGTTCACCGAACCTGATGTAGGTTCTGACCTTGGTTCGCTGCAGACGCGCGCTGTGCAGGATGCATCTGGCGATTGGGCGATCTACGGGGCGAAGACCTGGATCACGCATGCCAGCCGCAGCGACCTGATGACGATGCTGACGCGCACGCTGCCTGACGCGAAAGGTTATGCGGGCCTCTCCATGCTGCTGGTGCCTAAGCCGCGCGGCACCGAAGGTAACCTGTTCCCGGCCGAAGGCATGGCCGGCAGCGAGATTGAGGTTTTGGGCTATCGAGGCATGCGCGAATATGTACTGAGCTTCGACGGCATGCTGGCACCGGCCAAAGCGCTGCTGGGCGGCGAGCAGGGGCAGGGTTTCAAGCAGTTGATGCGCACCTTCGAGGGCGCGCGCATTCAGACCGCCGCGCGTGCCGTCGGCGTCGCTCGCCGCGCACTGGAACTGGGGCTGGACTATGCGCTGAACCGCAAGCAGTTCGGTAAGGCCATCGTGAACTTCCCGCGCGTGGCCGACAAGCTGGCGATGAGCCTGGTGGACATGGTGATGGCGCGCGAGCTGACGTATGCTGCTGCCCGTACCAAGGACTCCGGCAAGCGCTGCGACATCGAAGCCGGCATGGCCAAGCTGCTGGGCGCGCGCGCGGCGTGGAGCAATGCCGATGCGGCCTTGCAGATCCACGGAGGCAACGGCTACGCGCTGGAGTTCGAGATCAGCCGCGTGCTGTGCGACGCGCGCATTCTCAATATTTTCGAAGGTGCCGCCGAAATCCAGGCGCAGGTTATCGCCAAGGGCATGGCAGGGGGACCGAACTAATGAGCTACTTCAGGGCATGGATCGGCCGTGATCCGTCACCATTCTCTGGACCACCGGGAATGCGATTTTCCCGCCCATGGTTACGGTGACTGGCTGGGTGTATCATCAGGTTCATCAGTGTGAGCGGGGGCTTGCTGCCGCTGGCACCGTGCGGCCGATCCTTGGTGTAGATCCTATGATTGTCCGGCTCGGACGGGCGTCGGATAGTCCGTCGTAAAGCCGGAGGCCAGTCATGACTGATGCACCTCTGATCCGCTCTGCTGCAATTGAACTTTGCCGCGCGCGCTGGGCAATCGGCGCATTGCTACCGGAGGGGACAAAGGTTAACGTCGGGGCGGTTCGCGGCGGCGATACCGAACGCCTTATGGAGCAGCTCAAAAAATCGAAGCTTGGTTGACCCGGGAGTTCGGACAAGCCGTCGAACTCAAGGTCTGCTTCGAGGCCGGATATGACGGATTCTGGCTCGCGCGATGTCTACGTGCTCAATGTCTCGAGCTTCCTGATTTCGCGCCGCGGGCAATGTACCAAGACCGATCGAATTGATGTGGAGGAGATGACATTCACCTTGCGCGCCTACCTCGCCAGCGATCATTGTGTTTGCCGGGTTGTGCCGGCCCCAATTCTCGGAGTCAAAGACGCAAGGGCACCTCGAACAATGGCGTTTTCAGGCTGACGTAGGTCGCGTGCCGAGGTGACGGCCCGCAAGGTCATCGATTTTGGCCATTCGGCCACCTGTTGGGGCCGCCATTTCGGGATGATCCGGCCGATTTGGCGACTGGCTCGCGGATTTCAGGCGCTATCCGGCTGCCAGCGCGCCGCGTTCGAGCACGACGAGGCGGCGCATGTTGTAGGCCAGGTTCTGCATGCCGATCTTCATGCTCGCCCTCACGATGCCGATGGTGCGCACCAGCTTGCCACCCATGCTGGTGTGCTGGCTGCCGAACACATGTTCGACGCGCGCCCGCACTGACGAGCGGGTCTTGTTGGCCGCTTCCTGTCGTGCCGTGAGCGGCTTGCCCCGGCATCCGCGGCGATGGATCCGGCTCGTGAACCCGCGCGCGGCGAGTTTCTCCTCGGCCTCCTTGCTGCGATAGGCGCTGTCGGCCCACACGGTGCTGGCGGTGTTGCCGGGGTCGAGCAGATCCTCGAGCTTCTGACTGTCGTGCACCGAGGCACTGCTGACGGCGTAGGGGTCTGAGTAGCAACGGAACAGAAAACCTACACAAGGATCTGAGTCACGCATCGTCGATCCCGGCGGCGTTTGGATCGCGGAGGGGCCTGATGAGACCTGTGCGCGGGTAGTTCTGGACGGCGGGCTATTTATCTGATTCTATGAGCCTTTCTGGCATCCAGGAGGGACGGATGGCACATCGTTCGATTGGTCAGGAGCGGCTTGGTTTTGCGGTTACATCAAGGAGCGCTTCGTCGCTTGATGATCTTTCCGATCTGATCGACTGGGACCACATTGCGGGCATTCTTGGACAAGTTCATGCCAGTGCGAAGGGCGAACCAGCATGGCCGCCGCTGGCGATGTTTAAAGCGTTGCTGCTGTCGGTGTGGTACGATCTGTCGGATGTGAAGCTGGCCGAGGCCCTCGATGACCGCGCTTCATTCCGTACCTTTTGCGGCTTTTCAAGAACGGAAGCGACGCCTGAGCGGACGGCTTTCGTCCGCTTTCGCAAGGCGCTGATCGCCCAGAAGCTCGATCGCCTGCTCTTCACGACCATAACGGCGCAGCTCAAGGCCAAAGCGATCACGGTCAAGACTGGCACGTTGGTCGACGCCACGATCATTGCGTCCGCCAGCGAGGGTGATGATGATGCGCGCTGGGTCAAACATAAAGGCAAGCCCGCTGTTCACGGCTTCAAAGCTCATGTCGGTGCCGATGCCGACACTGCGTTGGTCGAAGAAATCGCAATCACGTCCGCCAACATCAATGATGGCAGGGCGGGTCCTGATGCCCTGCCCGATAATCCCGGCGAGGTCTTCGCCGACAGTGCTTATCGGGGTAATCACTTCCGTGATGCTGTACGGGCAAAGGGCGGAATACCGCGGATCGTCGCCACTGGCATGTGGGGCCGCGACGAACAGGAAACGCTGCGCAAGCTCAAAGAATGGAACCAACCGATCCATCGGGTGCGGGGCCGGATCGAGAAGATCTTCGGGACATGGAAGCGCGGCTACGGCCAGCGCCGAATGCGATGGCGAGGCCTCGCCAAAGCCGCCGTCCAAGTCCACCTGACCACCATCGCCTACAACCTCAAACGCACCATGAACATTATCGCAGCCCAAGCATGAAGGCTACCACCGCTCCGATCACAACGGTGGCGACATAGGACAATTCCCATCGCAAAATGGAAAACGGTTCAGTTCCAGTGCTCTACACCCACCCGCGCACAGGTCTCATAACGCAGCCGATGCCGAGGCGATCTGCGAGGCGGTCCGTCGCCCCAGTATGCGTTTCGTGGCTATCAAGTCACCCGAAAAACAGGCCGAGCTTAGCATTCACCGGGCACGCGACCTTCTCGTGCGGCAACGGACGCAGCTCACCAACGCTATCCGATCGATGTTGGCCGAGTTCGGTACAGATCATGCCCGCAGCATACATCAGGCCCTGGGGTTGATCGACCGGATACTGGCAGGCGCCATCGCGGGGATTCCCGCCGTGGCAATGGATGTGCTGCGGATCCTGGCCAGCTAGGTCAAAGACCTTCAGGCGCGGCTCGCTGCCATCGAAAAGCTGATGATCTCGCTCCATCGCGAGAACGAGCTCGCCAAGCGCCTCGCGACGATTCCGGGCATCGGCGTCATCACAGTCGGCGCAACGGCAGCCAAGGTCAGCGATCCTGGCCAATTCCGGTCAGGCCGGCAATTCGCCGCCTGGCTTGTGCGCATTGCGACCGGCAGGCGGCGGCAGTCCCTTTGCGGTGCACTTCGAGACGCCGCCGGGGCAACAGGCGCAGGTCGACTTCGCTCAGTTCCGGGTCCGGTTTGCCAGCGCGCCCGGAAGATAAACAGCATACCAGAGAAGGGATCGAGTCTGAGTTCGCGCTCGACCAGCGAGGCGAGGCCCACCATTCCCTTGCCTGAAGTCTACGGGCTGCGTCGCGACCAGCACTTTGAGCGGTCCAGGCGGGATGATCACGCGCTCACCTGCACGGCCAGCAGCACCCGCTCGATATGATCGGCGCTCACGTCCTCGGGCACGCGGATCTTCACGTTGCCAGTCTCGATGACGATCTGCCCGCCCACCGATTGCGGCGGTGGGCCGAGCAATGCGCCGGCATTCCCCCTCTCGACCATCGCCGGAACAAAGCTCATGGCCTCCGCCCGCTCCCGCAATTCACGCCGCCATGTGTACAGCTGCTGCGGAAACATCCCGTGTCGGCGCGCCACCTCCGACACATTCGCTCCCGGCTCCAGGCTTTCCGCAATAATCCGCGCCCGGGCCTCGCGTGTCCACCGGCGCTTGCCACCAGCCGTTTCGATCACATCAAGCCGTTCCGCACGGGCCGGTACGCTCGTTTGGATACAAGTTTCGAAATCAGTTTCATCGCTCATTGATCACCTCGCCAGACAGCACGGCGAAACTACCAACTCCCGGCAGCTTGAAAATGTGGGGGATTTTTACCGCTTACCACACACTCCGTATCCTGGCCCTCCGATCATAACTGGAATTTTCCCGCTCAAAACGGCCCAGAATTTGGGAAGCAGGTCAATATCAATAGATTGGCGGAACGTATTTCGGTTTTGGAGTCAGCTTTGGAACATATTTTTCTTGGCCATGCCGCCTACAGACCGCAGTTTTCCGATTGACTCAGGCGGAAATATTTGATTGCTGAACCTGCGCAGTCCTGCCAGCTCAGTTCGCTCAAAACGGGTGCACTGTGAGGTTATCCAAATTTGCAATCCATTTCAGTCTAGTGGCGTCTTGCTGCTGTAGTGCTGCTGCACGTGAAGCTGATATCTTGGATTTCGCCAGCTTACATAACGGGCCCCAAAAGAAGTTTGATGCTCAATTGCCGCATCACGCTCCCGAGCCACTCGTCGAGTTGTCGTTACGAACGCATTTCGAACAGAATGGACTTGAACATTGGGATAGGCCCTCGTCGGCGGTTGAGCCTTATCCTGGCGCGCAGGTGGCTGGTGGCAATTTTGAAGTGGAGCAATGGCCGGAAGCAGGGGCGATGCCGCGCAGGCAGCTGAAATATGAACGCGAGTTCGGATCAAGAAACACTGAGAACTGCGAAAGTGCTCGTTACGCTCCGGCCTGGTGGCTGCCACGGGAAATCGAGAGTCGCAGGGCACTCAATTTCGATACGGTCGCAGCCATAGCCTGCGAGTTCGGCCTCCCGACCAATCTTCTCGACGCTGTTATCACGCAGGAGTCCGGATATAAATCCTGGGTGATCAGCAGTGCTGGTGCCATGGGAATCATGCAGATCATGCCGGGAACCGCCCGCCTGCTTGGGCTATCGTATCCGTTTAATAAAGTTTCAAACATGCGGGCAGGTGCGCGGTACCTGCGTCAACAGCTTGACCGTTTCGGACGAGTGGACCTAGCACTTGCCGCTTACAATGCAGGCCCGGAACGACGCGCTCTTCAACGAGGTTACGTGCCAGCCATTCCGGAAACCCGAAACTATGTGCGCACGATCACCACCAATTGGGCACGACTTGCACGACTGGGCGTTGCAACCACCGATGCCGAATTTCGGGGAAATGTGGCCATGACGGCTGTGATCGCGTCAGGTTACCGTAGCGTCGAACTGGTACGCTATGATGGATTGAACGCTTCGAACCCGATATAGTGCGCATAGAGCAACGTAATGCCCATGATGCACGGAAACCCGGTCAGGTAGCTTAGCTGAAACCGTAACCAGAGACGTGGAACCAAGAGAAACTTCTGCTTCCACGTCGTATGTGGGAGGACGACGGCGCCGCCTCGGAGCTCAAGGATTGTTTTCAAAGCCGCACAGCCCGCGCAGATGACGGCAAGCAGGCCAACGGCTGCGTAAAGCTGTGTCCAGGCGTGGACCGCCTCTGGCTTCACGCCTGAAGGGCCCGGTCGTTCTCCATCACTCGCTCCTGGTGGGAAAGGAGCAGTTCATAGGCCCGGCCCAAGGCTTCGTGGATGATCGTCGGGCGCAGGGCCACCTGGATTTCGCCGCGACGGCGTGAAATGATCTCGCAGTAGAAACCTTTCAGGCCCTCACAAACCAGAAATACGTCAGGATCATCGTAGACCGTGTGATCATGCAGGAAAGCAACACAGAACTTGGCGCGCACGCAATCAATTCCGAGTGCCTCAAACAGGCGGTCCCGGAGGTCATCTTTAAGCGCCAGGTTCTTCCGGATGACTTTGTGCAATCGCGGTCGCCCGATCACGAGACGGTCGGCCAAATGGGCTAGCGGGACGCTTTGCTTAGCAGCCTGGTCGTCGATCAGGCGCTTGTACTGCTCCTGCTCGGTGAGCCTCGGCGATATTTCGCCGAAGGAGAAAACCGAGTCATGCATCGAGGCAGGCCTCGGCCGGAACACGGTTTCGGGTGTCACAGTGCGGTGCGGCATGGCTCGTCCTTCCCGAGCCAATTTCTCTATGGGATGCCATAGACTGTCAAGGTGCGAACGTGCTGCTTGTCTTGCACAATCCGTTATGGATCAAAAGACACCCCTGACCTGCGCAAGGTGGACCACGAAGGGGATGACCGCCTTGTCTTGCACCGGTTTTCCGCTGATCTGCGCGATTTTCCGGCGCGTTGCGTCGTAGTCGGCGATCCAGTCTGGCTTGACCTCGAGCCAGACCCTGATCTGGCCGTCGACAGGGTGTTCGGCAAGGAACCGCTCCAGATCCTCGCGTTCCAGTGCGATCAATCTCGTGCTCGCGCAAGCATGTTGAACAGTGGAGCGGAGGCTCTGGAATCGCGTTGTTTTCTTGGAGTATTCGCACATGGCATCGGCCAGGAAAGCAAAGCAGTCCTGGTTTATGAGCATCCGGATATTGCGTGTGCCGCTTGCCATTCTGTTTGCGCCGGGAGTTCCATGGTCGGCACCATAATGACCCAGAATCGTTAATTTTGCGAATCTGTCCTTTGGGGCAGGCGATTCGCCGACCGGTTTCCTGTTCCGATAATGCCAATTGCATTGTCCGGGGATCGCGATCTCGTTTGAGGATAATCGTTGTTCTCAATACAGCACCCTTGATTTCCCAATCAGGCAATCAACACCGATAATGAATCTGAATTCGGCAAATGTTGCGATTCGCAAAGACCAAGAAACCAATCGTTAATTGCTGAGCGGCGCGCTGACCTGTTCTTTCGAGAGGCCCCTAGATGACGGAGGCGGTTTCGAGAAAGGGAACAATGCGATGCAAGACAAGTTCAAAGGGAAGGGAGCGACTCTTCTGCAGACGGCGGCCGTGGTCGCTGTCGCTGCGCTCTTCGGCAGCGAAGTCGCAATGGCCGGTGCCGACACGACCTTCAACACGGCGCTCTCGAGCTTTACCGGCTTCCTCGAAGGTTCTGGCGGCAAGATCATCACCGTGCTTTCGCTCGCCGGCGGCATCGTCGGCCTTGCATCGGGCCGCTTCAGCCTCGGCCAGGTCGCAATTCCGGTCGGCGTCGGTGTCGGCGCGGGCACGGGCGTGCCGATCGTCACCGCCGCCGTCACCGCGACGGTCTGATCCGGGTTTGCCGATCCGCTTGGGCCTCAACAGGCTCAGCGCGGACCGGCCCGAGGGCGGGGTTGCCTCATGAACAGATACACGGTCCCGGCGCATCTCGATGATCCCGAGCTCATCGGCTTTTGGACGCTCGATGAATTCCTCGCGATGATCCTGCCATTTGCCTGGGGCGTCCTGTCTCAACATATTCTGATTGGGCTCATTTCAAGCGTGCTGGCCTGGTGGGGATTGCGCAAGTTGAAGGCGGGACGTGCCGTTTCGTGGATCATTCATACGGCCTACTGGTACCTGCCGGGTGCCTTCATGGGTCTGAAGGCAACGCCGCCCTCGCATCTTCGACTGATGGCGGGCTGACATGGACCTCTCGATCACGCACCAGCAATCGCAGCGGCTCCTGAAGCAGCGCAACCTGCTGGCCAGTTCTTGTCTGGTCTTGTTCGGCGTCTCGGTGATGCTGACGCTGACCGCGCTAAAGCGTGATCGCGAGGTGGTGCTCCAGCCGGTGCTGGCGCGGCCGCTGACGCTGACCTCGAGCCAGGTCGATAAGGACTATCTCGAGTTGGTGACGCGCGATGCCGCGCTGCTGACATTGAACCGCTCGCCGTCAAACCTCCAGTACTGGATGGAATCGATCCTCAGCATAACCGATCCGAGGACGCACGGCCGGATGAAGGCCGAGCTGATGAAGGTGTTCAATGAGCAGAACGGCTCGAACGTCTCGCAGTACTTTACGATCCGAAATCTGAGCGTCGATCCCGACGCCCTCACGAGCGAGGTGAACGGCACGCTCCACACTGTCGTCGGATCGAAGGAAGTGACCGCTGAAGCGCGCACCTTCCGCTTCGTGTGGAGCTACTCGGGCGTCTCGCTGAAGCTCGCCGGGTTCGGCCGGATCACCGAAAACAACAAGAAGGGGGAGCAGCCATGATGGCAGGGCTGGGATGGGGCGCGATTGGCGCAGGCGCGGCGCTGGCGGGACGGCCCTTTGCCGCCTCCGGGCGACCGCTGGGAGCGGCACTCATTTGTCTGGGCGCGCTGTGCCTGGCATCGCCCGCGCTCGCCGACCAGAATGTGATGGCTGCCGACAATGGCACGGTGAGTTGCGTGGCCTCGGCCAAGGACCTCACCCGGATCAGTCTCGCGGGCGACCAGTTTGCCTCGGTGTCGAAGATCACGACCGGAATCCCCAGCGAAGACTTCAAGGTCGTCAACGAGCCGGTGCGCGGTGACATCTATATCTCGGTCCCCGATGGCTTCGTTCGGCCAAACCTTTCGTTCTTCGGCACGACCCGCAAGGGCTTCGTCTACAAGTTCGTCTGCCAGGTGCGCGGGAGCGACGCCGAGCAGGTGTTCATCGCCAATGCCGCGATCAAGGCCGAGCAAGCGCGTGACTGGGAAGTGCGGTCCTCACCCGAGGACGCGGCGGTGCGGCTTGCCCAGGCAATGTACCACAGCGAGGTGCTGGACGGTTTCGACATCCGTCAGTCGGTGCTCGAACCGGTCACGGTCGGCAAACTCGAGGTCCAGCAAGTCGGCGAATACCGCGGCGCGGACCTCAAGGGCCTGATCCTGCGCGTGCGCAACTCTGGCCGCGATGCCCAGGTGCTCAATGAGAACATGCTCGCCGCACGCGGCGCGGTCGCCTTCATGACCCCGGTAAGCGAGCTCGCCGCAGGCCAGGAAACGGCCGTCTACCTCATTCAGGCAAATGGAGGCCGGTGATGGATCTGCGCAGGATATTCCGGAAAGTACCCAAGGCGCTCGATGCGGGCGGCGGCGAAGATGCCTCGCCGCTCGGCGATGCCATCGCCGCCAACGAGGTGACCCGGAAAAAGCAGATGCTGCTGCTCGGTTCAGCAGGCGCCGCAGCGCTGGTAGCGGGCTCTCTCTATATCTTCGACGATAGCGGCAAGGCGAGCGATGCCGAGGTCAGGCAAGCCGCCGAAGGCGTCTCGGTCGACGAAATGGTCAACAAGAACATGGCCGAGAAGGAGTGGCGCGCGCAGTCCGAAGCGCAGATGATGTCGATGAACAACAACATGCGCGCACTCGCCGCCCGGGCGGAGCGCGCCGATCAACTCGAGCAGCAACTGGCGAGCGCACAAGGTGCAGGCGGGGGCCAGGGCGGGGCCATTTCCTCCGATACCGAACGCGTATTGTCGGCCTACCAGACGGAAAACGAGCAGCTGCGCGCAGCGCTGAATGCCGCGCGCCAATCGCCGGTTGGAGCGAGCGCTGGACCAAACGCCCTTTACGGACGCACCAGTCCGCCAAGCTACCAGGTGGCCGGCGCACCGCGGGTTGGCGGACCGCTGCCCACGACACCCGCCGGACAGGCAGCGGCCTCGGCAGCAGGTCTTCCGGTGATGCGCGGGAGTGAAGTGAGCCTGGTTTCGTTCAGCGAAGGCGCGAGTGGGACCGGCACACCGGTGCCCAAGGGCAATACGGTCTTTACCGACAGCGCAAATTATCTGCCGCCCAATTCGATCGCGGTCGCCAAGGTGATCGTCGGGGTCGATGCCATTGCGGGGGTCGAGAGCCAGACTGATCCCTTGCCGGTCGTGCTGCGGATTACCGGACCAGCGCGCTCGGTCTACGAAAACGGGCGGCTGCTCACGACCAATATCGCAGGCTGCCTCGTCAACGGAGCGGCGCGCGCCGACCTCTCCTCGGAGAAGGTCTACGTCAAACTCCAGCGCATGACCTGCCCGCAGCCGGGGGGCCGCTACGCGGTCTCGGACGTCAAGGGCTTCATCGCCTTCGGCGGCAAGACCGGGGTCCGCGGCCGGGTGGTGAGCCGCGAAGGCGCGCTTGTCGGACAGGCGTTTCTCGCCGGGCTCGCCGGCGGGTTCGGGCGCGGGTTCTCGGCCAACACCAGTTCGCTGATGACCGGCACCAATGTCTCGGTGAACGGCCAGCGCCCGAAGCTCGGGGCCGGCGAGATCCTCGAAGGCGGGCTTGGCGAGGGTGTCGCGACCTCGGCCGACATGGTCTCCAAATACCTGATCGAGCGGGCCGAGCAGTATCAGCCCGTGATCGAGATGCCGACCGGGATCGATGTCGAAATCGTCTTCCTCGAAGGCGTGTTCATCAGCGGGTGAGGAGAAATCGCATGAAGCTTGAACAACTGCACCTGCGCCAAATAGGTTGGGCACTTGCCGCCGTGACGCTCGGCAGCGGCGCATCGCTGGTCTGGGCGCAGGCAGGCGAGGGCGCTCCCGCCAAGCCATCGCCGCAGGATACGTCGGTTGCAGCCCTGCTCAAGGAGCGCCTGCCGCGCACGCAGGTCTCCCGCGTCAACTGCCAGGTGGTCGACGGTGTCTGCGAAGTGACCGCAGGCTCGCAGCTGTTCTACGTCGACAAGTCCGCGCGCTACCTGATGATCGGGCGGGTCTACGACATGCAGACCCGCCAGGACCTGACCGCTGTGCGCTTGCTCGAGGTCAATCCCGATCTTCTGGTAGGCGGCGCTGCGGGTAGCCGGCGTGAGGCCGAAGCCGTCGAAGCGCCGCGCCGCGGAATGAACACAGCTGCCGCGCAGGCGGCCCCCCGGACGATGTCCCTGGCCGCACTGCCCGAGGCCGGCGGCATCGTCTGGGGAAATCCATCGGGCCAGACCGTCACCGTCTTCAGCGATTTTCGCTGCGGCTACTGCCGCGCGCTTTCAGGTGTGCTCGAGAGCCTCAACGTGCGGGTGATCGAGCGGCCGATCTCGGTGCTTGGCAGCCGCGATCTGGCCAACCAGGTGTTCTGTGCGCGCGACCGCCGCCGCGCCGTCAAGGCTGCCTATGCGGGCGAGCCGATCGCCGACACCCGCGCCTGCGACACTTCGCCGCTCGATGCCAACGAACGCTTCGCGCGCGAGAACGGTATTGCCGGAACCCCGGTCATCGTCCGCTCGGACGGCGCAGTCATCGAAGGATTCCGCCCCAAGGAGTTCCTGGTCACCTGGCTCAAGGGAGCGCGCTCGTGACCTGGCTGTCGGACCAGCAGTTTGCGGGATTCCAGCGCGCCGCCAGACGTCGCTCGCGCGGGCAAGTGACGATCCCCGATGTGCGGCTGAGCCTCGCAGAAGCCACCGCCCTGTGGACCGATATCCGCGCCGCCTTTGGCCCTGCCACTGGCAGGGACCTCGCGCCCCAGGAACTCGGTCACTTGCGCCGGCGTGCCTGGCGCCGATCCTCTGGCTTTGCGAGCCTGTCGGCGCTTTCGATGTCACTCGAGGCTGCCCACGCCTTCTGGCGGCTTGCCGGAAAGCTCGGCGCGCTGGCGGCCCGGCGCAAGGCTTCGCCGCGCTCGAAAGTCGCGGGCGCTGCCGTTCTTGGCCTTGCCGCGACGCAGATGGCGGCCTGCACCACCTTCCTGGGCAGCAACATCAAGGGCAGTTTTTCGTGCAATGCTCCGGGCGGCACCTGCGCGCCCTCGACCGTGATCGATGACCAGGCGCTTTCCGTTATCCAGAACGCACGGCCAATGAGTCCCGCCGGGCCGTACTTTCAGCCATCGGCACGGAGGCCCGCGCCAGTCGCGGCCCTCGCACCTGCCGGACGCGGACGCTTGGCTGCCGCCAGCGAGGGTCTCGTCCACCGCGAGCGACGGGTGCTGAAAGTTGTGTTCCCCTCCTACGTCGATGGCGCGGGCAACCTGCACGAACCGCGCATTGTCCATACCGTCGCCGACCAGGGAGGCTGGATGCAGTTGTCCTCGGGCGAGCCCAATGCGGGTGATCAGCTCGCGAGCCGCGGCGATGCCGCAGCTGCGATCCCTGCATCGCTGGCCGGCACCATGACTGCGCCAATGCCGGGGATGAATGACACCGCTCAGGAGTTCAGGGACGCCCCCACCCAGGCGTTGGTCGCCCCGCAGGTACAAGGCGGGCCGCCCGACCCGAGGCTCGTTGCCGAAGCCCGGGCAAGGGGCACCGAGCGACGCGCAGCGTCGCCGGTCGATGCCATCAAGTCCGAAGTCCAGGCGCAGCTTGCGCGGGTCCCCAAGGCGCCGGGCAGCGTCGGCACGGTTCAAACGCCGCCACTTGAAAGGCCGGTAGAGCCGGCCGCCGCGCAACCTGCGGCACAAACCCAGGTCTTGCCTGCCCCCAAGGTCGCCAACCCGCCCGCCGGTTTTTCCGGCAAGGTCGAGGAGTAGCGCGTCATGGCCGCCCGCAGCTTCTGGGACAGCTTTCTCACCCTGCTTTTCGGCGACGAGGCGCATCCCGAGGCGCAGCGCCCGCTGCTCGGCGCACCGATGCTGTCGAACTGGCTCCCATACCGCAGCTTCGACGCCAAGAGCCGCATGTTCATCAACACCGAGTCTGTCGGTTTCATCCTCGAGCTCGCCCCGATGGTGGGGGCGGACGAGCGCAGCGGCGAGATCCTGACGCAGTTCCTCTCCGATGCCGTGCCTTCGGGCTGCGAGATCCAGCTGATCCACTGGCAAAGCCCGTCGATCGGGGAGCGCATCGCCGACTGGGTCATGCCGCGGGTGGTTGCCAAGGGCGTCTATGGGCGCGCGGCAATGCACCGCGCGCGCTGGCTGCGGCGCGGGGCGTGGATGTCGATCTCCAAGGACGCGCCCTTCTTCGTGCGCTCGCATCGGGTGATCCTGAGCGTGGGCGCTTCGCTGCGAAGCCCGATCGGCGCGGACATGCTTTCGACTGTGCGAGACAGCCTGATGGGCACCTGCCAGGCGCTCTCGATCCCGGCGCGCGATATGGGGCCCGTTGAGCTCATCGCCTTCCTCGACGATTTCCTCTGCCCCTCGGTCGACAACGCCGACAGGCCCGAACACTATTCCGAGCTCGATCCGATCAACGTGCAGTGCATCCGCCGCGACCTCGAAACCCAGGTCACGCCCGACCGGATCGTGCTCAAGACCGAGCGCTTCCGCCCCACCGGCGAGGAGATCGACGGCGCCCCGGTGATCGGCGAGGTCGTCCCCGACACCTTCGACTGGCGCTTTTTCGCGGTGCGTCACCTGCCCAAGCAATGGGCGCCGTGGGACGTCCAGAAAATCATCGGCGACATGGTCAACGACAAGCTGCGCTTTGGCTGCAACGTCATGACCGTGCTTGGTCTGTCCTTCCAGGACGATGAAGCGGTCGCCTCGCGCACCGGGCTCAAGGTCATGCGTACGACGAGCCTGGCCGACAGCCGATCGGCGCGCTTCCTCCCCCAGCTCTCCGAGCAGCGCGATGAATGGCAGTACGTGCAAGGACAGATCCGTCAGGGCCGCAAGTTGTGTCAGGCCTACTACGGCGTCGGCGCGCTCTCGCCGCTCGGAAAGGGCGACATCAACGAGCGCATGGTTAAGTCGGTCTACAAGGGGGCCGGGTGGGACCTGATCGACGAGCGCTACCTTCAGGTCATGGGATTGCTCGCGGCCATGCCGCTTTCGTTTCCCAATGGGCTGTCGGCGGACCTGCGGCGCATGAAGCGCTTCAAGACGATGCTGACGACCACCGCCGCGTCGATCGCGCCGCTTCAGGGTGAGCATATGGGCGGGCTGATCCCGCACGTGCTGCTCATCGGCCGGCGCGGCCAGCCCTTCTTCTGGTCACCGTTCCAGAACGCAGCCGGCAACCACAATGTCGCGGTCTTCGGCAAGTCGGGTTCGGGCAAGTCGGTGTTCCTGCAGGATGTCTGCGCGGCGATGTCGGGGGCAGGGGCCAAGGTCATCGTTATCGACGATGGCCGCTCGTTCGAACACATGGCCAAAGCCTTCGGCGGGGCGTTTGTCGAGTTCAAGCTCTCCTCTGGCTTCTCGCTCAACCCCTTCGACATGATCGATGTCGCGGCGCTGACCAGCGACGAGGACGGCGAGGACTACGAGGTCGAATGCCTCGCGATGCTCAAAGCGATCGTCGGCCAGATGGCGCGCCAGCAGGACCGCCTCTCCGATACAGAGCGCGGCCTCATCGATTCCGCGGTGAGCGCGGTCTGGCGCGCAAAACAGCGCGAAGGGACGATCGACGATGTTGCAGCCGCCTTGCGCGCGCTGTCCTCGCCGTTCGCCGGCGATCTTGCCGATGCCATGGCGCCGTTCCTCACCGGCGGGACTTACGGCCGTTTCTTCGAAGGCGCCTGCTCGATCGATCTTTCCGCCGGGCTCACGGTGTTCGAACTGTCCGACCTCTCCTCTAAGCCCGAACTGCGTTCGGTCGCGCTCACGGCGCTCATGTTTCTGACGCTGCGGGTCATGCGCGACCTCGACCGCTCGATCCCGAAGCTCACGATGATCGACGAAGCCTGGCAGCTGCTGGGCGGCGGACAGATGGGCCAGGCGATCGAGACCTATGCGCGCACCTGCCGTAAATATGGCGGCTCGCTGATCACCGCGACGCAGTCCCTCAATGACTTCTACAAGTCCGAAGGCTCGCTCGCCGCGCTCGAGAATTCCGACTGGTCGGTCGTGCTCCAGCAGAAGGAAGAGACGGTGAGCGACCTCGCCAAGCACCAGCGCTTCGAGATGGACCGCTATACCGAAACCCTGCTGCGCTCGCTGAAGCGGAGCGGCACCGAATATTCCGACGTGCTGATCAAGGGCCCCGAGACGCTCGCGGTCGGCCGCCTGGTGCTCGATCCCTATTCGGCCACGCTCTATTCCTCGAGCCCGCGCGTGTTCTCGAAGATCGAGGAACTGGTGAAGGGCGGCATGGCGCTGCCCGATGCGATCGAGCGCGTCGCCTTTCCCGATTTTGTGCCGCCCCCGCCCGGTGCGCCCGATTTCCACGAGGGCGAATTCATGGAAGCCGCCGAATGAGCCTGAGCGCGCCTCGCTGCCCACCATGGCTAGCCCCGAGCAGGCTCCAGGACGCCTGCTATGCCGCACTGCGCCTTTCGGGCTGGCTGACCGTCACCGCGGCCTGTGTGATCGGTGTCTGGGCGGCATTCTTCGCGGCGCTCGGCCAGTTCACTTTTGCAGGCACCATGCTTCATCTCGGCAACCTGGCCGCGCGCTATGTCGCCGCCGGGGCCGAACGCCAGGATGCGTTCCGCGCGCTGTTCTGGGCGTGGAGCGCTGGGCTGTTCCTTGCTGCGGGCTTTTTCCGGCGGCGCGCGCTCACCGATCTTGTGAACCAGATAAAGGAGAAGGCCGATGGCCAGGAATAGGCTCGCATCCGGCGATGCGGCGGCGCCAAGCGACGGCCCCTTGTTTGAGGACAAGGCTGGGCTGCAGACCCCCGCAGGTCAAGCCGCCGTCCTCCCCGCCGCGCCGCCGCGCAGGATGGGCTGGATGCCGGTGGCGCTGGTTGGCGGCCTGGTTGCCGCCGGTCTCTGGGGCGCCTGGGTTACCAAAAAACTGATGGCCGATGATGCCATACCGCCAATTGCGCGGGTCCAGCTTTCAGCGATTGTCGGCGAATATGTCCAGGCCCAGGCACGGTCGGCAACACCGCCCGATCAGGTCACTGCGGAAACCCGGGCATTCATGGCCGAAATCCAGCGCAATCTGGAGACGCGCGGCGCGAGTGGCCAGATTGTGCTGGTCGGTGAGGCGGTGCTCGCCGGCAATGTTCCCGACATCACCGCGAGCCTGCGCAAGGAAGTCTACACCAAGGTCCGCATGCCGCAGCCAGCCTCGCTCAATCCCAACGAGGCTGCGAACGATGTGATGGGCGCGATGCGCTCGGCGATGGCGGGGCCAGCAGCGCCGCAAGCCGCGCTGGCGGGGGGGCAGGGCCGTGGCCCCGGCTACTGAGATCTCGCCGCAGGCGCAGCGCTGGTTTGCGATCGGGGGTCTCGCCTGGCTACTCGCGGCAACTGCCTGGCTCAGCGCCTGGCGCGATGATCACGCAATCCTGATCAACACGACCGAGTCGCTGCCCAACTGGGCGTTCTTCATCGACAAGCACCGCCGACCTCAGCGCGGCGATTTTGTCGTGTTCACGCCGCCGGTGACCCCGATCATCACGGCACATTTCGGGCCAAAATCGGCACCCTTTGCCAAGCGGGTTTACGGCATGCCCGGCGATCTCGTCACTCGCGAGGGCAATGCGGTCTTGATCAACGGGGCAGAAGTTGCCCGGCTCAAACCCCGTACCAGGCGCGGCGAGGTGCTCATGCCGGGTCCGACAGGACGTATCCCGGAACACTGCTACTACCTTGGCACGGCGCATAGCGACGGGCTCGACAGCCGCTATGCCGACATCGGTTTTGTCTGCCGGGCCCGCATTATCGGCACCGGGGACGCGATCCTGTGACCAGGCCCCGCCTCTTCGCCCTCGGCGCGTGCCTTGCTGCCATGACCGGATGGCCGATCGCGGCACATCTGCAAGCCGCAGACCACGGCCAGATGGGCGAGACCTTTCCGATCATCGAGACCGATCTCCTGACCACGATCGAGGCGAAGCTACGCGCGCTCGAAGCCTCGGGCGGGATCGCGGCGCTCCAGCGCCAGATGCAAAACCAGGCGGTAGCCAGCGTGCGGCGGCCCAAGCCGGTCGAAGGGCTCTCGGCAGCGACAGTGCGGCGCGAATGGCTGTTCGATCCCTCGATCGTCACCGAAGACGACATTCATGACACCAAGGGCAACAGAATCGCTGCGCGCGGCACCAGGGTCAATCCGCTGGGTTTCGTGCAGCTGCGCCAGGACCTGGTGTTCGTCGACGGCAACAACGCCGCCGAAGTCGACTGGGCGCTGCGCAGCTGGAGCGATCTCAAGGCCAAGATCGTCTTTGTCTCGGGCTCGCCCTTCGATGAGATGAAACCCCGCCAGCGCCGGCTCTATTTCGACCAGGGCGGCATGCTCGTCGCCCGCTTCGGCATCCGCCACACGCCTGCGGTGGTGAGCCAGTCCGGTGACGCGCTCAAGGTTGCCGAGATCCCGCTGGTGCGAGCGGCGCCAAGTCCCAGGGGAGCGCCGGCGACATGAAGCACCCGCTGCTCATCGCCATGCTGACCCCGCAGGCTGCGCCCGAGACGCGCGATCTCAGGACCATGCGGCTTGTCTGGATGGCGCTCTGCGCCAGCCTCGTCGGTGCGGTGCTCGGGCTGCAAGTGCTCCTCGCGCTGCTTGGCCCGAAAGGTGCCCTCGTCGCGGCCGCGCTGTGCCTCGCCGCGCCGATCCATGGCCTGTTCTACTTCCGCGCCAAGATCCGCGCAGACGAGGTCTTTGCGCGAGGGGAGGGGGCATGAAAGCGCTGCGCAATGTCTTCGTCATGACGCTCGCCGTCCTGGCCATGGCTTTCTCGGCGGCGAGCCCCGCCCGCGCGGCGTCGGTCACGTGCCACGGCAAGTTCGTCAATCCGATCACCGATGTCTGCTGGTCGTGCCTGTTTCCGCTGTCAATCGGCGGCCTCTCGATCTGGAAGGGCTCGCGGCCCGATCCCAAGAATCCGAGCTTTCCGCTCTGTGCCTGCGGCTCGCCCATTCCGCGCATCGGCATTTCGGTCGGCTTCTGGGAGCCGGTGCGGCTCATCGATGTCACCAACAAAGCCTGGTGCTTCCCCAATCTTGGCGGGATCAGCCTCAACCCGGGTTTCGATATCGGCAATGGCCATGTCCAGGGGCGTAGCCAGGTCGGCGGCAAGACCCAGAACAGTTCGCAGTGGCAGTCGCACTACTACATCTACCCGCTGCTCTACTGGATGGAGATCCTCACCGATTTTCTCTGTTTCGAGCAGACCACCTTCGACGTCGCCTATGTGACTGAGCTCGACCCGCTGTGGCAGGATTCGGCGCTGACCTCGATCCTCAATCCCGAAGTCGCGCTCTTCGCCAATCCGATCGCCGCGGCCGCCTGCGCCGCGGATTGCGTGGCTTCCACCGCGAAATTGCCGATCGACCAGATGTTCTGGTGCGCGGGCTGCAACGGTTCGATGTACCCGCTCAACGGCCATGTCCCGGCCCATGTAACCCAGGTCCAGGCCTCGCGCCTCGTCGCGGAACGCATGCTCTACAAGGTCCACCGCCAGGCGCTCGCTTGGGGCACGATGGGCTCGAAGGCGCTGTGCCACAAGTACCTGATGCCGGTGATGCGCAAACAGCAATACCGCCTGCAGATGACCAATCCCATTTCGACGGTGAAGGGTCGCTACGCCTGCGCGCCGATCGGCGCGACCACGATCATTCCGCACACCGGCAAGTCCTTCCCGGTGAAGGGCGAGGACTTTGGCTACCTCGTCTGGCGCAAGCGCAACTGCTGCATGCTGTGAGGAGGGCGCGCGCAATGATCCGGAAGCTTCCTGGGCCCACGCTTGCAGGCATGGCGGGGTTCCTCGCGCTTGCCGCAGTGTCGGCCGCGCTCGCCCAGACCGTTGCACAAACCGTGGACGGGCTCGATCTCGGCGCAATCAAGGCGCGCGGGACCGAAGAGGTGAAGGACGCGCAAGCTTTTGTCGACGAGGTGGCGGGCAGGGGCGAGGCACACCGGGCCGAGGCCGAGGAACTGAGGGATGAGGGCCTGCAGGCGGTTTCCTCGATCGATCCAGCCAGCCTTCCCAAGGGTCCTGCCGGGCCAGTCGACTTCGACGAACTGCTGGACGGTGCCGCCGCGAACACGCGCGCACCCATGGGCGAGGGGCCGCTCTTAACGGTCTTCGCCAGCCTGTCGATGCCGCAGTCATCCTTGAGCGCACTGATCCGCGACACGACAAAGGCTGGGGGCGTGGTCGTGTTCCGGGGGTTTCCGCACAGCAGCACCAAAGCCTTTGTCGAGGGCCTGAAACGGGTGGTCACCGACCAGGCGCAGGAGGCCCATATCGCGATCGACCCGCGGCTGTTCCGTGCCTTCAAGGTCACCGCCGCGCCGACCTTCGTGGTGACGGGCCGCGAATACGAGCTTTGCGACGGCTTCGATTGCTCGAGCGCCGCACCCGACCACGACCGCATGGCGGGCAACGTCACGGTCGAATACGCGCTTGAGAGTTTTGCTTCGGCGCGCGGACCGGGCGCCGGCATCGCCGGCGTGGCGCTCGCCAACTTGCGCAAGCGGGACTGACCATGCAGCCGCGCTCCCACCCTTGGCCAGCCTGGACCCGGCTCACGCCAGCACTGCTGCTCCTCGGCGCAGTGCTCACCGCCGAGCCGGCAAGCGCACAGGTCTATATCCCGCCGCCCGACGACCTGATCGAAGACCTGCCTGTCCTACCTCCCGCGATCGACCCCGGCATCGCGCCGCCTTCACCGCCGCCGCCTTCCGCGCCTAGCACCATGACCGTGGACGAGGCCAAAGCCGAGGCGCGCAGCACAGGAAGTGCGCTGCGCGGTGCCTACGAAGGACTGACCCAGGCTCCGGGCGCGGCCGGACAGATTCCGGGCTATCAGGACACCTATCCGGGCCAGACGAGCTATTACACCAACCCCGAAGCCATGCAGAGCGATGGCGCGGTGGCGGGCTGGAACAGCGAGGCCTACCAGACCGCAAATTCCACCACCCGACCGACCGTCGATGTCACCCGCGGCGATCTTTCGCGTGCGACCGCAATCGAGGCTGATCCGAACGCCTATCTGGACGGCATTAGCGCCGATGGTTCGACGGGCGCTTGCACGCCGCTACCGCCCGGCTCGGGCACAGCCAATACAGCAGAATGGACCTGCCACGTGGGCTCGAGCGTGGTGGAGCAGCTGCGGACCTGCACCCGCAGCCTGTCGGTCGCTGAATGGAACGAGACGCTCTACCAATACCTTTGCGTCACAGGCTCTGGTTTCGATGGCTGCGCATCGCTTGCCGGCAATGCCATGTGCCGCAGGACCGCGAGCTATCCGATTCCCGAATACGCGCTGACGGTCGATTACTACGACTGCGACAGCCCGGTCAGCGACCCCAACGTCTACCTCATGGGCACCGTGCCAAAGCCGCCGCCTGCGGGCGCATTTCAGGTCGTGAGCAATGTCTATCGCTGCAACCGCGAGGGGATCGCCGATGCCCTGACCTTCGATCCCGTCACCGGCACGCCGCTGCAATACCTGACTGGCCTCCAGCAATGCGGGTCGATTGCCTCCAATGCCAGCTGCACGGCCACCAGCGCCACCGCAGCTGGCCTAGCTGAGCGCTCACTTTGCAAGACCTGGGACTTCGTCGGCGACCCTTTCGGAGGCGGCTATCTCACCTGCCTTGAGCCCGCAGCGCCCGAAGAGGTCTACGTCTGCACGTCGAACTTCGCGGGGATGACGGCGGAAAGCGCGATCTCGAAATGGTTCGTCGAGACCTGGACCGACAACGCCTGCGCCATCGACCTTGGTTCGTGCACCTATGCCAGCGAGCAATGCACTGCGGCAAACGAGACGCGGGTCGTCGGCGGCGTGGCAGTCACCCGGCCCTGCTGGGAAATGACCAAGACATACCAATGCCAGACCGTGGTCGGCGGCGGCAACGATTGCGGCACGCTCGAGGCGACTGCGGGCTGCTCGCAAACCCGCGAAATCTGTCTCGACGATCCGCCGCGCAGCGATGGCACCTGCGACGTGATCGAGCGCGTCTACACCTGCCCGATCCCGGGCACGGTTCAGGAACCCACCCAGTATATCTGCGGCGGCGACGTCTACTGCGTGAACGGCGAATGCGAAGCCGTGGAGCGCGAGGCCTCCGACGAATTCAAGGATGCCGTCGTTGCGCTAAACGCGCTCGGTCAGGCCAATGCCGAGTTCGATGAAGCCGCGCTCACGCTGTTTCGCGGCACGCGCGAGAGCTGCTCGCACAAGGTCTTCGGGCTGTCGAACTGCTGCTCGGGCAAGGGCGTACCGCTGCTGACGCCGTGGCTGTGCGATGCGGCCGAGAAGCTGCTCGACGAGAAGGACGACGCCGGGCTTTGCCACAAGGTCGGCACCTATTGCTCATCGAGCTTCCTTGGCATCTGCGTCACCAAGAAGGACGTCTATTGCTGCTTCCAGTCGAAGATCAGCCGCATCCTCCAGGAGCAGGGCCGCCCGCAGATCGGCAAGCCCTGGGGCAAGCCCAAGACCGAGACCTGCGAAGGCTTCTCGATCTTCGAGTTCCAGCAGCTCGATCTTGCCGCGATGGATTTTTCCGAGGTCTACGCCGACTTCATGGAGGCCGCGAAGCTCCCCGACGAAGCCGCCGCCCTTGTCCAGATCCAGCAGAAAATCGCGGACTATTACGCCGCGCACAAGCCGTGAGGAGATCGCCATGAGTAGAGGTACGCTCGCCGCACTGGCGGCTTTGCTGGCGGCACATGTCGCACCCGTTATCCCTGCGGCCATCGCGGCGGACGGCGACGGCGTCGAAGTCGAACAGCAGGAAGACGCGCTCTATTGCAAAGAGCGAAGGCTCGGCACCTGGTTCTACTGCGAAAAGCCGAAGGAGACGCCGCAGATCACTGCCGTACCGCAAGCGTCCGCGCGGGATCGCCTGGCCGCGATCAGTACCAGTCTCGAGGAGCTGAAGGCGCGCGCGATCCTCGAGCCGAGCCCCGAGAACGTCACTGCCTATGTCCGCTTCCAGCGCGAGCAGCTTGATCGCTCCTCGATGTTCGCCGACGTCTGGCAGCGCGCACTGTGGCAGGATCCCGGGCTCGACTACACATTGCAGCGCCCGGTTTCGACGCTTGGCAAGCGCGCGTGGATCGACCAGCGCAAGAGCGACCGCGACCTGGTCATGGCCCAGCTCTCACAGCGCTACGGGGTGTTCTACTTCTACGCTTCGAGCTGCGGGGCCTGCGACATCTTCTCGCCGATCCTCAAAGCCGTCAGCGACAAGTACGGGCTCTCGGTGCTCGCCGTCTCGATGGACGGCGGCCCTTCGGCGGTCTTCCCCGGCTACATGGTCGATAGCGGCCAATACGAGCGCCTTGGCATGGGCACCGACCGGCAAGTGCCCGCGCTCGTCCTGTTCGACAGCATAACCAAGCAGCCCATGCCGATTGGTTACGGCATCCTCAGCCAGGACGAGATCATGGAGCGGGTGTTCCAGCTGACCCAGGTTACCGCCGGGAGTGACTACTGATGCGCAAGTCTCAATCCTCCCGCCGCTGCGCGATGAAGCTCCGGACCCGGCTTTCGGGTGGCTCGAAGCGGGTGCTCGGGTCCCTGCTCGCCGGCTCGATCGTACTTGCTTCGCCGACCCCGGCACTCGCCGGCGTCGAGGGCGAGATGCAGAGCTTCATGTCCGAGATGGGCGTGCAGGGGAACGTCACGGGTCCCAGCGCCTACCAGGGCCAGTCGGCGGGCTATTATTCGGGTGGCGCGGTCTGGTCGCGGTTCCCGCAAAAGAACATCCAGCCCTTCAACATCCAGCTGCCGCATGCGCGCGCCGGCTGCGGCGGCATCGACCTGTTCGCGGGATCGTTCTCGTTCATCAACACCGCCGAACTGGTGGCGATGCTCAAAGCCACCGCCAACAACGCGCTGGGCTTCGCCTTCAAGCTCGCCATCGACACGATCTCGCCCGAAATCGGCAAGGTCATGGATGAGCTTGCCCAGAAGGTGCAGCAGATGAACCAGATGAACATCTCGAGCTGCGAGACCGCGCAGGCGCTGGTGGGCGGGCTGTGGCCGACTTCCGACACGGCCTCCTCGGTGATCTGCGAGGCGATCGCCAACAGCCAGGGCGCGGTCGCCGACTGGGCCAAGGCGCGCCAGCAATGCAACAACGGCGGCCAGCGCGAGGCCCTGAAGGGCGCAAATTCCGACCCGGACATGCGCGAACAGGCGGGCATGCCCAACAACTATACCTGGGAGGCTTTGGGCAAGAAATACGGCGGGTTCGATGCCCAGTTCCGCGAGTTCCTGATGACGCTGGTCGGCACGGTGATCTACGACCCCAATGGCACTGGCGGCAAACCGCGCGTCCAGTTCATCGGCCCCGCCGATAGCGCGCTGATCAGCGCCATGCTCGATGGCACGTCATCGACGCCGCACAAGGTCTGGAGCTGCGGCTCGGATACCACCAAGTGCATGAACCCCAGCGAGATCGACATGGTGATCGGACCCAACGCGGCGATCAAGACCAAGGTGCGCGCGCTTATCGAGTCCATGGCCCTCAAGGTGCGCGATCCCGGAGCCTCGCTGACGACGGGCGAGGTCCAGCTTCTCGGCATGGCGAGCGTGCCGGTCTACAAGATCATCACCGTGAGCGCGGCCGCCGAGTTCGGGATCTCGGCCCAGGAGATCAACGACCTTTCCGAAATCGTTGCGGTCGATCTGGTCACCACCATGACCATGCGGTTCATCGACATGGCAATCAATTCGCGGTCCGACTTCAACGGCGCGGACGCTGATAGCTTACGCGAATGGCGTGAGGGACTTTACGAAACCCGCCGCAACTTCCTCGGGATCGCGGCGCGCACTTCTGACCGCTTCGACCAGACCTTTGCGCTGATCCAGCGCACGCAGATGCTGGAGAAGACCCTGCGCACGCAATTGAGCCCGCAGATGTCGGCGGCGCTGCGCTTCTCGCGCACCTTGAACCAACAGGTCCAGTAAGGGGCGCTGGCGGATGCTCGAGGTCTACACGGTCGGCGGCGGCGATTATCTCGTCAACACCTTCAACGCCATCGCCGCCTGGACCGGTTCGGGCGGGTTCAAGTCGCTGATCCGGGTCGTAATGGTGATGGGGCTGATCTACGCGCTCCTTATCACCGCGATGGATCTCGACTGGCGCGCCTGGTTTCGCTGGTTCATCCAGTCGACACTGATCTACCTCGTGCTCATGGTGCCGACGGTCACGATCAAGGTCACCGACCGCATCAATCCGGGCCTCGCGCCCGCAACTGTCGCCAATGTGTCGATCGGGCTCGGCGTAATGGCCTCGTTCACCAGCCAGGTGAGCGACTATTTCACCCGCACCGCCGAGACCGTTTTCGTCATGCCGGCGGCCTTGAACTATTCCAATGGCGGCTTCGTCTATGGCGCGCGGATGTGGGACAAGGTGCGTGGGTTCGAGATCCGCAATCCCGTGTTCAAGGCCAACTTGGACGGCTACCTCAAGCAATGCGCCTATTACGACATCCTGCTCGGCACCAAGAGTTTGAAGCTGCTCAGCGAGTCGACCGATCTCTGGGCCGATCTTGGGGTGGGTGCCGCCACCAACCGTGGCATGAAATATCTGACCGATACCGGTGGCGGGACGGTCGATATCGAGGGCAAGACCTGCGCCGAGGCCTGGGGCCTGATCGATGGGCGGTGGGACACCGAGATCAATGCCTATGCGCTGCCTTTCGCGCATTCGATGTACCCCAAGCTCACTCAGGCTGCCGCCGGTGCCAAGCTCGCTGCCGATGTGCCGGTGGTCTCGCAGCTACTCACCGGCAGCGCCATGACCCGGAACCAGTTCTTCAAGCAGAAGAGCATGGTCGATGCTTTCGAGGCCGCCCAGCTCGACTTCGGCAATGCTGACAGCGATTCCTTCGCGCTGCAACGCGCTGATGCCCAGACCCGCAACGCGATGACGACTGCGGCCGAGCAGGGACTGATCTGGATCCCGGTGCTGAACGTGGTGCTGACGGTCGTGTTCTACGCGCTGTTCCCGATCGTTTTTCCGCTGCTGCTGTTTCCGCGCAGCGGTATCGCGACGCTCAAGGGCTATTTTGCCGGTTTCTTCTACCTTGCCGCATGGGGACCAATCTACGTCCTCATTCACATGTTCATCATGGACCGCCTCGCAGCGCAGACCAATGCGGCGGCGGCGGGCGGGGTGAGCCTTGTGAACTGGGCCGGGATCGATGCCGTCAATCAGGACGTCGCCACCATGGCGGGGTTCCTGATGATGTCGGTGCCGGTGCTTGCTCTCATGGTGATGCGCGGCACCATGTCGGTCGCCTCCAACATGGGCTCGATGCTCGCCCCTGCGCAGGGCGGGGCGGATGCGGCCGCGCTCGAGCGGACCACCGGCAACTATGCCTTCGGTGATGTCAGCCATGGCAATCTCAATGCGAACAACCGCCAGATGGCGCAGTGGAACCAGGCGCCCAATCTCATGGCTGGGGCCGCCCATTCAGGATTCCGGGGCGATGATGGCCGGATGTACCATCAATACGGCGAGGGCCACACGGTGATCGACAGCAGCGGCGCCATCTCGCAGCTGCCGTTCAAGGCGTCGATGACACGCGGTTACGCCAGCGATCTCAGGAACCAGGGTCAGTGGTACATGAACGAGGCCGAGCGCATCGAGAATGGCACCTCGGCGACCTGGAGCAGTTCGCGCGGAACATTCGGCAGTGCGGTCGCTGCTAGCAGCGAGGTCAGCGGGTCGCGAAGCGAGCGCGGGTCGCGCTCGTCAGACACGCATAATGTCGGCGGCAATGTGATGGTCGAGGGCTCGTCGGGCAAGTCCACGCGCGAAGTCACGAATGACGATCTGATCCTGCGGCAGGGCAACAGTCGATCGAGTGGGAATTTTTCGGCGAGGACCTTCGGCACAAGTGCGTCGCTTACGGGTACAGGCACAATCGGAACGCCGCTTGAAGGTGCCATCGGGAGTGGTGTGTCTGCCTCAATGTCAGCTGCACTGTCGGGCCGAAAGGAGACCGGAGACAATGCGAGCGCAAATACCGAGCGCTCCGCTACCAACCAGGTCACGCGCGGGACGGACAAGTCCGAGGATGTGGGCAGCCGGGTCGTGGTCAGTGGCAACAGCGGCGATGTCCGGTCGTCGGGCACATTCAGCCAGAACTCCGATTACACCGATGCCAGCCAGAGCCGGACTGCCAGCGAAGGCACCGACTGGCGCATAGCCGAGGCCGACGAGCGGCGCGCGGCGGCTGCGCGCTACCGCGAGATTGGTGGCAGGATGATGTCCGAAGCCAGCTACGCGGAGAGCCATGGATTCCAGGTGTCGAGCGACATGTCGAACTTGATCCAGGATCGCTACGAGGCCCTGCAGCGTGAACATCCTGAATGGCATCTTCCCGACATCTCGAACCCGCGCCTCGACTACCGCGATCTCGCAAGGCGCGATCAGGCCATCAGCTACATCATGGATGACCTGATGAGTGATCTGCGCAATCGGCGCATCGACGAACTGGCGGACGTAGCCGATATTGCGGGCAAGGGCTCGATCGGCAGCAACGCCGAACTTGGCATGCCGGACAGCGTTGCACTGCCGTCTTCCGGGCGCTCATCGGCGCTCGTGGCTTCTCCCTTGGAAGGAGGAACGCATCTGGCGGCTCCGGATGGACCGGTTGATGGAGCAAAGCTTGCGCGAGAGCTGGGACTAGGTGTCAAACCAAGCGCGCAACTAGGTCGGATGGATGGTGAACTCGTTCCGGCCATGGGCGTGGTGGCAGAGGAGGCAAGGGCGCTCGGACTCCCTCGGCCCGTGGTCACCTCAGGCAACGACAGTACCCAGCACGTGGCTGGTTCCGCCCATTATGACAACCGGGCGCTGGACTTTCGTGGGAACAACATTTCGGACGAGCAGGGCGAGCAATGGGCAGAGCGCGTGCAGCAACGCCTCGGCTCATCATATGCTGTGGACTTTGAGCGGTTCCCCGACAATCCGGCTCGGGACCATCTGCATGTCGCGAAGCGGTCAAGCTGACAGTGAGCCTATCCGAAGATATTCGCCATATATGCGAGCGCTGCACCTGCTATGACCATAAAGACCGCCAGCGTCATAGTAAGGGGGCTGCGCCCAGCCTGACCTTCGCCGCGAAAAGTCGGCAGCTGTTGACCGGTAACGTGATCGAAATGCCCGGGACGCGGATAAATAGGTTGCCCATCCAGTCCGTATCGATCGTGGTTCATGGTGGGGCTCCTTGCTCTGGCAATCGATACCCTGATCGGGCCGATTTTTCAATGATGTGCCAGGAAAAAGGGTGAGCCCCCGCCACCCTTTTCGCACCCTCGCACTCCCCGGCGCGAAACGCCGACCACCCTGCCTGCGACTGCGCCCCGACCTTAAACGATGCGGAGATTATGGCAGCTATTCTCCGCATAATGTGCGGTGAATAGACCCTCTGATCCTGCGCTCAGACCCCGTCCTGCGCTTCGACGTATTCCACCTCGATCCGGTCGACATCGACGATGCGGCCACGCACCCGGACACGCCCACTGAGTCCATCCGCCGCGCTTTCATCGACGAAGCCAAGCCGCCAGCACACGCCGTCAACGTCGCGCAGGATCGGTCCGCGAGCACCGGGTTCAATAGTTCTGACATGGAAGCTCGTTGATTAGGAACTGGCCGAATTCATAGAGTGGCTTGGTGTCGGATAGAGGAAACTGCCTGAGGCGCATCCCGCGGGCCTCGGTCGGCCTTAGCCTTCAGGATCGATTTTGCCCAGCCATCGCAGGAAGTGGCACGTTCTAGTGACCCATCCAATGGGCCGACCAAGGTCCCTGCCGGTAATACGAGTTGCATAGTTATCAGCGTATGATAACTATGCAGGGTGGATGAGCCGCACGACTCGTGCCTTGCTTCCGCTCGATGGCGAAGTGTTTGTCATCGAGCCTTCGGGGAACCACTGGGTCAAGTTCGAGGTCAAACGTGTGGCAAGCTCACCCGAGAGACCGCACGGCTTACGCTACTCGCTCACTCTGCACGACGGGAAGGGCGAGCGGCTGGTCGGATTCGACAATGCCCATCCCGTGACATCGGGTTCGGGACCGGGGGCGAAACAAACGGCTGCATTCGACCACAAGCATCGGCTGCGTACCATCAGGCCCTACGAATACGCTGATGCCGCCAGCCTGTTGGCCGATTTCTGGAAGGAAGTCGAAGCGGTGCTGGCGCAGCGAGGAGTAAAGCTATGACGACGTTGAAAATCGGAATCGCCAGCCCGGCGGACTACAAAGCCCGGACCATGGCCATCGCGCGGGGCGAGTTGAAGCAGTCGGCGCAGGCGCCGAAGGTTTGGTTCACTTCTATCGAGAGCCTCGCCAAGGTGCTGTCCGATCGCAACCGGGAACTCCTGGCGCTGATCGCCAAGGAAAAGCCGGAGTCCTTGCAGGCGCTGGTCGAACGGACCGGACGAGCCAAGTCGAATCTGTCACGCACATTGAAGACGATGGAGCGTTACGGTCTCGTGCGTTTCGAGAAGCGGCCTAACCGGGCACTCGCTCCGCGCGTGAATTACGACGATATACGGCTCGACCTGTCGTTGCGCGCGCAGGCTGCCTGATCGCGCAATCCCCAAAATGGTGGCGCGGCCCGGTGGGAGGCGACCCGGGCCGCGCCGTCTGGTCAGGCCAGGATCGCTTCTTCGACGCAGTCGATGCAGTCGCGGTTGCGAACCTGGCTGGCAGAATCGGGGCGGGGAGCAACCGCCTTGTCAGGACAATCATCGCAGTCCGGCTGCCCGGCATGAGGGGAGGGCCGCTTCATCGCCTTGATCCGCGCCTTGATGGCCTCGACGGCTTCTCGCGTGTTCACGCCTGTTTTCGAACTGGCTTCGGCGGTCAGGGCATCGGCGACGCGCTGGAGTTCCTGCCTGCGGACTGCGGTGACTGCAGCGGCAGGCTCAATCGCAATCTCGCCAAGGCCAGATGCCGGCTCGGCAGCGAGCGAAGGCTGGGCACCTACGGCAAGAAGCGCAAACAACAGGTATTTCAGTTTCATGGGTGGTCTCCTGGTTTCAGAAAAAGCCGGTCCGGCGGCCATATGAGAGGTCGCTGGTTGCAGAGTCCCCGAGCGCCGACCGGCGCACGCTCAGAGTAACGCCCCGACTGCCGCGACTGCGGTAGTGGAGGTCGCGGACATCGAGGTTGTTTCGTTCCGCCCAGTCCTGGGCGTCGCGTTCGTTGGCAAAGTCGCCGATTTCCTGATGATCATAGGACATGCGTCTGGTCCTCTTCTGGGTTGGCAGGGCCGCGCACGCTGGCTGGGGCAGGGTTCGAAGCGGCGCTTTCGGCCAATCCGCCCGGCGTTGACGGGCAAAGCGCGACGAATGCAGCGGCGAGCGCGACAGCGATCATCGCCCAGACCGCAAGCGCCTGAACATCGGAACCGGGTGCGGCGAGGGCGAGCACCGCAAGCCAGATGAGGGTCGCGTGACAGCCATCGAACAGCCGGGTGGCGCGTGCCTGGGTGAAGGCGGGGATTGGCCGGCGCCTCACAGGTCGAGCCCTAGCGACTTTTCGGGAACGGGGAGCTGCCGCACCGGCGCCTCTGGCACCGGACCCAGCACCGCATCTAGCTTGGCCCTGAGCTCCGGGCTCATGCGCAGTTCGGGAACCTGGCGGGTTTCGATGGGATTGGTGTATCCGGCATCGACTTCGACCTTGCCGGTTACCTCAAGCGCGGAAGTCTTGTTGCCCGGTGTGCGGTCGAGCTGGAACTTGAGGGCCCCGAGATCATCGGTGACAACATGCATGTCATCAGTGGCGCGGGTGTTGAGGACATTTTGCGTCCGCTGGGTCGCGAGGTTGCGCTGGGAAGACGAGATCACCTCGATCGCATGGGCCTTGGTCATGCCCTGCGCCATGTGGGCATTGAGCGCATAGCCAAGATCGAGACGGCGCAGCATGGGGTCATTGGCGGGCAGGGTAAGCTGACGCTTGTCGGCAAGTTCGACCGTGACCGCGTCAGGCTTTGCTTCGATAACCTTCGCGTAAGTCGACTTGGCAATGTCGCGGACGGCATCCTTGTCACGCCAGAACACCGTGTCGCCATCATGGATCCGGATGGACTTCTGGTCATAGAGCCCGAGCCGGTCGAACTTGTGGTTTGGATCGATCCGGTCGGGATCGAAACTCAGGCGCTTGCCGCCCTTCTCGAGCGTGACCTTGCCGTCCTTGCGAATGTCGAGAATCGCATATTCACCGCGCGCGAGGCCAATCTCGCGCACATCCATCCGCGCCTCGAGGACCTGGCCGCGCCGGTAGGTTGAGGCAAAGCGCAGTTCCTCGCGGCTGACATTGGCGCTCTGAAGCGTTGTGAGCGCGATGCCTTCGCCCCTCAGCGCGCCCTCCTGGAGAAGCCCTTGCTGTACGAGGCTATTGATCTGGGTCCGGTCGTCGCGCCCGGCGGTGAAGATCGCCGTCGCCCCGCGCTTCTCCGGACTCAGCGACAACCAGAGCTCGGCGGCGCGCGCGACGTGGTTCTGACCCGCCTCGATCACCCGGCCGTGCGCCGCCAGCAGATCAAGCGCGAGGCTGGCATGGCCTTCGTTCGAGAGCCCCGCGACCGCCAGCAGGAGCGGCGAATTCCTCTGACGGATGCTCTCGTCCATCCGCACGGTCGCCTGGCCAGCG
Source organism: Sphingomonas sp. ERG5 (assembly GCF_000803065.1). Lineage (GTDB taxonomy): Bacteria > Pseudomonadota > Alphaproteobacteria > Sphingomonadales > Sphingomonadaceae > Sphingomonas. Next base: position 53,239 of record NZ_JSXI01000076.1, read on the forward strand.
GCCTGCGAGACCGCGAACATCTTGCCTTGCTCGATCGCCGACAATTGCTGGCGGTCGCCCATGAACGGCGCCTTGGCGACATCGAGTTGCTCGGCAATTGCGGTGAGCCGCAGCATGTCGCGCGAAGAGACCATCGAGGACTCGTCGGTGATGATGACGGTATTGCGCAGCGCTGCTTTGGAGGCTTCGAAGCGATCGCCAGATCCCTGGGCTGCCGCCGAACCATGCTTGTTGATGAAACTGGCGATGGTCCAGGCCTCGATCCCGGCTTCCTTCATCTGCTCGACCGACATCGTGCCTGAAGCACCGCCGCGCAGATCGGCGACCATCTTGTTCTGGAAGGCGAGGCCGATCAGCTTGATGCCTTCTGCGCCAAGCACCTTGCCCAGCGCACCAAGCAGGGTCGACTTGCCGGCGCCAGCAACGCCCTGGATGTTGAGAAACCGGTCGGTGCCCGAAAGGATCGCAACGCCGGCGGCTAGCTGACCTTCGTTCAACTGCCAGCTATCGACGCCGGCCCGCTCGAGCCCGAGTTCGCGAGCGGCCTCCTGAAGCCGGGCCATGGCCAGATTGGGCGCCATGAAAGCGCGGCCCTGACCGGCACCGGCATCTAGGCGGTCAAGTATCTGCTGTTCGCGCGCCAGCGCCTCAGGCGTCGTCACCAGGTCGTAGTGGCCGTCGGCGCGATCGGACTTGCCGGGAATGAGGTGGCCCTCCCGGATAAGTTCCCCGATCCGTGCGGCCACGGCCTCACCCTCGAGGCCCTTGATCTGGAAGCCGAGCGCACTCGCCAGGATGGCATGGGGCAAAAATGCCGCCTCTCGCTCGGAAAGGTGCCGGATAGCGGACGCGGTCGCGTGCTGGGCCTTGATGGTTTCAGCGGGGAGGAACAGTGCCGCCGTCCCGCTGACAGCCAGCGCGCTCGGTGGACGCATGGCCGCACTGATCCGCTCGGCGATCTCGCCGAAAGCCTGAGAGGCGGTTTCCCGAAGCGATGGCCTAGCCTGGTGCTGTACCCGCGCCATGGCCTCTGCGACGAGCGGCTTGCCGTCGAAGCCCAGTTCGGCAGCGCGGTCCTGCCATCCCCGAACCAGCGCGGTGCGATCCTCGACCGCAAGCTTGGGATCGCGGGTATAAAGCGTGATCTGCTTCTTGGTCGCCAGAGTTGTGGCTCCGATCTCGGCGATCTTGGCCTCGATCTCGGCAGCGCGGGTCGAAAACGCCTTGATGACCTCGCCTGGCACGCCCTTGATTTCGAAAGCGCCGTGCTTGCCGGCGGCCTCGGTCTCGTAGCCGAGCTTCTGCAACTGGGCGCGGAAGGCGGCATGGTAGAACTGGCCGATCGTCGTATTGTTCTTCCAGATCTCACCGTTCCACAGTGCCTTCCAGTTGCCCTTGAGATCGCGGGTGAGGTTTGCGACCACGGCGTGGATATGGCCTTGCGGATCGAGCGCGCGGCTCGTGTCATGGGCAAAGAGGGCATAGACGAGATTGCCGGTCCGCTCGGGCTCGCCGTTGCGGCTGCGTTCGTAATTGCGGGCCTCGGCGAACTGCTTCTCGACAAGCTGCGCCATGGTCGAACGCACCGCGGCCAGGTGTGCACCCAGAATCCGCCGGTCGCCCGAGACCAGTGCCAGGATTGAGGCAGACTTGGGCATCGAAAAGGTTAGATCGAGGCCTAGGCGGCGCCCCTCGACCTGCCCAACCTTATCGCCATCTGGCAGATGTCCGTTCAAGATCGCCTCGAACGCATCCCTCTCGACCGGACCCGCAAGTCCGAGATCGCGCGCACCCTCGCCAGCCCAGACCCCGGCTTCCGCGTTCTCTTCAGCCGTGTAGTAGTTGTCGTTCGCGAAATAGTCGGCGGCGCCGCTCGAAGACCGCACTGCTGCAATGGAGTGCATGGGCTACATCTCCATTCCATCATCCGGGCCGTCAGCGAGGCCGAGACCGGGCACCTCGGGGCCATTTGGACCGCCTGCGGAGCGTTCAATCCTGCTCTCCGGTTCGAGCGCTTCGCCAAGCTCGCGCGCGGTCTGGCTGACACGCTGGGCCGCAGTCTTGGCCTGTGCGCTCGGCGCCGGTTTAGTCGCACTTTCGGCGTCGCGGGTTTGCGCCTGCGCATCGATTGGCGAACCGCCGGGACGGAAGACCATCGTGTTGCCGAGACTGCCTGCGGCGAGCGGGCTTTCGCCTGGCATGGCTCCGGCAGGAGGTGCAGCAACATCCGGCTGCGGCGCAGGCGTTGGCGGCCTCGGCAGATCCTCATCGCGGTCGAGTTCTACTTTGGGCTCGAGCTCGTCTTTGGTTTCTCGGCCACCACCTTCTTCGTCTGCATCGTCGTCGCTGGCTGGCTTTGCTAACTCGATTGGCTCGACGTTCTCGCGCAGGATGTAGCCTTCGGCGACCGCCGGGTAGTCCTTGTAGGTGAGCTTGATCCGCGCAGCATCGAAGCCCTCGGGGAATACCAGGAACCCGCGCAGCGAGGGCAGTTTCATGATATCGTCGGGCAGGACCAGAGGCTGGACTTCGGAGCGGGGGGTAATTGTCGCCGCATCGCGGATGTTGGAATAGCCGTAGCTGTAGGCCTCATCCATCATGCGCACCTCGCGGTGGCCGATGTAGTCCGAGCAGTGCTCAGCGGTATCGCGATCGGCGGCGGCCAGAATGAGCTTGGTGCGCGCCAGCGACGAGAGGTTCTGCGCGCCTTCCTTGCCGTAGGTCTCCGACAATTTGGCGAAGGAATGGATGCCGAGAACGAAGGCTCCGCCGAACCCCCGTGCGGTCTGTAAGCCGTCCTCGATTGCGGGCAGGCGGTGCAGCGCATGGACCTCGTCGAAGAAGAACCAGGTGCGCAACGAGCGCGTGCGCGGCAGGCGCATCAGCGTGTGCACTGCAAGGTTCATCCAGAGTGAGAGCAGCGCGCGGTTGAGGACGAGTTCGTTGTGCGAGGAGGTGATGAACAGGATGCTGCCCGGCTTGTCATCGGTGCGGATCCAGGCTTGTATCGAGAAGGGCTCCTTGCCCTCGGGCAGGAAGCGCAAGCCTTGCGCATTGGTGTTGAACACGGCCCGGATCGACTCCGCCATCTTGGCCGCTTCGGGCGCAGTCAGGGGATCGGCGACGGTGTTTTCGAGCATCTTGTGGACCTCCTTGAGGTCCGCCATCATCAACCGGCTTGCGAGCGCCTGGTTGGTCGCCTGGCCATCCTTCATGAGCTTGATGCAGGTCTCGACAAACAGCGTGCGCGCAGCGAGCATCCAGAAGGGCTCGGCCCCGCCGCCATCGGCCGGAAGCAGGGCTGCGGCGATACCGGTAAAATCGGCATGGTTCTTCGCCTCGCCGAACACCGACCAGCTCGGGCAACGCTCATCCATCGGGTTGAGGATCACGTCGGTCTGGGGATTGTAGAACGCCTCGACGTAGGCACCGGTGAGATCGAAGACGACGGCGCGATCGCGGCGCAGGCGCATCTGGGCAATCAGCGCGCGCATCTGGGTGGTCTTGCCGGTCCCGGTCGAGCCGATCATCATCGTGTGCGACTGTTCGGTACGCCAGGGGAAGGCGACTCCGGCGAGCGAATAGGCGTGGTGAATGCCGGCCGCTTTACGCGGGGCAAGCGGCATCGCCATAACCTCGTCGAAGCTCATGTCGGGAAGCCGCTCGGCGATTTCCTGTTCGAGCGCAGCCCGGTTGTGGGCATTGATGACGGCTGCCAGCTCCGCACCGTCGACCAGCATCGCGCCGCGCTGGTGACGCTCTTCGAGGATCGACTTTCCGCGCCGCTTCGAGAAATCGACAAACCAGATGGCGAGCGGCACGGCGAGGAACAGCGAGATGAACAGCGAACCCCAGACTGCGCGCATCATCCGGTTCCAGGCAATGGCAACATCGGGGTGTGAGGCGACCATCGAGATCGGGGCAGGGATCACTTCGCCAGAGGGCAGGGTGAGGTTGATGACCTTGCCGGGATTGAACTCCATGAACCCCCATCCGGCCGCGTAAATCCGCATGAGGATCATCTGCACTTCGTGTTCGTGGAGACGCAGCGCGAGCGCGACCGAGAGCACGAGGAGGAAGGTGATAAACCACACCATGAAAGGCAGGCGCGCGGAGGCAAACCACATCAGGAATTCATGGGTGATGAGCTGCGAACCGCGGGTGAAATCACCGGCATTGCGCGGCATGGTCCCGCGCGCCGAATGGTGCTGCAGCTTGCCCGGCCGAGCGCGGTCGGACCAGGTGTCAGGCTCCGCCATGGAAGGCCTCCATGCGCCGCTCGGCTTCGGTCAGAAGTTCGGTGTGTACCTCGGGGTATTCGCGCTGGACGATGAGGTCGAGCGCGAGGAAGGTATACTCGGACGAGAACTGCCGCCGGCGATCCTGCTCGGATGAACCGGAAAGGTCATCGATGAAGCGCTCGATGGCGATTCGCAGAAGCTTCGATCGGGAGATATTGCGCGAGACCGCAGCGGCATTGGCCGCCTCGGCAACTGATCCGGGAAGCCGGACCGAAATCAGAACTGTTTCTGTCATCACCAAACCCTTCGAAAAGGGCCCGGTGGAGATTGCGCCTGGATGTTTTAGGCCATCGCCGATGGCTTGGCAAGGGAAGGGGGAGCCGGTGCCTGCCGTATTCAAATGTATTACGCGCAAAATGGCGCAAATGCGTCGTCCCCAATTGTGTTCAGCAATTATCACACATTGTGATACATGGATGGCATTGCTGTATACGCGCGCAGTTCTGCCAATTTCTCCTACTGCCGTGCAGTGTACGGTCTGCACCCTTTCCCTTTGATCCTGTAGCTCTGATGGCTCGTGGTTTTGGGGGATCTAAGCCGAATCCGGGCGGGCTTTGCACGGCCTGTCAGCGGCATGCCGGCGCTGCGGCATTGCCCAGGATCGGCAGGGGCAACCGAGGCAGAAAGCGGCAGGGGGCTTGCCAAGCGGGCCGAGATGCCGATCCTCGCGCGCGGGAGGTTTCAGCACCAACCTACGAGGTACAACCATGGCCAGAAAAGGAAGTCTCGAAGCCGAAAGACAGGCAATCGCAAAGGAGCGTCAAGCGCTGGAAGCGCGCGAGGCGAAACTGCGGACAAGCGAGCGGGCGGCAAGCGTCGAGCTGATGCACAAGTCGGTTCTCGGCAAGGCGCCGTTCGAGAGGGTCGAAGCATTCTTCGCCGCTCTCGGAAAGCTCGGTCTGGACGAAGCCGAGAAGCGCCTTCGGGCAAGCTGAAACCGGCCTCGACAGAGGCCAGCGCAGCCGGGGTTCCCAAAGTTGCTGCCTGCCTTGCGCAGGCAGGCGAGGGGGCCCCGGCTGTGCTTTATCTGGACACGCAAAAAAGGGGCCGGAGAGCCCCTTGTCGGTGCCCTCCGGCGCTGCGGTCGATGATCATTTCAAAACGGGCAGTCGGCGTCCCATTCGGGATCCATCACCACGCTCATGAAGCTCGCGGCGCGGGCGATGTTCGCTTCGTCAAAGTCGTCGGCCATCATGCCTGGGACGGAATGGACGATCCGGTCGATCAGGTCCTGAGGCAGGGCGTTGTAGTCGCCCTCGTCGATGGCGAGATAGCAGCCGAACGCGTCCTCAATGACGTGCTGATCGAAGAAGCTGTGCTGGGCCCGGATAGTCGCGGCGCGCACTGCTGCGTCATAGCTGATGGAGTCGAAAGCCGGGATTTCGAGGGTCTTGGTAAGAGCGTTCATGTGAGCCTCCTGTCAAAGGAATTGAAGAGGTCTCCTCCGGGATGGCCGAGCTTGGCCCGGGTCAGGAACGGGCCGCCCGCGGCCCGCCGCGCAGCGGGGGTGGGGGAGCCGATTTTTTCGCCTTCTTCAGGCGTAAAAATTGGGGGAACCGCCCTTCTTGACGCGGGCCAATGGCGGCCATCATGCTTGGAATTCTACGAGAGTGTTTAACCCTGTTGGGCAGCACCCCCGGTGGTCCCAGGCACGGGTCTCGTCCGCCCGGCCGATGCGAAGCCTTCGCGCCCCCGCCAGCAGGCCGTCAGGCCGTTACTGGCTAGGGCAAGAAGCGAGCGAGCCGGGCCATGACAGTGTGCGTCCGGGTCGACACAAAAGAAGGGCATCCGGCGGTGAGGCCGGACACCCTTCTGGTTGATGCAATCAGAGCAGGCCCCGCTCAGAACGGCGGGAGTTCATCGCCATTGACGGTGCCACATGCCGTGCGCTTCATCGCAGGCCGCTCAGCTTGCGCTGCGGGATTGGTCCGCGCCGCCGGAGTGTCGTTCTGGACCGAAGCGTCGCGCACGATGTGGAGGGGAATGCGTGCTTCCCGGAGCCGGTCGGCAAGGTTCGCCTGGATGCCGCCGCCGCTGCACACCACCGCCTCGACAGGCTTGAAGGCGAGCATACGTGCGTTGCGCTGATAGGGTGCCGAAGGTCCCCGCGAGGTATCTGGCTTGCACAGGATCACTGGCACATTGTGGCGCGATGCCCAGGCTGCCGCGATCACGTCCGCGCCCTTGTTCTGTGCGGTCGTGGCCAGCGCCATCGACGGGACCCGGGCATGGATCGCATCGAGATAGTCTTCAACGAGGGCAATGTCGGTGAACTGCTGTCCGCCCGAGAACACCACGACCGGACCCGATGGGGCAAACTGTTCGCGCCGCTGCGCCTTCTGTGCCGCGAGATAGTCGCGTGCTTCGATCATCGAGGCATTGGTCTTGGACGACACCCTGGACCCACGCACCGGCGAGAAGGGCCGCCCGGTTTCGACAAGGTAGATCCGTGCGGCATGGTCACGCATGCACTCCATCGCATCGCGGCATTCGGCAAGGCTGCGGGCCTGCATGGTGAGGTCCTCAAGGTCAGTCGCGTAGACCTCGCTAGGATCGTATTCGCGCAGCTTCTCCTGCAACCGGTTCGCCATGGAATCCTCGCGGTCATCGAGGCGTTTGGCGACGACATGGAAACTGTTGGCCACGCCCCATGCGACTTCACTCGCGAAGTCCTCCATCCGGGTGTCGCGGAACAGGTCGAAGACCGTTGCCAGCATCATCTCGATTGCCGCCTGCGCCACCTCGGGGTCGGGCATTTCGGCAGCGCTCGGCTCATGCTCGATCGAGAGCTTGGCCAGTTCGGTCTGCTCCATGAATGCCCGGGCGTAGTCGGGCGTGGCGATTTCGCGCGCATAGTGTTCGGCAAGGTCGGCGAAGTTCGAGAAACGGTCCGTCATGATAACCTCCAAAAGGAATTGTCTCTCATCACGCTGATGAAAGATGCCCATCGGAAGGACGCCGGAGTCAGGCAGTCAGGGACGGCGGCGCGCACGCGCTGCCGCCGCGTGTCGCGGGCGTGGGGGGAGCCGATTTTTGCTCGCAAGGCGGTAGCCGCAGCAGGCCAAAATCGGGGGGCACCCGCGATCCTTGACGGCCGCCAATCTCCCAGGCGTCATGCTATGGCGATGCTGATTTCGCTCAGCCACCGAGATGAGAGAGAGATTACGGTTTTGCCCCCGAACCCCATTGGGGCGTTCGGGGTTAACCGCAAAACACATTCCAGGAACGAATTAGACGGCTGCTCCCAATACGAACCTTGCTCGTTCACGGCGGAGCATTTCGTATGGGCTCATGCAGGTAATGCCGAGACCGATGCATGCATTTGGGATCTTGATCTTGCGTACCGAAGCCGAAGGCACTTCGTGAGTCACCACGACGCAGTCGTGGGCTTTGGCATGTGCCACCAGCCAATAATCGGCGACTTGCAAGAAAGTCGCGATTGCGGCGGGCTCATAGGCTTGCCCAGTGGCCCAGGCGCTCACCTCTCCCAAGGCAGGGAGAACCGCGTCGTCGGGTGGCAAGAAAAAGCCCTTGCCTCGGGCATGGGCCCAGTTCGCAAGTTCGTCACCGCCGCCTACGAGTTCGTCGCTGACCTTCTCGATGCTTGCGACAATCGCGGCTGCGTTCTGATCTACCAGCCATTCCCAAAAGGCAGGGCAGAAATCGAAGCCATAGTGAAGGTTCTTTGCCTGGATGAAGACGTTCGCGTCGAGCAGGTAACGGGTCAAGCCAGCACCCCTACTTCCTGCCCGATGTGGTTGAAGGTCTCGGTCTTCGCAACACCGAGCATACGAAAGGCATCACGGTAAAGGGTCTGGCCCTCAAGCGTGCTTTCGACCAGGGCGCGGGCGAAACGGCGGCTGACGCGAGACAGGGTCGTACGATAGAAGTCGCCGCCGCCGCCGCTTCGTTCTGCGATCACTCGCAGTCGGGCGCGCTCGGCAGCCCATGCGGCCTCGAAGGCAGCCCGGGTCAGCCAACCGGCATCGAGAAGACGTCTTAAAATGACAAGGCTGCTGACCTTGTAGCGACGCGTGAGACGAGCGACGGCGTCGTCAATTGCTTCATCCGCGACGAGATCGGCTTGTAGCGTTACCAATGGCACGAGTAATTCAGCTGCGACCGCGTTGCACCAGACTTCCTCACGCCGGAAACCCGCGACCGGCGCGGCGCTGGCATTCGATATCGCAGTGGCACCAAGCCAGAGGTGCGCGAGTTCATGGGCAAGCGTGAACATCTGAGCGGACTTGCTGTCCGATCCGTTGATGAACACCAGTGGCGCCTGGGTGTCGGCAAGGGCAAAGCCGCGGAACTCTTCCGGATCGAGCTTGCGGTTATTGTTACTGAGAACGACGCCGCTTACCATCACCAGTACGCCGAGCGCGTCGGCGTGGCCAATGAAGAGTCGCAGAGCCTCCTCCCAGGTCCGGCAGGCAGCACGCGCTTCTAGGTCGAAGCCTAGCGCTTCAGCCATCCGCGCTGCCACAGCGACTGGCTTGTCATTCAGCGAGGCACTGCCGACAAACGCGAGTTCGGGCAGCCGCACGGCCCGGGCATAGTCCTTGAACCATCCCTGGCGCTCCTGGCAGGCATAGACCATGTCGAGGAGGTTGGGACTGGGGCGGTGAATGGCGCGGCCATCGACCGTCCGAAAATCTGGGATCGGCAATTGCTCATGAGGCGGAGCAGGAAGAAACAGATAGCCAACCGGCACATGGACAGCATCGGCGAAGGCTTGCAACTGCTTGATCGTGGGCTGCGCGTCTCCGGCCTCCCACAGGGCAAGTTTGGGGAAGCGGTGGTCCAGATCTTCCGGGCTCTTGCCTGCACGCTCGCGCGCCCAGGTCAGAAGCTCAGGATGGATGGCCGCCCGCGTCATGGGTACTTAGTAGTCTTGCATTGGACTCTGCGGCAAGACCGCATGGAATTGCCTGGCATCACCTGATCACCGACACTGCGACACCGGCCGCGTCCGCGACGGTGCGCCACTGGTTGTCGGCAGTGAGCGCCGGAAGACCGTCCCGGCGCGCGAGCGCCAGGCAGAAACGGTCGCCGAGCGACAGGCCGGCCTCGGCCGTCGCGGCGCGCAGGCGCCCGGCGATGGTGGCGAGCGCCTGGTCTGCCTCGACGATCGCCATCGGCAGGGGCCGCAGCATGGCGTCGACCTGGTCGGCGGGCATGCCAGCATGGATGAAGTGGCTGACGACCTCGGCGTAGTTGACGCTCGACATGCGCGAGGCGCCGATCGCATCGGCGACCTTGCCCGCGCCGGGCTCGTCCCGGAGCAGGGCAAGCAGCGCGGAGGCGTCGAGTACGACTTCGCTCATTCGCCCGATTCCTCACGGCGGCGGGCAAGAAAGGCATCGACCGATGCGGCAGCGTTGCCTTCGGTGTATTTCTTCGCCAGCGCCTGGGCGTGGGCGATCGACTGCGCAACCGTGCGCAGGATCACGCCGTCCTCGGTTTCCTCGACCAGCAGCGCGCCGCCGCCGGCCAGGCCGAGCCGCTTGCGGATCTCGGCCGGCAGGCTCATCCGGCCATTGGGCGTGATCGTCACTTGTACCGTCATGGCACTGCTCCTGATGCGGCGAACGCGTCGCGAAGCGCGCGCGTGAGCCAATTCAGGGGCCATATGCCACAAAATTGCAAACGTGTCACGAACGGCACATCGTGGCACGATCGCTCAGCTTGATAATAAAGCTTATGTTAAATAATATCAATGTCTTAGATGGATTTAGGACCGTCCTGCCACGACGATTGATCGCGCGGCAAGCGCTGCTCGTCATCGATCACTTCGAGGTGATGCGGCGCTTCGCGGCCCCACGACCACAGCACAAGGTTGCGATCGTCGGGTGTCGCACGCGAGGCAAAGCTCGGGACGATGACGCCCGCGCAACCCGCCTCGATCAGCCGGTCGGCAAGCTCCCAGGTCGGAACCGGCTTGCGATCAGCGGCGAGCCGCTCCCACGCGCAGCTCAGTTGCGTGAGGGTGACGTCGGCTCGCTCGCGTACCGCGAGATCGGTGAGGTCGAGCACATCGGCAATCTCGGCGCGGTAGCTGCAGATGGTCAGCGGCTGCGCCTTGAAGGCGAAGCCCTGCTGGGCTTCAAGCCAGGCCGTCTCGAGGCTCAGCGCCGCGTAGAAGCAGGCCGTGCCAATGCGGTTGAACCGTCCGCCATGGAGCTTTGCACCTTCGCCGGATACAGGATCGTAGGCCCAGGCCGGATGATGCGCGCGGTAGACGAGGCCGTCGAACCGGCTGAAGGAAAGCGCCACCTTGAGATTGCCGCCGATCAGGCAAACCCACCGGCGGCGATCCGGCCGAGATAGGCCCGGACCTTCTCGCCGAGGCCCTGGCGGACGAGTTCTTCGGCCGTGGCGTCACCGAACGAAGGCAGCGGCTGCGAGCGGTACCAGGCATAGGCAGCCAGTTCGCTACCCGCCCAGGGGATGACACGGTTGATGATTTCGCTCACCTCACGCAACCGCGCCTGGGTGACCACGCTCTGGCTGCGGGCAGCCTTGGACACCGCATCGCGCGACAATCCGGCCGCCAGCGCCAGTTCCGACTTGGTGATGTGCAAGGCCGCCGACAGGCGGTCGGGCGAGACGCCTTTCTCGCCGGTGACTTCGCTCAGGAATGCCGCGCTTGCCATGTGCCTCACCATTTGCCGATTTATGAGGCAGTATATGCGGCGGAAGGCGCAAAATGTCAAGTTCGGCCCACGGGCCGCCGCTCAGACCTAGCCGAAGGCGACGCCGAGCTTCTTGCGCTTTGCCGGGGCCGCGGCGGCCTTGGGCTGCGCCTTGGGTGCTGCCCCGGCCGCAGCTTCCGATGCAACTTTGGCCACAGCCTTCGGGCTCTGGCCGGGTTTGCGGCCCAGGCCGATCCTGACCGCGAGCTCCTTGCGTTTGGCGGCATAGTCGGGCGCGACCATCGGGTAATCGGCAGGCAGGCTCCAGCGCGCCCGGTATTCGGCGGGCGTCAGGCCGTGCTCGGTGCCGAGGTGGCGCTTGAGCATCTTCATTTTCTCGCCGCATTCAAGGCAGGTAACCGCGTCGGGCTTGACCGAGGAACGCACCGAAACGGCAGGCTTCAACTCTTCCGGGGCCGGTTCCGGCGCCTGTCCAAGCGCGGCAAGCGAAGCGTAGACCGCCTGGATCAGGCCCGGCAGGTCCGCGGCAGCCACCGAATTGTTGCTGACATGGGCAGAGACGATGTCGGCGACATGATCCAGCAGTGCTTCGTTTTCCATGCGGGCGAGACCTTTCCAATTCCCGGATCAGGGGCTCCTAGGCGATCGGTCGCCACCACGCCAGAGGGGCCGCGCAGCCGCGCGCCTGGCGCGGCTTGAGGGCTCGATGGTCCGGTTCAGGCCGCGAAGAGGTCGCCCTGCGGATTTGAGGACGCCGCACCTAGTCGCCTTATCGGCGCGGGCCTGCGCAGCAGCGCAAGCACACCGGGCTTGACCACATAGACCGCATGGCGCCCGCCGCCGCGGTTCTTGTGGTTGGTGGCGTAGCCCGCATAGTGCCGGGTCATCAGCCCAGCGCGGACCAGATCGGAGATCGCGCGGCTGACATTGGCGCGGCCCACGGCCTGGACCTGCTCCTCGACCGCGACCTCGATCCGCGCCGCGTCGAACTCCGGCTTCCCGGTAAGGTCGGCCTTCAGCCCCTCGGCAACGCGTGCGCGCAACGCCGCGCGGCGGGCAGGCTGCGCGCTCATGGGGAGAAGCTGGGAGCAGAGCCATTCGCGCAGGAGCACCGGGACGCCGCCTTGCGCGACGAACGGCCCGGCCTGCCCTCGGCCGTCGGCAATCTCGGCGACAAGCTGGAGGACAAGGAAGGCGTAGCGCGGGCGGTTCGAGGCTTCGACCAGGACCGCATAGATCCCGCCGACACCAGTGATTTCTTGGGCTCGTTCCATTGAGCAGTATTGAGCACAAAAGGTGAATCCTGTGAATCCCCCTTGTACTCCGCCATGTCGTTTGTCGCCCGTGACACTTCACCCAGCGGCGCTGCCGGACATGCGCGGCCAGTCGCGTCAAAGCCGATCTCTCGGCCATTCGGATCCTCAAGCTGGCCCGATCGCCGGATCGCCCTCAGCACTGGTCACGCGGGCGATGCAAAATGACACTCCACGCGAGGGCAAAGTGTCACAGATGCCATGCCTGGAAGGGTGCAAGCCCGACCCGGCAGGCAAAAAAATGGGGCCAGCGTGAGCCAGCCCCTTGGAAAGTTTTGGGAGAGGATGCCTGAAAGGCACCCTTCATATGGGTCGGGCGCCTTCATGCTGCAAGTGCGAAATAGACGCCGCGCGTTGCCTTTTTCGCAACCGCTGTTTCGCCCTTCGCAGCAACTACATGAGTGCTCGGGGGACTGGCCTTGGCCCAATGGGAGGCGGCGCTGCCGCCTCCCGGGCTCGGGTCTAGAGGAAGAGGACTTCCTCGGCGACGATCTCGACCGCGTAGCGTTCGACGCCCTCGCGGTCGGTCCACTTCGAGTAGTGGAGGCGGCCCTGCACCTCGACCAGGTCGCCCTTCTTCTTGTGCTTGGCGACCGAAGTGCCGAGGCCATTGAAGGCAGTGACGCGGTGGAATTCAGCGAGGGTTTCGGTGTAGCCGGCCTCGTTCTTGACCGTCTTGCCGTCGACCAGCTTGGGGCGATCGGTGACGAGGGTGAACGAAGTGATCGCGGTCTCGCCAGCGTGGCGGGTTTCAGGAGCGGCGGCGATGCGGCCGATCAGGATGACGAGGTTCTTCATGGGGTTATCTCCGTGGCTTGAACTCGGCGGAACCGCCCGCCGATGAACAGGTCAGGCGGCGCCGATAGGCCCGGGCCCGCACCGCGCGCATGCGCGGGAAACCCAAAAGCGAGGAGTGGTGCGGCAAGCCCGCAAGGGCTTCACGGTCCGCTGCTTTTGGGTTGCGGCCAGGGACTGGCGCCGCATCGGTTCATCGGCAAACGAAGGGCGGTTTCGTCAGGTCAAGCCTGCGGATCCCCGCAAAGCTCAGACCCGTCAGCCTCGGTCCTTTCGGCAGGACCTGCTCCTACCCGCCAGCGCCCGCGCCAGCGAGCGTTGTCTCCCTCGCCCCGCACCATGCCGGTTAGAGACGCCTGGGGTCACACGAGGCCGCACCTAGCCCCTCCCCGTCCCGCGTCACGCGCTACGGTCTGGCGACCCGTCCATTGCAAAAGGTGGCGCCCGCAGGCGGGTAAGGCTCGCCCCCTCGATAGGGATGCCTAGCGCCAGGGCCGCGCGAGGCCTTGCGCGACCAGATAGTCGCCGGCGTCGACGCCGTTCACCGAGACCGTGGCGAGCGTCCGCCCATAGGGGTCGGTGCCAAGCCGCGTGATCATGACCTGCCCGCGCGACAGCAGCCGCGTCAGGGCAGCGCGCGAGGCTTCGCCCGCGGCAAAGTCACACCATGCGTAAGAGCGCCGTCGGTCCTGGCACTTGGGGCTGTCCGGCAATTCGGGCGCATCGATGCTGGCAATGCGGACCCGCTCTCGGCCGCAGCGGATCGTGTCGCCATCGTGGACGGAAGGAGCGAGGCAAAGCGCGGCGGCAGCAAGGAGGATCGGCATGAGGCGGAACCTAGCGCCCTCGCCCGCCTGCGCCAACCAGCCTTGCCACATCTCCCCCCTGGCCCCGATCGTCACCCGAAGGGCCGGCATTCATGCCGGCGAGCTTGGGTGGGCGGCGGTGCGACAGCGCCGACGCTCCGCCCTAGCAAGTAGAGCGGGTCGCCGCGGTGCCCGCGTGGGGCGCGGGTGTCGGGGTGCCCCCTTCCCTCCTCACCTCGCCACATCCCGGCAAAACCGTTATTAATGCGCTCCAATGCGACCTGTCCGGCCCAACTGCCGCAGGCAGAGCCGCCGAAGGGAAAGGATTCCGGCCCATGCCTGAACCACGGATGATGCCAAGCGCCCTGCAGGTGGCGCGCGCGATGGCGCAGGTCCTGCGCACGAAGCTAGGCGTGTTGGATACTGAAGAGATCAGGCTCACCCGCGAGGAAGCCGCGCTGTGCCTCGGGCTTGCCGAAGGCGTGACCGAGACCCTGGAACGGGACGCACAGCAGGACCGGTGATCCGCCCCCGGGGTTCGGATCCTACCGGACGTTGAGCCCCAGTTCGCCGAGCAATTGCCCAGCCTGCTCGCGCGAGATCGTCGCTCCGCGAAACAGCCCGGCATCGACCAGGCGCAGCCCGCCAAGGTCGGCGCCGCGCAGGTCCGAGCCCTCGAAGCGCGATCCGGCGACCATCGCCTCGCGCAGCGAGCAGTCCTCGAACACCGTCATGCGGAAATCGCCCTTGCGCACATCGGCACCGGACAGGTCGACCCGGCGCAGGGCTTCCTTGCGGAACGAGAAACCGGGCAGCTTTGCCGAGACCAGCAGCACTTCCTCGAAGTGGATGTGCATGGCGCGCGCCTCGGTGAAATCGGCGCCGGTGAGCTTGGAGCCGGTGAAGCGGGTCGAGGTCAGGCTCGCGCGGCGCATCGCGCAATTGTTCCAGTCACCGCCGATGAACTCGGCTTCGCTGAGGTTGGCACCCGAGAAGTTGGCGAACGGTCCCCGGCAGCCCTGCCAGACCGTGCCTTCGAGCTTTGCCCCTGCAAGATCGCTGCGCCGCAGGTTGCAGCGTTCGAAGCGCCAGCGGGTGAGGTCGAGGCCGGAGAGGTCCGCCTCCTCGAGGTCGCAGTCGATGAGTGTGCGCGCCGCCCCGCCGATCAGGCGCTCGATGTCGCTGCGCGCCAGGGTGGCGCCCGCGATGGGCTGCGAAGCGAAAAGGTTATCCATCACAGGACCGGTAGCGCGGCATATGCCGCCACGCCAGCAAACCGCCGGCGGCCTCCACGGTTGTGCAGCGGCAGGCTCGAGGCGCCCGCTCGGCGGGCTTGCGGCGACCGAGCGGCTATCATAGTCTGAGCCCAGCGTGCCCATCCGGGGCCGCGAAAACCTGAAGGAGATGCGCGAGAGGTCGAACGGGCAGCGTCGATCGCGAGAAATTGGAGAGACCCAATGATCCAGCGATACCGTGTGCTCGGCCGCAGCGTGGCCGAAGGCGATGAACTTCAGCTCATCTTGCGCGACGCCTACGAGCGCAAAAGCCCGGTCCATTGCGAATGCCGCAAGGGAACCGAGCTCCCCCTCTACATCTCGCACCGGCAGAACCGCTACGTGCTCGCGCGCTGGCCGGGCTCGGGCGCGCGTCATGCGACCGCCTGCGATCACTACGAAGCGCCAGACTATCTCACCGGCATGGGCCAGGTCCGTGGGTCAGCCGTGCTCGACGATGAGGCGAGCGGCGAGACCAGCCTCAAACTCGGCTTCCCGCTGTCGCGCGGGGCCGCCCGGCTCGCCCCCGCGGCACTCACCAACGACAAGCCGACGGTGAAGTCCTCGGGCCAGAAGCTGTCGATGCGGGGGCTGCTGCACGTCCTCTGGGATCGGGCCGAACTCACACACTGGCATCCGAAGATGGCGGGCAAGCGGACATGGTTCGTCGTGCGCCGCGCGTTGCTCGAGGCAGCGGCAAGCTGCCGGGCCAAGCAGGAAGCCCTGCCCCACGTGCTGTTCGTGCCCGAGAGCTTCAAGATCGAAGAGAAGGAAGAGATCCGGGCCCGCCGCCGCGCGGCCCTCGCCCGGGTCTATGCCTCGCAGGGCGATATGATGGTGGTCGTGGGCGAGATCAAGGAGATCGTGACCGCGCACGGCGCAGAAAGAATCGTCCTGCGCCATGTCGGCGACATGCCCTTTGTGATGGACCAGGACATGGCGCGGCGCTTCCACAAGCGGTTCGCGGGCGAACTTGCGCTGTGGCAAGCGCAGGATGGGCCGAACGGCAAAAGCGGCCATCTGGTTCTCGCCGGCTCGTTCGCGCGGCGGCGAGAGGGCACTTTCGACCTCATTGAGGTCGCGCTGATGCCGGTAACGGGAGAATGGCTCCCCTACGAAACCAGCGACGAGCGCTATCTTGTCGGCAAGGCGGTGGCGGAGAAGCGGCGGTTCGTGAAGGGCCTGCGCGTCAATCTCGACACCGACACGCCGATCGCCAGTCTGGTACTCAAGGACACCGGCGAGGAAGCGAGTGCCATCCACATCCATGACCGCGACAACGAGGTGGCCGAACCCTTGGAAGCGCTGCTCGCCGGGCAAGGCGTCGCACACTTGCTGTGGAAGGAAGGCGAGCCGCTCCCGGCCCGCGTCAGCCGGCCGCCGCGGCGAACTTGGGATGGTCAGCAGGCCGCCTGAGCAGGCTCAGTCGTCCGATCGGGGCAGCGGTTTGGTCGGCAGCAGGTCGAGACGCCGGGGCGTGTC
Organism: Sphingomonas sp. ERG5; assembly: GCF_000803065.1. Classification (GTDB taxonomy): domain Bacteria; phylum Pseudomonadota; class Alphaproteobacteria; order Sphingomonadales; family Sphingomonadaceae; genus Sphingomonas. The sequence goes on from NZ_JSXI01000076.1 coordinate 69,866, forward strand.
ACCAATCGCCCGCAAGGCCTCGAGCCGCGCGGCGACCTCGCTTTCGTGCTGGGTGATCTCGATGCGATTGAGGCCCACGATCGTCCAGACCGCGAGTTCGGGCCGTTCGGTTACGTGGACCGAGTAGGCGATGGGCAGCTTGTCGGGATAGAGCCAGAGCAGCAGCACCGGGAGCGCGGCGAGGTTCGGTTTGCCGCCCGACGCAGCGAGCGTCATTACGCCACCCTCGCGGTCGTACCGGCAGGTGATCCCAAGCGGCTGCGGGTGGCCGGCAAGGCCGAGGATCGTCTCGCGAGGCCTCACGCCGAAGACCGCGTCGAGTTCGGCCGGGGGCTCGGCCTCGGCGTTCTCAGCCATTTCGGCGAGGAACAGTTCGACCGCGGCGAAGCGCGCGGCTTCCTCGCGGGTGCAGGCAAGTTCAAGCGTGAGCGTAATCGAGGACATGGCTGGGACTTTCGTGTTGCAGCGCGCGCCCCACGTCCCGTTGCCAAGGCAAGGGATAGAACGGCGGACCCGCGCGGAATTGAACGGGTCAGAGGATGAGGTGGCGCTCGACGTGGGCGCGTGTCCGCGGCCTCTGGAGGTTGAAGACGGGGACGCCGTGGCTGGCGGCAACGCGCAGCGCCTGGCCGGTGCCGCCCGAAGCCTCGCCGTCGGCGGTCCAGCACAACACGAATTCCGCAGGGCTATCGAGCGAGCAGCCCAAGACCTGGAACGCGTTTCGGGTATGAAGCGCCTGGACGAACGCCGAGAGCCCGGCAAAGGCCGGATGGTGCGCGGCAGCGATGATGCGCGCCCTGCCCCAGAGCTGGTCGCCGAGCGTCTCGGGATGGAACTCGCTTGCCGAGCCGCGCCAGCCCGCCGCCGGCAGGAAGATCTGCGCATCGCGGCCGGCTCCGCGCTCGAACGCACTGTCGGCGCCGATGGCGTGGCCCGAGCGCAGGACATAGCCGCGCTTGGTGAGCGCGAAGGCGGCGCGGGTCATCAGGCTGAGGATCTCGGGCGGTGTCGCGCGCGCACCGATCCCGGCATAGAAGCGAGGCATGGACTTGGACTCCCTTTAGGAACGCCTGCTCCAGCCCCCTCCCCTTACCCGGTGTCGGCGGCAGCGACCCTGGCAGGACCGTAGGCGGCGAGCAGGTTGCGGTGGAGCACCGCGTTCGCAGCGGGGAAAAAGCTGCCGTCGGCGTTCGCCCGGGTGATCTGGAGCGCGGCAGCGACCACGTCGCGGAATGGGCGCATGACGGCGCGCGAGCCCTCGTAGGTCACCGGCTGCGGAAATCCCGCCGCGATCCAGGTGGCTGGTTCCACAAGGTCGTCGAGCCAGGCCTGAGCGCCTTCCGGCAAGGGCATTTCCGCCGAGACCAGCCACAAGGTCCGGTATGTCCCGAAATCATGGACATTGGCGACAAGGGCAAAGCCGAGCGGCAGCGGCGGCTCGCCGTTGATGGCAATGATTGCGGCCTTGTAGGCGAGCAGTTCGAGGGTGTTGGCCGCGGCAAAGTCTGCGCATTGCCCGAGCTGCGCGCAGGGCTCATCGGCGGGACCGGCGCCGAATTCGAGGATCCGGTGCCGGCTCATCGCGCTGCCTCCTCGCAGGCGTCGGGATACCAGGCGAGTTCCACCGCGTCGGGATGGGCGGCATCGAAGGCCGCAATGCGCGCATGGGTGATCAGGCCTGCGCGATCCTTGAGCCCAACATAGCCGCCGTAGAAGCGGCCGCCGGCAGCAACGAACTGGGCGTGGATGTCTTCGCTCACCGCCTCGATGACGAAGAAGCCCGGCAAGCCCGCGATGTGCGCCGGCGGCAGGACGCCGAGCATGTCGTCGAAGAAGGACTCGCTCACCCGCGATAGCGGGAAGCGGGCGAGCACCGCCTCGCGCGAGGTGGCCCGCAGGGCCCCATCAGCTACGGTCATCGCTCGCACCTCCGGTCACCACAAAGGCCGGGATGGTCAGCTCGGCGCGACCCATCTCGCGTTTGAGATCGCGCAGCCGCGTGAAACTGTTGATCCACGACGGCGGGAAGAGGACGTATTCGTCTTCGCTCGCCGTGTAGTCGCGCATCTGGCCTTGCCCATCGAACAGGATGATCTCGGGAAGATAGGCGCCGGGGCAGCCACCCGACCAGCGGCGGAACGGCAGTCCGTGCTCGGCGCAAAAGGCGTCGATCTCGGGGATCTGCCCGCCGTTGAGTTCGGTGCCGTAAAGCTCGAGCGGTTCGCCGTGGGGGAGCTCCGCCGGATCGAAGGGTTCGCCGTCCCACTCGGTGCGCAGGTCATAGCCCGCCGCATGTGCGGCAAAGGCTTCGAGATGTTCGCGCGGCAGTACGCCGCCGATGGTGATGTGGACGGGGACTCGGTCGCCCATGGGCTAGGTCCTTTCGCTTGGGTCTGATCCGACCGGCGAAGCCCCCCTCCCCTCACTGTGACGTCGCCGCGGGCCTTCCAGCACCCCAGCGCTCGGTGCTGCGATCGACTGCGAGTTCACTGGAACAGGTCTGGCACAGCGCGAAGGCTTCAGCGGGCGTGCCCGCGAGCCATTGCTCCCAGCTTTCTCGGGCGAGGACGACGGGCATGCGGTCGTGTACGTCCGTCATTTGCGGGCAGCCATCGACCATGACCATCGAATAGGCCGCGCCCCACTCCTCGGTCGGGCGCCACAGCCCGGCGACGGCAAAGACCTCTTCGCCCGCCAGCGAGTACCAGGTCCGGGTCATCTGCCCCTTGATGCCCTCAGCCTCGGCCCAGGCGCTGACCGGGATCAGGCAGCGGCGGCGCTCGAAGCTTGGGCGCCAAAATGCAGTGCCGAGCTTGTCCTCGCGCGCGTTGTTGACGGGCTTGGGCCTCAGCGGCTGACCGTTCTTGCCCTTCAGGATCAGCGGGAATCCCCAGGTCATGACCCGCGTCTCGCCCTCGGCAACGACGAGGCCGGGATAGCCCGGATAGACCTCGGCGGCGAAGTTCGCGCCCGCGGCGCTGCGCGCACCGAACAGACGGGCGATTTCTGCAGGGGCCTTGGTCATGCGGTACAAATTGCACATGCCCCGATGCTCGGCGGACCGCCCTGCCCTGTCAATCAGCACGAGCAGCAGCGCCCGCCATCTTGCAAAATCGTTCCCTCTATGTTCTTTTGACGGCATGGAACGAATCGATACGTCTGCTGTCGCTCATGCGATCCTGGACGCCCCGGGCTGGGCGCGGGTCGGGATCACGGCCCCAAGCTCGTGCCTGCGCGAGGATGCCGCGCTCGAACTCGCGCGCGTGATTGCCGATGCGGTCGACGCGCCGGTCATTACGCCGTCACTGGAGCAGTCCACCCTGCCGCTCTGAAGCGCGCTTGCTCAGCCCGCGGGGCGGGCCAGCAGCGCCTCGATCTGCGGATCGAGCGTAAATCCGAAACGCCTGGCGATCTCGGCGGCGTGTTCGAAGTCGGCAGCGCTGACGTGGAGCGAGCGGGCGAGATACGCGAGCGTCTCACCTTCACGCGGCGCGGACAGGGCATGGAGATTCCCGTGCGCCTGCGTCACGGCAAACGGCCAGGTCATGGCGACGCCGACCACCTCCTCGGCAAGCACGACCAGCGTGTCTCCGGTACTGATGGCCTCGTCGCACTGGACCGCGTCGTAGGCATTGCCGGTGCTGGCAAAGGCGTGGTGGCGCCGGGCGGTGAATGCGAAGCGTTCACTGTCGGTGAGCATTTTGGTTCTCCGGATATCCCCATGCAAATGAAGAGGCGGAACGCCGGGCGGGGGGCAGTGCCGGCGTTCCGCCTCAGGCCGCGCGGGGGGCTCATCCGCGGCCTTTGCACGGGGACGGGGACCCGCTTGGGGCCCCCGCCGGTTGGAGTTGGGCTTGCCGATCAGGCGTCGACGAGCGGCGGCAGTGCGCCATCGTGTTCGGCGCCGTCCTTGGCACCCGCCCGTCCGCGCTTGACGGGCGGGGTCGCGGTGCTTTCGCCCAGGCCGTCACCGGCCTGTTCCTCGCGGCGATCGCCGCCGGCATCGTCGGCCGGGAACATGTCGCTCTCGCCGTATTCGGCGGTGCCGAGGCGGTTGTCACGGCGGCGCGGACGCTGCCAGGCGATCGCCATGGTGCCATCCTCGCGCGGGAACGCGGCGATGTAGAGCGGCTGCACCATCGACGGATCGTCGATCTTGCCCTGGTAGAAGCTCTCGCCGGTCGAGTTCGAGGAGAGCTCGAAGAGCGCGCCGACGATCACCCAGCGGCGCTGGTCGTTGAGCGCGACGATCTCGTAGCGAGGGGCGCGCGGGTTGCTGGAGGTCACCGGCCGCAGGCCGATGGTGCGGGTGATGGTGAGCGTTTCGACAGAGCCGATCAGCTGGCCGTTGGCGTTCTTGCGGATTTCACCGATGTTCATGGACGTTCTCCTAGGTGGATCGATTGCGACCGAACCCCTTGTTCGATCACTCTCTTCCCACCCCCCTTCCCTCCCGGCCGTCAGGCCGAAGCTGCGGGCTTTGCCCGCAGGGGGAGCTAGATCTTCCAAACCGCAAATTATTTCGACGGGTCAGCTCATTGCCTAACAGAACCACCAAACTTGGGAGACAGACCGGCAAGGGAAAAGGCCGCCAAGGTGCCACACGGGTAGACCTGATAGGTCGATGAAATCTTCCACGATACCATTCGCTTAAATGATGCAGTCGCGCATCTTGCTGTGATAGGGCCGTCAGAAAGGGGGACGTGCCAAGTGGCAAACATCAAATCTTGGTGCGGCGAGACCGTCACAAAGGTCAAAACGCACAGCCTCGTCTATCTTGAGGCTGACGCGGCGGCCCTCGTGAGCACGGGTGTCGCATCGGTGGCTGCTGTCGTTCCCGGGCATTATGCCGCACCCGATCGCATTGGCGACATCCTGCGGCGGCTCGGGAAGTCGGCGGTGGCAGACTATATCCAAACCAAGTTGCCGCAGGGTGCAAAATCACGGTCGGGCGATCTGGGGGAGATTCTTGCTGCCAGCTATGTGTCGGAATTCACCGGCTATTCGGTCGGCGTCTTCAAGTTGCGGTGGTCGGACCACCGCGAGATGGCGATGCGGGGTGACGATATATTGGGTATCAGGCTCGATCCTGGGGTCACGGTCAAATTTCTGAAGGGCGAGGTCAAAAGCCGCGCAGCGCTTGGCAAGAAGACGGTCGATGAAGCAAGGACGGCGCTTGCTTCCAGCAATGGGAGGCCGACGCCGCACGCGCTCGCGTTCGTTGCGGATCGATTGTTCGAAACGGGCGAAACCGCGCTGGCCGAGGTAATCGACCAGTTTCAGATCAAGGCCCGGATCGAAATCAATCAGCTGTCGCACCTGATGTTCATGTTCACCGGCAACAATCCGAGCAAACTGCTCACCGCCAATCTTAACGCCTACAGCGGCAAGATCCCACAGTTTGCGGTCGGCCTGCGGGTATCGACCCATCAGGCGTTCATCAAACAGGTCTTCGAGAAGGTGATCGCCGATGGCAACAAGCCCTGAAGCAATCGCCCAGTTGATCGCACAGGCGACGGCCGCCGGGTTCCGTGACGATTTGCTCGCGAAGGGACAGGCGCGGGCGATGGTGTGGCGCGACGGCGTGGTGCCGCCTGAAGCGCCGCAATTCTCGACCATGCTGACCTATGATCTCCTGAGTTACGCCTATTCGCTGATGAACCAGGGGTTGCGGCTGCTCGATCAGCAGGCCGAGTCTAGTGCCGCGCGAAGTGCCTTCGAACATGCCGCATCGGCGATTGAGGCGGCGACAGCGCGTGGCCGCATCACGAATGACCGGGATTTCCACCGGCTGATGGCAGGTGCCTGCTATCATCTTGCCCGCTATGCCGCACGGGCCTTCTCATTACTGCACGAGGGGTTGAACGAGGCCAATCTCAGCGTGCCGGAACGCGCGGTCGCGCTCCTCATGCTGCGGGACCTGATGACGCTCGAAACGCTGATTCGCGAGGAGCGTGACAACGCGTTGGAGGATGCGATGATCGCGCACCTCGCGGGAGAAGTCGCAGGTGACGCGCCAGCTTTGGACGACAGTGAAGACGAGTCGGTACACGAACCGCTCCTGCAGGTTGTCGATCGGGCGCTTTCCGACAATTTCACGGCAGCGCTCGCCATCGCACTGCTTGCGTTCGAGCGGGGAGACGAAGCGCTAATCGGCTCCGCGATCGAACGCCTGAAGACCGGCCTGTCTTCTGCGGCCGAACTCAACATCGTGCCGAGCTGGTGGTGCCACCGGCTCACGATCCACCTGCTCGACGATTTGTGGTCGTCGAGCTTCCACGTCCGCCTCCCCAAGGCTCCGGACGACGGTACAGCCGTCGATTGGGCCGCCTACCGCGAATTGTTCATCGCGTCACTCTTGCGTCGCGGTCGCTCCGAGATCGACCTGTGGCCTTCCCAGATCGATGCTGCGACCCGGGCGCTGGATCTCAACGACAATATGGTCATCTCGTTGCCGACGAGCGCGGGCAAGACGCGCGTCGCAGAGCTTTGCATCCTGGCCTGTCTCGCTGCGGGGCGCCGCGTCGTGTTCGTGACCCCGCTGCGCGCGCTCTCTGCGCAAACCGAAGTGACGCTTCAGCGTACCTTCCAGCCGCTCGGAAAAACGGTCTCAAGTCTCTATGGCGCGATCGGCGTCAGCGAAGTGGACGAGGATTTCCTGCGTGAAAGCGACATCATCGTCGCCACGCCAGAGAAGCTCGATTTCGCCCTCCGTAACGACCCTGACCTGCTCGATAGTGTAGGCCTCGTCGTCCTCGACGAAGGCCATATGATTGGACTGACCGAGCGCGAAGTCCGCTATGAGGTTCAGATCCAGCGCCTCTTGCGACGCAGCGACGCCAAGACCCGGCGCATCGTCTGTCTTTCGGCCATCCTTCCCGATGGCGATCAGTTGCAGGATTTCACGGCGTGGCTGACCGGCGACCAGGACGACGGACTAATCAAGATGGACTGGCGACCAACGCGCCTGCGCTACGGCGAGGTCGAATGGCGTGGCGATCACGCGAAGCTCGAAATCTCGGTCGGTGCAGAGAAACCGTACGTGCCGCGGTTCCTGACAGCCAGCCTGCCCAAGGGTCGCAAGACGCGCTTCTTCCCGTGTGATCAGCGCGAACTGTGCATCGCGACTGCCTGGGCGTTGGTCGCAGACCGGCACTCGGTGCTGATCTTCTGTCCGCAACGCCGATCGGTTGAGCCATTCGCCAAAGCCATCGTCGACCTAGCCAAACGCGGATCTATCGTGCCGGTGCTCGATCACGACCCGACCGTACTGGACAATGCGATCGCAATCGGCACTGAGTGGCTTGGCGTTGATAGTCCGGTGCTGGCATGTCTGCGCCTCGGCGTCGCGATCCATCATGGCGCGCTCCCCACGCCCTATCGCAAGGAAGTCGAGCGCTTGCTCCGCGATGGCGTTCTGCGGGTGACGGTGTCGTCGCCGACGCTCGCGCAGGGGCTGAACCTGTCGGCCACGACGTTGATCTTCCACGGCCTCAAACGCGGAAGTGAGCCGATCGACATCGCAGAATTCCGCAACGTCGTCGGGCGTGCCGGCCGCGCCTATGTCGATGTCGAGGGCTTGGTGATTATGCCAATGTTCGACCGGCTCACCAGTCGCCGTGCCGAGTGGAAGGGGATGGTCGATAGCGCCAAGGGCAAGGAAATGGAGAGTGGCCTGTTGAGGCTGCTGCTCTCTTTGATGGGCCGGATCGTCCGCAAGACCAAGGCCAAGTCGATGGCGACGGTCCTGGAATATCTTGCCGGCATGACCGCATGGGAGTTCCCGGTGCTGCCGACCGAAAGCAGCGATGTGAACGAACAGGAACGCGGGCGCTGGTCGGGGTATCTCACCACACTCGACACGGCGCTGCTCAGCATGCTCGGCGAGCAGGAAGTGCCGGACGATCAGATCGAGGCGATGCTCGATGACGTGCTGACGTCGTCACTGTGGACGCGGCGCCTTCAGCACCGCAAAGCTGCTGTCCAGCAGTTGCTCAAGACCGGGCTGGTCGCGCGCGCGAAATTCATCTGGGGCCGGACGACGGCCACGCAGCGTCGCGGCTATTTCCTTGCCGGCGTCGGCCTTGCGACCGGCGAAGCGCTCGACGCTGATGCCGCCGAACTGAACGAGCTTCTGGTCCGGGCCAATGGTGCCATTCTCGTCGATGATGCGGACGAAGCGATCGCCGCATTGACTGCGTTCGCCAAAAAGGTCTTCGCTATTGCTCCTTTCGTCCCCGACGACCTGCCCGATGACTGGCCAACCGTCCTGAAGGCGTGGCTCGAAGGTCGCGCGCTCGCGCCTCTTGCTGCCGGCAGGGAAGATGAGGTCCTGAAATTCGTCGAGCAGGCGCTGGTCTATAAATTACCTTGGGCGATGGAAGCCGTTCGGGTGCGCGGCCTAGCGCACGGCGATGTGCTCGAAGGCGGGCTCTCGATGGAGGATATTGAGCTCGGCGTGGCGGTGGGCGCCGTCGAGACTGGCTCGCTCAACGTCTCGGCGGTCATGCTGATGCATGCGGGATTTAGCTCGCGCTTGGCGGCGATCAGTGCGGTTTCGCAGACACAGGCGGATTTTACCACCATGTCGGAATTGCGTGCTTGGTTACGCGAAGACGCCGTCGCCGGTGGGTGCGACAATCCCGATTGGCCGACGACGGCATCGCATGGGCTCTGGCTTCAGTTCATCGAGAACATGGCGCCCGAACGACGGCGGACCTGGGCGTCGACAAGCCATGAGATCGATGTCAAATGGGATAAATTCGGCCCGCCAGTTGGAACAGCGCTGCGCTTCGTCGACGGAGGTGGCGAAACCCTTGTCTATGCGGCGGACTTCACGCGCCTCGGGCGTCTCGACAAACCGCTCAACTCGGAACGGCTGGGCTTGGCACTGGCAAGTGTCGGTTGGCTCGGCGATACCGTCGATGTCCGATATCTCGGTCCTGGTGATTTATTGTGCAGGTGATTGATGGGGCTACGACCGTCAAGTACGCGCCGAGGGAGGGGCAATAGCGACTCATCACACAGGGCCTCGCGATCAGTCTGACGGCGTAGAGCAGTGTGTTTCTGCGTAAACCGCACACAACGAGGCGCTGGCGAAAGTGCAGCGGACTAAGAGAGCAACTCAGTAAATTGGCCCGCGCTCCTGACCGTTCCGATCCGGTTGACGAGGCTTTTGTCTGCCCGCCCCAGGCGCCTGAAATCCTCCCGCGTACGCCGATCGACAAACAACTCGTCGACATAAGGGGCAAGGGCAGCAAGGCACTCGTCGGCAAGATCGCTTCCCGGCCGGCGTTGCCGATCCTGGCCATGGCGTTCGAGCCCGTGCTGGACCCAGAGGCTGGGCAGGATAGCCGGGTCAATGGCCTTCAGCCGCACATAGGGTACTCCAAGGTGATCGGCTATAATCCTGAGGCGCGTCCGATAGATGGCCAAGCGGTTGAGGTCGGCGAGCAGAGCATCGTCGCGGATCTCCTCGCGGTCGAGGCCCTGCCCGGTGAGCGCCCACTCCAAAAGGCCCCTCACGTCTATGTCAGGCGGCAGATCGACCTCGCCCACTTCTGACATGAACCAGTTCGCCACTCCAGCGGGGTCTTCGATCCGGACATCACCCCGGGCCCGGACATGATCGGTCACTTCGCCGGACATCCGGGCGAGGCGGGACTGGCGCTCGCTGGGCGGGCGGATCGAGCCTTTCACGATGTCGCCGACAGAGCGCCTGTCGTCGAACAGGCCCATGCGGCGAATGGCAGCGATCGAACGGGAACTGCGGTTGCGGCGACGGCATTCCGCGCGGACGACCTGCCAGATCCACATCTCGGTGCCGATCACATCGGTGCCGCTTCCAGTCCGGACAAGCAGGCCTCGCGCGGCCTCGCGAACCTCAGCCATTGCATCGGCTCCGTGAAGAGCGGCTTCAAGTTCCGCAGCCAAGATGTCAACGATCGTCCCAGTCTGCAGACTGCTATCGGGGTAGCGGACGAACCCGATCAACGGCAGCGACTGGATAAACCCGATCCGGCGCATAGCCCATTCACTATCCTCGATCGCGAGAAGTTCCTCGAGGTGGTGGAAGGTCAGGAGCGGAATGCGGCCAGCGGCGATCAGGCGGTCGTAAAGCGTGGCAGCCGCCACGTGGTCCCTGTGAAGGGGACGAAGCGTCGCATCGATCCAGCGGGACCAATGCGCGCTGTCAGGCGCGATGATGACGGGACGGACAATGGTCATTGCAAGGTAATCGGGCGAAGCTGGCCTGTCGTGCCGGCCCGCTCCTACTTCTTGCCGCTGCCGCCCTGGGTCGGGGGATTGGCGGGAGGTCCATTGCCGCTTTGGCCTGTGGTCGGTTGGTGGCCGTTCTGCGCTGTATTTGTCGGCGTCACTGCCATGGGCTGGTAGCCTTTGCCGAGCGGCTGGTAGCCGTCGTTCGCCATGGTCCGCCCGCTGTTTCCGTCCTTGGTGCTCATGTCTTTTGCCTTTGTGCCGGGGGAATTACTTGCGGGCGCTGGTGCCCTGCGTGGGAGGATTGACCGGAGGTCCACTCGAACTGGCTGCTGCGGTGGGGCCTTCTGCTCCAGACGAACGGGGTCTTGCGGCAACTGGCTGATGACCGCGCGTCTCGGTTGGCTGGTACCCGAAGTTACCCGCTCCGGCCGGGCAATTGGTCGTCATGCGTTCACTGGACATTGAGCGCCTCCTTCAACGCGGTAGGTATTCAATCGAGCGGATCTCGCCATGGGCCAGCCAAACGCTGGATCCACGGGGTGTCCAAGGCTCGCCTTCTCCGGGGAAATCGAAGACATACTCGACGAACAAGTCGCGCTCGGCCAGATCGGACGAGGCAAATGAGCCCGTACCTAGATAACCGTAAAACCTGGTCTCGTCCTTCAGGGTGACAATGATCCAGCATTCTTCGCAGGCGGAGAAGCGCCAGTCCCAAGCGGAACGGACCGGATGGACGGTGTTGATGCCAATGCGCGAGAGAAGGGCCTTGCTCCAGCCTTTGCGGGCATTGAGGCCGAGTGTCACACCTAGTGCTGCGGGAGCCACAAAGAGCAGACCAAACCAGCTAAGGCCATAGGTGCCGTCTATGCGTCCCGACGTATAGAGGCCCTCGGCCAGAGGAAAGGCCATGGCGTGGTAGGCCAGCGACAACGTGATGTATGCAAGTGCCCCTTCGGAAACTGGCGGCAACCGACCGGCGAGGAATTGGCTGCGGAAATAAAGCGCGATCACACCTGGTACTGTAAAGACCAGAAACAGCACCAACACTTCGGGTTTTAGCAATTCGCCCAAGGAATGATCTCCTTATGTTCCCGTCTACCTGTTGCGTGCTTCCCGGACAAGCTGAGAGGTTGGCTTCCCCACATCTTTTGTCCGACACATGATCCGACGACGGAGTCCGGCCGGACGCATGCGCAGCAATGGTTAGGACAGATGCAGAACAATGGTTGACAGTGGCTGGGTGTAGGTCCAGCCTTGCTGGACGGCTTTACCTCCATGCCTGTCGCCAAGCTAAATAGGTTTTGATTAACTCTTCAGTCTGCCCGCGAAACCAGTGGTCAGCTCGATTAAATGGCGACCGATGTGACCCCTTGGAGTTCGCATGGCTATCCTGTTGCCAACATCTGCAAATATTCGTTTGCTCAAGACCGTCCTTATGGGTGATTTTGATATGCGCTCCGCACACGCCACGGAAGCGATTGCCGCGCTAATCGGATTTCGATCCAATTTAGCTTACTTGACGGCCTCCAATCATTGGTCAGACGCGACGGTCTACGATGCAAATTTCGATGCCTTCGAGGATCGCGCAGCCCACTTGGGTTACGACAGAACCTCGTCTGAACATTTTCGATTCATTTTCAATGGGATCAAGTGGCCAGACCCAGCTTGGGGATTATTCGACAAGCGAGACTCCGCCGGTCGAGATGCATGGTTTTATGAGTGCCAACGGCGCAAGATTCCATTTCTACATATATCCAGGGCAAAAACGTATTGCACGGTGCATTGGGACCATATCAGTTTGGATTCTGAGTATGATCAAATGGTCAGGCAAGCTGCCGATGGTGATATTGGAACGATTTTATTTCGAACTTATCAGCTGATTGCTGCCGGCGTTGAGCCCAAGAGTTTTTTTGAAGGCAGCGCTTTGGTCGGGAGCGTGACCGGTCTGTCTGAATCGAGCGCTCGACAAATTGCCAATTCGTTTGCCCTAAGACTCTTTCCCGGAAACGTACAATCCGCATTGGCGGCGTGATGGAGCCGCAAAGCAAACAGCAGCTATGTCGCCTTCGGCACCCAAAAGCAGACTGACCGCAATGTGCTCGGTTTCATCCATAATCCACCGTGTAAATGTACGGCAGGTACTAGCGGAAAGCTTCGAGATCGGTCCGCGAACCGTCCGCCACTTATGGTAGATCTTTGAGAGGGCACGCACTAGAGTTCCCGTGCATCTGCCGGCCCCTTGACCTCGGCTTGACCTCGACATAGATTGCGTAGGCTCCCGGTAGGAGCACGGCACCTGCCATTCCAAAGCTGTCCGACAGCACTACCCTGTACTTTCCGCTGCTTCGTTCAACCATGTTGTTCAGGCTTGCGAGGTGGTCGGCAGGTGACGCTTCATTGCGAGCATGGAGAACAACCATGTTGAAGGAAGCAATCCGTCCGTCGACAATCATTGGCATTAAGCGACTGGCCAATCAGGCGAAGAAGGCGTCTGGGATCACCCATGGCGAGGCCCTCGACCTTGCCTCGAAAAAGGCTGGGTTCGAGAACTTCGCGCACGCGCGACGCGTCCTCTATAGCAACGACAATTCTGCGGCCAACGGTCACCGGTTGTTCCTCACCTACTATTGGTATGAACGTAAGCCCTACCGCTCGGGCCGTGAGACAATCGAGATCCGACTATCGCGACCCCTGCTGGAAATCTGCAGCAAGCGCGGACTGAAGCTGGAGCGCACGTTGTCGAGATTGCGGTTGGCCGCGCCCGATCATCTCCTGTCTGATTCAATCACCGAGCATCAGAGCTTCGCACGCGGGGAACTATGCAAGGCGGTACGCGCGCTGCGCTTCATGGAGGCGACCGGACTCGAGCCGAGTGAGTATCGCCACGCTCGCAAAGCCACGGTAGCGCTCGACGAGCGCTTGCCAAAGCGCGACCACAGCACCGACTGGAATGATCCGCGGACCGGACGCTACATCATGCTTGACGAACCCTATGCCGCCGCCGTCGTCAGCGACGATCGTGCGGCCTGGGCGTCGCGCAACGGCTGGCATCTGCAGGCGTCGACCTGGCCTGGCATTTACAGTCCCGGCGCGTGTCCGCTATTCGTTGCGGCTGCGAAGGACGACGCTTTCGACTTCGGCGCCCTGATGCATCAGATTGACGGGCTCGCCCCGCCAGTCACCGCCGAACACTGGCCTGGCGTGTCCGTCACCGGCCACGAGACTTTCATTTCGCCAATGGCAGTCACGCCACAGGACCACCGGCGGGCGCGGGCGAAGGGCACGACCTATCAGGTGCCATCGAAGACGACGGAACCTTACAGTTCGATGTGGAGCAGCCGCCGGAAGCCTATCGGGGCTCTAGGCATCCCCGGGCACCAAGAGGCAGGCCGTATGATCAAGGCACTACTGCGGTCTGGCGCACGGCCTTGGTCGGTCAAGGAGCGGCTTGAGACTCTGCGCTGCACGTTGGAGGACTGGCTCGGCAAGGAAATCGAGCGAGAGGAACTGTCCGATGGAGATTTCTTTGACGTCTATTACCACGAGATCAATGAAAACGATCCGTTTGTCGCCGTTGCCGCGACCAGCGTCGGCGTGATCGACCTGCTCGGGCAGCTTCGCAGAAAGCTTACAGAGGCTTATCCCGACTGCGCGCCATTGCGCAGATTGACCGGTCGGATCGACACCTCGGTGAAATTCATGGTCAGGTCTCAACAACGCGATTGCGGGGAAGACCATTACGGCGGGTGAACGGAGGTCTGTTGATAGGTAACTCCTAGCTCACTTTGGAGCTAGGTTTTTCCGGGCTCCCGCGTCAAGGCGATCGGCGGAAATGTTGGCGACTATTGTCGAAGCGTCTGATGACCCAATATTTCGGCAACAATCCGTCCGATTGGTCGCATTGGATCATGCGGGCAGTTTCCGCGATCCCATTCAAGGATTGCGGAAACTTCGCCAGAGATTTCCGCATAGTTCCCTGCAATCGCCAGCAACGCTTGAACCTCCACAATCTCCCGCAAGCTTGTGCCTTGCCACAGCCGGACGTCAGGCTCGGAGGATGCATCGGGCGTTCCGAACACCTGCACGAAATAAGTATCAAGCCCCGGATCCCAGCCAACGGCTACCTCGAAAATGTCCGAGTACTCCGGCAGCGGTTTCAACGAATACCGGCTCATCGGCTCACCAGTCGCTCGCCAGCATGATCGTGACCACGCGGAAGCTTTGCTGCGCATCCCACGGCGTCTCCGACCCCCAGGAGAACGTCCCGTCGTTGGCATACACATCGATCTTCCAGAAGATTTTGTGCCCCTGGAACTCGACGGCACCAAAGTCGCGCTCACCGTGAGGGTCATTGCCCGGATCGATCGGTGTTTCATTGATAAGCCTGCGAAGCGCGGCCTGCCCCAGCATCAGATTGGCCTGGCGGGCGCCGGGGTGCTCGGCGTCGCCAGCAAGGATGTCGGCCAGTGCCCGGGTGAACACAGTGCGCGAAGTTGGCAGTGAACCTGCACGGGCAGCGTCGTTGAGCCGGGCGATCTCGGAAGTGTGGTCAACGGCGGCGGACGTCAGTTGAGCAAGCTGGGTCATGGGTTCTTCCTTTCAAGATTGATCCCCCGCCGAGTGCCCCCTCCCCTCCGCTGTCCGGTTGACGGGGTTTGAGTGTTCACGCTACGTTCTTTTGGAAAGGATCACGCCATGCCCGCTCCCAGCCACCTCGACCATTTCGATCTCGACATCGGCCTGCGCGATGCCTCGTGCGAGGAGAACCTGCCGCCGGTGCGCCGGGCGATCGCGGCGCTGTGCATCGGGGTCGGGGTGGACGACGCCTACCTGTCGGTCCGCGAACTGCGCGAGGCAGTGTCGTTGGTGCATGAGAATGCCCCCGGTGGGCGGGCAAAGCTCGCCGGTATACTCAGCACCCAGTGCGACGATTTCCAGCGGGCGATCTATTATTGCCTTGCCGGGCGCGGCGTGGTCGAGATGGCCGCGGCGATGGATTGGCTGCTGACGATGCTCAAGGCGCGCGGCCGCACTGCGGCCTGGCTCAGCCGCATGCGGGTGCGGCGCAAGGATCTCGTTTCACCCTATGTCAGCGAAGCGCCCGATGGCCCGGTCGTATCGGCCAGCCCGGATTTCGAGCTCGGGCAATCGTGGTTCGTCGAGCGCGGGCCAGGTCCCTACTGATCATCCGGCTCGTCATCGTTGCAGGTGACGACCCGCGAGACGGTGCGCCACGGCGCCGCCTTGCTCGCCAGCACCACGCGGAAGGGCTGCAGCGGATTGCCGGTCTTGACCACGGCGGTGTCGCCCTGGACGTGCTCGGCAACCCGGGTGGCGATCCGGTTGGCATTCTCGATGCTGCACAGGCGCGCCCGCTTGGACGAGCGCTGTGGTGGGGTGGGATCGGTCATGGCGCTACTCGCTTGGGTGCCGGTCACGAGGCTGACGGGGCCACGGGCGGCGGCACGATCGTCCACGCCCGGCTCATCAGCTTGCTGATCTTCACCCCGACCCCGTCGCTAACCCGGCGTAAGGTAGTCTTGCGGCCCGACTGGACGACGCGGAAGCTGCGTTCGCTCTGCCCGTCGGTGAATGTCAGCGGCTCGGCCAGCACCAGCATTTCGCCGGGCGCCGGCTTGCGGCGCGTGGTCAGGGCAAGGCGCTGGCGGCAGTGCTCACGCCACTGCGCGGCATATTCGTTGCCGGGTGGCCCAAGCAGATCGAGGATCGCGGCGGGGCAGTCGTAATTGTAGGGCCCCATCGTTTCAGTGAGATCCTTGTATCCAAACTCTTCGCCGCTGCGCGCGCCGGGGCTCCATTTGACAAGGCAGATGATCGCGAATGTCTCGCGCGGGCCTTCGACATCGTAGCTCTGGCAGGCGGCGTAGTAGGCCCCCGAACGCACGGTGGATTTGAGGACACGCAGCCCCGTTGCCCGGCCCTTGTCGGGGTCGGGCGGATAGGTGCACTGGTTGTCGAGATAAGCCTTCGGCGTGGCGAACGGGGCCATGCCGCCGCGTGACATGAACAGCCAACCCATATGGGGTCTCCTAGACGAGCGCCTGCTGGCGCGGATTTATCGAAAGGCCGGTCTCGCGAACGACGAGCGCGCGGAAGCTGGGCGGTGCGGCAAGGACGGCGATGTCGCAGAAGTGGTTGCGATCGCCGAGGTAGTCCTGGCGCCCCTTGCAGCGGCGGAACATGACCTCGCGGCCCGGACGGATGCAGGGGATCGAGACCTGGACATAGATTTCGTCACCGTGGAGCGTGATCTCGCCCGAGATCGCAGGCCCCGCAAAGTTGCTGCGCAGATCGTACTGGTCAGGTTCGAGTCCCAGATGGCGCGCCGCCACCCGCAGCGCCGAACGCGCCTCGCGGTGGAAGGCGCGCTTGGCCTCGGGGTCGTAGCCGATGCCGCGGCGGGCCAGCGCGACAAGCGCGGGCTTGGACTTCAGCTCGTCGATCTTGGCGAGGCACTGCCGGCGCAGCGGCAGGTCTTCCGCGAAGGTTTCATCGGGCGCGTGGCCGAGCGCGATGCGGCCGACGTGACGCGCGAGCAGGATCGTCGCGGGATCGCGGGCCGGGTCGATCCCGGCGTTGCGCGCGTCCTGCATCGCATCGACGACGGCCTGGGTGGCGGTGGCAATGGTCGCGAGTGCGTCGGGCTGCAGGGCACGGCGATAGCGGAAATCGAGATCGTAGTTCATCGGTGAAGTCTCCCTTTGCGCCCCCTGGCGCATCGGGCTCCCACCCCCTCCCCTTCCCGCTCGCTCTGCGAGCGGCCGCAGTGCCTCCGCTTTCCGGACGCCGTCAGGCTGCCTCCTTGAGTTCGTCCGGCAGGGGCGAACCGAGCGCCGGATCAAACTGGCGCAGCCACTTCACCGCCTGCTCGGCCTTGGCCGCCGCATGGAGGATGGCGGTCTTGTCGCCGCGCAGGATCTTCATCCAGTGGTGGATGTAGGAGGCGTGGCTGTCGTGGAGTTCGTTGGGGAGGCCGTATTCGGCGCAAAGGGTGGCTTGGCACAGCGACGCGACGATTTCTTCGAAGGCATAGGCATCGTCCCCGAAGCGCTTGCCGAACTGGCGGTTGAGCCGTTTGGCCGACCCCGTGGCGTGGCCGAGCTCGTGGCACCGGGTCGAGAAGTAAGCCTCGATCGAATGGAATGCGTTTGGCGACGGCAAGGTCACCGTGTCGGTGCTCGGCGTGTAATGCGCGCTGTCGCCGCCGTGGACGACGCGGACCGGGATCGCGTCGAGAAAGGCCTGCACCCCGGCCGAGAGCTCGCCGATCGCCTTGGGATCGGGCGGCTCGGGGTAGTAGTGCGCCGGCAGGCCCTCGATCTGCGAAGCGTTGAAGACGTGGTTCCACTTCATGAACCGGATGGTCTTCTCGGTCGTCTCACCGGTTTGGTGATCGGTGTCGGTCTTGCGCGCCGAGGAGTAGAACACGCTGAACGAGCCGCTCTCGCCCTTGCGGACATGGGCGCCGTGTTCGAGCGCCTGGCGGAAGGTCATCCAGTAAGGGCTGGCGTAGCCCCGGCTCTCGGCGACCGCCCAAAGAAAGAACGTGTTTATCCCCGAATAGGGAACCCCGTTGTGGCGGAGCGGCCGCGTGCTGGTCGAGGTCCAGGGCTTGAGCCAGGGAGCGGTGCCCGCGGCGATCTTCTCGAGGATCAGGTCGGTGATGACCTGCGCGACGTCGGGTTTGGGGTGACGGGTCATTGGGCCGGGCCCTCCGGCACAGGATCGGGCGAGAGGTCGGAGGCGGCGCTCGACCAGGAAAGGCGCAGCGTGCGCCCATGCGGGATGCGCCAGGCGACCCGGTCAGCGAAAGCCATGCGGATGCCAGCGAGGATCGCGGCATCCTCGCCCTCGAGGATGGCATGGGCACGCACCGCCGCATCGTGGCGGAATCGGGTCTCCTGGGTGTCGTAGCTGTCCGCATCGGAATCGTCCGAAGGCGAGAACACCGCATCGATGATGAGGTCGGTGAGATCATCGGGCCCTAGCGCGGTGGTCCGGGTCAGTGCAATGCGCGCGCAGTCGGGGTCGCCCCAGGAGTCGGCATCTTCCAGGATCGCGAAGTCGGTCTCGAGATCGAGCCGCCGGTCGTGCTGATCGGTGAGTTCGATGGTGATCGCGTCGGGGCGCAGGGTGACAGCTTCGGCTTCGCCCGCGGGTATGCCGCCATCGAAGGTGTAGCGCTCGCCGGTCCGCACGAAGGCCGGGAGGGCATCGTACCAGGGATAGCCGATGAAGTTGGTGATCGGTTCGTAGAACGCGCGCGGTTCGGGGCCGCCGAGGCGGTGCATCTCGCCGCCGTTCGAGCGCCGCAATGCCCGCCCGAAAGTGACCGCGTCGAAGGAGTCAGTGTCGTCATAGATCGCCGATCCCGGTTCGAGGTCGGCAAACCGCGGCACCTCGCGGTAGCTGTCGCGGGCGAGCGTCGGGTACCACAGCGGCAATTGCCGGGCCGCCTGCGGGAAGTCGTCGTGGTAGAGGTTCGCCTCGAGCCAGTTGTCGAAGCTCAGGCGGTGGAACGGTTCCTCGCGGATGACCGAAAAAATCGCCTCGCGGCAGAGCGCCACGAGCCGGTCGAGTGCGGCGTTGCGGTAGATTTCCTTGCGGGCGGGCAGCACCAGGACGAGATCGGGCGCGTCGATCACGTCGACCTGCACCGACCACTGGGTGTGATGGACTTCCTTCACGACCGGGAAGGCGTGTTTCAACGTGACCCCGTGGAAGTTGAGTGTCGCGATGTGGGGCGAGTACCGGTCGCGGAACACGCCGATCCGGAACCCCTCCCGCTCGATGACCTTGTGCGCGTCTGCGAGGAAATCGGCGCGGGCGAGGTCCTTGCCGTTGTAGCTGACGGCAAGCGACAGGAACCGCGCCGCCGCCTCGACGCAGCGTTCGAGCTTACCGTCAGGCTGCGGATCGAACCGGAAGGCGATTGTCGTGCCGGGCGCTCCATCCCACGGGAGCACATCGATGTCGGCCTCGCCGGTCCAGGCATCCCCCGCAATCGCGAGCGAGAATGCACCGCCCCCGCTTCGCGAACTGACCACCGTGTCAAGGCCAGCCAGACTGAAGAAGCCCATGCCCGCCGGGTCCTCGCGGGTGCGGCATTCGTCGGACCAGTCGGATTGGCCGAGCGAGAGGAGGTCGACCGGATCGGCGATCCCGCCGCCGTCGTCGCCTACCGTGATGAGGCAGGCGTCCGCCAGATGCTCCGCGGTGACGGTGATGCTGGTCGCACCCGCGCGGCGGGCATTCTGGAAGAGTTCGTTGAAGATGTCGTCGAGGGTCCCGTTGAAGATCCGGGTAACCTTCGAGATCGCGTGCGGAGAGACCCGGGCGCGCAGCTTGGTGATCATGGTCATGAGGTGGTTCCTGGATGGGCCGGCACGCTGTCACAGGGCGCAAGGGATGCGCGGGCAGCGTGCCGGCAGGGCTGGCTCAGGCGTCGACGGTCTCGCCGGCGTCGGCGTCCTGCTCTTCGGCAGGTTCGAGGTCGCCCGCATCGCTCTCGGGTTCGTGCTCGACCGGCGCCTCGTCATCGGGCTCGCTCGCCGCGAGCACCCGGAACCGCATGGCTTCTGGCACCCACGCGAGGGCGGCTTCCTTTACCTCGGGGGCGACGATGGTCTCACCGGCAAACAGCTTCTCGCAGGAAGCCGAGAGGTCGCCCTTCTTCGAGCCCATGAAGCTCGCCGCCATGGTTGGGCCGCCGACTTCGCTGACATGGGCGAGCAGCGCCTGCTTGCTGACGCGGTCGAAGTAATTGGCCGAGGTCGGCCGCCAGTGGCTGGCGACGTTGATCCCCATCAGCGCCGCAAGGTGATCGTGGAGATCGATCGGCTCGGGGCCGGACTGCCCTGCCTTCTTGTCGATCCCCATGCTCGCCTCCAGCGTCTTTGCCATGCACCAGGCGAGCCAGCTTGCCTTGGCATCGTCGTCGAGCGCGCTGAACGCCGAGAACCGGTCGACCGTGCGGCGATGCTCGGTCCACGACAGGTCGAGCGTCTCACGCATGTCAGCCATCAGCGTATGCGCCGGGCTTTCGGGGTAGTTGGCGAGGTAGATCGAGGGCGACGGCGCGCGGAGCGTCGTTCCGAGCGCCTGCGCACTGTAGAGCGCGCGGGAGTCCGCGATAGCGAAGATCAGGTAGTCGAGTGCGATCGCCGGGTTCGAGGCGAGGTTGATCGCGAGAATGTCGCGGCGCTGCACCGCGAGCTCCTCGACCAGCTTCTGCGACAGTGGCTTGGGCGCGGACGAGGCGCTACCGCCATCCCCTGCCGTTCCGCTGGCACCCTCGGCGGCGTCGCCCCCGCGGGCCTTGCGGCGTTCGAGCGGCTTGTCGCTGTAGAGGCCGCTGGCAACCGTGGGCTGGCCGTCGGCGCCGATGATCACGAAGCAGCCGACATTCGCCTTCATCTCCTCGGGGATCACCGGGGGTTTGTCGTGGAGCGCGTCGTAGGCGCTGCTCGCGGCATCCCAGCGGGTCTGGAACTCGGCGGCGGCAGCCTCGTCGTCTTCGTCGAGGGTCTCGCTTTCAGCTTCCAGCGCCGAGATCGTCTCGAGGAGCTTGTCAGCCTCGACTTGTTCCTCGTCGGTGAGCGGTGCCGGTTCGAGATGGACCTGGTGGAGGTCTTCGGTCGCGTTGTAGGTGACGCGGGTCTCAAGGATCGGGCGCACCCAGGCATAGCCGGAGGTTTCGGCAATCTCGGCCGCAAAGGCCTGGAGCTTCTCGCCGGCAATGCGCTGGGCGATCTCGGCATCGATCCAGGTCTCGCCGCCATCTTCGGTGAAGAGGTCACGCTCGATCTTGCCGCCAGCGGCCAGGTAGTCGGCTTCGGTTGCCAGCTTCGCCATTGGCGAGGATGAGCGGATCGCGCTGTGCGTGACCATGCGGCGGATTGAATCGGGGTTGTTGCCCTGCCATGAGTTCGACAATTCGCTCCAGACCATCATCTGGCGATCATGGTTGGGCGTCGTCGCATAGGCCTTGGCGACATCGAGGGTGATCTTGCCCTCCTCGAGTGCGGCGAAGATCGGATCGGCAAGGTCGGCAAGCCGCAGGCGGCCTTCGATGAACCGGCGGGTGCGGCCGAACCGCTTGGCGATCGCGTCGAGGTCGCTGCCCTCGTTGACGAAGTGCTTGTAGGCGCGGATCTCGTCGGTCGGCGTCATATCTAGCCGGATGACGTTCTCGATCAGCGAGAGTTCGGACTGCTCGGCGGTATCGATGTCGAGCACCCGGCAGGCGACGGGGTGGTCCTTGGGGAGCTTGCCGGCGGTCAGAAGGAAGTTGAGGGCGCGCAGGCGGCGGCCGCCTGCGGTCACGTCGAACATGCCGCGCTTCTTGGCGGGCACAACGATCAGGTTCTGGAGGAGGCCCTTGGCCTCGATATTGGCAGCCAATTCTTCGATGAAGAGGTTGCTGTCGTTCTTGCGGACGTTGGCTTCGGACAGCCGTAGCTTGCCGAGCGGGATCAACTCGATGTCGTTCATGGGGGTGCTCCTGAAAGCCGGATTTGGCCGAGCCCTTCGGCTCACCTCTTCCAGCCCCCCTCCCCTCACAGTTTCAGGACGCTCCGGACGTCAGACCGAGCCCGAAATGCTTGCGGGCACAGCCGTTCAAAGCCCCGTGAGGCATAAATTGTGGATTTATGCCTCAAGATACGGCATAGAGTGAGGCATAAACGCAGGATCAATGCCTCATGAAGTGGAACTGGCAGCAGCCGGATTGGCCTGATTTTCGCTGGAACGGCGCTGCTCTCGCCGCGCTCGAGGCGCGATTCCTGCAGCAGTCGGGCGTCATGATCGGCGTGGTGAAGCACCTTGGCGAGAAGGACCGCACGAGCGTCGTTCTCGACGTGATGACCGACGAAGCGATCAAGACCTCGCAGATCGAGGGCGAGTTGCTCAATCGCGACAGCGTCCAGGTATCCTTGCGACGCGAGTTCGGGCTCGAGACCGAGAAACGCCGCGTTCTGCCCGCCGAGCGCGGGATCGCGGAAATGATGATCGACCTCTACCGCGGCTTTGCCGATCCGCTAACCGAGGACGTTCTGTCGCACTGGCACCGGTTGGTGCTGAGCGGGCGCAGCGACGTCGAGGCGGTCGGACGCTACCGCGAACACGAAGATGCGATGCAGGTGGTTTCGGGCGTGCTGCACAAGCCGACCGTTCACTTCGAAGCTCCGCCGTCGAGCGCGATGGCGGATGAGATGGCCCGGTTCCTGGAATGGTTCGCCGCGAGCGGTCCTGCCGGCACGGCACCCCTGCCCGCCCTTACCCGGTCGGGCCTCGCCCATCTCTACTTCGTCAGCGTCCATCCTTTCGAGGATGGCAATGGCCGCATTGGCCGGGCGATCTCTGAGAAGGCGCTGTCGCAGGCAATCGGGCAGCCCAGTCTCATCGCCTTATCGCAGACGATCCAGCGCAGGCGCTCGGCCTATTACGATGCGCTCGAAGCCGCCAACAAGGTCAACGAGGTCACCGACTGGCTCGTCTATTTCGCCGAGACGGTACTGGAAGCGCAGGCGCACAGCCTGGCTCTCATCGATTTCCTGCTCGCCAAGACGCGGTTCCACGACAAGTTTCGCGGACGACTCAATGCGCGGCAGGAAAAGGTCATCGTGCGCATGCTGCGCGAGGGCCTTGATGGCTTCAAGGGCGGGCTTAGTGCTGCAAACTACGTCACCATCGCCGACACCTCGCGCGCGACCGCGACGCGTGACCTGCAGGAGCTGGTGGCGATGGGCGCACTTGGCCAGACCGGGACCCTCAAGTCGACGCGCTACCATCTGCTGATCGACGCGGAACGCCCCTCATCCAACATCGCCGCGCCCATCTAACAGCAGTGATGTTAAATGAGCGCGGGGGTCAGGCCTGCCCGGCGATGCTGGCGATGATCGCCTCGGCCCGGTCGAGTGGCACGAACACCCGCGTCTTGTAGGCGATGATTTCGGTGAAGCAGCCCATGGCCTTGAGCTCGGGAATGCGCGCGGCTTCGGCATCGACGATCTCGATCCTTCGGGAACCGTTCACCCGGGACGTCCGGATGGTAAAATTGAGGGGATGCGGCGCCTTCCACGTGCCCCCACCGAGAATGGCGGCGGCAATCTTGGTCGGATCGGTCTGCGCCTTGCGGGCAACCCCAAGCTTCTCGAGGGTCGCATCGACGTAGAGGTCGTGGACATGGCGGCCGAGCCAGGAGGCGCCCGACTTGTCGACGATGCGGTTGACCGTGAGGTCTTCCTTGGGAAGCGCGCCCCAGATTGGCAGGAGCAGGCCGGTCGCGAGATAGACGGTCTCTGTGACCAGTTGGCTCTCGTCGGCGGCGTATTCCTCTTCCCACAGCGCGCTGAACCGGGACTTGGTGACGGGCTCCCAGGCGGACTCGTCGAGACGGTCAGCGCGGAGGTACTCGCTGCGCAAAGGCCGCACGAGTTCGTAACGGCGGATCATGTGGCCCTCCTCGTCCATGTGCGAGGGCGCCGCGATGCCGAGCGCAACCTTCCCCGACTTGTCATTGCGCAGAAACAGCGGCTGTTCCTCATACGATGCCATTTTGAGCACGCGCTCGAGCGAGAGGACCTTGCGCCGCTGGGTCAGCGACAGCTCAAGCAGGTGCGAGGTCGCGCCGGTCACGGGGTCGGTCCGGATCACCGTGTCGGACAGCACCTCGCAGGCCTCGACCGCCACGGTCTCGACGCCGATGTCGAAGGTGCCGGCTTCCTTGGCTGCGGAGACGCGGGTTTCAACAAGGGTGAGGAACTCGTCGAAGATGGCGTTCTGGACGGCGATCTTCATGGCGAGGATGCGGTTGAGCCAGCGCTGGATCGGCGGCAGGTCCTCGCGCAGAATCCCGTCCTGATCGGTGAGCTCAAGCCCGCTCATCCGTTGGAACTCGGCCAAGGTCGTGCTCTTGAGCTTGGCGGTTGCGAGCAGGCCGTACCAGTCGTGCAGCGCGTGCTTGGCATAGATGCTCTCGAGGTTGTCGCTGGCATCGAACATGCCCTGCCCGCCGGTCTGGCGCTGGCCGCGAGTAAGCGCGCCCAGTGCGTCGAGGCGCCGGGCGATCGTGCTGGTGAACCGGGCCTCGCCCTTGCAGTCGGTGGTGACCGGTCGGAACAGCGGCGGGCAGGCCTGATGGGTGCGGTGGGTGCGCCCCAGCCCCTGGATCGCACGGTCCGCGCGCCAGCCAGGTTCGAGCAGGAAGTGGACCCGGCGCTGCTGGTTCCTGGCATCAAGACTGGCGTGATAGCTGCGGCCCGTGCCGCCCGCATCCGAGAACACAAGTATGCGCTTGGCCCCGGTCATGAACGCGGTCGTCTCGGCAAGATTGGTCCGCGGCGAACGGCTCTCGAGGCGCTGCTGGCCCGAACCATCCCGGACGAGGCGTTTGCTACGCCCGGTGACCTCGGCCACCGCAGTCACGCCGTAGTGCTCCAGCAGGGCATCAAGCGCGGTCGGGATCGGCGGCATCGCGCAGATATGCTCGATCAGGTCTGCGCGCGTAGCCTCGGCCTGCGGGTTGTGGACCGGATTGCCTGCCTCATCCCACATCGGCCGCGAGCGCACGTCGCCGAGCTCGTCGGTGTATTCTTCCATCTGCCGGGTCGGGAAGGCCCGGGTGAGGCAGTCCACGATCGCCTCCCTGGGCGAAAGGTCCAGTTCCAGCGCTTCGCGCTCGTCGGGATCGAGCTCATTTAGGCGCCGATTGAGGATCGATTCCGCCGTGCTGACGAGTTGGACGACCACACTTTCGTCGTTCGCCAGATGCTCGTCGATCGCGGGATAGATCGAGGGCAACTTCAGCGAGAGCAGCACCTGGGCAAAGAACCGCTGCTTCGTCCCCTCGAACCGGCTGCGGGCCGCCGCCTTGGCGCCGCTGTTGAGGGTTTTGTTCTCAAGCCCATCGACGATCCCGGTGAGTTCGAGTGCAGCCTCGAGGTTCTGGTGAATG
Organism: Sphingomonas sp. ERG5; assembly: GCF_000803065.1. Taxonomy (GTDB): domain Bacteria; phylum Pseudomonadota; class Alphaproteobacteria; order Sphingomonadales; family Sphingomonadaceae; genus Sphingomonas. The sequence goes on from NZ_JSXI01000076.1 coordinate 95,064, forward strand.
ATCGTCCAGGCCTCGCAATAGGTGTCGTAGACCGCGATCTGCTCCGGGGTCAGATCGTGGCGGAGGATGTCGTACTCGATCCCAGCGAAGCTGAGCGCCCGGGCGAGGTAGAGCCCGGAGGCCTTGAGGTCGCGCGCCACCAGTTCCATCGCGGCAATGCCGCCGTCGCGGATCTCGCTGATGAACTGCTCGCGGTTCGCAAAGGCCGTGCCCGGTCCCCACAGGCCAAGTCGGACCGCATAAGCAAGATTGTTGACGTCCGATGCGCCGGTGGCCGAGGCGTAGAGCACCCGGGCGCGGGGCAGTGTGTTCTGGAGCAGCACCCCGGCAATGCCTTGGAGGGAGCCCTGCTTTTGGCCAAATGCCCCTTCCCCGCCCGCAACGCCGCCCATTTCGTGGGCCTCGTCGAAGACGATCACGCCTTCGAAGTCTTCGCCGGCCCAGCGGACGATCTGGTCGAGCCGGGTATCCTCGACGCGCGAGCTGCGCAGCGTGCCGTAGGCAACAAACAGGATGCCCTCGGGCGCGGTGATCTCCTCACCGATCTTCCAGCGGGCAAGGTCGAGAATGTCCGACGGCAATCCGCCGATCGCCGTCCAGTCGCGCTGTGCGTCCTCAAGGAGCGGCGCATTCTTCGAGATCCAGATGTGGCGGTGATTGCCCTTGAGCCACTGGTCGAGAATGCAGGCCGCAGCCTGCCTCCCCTTCCCTGCCCCGGTGCCGTCGCCAAGGAAGAACCCCGTGCGGTAGAGCTTACCCTCAGGATCCTCCTTGAGCGCAACCTCGCCGGCGGGATGGCTGAAGCGGCCATGAAGGTCGCGGCTCCAGGCCTCGCCCGCGTAAATCACGGTTTCAAGCTGGGCGGCGGACAGCAATCGCGCGGTCACCGTGCGTTCGGGCAAAGCGGGCACGTAGCCGGGTTTGGGCGCGGCGATCGAGGCCATGGCGGCGGATTCGACCAGGTGCGTCGGGTGTTCGCCAGCTTCCGCGATCACCACGCGTGAAGGCCGGTAATCGGCATAGACCCCGCGCTGCTCGCCCATCGCGGCGGGTTCGGCCAGCACTTCGTATGCGACGGGACGGACCTCATTGGTATTTGCCGCCCGCACGATCACGGGCCGGGCTGGGCCGGTCTTCACCGAGCGGAACAGGCTGAGCTTTGGTCGGGGCGCTGCCGCCTGCGTCGGGTCGCGCAATGGCGCCCGAGGCGGCAGGGTTGGCAGCGCGGCGAAGAGTTCGCCGACCGAACCGCGATTTATCGTGGATACGCCGATCTCGCCTGGCATCTTGTCGATCACCAGCACGCGAACGGCGATACCGGTGCCGTGCTTGGCATAGCCGCCCTTGGCCAGACGAAGCGACAGGACGACCCGCGCACCTTCGAGGGTGCGCCGGAAGGTTTCTTCGTACCTGGCTGAGGGCGAGAACCAGTCCGGCATGATCGCGACGATCCGGCCTCCGGGCAGCAGATGGTCGAGGGCGGCCCGCAGGTGTCTGGCGGCAGTGTTCTGATCTTGCCCACGTGATTGCGACACCGAGAACGGCGGGTTCATCAGGACGGCGCTTGGCCGTTCAGTTCCGGAGAGCAGCGCGCTGAGTTTTGCGCCGTCGTGGCGGTAGACCTTCGTTCCCGGAAACACGGCCTCGAGCAGGTCGGCGCGGGTTGCCTCGAGTTCGTTGAGTATCAGATCCTTGGCCGCGCCCTTGGCAAGCGAAGCGATGATCCCGGTGCCTGCGCTCGGCTCAAGCACCACGTCATCGCTCGAAAGCCGCGCCAGATGAACTGCAAGACGGGCCAGCGCCGGCGGCGTCGAAAACTGCTGAAACTGGATCTGGTCCTCGCTGCGTACCGTGTGGGTTGGCAGTTCTTTCGCCAGCGCCTCCAGCGTGGCGATCGCCGCGCCGACGTCCATGCGGCTGACAAGCTCGGGAATGGCGAGGGAGAGCGCGACTTCCAGCGCTTCGAAACTGTCACGCTGCTGCCAGGCACCTGCTGCGTCACGGCCGCCAGCACTTTCGGTCATGGCTTGGCTCAGAGCGGCGCGGTCGATCGGAACAGCGAGGAGCAGCTTGGCGGCAAGTGTGCGCGCAGCGCCGAGAATGGCGCTCGCGCGCGGAATCGTTGTGGTCATGCGGAGAACTCCTGAGCTCGTGCCGATCAGCGGCACACCCGCTCCAGCCCCCCTCCCCTCACCGCTTCAGGAGCTGCGCCCAGTCGTTCATGCGGAAAGGCGGCCATTCGGTCTCGATTGCAAGGCCGGGGCGTCGGTAGGTTTCGGCTGCGCGCTCGCGCGCGCGCCTGCCCTCGGCGTCGTTGTCCGCCAGCAGGATCACGGTTTCGACGGATGCCGGGATATCGACCTGGTGGAAGCGCTTGGCGCCCATGGTCGCCCAGGCCTGGATACCCGTGAGCGAGGTATAAGCAGCCGCAGTCTCGAACCCCTCGCAGATGCCGATGGTCTTGCCCGGCGGGCCGTTGGTCCATGCAGCGCCGATAGCCTGGCCGAGGACGCGCTTCTCGGTGTAGTCCGCTGTCGACGGATCGAGGAAAATCCGCTGGATCGCGGCGATCGCGCCCGCCTTGCGCATCGCGACGAGGAGTGCCGGCTCGAAGCTCGCAAGCATCCCCTTCCCTCGTGGACACCGGGGATGAAAGCGCAGGTCTTCAAGGGGTGCCCATATCTGGCGCACCTCGCGCACATATCGCTCCGCCAGAGTCGCTTCGATTGGTCGACCGGCTTGCCAGATTGCGAGGTGAATTCCCGTGTTGCGCTGGAAGCTGGGGGTCATGCCAGAGGCATCGACCGTCGGCAGGTCTGCGATGCGTCGAAGAGCTCTGATTACGTCCCGGCTGTCGCAACCTGCATGGCACGTTACGAGAATGGCTCGATCACCTTGGCGGATGGATAGAGATGGTGTTCTGTCGGCATGGCAAGGGCACCGACACATCGCGGTATTACCGGACCAATTGCCCCCGATGCGCCGAACAAGACTGCGTAGGTCGGGACTGGGATTGTTGTTGACGATGGGCATGACTGCCCAGTTCGACCCTACTCCCCTCCCCCTCGTCCTGCGCTTCAGCCTAACCGAAGTGCTCGGAAATCATCGGTCAGCCAGCATCCGAATTTGCGCGTCGCTCGGCATAACGAATGACAAAGGCTTCCCAGACTCTCAACCACTCGGCATCGGTCCGCTCTTGTTTGATACCGGGAAAGCCGGTGCGGAATGCGTTCGCCATGGTATCGACGCACCAGGGCTTACCCTTCTCAAGGCCGATTGCTCGGAACTTTGTTTCCCTTTCGCCATAGGTCAGGCTGCCTGCTGGGAAAGGAAATACGGGCTCGGAGACCTTGATGTTCCGGACACTCGACCGAGGAGCTTTGGTGACCGATGATCTCGGTGCGGTTTCCGGGGCCGGAGCGCCCAGCAACCGCAAGTGCGGGCCAACGAGCTTCCGCTCTAAAGGTGCCGGCGAAGGCCGCAGCACTACTTTCCTGCCGCTGAAATCAACGTCGGCGTTCGGGTAGACAGCGGAGACCAATTGCATTGTTTCGCGCACGGTCTGGCGGAAGCGTTTGCTGTCGGCGTCGTTGCCCAAGTGCTTGGCCAACTGGTCCCAAGATATTACCTGGCCTCGATCGCTGCTGATCCGCGGGAGCCTGTACGCGAGGTAGGTATAGAGATCGAGCGCTGTGGGTGTGCCCTTGAGCTCACGGATTGCAATCTCGTTCAACGGAACGGCGTGGTCGATAAGGTGACTATAGAACGCCTCGGACATCCGGATTTCGCGAGCAAACGCCCCATTTTTTTCCAGCGAGCCGGCGTATTCGTTTGAAATTTTTACGTCTCGCACGGCGAATGCGTTGTCGCCAGCGTCGTTGCCTTCCCAACGGATTTGCCATTCACACGCAAGGAGCCGATCGACTTGCTCGCGCATCAGATTGGCCGTTCCCCGTGGGCCATATGAGACGGTCTGGTAGCCAAGGCGGCGCATCCATTCCGTGAAATTACGCCCCAAATAAACGTCTCGCGATCGCTTTGTGACGGCCTGAGAAAGCAGATAGATCAGCGCAACGCGTGGATAAGCTCCATAGGGCACACCAACGCTTCGTAGCACGGGCTTACCGTCCACCGTCTGGAGAACCGGCCGTGGATTGATGGCCAGTGCATATTTTCCGTCTTCGCGAAGAATCGGTAGAGTATCGTCCTTCGGTCGCTTGGTCGGCAACGACATGGCGCACAATGCGGAATGCAGAAATGCCGGAACGGGTTCTTCGTCCTGGACGCGAAGGAAGGCATCCATCGTGAGTTGAGTGCCGGCAGACTGCGCTAAGGAGCGAACTCGCTCTTCACCGCCGCCTAGCATTGCTAGGGCGTATTGATGTCCGATTGGACGCAGTGTGTCTCCGCTCATTGAACCGTCCCTTCCCGACTCATTGGAGCCTCGGGTTGGTCGTTAAACAACAGGTTTGAGCTTCGAAAGCAAGGCCATTGGCAGTTTCGACGGGTTTCCGGGCCTCAAACCTCCAAGTCGGCCGATGATCTCGGAGCGGTTTGGAGGAGCGAAACCAAATCCAATCTCAATTTTGAAAAAAGCGATTCGCGAATCGGTTTTTCTAGGAGATTCCTTTAGTAGGTATGGGCTCCGAGATCATCGGTCCAAAGGGAACCGAGATCATCGGGGAAACGCACTGAATTCATCGGCTTGCACCGAGATCATCGGTGATTGTCCACAGCCGGGTCAATTCGGCTGTGAGGGCGCCCAGCGGACTATGGGGTTGTCGCCTCCTAGACACCTCGCGGGACCCGACATCATCGGTCTGAGTCCCTAAGTGCTGCATCGAGCCGGCTCCTGATTCGCGAAAGGGCACGGAGATCATCGGTCAATTTGTAAGGTTGGTGGCCGAAGTTTGCTCAAAACTGCCAAGAGTGCTAATTGGCGCCCTCAATCTCACAAAGCGGTGATCATGGCTACCGACGCAGCGCTCGACGCACAACCCGATGAACTCTTGGAAGACGGCCTTGGCAATCTGCACCGCAAGGCCCTCACCATCCTGAAGCGTATTCGTGACGGTGCGCTCGATCCGGAGACCGGGCAAAAGGTTGGCCCGTCGTATTCCATTTCGAAGGCGGCCTCCCTTGTGGGGCGAACAGCGTCTGCAATTCGCGAAGCTGAGCGTGATGGCCGCCTCCCGCAGCGCGACCGAACCGCTTCTGGCCACCGGGTCCAGTACTCATTGGAAGAATTGGATCATATGCGTGCCGTTTTTGGCACTCGCCCGTGGCGCGCTCCGACGGACACCCCGGCGGTCATCTCCGTCTCGAACTTCAAAGGGGGCGTAGGCAAGTCGACTGTGGCTCTGCACCTCGCACAGCACTTTGCCATTCACGGCTACAGGGTACTGTTCATCGACTGCGACAGCCAAGCCAGTTCGACGATGATGTTTGGTTATCGGCCGGATGTCGATCTGACCGAGGATGATACCCTTTACGGCCACTTCCATAATCCTGAACTGTTGGGTGTTCGTTCGATCATCCGGAAGACGCACTTTTTCGGGCTCGACCTGATCCCCGCCAATCTCAAGCTCTACAATCTCGAATACGAGATCGCCGGCTACCTGGCACAAAATCAGAACTTCGACATCATCGACATGATCGCCGAAGCCATCGATACGGTCGTCGATGACTACGACATCGTCATCATGGATCCGCCTCCGGCGCTTGGCATGGTTTCGATGGCAGTGCTGCAGGCGGCTAATGCGATGGTAATTCCTGTGCCGCCGAGCGTCATCGACTTCGCATCGACCGTGTCGTTTATCGACATGGCGCGCACAACGATGAAGCAGCTCGAGCAGCTCGCGAAGCGGGTGAAGCCGGCCTACAACTTTATCCGCCTCGTTGGCAGCAGGGTGGATGAAAGCAAGTCTATGCACCGCGAGATTCTTTCGATGATGCGGCAGGTCTTCGGCGGCTCGATGGCGACTTCTGTCCTCAAGACCAGCGCAGAAATCGACAATGCCAGCTCACGCATGAAGACGGTCTTTGAACTTGATCGACCGGTCACGTCCCATGAGGTTCACAACCGGTGCATGAAACATTTGAGCGACGTTTGCAGAGAAATCGAGGCGGATGTCATTCGGTCCTGGGCAAGCAGGGCAGGGGAGGCGGTCTAGGGCCGTTGCCACGTGGCAACAAAGACATAATACGGTGATAAATCAATAATTAAGCTCATGTTTTGAGAAATTGGATTGGTGCGACAAGGCGAGATTTTACTGGCTGAACGATGGATGTTGCCACGTGGCAACGTGCGAAGATTCAGGGTAAAATCGAGGCGCGGGCAAGGGCTTGTTGCCACGTGGCAACAAGCGGCCGCCAAATGTGATTTGAAAGGTTTGGAGTAGGTGATGGCAAAGGGTAACCGGGGCTTCGGCAGCAGTTTGACAGAGGGGCTCGACGACGAGATCGACGTCGGCAGCCCTGCGCCATCGGAGAGCATTATGGCGAGCCGTAGTCAGAGCCTCGCGAGGATTGCTGCCGGCAAAGTCGTCACGGATCGTACCGAGTGGGTCGACCCATCTCGCTGTCGTCCCTGGCGTCTGCATAACCGCGATCTGGACCACTTGAACGAAGAGAGTTGCCGCGATCTCATCGACGCATTCCTCTCCGCTAAGAAGCAGCGCATTCCCGCGATCGTACGCCGCCTCAAGGATGACCCAGACTACGACTTCGAAATCATCGCGGGCGTAAGGCGATGGTGGACCGTTCAGTGGCTACGCGAGCATCATCACCCGGAATATGAATACCTCGTCACGATCCAAAACGTTTCGGACGAGGAAGCGTTCAGGGTTTCGGACATCGAGAACCGGTCGCGCAAAGATATCTCTGACTGGGAGCGGGCAAAGGAATATTCCCGGGCGTTGGAGGAGTTCTACGATTCCAACCAGAGCGAAATGGCAGAGCATCTGAAGATTTCGCGCTCATGGCTCAGCCGCCTGCTCGATGTGGCGCGGTTGCCGGCCGAGATCGTGAACGCCTTTCCTGACACGCATGGCATCACGGTCCGCATCGCAAGAGACATCAAGCCACTCACTTCAGAAAAGCGCACCCTGGATCTGATGGTCGCAGAGAGCAGGGCCATTGTTGCTGAGCGCGACGATCTCGGAATGGCTATGCCCGCTCCGGAAGTGGCAAAGCGTCTTATTCGAGCCACTGTCGCCCCTGCAAAACCTGCTGGGGGCGACGTCGAAGTGAAGGGCGCCGCTGGCAAGGTTATCTTGCGCTATGTCTATTCATCGAGGAGCGGATATACCTTCAAGGTGCCTGCGCGTAGCGGCGCTTCGGCAGCTGAGGTCTTGAAGGCCATTGAGGCTATCCTGACGTCCTGACCTTTTGGGGGCGTTGTCCAAGATCATTCGGTGCGTCGATCGTCCAATTCGCCTGGGGGTGGATCGGGACCAAAGGGCAGGGAAGGGCGGTCTCGTTCGCCTGCGCGGATGAGGCGGCGCATTTTGCCCGCCGACTGCTGCGCCGCCGGGCGTCCGCGCCCAAGCGGATCGGCGTGCCCTACCGCGAGGTCGCGTTGGCGCCGTAGGAGGCCTCAGGAGCCTCTGTGAGCGCCTTTAGGGGCCAGGGCATGGTCTTCGGGGCGCAGCGTTGCCAGATCGGCTTTCTCGAGCGCCATAGCGGCCTGTGAAGCGGTACGGCGGGTCACGCCGAGCGCGCGAGCCAGTTCGGCGCGGGTGAGGGGACCCAGCCCGCCAATCAGTTGCCACATCGCTGGCGCCTGCGACGAGGCGTAGAGGCCCGCGAGGCGTTCTTCGCCGCGCGCCACCATAGCTGTGACGGCGGCGAGGTCCGCTCCTACGTCACCCGCCGCCGCGCCGATCGCACTCGCCAGCAGGGAGGGGAGGGGGCGTTCGGGATCGGCGCGGAACAGGGCCCGCGGGGCGAGCCCGGCGAGCGCCAGCGGTGCTGCCCCCAGTCCGAACACCTGCGGGCGCATCGCGGCGGCGAGCGAGGCGGCCCAGGCACTTCCGCGCGCGGCGAACCGCTGGAACACGCGGCCCTCGATCAGCACCTCCTCGCTGCCGCCCTCGAGAAAGTCGATCTCGTCCTCGCGCAGCTGGCGGAGCCATTCGGTCAGGGCTGCCAGGGGCTCGCGTGCCGGGAGCAGGGCATCGAGCCGTTCCAATGCCCGGTCGGCGGCCGCAAAGGTCGATGAGAAGCTCTCGCGTGCGTCCTTCGCGGCGAGCGCGAGCCTGGCCGCGCGGGCGAGGGGAGGGGGGCCGCGCCGGGCGATCCAGGACAGGAAGTCCTGCCGTTCGGCCGCGTACCACGAGCGGGTCAGTTCGGCCGCTTCAAGCCCCGGATTGTGCTCGGGGCCTTGGTTTTCTTGAGGAAAGTCGCGGACATGGACGCGCCACAGCCGCCTGAGCGAGGCCCGCGCCAGTCCGTCGGCGACCTCGGCGGACAGGAACGGCAGCGCCCCCTCGAGCCGTGCGAGGGCGAGTTGCCACGGGGGAGGGGCGTGATCCATCGGCCAGAGAATATACTATAAGCCAAAAAAGTATACTCCGCTTGTACGGTCCATTCACTGTCCGATAATGGCTCTTCTCGGACAGTGAAAATAGGCATATGACAAGGCCGATCCTGCGCGGGAAAAGGGCGAAAATGTCAAAGGAAACTACGGAGGCCGCCAGGTTCGACGCCCGAGGCACCTTGACCACGGGTTCGGCGGTATCGCATGCCACCGTCGCCGGACCCGGGAGCCGGCTGCACGCGGAGATCGCCGCAGCGCGGGGTTACCGCGCGCAGGCCAAGGCGGCGAACACCCTGCGGGCCTATACCAGCGATTGGAACCAGTTCGAAGGGTGGTGCGACGAACGTTCACTCGACCCGTTGCCGGCGCGGCCTGAGGCGGTGGCAACTTACCTTGCTTCGCTCGCGCTCGAGGGCAAAGCCGATACAACCATTGGGCGCCATCTTGCTGCAATCGGATGGAAGCATCGGCAGGACGGTCTCGTGGCGCCGAGTGCGCTAGATGCGCGCATGGTGATCGCCGATACGCTCGCGGGGATCCGCCGCGAGGCGAGAGCGCGGCCCAGCGCCCGCAAGGCGGCGATCACCGCCAGTGAGCTTGCGGCGATGATTGCAGCGGCGGATGGGCAAGGCACACGCACGATCCGAGACCGGGCGATCATGGCGCTGGGACTGGCAGCAGCGCTACGCCGGTCGGAACTGGTCGCGCTCGAAAGGCGCGATGTGGAAATGGTAGACAAGGGTCTGAAGCTGACGCTGCGCCATTCCAAGACCGACCAGGAAGGGGAGGGGCAGGTGATCGCGGTGCCCGCGGGCAAGACGCTGAGGCCCGTCGAGCGGCTAACGGCGTGGCTGGCGGTGCGTGGCGGTAGTGCGGGGCCGCTGTTCTACCAGATCGACCCACAGGGCAGGCTGACCGACCAACCCATGTCGGACCGCTCGATCGCCCGGTTGATCCAGAAGTACGCGGGGCGCGTGGGGCTCGATCCCGAAACAGTGGCGGGACATTCGCTGCGGGCTGGGTTCCTCACCGAAGCTTCTCGCTCAGGCGCCACCATCGCCAAGATGCAGGAAGTGATCTGCCCCCTTCTGAGTGGTCCAAAATCTCTGTTATTTTGGATCATGAAGGAGTTTGGAAATGGGCAAGAGGCACAAGCCGGAAGAGATTATCGGCAAGCTGCGTGAGGCTGAGATCGTGTTGG
>NZ_JSXI01000077.1 GCF_000803065.1 Sphingomonas sp. ERG5
ACAATAAGGTGTAACATATCCTCCGGACCATCCCCCTCGACCCTCCCGCATTCCCCTTGAGTGGATCGATTCACATCGCGCCCGAACCCGTCATACCGGCGCTCGTTTGCCCGCGTTTTTTCACATCCCGGATAAGGCGTGTGCGACGAAACAATTGCACGCCGCAGACCCGCAAATCAGACAGCCCCGAATTGAAGCGATCATGACTCCACCGCCCGACATTTCCCGAAATTCCCGTTTGCGTGCCGCGAAATTCCCGCGCGGTTCCAACAAAATTCCCGCAGGATTTCCCGTAAATTCCCGTAGCGCGCGGAAAAAAGCACTTTCCCGTGGCAATTCCCGTCGTAACGGGAATATCGCGCGCCGCAGCCCGATGTTTCCGGTCGGCTCCCGCCGCTTCTTGCTGGTTGAAGAGGGGTGCGGCTGCTTTCCGGCAGGGGGCGGGGTACGAAGTCGATTAGAACGGGCTTTCCGCCTGCTCGGTGTGGAACAGGCTGACATGGGTTTCGCGCCGGCTGACGTCCGGCGGATTGGCGATCTTGCGCCAGGCGTCGAGCGAGGCCTGGTCCGCCCAGCGCTCGAAGACGTTGATCCGCTCCGGATCGATCGCATCGGCGCTTATCGCAAGGTCCAGGCAGCCATGATGGATACGCGCCCGCGCCACCATCGGCGCATGCGCCGCAACGGCATTGTCGCGCGCCTCGGCGGCGGTGCGAGTATAACCGGCGATGATGATCATGATCTTCTCCCGTTGCCCCGTGCAGCAACGGTGTCATTGTTAGTTATCTTTTATAACTATGCAACAACGACTCGTTGCATGATGAAATATTTGCCGGCGTCGGCGGCATTCCGGCTTGTCGCCGGCACCGCTCTTCGCCAGACTGCGACAGCGCTGACAGACTTACCTCCCCGGCAGCGCTTACCAGCCCGAAAGGACCGCTTCGCATGAAGGCTCGCAGCCATTTCGCGTCGATCACGCTTGCCGCATTGCTCACCACCAGCGCGATGCCGGCTCAAGCCGCACCGTCCGATCCGCGCGCGGGTGAGCCAGCTTTCCGGGCGTTGTACAAGGAACTGGTCGAGACGGATTCGAGCTGGCCGGACGGTAGCTGCACCTTGGCGGCGGAGCGCATGGGCGCGCGGCTCAAGGCCGCCGGCTACCCGGCCGGGGATGTGACCGTGATCGTCGATCCGGCCCATCCGAAGGAGGGCAATCTCTCCGCCATCCTGCGCGGCAGCAATGCCAAGCTGCCCGCGCTGCTGCTGCTTGCGCATATCGACGTGGTTGCCGCGAAGCGTGCCGACTGGACTCGCGACCCGTTCGTCATGGTCGAGGAAAATGGCTATTTCTATGGGCGCGGTACGTCGGACGACAAGGCGATGGCGGCTGCCTTTACCGATGCCCTGGTCCGGTTCCGGGCGGAAGGGTATAAGCCCAAGCGCACGATCAAGCTCGCGCTGACTTGCGGTGAAGAGACCGAGAAGGCGCTGAACGGCGTCGAATATCTGCTCAAGAACAAGCCCGAGGCGCTGGCCGCGGGATGGGCGCTGAACGAAGGCGGCGGCGGTTCGCTGGATGACGCTGGCAAGCCGGTCAGCAACGGTGTCCAGGCGGGCGAGAAAGTCTATCAGGACTTCACCTTCGCCGCGACCGCGCCGGGTGGGCACAGCTCGCGCCAGGCGCCGCATTTCAATGCAATCGGCTGGATGGCGGAGGCGCTCGCCCGGGTGAATGCCTATGATTTCCCGGTTAACCTGACCCCGGCCGCCAAGGCCTATTTCGGTGCATCGGCACCGCTCTATCCCGCCCAGACCCAGGCAATGGCTGCGATCGGTACGGGCAAGGCGAGCGAGGCGGATTATGCTGCGGTGTCGGCGGCGAATCCGAGCTGGAATGCGACACTGCGCACCACCTGCATCCCGACGATGATCTCGGGCGGCCATGCGACCAATGCGCAGCCGCAATCGGTGAGCGCGAACGTCAATTGCCGCATCATCCCGGGCGAAGGCGCCGAAACGATCCTCGCCAAGCTCGCGGCGCTTGGCGGCGACAAGGTCAAGGTCAGCTTTGCCGACCCGCCCCAGGCCGGATCGCCCGCGCCGCCGCTGACGCCACAGATCATGGGGCCGATCGAAGCGATCTCGAAGGATATGTGGCCGGGCGTACCGGTGATTCCGCGCCTCGCCACCGGCGCGACCGACGGGCGTTTCACCAATGCCGCCGGCATCCCGACCTATGGCGTGTCGGGCATGTTCTCCGATCCCGACGGGCAGGGCGTGCACGGCCTTAACGAGCGCATCAGGGTCAAGTCGCTGATGGACGGACGGGCGTTCCTCTACCGGCTGGTGAAGGCATATACGGAGTAGGAGCCGGGCTTCATATCGGTGGGAGGCATGAGTGACTAATCCGTCGAACTTTGCGGCAGAATGGTGCGAGGCCTGGAACGCGCATGACCTTGAGCGTGTCCTCGCCCATTTTCACGACAATGTCGTGTTCTCCTCGCCTGTGGCCGCGGCAATCCTTCCCGAAACGCAAGGACAGGTCCGCGGTAAGGAAGCGCTGCGCGCCTATTGGTCGGAGGGGTTGCGACGCATTCCTGACCTGCATTTCACGGTCGAACAGGTCTTTGCCGGCATCGACACGGTCGTGATCCAGTATCGCAACCAGAAGGGCGTGTCGGTCAGCGAGGTGCTGATCTTCGATGGCGACAAGGTCAGGAGCGGGTACGGCACCTATCCCGTCGGCGTGGAGAATCCCGCGGGAGCCTGATCCTCCGCCCTCCGTTCGTTTCGAGCGAAGTCGAGAAACCTTGCGCAGCCTTTGTGACTTGTTTCTCGACTTCGCTCGAAACGAACGGAGGGGGAGCGATACTGGCGTTCAGATGAGCCTGAGGCCCCGTAACGCTCGAAGTTCAGGCGTCCATCGGTGCCGTGGGCGGCTCTGCCGGCGGTGCCACCTGGTCGAGCACTTTCCACGCGATCGTGCCGAGCGCCGTCAACGCCAGCACGCTGGCGACCAGGAACGCGGCACCGGGAAAGCCGCGATCGACCCCGGTCGCCAGCGCCTGGGTGAGCAGCAACGGCCCGACGATCTGCGACACGCTGCCCATGCTGCCGATCCCGCCCTGCAATGCGCCCTGGCGCGTCGCATCGACCATGCGCGAGAGCAGGCCGTTCATTGCCGGGAAGACCAGCCCCGAAAAGGCGCTGAGCAGGAACAGGGCATAGGCCTGCCAGCTCGCGGTGATGAAGGCGAAGATCAGGAAGGTCAGCCCACCGCTGGCCAGCCCGATCATGACCGCGCGGCGTTCGCCGATCCGCGCGATGATCCGGCCCGACAGCCCGGCCTGGAAGATCACGCTGATCAGCCCGACAAAGGCGAGGCTCCAGCCGATTTCGGCCGGGCTCCAGCCGAAGCGGATCGCCGCCCAGAACGCCCAGGTCGCGGGGTAGACCATGTGCGCGAGCTGCCAGAAGAACCAGGCGAGCAGCAGCGGCGCGGCGTTGCCGGCGGCGAACAGCGGGCGGAACGCGCCGACGATATGCGCGTCGCGCAAGTGGAAGGGGCGGCGATTTTCCGGCGCCAGCGTCTCGGGCATGGCGACGATCATCGCCGTCGCGTTGAGCAGCGCCAATACTGCGGCGGCAACGAAGGGCGCGCGCGGTCCGAAATCGGCGAGCAGTCCGCCGATCGCCGGGCCGATGATGAAACCGACACCAAAGGCCGCGCCGATGAACCCGAACACGCCCGCACGCTTTTCGGGCGGCGTGACGTCGGCCAGCACCGAGCTTGCCGGGCCGTATACCGCACCCGCAATTCCCGCGATCGCCCGGCCGAGGAATAGCCAGGCGAGCGTGGGCGCGATCGCCATCAGTGCATAATCGGCGGCAAAAGCGAGCATCGACGCGATCAGCACGACCCGCCGCCCGAACCGGTCGCTGAGATTGCCGAGCACCGGTCCGGCGAAGAATTGCGTGAAGGCGAACACGACCAGCATATAGCCGGCGATCCGCGTCGCCTGTTCCAGGTCGACATGGCCGAGATGCGTGATCAGTTCGGGAAAGACCGGCATGATGATGCCGAAGCCGATCGTATCGACCAGCACCGCGGCAAGGACGATTGGTACGGCGCGGTGTTCGAATCGCATGGTTTGCTCCCCTGCGCGGCTTCTAGCGGGTGAGCAGGGCGGTCACAAAGGGGGAGATGCGGCTGGGCTTTGGCCTGAGAAGGATCGGGTAGGAAGGCCGGCGCAACGAAACGGGGCGGTAGTTCGGGACCATGTCTCTACCGGACCCCGGCCTGCGCCGGGGGAAGCGTCTTTTTCTGGTCTGGCGAAGCGGAGTCAAGCGGGCCCCGGAGGACGGAGTTCCTGATCATCCGGGCCTCAACCTCCCTTCCACTCCCCGCCAATCTGTGCCACACCACCGACCATACCCGATATTCAGATTCGGTCCCAAAGGAGAGGATTTATGGCTACCGCCGCCGAACTCGACGTTTCCGTCAACCCGCTCGACGCCTTTCGCACCGATGTACGCGACTGGCTTGCCACGAACTTTCCGCCCTCGTTGAAAGGCAAGGACAATAGCTTGTCCGCGATCGAGGGGCCGGCCGAGTTGTCGGCCGATGAGGTGGCGTGGAAAAAGGCCATGGGCGACAAGGGTTGGGGCGTACCCACCTGGCCGGCGCAATATGGTGGCGGCGGTCTCGACCGGGCGCAGGCCCGTGTGCTGCAGGAGGAAATGGGTCGCATCGGCGCATCGAACCCGATCGGCGGCATGGGCGTGATGATGTTCGGCCCGACCCTGCTCGAATATGGCAGTGAAGCGCAGAAGAACGAGCATATCCCGGCGATCGCCAAAGCCGAGGTGCGCTGGTGCCAGGGCTATTCCGAACCGGGTGCCGGCTCCGATCTTGCGTCGCTGCAGATGTTCGCCGAGGACAAGGGTGACCATTATCTCGTCAACGGGCAGAAGACCTGGACGAGCGGCGGCCAATGGGCAGACAAATGCTTTGCGCTGGTGCGCACCGACAAATCGAAAAAGCATGAAGGGATCAGCTTCCTGCTGATCGACATGACCAGCCCAGGGGTCGAGGTGAAGCCGATCCGGCTGATTTCGGGCTCATCGCCCTTCTGCGAGACCTTCTTCAGCGATGTGAAGGTGCCCAAGGAGAATCTCGTCGGGCAAGAAGGCGAAGGCTGGACGATCGGCAAGCGCCTGCTCCAGCACGAGCGGCAGAATCTGTCGGGCGGCGGCTCGGCGGTCGGACGCATGTTCGCGGGGAAGGCGGTCAGCGCGCTGGCCAAGGAATATCGCGGTACCGACGAACAGGGCCGGGTCAATGACAGCGATCTGCGCATGCGCATCGTGCGTCACGAAATGGACAGCCGCGCCTTCATGTTGACCTTGCGCCGCGCCGCGCTGGAATCGAAGTCCAATCAGGGCCCGTCGGCGGCGACCTCGATCATGAAGAATGTCGGCGCGCGCATCACACAGGATCGCGCCGAATTGTCGATCGAGATCATGGGCATGAACGGCCTGGGCTGGGAAGGCGAGGGCTTCTCCGCAGACGAACTGACCCAGACCCGGACATGGCTCTTCGGCAAGGCGGTCTCGATCTATGGCGGGTCGAGCGAGATCCAGAACAACGTCATCGCCAAGCGCATCCTGGGGATGCTCGATCACCAATAGGAGCGCGTCGCCCCGGAACTGTTCCGGAACCACTGCGCGGCGTGCGTGGAGCGTGAGGCTCCGGCGACGCCCTCGCGGATGAGTGGATGCCGGAACACATCTGGCGTGACGAACTGAACGAGGAATATGACAATGGCCGTACTCAACGACGAACAGACGATGTTGCGCGACATGGCGCGCGAATGGGCTGACAATGAAGCGCCCGTCACGGCGTTCCGCAAGATGCGCGACGCCGCGCCGGCGGAGGCTTTCGATGCCGATAGCTGGGCCGCGATGGGCCAGATGGGCTGGGCTGGGGTGATCATCCCTGAGGAATTTGGCGGATCCGCATTTGGTTATCTGTCGCTTGGCCTAGTGCTCGAGCAGCTCGGGCGCAACCTGACGGCGTCGCCGCTCGCCGCGACCGCCGCCGCATCGACCGCGATCGCGCTTGGTGACAATGAGGCCGCCAAGGCCGAATGGCTGCCGAAGATCGCTGCCGGCGAGGTCGTCGCGACCCTCGCGATCGACGAGGGCCCGGTGCACGATCCGGCGAAGATCGCCACCGCCGTCTCGGGCGGTGCATTGACCGGTACCAAGCAATTCGTCGCGGAAGGCGATAGCGCGCAACTGTTCGTCGTCGCGGCGGCCGACGGCCTCTATCTCGTCTCGGACGATGCGGGCGTGACACGCTCGCCGCGCCACATGGCGGATGCGCGCAGCCATGCGCAGGTCGCCTTTGCCGAGGCGAAAGCGCAGAAGCTCGGCGGGACCGACCTGACCGCCCGGGTGGTCGATCGTGCGACGGCCGCGCTGTGCGCGGAGATGCTCGGCATGGCCGAGCAGGCCTTTGCGGTGACCAATGACTATCTCAAGGTTCGCGTCCAGTTCGGCCAGCCGCTCGCCACGTTCCAGGCGCTGCAGCACCGCATGGCCAAGATGTTCACTGAGCTCGAACTGGCGCGTTCGGCGGTCGAGGGTGCGCTCGAGGCGATCGATGCCGGGCGCTCCGATGTCGATCAGGCCGTCAGCCTGGCCAAGGCGGTGATGGGCGACACGCTTCACCTCGTCAGCCGCGAGATGGTCCAGCTCCATGGCGGCATCGGCATGACCGACGAACATGATGCCGGCTTCTATCTCAAGCGCGCTTATGTGCTGGAAACGATGTGGGGCAATGCCGCCTATCATCGCGAGCGTTTCGCACAGCTCAACGGGTACTGACTCTGGCCGGGGCGGCGGTTTGTCGCCCCGATTTAACCCGGTTTTCGATAAATTCGAATACACGTTCTGGCCGACCCGGATGTTTCTGCCGGTATGACTTTTTGGCAACAGGCCCTGGCAAGAGGGTAAGTTGGTGCCGGTTCTGCTTGACGTAACGGAAGTCTCTCTATCTATTCGAGTGTGGGGTACGGAACCGATCAGCGTTTCGGCCTAACGGGAGATAGAGATGCTCAAGAAGCAATATATGTCGGCGTGCGCCGTTGCGGTCCTGGCTCTGGGACTGGCGACGCCGGCATTGGCGCAGGAAGCGCCCGCCGCGGCAGAGGCCACCACCCAGGACAGCCAACCCGATAATTCCAGGGACGATATCGTCGTGACCGCCCAGGGCCGTGCCCAGGCGCTGGCCGATGTGCCGCTCGCCGTGTCCGCGATCAATGCGAGCAGCCTCGAGCGCTCGGGCGCCAGCGATATTCGCCAGCTCGCGCAAATCGCACCGTCGTTGCAGGTTTCCTCGACCGGCAACGAGGCAAACGGCTCCGCCCGGCTTCGCGGTATCGGTACGGTTGGTGACAATCCCGGGCTCGAAAGCTCGGTCGCGGTGTTCGTCGATGGCGTCTATCGCTCGCGGTCGGGCATTGGTCTGAATGAACTCGGGGATATCGAGCGCGTCGAAGTGCTGCGCGGCCCGCAGGGCACATTGTTCGGCCGCAACGCATCGGCGGGCATCATCAGCATCGTCAGCAAATCGCCTTCCTTTACCTTCGGTGCGGGTGGCGATGTCTCCTATGGCAATTACGATTACTGGCGTGTCGCCGGCAATGTGAACGTGCCGCTGAGTGAAACGGTCGCCGCGCGCGTCGACGGCGTTTATGTGTCGCGCGACGGTTTCTACAAGGACGTGACCAATGGCGGCACGGTCAATGACCGCAACCGCTATTTCCTGCGCGGCCAATTGCTGTTCCAGCCGTCGAGCGACCTGACGGTCCGCCTGATCGGCGACTATACCAAGCGGAACGAGGCGTGCTGCGCGGCGGTCTATATCGACCAGACGGTCGCGCCGGCCAATCGCAACCTGCTGACGACGCAGAACCCGATCATTCCGATTCTGACCGCGCTGGGCCAGCCGACCGCGGCGTTCAGCGACCCCTATTCACGCAACATCTATGTCACCCCGGGCCGCAGCTATGACGGCAAGACGCAGGATTGGGGTGTTTCGGCCCAGGTCGATTATGATTTCGGCGGCGCCTCGCTGACCTCGATCACCGCCTATCGCGGCTATTATAATTATCAGGCGTCGGACACCGACTATAGCAAGGTCGACATCCTGTATCGCGCGCCCGGTCCCGATGCCGGCCGGCGCCAGTTCAAGACTTTCTCGCAGGAACTTCGCCTGCAAGGCGAGGCGTTCGGCGGCAAGCTCGACTGGCTGGTCGGCGGCTTCTTCGCCAATGAGGATCTCGGCGTTCGCGACAATCTGAAGTTCGGGTCGCAATATGGCCGCTTCGCCGCGTGCCGCATCCTGGTCAGCACGCCCTTGGCGCCCTTTGCCAGCCCGTCCTCCGCTGGATGCCTCAGCGCCGGCGGCCGTGGTGCGCTGCTTGGGGCCAATGGTGGTGCCGGTCAATTCGGTGCGGCCACGCCCGCGATCATCGCCGGGTTCGATCGGCTGGATTCGGTGGTCAATGTCGGTGACACGCGATCGACCTATGACCAGAACAGCAAGAATTTCGCTTTCTTCACGCACAACATCTTCGAGATCACCGATGGGCTGAAGCTGACCATCGGTCTACGCTACACCCATGAGACCAAGAAGCTCGATGCCCGGTTCGGCAACAACAACACCTTCTGCCCGGCGCAGCAGGCCGCATTGTCGCCGTTCCTTGCCAATGCCGGGCTTGCCGCGATTGCCGGCGGCCTGATCAACCTGACGTGCCAGGGCAATTCGACGTCCGAACTGAACGGCGTGTCGATCAACGACAAGCGTTCCGACAGCGAACTGACCGGCACAGGCATCCTGTCCTACAAGGTCACGCCGGACTTGCTGCTCTATGGCAGCTATTCGCGCGGCTATAAGGCGGGCGGCTTTAACCTCGACCGGTCGGCGCTGAAAGGGCCGATCCCGGCCTTCGCGACTGCCACGCTGACGGCACAGCAGGGTGCCCAGGCCTTGGTCCGCAACCTGCAATTCGACCAGGAAATCAACAACGCCCTGGAAATCGGCGCCAAATATTCGACGCCGGGTTTCAGCATGAACATCGCGGCGTTCCGCCAGAAATTCAGCAATTTCCAGCTCAACACGTTCAACGGTTCGGTCTTCCTGGTACAGAACGTCAATAGCTGCGCCACCGACCTGGCGGGCGGTGATCGCGACACCAGCCCCACCACCGGATCCTGCAAGAAGGGCGATGTCCGCGCCGGCGTGATCTCGCAGGGTGTCGAGCTTGAAGCCGTGATCGTGCCGATCCGCGAATTCTCGGTCTCGGCCGGCATCACTTATGCCCAGACCAAGTTCCGCAAGAACCTGATCGGCACATCGAACGGTGCGCCGCTCGATCCCGCGCTGCGTCTGTTGCCGGGCGACAATTTGTCCAATGCTCCGGAAATCGTCGCGACGACGGCGGTGACCTGGACTCCCAAACTGGGTGGCAGTGGCCTGTCGGGCCTGTTCTATGTCGATGGACGCCTGTCGAGCGACTATAACAGCGGCTCGGATCTGTTCCCGCAAAAGGAACAGGACAGCTTTTTCGTTATGAATGCGCGGATCGGCTTGCGTGGGCCCAACCAGAGATGGGGCATCGAGTTCTGGGGCCAGAATATCCTCAACGCGAAGTATACGCAGGTCGCGTTCAGTTCGCCGTTCCAGGCCGACGGCCCCGGGCCGGCCGGGGTGTTCCCGGCTACGAGCTATCCCGGCGCGACGCAGATCTTCTCCGCCTTCCTCGCTGAACCGCGGACCTATGGCATCACGCTGCGCGGTAAATTCTGATCGCGTGACTGACTCGCCCATATCGATCCGGGGCATGTAACGTCCCGCCCGCTGTCCGGTTTTCCGGGCGGCGGGCTTGTTTTCCGATCTCCAGCGTAACCGGAGCTTTCATGTCCTTATCCGCCGCGAGCCGCCCCGAGCTCGACGACACATTGGCGATCCGCCGCCGCACGCTGACGCTTGGCCTGCTCACGTTGACGTATTTCTTCAGCTATATGGACCGGCAGATCCTCGCCATCCTTGTCGAGCTGATCAAGGCCGACCTAAAGCTTTCCGATACGCAGATGGGCATGCTCGGCGGTTTAGCTTTTGCGCTATTTTACGCCATCCTCGGCATTCCCGTTGCGCGACTGGCCGATCGAGCCAATCGTCGCAACATTATTGCCGTGTCGCTTGCCTTATGGAGCGTAATGACTGCGCTGTGCGGACTTGCGCAGAACTTCGTCCAGCTGTTGCTTGCGAGGATCGGGGTTGGGGTCGGCGAGGCGGGGTCGAGCCCGCCAAGCCATTCAATCATTGCTGATCTCTATCCCGTCGAGAAGCGTGCCAGTGCAATGGCGATCTATTCGCTCGGTGTCGTACTGGGCGGTGGTTTCGGCACGATGATCGGCGGCTGGCTGGCGAGCCAATATGGCTGGCGCGTTGCGATCATCGCTATTGGTGTTCCCGGAATCCTGCTGGCGGTGCTCGTTCGCCTGTTCGTGGTCGAGCCGAAGCGTGGACTGTCGGATGCGGCTCGGGTCGCGGACAGCAGCCGAATGCCGAGTATATGGTCGGCCTTTGCGGATATGTGGCGCAATGCCGCGGCACGGCACTTGGTGCTGGCGGTGACGCTGACCTCCATGATCGGTTATGCAACGAGCTATTGGGGACCAAGTTATCTGCAGCGGTCGCTCGGTTTCTCGGTCGGGCAGGTGGCGCTGATCGTGGCGCCGATCGCCGCGATCATCGGTACGGTGTCCGGGGTCGGTGGTGGCCGCGTCGCCGATTGGGCAGCAAAGCGCTGGGGCATTCATGCGCAGAGCTGGATGGTCGGTCTGCTTAAATGCGCGGCGCTGCCGTTCACCATATTGTTCTTCACCACCGACGTCCCTGCGGTCGCGATTACCGCTTATGTGTTCAACATGCTGTTCGCCAACAGTTATCTCGGCCCAACCTTTGCCATGCTGCAGGGGCTGGCGCCCCTGCGGACGCGGGCGATGTGGGCGGCGATCACCTTGCTGGTTATCAATCTGGTCGGCCTTGGACTCGGGCCGACGATGATCGGCGTCCTGAGCGATGCGTTGACGCCGCTGGTCGGCAAGGAGGAATCGCTGCGATGGGCGCTGGTTGTTGCCGTTTCGGCGACGCCCTGGGCGATCTTCCATTACTGGCGCGCGGGGGTGATGCTGAAGCGGCAGCAGGAAATGGCGGCGTAGCGCGCGCCAGCCTCTATCTCTGGGCAAAGCCTAAACCAGCCCCCGGCCTGCCAACGCGCGAGCAGATTCTCGATTTCATCGCCACCTCCAACACGCTGGCGGGCAAGCGTGAGATCGCCAAGGCGTTCGGGCAGACCTCGCTGCATCGCCTGCCGCCCGAACTGCTGCGCCGCCTGTCGCCGGAGGATCGCGACATGCTCGCCGGGATCGCGCGGTTCACCGACACGCCGAATTTTGAGGCTCTAAGCGAACCAAAGATCATAGCGCTTTTTGGACAATAAACTTTTGCGTAAATCCTTCTGGTGTAGGGGTAATACTAAAAATTGGCCCTTTGCTCCCATCGATTGAGTCGACCGATATCTTCGCCCCCAGGATATAAAAATGTTTCCCAATCATATCCGGAGATATTGTTATTAATTCAGATCTAACCCAGCGATCAGAACGATTTTTCGAAGAATTTGAAATTATGTAGTTATATTTATCTTTGCTTTTGCTGTTGAATTGAAAATTGATTTGTAGGTAATTATCAATCCCATTGGCTTGTACAGTTTTATAACCAAAAGGCACGATTGGTTTAGGAGATCTATTAGTCCAGCCTGAAATCATAAAAAAACTGTGAGAGAATATGTGATAAAGGCCTTCAAATTTTCCGTCCGCATCGTTGTCTACAAAACAGTAAAAGCTATCATGCCCTTCAGGGCGTACCATCTCGCATGCGGTGTAAGGTGACTTTGCTATCTCGACCAAAATTGTGCCCGACGGAATAAGGTTTCGCCGTTCAACGTACGTTGAGTCTATTGTGATTGCCGGGTATTTGGGCGCAAAGCGAGCGATTGGGAAAAAAAATGCAGATTCGTCAAAGTTGACCGATTTTTGTGCGGCAACTCCTGAAACTGAAATCCATTCCGGTGAATAGTCTCTAACAGGAGCCCAGCCCATTATCAAAAATACCGCTGCGATGTACATCGGAGACTTGTACAATTTGCGCATTATTATAACTCTTCAGTGTTAATATGGCATCGTGCGCAAATATATCTAAACGGGGTGTATAAATCGAGGAAAAAGTTGATGGCAAATATACCAAGCTCAGCGGGCGTGGCGACTTGTTGCCCGGTTTTTTACCGCTAAGGTCGTGCGCGGGTATCACAAAGCTGGTTCGGACAAACCAAAGAACATTCTATTATGGCGACGATTGTGCTGATGACGAAAGGAAGAGTTGTGGTGGTTCGTCGTCCGCGTCCTGCGCAATGAATTCACCTCCCTTCCAGCCCCGCCCGAAACCGCCTATCCCCCGTCAATGCCTAAACCAGCCCCCGGCCTGCCGACGCGCGAGCAGATTCTTGATTTCATCGCCACCTCCAGCACGCCGGCGGGCAAGCGCGAGATCGCCAAGGCGTTCGGGTTGACCGCGCAGCAGAAGATCATACTCAAGGCGATGTTGAAGGACATGGCCGATGAAGGGCTGATCGACAGCGCGCCGGGCCGCGCGTTCCACAAGATGGGCGGGGTGCCCAAGGTGACCGTGCTGCGCATCGTCGATGCCGATGATGGTGGCAATGTCTGGGCCGTGCCGGAGAATTGGCACGCCGAGACGCCCGCACCGCGGCTGCGCGTGCGCGAACGCAAGCGCGGCGCGCTGGGGGTGGGCGACCGCATCCTCGCCCGCACCGAAGAGGCCGGCAATGGCTGGATCGCGCATCCGATGAAGGCGCTCGCCCGGGGCGAGGAACTGATCCTCGGGGTGCTGCGGCAGGAGGGGAGCAAGCTCTGGTTGCAGGGCGTCGAGAAGAAGGAACGGCGCGAATTCCAGGTCTCCGACGCCGGTGAGGGCAAGCCCGGCGACCTGGTGCTGGCGGAAAAGGCTGGACGCCCGCCGCGCATCACGGCGCGCGTCACCGAAGTGCTGGGCGATCCCTTCGCCCCGCGCAGCTTCTCGCTGATCGCGATCCATAAGCTGGGCATTCCGACGGTCTTCTCGCCCGAGACGATCGAGGGTGCGGAGAAAATCGCCAAAACGCCGCTGGGCGAGGGTTTTGGAGAGAATGGGCGCGAGGATCTGCGCCATGTGCCGATCGTCGCGATCGACCCCGCCGATGCGCGCGATCATGACGATGCGGTCTGGGCCACGTCCGACGACGATCCGAAGAACGACGGCGGGTGGAAAGCGATCGTCGCGATCGCCGATGTGAGCTTCTATGTCCGGCCGGGATCGGATCTCGATCGCGAAGCGCGGCGGCGCGGCAATTCGGTCTATTTCCCCGACCGGGTCGTGCCGATGCTGCCGGAAATATTGTCGGCGGATGTGTGCTCGCTCAAGCAAGGCGCGGATCGGGCCGCGCTGGTCTGTCATATGCAGATCGGCAAGTCGGGCGAGCTGAAGTCGTGGCGTTTCACCCGCGCGGTGGTGCGGATCGCCGCCAATATCGCCTATGAAGATGCACAGGCGGCGATCGACGGCCAAATCGATCACCCGCTGACCGACACCGCATTGAAGCCGCTCTGGGCCTGCTGGCGCGCGCTTTACAAGGCGCGCGAGAAGCGCAGCCCGCTCGACCTCGACTTGCCCGAACGCCGCGTCGTGCTCGACGAGAAGGGGCGCATCATGTCGGTCGCGCCGCGCGAGCGGCTCGATGCGCACAAGTTGATCGAGGACTATATGATCGCTGCCAATGTCGCGGCGGCCAAGGCGCTCGAGGCGAAGAAGGCGCCGGTCATGTACCGCGTCCATGAAGAGCCGAGCCGCGAGAAGCTGGTCGCGCTGAAGGACTATCTCAAGACCTTCGGCGTCGAGTTCGCCCTTGGCCAGGTCGTGCGTCCGGCGACGTTCAATCATATCCTCGACAAGGTCGGCGAAGTCGATTTCCGCCAGCAGGTGATGGAGCAGGTGCTGCGCACTCAGACCCAGGCCTATTATGCGCCCGCCAATCACGGCCATTTCGGGCTCGCACTGGGCAGCTATGCACATTTCACCTCGCCGATCCGGCGCTATGCCGATCTGATCGTCCACCGCGCTTTGGTCAGCGCCTATAAGCTTGGCCCGGGTGGGCTGACCGAGGGCGAAGCGGCTGGCATGGAGCGGATCGGCGAAGGCATCTCCGCGCTCGAACGCCGCGCGATGGAGGCGGAGCGCGACACCATCGACCGCTATGTCGCGGCCTTCCTTGCCGAGCGCGTCGGGCAAGTGGTCGAGACGCGCATCACCGGTGTGACTAATTTCGGCTTCTTCGCGACGGTGGAGGGGATTGGCGGCGACGGCCTGATGCCGGTGCGCGATATCGGCGGTGAATATTTCCGCTTCGATGAAGCGGCCCGCAAACTGGTCGGCGAGCATAGCGGCACCGAATATGCCAGCGGCCAGCGCTTGCCGCTGCGGCTCGCCGAGGCCAATCCGGTTTCGGGCGCGCTGCGTTTCGAAATGGTCGACGGCAAGGGTGCGGCACCAGAGCGCGATGTGAAACCCGCGCGCGTGATCAAACGGCGCGGCCGGCCGGCGAACATCCGGCATCAGGGCCGCAAGCGGTGATCGTGCGCGATGGCCGGGTGGGCGTACGCGTGCGCGGCCGGACGGCGGAAATCTTCCTTGCGCGCCACGCGATCACGCCGGGCGATGCGATCGAGCATGTGCCGGAGCCGCGCGATCGCCGTGTCTTCGAACGGCTGCGGGCGAAGGGCATCGTGCGCGAGGCCGCGCCGGGACGATATTGGTTCAACATCCCCGCAGCGCTTGCCGACGCCGAGGCACTGAGCCGCCGCATGGTGCCGATCGCGGTCGGCGTCGCGCTGTTGGTCGTGGTCGCGGCAATCGCTCTCAATCTCGCCGCATAAACGCCTCTCCCGTCCAGCGAGGAGTCGACTACCCCGCCGTGAAGGTCAGGCCGGCGCGGTCGATCAGCCGCTTGCGCAGCGCGTCGCCCATCAGCGCGCCCGGCGTCCAGACGCCGCCGCCCTTGTCATTGCCGCTTGGCACATCATGCACCAGGCACAAGGCCGCTTCGGAGATCATCTTGCTGGTCGAACCGTAGCCGGGATCGCGATCACCGGTCACCACCGCGTCGATCCGCGTGCCGTCGGGCATCTCGCCGACGAACAGCACGTCGTAATAGCCGTTCTCGCGCTCTTCCTTCGACGGCCCTTCGCCGGGTTTCGGGGCCTTGTCGCCGGCGAGCGGATTGATCTTCGCGATCGCCTCCGCCGCGGCCCTGCCCATATCGCCCAGCCCCGGCGCGACCATCATCTCGTCATAGACGAAGTCCGCGCCATAGCTCTGACCAAGCAGGAAATTGGTGCGATGGACATTCTTGGTGTTGATCGGCGCCATGATGAACGGTGCGACCCATGACTCGATCGTGCGGTCATATTCGGGCAGCAGCCCCTTGGGCTGGCTCGGTCCGGTGAAACCGGGGGTCAGTGCGAACGGGTTGACCAGCAGGCCGAAGATCGACGGATCCTTCGCCGCCGCCGCAAGCGTCGCCTTCAGGCTGGCAACGGTGCCGCCCGATGCGCCGCCCTGCATTTTCCGCACGCGGCATTTCACGCGCGGCGCGGGCTTGCCGTATTTGGCCCTGGCCGCTTCCTGCAAGGTCAACACGCCGAGATCGAACGGGATCGAATCGAAACCGCAACTGAGCACGATCCGCGCGCCGCTGCGCTGCGCGGTTTCATGATGGGCGTCGATCATATGCCGCATCCAGGCCGGTTCGCCGCACAGATCGACATAGTCGGTGCCGGTCTCGGCGCAGGCGGCAACCAGCTCATTGCCGTAAAGCTGGTACGGGCCGACCGTGGTCAGCACGACCTGAGTCCGCTCGCACATCGCCTTCAGCGTCGCGGGGTCGTCGGAATTGGCGGCGATCAGCACCGTGTCGGCCGGCGCGCCGACCTCGTCGCGCACCTCCTGCAGCTTGGTCAGCGACCGGCCTGCCATCGCCCAGCGCGGCGTGTTGGTCTGGATGAGATATTCGACGACCAGGCGACCGGTGAAGCCGGTGGCACCGTAGACGATGATATCGAAGTCGCGGGCCATGTCACTCTCTCCAGGTTCGTCGCCCCGAACTGGCTCCGGGGGTCACCGCGTCAAAGACGATGCTGCATCTTGCTGCACGGTGGATGCCGGAACAAGTCCGCATGACGTTATTTGGAGGGATTCTTGGCCGGATAGACCGGCTTGCCACGCGGTGAGTCGTATCCGGTAAGGAGTAGGTTGCTGGCTGTTATTCCGGCATGATCTTTCGGCTGTTCAGTTGGATTCTGAACCTGATTCCGATATAATTTCAATGCTTGAGCTCAGGATACCGTTATTGCGTAACGGCCCGACATCAGTCAGCGATCTCGCTGTTCTGACCGGAGCAGCCAGTACAGAATCGGTCGGTATCTCCTGCCATGTGAAGAGCGGATCGGCGGCTCGAGCAATGTCTCGTTCGGACACATGTGGTCACGGCCCGTGCTGGCGTTGAATCGAGGGCATTGTTATCTTCGCTGCTCGTCAGGCGTACGCCTGATGGTCTATGATGCGGACGCCGTCTGACCGAGTAGCAAATTTGAGTTCGCCTATCTCTTTCAAGGCACTGATGGCGTTCTCTGCCTGACCATTCTGAATTCTGACCCACTCGATCGCGACAAGCTCGACCGGGCCGAACTCAAGCGTGTCGATGAAGGGATGCGGCGGATACAGGCCGACGCCCACTCGCGCCGGCTTTTCCTCTTCCGCGTCGACGAATTTGAACCAGACCTGTGTGATGCCGAACTCGGGGCGCTGCAGTACCGCGAAAACCTTCCGCCATTTCGTATCGGACATGAGCGATGCCGACATCGTGCGCCGTACATTCCGAAGGGTGCGCTCGCGTTCCTCGGTAAGGCTCCTCACGCCGCTTCGCTGAACTGCAAACTCGCCAGCCGGGCATAGAGCCCGTTCTGCCCGATCAGCCCGCTATGCGTGCCGCTCTCGACGATCTGTCCGTCGTTCATGACGATGATCCGCTTCGCCGCGCGGACCGTGGCCAGGCGATGGGCGATGACCAGCGTCGTGCGATCCTGCATCAGCCGTTCGAGCGCGTCCTGCACCAGCCGTTCGCTTTCGGCATCGAGCGCGCTGGTCGCCTCGTCGAGCAAGAGGATCGGTGCATCGCGCAGCAGAGCGCGGGCGATCGCCACGCGCTGGCGCTGCCCGCCCGACAGGCGTGCACCGCCTTCGCCCATGAATGTGTTGAGGCCCTCGGGCAGCTTGCGCAGGAATTCGGCGGCATTGGCGGCTTCGGCGGCGGCCCAGAGTTCGTCGTCGCCCGCTTCCCATTTGCCGTAACGCAGATTGTCGCGCGCCGATGCGCCGAAGATCACCGTTTCCTGCGGCACCATGGCGATCCGGCGGCGAACTTCCGCGGGGTCGGCCTGGGGCAGGGGGACCCCGTCCATGCGGATTTCGCCAGCGTCGGGATCGTAGAAGCGCTGGATCAACTGGAACAGGGTCGTCTTGCCCGCACCCGACGGGCCGACCACCGCGACCGTCTCGCCCGGCGCGATGGCCAGCGAGAAATCGGCCAGCGCCGATACCTCGCGGCGGGTGGGATAGTGGAAGCGGACATGATCGAACTCGATCGCGCCCCGCGCGGGCAAGGGCAGGGGCGTCGGGTTGGCCGGCGGCGCGATCTCGGGCCGCTCTGCCAGCAATTCACCGAGCCGTCCGGCCGCGCCGGCGCCGCGCAGCAGGTCGCCATAGACTTCGGTCAGCGCACCGAATGCGCCCGCGACGATGCCGCCGGTCAGGACGAACGCGGCGATCGATCCGCCGCTGATGCGCCCGGCGGCGACGTCGATCGCTCCCTCCCACAGCACCAGGGTGATCGAACCGAAGATCATGAAGATCACGATCGCGGTCATGACCGCGCGCAGGCCGATGCGCCGCCGTGCCGCCGCGAAGGTCGCGGCAACCGCATCGGCGAAACGCATCGCCTCGCGATCTTCCTGCCCGAAGGCCTGGACGATCTTCATCGCGCCAAGTGTCTCGGTGGCGATCGACCCGACATCGGCGACGCGATCCTGCGAGGCGCGCGACTGATTGCGGATGCGGCGGCCGAGCAGAGTCATCGGCAGGATGATCGCCGGGATGCCGAGCATCAGCAGTCCGGCCAATTTGGGAGAGATCGCGAACAGATAGATCAGGCCACCGATTCCGGTGAAGCTGTTGCGCAACGCGACCGAGACAGTGGTTCCGACCACTTGCTCGATTAACGTGGTGTCCGACGTCAGCCGTGACGCGATTTCCGACGGGCGATTCTCCTCGAAGAAGCGCGGCGTCAGGGTGAGGAGGTGGCGCTGAACCGCCGTGCGAATGTCCGCAACGACTCGTTCGCCGAGCCATGAGACATAATAGAAACGCAATGCCGTGGCGAAGGCGAGCACGACGACGATCATCAGCAGATAATGGAATGACGACGCGACCGCGTCGGTGTGACCGCCGGTGAAGCCGCGGTCGATCACGCGCTTGAAGCCGTAAGGAATGGC
Organism: Sphingomonas sp. ERG5; assembly: GCF_000803065.1. GTDB lineage: Bacteria > Pseudomonadota > Alphaproteobacteria > Sphingomonadales > Sphingomonadaceae > Sphingomonas. The sequence continues at coordinate 18,793 of NZ_JSXI01000077.1, forward strand.
GATGGTCGCGGCGGATGTCGTGACCAGGGCAAAGCCCGCAATCGCGATCTGGCGCGGATAGCGCGAGGCATGGCGCCACACCATCGTCAGATCGCTCAGCCGCCGCTTCCCGGTCTCCTTCGCCGGAGGAGCGGTCGGGATGATTTGGGGGGCGGAGTCGGCCATCGCCAGCGCCTAGCAGGACCCGGTCCGTCTCTCAACGGGCCAGCGATATTAGCGACGGTATTGATTGCCAGTGCTGCACCGCACCACTATGCAATTGTATTCAAAGTAACCGTTTTATCCCGATAGGGGCGTCCATGCTCTATAATGCCTATGAAATGCAGCGTTCGATGCTCGCCGGGGCGAGCGCTTTTGCCGATTTCAGCGCCGGGATACTGTCCAATCCGGCCAATCCTTTCGCCTATTTCGGTGGTGGCCCGATCATGGGCTCCGCGCTTGAAGTTTTCGCGCACGCGTCCGCACCGCGCGGCAAGCCCGCCTTCGGGCTCGATCACACCATAATCGACGGGCGCACCGTGCCGGTCATCGAGGAAGTCGTGCTGCGCAAGCCGTTCGGTCAGCTCAAGCGCTTCGTGCGCGAAGGAGTGAGCGGTGGTCCCAAGCTGCTGATCGTCGCGCCGATGTCGGGCCATTACGCCACGTTGCTGCGCGGTACGGTGGAACGGATGCTGCCGGTCGCCGATGTCTATATCACTGACTGGCGCGACGCGAAGCTCGTGCCGCTCGCTGACGGCCGGTTCGATCTCGACGATTATATCGATTATATCGTCGAATTCCTCGACCTGATCGGCACGTCCGGGGACGGCGAGCGCCCGCATATGCTTGCGGTGTGCCAGCCTTCGGTGCCCTGTTACGCCGCCGCCTGCCTGATGAGCGCGGACAAGCATCCCAACCGTCCCAAGACGCTGACCATGATGGGCGGACCGATCGATACGCGCGAAGCGCCGACCGCGGTCAACACGCTGGCCACCGAGCGGCCCTTTGCCTGGTTCGAGCAGAATGTCATCGCCACGATCCCGGCGACCTATGCGGGCGCGGGACGCCGGGTCTATCCCGGTTTCCTGCAGCTTGCCGGTTTCATGACGATGAACCTCGGTAACCACATGATGTCGCATTGGGAGATGTTCAAACATCTCGTCCAGGGCGATGACGAGGGCGCCGACGCGACCAAGGATTTTTACGAGGAGTATCGTTCGGTCTGCGATATGACCGCCGAATTCTACCTCCAGACCATCGATGTCGTGTTCCAGGACCATGCGCTGCCCAAGGGCATCATGACGCACCGCGGCCGCACCGTGGATCCGGCGTCGATCACCGATATCGCGATCCTGGCGATCGAGGGCGAGCGTGACGATATTTCCGGGCTGGGCCAGACCAAGGCCGCGCTGACCATCGCCACCAAGCTTCCGGCGGCGAAGAAGAAATACATGATGGCCGAAGGCGCCGGGCATTATGGCATCTTCAACGGCAGCAAGTGGCGCACCAAGATCGCGCCGGTGCTGGAAGACTGGATGGCGAAGCACGCCTGACGGCACTACGCGAATGGCGATGTTTGCGGGGTATATTGAAGAGCTGCGGCATGTTTATGCCGATCATGACCTTCGCTTTTGCCTTTCCGAGCCAAATACGGAAAGCGTGCTGGCTGGCGCGGAAGCGCGGCTTGGCTTCGCCCTGGATCCTGGCTTGCGTGAAGCATGGAAGATCGCCGACGGCGGCGAGCATGAGGTGCGTGTTTTCCTCAGGCCGGGTTTTCTAACTGGATATGACTTCCTCTCATTGGCCTCGGCCGAAGAGGCCCGAGCCAGGATGGAGCGCAGGTCCGCTCAATATATCGACTATGTCGAAGAGACGGTCCGCGACCACCGTATTCGTGACGGTTGGTTCCACGGCGGATGGGTTCCATTCGCTGCCTTTGGCGGCAGTTCGCTGATGCTGATACAGGACCATTCACCCGCCGAGGCGGGAAAAGTGGGGCAGGTCATCGCCTTCACCCACGATCCCGATGAAATCACCTATGTGGCACCGGATTTCGAGACCTTCCTCCAGCTTTCGTTGGAAGCCGTCCGGGACGATCCGGAGGAATTCCTCGAAATATTCTAGGCTCGAGCGTTGATGCGTTCCATTCACGCCGGGTCGAGATCACTTGCGCGACGCCCTGTCGAGGACCCGTAAGAAGGGCATTTGGCGTGGGAGTTCCATCGCCATGGGGGGACGCGCGACGTTCATAACCTGCGCACGTCTTGCGCTCCGGCAGTGCGCCAAATTCACATAAGCAACTGATATATAATAATTTATACTGGATTCTCGCCGAAGGCGTGGCGCGAGATATGTTACATTCAGGTGTAACATATCTCCGCCGTGCGTTCCTTCAGCCCCAACGTCGTCGGTGATTCAACTGACGCGCCGGATCGGGCATGACATGCCTTGTCGGCCTGATACCGGCTCGCTCTTTCTCAGTGTCGAAAACAGGCTGTGGCGTAACACCAGCGCAATGCCTTCACGCTTGCCGGTCCTCAGATTCTTGCGGTCGATGCAATTGCCTCGTCGGGCATCTCCAGGCGGGGGTCCGAGCCGAAACGATTGTCGCCAGGCGTTTCGGGCAGAAAATTCAGCACCAGCGTGGCGAGTAGGGAGACAATGCCGACGGCCCATAATGTCGTGGTCAGGGGTGTCCAAATGATCATGCGTGACCAGGGGCCGAAATGAACCGTTGCGGAACTGATCGGGCCATCGCCGGCAGGCAGCATGACAAGAGTCAATATACTCAGCGCGGCAATGACATATGTCATCGACCACCAGCCCGACCGGTTCTGATCGTGGAGTCGGCGGACAAATTGCGGGAGCGATGGCCAAGCCCAGATCATCGACCAAATGATGCCAGCCACCGCCAGCGGGCCAAATGGCGGCGAGTCGCGTTCCGTGATGTTCAGAACGCTGGCCAGCATCGACAACAGACTGAACGCCACAACCTCAGTCCGGGTCGAGCGCCCGCTGAATTCGAACGCACGGGTGAACGTCCGAAAGGCCAGCTGAAACGAGAGAGTGTTGCTCATGACCGCAAGTCTGTACGCGCTCGACCCGCCGGTCAATTCTCCCGGCTCCGTTCGCTGGAGCCGAATACGGTCGAATTCAGGCGTAACTCACCACTTCGAACTCGATCCCGTCGGGGTCGAGAAAATAGAAGCGCCGTCCCGGTTCGTAATCGCCATGCGAGAAGGGCCTGAGTCCCAGTGCGATCACCCGTTTCTCGACCTCGTCCAGATCGTCGACCAGCACGCCGATATGATTGAGCGGCGCGCCCTTGGGATAACGCGCGGTGAGATGCTGACCGCGTGGGCCGGTATAGAAAGCGATATAGTCGGTTTCACCGCCGGCATGGATGGTGAAACCGCCGTCGCGCGCCGGGCCACGCCAGCGTTCCTCCCAGCCAAACAGCATCTCGACCATCAGCGCCGACCGCTCGGGGTCGCTGACGGTTACATTGGCATGTTCGAGTTTGGCCTGCGTCACGGCGGTCTCCTTGATTACCGATTCGAGTTGACGCACGGCTTCTGCAACCTCAACCTAAGTTGAGGTCAAGAGGTTTTGAATGATGACGGGCTTGAAGGCGAGCGACGTGATTTCGATCGGCGATCTTGCGGCGCGGGTCGGCGTCTCGGTGTCGGCGATCCGCTTCTACGAGGCGAGGGGCTTGCTCAGCCCGTTCCGCAATGCCGGCGGGCAGCGGCGCTTCCTGCGTTCGGATATCCGCCGATTGTCGTTCATTCTGATCGCGCAACAGCTTGGCTTGTCGATCGAGGCGATCGGTGGGGAACTGGCCAAGCTGCCCGGCGAACGTACGCCCAACGCGACGGACTGGCGGCGGATGAGCGGGGGGATGCGCAAACTGCTCGACGATCGCATCGCCGCGTTGACGCGGACTCGCGATCTGCTCGACGTGTGTATCGGCTGTGGCTGCCTGTCGCTGCGCAAATGCGCGCTGTACAATCCGCAGGATCGCGCGGCAGCCAAGGGCCCGGGTCCGCGCTATGTCATGGGCGATGAAGCGATTGAGGCGGATCGGGTCGAACCCGATCCGCCTCTCGTCTGTTAAAGGACTTCGAACAGGCCGGCTGCGCCCTGGCCGCCGCCGATGCACATCGTCACGACGACATATTTCGCGCCGCGACGCTTGCCTTCGATCAGCGCATGGCCGGTCGCGCGCGCGCCGGTCATGCCATATGGATGGCCGATCGAGATCGCGCCGCCGCTGACGTTGAGCAGTTCGTCCGGAATGCCGAGCTTGTCGCGGCAATACAGCACTTGCACCGCGAACGCCTCGTTCAATTCCCACAGGCCGATATCGTCCATTTTCAGGCCGAAACGCTGCAGCAGCTTGGGGATCGCGACGACCGGGCCGATGCCCATTTCATCGGGCTCGGTACCACCGACCGCCATGCCGACATAACGGCCAAGCGGAGTCAGACCGCGCTTTGACGCAAGCGCTTCTTCCATCAGCACGCTGGCCGAGGAGCCGTCGGACAGCTGGCTGGCATTCCCGGCGGTGACGTTCATGCCTGGACCCATCACCGGCTGCAGCGCCTTCAGGCCTTCCAGCGTGGTCTCGGGCCGGTTGCCCTCGTCCTTGGCGAGCGTCACTTCCTTGTAGGTGACCTCCTTGGTCTCCTTGTTGACGATCGCCATGTTCGCGGTGACCGGCACGATTTCCTTGTCGTAATAACCGGCCGCCTGAGCGGCGGCGGTACGCATCTGCGACTGAAAGGCATATTCGTCGCACGCATCGCGGCTGATGCCATAGCGCTTGGCGACGACTTCGGCCGTGCCGAGCATCGGCATGTACACGTCCTTGTGCAGCGCGATCAGTTCGGGATCAGCCGCGACGCGCATCTGCGGGGTCTGGACGAGCGAAATGCTTTCCACGCCGCCGCCGATGGTGATGTCCATATTGTCGGTGATGATCTGCTTCGCGGCGGTCGCGATCGCCATCAGGCCGGAGGCGCACTGACGGTCGACCGACATGCCGGCAACCGAGACGGGCAGGCCGGCGCGCAGCAGTGAGGTGCGCGCGATATTGCCCGCCTGATGGCCCTGCTGCAACGCGCAGCCGAACACCACGTCATCGACTTCGGCACCGTCGATCCCGGCACGTTCGACCGCCGCCTTGATCGAATGGCTGGCCAGCGTCGGCGCAGGCGTGTTGTTGAACGCGCCGCGATAGGCGCGGCCGATGGCGGTACGGGCGGTGGAAACGATGACGGCGGAACGCATGGGTATTGATCCTTCTTGCTTCTTCCTCCCCGCCCGCTCGCTTGCGGGAAGGGGTGGGCCTGTGCCCTTGGTTGGATGGGGGAAGGCGGACAGGCTCTCCCCCTATCCCTCCCGCCAGCGGGAGGGGGATTCAGGTCAAACGAAAATCTGGCTGATCCATTCCGCGATCATCGCTGGCTTGTCCTCGCCTTCGATCTCGACGGAGAATTCATTGGTCTGCTGCCACTGGCCGGGACGCTTCTCGGCGAATTCGACCAGCTTGAAACGGCCGCGCACGCGCTTGCCGGAGCGGACCGGCGTGAGGAAGCGGACTTTGTTGCCACCATAATTGACGCCCATCTTCACGCCCTCGATCGACACCGGGTCGATGATCTTCGAAGACAGCAGTGGCATCAGCGACAGGGTCAGGAACCCGTGCGCAATGGTCCCGCCGAACGGCGTCATCTTGGCCATTTCGGGGTTCACATGGATGAACTGGTGATCGCCGGTCGCATCGGCGAACTTGTCGATCATCTCCTGGCTCACCTCGACCCAGTCGGAAACGGATTCAGTGCCGATCCGGCCCGCCATTTCCTGCACGCTGATCGTCGTCATCGCATTTCCCTTCGCGCCCGTTCGCAGATGCGGGTCAGATAGGCGTCGAGTGGTGCGCTCGGCAAGTGGCTGGTGACCGGAAACGTGCCAGAAACGTGAATACCGCTTCTGCCGTAGCGTCGAAGTCACGCAAATGTGCGATCTTTTATTGGTTCGACAGCGAACCGGACATTCTAATTTTTGTCGCCGGCATCCGAATCGGGTTTCTTGGCAACCAACTCCCACAGTCCTAGCTCGCGCCGAAATACACATCGACACTGTGAATCTGGCCGTCGCGCACAGTCAGATATTCGGTGTTCCGGAACCATACGGCGCCGGTCCCGGAACGCTTCATATTGCGCGCACCATCTCTCGCGGCTGCCATGCCCGTTCGTCAGGAATGTCCGTCCTGATCCACGGCCGACCGATCCGGCGACGGCTCGGGTGGGCCCTTCGGCTGGGCCGGTGTTGCCTTCACTCTCGGCTCGGCGGGTTCTTCCTCACCGGGATAGGGGTAGATCATCCCGCCCTGTGGTGCGGCGGTGAATGCGGTCTGTGTCGGGTAGGCGAATTCGATATTCTCGTTGTTGAAGCGGCGGATGATCGCCAGTCCCACCGCATTGCGCGCGTTGAAGAAATCCTCATAGGCGGCGGTTTCGGAATCGAATTCCAGATCGAAATCATAGCTGCTGGCATTGAAGTTCAGGAAACCGGCGCGGACGAATTTATAGCCGCAGCTCTCGACCACTTCCTTCAGCATGTCGGGCAAGCGATCCATCACGTCGATCGGCGTCCATTGCACCAGGTTGAGGGTGAATTTGACCCGCCGATAGTCGCGCTGCGAGTTGTTGAGGATTTCCTTGTCGAGCAAATTCTTGTTGGCAATGATCCGCTCTTCGCCGGTCGCCGCGCGAATTCGCGTCGATTTCAGCCCGATCGCCTCGACCGTACCCGATGACTGATCATAGGAGATCGCATCGCCGCGCCGGAATGGGCGGTCGAAGATGATTGCCAGCGCCGCGAACAGATCGGCGAAAATGCCCTGCGCGGCGAGGCCGATGGCGATGCCGCCGACACCGAGGCCGGCAACCAGGCCGGTGACATTGACCCCGAGATTGTCGAGCACCACGATCAGCGCGATCGCGAACAGCGCGAACGTCACCAGCAAGCGGATGATGCCCATCGCGCTGCCCAGCGCCTCGCCCGAATAATTCTCCGATTGCGTGCGATGCTCGATCGTGCCGAGGATGATTTCGCGCGCCCAGATCGCCGCCTGGAATACCGATGCCAAAGTGAAGAGGAAGTTGATCGTGGTCGTGATCTCGGCCGGCGCATTGGCGTAGCCGGCGACCAGTTTCGCGGCGACCATGACGATGAAGAAATTGCCGGTCTTGACGATCGCGCGGCCGAATACCTTGCCCCATCCTGCCGTGCCCTGGCTGCGCTCGCACAATTTCTTGCCGAGATTGCGCGCGAAATGCAGCGCCAGCACGATCGCCGTCGCGACGGCGATGGCGATGATGATCTGCAGCCAGTGGATCTGCACCCACCCCACGCTCGCATTGATAAAATTCTGCGCCTGCTGATCGAGATTTGCCGGATCGATCTTGCTCAGCGGCGCCACGGTGCTGTTGTTCGTCGTCATGCTGGGAAACCTAGGCGGCCTTGGCGCTGGGGCCAAGGCTTCCGGATTCGAGGAAATCGATCAGGCCGCGTTCGGCGCGCGACAGATGGTGCGAACGGCGGGGCAGGGTGCAGCCGTCACGAAACACCGTTTGCCCGTCCTTGACCAAGGCGATCAAGGCAGGGTGGACATAGGATTTGCGCGCGATGGCGGGCGTGTTGCCCAATGCCTCGACCACGGGTTCGAGCATTGTCTTCAGGCTGATGTCATGATCGGCACAAGCCAGCGCCTCGAACGCCAACACGCTCGCGCTCCAGGTACGGAAATGCTTGGCGGTATAGTCGTCGCCCATTGCATCGCGGATATAGTCGTTGACGTCGGAGGAGGTCACCGGATGCGCTTCGCCTTCGGTGTCGAGCCAACGGAACAGATGCTGGCCGGGCAGATCCTGGCATTTCCTGACGAAGCGGCTGAGCGATCCGTCGGTGATCGTCAGCACCCGCAACTTGCCCGATTTCGCCTTGTACTGCAGCTTGAGCGTCTGGCCGCGCAGCCTAGCATGGCGTTTGCGCAGCGTGGTTGCGCCAAAACTCTTGTTCGCCTTCACATAGCCTTCGTTGCCGATGCGGACATGGCCGAGATCGAGCAGCCGCACGATCGCCGCGATGGCGGTGTCCTTGCCGATGCCGCGGCGTTTCAGATCGGCTTCGACCCGGGCACGCAGCTTGGGCAGGGCGCGGCCGAACGGCGCGCACAGCTCATATTTGGCGGATTCCTGCGCTTCGCGGAATTCGGGATGATAGCGATATTGCTTGCGGCCTTTTTCGTCCCAGCCGACCGCCTGGATATGGCCATTGGGTGTGGGGCAATACCAGGCATCGCGATACGCGGGCGGCAGGCCAACCGCGTTGAGCCGCTCGATCTCGTCGCGATCGGTGATGCGATCGCCACCGGTATCGAAATATGCCCAGCCATGACGCATTTTCTTGCGCGTGAGGCCGGGCTCGCTGTCATCGCAATAGGTGATCCTGGACATGGCGAAGGGAATGCGCGGGGCGGCGCGTAGGTTCCCGCCCAGGCTCAGGGAAGCGAGTGCCCGGCCTTTTCGCTATTGACCTTGGCATAGGATCGGGCCGGGAGTTTCAATCCGTTCACCCATCGTTGAGCGGGCCGTTCGACCAGATGATACAGCGCCACCGAGCTCGCCAGCACCAGCAGCAGGAATAGGCCGATCAACACCGGGGGCACCGAGTGCGGATCGTTCACCAGCGCGAGCTTGAACACAACGAACAGCAGGAAATGACCGAGATAAGTCGCGTAGCTGATCTCACCGAGATAATGTAGCGCGCCGTTGTCGAGCGGGTTGCGCTTCATGCCTGAGGTCAGCGCGAGCGCCAGAAGCAAAGCGGCGAATAATGCGGGTACCGCAAGCGTCTCGGGGGTGCCGCTCCGCCACAATGCCGCAAGGAACAGGGCCAGCAACGCCGCACCGACCGCGGGCATCACGGGCCGCGCCTTCCAGCGCACCCAAAGCGCGCAGACCGCAGTGCCGGCGACGAACTCGATCACGCAACGGACCAGCCCGAAGCGGCTGATATCGGTCCCGAGCGTCGGCGCCCCACCGCGCGCCATCACCGCATGGAGCAGCACGACCAGCGACCCGATCGTCGCCAATACCGCCCAGCTCGGTACGCGCCGCCAGTCAATCGCCAGCGTGAGGAACGGGAAGAGTAGATAGGCGCCCAGTTCCGCACTGATCGACCAGCTCGGGTCGTTCCAGTTGAGCTGACCGGTAAAGCCCCAATTCTGCAGCAGCATGATATGCAGCGGCAGTTCGCGGAATGGGTAATTGGCCTCGTCCTGCCGCCCGGTTGCAGCGAACAGCAAGGCCAGCCCCACGGCGCACCCGAGCATGAACAGATGCAGCGGCCAGATTCGCGCGATGCGCTTGTGCAGGAAACCGGGCACGGCGGCGAAACCTCGGTCGCGCAGTTTCTCGCTCCAGCTCAACCAGATCACGAAACCCGACAGCAGGAAGAAGAAGTCGACCGCGAGATAGCCCTTGGCGAAGAATGCCACCCAATCCTGTGGCAGCCCCGCGATCGACAGACGGATATGGTAGAGCACCACGAACCACGCGGCGATGCCGCGCACGCTGGTCAGCGCGCGAAGTTCGGGCCTGGCGTTCACGACAGGATCGGCTCGAGTGCGGGTGGGCGGGATTTCCGGATCGGGCGCCAGGACGCCTCGCGCCGCTTGCGCGCGAGATAGGTGTCGAGCCCGATCTGCGCCCCGATCAGCATGTAGACGAAGGGCTGGAAAGCGATGGCGATAAAGGCCGCGCCGAGCAGATAGACGATATGCCCGCTTTGCAGCGCGCTGGCCAGGGGCGCGATCCATTCTTCGCCGGGCAGCGGCTTGCGGTAGCGCCGGCGCAACACCTCCATCCGCATGATGCCGGTCAGGTTGATGATCAGCCACAGCAGCAGCCCGGGATAGCCTTGCTCGCCGAGCATCTCGAAATAGGCGCTGTGGAATGCGCGCGCCTGATCGACCGTCAGCTTGCGCTCCACCGTCTGCTGGCCGGCGACCTTTTCGACCTTCTCGGTGTCATAGCGGATCTGGTTCTGGCGATACATTTCGAAACCGCCGCCGAACGGATGGTCCTTGGCGTAGTCCATGGTCCATTTCCACACTGCGAGCCGGGTCGAAGCGGACTCATCCGCCTTGTAGGTCTTGATGGTGCTCATTCGGTCCGTGAAGGTGCTCGGCAGGAACGGGACGGCAGCGACCGCCATCAGCGCCAGCGCGCCGACATACAGGCCCTTGCGTTTCGTATCGCGGATCATCAGCACCGCGAGCAGCCCGATGCACAACAGGCCGGTACGGGTCGAGGTGCCGACCGGGATCAGTAGACAGGCGAAAATCAGCGCGTAACAGAAACCCTTCACCATCCAGCCGGGTTTGAAGATCGTGCCATGCCGCGTGAACCACAGGATCACCGGGATGATGGCGATCGCCACCGCGGAAATCGTGCTGCCCTCATAAAGACCCGAATTGTTGGTCACCATCAGGTTGAGTTCGCCATAGCCGCCGCCGCCCGACGCGATCGTCTTGATCCCGCCGACGATGATGATCGACGATGCGGACAGGATCATGATCAGCAGCAGCGATTCGATGCGCAGCTTGGTACGCAGCGTCAGCGGCAGGAATGCGGCGAAGGCAAGCGCCTTCCATACCCAGTCCCATTTATCGAGCGCCTCGATCGGGAAGTCGGCGGCGCGCGTCGTCTGAGAACAATAGAGCAGCAGCAGGACGATCAGGAACTGACGTGGCGCGATGCGCGTATCGCGCTTGTCATCGACCACAGCCCAGGCCGCCACCGCCAATCCTGCGGCAATCAGCGAGATCGGCACCGAATTGAGCATGATATAGGTCAGCCGCTGCGGGCTGACGATATCGATATAGACATAGACCAGCACGAACAGGAACGGCTTGCGAAAGCCGAGCGCGAAGAAGGAACCGAGAAAGGCAACGAAGACGAGATCACGCACCGGGCTTTCCCCCGATGGCCGATTTCCTGTCTTGCTTCGGTGCTTCCGCAGTATCGCCTGGTGCTGTTTCGCGGTCGAGATCGGGACGGCGTAGCAACAGCCACGCGGCAAGCAGCATCAGGCCATGGCTGATCGCGAGCGCGAGATTGTCGATCATGCCGCCTTATCCGTCCCTTCCTTCCGTTCGTGCCTCGACAAGTGCAGAGCGAACGGACGTTGAATAGCGCTGTACCGGCCCCGGGTTGACGCCCCGTTAAACACTGATGTGGCAGGGATACTGGCCATGCGCATCCTCCACGCCCTTGACCACGGCCTGCCGCTGCAGAGCGGCTATACCTTCCGCACTCGGGCCATCCTGAAAGCGCAGATGCGCCGTGGATGGCATGTCGCTGCCATCACCGGCCCGCGGCACGGCGCGAGCGAAGCCGACTTCGAACGAGTCGACGGGATCGATTTCTACCGCACGCCGGCGGTCAAGGGCTGGCCGAGCCCCTTTGGCGAACTGCGCGAGATCCAGACCTTCGCCAGGCGAATCGCGGCGGCGATCGATGAATTTCAGCCCGATATCGTTCATGCCCATTCGCCGGTGCTGGATGCGCTCGCCGCGCTACGCGCCGCGCGCAGGCGGAACGTGCCCTTGGTCTATGAAATCCGCGCCTTCTGGGAAGACGCGGCAGTCGGCAACGGTACCGGTCGTCAGGGCTCGCTGCGCTATCGCGCGACGCGCGCGCTCGAAACCTGGGCCGTGGGCAAGGCCGATGCCGTCGCGGTGATCTGTGACGGATTGCGTCAGGATCTCGTAGCGCGTGGCGTCGATCCGGCGAAAATCATGGTGTCGCCCAATGGTGTCGATCTGACCGTGTTCGGCGCGCCGCTCAACTATGACGCGCCGCTCGCGCTGTCGCTTGGCCTCAATGGTGCCGAGGTGATCGGCTTTATCGGGAGCTTTTACGATTATGAAGGGCTCGACGACCTGATCGCGGCAATGCCGATGCTGGTCGCGTCGCGCCCCAACGTGCATCTCTTGCTGGTCGGCGGCGGTCCGATGGAGGAGGCGTTGCGTGCTCAGGCTGCGGCATCGCCGGTCGCGAAGCAGATCACGTTTATCGGTCGCGTGCCGCATACCGAGGTCGACCGCTATTACAGCATGATCGACATATTGGCTTATCCGCGCAAGCGCATGCGCCTGACCGACCTGGTCACGCCGCTGAAACCGCTTGAGGCGATGGCGCAGCGCCGCCTGGTCGCGGCATCCGATGTCGGAGGCCATCGCGAACTGATTCGCGATGGGGAGACCGGCACGCTGTTCCCGCCCGACGATCCCGCCGCGATGGCGCAAGCGCTGGCCGGCTTGCTGGCCGACCGCAATCTCTGGGAAGAACGGCGCGACAAGGGCCGCGCTTTCGTCGAAGCGGAGCGTAACTGGGAAATGAATGTTGCTCGTTACGGTCCCGTTTACCAAAAACTTACCGACGCTGGTGCATCACTCGACTCATGGTCGCGAACTCCCGCCGTAAACGCTTGAATCTGCCGCTCGCGCCGGTTGTCGCCGGTGCATTGGCGACGCTTGCCGCGCTGGTCTTCGCGTTGCTCCCGACTCTCACCCTCGAAGGGCTTGTCCTGGACAGCGGCATCGCCGCGCTGGTGCCGGCCGCCGCGCCACCGCTCGGCGTCACCGCCCGTGCCGCGCTGATCCTCATCGTCGGGGGCGGGATCGGCCTGGTTTCCTGGTTCGCCCTGTTCCTGACGGTTGGGGCACGGACCATTTCCTATTCCGGTAAAGCAGCCAGTCCCGACGCGCCGGTGCTCCGTCGTGCGGATGCGCATCCCGATGCGCCCGCGCGCCGCCCGGTCTATGCCAATCAGGATCTCGGCACGCCTTTCCTCGAAGTGCGCGCGCGTCCTGTACATGCCGTGGCCGATGAGGCTGACGCCGGTGAGGCTGACATGGCTGAACCGGAAGCGTTCGAGCCCGAGATTGAAGAGGCGGTGTTCGAACCGGCTCCTATGTCGCTGAATTTCGCGCCGCTCCAAAAGCTTCCCCCGGTCCTGACGCCTCCAGCGCCCGAGCGCGCCCAAATCCTTGAGCAGCCTCCGGTTCTGGAGCAGCCTCCTGTCGAACAGGATATTCCTGTCGATCTCGACATGCCACTGGCGGCCTATGATCCCGAGGCAATCCCCGATGAGCCGATCGACTGGTTCCCGGCACCGGCGCAGTTCGTCTCGCGGCCGCGTCCGCCGGTATTCGATGCCAGCGAGCGTTTCGAAACATTCGAACTGACGCCATTGACGCGCCCGGTTCCGGAACCCGTTATGCCGACGCCGGTACTGACTCCCGAGCCGGCGGCACAAAGCCCGCGCCGCGCCTCTGACTATGATTCGTCGGCGAGTATCCACGCGTTGCTCGACCGGCTGGAAAAAGGCGTCACAAGGCGCGAAGCCGTCGCGCCTCCCGCACCGCCACCGCCACCGCATCGTGAGGAATCGCTGCAGGACGCGCTTGTCTCACTTCGCCGGATGGCGATGCGCGGCTGACTGTCATTCCTCGATCGTCAGCGCTTCGAGCTCGATCGTCACGGTATTTTCCGATCGCCGCAGCGAATTGACCGCCATGCTGGCGAGCAAATGACCTCGCACGTCGATATCGGCCTCGGGCAGGGCGGCAAGCCATTCGTCAAGCGCGGACGATGCGGATGCCGTCAGGCTTACCAGGTGCCGCGCTCCGGAAAAGGTCGCGCTGGCCCATGGCGTCCAGGTCGCTGTGGAGATCGCCGCCGGGCAGCCTGCTTCCTGGGATTCACGCTCGATCGCGCGCGTCAGCAATGTGCTGGCATCGGTATCGCGGCTCATCGTGATGCCCCATTGCGGATAAACGCCTCGATCCGTGCAGCGGTGCGTACCCCCGGTTCGCGTCCATTGCGCAAGTCGCGCACCAGCCGAGGATCATTCAGCGCCAGGCGACCGAACCGGGTCTCCGGCATGTTGCTCGCACGCAAATAAATTTCGACCTTCCGCAGAACCGACATCCTCAAACATCCTCACTGAGTCGCATTGATGTTCATGTTCTGTTCTGGAATTTCCAACTTGTCTAGGAAAAATCCTATGCTATTGCATCCCCTATGGATGCGATCGATCCGCGTGCGGCTCTCGACGCTCTCGTGGCGGACAGCGGCGAGAGCTATGCCGCGCTGTCGCGCATGCTCCGCCGTAACGATGCGTATCTTCAGCAATATGTGAAGCGCGGCACGCCGCGTGTTCTGGCCGAGCGCGACCGCAAGCTGCTGGCGGCGTATTTCAACGTTGATGAGGCCGTGCTGGGGGGGGCGTCGTCATCGCCGAACCCGGCAATGATCTCGGTGCGCCGGCTCGATGTCGCTGCGTCAGCCGGGCCGGGCGGGCTGGTCGAGGATGACAAGGCGATCGGCGATGCGCGGTTCGACCGTAATCTTCTCGACATGCTCGGCATTCGCACCGGCAAGCTGGCGATGATTCGCGCCGAAGGTGATTCGATGAATCCCCTGATCGAGGACGGCGACCAGATGCTGGTCGATGAAGGGGACCGGCGGACGGGTCCCCGGGGCGCCATTTACGTGATCCGGCTCGACCAGGCGTTGATGGTCAAGCGCGTGTCGCGAAATGGGGATCGCATGACGATTGCGAGCGACAATCCCGCTTTCCCGGTGATGCCGGAGCATGGCGTGAGTGACGTCGATATTATCGGGCGGGTCGTGTGGTTGTCGCGTAGCCTGTAATAGGCGGTTCGGTCGCGGGACTATCGCCCCCGGTCGAGCAGCCAGATCAGGATGGCAATGACGATGCCGCCGCCACTGCCGATCAGGAAGCCTGCGGTTGGCTGTTCGAGAAACAACCCGATAATTGCGCCGAGTATCGCGCCGATTGCGATCAGGAAGCCGCCGGCGGCGGGAGAGCGGGATGTATTGGCCATGGCGCGCTCTGCCATGTCCCGCGACAGGACGCCAGCGTCCCGCGACGGGATGCATGGCCCATCCCAGGGCAGCGTGCTGCAACTCGTTTACCAATGTCGCCCGCGCATTTGCTGGCTCGCACGGTTCTGGCACGCGGATTGTAAGCCTCGCGCACGACCGCGGGGGAAATTCATGTCGTATATGCCGTATCTTGCCAGCCATGACGTTGCGGACGCCACCGACCTGATCGCGCGCTTTGGCGATGATGCGGGTTTCGAAGCGGCGGCGCGGGCGGACAAGAGCCGGGATGTCGGCAATCAGCTGCATTTCTGCCGTTGGCGCCAGATCGAACGGCTCATCCTGTTGCTTTCGATCGACCGCGCCGTGGGCACAGTTCACTAATCTCCTGCTCAAGCCCCCTGTCGCTCGCGGAATTGTCCGTCTAGGACAGAGACATGTCAGTGTCGGTCGGGCGGTGTGGCGCGTTGTTGTGCGCCGCTGCGGGTCTTTTTGTTATCGTCGCTCCCTGCGCCCATGCGCAGGACAGCGCGGGGATCGCCGCGCCCGACGCCGGAACGCTCGATCCGAACTCGCCGCTTGCGCCGCTGCCCAATATCGGCGTCGAATGGCCTGACCTGTCGGCGGCCCCCGATGAACCGGTCGATCCTTCGGCAACACCTGAATTGACCGGCGAGACACGCTACAGCTTTGCCGTCGAGGGCATTGACGGCGTCGCCACGCCGCTGTTGCGCCAGCGATTCGATGCGCTGTCGACCCTGAAGACCCATGACGGTGATCCCGCCAATGCGGGGCAACTCGACCGGCGCGCGCGTGAAGACACACTGTTGCTGACCGAGCTGTTGCGTGCCGAGGGCTATTATGATGCGCGCGTGACCAGTCGGATCGAACCCAAGGGCGGCCATCCTCTGGTCACGATCGAAGCTGAACCCGGAGTGCAATACAAGTTCGGTGGCGTCACGCTGAATGGTCTGGCCGCTGCCGGGGACAAGAGCGACGGATTGCGCACGGCATTCGGCGTGAAGCCCGAAGATCCGGTCAATTCGGATGCGGTCGCAGCCGGCGAAACCAATTTGCGCACCCGCATCGGTCAGCAGGGCTTTCCCTTCGCCACCGTAGGCGAACCTGAAATCGTCGTTGATCGCGCCGCACGCACTGCGACGCTCGACATGAAGGTCGACCCCGGCGGCGCACGGCGTTTTGGGCAAGTCACCGCACCACCGAACAAGGTGTTCGGCGCGGATCACATTCAGGACATTGCCCGCTTCACGCCGGGCCAGCCGTTCGACCAGAGCGCGTTGGTCGATTTGCGCCGTGCGCTGATCCAGACCGGTCTGGTTTCCTCGGTCGATATCAAGCCGGTCGAGGGCAAGGATCCAGGCACGGTCGATATCGCGGTCGGACTCGAGCCCGCGCCGCCGCGCACCATCGCCGCCGAACTCGGCTATGGTACCGGCGAAGGTGCGCGTGCGGAAGTCAGCTGGACGCACCGCAACCTGTTCCCACCTGAGGGCGCGTTGACCCTGCGCGGCGTGCTTGGCACCAAGGAACAGCTTGCCAGTGTGATCTTCCGTCGCAACAACTACAACGCGCGTGACCGCGTGCTGACTTTCCAGGCGGTGGCGTCGAACCTCAATCGTGACGCCTATCAGGCAAAGACCTTCGCGGTGTCGGGGACACTCGAGCGACAGACCAACATCTTCTTTCAGAAGACCTGGACCTGGTCGATCGGTAGCGAGTTGGCGGCGTCGGACGAACGCGACGTGATCCTGTCGACTGGTGCGCCGCGCCGTCGTACTTTCTTTATCGGCGCGTTGCCGACCAGCCTCACCTATGATGGTTCGGACGATCTGCTCAACCCAACCCGCGGCTTCCGTCTGGGCGGGCGCCTGTCACCGGAATTGTCGCTGCAGGGAAGGGTATTCGGCTATGCCCGGGTGCAGGTTGACGCCAGCGCCTATCAGCCGATTAGTGATGGGGTGATCATGGCCGGGCGTATCCGGCTGGGCACGATCGTCGGCGCGCCGCGCGATGCAATCGCGCCGTCGCGGCGCTTCTATGCCGGCGGCGGCGCATCGGTGCGCGGCTATGGCTATCAGGATATCGGGCCGCGCGATCCCAATAACGCTCCGATCGGCGGGCGCAGCCTGACCGAATTCTCACTCGAGGCGCGGGTCAAGGCGTTCGGCAATTTCGGCGTCGTGCCGTTCCTTGACGGGGGCAACATCTACACCTCGCCCTTGCCCAAATTTGCCGAGTTCCGCTTCGGTGCAGGTCTTGGCGTGCGCTATTATTCCAATTTCGGCCCGATCCGCATCGATGTCGGCACGCCGCTCAACCCGCAAAAGGGCGATGCGAAGGTCGCTGTCTATGTCTCGCTGGGACAGGCATTTTGACCGAAGCGGCGGCCGCTTCCGCCCCCGCGCCGGTCAAACGCACGCGCTGGTGGCGCTGGCTGATCACCGCGCTGCTCGGCCTGCTCGCCTTGCTGGCGGCCGCGCTGTTCATCCTCGATACCAGCATCGGGCATCGCTGGGTCGCCGACCAGATCGCGGCGCAGAAGCCGTCGAACGGCCTGCGCTACAGCGTCGGTCGGATCGACGGTTCGCTTTTTTCGAAAGCCGTGCTGATCGATGTGCGGATCCGCGATCACAAGGGGCTGGTATTCAGGGCTCCGCGAGCGGAGCTCGAATGGTCGCCGTTCGCCTGGCTTTCCAACCGGCTCGACATTAGCCGCCTCGTCATTCCCAGGGCGCTGCTCGCCAAGGTGCCGGAGACGATCAAGACCGGGCGCAAGGGGCCGACCCTGCCGAGTTTCGATATCCGTATCGGCGAATTGCGTGTCGATCGGCTGACCATCGCCCCAGCGGTGTCCGGTGTCGCACGGTCCGCACGGCTGGCGGGCAAGGCGGACGTCCGCTCGGGCCGGGCACTGGTCGATCTGACCGCGGTCGTTGCGGGCAGCGACACGCTGGTCGTGAAGCTCGACGCGGAACCCGATCGCGACAAGTTCGATGTGACTGTCCGTGCGAGAGGCAGCGCGAGCGGCGTGCTGGCGAAACTGATCGGCATTGCCCGCCCGATCGCGCTTGACGTGGCTGGCGACGGCACCTGGAAGAACTGGCAGGGCAAGGCCCGGGGTGATATCGGCGATGTCCGCGTGATCGATCTCGCGCTGGGTAACAAGACGGGCAGCTACTCGCTCACCGGCACGCTGACCCCGGCGCCGTTCGTCAAGGGCAAGCTGATGCGCCTGACCAGCCCACGCATTGTGGTGAGCGGATCGGCGACACTCAGGAACCGGCGTCTGGACGGGACGCTTGGTCTGCGTTCGGCCGCTTTGGTCGTCGATGCGACCGGTGTGATCGATCTGGCCGAGAACAGCTATCGCAATGTCCGCCTCGCCGCCCGGCTGCTGCGCCCGCCGGCCCTGTTCCCCAATATGAGCGGCCGCAATATCCAGTTGCGCGCGATCCTCGACGGTGCCTTCGCCACCGCGGCGTTCGACTATCGTCTCACCGCCGACCGCTTCGCCTTCGACGAGAATGGTTTCGAAGTGGCGCGGGCGGCGGGCAAGGGGCGGCTGTCGAAGTCTCCGGTATCCGTGCCGGTCAAGTTCAGCGCCGTGCGCGTCACCGGGGTCGGAGATGTGGCGGGTGGTATCCTGCATAACCTGACGCTCGATGGCGTGTTGCGTGTGACCAGCAAATTCATCACCGGCGACAATCTGCGCCTGCGTTCCGACAAGCTGACCGGGCGGATCAACCTGATCCTCGATCTCAAGACCGGGCATTACGAGGTTGGCATCAACGGCGCGCTCGGCCGTTATCTGATCCCCGGCCTCGGCATCGTTGACGTGACCTCGAAGCTGCAGGCGGTGCCCGGCCCGAACGGCAAGGGCTTGCGCATCATCGGCAGCGGCACCGCGCAGATGATCCGGCTCGACAATGCCTTTTTCCGCTCGCTGGCCGGCGGCTTGCCGCGCGTCGTCACCGGGCTGGAGCGCACCCCGGACGGCATTCTCCATCTAAAAGGGCTGGTGCTGACCGCGCCCGAGATTCGTATTACCGGTAATGGTTTCCGCCGCCGCGACGGTACTTTCTTCTTCGAGGGAAGCGGGCGCCAGACGACCTATGGTCCGTTCACCATCAAGCTCGACGGCAAGATCGAAAAGCCGACGCTGGATCTGGTGTTCGAACGACCCAATGAGACGATGGGTCTGGCCGATGTGATCGCTCATCTCGATCCGACGGCGGAGGGCTTTGCCTTTACCGCGCGTGGCGGGTCGCGGCTTGGACCGTTCACCGGCAATGGCGCAATCCTGCTGCCGCGCGGTGGCGATGCGACGGTGTCGATCGCTCAGCTGGATGTCAGCGGCACGCGGTTGAATGGTGCGCTTGACGTGGTCGAGGGCGGGTTCAACGGACGGCTGGCAGTTGCGGGCGGCGGCATTTCGGGCGAGTTGCTGTTTCGTCCGGTCGGCACGGTGCAACGGATCGAAGCGCATCTCGACGCCAGTTCGGCCAAGCTTGCCGACATGGTCACGCTGCGGCGCGGACATCTTGACCTTGTCGCGCTGCTCGATCCGGCGGGCACCTCGATCGAGGCGACCGCGACTGGCAATGGTCTGAAGCGCGGCACGCTGAC
Organism: Sphingomonas sp. ERG5; assembly: GCF_000803065.1. Classification (GTDB taxonomy): domain Bacteria; phylum Pseudomonadota; class Alphaproteobacteria; order Sphingomonadales; family Sphingomonadaceae; genus Sphingomonas. Next base: position 38,406 of record NZ_JSXI01000077.1, read on the forward strand.
CATCGGCCGCATCGCCGGCAACGCGACGCTGCGCGGCGGAGTCGGCCAGATCAAGGCATCGATTTCCGGGTCGCGCGGCCGCGCCTTCGACATTCAGTCGCTGACTCAGGTGACGCCGGACAGCTATAGCGTCTCTGCTCAGGGCACCCTCGATCGCCGTCCGCTGAAGCTGATCACCCCAGCCGTCTTCACGCGCGACGGCGCCAATGAAGGAGGGGGCTGGCGGCTCGCCCCGACCAAATTGAGCTTCGCCGGGGGCGATGCTCAGGTGGCGGGGCGCTTTACCGGCCGCTCCAGTGCGATCGACGCGAGCATGACGCGCATGCCGCTGGCGATCCTCGACATCGCTTTCCCTGGCCTTGGGTTGGGCGGCAGTGCGTCGGGCAAGCTCACTTTCTCGCAAGCCGAAGAGCAGTCGCCGACGGGTCGGGCGGATATGACGGTACGGGGGCTGACCCGTTCCGGTCTGGTCTTGTCGTCGCAACCGATCGATGTCGGCATCGCCGCCGTCCTTCAGCCCAACAAGGCGGCGGTGCGCGCGATCATGTCGAGTGGCGGCAAGACCGTCGGGCGGGCGCAGGCGCAGCTGGCCCCGCTCGGCTCGGGCGATCTGACGACCCGGCTCACGCGTGCGCCGCTCTTTGCGCAGCTACGCTATAACGGCCCGGCGGATACGCTGTGGCGGCTGGCCAATATCGAATTGTTCGACTTGACCGGTCCGGTCGCGATCGGCGCCGATCTTGGCGGCACGATCAACGACCCGAGCATCCGCGGTGTGCTTCAGGCGAATGGCGCGAAGCTTGAAAGCGGCGTGACCGGCACCGTGCTGACCAATGTGCAGGCGACCGGCCGGTTCGGCGGGTCGAAACTGGTCATCGACCGCTTCAATGCCGATGCCGGCAAGGGCGGCCGGGTCTCGGGCACCGGCACGTTCGACCTTGCCGCCGCGCGCGGCTTCGGGATCGATCTCGCCATTCGCGCCGAGAGCGCGCAGCTGATCAACCGCGATGACATCGCCGCGACCGTCACAGGCCCGCTCAGCTTCAAGTCGGATGGCTCGGGCGGGGTCATCTCGGGCGATGTCGTGCTCGACAAGAGCCGTTACCGGCTCGGCCAGGCGACCGTCGCCAGCGCGGTACCGCGTCTCAACATCCGCGAGATCAATGTGCCGGGCGGCGATGACGATGGCGATGTCGTGCCGGCCAAACCCTGGCGGCTCGACATCCACGCCCGCGCGCCCAACCGGTTGACGGTCAGCGGCCTTGGCCTGGCCAGCGAATGGTCCACTGACCTGAAGATTGGCGGCGTGCCCGACAATCCTGCGATCACGGGCCGCGCGGACTTGATCCGCGGCGACTATGAATTCGCCGGGCGTGAGTTCGAACTGGAACGCGGCATCATCCTGTTCGCGGGTGACGTGCCCGCCAACCCGTCGCTCGATATTGCCGCCAATGCGGACTCGACCGGCCTGCGCGCCACGATCCGGGTCACTGGCAATGCGCTGAAGCCCGATATCAGCTTTGCCAGCGTGCCCGCGCTGCCCGAAGACGAGCTGCTCTCGCGCCTGTTGTTCGGCACGTCGATTACCAACCTGTCCGCACCCGAAGCGCTGCAGCTCGCGGCGGCGGTCGCGGCCTTGCAGGACGGCAAGGGCGGCCTTAACCCGATCAATGCGGTGCGCCGTGCGGCCGGGCTCGACCGGCTGCGCATCCTGCCCGCCGATCCGCAAACCGGGCAGGGCACATCGGTCGCGGCGGGCAAGTACATCACACGCAAATTGTTCGCGGAGATCATCACCGATGGCGCGGGCTATTCGGCGACTCAGGTCGAGTTCCAGGTCACGCGCTGGCTGTCGCTGCTGTCGAGCATCTCGACGCTTGGCCGGCAGAGCGCGAACATCCGCGTGTCGAAGGATTATTGACCCGCGCGGCGCGCCGGCGCCGCGTGATCGACATTGTCGCGTCGACAGCGGCTTTTCCAACCACGCCCTGTTGTGGCTTAGCGGGAGTCGGCCAGCGCATCGAGCAACGCATCCGCCAGAAGCGCGGGCACGTTGGGTTCGAGGTGCGGGTAGAGATCGGGCTCGATCGCTTCCAGCTCCATCAGCGCCAGCGTGCCGTCGGGCAGCCTGAGCAGATCCACCCGCGCGTAAAGCGGCCGGCCGGGCAGGGCGGCCATCACCTTCCCGACCAGCGCCAATTGCGCGGCGTCGGGGTCGAAGCGGGTGAAGACGCCGCCGAACTGCGGCTGCACGCGAAAGTCGCCGGCAATCGCGACCTTGCGCACGGCGTGGCTGAGCACGCCGCCGATCAGCAGGAAGGACAATTCGCCTTCGCCCGACACGGCGGGGATGAAGGGCTGGATGATCGCATCGTCGAGCGGCTTGATCACCGAGCCCCGCGCAACGCGTTCGGTGCGGAAACTACCGCCGGATATTTGCGGCTTCACCACCAGTTCGTCGACGTCGAACCGGTCGAACGCCGCCGCCACGCTGTCGGCATCGGCGCGGCCAAAAATGCTCGGCAGGATCGGCACGCCGGCCGCTTCGAGTTCGAGCAGATAGGTTTTGCAGGTGTTCCAGTCGAGCAGCGCCGCCGGGTTGAACAGCGGTCGTGCGGCCGGCCAGCCCGATATCATCGCCCGCCATTTCGCGACGTCGAGATGATAGCCCCAGGCGAACAAGGCGAGCGTCGCATCGCCGTCGCCCGGCCCGTCGGTCCAGGGCCGGGCGCGAAGTGTCATGCCGCGTGCGCCGAACGCGGCATGATAGGTTTCGAGTTCCCTGCTGGCTGCGGCGAGATAGGCCGGCTCGCCAACGGGCATCAGGACATCGATGATCAACGTCATGAAGGCGTCAGGCTGGCTCGCCGACGATGGTCTTCAACTCCATGAAGTCGGCCAGGCCATATTTACCGCCCTCGCGGCCATTGCCCGACTGTTTGTAGCCGCCGAACGGCGTCCCGCCGCCGCCTGCCCAGGCGTTGATCGTGACCAGACCGGCGCGCAGCCTGGGGGCGACTTTGGCCGCTTCCGCGGGGTCGCCCGAAATCGTCGCCGACAAACCATAATCGGTGTCATTGGCCATTTCGATTGCCTCGTCACCGCTTTCATACGTGGTGATCGTCGCGACCGGACCGAAGGTTTCCTCGCGGTAGATGCGCATGTCCGGGGTCACGTCGGCGAACAAAGTCGGCTTGATGAAGAAGCCGGCATTGCGCCCGTCGGGACGGCCGGTGCCGCCGGTGACCAGGGTCGCGCCTTCGTCGATCGCCGACTGGATCAGGCCCTGGATCTTCTCATATTGCGCCTTGTTGACCACCGGGCCGATATGCGCGCCCATCACGCTTGCCGCATCGACCGTGACGGCTTCCATGATCGACTTGACCACTTGCGTCGCTTCGGCGGCCTGGCTGCTATGGACCAGCAAGCGGGTCGGCGCGATGCAGCTTTGCCCCGAATTGGCGAGCACGCCCTGCACCGTCGGCGGCAGCACGTCGGCGAGGTTCGCGCCCTGCAGCACGACGTTCGGCGCCTTGCCGCCCAGTTCCTGATGCACGCGCTTGACCGTGGCGGCGGCCGCCTGCGCCACCGCGATGCCCGCGCGCGTCGAGCCGGTGAAGCTGACCATATCGACATGCTTGTGAGTCGACAGCGCCGCGCCAACGCCCGGACCATCGCCATTGACCAGGTTGAACACGCCGGCCGGCACGCCCGCCTTGTCGAGGATTTCGGCCAGGATCATTGCGCAGCCCGGGGCTTCTTCCGACGGCTTCAGGATCATGGTGTTGCCGGCGGCGAGCGCGGGCGCGACCTTCGCGCAGATCTGGTTGAGCGGCCAGTTCCACGGCGTGATCATCGCGACGACGCCGAGCGGCTCATGCACCACCCGGTTCTTGCCGACCTGTTCGGAGAAGCTGAATTCCTGCAGCGCCTTCAACGTGCCGATGAAATAGCCGAGTCCGGCAGGGGCCTGCGCCATGGTCGCAAAGCCGATCGGCGCGCCCATCTCTTCGCTGGTCGCCGCGGCCAGGTCAGGCATCCGCGCCTTATATTCCTCGATCACGCACTCGAGCAGCGCAATGCGGTCGGCAACACTGGTCTGCGAATAGCTGTTAAAAGCCTTTTTCGCCGCGCCGACCGCCTTGTCGACATCGGCCTGGCTGCCGAGGGTGATTTCGCTTACCGGCTGCTCGGTCGAGGGATCGATCACCTCGTGGCGCTTGCCACCCTCGCTATCGACCCAGGCGCCATCGATATATTGCTTCAGGTAGCTTTTCATCTTGCTCTCCGATTTTTGAACCTGCGGTATGCTTCGATTGCCTAGATGGCGCGCGCGACGATCCGTTGCAACCTGAAACGTAGCGCCTATTTTCGCTTCACCCTGACAGGAGATCGACTGATGGCCCGTATCGCACAAATCACTCGTACCGGCGGACCCGAAGTCATTGAATGGGTCGATATCGACTTGTCGCCGCCCGGTCCCGGCGAGGTGCGGATGCGCAACACGGCGGTCGGGCTCAACTATATCGACACGTATCACCGCAGCGGCCTGTATCCGCTCGAACTGCCGGCGCGCCTCGGTGGCGAAGCGGTCGGCGTGATCGAGGCGCTGGGCGAGGGCGTGGCCGGCTTCGCGATCGGCGACCGCGTCGGCACGTTCGGCCCGGCTCGTGGCGCCTATTCGACCGAGCGCAATCTGCCCGCCGATCAGGTGGTGAAACTGCCCGACACGGTCGACGACCGGACGGCGGCGGCGCTGCTGCTCAAGGGCGGGACGACCGAGTTTCTGGTCGAGCGCTGCGCCCGGGTTGAATCCGGCCAGACAGTGCTGGTCCACGCCGCCGCCGGCGGGGTCGGTCATTTGCTGGTCGGCTGGCTCAAGGCGGTCGGCGCGACGGTCATCGGCACCGTCAGCACCGAAGAGAAAGCGGCGCAGGCGCGCGCCGCGGGCGCCGATCATGTCCTGCTCTACAAACAGGTCGATGTGGCAAAGGAGGTGAGGGCGCTCACCGGCGGCAAGGGCGTGGCGGTGGTGTTCGATGGGGTCGGCAAGGCGACCTGGGAGGTCTCGCTCGCGTCGACAGCGCGGCGCGGCCTGATCGTCAGCTTCGGCAATGCCGGCGGCGCGGTCGACGGGGTCAATCTCGGCATCCTGGCGCGTCATGGCTCGCTGTTCGTGTCGCGGCCGACCATGTTCGATTATTATGCCACCGCCGAGGAGCGAAAGGCGGGTCTCGACCGCGTGTTCGAGATGCTCGCCAGGGGCGCGATCACCGCCGAAATCGGCCAGACCTTCGCGCTGGAAGATGTCGCCGCTGCGCATCGCGCGCTCGAAGCGGGCGAGACCAGGGGAGCGACGGTGCTGCTCCCCTAGGGGCTGACCCACCTTTACGCGTATCGCCAGACCGTCAGCGCTAAGCCGTTCAGCGTCGGTGAGTGTTGGTGTCGGTCATGTGAAAGAGCGTGGCGGCATTGGTCAGGGTGCCGTCTCGGGATGGCGTTAGCGATTCGACCGGTGAGGTTGAATCGGCGGGGTGGCTGCGGAACGCGCGCAGCGCATTTCGTGCACTGCTGTGATCGATGGAAACTCCCGCAGCTGCGGGAGATGCTGCGGGAGTTTCTGGGGGAAAATGCTTTTTGAGGGTTCTGCGGGAGTCTGCGGGAAAAGCTGCGGGAGTTTTGATGGATCCGCACGGGAGTTTTTCCGCTGTGCTGCGGGAAAATCGGGAAATCTCGGGAAGGATCGTCATGGTCTGCTCGGTTCCGGGCCAATCGAGTCAAATGGCCCGTCGAATGAGCGGGCCTTTGCCGGCGCGACATCAGCGCCGGAGAGCAGGCATGACGCCGCCGGCAAGCGATTTGAATCGGGCCGACATCCAGCCGATCACCCCGCCGCGCCGAAAATCACGTCGCCCGACGGAGGACGGGCAAGGAATTTCGGTCAGCGGGAGTGGGGAAGGAGGAAGAAGAAAAACCCATCCTGCCCAAATGGTTGCAAATGGAATCATGGACGATCCGGCAGCATTTCGGGTACCTAGCGCTGGCTGCATTTCATCTCGGCGGCAACCTGTTCCAGCTGCGTCGGCGTCTTGTTCTCGCCCCGGACGCGCTTGAGGCATTTTTCATAGGCGCTTTGTTTCGGTTCGGACTGGCGCTCCCGTCTTGCGCGCGCGACGGCGGCAATTTCCTGCAACTCGAGCGATGTCAGGTCGCTAAGCTGTTTCGACCCGTTGGCGACCGCCGCATAATTCTGCTCCGCGCGGGCGATATCTATTTGAGCAAATGCGGCGGTTGAGATCATCAGTGCTGCGGCAAATGTGCAGGTGAACCAGCGTGCCATCGACAACATTCCGTTCATTATCAGCTATATCACTCAAATATATCAGAATAGTCGACAACAGGGGAAGCCGAAAATCTTGCGATCGCCGGCACTCCCTGCAGAAAGCCCGATGCCTTTCGCTACAGCAAAGGCAGGAGGCGTTCAGCCCGTTGCGCCCGGCAGTTTCTTGAAGGCTTCAAGCAACTCGGTCGGGAACATCGCGATGATCGTGGAATTATGCTCCACGCCGATTTCGGCCAGTGTCTGCAAGCGGCGCAGTTCGAGCGCACCGGGCGCGCCGCCGATGATCGTCGCCGCTTCGTTGAGCTTGCGCGCCGCTTCCTGCTCGCCCTCGGCCTTGATGATGCGGGCGCGTTTCTCGCGGATCGCTTCGGCTTCGCGCGCGATCGCGCGCTGCATTTGCGGCGGGATGTCGAGGTCCTTGATCTCGACCGCGTCGAACTCGACGCCCCAGCGGATACAGGTCAGCGTGAGCAGTTCGTGCAGCCTTTTGTTGATCGTGGTGCGATCCTTCAGCATCTGGTCGAGATCGCTTTGGCCGATCGCATCGCGCAGCGCCGTCTCCGCCGCCTGGACGATCGCCGATTCCCAGTTGGTCACGGTGGTGACGACCCCGGCGGCATCGAAGGCGCGATACCACAGCACGGCATTGACCCGCACCGCGACGCCGTCGCGCGTGACGGTTTCCTGGGTATCGAGCGAATAGGTGATGGTGCGCAGGTCGACCTTCACCACCCGCTCGACCAGCGGGATCAGCCAGAACCAGCCCGGGCCCTTGGTGGCCTGAAGCCGACCGAGCCGGAACACGACGCCGCGCTCATATTCCTGGTTGATGCCAAAGGATTTGAGCGCAAGCAAAAGGGCGATGCCGCCAAGCGGCACCAGGGTGAACGACATTGTGGGGAGAAGCATGAAAGCCTCGGGATGCCGCGAGCATGCGGCGTGGTGCGGTCCAATGGCCGCTGCCACTATCTACTCCTCTACCCGAGCACGATCATCGCCGATTCCTTGCAATCGCGAATGCACCGGCTGCACTCTGGTCCCGGCAGCGCAGGTTTCTGGGGTGGAATGCAACCGCCGGATTGAGGGTCATTCGATGGCCATCACCCGCACATAGCTTTCGAGCAGGCGTGCCCGGTCGCGAGTCAGCGTCACCGCTGAATCCGCCTGCATGGGAACATACATCGTCCCCTGGCGTGTCGCGTAGAGGCTGGATTGCGCACTCAACTCGCCGTCCCGATAAACCAGCCACGCCCGTTGGGATTGCTGCAACTGATGCGCGGCCTTGGCTGGTAGCCGCCGCATCAACGTCCCATAGGAAAGATTCATCCGCCGATCATAGGCTTTCGCGGCAATTTGCTCGCAATCAACCTGGCCCGCCGTCGAGGCGTTGGCGGGCAGTTCAAGGCAACGATCGAGCGCGGCTTCCGTCGCATCGCGCTCGGGGGCGGCATGGGCCGCCGGCGCGGCCGCGGCGATGATCAGCGTGACCATGCCGCGCATCGCCATGGACAGATCAGGTCGCTGCATTGCCGCGTTTCCAGCGTGCGAACACACCCGCGCCCGTCAGAACCACGCCAAGCCCAAGCAGGAACATCGCCAGCGTGTTCCCACCGATCTCGCTATTATTGGCCGCGCTGATCGCGCGTGCCGCCGAATCCGCATCGGTCGCCGTCATCGCGGTGGCGAACGCGGCCTCGTCGCATTTCGCCGCCATATCGGGCTGATCCCGCATTCGCTCCCTGCACTGCGCCGCGATCGCGGCGTCCGCCTTTGGCGGGCCGCCGGTAAGGCTGAGCACGGCGCCGGCCGCGAGCAAGACCAGTCCCAGGACAATCAACAGCACGGGATTCTTCATTGCGATCCTTTCAGATATCGCAACATCGAACTTCCCATGGCGACATCCGTTCCGAGAAGCTCGCACCATCCACTGGATTTTCTTGAATATTTCCAGCGACGATGCTCCAGCAAAAAGGGCGCCCGGATCGCTCCGGACGCCCCTTGTACGCAATCTGATCCGGGGATCAGTAGCTGTAGTACATGTCGAATTCGACCGGGCTCGGGGTCATTTCCCAGCGCGCCACGTCCTGGTATTTCAGCTCGATATAGGATTCGATCTGCTCCTTGGAGAAGACGTCGCCCTTGAGCAGATAGTCGTGATCGGCGGCCAGGCTTTCCAGCGCTTCACGCAGCGAACCGCACACCGTCGGCACCTGAGCGAGCTCTGCCGGCGGCAGGTCGTACAGATTCTTGTCCATCGCTTCGCCCGGATGGATCTTGTTCTGGATGCCGTCCAAGCCGGCCATGAACAGCGCCGCATAGCAGAGATACGGGTTGGCCATCGCGTCGGGGAAGCGCACTTCGACGCGCTTCGCCTTGGGGCCGGTGCCGTACGGAATGCGGCACGACGCCGAGCGGTTGCGCGCCGAATAGGCGAGCAGCACCGGTGCCTCGTAACCCGGCACCAGCCGCTTGTAGCTGTTGGTGGTCGGGTTGGTGAAGGCGTTCACCGACTTGGCATGCTTGATGATGCCGCCGATGAAATACAGGCAGGTGTCGGACAGGCCGGCATAACCATTGCCGGCGAAGAGCGGCTTGCCGCCTTCCCAGATCGACAAATGGGTGTGCATGCCCGAGCCATTATCTTCCTTGATCGGCTTGGGCATGAAGGTCGCGGTCTTGCCGTAAGCATGGGCGACCTGATGCACGACGTACTTGTAGATCTGCATGCGATCGGCAGTGGTGGTCAGCGTGCCGAAGGTCAGGCCGAGTTCGTGCTGAGCCGCGGCGACCTCATGGTGGTGCTTGTCGCAGGGCAGGCCCATTTCGAGCATGGTCGACACCATCTCGCCACGGATGTCGACCGCGCTGTCGACCGGCGCGACCGGGAAATAACCGCCCTTGGCGCGCGGGCGGTGGCCCATATTGCCGCCTTCATAGGTGGTGCCGGTGTTGGTCGGCAGCTCGATGTCGTCGATCTTGTAATAGCTGGTGTTGTAGCCATTCTCGAACTTCACATCGTCGAACATGAAGAATTCGGCTTCCGGACCGACATAGACGGTGTCGCCAATGCCGGTGGTCTTGAGATAGGCCTCGGCGCGCTTCGCGGTCGAGCGCGGATCGCGGGCATAGAGTTCGCCGGTCGCCGGCTCGACAATGTCGCAGATCAGGATCAGCATCGGCGTCGCCGAGAACGGATCGACATAGACCGCGTCCAGATCCGGCTTCAGGATCATGTCGGATTCGTTGATCACCTTCCAGCCCTCGATCGACGATCCGTCGAACATGAAGCCGTCGGTCAGCTCGTCGTCGCCGACGACCCCTGCGACCATCGTCAGATGCTGCCACTTGCCCTTGGGATCCGTGAACCGCAGATCGACCCACTCGATCTCCTGGTCCTTGATCATCTTCAGGACGTCGCTCGCAGAATTCGCCATAAACCCCATGCCCTTTCGTTTTTTGTCGTCGTTCCGCCTCTGCGGAGAATCATGTTACGTGCGCAGCGCCTGCTGTCACACAATGTTGCAGTGCGTCAAATAGCTCTTGTCAGCTCGCTCCCCTCAGATGGCATCCTCATTCCGCTCGCCGGTGCGGATGCGCAGCGCGGTTTCGACCGGAATGACGAAAATCTTGCCGTCGCCGATGCGACCGGTCTGCGCCGCCGCCGCGATCGCTTCGACCACGCGCTCGGCCAGGCTGTCCTCGACCACCACTTCCAGTTTCACCTTGGGCAGGAAATCGACGACATATTCGGCGCCGCGATACAATTCGGTATGGCCCTTCTGGCGGCCGAACCCTTTTGCCTCGGTCACCGTGATGCCCGAAACCCCGACTTCGTGCAGCGCTTCCTTCACTTCGTCCAGCTTGAATGGCTTGATGATCGCCTCGATCTTTTTCACGCGTACTTGCCCCTGCTTCCGGCGAAAGCGCCTCTGCCTACCGCGCGTCTTACAACAAGCGTGCCAGTCGCGCGAGGGGCGCTGCGCCGTGGGGAGGGCAGGGCGAGGCGGGTTAACCGATGCCTAACGCCCGTGCAGATGGAGGAATGTGCCTGCTTTTGAGGCACGTCGCGCGACCGGTCAGCCTTCGCTCAAAAATGCCGGTGGGACATGGTCGGTCAGCCACACGCCATTGCCGGTCAGGAAGAAGGCCCGGCCCGATCGCGCCAGGTCGCCGGCGCGCACTGTTAGGATCACCGCCTTGCCGCGCCGGTTGCCGACGATCGTCGCGGTCGCGATGTCGGGCGACAGATGGACATGGTGCCGCCGCATCGGGCGCAGGCCATCGGCGCGAATGGGGGTGAGGAAGCGATCGACCGTGCCATGATACAGCAATTCGGGTGGTTCGCGCCGGGGCCAGTCGAGCTCGACCGTGATCGAATGCCCCTGTGTGGCGCGGATGCGCGCGCCGTCCGCGCTCAATTCATAACGCTGCTTGTCGTTGGTCTCGACCACTGACAGCAACCGTTCCCAGTCGCACTCGATCCGCTGCCCGGCCAGTGCGGCAAGCACCGCATCGACGTCAGTCCAGCCCGCGCCGTCGAGAGTCAGATCCGCCGCGTCCGGCCTGTGTCGCAGCCAATAGGATAGCGTCTTCGAGATCGTCCTGTCATCGGCCATGACGGTTGCCGCGCGCCTCAATAAGGCGGCTGGTGGAACCCGCCGGGGCTGACCGTGAAGATCTCATTGCCGTCTTCGGTGATGCCGATCGAATGCTCGAATTGCGCCGACAGCGAGCGGTCGCGGGTCACCGCGGTCCAGCCATCGTCGAGCAGCTTCACGTCGGGGCGGCCGATATTGATCATCGGTTCGATCGTGAAGATCATGCCGGGGCGCAGTTCCGGACCGGTGCCGGGACGGCCGACATGCACCACCTCCGGCGCATCATGGAACAGGCGGCCAAGGCCATGGCCGCAGAAATCGCGCACCACGCCGAAGCGATGCTTTTCGGCATGGCTCTGAATCGCATGCGCGACATCGCCCATCGTGTTGCCGGGCCTGGCCTGTTCGATCCCGAGCATCAGGCATTCATAGGTCACATCGACCAGCCGCTTCGCCTTGATCGGCACGTCGCCGACCAGATACATCCGGCTTGAATCGCCGTGCCAGCCATCGACGATCGGTGTTACGTCGATATTGACGATATCGCCGCTTTTCAGCGTCTTGATGCCGGGAATGCCATGGCACACGACATGGTTGATCGAAATGCAGCTGGCATGAGTATAGCCGCGATAGCCAAGCGTCGCGGGAATGCCGCCGCCCGCCGCGATGAAATTGCGGATCAAATCGTCGAGCTCGCCGGTCGACACGCCGGGCACGACATGCGGCACGATCATGTCGAGCGTCTCGGCGGCCAGGCGGCCGGCCTTGTGCATGCCGTCGAACGCATCGCGCCCGTGCAGCTTGATGGCGCCGGTCCGGCCCAGCGGGGCGTCGGCGGTGACGGTTACATAGTCAGTCATAAACGCGATATAGCGAGCTTGGCCGGGCTTTGCGAGACCCGCGCGCGGGTCTATGCGGGGCAGATGACGACACGCATCTGGACAGCCGCACTGGCGGTGATCGGCGACGAGATTCTGTCGGGCCGCACACAGGACAAGAATGTCGCGCAGATCGCGGCCTGGCTCAACGTCCAGGGCATTCGCCTGGCCGAGGTGCGCATCGTGCCCGACAGAACCGATGCGATCGTCGAGGCGGTCAATATCCTGCGCGCGCGGAACGATTATCTGTTCACCACTGGCGGGATCGGCCCGACGCATGACGACATCACCGTCGATGCGATTGCCGAAGCGCTGGGGGTGGGGGTGGTGTTTCATCCCAAGGCGGTCGCCGTGCTGGAGGGCTATTACACCACGCGCGGCGGGCTGACCGATGCGCGTAAGCGCATGGCGCGTGTGCCGGATGGCGCCGACCTGATCGAGAATCGCATGTCGGGCGCGCCCGGCATCCGGATCGGCAATATCTTCATCATGGCCGGGGTGCCGCACATCACGGCGGGCATGCTCGACGCGCTGACCGGCACGCTGGAGGGCGGGCTTCCCGTGCTGTCGCGTACGATTGGCGGCTGGATCCCGGAGAGCGAGGTCGCCGAGCTGCTTGGCGCGGTCGAAAGAGCCCATGAGGGCGTCGCGATCGGCAGCTACCCGTTCTTTCGCGATGGCCGCGTCGGCGCGAACTTCGTCGTGCGTGCGACCGATACGGCATTGCTCGACGCCTGTATGACGGACCTGACGGAACAGCTCGAGGCGGACGGGCGTACCGTTTTTGCCGACGGCATCTGACCTGGGAGGAATGGCCCCATGATATTCCGAGCTGCGATCATCGCACTGACCTGTGCCGCGCTTGCCGCCTGCAACGGATCGACCGCGCCCGCCGGCAATACCATGGCCGCGGCGAAGGATACCGCGCCCGATCCGATGGAAGCCAAGATCGCGGCGCTCTCCGAGCCGTTGCGCCAGGTGACGTTCTTCCGCGCGATCAACGATGCCGATTATACCTGCCAGCGCATCGTCAATGTCGTGCCGCGCGGGCGGATCGAGGGCAAGCTGGTCTGGGCGGTCGAATGCGAGCAAGGCGCGCAATATGTGATCGAATTGCAGCGCGGCGGCATCTTCCATGTCAGCGGCGTGCCCAAATCGGCGCGGCCCTGAAACCAATGGCGCGCCGGGCGATTGGGCGGGGCGATTGACGCTCTTGCGTCCGGCCGCACCCCATTCTAACCGTGCCGCTCGGTCGGCCCTTCGGGACCGGCCGTCAGATCGCGCCGGTGCTTCGCAAGAGGCTTAAAATGGGAATGCGGTGCGGACGGTTCGCCGTCCAATGCCGCGGCTGTCCCTGCAACTGTAAGCGGTGAGCGCGATGCACCGGGTGGACGGGATTGCTCCCGGGCCGCCAGCCACTGGACCGACCGCCGCGGCGTGACGTCCGGGAAGGCCGTGTATCGCGCGATGACCCGTGAGCCAGGAGACCTGCCGGCGTCTGGTCGCTCTTGCTTTGGTCCAGGGGATGGCCGGGGCACGGATGTTCCGTCTGAGCGACGAACGTGCGGCGGGGGTCGCATCGGTTCGCATGACGGGCGCCTGTCGCGCCGGCCCGTTCGTGCGCGCCGACCGTTCGTTACGGCACATCCCCGTCCTGTCGCCAGGCGCCGGGGGAATATTGTTGTCTGGTTCATCTGTTTCGAGGGCGGCGATCGCGGTCGTTCTGTGTCTGGGTGCCGCCTGCGCTGAAGCTCGCGCTCAGGAGGCAGATCCGGTCGATGCCGATGCGCCCGCAGGCGGCATGCAAATGGACGCCATTCCCAAGGCGATCGAACAGGTCGGACGATCCGACATCATCGTGACGGCGAGCAGCCGCGAACAACTCCGCGACATCCTATCGCCTGGTGTCGTATCGGTCGTCTATCCGGACGACACCAGGGGGGAGCACAAGTCGCTACCTGAATTGCTCGACCAGATTCCCGGGGTTTTCGTGCGTCGGGTGGGTGGCACGGGCCAATATACCACCACAAGCATCCGCGGCAGCGCACCCAGCCAGGTCAACATCTATATCGATGGGGTGCCCTACAACACGTCGAGCGAGGTCGCCGCCGACATATCGACCATTCCGGTCGGCAATGTCGAACGAGTTGAGGTCTATCGCGGCACAGTGCCCGCGCGTTTCTCGGGTGCGCCGCTGGGTGGTGCGATCAATATCGTCACCAAGAAGGCGACTGGGTTGAGCGGCACCGTTTCGGCCGGCGCGCGCTCCTTTGGCGGCTGGCAGACCGCCGCCAATTTCAACACGCCGCTATTGGGCGGCAGCCTGTTGCTTGGTTTCGATACCGACCACAGCAAGGGCGATTTCACCTATCGTAATTATGCCCAGCAACAGTTCCTGGACCGCGACTTCGGCAATGCGGCCTATACCGGTGACGGGAAGCCGGACACTTATTACAGCAGCTGGGTATGGTTCGAAGACGGCGCGGGCGGCGGCGAGCGGGTCGTCAACAACCGCGATTATTACCTTCCGGTCGCGAGAAGGCGTCAGAACAACAGCTTCCAGAAAGACAATATCCTCGTCCGCTGGACGACGGATCATTTCAGCGCGAAATATTCCTTCACTTATCTGGATCGCCTGCAGCCGAGCAACGCGGGCTTCGTGCGGTCGGACATTCCCGCCTATACCTATCCGCTGTCGGTGCCTGACAATGGCGTCGCCAACCCGCGTTACGGGCAGAAGCAACGCCAGCATGATATCGCGCTCGGTTGGCACGACACGATCGGCAAGGTCGATCTCAGCGCCGCGTTGAATGCGATGGATCAGGACAAGCAGTTCGCCAATACCGACCAGTTCGGGATTGGCGGGATCGGGCGCTTCTCGTCCGATTTCCACACCCGTCGCTATGGCGCGCAGCTGGACGCCGCCTACACGCTTGGCGAAACATGGCCGATCACTCAGCGGATCGAATTCCACGCGCAGGGCAGCCGGGAAACCATGCGCGCCGATGCCAATGATTCCGGTGACGGATCGGCCGAGCAGGCGGGATATTATCACCGCTTCCGTCGTCATCTGGTGAATTTCCAGGCGCAGGACACCATCATGCTCCACCCGCTTGGCGACCTTCAGATCACACCGATCGCGCGGGTCGAGCGATTGTTCGGGCCGACGCTGGGCGCCAAGGAAAATCCATTCGGTCCATCATCGGGCAATTACGGATGGAAACCGACATTCAGCGTGAGCGCCAAGAAGAATCTGGGCAACCTGCTCCTGTTCGCCGACACCGGCTCCTATAATCGCTATCCGAATTTCTACGAAATCTATGGTGATGGTGTGTTCGTCCAGGCGGGGTCGAGCGCGCTGCGCGATCTCACCCCGCTTCTGCGTGAACATGGCCGTAACACCGATGCCGGCTTCGGCTGGAACGGCAACGTGTTCGATGGGCTGCGCGCGAGCTTTCGCACCACTTTCTTCCGCCGCAAGACCTATGACACGATCACGCTATATTCGACGCCGGTGGGGTCGAAATACATCAACTCCGGCACAACGCTGACGCGAGGCGTGGAGTTCGAAGGCAATCTCGTCGCGGGCAAGTTTGCCGATCTCCAGATGGCCGCCAGCTATCAGAATGGTCATTATGTCGAGGGCAGTTATTATCTCTTTGGCGGGATGAGCGCCAAGGCCCTGGTGCCCGAAGGCAAGAAGCTCTCGACGCTGCAGAACCCGCGCATCACGCTCGATGCGCGGCTCAATCTGCATTTTCTCGATGGCGCTCTGACCAACTTCATTGAGGTGAAGCATGTCGGCCGTCGCTATAATTACCAGCTACCCAGCGATCTCGGGTCAACGCTGAGTTATGAAACGCCGCTCACCACGATCGATCTTGGCGGGCATTTCAGTTTTTCAAATGGCGTGAAGCTGTCGTTCGGGGTCAATGACCTCTTCGACCAGGGGCCGAAGCAGCGGCAAAAGCCGGATGGTCAGATTGGCGATGGCTCGTCCGACTATCGCTGCAATTTCGGCCAGGCGGAAATCAGCGGTGACTATTCCTGCTATGACGATCCGAACAATTATTATCTGAAGGCGCTGCATGGCAGCCTGAACAGTTTCTACCCCCAGCAGGGTCGTACCTTCTATTTCACGATCGCCAAAAACTTCGGCGCGAAAAAGGCCAGCGGAAGCGGGATGCGGCGCTCCTCGGTCGCGGCGCAAGCCAATGGGTCATGGACCGGCTTTCATGTCGGCGGTGCCGTCGGCCGCGGCTGGGCGCCGCGACATGGCGGCGAAGTGCTGGTGTTCGATACCAACGCCAATGGCGCGTTCATCGACAAGATCACTGGTGCGAATATCTTCGATTCCCAAGGCGGCCTGATCACTGATGACGCCTTTGACCCGCGTCACGCCGGGCGCGGCTTCGATGGCCGTGGCATCGCGCTCGGCGCTGCGGCGAGCGGCGGCATTCGCGCCGATCGGAGCCGGCGCGCAAGCTATGGCGTTCGCGGCGGTTATGATCGCCAGATTGGTGACTGGGTCATCGGCGCCGTCGGCGAATGGAGCCGCTATGATCTGACCGATTCCGTGTCAGCTTATGGGGTGTTGAAAGACGAGCAGGGCGACTTCCGCGATTCATTGCCGCCCGCGAGTTATACATTCACGCGCCATCTGAATTCGATTGCGTCGCTGCGCGCGCGCGGTGGGTTGGCCTGGTTGGGCGTGCTTGGTTACGCGACGGTCGGCCTGGCGCGCGGCAGTGTCGCTCATGCCTTCGCCACGACTGATACCGTCAACAAATTTTCCGACCATAGCGGGGGCAAGGCGCTCTGGGGCTATCAGTGGGGAGCCGGGATCGAGGCACGTGTCGCGGGACCTTTCACGCTTGGTCTCGAATTCCTCCACACCCGGCTGCGTGACCGCGACTATACCGTCCATGCCGGCGTCAATCCGGACCGCCCGATCCATACCGGATTTGAGGCCTCGCCGGGCCGCCCCGGCACCGACATCAAACGCAGCTCTTCCTATTACGAGATCGATTCACTTCGCCTGACCGTCGGGTACCGCTTCTGACGCACGCGCCTCCGCGCGCCCCAAATCCCCGTTCCGCAAGCCTGAAGGAAAGTAACAATGCCGACGACCTCTTATACCGCCTATAGCCTGTACAGCTACAATGTCAGTCCGGTGATCGGCATGGCCGGCCGCATCACCGACAATGGCACGACCATCACGCCGATCCCCAATATGAAGACCTATTCCGGCACGCCCGGCGCCGGCGACCCGCAACTCGAGGGCTTTGCCGACCCGAGCGGCAATCTGCGCATCGCGGTTGCGCCCTATGTCGGCGGCACCGGCGAAACCGTCGAGATCCGCAACGCCCTGACCGGCGCGATCGTCGGCACGCCGCACACCTGGGCCAGCGTCGACAATCTCTATGGTCTCGTGCTGGTCGGCAGCTATCTCTACGCGATCGATTATGACAATGCCCGCGTGGTCGAGATCAACCCGACGACTTATACCCAGACCGGCGTGACCTATACCCTGTCGAGCAGCTTCTTCCCGGCCGGCAATGTCCCGCACGGCCAGGGCCTGATCAACATCGGCGGCACGCTTTACGGGCTGTTCTCGATCGCCAACAGCAGCTTCACCACCTATGCCAACAGCGTGCTGGTGCGCTTCACCATCACCGGCGGCAGCTCGATCAGCGTTGCGGCCAACGACTATAACAACAGCTTCGGCAAGAACGCGTTCGCCATGGCGAACCAGGGCAGCGATCTTTATGTCGCGTGCATCGGCGGCGCGCAGGTCGGCGGCACGCCCAACGTCAATTCAGCGCTGCAGAAGATCGCGTTCGGCGCCGCGAATCTGGCCACGGCGGCGGTGACGACGGTGTTCGGCTATAGTGCGACCTATCCTTACGAAGTGCGCGACATCAGCTTCAACGGCACCACCGCCTATGTGCTGTTGGGCGCTTATGATGCCGGCTTCACGATGAAGGGCGTGCTGCTCCAGACGACGACCGCCTTTTCCAGCTTCGCCACGATCAACAGCTTCACCGGCGGTGCGCCGGGCTATTATTGGGCAGCGCAATATATCGACAATAACCGCATCCTGTTCGCGCGCGGCAATGAGATTCTCTATTACAACGCCGCCAGCACCGGCACGCCGGTCGCGACGCTGACCATCACCGGCGGTAGCCTCAAATCGGCCGGGACCAATTACGATACGCTCAACGACATGAGCTATGTCGGGTCGCGCACCACCACGCCGCTGGCGGTCCGTGGCTATCGCTCGCCAACTCAGGTCTCGCGGTCGGCCCGCGCCATCCAGGCGCGCTCGATCGCCCAGGGACGTCCCGAACTCACCGCCGACGAATTGCGTCGCCTGGACGAGGTTGCCGCCGAGAGCTGATCTGCGGATAGGGATCAAGGCTGCCGGGGGTAAACCCGGCAGCCTTGTTTCCCGGGCTATCCGGCAGCGTGGCCGTAAGGCGACGCCTCGCCCAGCCACGGATCGCGGGTGGCACGCCGCCATTCGGTCAATCGCTGGCGAAGCTGGTCGAGCGTCTTGCGCGCCGCCGGCAGATCGACCAGATTCACCACCTCGTCCGGATCGCTGCGCAAATCATACAATTCCTCGGCCGGGCGCTTGCGATAGGCGGCCTGAGTCCGCCGCCCAAGCCGCGTCGCCGGGTTGGCAATAATCGCCTGCCAGCTTGGCGATCCCGCCACATCCCCCGCGATCGGATAATCGAGCGGGTGAGCGAGATTGGCGATGTAGCTATGCGTCCGCGTGCGGATGGCGCGCATCGGATAATATTGATTGATCTCGTGGAATTCGTGGCTCGCAAAGATCCTGTCGCGATCCGGCGCATCGTCTGTGCCGAGCAATGCGAGCAGGGACTGGCCGGGCAGGGATTGGCCGGGCAGGGATTGGCCGGGCAAGGGCAGGCGCGGCCCGGCGGCCCCGGTCCAGTCGAGGATCGTCGGGACGATATCGATAAAGCTCACCATCGCGCGATTGACCGCGCCGCCGACATGGCCGGGCGCATGGATGATCAGCGGCAAATGCAGGCCGGCGTCATAAAAATTGGTCTTGGCCCCGGGAAACGGACGGCCATTGTCGCTGAGATAGATGATCAGCGTGTCGCCATCGCGTCCGGCCGCCTTCAATCCGTCGAGCAGCAACCCGATGCCGCTATCGAGCCGGCTGACGGATTCATAATAGGCCGCCAGATCCTGCCGCACGGCGGGCAGGTCGGGCAGATGCGGCGGTAGCGTCACCGTCGCCGGATCGTAATGGACCGGCTCGATCCGCGGCCAGTCGCCATTGCCATAGCCGCCGGGTGCGCGGTGCGGATCGCTATAGCCGATCGTCACGAAGAAGGGCCGTTCGCCCGCCGCGTTGATGAAGTCGATCGCGGCCCCGGCCATCGCGGCGACATCGCGCACGCCGCTTCGTTCAGGCAGCAATTCGGCGTCATACGGAAAGGCCGTATCAGGGCGGACGTGTTTCTTGCCCACCAGGGCGGTCGCATACCCCGCCTTTTTCAACAGCGCCGGAATCGTCTCGATCCCGTCAAGCAACGACTGATTGTGGAAATCGTGCGCCAGCCCATACATGCCGTTCTGATGCGTATAGAGCCCGGTATAAATGACCGACCGGCTCGAGCTGCAGGACGACACCGCAGCATAAGCATTGGCGAAGCGAGTGCCGGTTCGCGCCAGCGCATCGATATGCGGCGTGCGAACCGACGGGCCATAACATCCCGCATCGAGGCCCTGATCGTCGGCGATGAGCAGCAGGACGTTGCGCACGGCACCGGCGCGCGCTCCCGAGGCGCGCGCGCTTCCCATCGGCAATGTCATGCCAGTGGCAAGCGCGGCGACGGAGGCGAGCAATGAACGGCGATCCATTGGCGACTTTCCCTCCCCGGAGCATCCGCTCGCGACGCCAACCAGCCCGGACGCCTCGTCCAACTGCCCGCGCGACTGCCGCCATGCAAGACCCTGAAATCGGCTGCGACGCGATCGATCCATTTTGACTGTGACTCCTGGGTACGCGGTCCGATTTGAGGCGTAGCATCAACGCACGCGGCCCGCTGGGGCGAGTCGCGATCCAAACCACTTTGCCGGGGGGCGAATGATGTTGGGTCTGATCCTTGATTATTATTGGATGAGCATGACCGATCCGATCGTGCAGGTCACGGTGGAAGGCTCGCTCGCCGAGCTTCGCGCGGTCGGGCATGTCGATCCCTCGCAGGCGGTCGATGGCTGGAATCGCGCCGACGTGATCCCGCTGGAAGAGCATGACGTCACGTCGGACCTGACCGGCGGCTTGCTCAAGGCACATATCTGCGCGCGGAAAGGGACAGACTTCCGGCACGCGCTTCGCGCAGCCGAGCAGGAAACATGAAGGCCCGCGTCCTCCTCCTCGGACTCCTGCTTGCCTCATGCGCGCATCCCGAGGATCGCCGCTGGGCGAATCTGATCCCGCCGCCCGGAACGGCACCCGCCGATGCGGTGCCCAATGTGAGCGTCTACGCCTTTCCGACGCCCGCCGATCCCAAGCCGGTCACCAAGCTGCGCGATCTGTCGGGCGAAGGCCAGGCCGCCTATATCGACAAGATCAGCACTGCGGCCGACGCGGGTGCGCTGCGGCGTGCGCTCGCCGCGCCGATCGCCCGGCCTGCGGGACTCGGCGCGACGGAGCGCCCCTCGCTCGACGAGACCGTGGTGATCGGCGTTCAGAAGCAACGTCTGGCCGCGATCGGCGATCGAGTGATGCGCACCGTCGTGACGATCGTGCCGACCCGCGGCAGCTTCGAATTCGCGGGTTACACCGTCATCGCGACCGACAATCAGGTGCAGAGCATCGCGCATCTTGAAACGACGAGCGAGGCGTCGCTCGATGCCTCGCTCGCGCCGCCCATCAAGGGGTTTGGTGACAATAGTATCGCAGGCAAATTGTCGCGCAGCGTGACGACATCGGCCGATATTTCCGCGCAATATGAGAAACTCAACGTCGATATCGGACCCGACAAGATCGTCATCACGCGCGAGAGCGAGCGCGGCCTCGACGTTATCGGGAACACCATCATCAAACTCTCGCTGATCCCGACGCCCCCTGCCGGGATGGGCTCGGCGGGCAATGTGTTCCTCGTCGGCGACCAGGATCTGTTCAAGGACGGAGCGGTGCTCAAACCGGGCGATGCGTCGCTCGATATCGATACCTTCGCCTTTCCCGCCCGCTGCCCGCTGACCGCCGATGTATCGATGGACTATCGCGTCCGCCGCGTGGTCAGGGGCGCCAAATATTACACCGAGGGCAAACAGGATGCGCAGGTTCTCGACGGTCAGACCCCGGCGTCGACCGTCGAACTGGTCAGGGCCAGGGACGTCACGATTCCGCTATGGCGGATCGTCATCGGCGACAACCAGACCGCCATCACCGTGCGCCGCGCCGACAACACCAGCCGGTTCCTCGCGTTCAACAATTATGAGGCGGCGCAGGCGTTCGCGCTCTGGCTCCGCAAGACCGGGGCGACCAGGATCGGCAAGGACGGCGTCGTGATTTCATCGGGCGGACGACCGACGCTCAATGCCGACGTGCATGCCGCCGCCTATAGCATTGGCTGCGGGGGCGCTCCGGAAACCCCCTAGGCGCTGGCCGTCGTACCGTGCCGCCGCGCCCGCCGGTCGCCTCGTTTCCGTCTTCGGTCCGTTGAGGGGCAGGCGTGCGGATTCAGCGTCTTCGCGCTCTCATGGCCCCGCAAATCATATGGGCAAATCCTATGGGCAAATCATTTGGATAGACGCGATTTTACGATGACGGTTTCCGAGTAGCGCGATTGACGGCACTCCTGACCGTTTTGCCGTCACCATCCCGGTATGTGACATGCGTCGTGATTGCATCGGGCGTGATCGAATCGAGGATCGTTGCGCTTTGATTCTCGTTGGGATTGAGCAGGGTCCAGGTCATTTCCTTCCTGGCGTCGTCCCAACGGCCTTCGAACTGGCTGGCCAGCCCGATGGAGGAAAAATACCCGCGACGGTAACAGCCTTGCCCGCATCGTACCAGTAGAGAACGAAATACTCCTCGCGCGTCTTGCCATCCGAGGTTCGACCGTCGATTCGAATAAACTGGCCGTTGAGCAGGCGCTGACCAACCGCTTCGCCGGCGAAATGAACGCCCTGTGGCGCTCCGGCATTGGGCGCGACCTGGATATCAAGCGACCAATTTCCCACCAATGGAGCAAGCACTTGCAATTGCGCCGAAGGCGGATTGCCTGCGTAAGGCAGATTATTCCCGGGCGAGGATTGAGACCATCCGGGCGCGGCGCAGAACATTGCCGGTAGCGCCAGCAGCAGCAACCCGAAGCGGTGCAATTTTGTCGGAGCCTTCCCAGCGCCATTGGGCATGATACGCCATCCGAATCTGACTGTCATGCTCATGCCCGCCTCTCGATCATGTCGGAGACGCGAGCCTATCCAGCGATAGAATGTCTGGCCAGCGATCTCGACGCAAAAGGCGCGATCGGTTTTTCCGAGCAACATGTGCTTTCAAGCGATGCGACCCGCGAATCGCGATGGCGTCTGTTCTTCCTCAGTTCAACACGCACCAGTCAATTTCCTCGGAGACATTTGCCCATCTGTCTGACGTGACATTTGATGCGTAGATACCCGTTCCTAGAAGGTCGGGCGTGGCATCGGTCTGGTTGAGCGGGAAATCCATATAGGCGAAAGACTTAACATTAGAGACATAATGCGGGAGGAAGCTGCCGGACTTCTCGGGCGCGGCACCTCGGTCAAACCATGCCATCACACGCACATAGGCACTGCTGGTTACAACTGAGCCGGAGTTGATTCCTTCCATCTGGCCATGGCACTTGGCGACCGTAGGGGCGATGATACCGCCAGTTTCGGCGTAAAGGTCATGCTCGAAGCAGGTGACCTGCGAACCACAGAACGATGCTGCGGAAGCGGGAAAAGTGATACCTGCGTTGATCCATCCGAACGGGCTGATGTGAACCTGCGGGATCAAGATTTCACCTTGCGGCTTTTGGTAATATTTCACGCCGCCAATGAAGCTTCCAATCGCCAAAACCGGATTGGCGAAATAATAAGTATCTGATGCAGCGCCGTTCAACTGCACGCCAATGTAAAAATAAGTCGTGGCGGCAGGGACCGTAAAGCTACACTCCTGCCATTGATAACCAGTCGCAGCGGAAGCATTGGCACAGGGCGTACGAACGCCATTTACGCTGTCGTTGGTGAAGATCGTCCAGGTGCCAGACCCGCCACGTACCTTCTGATTGCCGTAGACCCCGAAAACAACTGTCTTGCCCTGAAATTTGGCGAGGTTTTGAGTGGGCACGTAAATGTAGAAATGTTCTGTCAACGCACTATCTTTGGTCATGCCGAGCGCAGCGTAAGCGCCAACGTCGGTCGGCATGTTCGCTGCGTAGAGGCCGCGATTTTCGTTGCGCCACATCGGCATGGTGGGAGTTTTGAGCCAGCCGTCCGGGCCGGAACCGGTCGAGGTGATCGACAGGTTCCCCGCTGTGACCGGCAGCAAGGTGGTGCTGCGATTGACCGAGGGCGTGCAACCATAAGGTGTACGAACCGTGATTGACGTGTTGACGACAAGTGCGACGATCCGCATCGGGCCGACGGCAAAACACGAGTCGATCCCACTCCCCGATGCCTGTACTAGATCGCCCACCGACAAGGCATTGGTGGTTGTTACGGCGAAGGTTGAACGGCCAATGCTGCCTGTGCTGTTGGCGAGCGCAGAGATGGGCGCTACCGTGCCGGTGCCTTGGTGGTTTTCCTGCGTACTGAACCCCCAACCAGACATGACCTCCCACTGACTGTTCGGCGCGAGATTTACAGGTGCATTGTAGGCAGTCTGCGCAAGAACGGGGGAAACGAAAACAATCAGAAATGTCGAGAATACCCATCGCAAAAATCGCATCGTATGCCCCCGAAAACCGCCAGCCTGTCCCCGGGACAGATTAGGCACCCAACTGTACCTCGTGTCTCACCTCGACAAGGATCACGCAATCCACCAAACCTCCACTGGCGTCGTAAAGGTTGATCCTATTTCCCATATCGTTCTCGCGCCAACCCAGAACCTTTTCGATGGACCAAGTCCGCCGATGACATCCTCGCCGCCGTCATACGAGACCCGATCAGGCCAATCTCGGGCTGGCTTTAGCGGCTACCGAATCGATCATTGACGAGATCGAGGCACTAGCGCCGGGCGCGTTTTACCGCGTCGTTACCGCAGATCGCGCGGCGCTCCGCGTTCTCAGAGCAGGAAAAAATGGCTGATTTCTGCGGTGGAGCGGGTGAAGGGAATCGAACCCTCGTCGTAAGCTTGGGAAGCTTCTGCTCTGCCATTGAGCTACACCCGCAAACGGAAGGATTTCTGCGGCTTTCCGTCAAGTGCATCATGGCTGTTTTGCCGCGATGCGCTCGCCGATTGCCACGATAGCGCGCGCGTCGTCAACACATACCCGCCGAATTTCGGCAACTCGCTCCTTCGACCACCCCCATAATCGTGGCGGCTTGCTCGTCGGTCAATTCGCATTCGCTGCGCAGCATGGTGCAGAACCTGCCGCGCACGTCATGCAGGTGCTTCCTGCGTTCGGTGTTTTCATCATCGACGTGCACGATGTTGGCGGCATCCCGAATCCGATTGAAGCTTCCTGCGTACCCGTCGCCGCTCCATGGCTTGCCGAAGCTGTTGACCAGGATGGTATCCACACCATCGGCGCGCGGGCGCTGGCGCATTTCGGTCAAGAACGCGTCGAGCATTGGCGTCATCGGGATCGTGATCTTCCGGCGCTTGCCCCGGCTCTTTTTCAACGCCGTCTTGCTCACGGCAAATTCGCCGACATGGGCGAAAGTGATCGACACCAGATCCGCGCGACGAAGCCCGGTTAACTGGCAGCATACCCGCCGGCTGCTGACGTACGGATCGAAGCCGAGCCCGTCGCCCGCCCACGATCGCAATCGCGGGGTCTTTGCATCGCTCAGCCATCCACTGTGCTCTCATATGCCTCGCGAATGGGACCGGCGGGGCTGGCTGCGTGAGTAGCCATTTCGTCCGCTTTTGCTGAGCATTCGGCTGATGTGAGCACAGGAGCCTCTGGCAGAGTGGGCGGGTTCACCCGGACTCGTCACCGCCATCAATGAAATCGCGGAACACGGGCCGAGTGTCGACAATGCTCTGCCAATCGCTCTCGGCATCATCGATAGCCTGGAACACGTCGCCGTCGGCCTGTTGCGATCGTAGATGCTTCCGCACCGCCTCTGGGTCGCCACCCTTTGGAAACGAACGATCCGCACGCGCAGCTGCTGCCAGATCATCGACCCAATCGCCGCGGTCCTTTTGCGCGAGAAGCCAGCGCCCGAACGTCTCGCGCTTCGGTCGGTAGCGTTCCTGTTCCTGATCGCTGTCGCTGTCCATGTGTCACCTCCGAGTCGCCGGCATGATAGCACGCGCCAATTCGCTTGGCTCTTGCGGATCGTTCCTATTTCGTTCCGCAAGAGCGCATGCACCGAATCGACCGACAAAAGCTGTCATATCAACTGCACAGCGAACTGAAGTTCAGCCCGCGATGTATAACGGATGACCAGTAGCGCCGCGCGCCGCCCCGGCCTTATGCGACGGGGCGATCGAGATTGCGGCCATGCCGCGCAACCAATCGCCCGGCTGATATTTATATCGTCAATGAAAAGCCCCGACGCCCCCAGCAAACAGTTGATCCGAGCCTATCGTTTGTCGAGGGAAGCCAGCAATTGCCTCACCATCGCCATCGGCAGCCGGTCGTCCAAAGATGCGGCCGAACTGATCGACGAGGCGATCAAGCTCGCGACCCGCGCCCGCGAGTTGCGCGGTTGTGCCTGACGTGTTCGGGGCCTGACTCTTCCGGGGCCTGACTCGTTCGAAGCTTATCGCGCCGCACTGGCCTTCACGCCGGCCACCGCACCATCCGGACCGGCGCGCAGCAGCGACCAGCCCGGCGGGATGTAATCGACCGACATATAGAAATAGAACACGCAGGATCCGTCGCGCCGGTAACTGCCGCCCTTCAACACGCCGAACGCCGTCGTGCCGCTGAACACCGGCGATCCACTGTCGCCGCCCTTGCAGGTCGGCCCCGCCACCGTAACCCAGGTCGGCAGGCACGCGCCACCGCACAGGTCGCCGGCGGGCGCGAAATCGGTCAGCTCGACCAATGCGCAGCTATAGCCGGTACGCTCGCCGCGATGACACACGAAATCGCCCGCACGGGTCGCGGCGCGGGTGCGCTGCCCGGTCACTGGCCGCAGCCGCGTCTTGGCTGTGTCGGCATAGAAGAACGGTGTTGGCATTTCGGCGCTGGCATTGATCTGTACGTCGCGATACCCCCAGCCCCATTGCGCGATGAAATCGAGCGGCAGGTCGCCGCGCTGCTCGTCGCGATAGGATAGCGCATCGAGGCAATGCGCGGCGGTGGTCACGCCGTGCCGTACCCCGTCGCTGACCGTGAACCCGGTGGTGCAGACATAGCGTTTGCCGTCGGTCGGGCTCACGCCCTCGACTCTTCCTCCGCCGGCAATGTCGAGATTCTTGTCGACGCGGTCCATGACCCGCACCTGCACCGGCACGCCGGCGATCGCCTCGATCCGCGCCTTGATCGCGTCCGCGCCCTCCTTCGCATCGGTGGTGCCGATCGTGACGACCAGTTCGCCGGTACGCGGGTCGAGTCCCATGCCGGCCGGCCGGCGCAACTTGGCGTTGATTGCCTGCTGATACCAGGTCATCGCCCAGATCACCCGCTCGCGCGATACGCGCGCGCCGGTGCGGAATATGATCGGCACGGTCATCCCGCCGGCCCATACGCCCAGGGTCGGCACCGGCGTGTCGCCGGTCAGATAGACGATGATGCGATAGGCCGGGCGATGCTCGATCGCGATGCCCGCCAGCCGGTCGCGATAGGTTTCTTCAATCCGGTCGGTGGCGGCGACGCTTTGCTCCTGCGCGGCCAACCGGCGGATCGCTTCGTCGAGCGGCACGCCGAACTGCCGGGCATATTCCACGCCGTCGCGGGCCAGCGCCTCCGCCGGCGTTTCGACCACCGGCGCGGCTTTGGTCGGTTCGGTTTGAGGCGCAGGGG
>NZ_JSXI01000078.1 GCF_000803065.1 Sphingomonas sp. ERG5
CGGGCAGGTCATCGAAGGTGATGGCGATTTCCGCGTGCGAGCTTCGAGCGTCGGCGACCGAGGGAAGGGCGGCAGCGGCAAGGCACAGCGAGGCTAACTTCAAATTCACGGCATTCACTTGTTCTGTATTGCAGTCGGCTGATTCCGTTTCATCCAAGGCCGGCCATGTCCATCCCGAAAAAGCCGCCTCAGCAAGTATGCGGCATTTCCGGCCAATCCTCCCATATCCCCGAAAGACCGTGTACAGAAATGATCAGACGAGGAGCAAATCCACGGGCCGGGTGGTCGGAAACACCGTGGCAAGGTGATCGCCACCCCGGATCGCGACTCGCGGTGAACGACGACGCTTCTGCTATTTCCGAATCCGATTGCGCGCGCTTCAAGGGTAGGCTGTGGCGCGGCGCTGGATCGAAAGTCGAAGGGGCGGGCATATGCCTTTCGATTGTAGAGCGTGTGGCACGGGCGCATGGAGGACGACTGATCATGGGCCGGGGACCCGGCGGAAGAGGCCTTGTCGCTGAGATCATGATCGATGACGAATGAATGTGCCGCCGAAACGCGACGAGCCTCGCTTCCTCGGATTCAGTCAGGGTATTAGAGTGAGGGGCCTTCGGCCTGGTGTTCATATCCTCGATCGTCGACAGCCTGCGCCACTTTGCTACCGTCTGGGGGTGATCCCGCGTGCTCGGCCCAGCGTAGCGAGCGAAGCTGCGATCGCTGTATTGCTGCTCGGACGGCCTGCGTGGTCGAGGCGCTCCTATTACGAACCTGTCCCATATGGCTTCCTTCCATGAACGGGCGTCCGAAGTTGGGAACCGGGGCGATGGCGCCGAATGGCGGGTTGTGGGTCGAATATCTGCCTGTCAGCTTCTCACCACAAGCCTGCCCCTGTTAGGAGGCGGGCTCGCTGCAACCAAATCGAAAAGGGGACGCTATGACCATTCGTCTATATGGCATTTCGAATTGCGACACGATCAAGAAGGCGCGGACCTGGCTTGCCGATCACGGCGTCGCCTATGACTTCCATGACTATAAGAGCGCGGGGATCGATGCGGCGACCTTGCGGCGCTGGGCTGGGGTCGTTGGCTGGGAAGTGCTGCTCAACCGCGCCGGTACGACCTTTCGCGCATTGCCCGATACCGACAAGACGGGGATCGACGAAGACAAGGCCATCG
This sequence comes from Sphingomonas sp. ERG5, assembly GCF_000803065.1. GTDB lineage: Bacteria > Pseudomonadota > Alphaproteobacteria > Sphingomonadales > Sphingomonadaceae > Sphingomonas. Next base: position 1,176 of record NZ_JSXI01000078.1, read on the forward strand.
CGCTGATGCTCGCCAACCCGTCGATGATCAAACGCCCGGTGCTGGCATCGGGCGATACGCTGCTGGTGGGCTTCAAGCCCGATATCTATCAGGCTGCGGGGCTTGGCGGCTGACATTGCCGCGCGGACTTCCCTTGACCGGGTTCCGCCCATCCAGCCGAAAAGACCGGGCACCGATTCAATTCCACCACGGATCGTGCAAGCGTCGCCGGTAGCGGAGGCTCTCCAGCATCCGCCCGGCTCTTTCGCATCCTGAAGATCGATGATCCCTATGCCGGTGCCGGCGCGCACCGCGTAGCGGCACTGCCTTGCCACATTCGCGAAATGCCGGCCATTTCGCCATTCGCTATCGCGGTTCTGACCCTGGTGAAACGAAAACGAAAATCGCCATTCCTGCAGGTAGGGGGAAATTGAATCGGCGCATAACGGGGAAACAGCGGGCGCGTTCTGGATCGTCACGGGCCCCCACGCTGTCCGCCATTTCCCGATTTTCCCGCAAGGACCCGGAAAACTCCCGTGCGGATCCATCAAAACTCCCGCAGCTTTTCCCGCAGACTCCCGCAGAACGCTCAAAAAACCATTCTCCCGCAGCATCTCCCGCAGCTGCGGGAAAAATGATGGCGGGAGAGGCATTTTCCTGGCCCGCCCGATCGCCCGGTCATTGCGATGCGCCCGATCATCCCGGATCGGACCCCGATTCAACGCTGCGATGGATCGTGACAGAGTGGCGGGATGGAAAACGCAGTTCAGCTTGATGCTCGGTTGAGGTCGATGGCTCAGCGAGGCGCGCGCTGGTTGCGTTTCCCTGGGGGAAGGCGCAGCTTCCCTTCGTCCGAATGGGGAGGATGACATGGCACAATCCGGTCTGGTGCCGATCTGGTTCTACGTTGTCGCGATGTTGCTCGCGCTGTGGAATGCGATCGGCTGCTATTTCTGTTTTCAGCAATTTCGTCTCGGGGCCGAGGCAATGGGGCCGGCAACCGAATATGACCGCACGCTCTATGGGCGCCTGCCCTGGTGGTATAATTATTGTTACGCGCTCGCGGTCGGTGCCGGCACGCTGGGTGCCTTGGCGCTGCTGATCAATTCGTCGCTGGCGCATCCCTTGTTCGTCATCTCGCTCGTCGCGCTCGTGCTGCAGTTCGGCTACCTGTTCGCGACGACCGATATCATCCGGCAAAAGGGCGTCGGAAAGGTCGTCCCGTTTCCGCTGGTCATCGCGGCGATCGGGGTCTTCGCCATCTGGTTCACCGCTTATGCGCAGGCGCGGCTCTGGGTGATGTGAGGGGCGCTGATATAAGGTGGGCGCTGGCATCGCCGTCGCCGATCCGCTAGTTCGCGCCGATGTCCACGACTTACACGATCGATACGTCGACCAGCCGCGCGAATCCCACGCCGGCGCCGATGAAAAGGCTGACCGTCCCGGCGATCCTCAATCGCAAGGGCAAGGAGCCGCTGGTGATGCTCACCGCCTATACGGTGCGCATGGCGCAACTGCTCGATCCGCATTGCGATATATTGCTGGTCGGCGACAGCCTGGGCCAGGTGATTTACGGCTTTCCATCGACGTTGCAGGTCACGCTCGACATGATGTGCGCGCATGGCGCGGCGGTGGTGCGTGGCAGCTATCATGCGCTGGTCGTGATCGACATGCCGTTCGGCAGCTATGAGGGCAGCCCTGAACAGGCCTTTGCCGCCGCGTCGCGGGTGATGGCGGAAACCGGTGCGGCGGCGGTCAAGATGGAGGGCGGCGAGGCGATGGCGCCGACCGTCGCGTTTCTCACCGCGCGCGGAATTCCGGTGATGGGCCATGTCGGCCTGACGCCGCAGGCCGTGAATGCGCTTGGCGGCTATGGCGCGCGGGGCCGCACCAATGCCGAACATGCCAAGATCGTCGCCGATGCGCGCGCGATCGCCAATGCCGGCGCTTTCGCGATCGTCGCGGAGGGAATCATCGAGCCATTGGCGCAGACCGTCACGGCGGAAGTGTCGTGCCCGGTGATCGGCATCGGCGCTTCGGCCGATTGCGACGGTCAGGTTCTGGTGACTGAGGACATGCTCGGCATGTTCGAACGCACGCCGCGCTTCGTGAAGAAGTTCGATGATCTGGCGGGCCGTATTTCCGCCGCGGTTGAGACCTATGCCGCTGATGTGCGGTCGCGGACCTTTCCCGGGCCGGATCAGATATATCGGCCAAAGAGCGACTAAGCGGGGGCAAAGCGGCTGAGGATTGAGACACTTCCGTTTGCGCGCCGCCGCCGCTAAGGTCCGCGCCTTCCTATCCTGACTGTATCTGGAGCCTGCCTTGGCCGTCCCGCCGAACCCCGACGAAGCATTTTTGCGTGAGGTCGATGAAGAACTCCGCCGCGATCAGCTCGCCAGTGTCTGGACGCGCTATGGCCGCTGGCTGATCCTGGCCGTGGTGGCCGCGCTCGCGCTGTTCGGTGGCTTCCTGTATTGGCAGCACCACAAGACCGAAGCGGCCGGCAAGCAGGGCGAAGAACTGCAGGCGGTGATCGATGATCTCGGCACCAAGCCGGCCGATCCCAAGGTGCTGGAGCAACTCGCCGGATCGAACATCGAGGGCTATAGCGTCACCGCCAAATTCGCTCAGGCCGATGCGCTGCTCAAGAAGAACGATCTGAAGGGCGCGGCCGCCAAGCTGGGCGAGATCGCCGCCGATACGTCGCTGGCCCCGCCGTTCCGCGACCTGGCGCTGGTCCGCCAGACATCGGCCGAATTCGATACGTTGAAACCCGACGTCATCGTCAATCGTCTGCGGCCGCTCGCGGTCAAGGGCAATCCCTGGTTCGGAAGCGCGGGCGAACTGGTCGCGGGCGCCTATCTGCGGATGAACCGACCTGATCTGGCGGGCAAATTGTTCGGCCAGATCGCCCGTGAAGAGACCGTTCCGGCCACCTTACGTCAACGCGCGGTTCAGATGGCCGGCGTATTGGGTGTGGACGCGGTCGAAACACCTGAGGAAAAGAAAGCACCATGATGACAGGGAAGAGGGTGCCGCTCGCGATCGCGGCTCTCCTGGCGCTCAGCGCCTGTGGCGTGTTCAAGGGCGGCCAGAAAAAGACTCCGGTGCTGGGGGATCGCGTGCCGATCCTGCTTGCCGAAAGCGCCAGCGAACCGGACAAGACCATCGCCGCGGTGGAGGTGCTGCTGCCGCCGGCCGAGGTCAATGAGAATTGGAGCCAGCCGGGTGGCAGCGCGTCCAAGTCGATGGGGCAAGTCGCCCTGGGCAATTCGCTGACGCGGGCATGGAGCGCCAGCATCAATGGCGGATCGAACCGCCAGCGGCTCGCCGCGCCGCCGGTTGTCGCCGGTGGCCGGGTCTATGCCATGGACGTCGACGCGACGGTCTCCGCCTTTGCCGCCGATACCGGTGCGAAGATCTGGTCGACCACCATCGCCAAGGAAAACACCAACAAGGCCGCGCGCTTTGGCGGCGGCGTCAGCTTCGAGGATGGCCGGGTCTATGCGACCGATGGCGTTGGTGACGTCGTGGCGCTGGATGCGACCAATGGCGCCGAAGTGTGGCGCGCGAAGCCGGGCGGTCCGCTGCGTGGCGCGCCGACCATCTCGAACGGCAATCTCTATGTGCTGAGCCAGGACAATCAGCTGTTCGCGGTGTCGCTCGCCGATGGCACGGTCGGCTGGACTCAGTCGGGCTCGCTCGAATCGCAGGGCGTGTTCGGCGTGGCTGCGCCCGCTGCGGCGCAGGGGTCGGTGGTTGCCGGCTTCTCGTCGGGCGAACTCAACGCCTATCGTTACGAAAATGGCCGTCCGTTGTGGCAGGATGCGCTGTCGCGTTCGGCGATTTCGACGTCAGTGTCGTCGCTGGCGGATATCGATGCGGCGCCGGTGATCGAGCAGGGCCGCGTCTATGCGGTCGGGCAGGGTGGCCGTACCGTCGCGATCGACCTCGCCACCGGCCAGCGCGTCTGGTCGCAGAATTTCGCCGGTATCTCGACGCCGTGGATCGCGGGCGAATGGCTGTTCCTGATCACTGACGATGCGCGGCTGGTCTGCCTGACGCGTTCGACCGGGCTGGTGCGCTGGATCAGTCAGCTCGAGGGCTATAAGAACGTCAAGAAGCGCAAGAGTCCGATCACCTGGTTCGGCCCGGTTCTCGCCGGCGGCCGGCTGATCCTGACCAATTCGCAAGGCGAGATCGTCTCCGCGTCGGTCAGCAATGGCGAAGTCAGCTCGACGATGAAGGTGGGTGCGGCGATCAACCTGCCGCCGATCGTCGCCAACAATACGCTCTATGTGCTTGATATGAAGGGCCGGATCACGGCCTATCGGTAATGATTTCGAGGTCCCGCCTGGTGGCGGGACCTCGATGTTGCGCACTGGAGTGACCTTTGCTGCAGAGCAGCGTAAGGCAGGCTGATGTCCAAACTTCCCACGGTCGCGATTATCGGCCGCCCCAATGTCGGCAAATCGACTTTGTTCAACCGTCTTGTCGGCAAGAAGCTTGCGCTGGTCGATGATCGGCCGGGGGT
>NZ_JSXI01000008.1 GCF_000803065.1 Sphingomonas sp. ERG5
GCCCGGGTCATCGTCACATGCCCCGGCCGCAATTTCGTCACCCTGAAGATCGAGACGGATCAGGGCGTTTACGGCATTGGCGATGCGACGCTCAACGGCCGCGAACTTTCGGTGGCGAGCTATCTCACCGATCATGTCGTGCCGCTGCTGATCGGGCGCGATGCGCACCGCATCGAGGATGTCTGGCAGTATCTCTACAAGGGCGCCTATTGGCGGCGTGGCCCGGTGACGATGACCGCGATCGCTGCGGTCGACATGGCGCTGTGGGACATCAAGGGCAAGGTCGCGGGCCTGCCGCTCTATCAACTGCTTGGCGGCGCGGCGCGCGACGGGGTGATGGTCTATGGCCATGCCAATGGCGCGAGCGTCGAGGAAGCGGTCGATGCCGCGCTGGTCTACCAATCCGAAGGCTATCGCGCGATCCGCATCCAGGCCGGGGTCCCGGGACTTTCCTCGACTTATGGCGTGTCGAAGGACCGCTATTTCTACGAGCCCGCCGACGCCGATCTGCCGACCGAGAATCTGTGGTCGACCGAGAAATATCTCCGCTCGGTGCCGGGACTGTTCGACAAGGCACGCGAGGCGCTCGGCTGGGATGTGCATCTGCTCCATGATGCACATCATCGGCTGACCCCGATCGAAGCCGGGCGGCTGGGCAAGGACCTCGAACCCTATCGGCCGTTCTGGCTCGAGGATGCCGTGCCGGCGGAGAACCAGGCGAGCTTCCGCCTGATCCGCCAGCACACCACCACCCCGCTCGCGGTCGGTGAAATCTTCAATTCGATCTGGGACGCCAAGCAACTGATCGAGGAACAGCTGATCGACTATATCCGCGCGACCGTGGTCCATGCCGGCGGCATTACCCATTTGCGCCGCATCGCCAGCTTTGCCGACCTGCACAATGTCCGCACTGGCTGTCACGGCGCGACCGATCTGTCGCCCGTGGCGATGGCGGCGGCGCTGCATTTCGATCTGTCGGTGCCCAATTTCGGGGTGCAGGAATATATGCGTCACACGCCCGAGACCGA
>NZ_JSXI01000079.1 GCF_000803065.1 Sphingomonas sp. ERG5
CTGCCAAATCGGTCGGCAACTGAACCGGTTCGACAGGGTGTTCGCGTCGCTCACTTGTCATAGCAAAAAACCAATTTCCGAAGACTCAGCACCTGTATTCGATACGGCGATTCGGCGCTAAGACCCACAAGCCGCCATTCAGCGGCCACCTAATGCCTCCCTACTCCGGACGTTCGTTAATCTGGGCTCGACAAATAGCTTTCGACCGAAGCTAAGTCGCGGACCTAACCCAAGGATTTCCCGTATGCAGGCCATCGCGTGGCTGATTTCTGTTGCTGTGTGTGTCGCTTTGCTGATCGTCGCTCCGCGATTTGGCACCGGGCTCGTCATCAAATGTTCGGTAGGCGCGATCATCGGCGGAACAGTCCTGGTTGTGATGATTGCCCTCGCGTTGCGTGGGCTAAAAGTGCAGCCGTCGCACGCCTTCACGACGGCTCTGTTCCAGCTGCTGTTCACGGCCGTCGTCGCCGCAATGCTCAACATCATGAACTTTGTCTTTCATGGAATGGTTAACGCGCAGATCGCGTTCCACAAGCGCTACAATGCCGCAAACCTGCACCGCTTTCCGATCAGTTTCCTTATCGGCTATGAGCGCCAGCTGAAAATGTTCGGCACGATGATGTGGTGTTTCGGATCGGCTTTGATGCTCTATGGCGTCTGGTTCGACATGAAGGTGTGAGCGCCGGTATGCTTCAGCCGAGGGCGGCCACACCTCGAAGTCGTTTCGCGGACAGGATACGGAAGACCGTGGATCAAGCGTCGCCCAATGCACTCGAGGATAAAGACGGCCGTGGCGGCCGAAGTTGCTGGTCCTCGTGCTACCTCCCGGTAATCAGCCTGTGCCGAAGATCTTCAGCCGCTTCAGCAAGGACCCACATTCGGTCATTCGAGGCTGCTGTGCCGTTCCCTAAACTGGTCACAGCCGGTTTCGGGCGCACAACCGATTAGCGGTTGCGAAACGTATTGCAGGTAAGCGGCGTGCTGGAGACCGTCATGATGATCTGGCTCACAAAGATGTCCGTCGCCTGGCTGCTCGCAATCGTGGTCATGACGATCATTGGCGGTCTACAAAGCGGACGCGGTGCGTCGTTGTCAACATGGGACGGCGTCCTTGGGATCGGACTCGTGGTCGGGCTACCCATGCTGCTGTTCGCGTTTGTGATCGCCCTGCCCCTGTCGTTGCTCGTTGCCCGCAACATGTCACCGTTTGCGGGAGCGCTCCTCTACCCATTCCTGATTGCCGGCGCGGCCTGGCTAATCAGCGCGCCGCTTCCAAGTGGGTGGAAGGGAGCGCAACAGGCCATAATCTTGTTCGCCTTCATCATGGGAACCGGCTGTAGCCTCCTGAACCTTTTTGTCCCCCCGTCGCCAGCCTCTATTTAGCGTTCTCGAGAGGCAAGCATGGCGTTTTCGACACTCCGCTTGAGAATGCGTCAAATTGCATTTGTGCCCGCCGGGCTTCTGCTGATCACCTATTTTGTCGTGGGCAATTTTCTCCTTCGGAACCGGCGCATCCGATATGAGCTGACGATCAAGGTCCGGACGCCGGATGGAATCCGACGCGGATCTTCGGTGATTCAGGCCACTATCGAACGATCAGTGCCATTCTGGGGCGACAACGGTATCCACCATAGGGTCACGGGCAACGCGCCCGCGGTCGAGCTACCGGACGGGCGGCTCGTCTTTGCCTTGCTTGGGGGTTCCGCCAATGTTTCGCTTCCTGAACTCGCTGCCCAAGATACCAACGTCTTGCCGGCCGTCAGGGACTGGAGGCGCCGCAAGCCTACCGGCGGGATCTGGCCACACCTCAAGGCGAAGCGGCCCATTATAAATGTCGATGTAACAGTTATGCGTCGGCGAGAGACGCCTTCTGCCGGTGCCCGCTACCCTACCATCGTCGTTGTGGACCCGGCCAACGCCAGACCCATACGACGCATTGAGTTGGCAAATTGCGAGGACGTGCTCGGACCCGGATTCAGCGTAACCGGCCTCGAACTTAGATTCGTCAACGCACCGCCAAATACGCCGTTCGATCCCCCTTGGCTGTCCACCGTGTCACAAGCGCTCGATGACCTCGGATCGTCCGGGCTTCCGCGTCTTGGTGTGGCTTTCGTGAACTTTGTCGCGCGTCGAGCCGGATGAAAACATAAAGATGCAGCACGGTTCGCAAGTGCAGGATCGGCGGCTTACGGCGACCGGCCCTGCGCTGCCGAATAGTCACAATTGGGCGATTACCGACCGGCAGTTATCAGGAACAATGCCGAGCGTAGCTGCCGTTGCTTTTGGGGGCGGGCTAGACCCAGGACCGGTCATTCACGCGTTCCTCTGCCGAACCGAAACCGGACACTCATTCAGGTGGCGCTCGGTGGCTGGAGGAGGGCCGTGAGCCGAATGGCAGCTGGGGGCGGTTGTTTAGCCGAACATCCACGCAAGACAGCCCCGTCTCCGCGACTGTCGGGGGACATGCTGATATCGCACCAGATTTCCATCGCGGTCGCGTAATACGTCCCGGCGCCCAACAGCGTCAGGCTCGCTGACGATGCCGTCCTTCTCCATTCGCTCAATCAATCGCGCGGCCGAATTGTAGCCGACGCACATCTGGCGCTGCAGCCACGAGGTCGAGGCCTTCTGGCTCTCGACGACGAGCTGGATCGCTGCGCGATACTGCTGATCCTCGGTCGAATCCTCAGCCCTCGGTGCGCTGTCGAGCATGAGGCCGTCGTCGGGCTCCTCGGTGATCGGCTGGAAGTAGTCGGGCTGCCCCTGGGCGCGCCAGTGATCAGCCACCGCGCGCACCTCCTCGTCGCTGACGAACGGGCCGTGCACACGCACAACGGCCCCATTGCCGGACTTAAAAAGCGAATCAGGAGGGTCGATGGCTTCTGCGCCCGCAAGCCCCAGAAACTGTTCGGACTCGCCGAGCGAAACCAAATGATACGCGAGGTGTGCTGCGGATCGAGCCCCCGCGAACCCGTCAAGATCTTCGACAGCCCAACGATTTGACGTGAGTATCAGATGAAAGCCAACTGCACGCCCTTGCTCGGCTATGCGTCGCAAGATTTCGCTCAGGTCAAAAGCTTCGTCGGCAAGTCCGTCGATAATTTCGGCCAGCTCGTCGACGACGATGACGATCTGCGGCAGCGGCTGATAGTCGAGCTGCTCCTCCTCATAGACCGGCTGGCCGGTGTCGGGGTGACAACCGGTCTGCACCTTGCGGCCCATCGGCTGCCCCTTGGCGCGCGCGGCGCGGACCTTCTCGTTGAAGCTCGCCAGGCTGCGCGCGCCGACCGACGACATCTGCCGGTAGCGGTCCTCCATCTGCTCGACCGCCCATTTCAGCGCGCGCACCGCCTTGGCCGGGTCGGTCACCACCGGGGCCAGCAAATGCGGGATGTTCTCGTACATGCTCAGTTCGAGCATCTTCGGGTCGATCATGATCATCCGGCACTGGTCGGGCCGCAGCCGATAGAGCAGCGACAGGATCATGCAGTTGAGCCCGACCGACTTGCCCGAGCCGGTGGTGCCGGCGATGAGCAGATGCGGCATCGGCGCTAGATCGGCGATGACAGGATCGCCGGCGATGTTCTTGCCTAGCACCAAGGATAGCGCAGCGCTCTGGTCCTCGAAGCTCTGCGAGCCGATCAGCTCGTGCAGATTGACCATCTCGCGCCGCGCATTGGGCAGCTCGATGCCGATCACGGTGCGCCCAGGGATCGTCGCGACGCGTGCCGACACCGCCGACATGTTGCGCGCAATGTCATCGGCCAGCGACACGACGCGGCTGGCCTTGATGCCCGAGGCCGGCTCGAGCTCGTACATCGTCACCACCGGGCCGGGGCGGACGTTGATGATCGATCCCTTCACGTGGAAATCGTCGAGCACCGATTCGAGCAGCCGGGCATTGCGCTCCAGCGCCGCCTTGTCGACCGGTTCAAGCATCGCTGGCTTGAGGAGATCGAGCGAAGGTAGTTGGTAGGTACCGAGCAAAGCCTCACCGTCTTCAACAGGAAAAGCAGGCGGCAAACTCTTAGCGCTCATCGAGCGTCCACCCACCAAGAAACCCTCTGCACCATTGTCTGGACGGGTCTGGGACTTGATTGTCCGAAGTAATCATCCGCGAAGCGTTCCGGCAAGTTTTTCCTCCTTGCTAGAAGGCCTCGACCCATAAGAGGACATCCAAGCGCTGCACTATCGTACTCAGGTTTATATATCCGTTCACGTTGGCTGAGTGAGTCCGCAGCGTTCAATGTGGTAGGACTTCGCCTCCGAGGTACCTGAGACGATTGGTGAGGTGGCAATGGCAATCCTGGAGGAGCGGGGGATTTTCTGGTGGAACGACGAAGTTGTCCCCAAGACGCATTTCGCCCCGGACGCCAATGCCGGCGGCAAGCTCACGATAGAAGATAGCGGCGCTATCCGCCTCGATCTGGACGAGATGATGCCAGGCGACCGGCATCCTTTCGAGGCGCTGGCGGATTCGGGCCAGTCCGTTGCGAAGAACGTCCAGGGCCTTCTCACCAACGGGAAGCATGTTCTTCTGCTCAATCTATTGCGGCGTGGCGGCACGGTGCGCACCCACAATGTTTCTCAGGAAAGATATCTGGCAAGGCAGTGCCTGGTAAGCGAGGGTGCGTTCAAGGGTGACGGCAGGACCCCGCTAAGTTTCAGTGCCCTGACGGTCGATCTTGCCGGATTTGAAGATTGGCTTCGGTTGGGCTCAATCGAGGTCAACAGGCACAGAAACAAACTCATCGCAAAATACCGGGCGGAGAAAGATCGCCATTATGCTGTTCCGTTCGGCCGAATCTCCATTGAATATGACCTGTCCGGACCGTTTCCCGGCAGGAGCAGGCAGCATGAGCTTAAACTCGTCGAGTGCGCGCGGACCAAGATCATCTTGAATGAGAGGGCCTCGGTGGAAGGCTGCCAGGATTTTTATCAACGCGTCGAAGAGCTTCTCATCCTGCTCACCTCGTCAGACCATAATCTCGATTGGCCGACGGTCGTGCCGCGGGGTCACAAGCAGCACGCCAAGCTCTATTTCATGAGATACCGATCCGGAGCAAAAGCTCCGGCCGCGCATGAATGCCTGATCAGTTTCCCCGGGATTGCGGATTCCTTCGGAGACCTGTTCGCGACCCTCGTCGAAAAGCGCGAGCAATATGGACCCGGCCTCTATCTCTATCTTGCCACGCGCCGGGGAATGACGATGCTCGTCGAACATCGTTTCGTAAACCTCATCTGGGGCTTGGAGGCATTCGACAGATCCGGGCGCGGCAAGGCACAGGCAACGCAAGCATTCGCCGACAAAATCGCCCGGATCATAAGCCTGATCCCCGAGGGCAAGGACCGCAAATGGCTTAGCAAGCATCTCGAGAAAGCCGCGGAACCCAGTCTGGGAGACCGACTATATTCGATCTTCTCCGCTCTGCCGCTGCCGTTCGACCTCGCCGCGTTGAAGGCCTTCTGCGAGGAGTGCCGGGCACGGCGAAACGACATTTCCCATTTTGGCGGCCAGCGTCAAAGGGATGAGCGCTACAGCGATATCATGCTCGATCTGAACCGCAAATCCGATGCGCTGGCGGCGCTCTATCATTTGCATTTGCTGATAGTAATCGGAGTGGACAAGGAGCTGGTCGATTTTACCACCAACCACAACTGGCCGTTGTCAGGGATGGCGCGCGATCTTCGCGCTGCAGGACTTCTGATACAGCAGCAGGAAAGGGCCCCCTCCCCCAACGACCCTCGATAGGCGCGAGCGCGTCGCAAGCGACGATCCGTCGCTCGGGTTTGCGCACCGGGAGGGGCGATCACCGAGCGCTGTGGCAAGAATGAAGCCCATTTGACGCTCAGTCCGCATCCGGAACCCGCTCGATGTAAAAAGCCATTGGCACACTGGGCAGATGATGTTCCGAACTCGACATCAGCAGGAGGCGATTGATCGTATTGTCCTGGATGCCGCTTGGCGGAAACACGCTCGAGATGCGCCCTGCGGTGCCAACGATCCCGGCTCTGGAGAATCGCGTTTGGATGGTCAGGTGATCTCTCGCGATGCGCGCCTCGACATGGGCTTCCCAGTTTGGCTTGGGTGCGCGCCCGGCTGCGGACGATAGATAGCGGAAGATGCCGCCAAAGATGGCGGGATATGCCGCAGGCGTCCGATTGCGCGCGAGATCGATGATGGCGTCCGACTCGAACGGAAACAGGTAGGTCGCATTGGCGATGTGATGTGCCACGCCGCGCAGGCGCGCAGGCGCCGCGCCGGCGCGGCGCTGCGAGGCGCGCAGGATTTCCTGCCAGCGGAACACGCTGTCCGTGACGATGGCGGCGCCCGTTGCCTGGGCCAAGTACATCGCCATCTCGAAGTTCGGCGACAGCTTCATAAACCGACTTTGCCCGCCACCCTCGCCGCCTTCCAACAGGTTGTCCTGGAGTGCTGCCAGCGGATCGTCGACCTTGTGCTGGTCGATCTCCCCCATCACCGTTTCAAGATCAGCCTCGTCGACATCGGGGAAAAGCTTGCGGGCGCGGCGCAACTGGGCATCGCGGGGTAGGAGCAACATATCCCGTTCGCGATCGAGATCGAGGAGCTGCTTCAGCCGAGGATCGCCGGCTGGATCAAACGACATCCCCGCCGACCGCGCCTCGGCCATGTGCAGCATCTGATCCCGCAGATGGACGTCGAAATTGCAGGGATCCGGGATCAGATTGATCAGCCCGGCGTCGATGAGGGGGGTGACGGTCAGGAAGAAAAGGACGTCCTTCAGGAACTCCATATGATAGGTCCGCGGATGCTCGACCGGGCTGTATTTCTTGGTGACCGTCCCTGCATGGACGAAGGGATGCTGGACGATGAGCTCGCCGAAATATAGCGTCGCGCCAAGCCCGAACTCGATGATCGACTGGGGGTGAAGCGACCCGGTATAGATGGCGCGCGGCCGTCCGTCCGGCTTTGGCAAGAGCGCCAGCAGATCCGTCTCGAGCGGCCAGAGCGACTCGTAGAGGAAATAAACCTCCTTGATCTGATCGTCCGTCAGGTCGCGGCGGACAGCCACCCAGTCCTTGCCCTGGTCCAGGCCCAGGATGGTGACGATCGCACGGTGGAGCAGCAGGTTGCGCTCGCGGATGCTTCGGTCCGACCAGCTTGGCCGCAACGCCAAAGGACGCGTCTTGCAGCAGACGCGATACGGCGCGCCGGAGCCGCAGCCGCAAGGGTCGCCGGCACGAAGCTCGCGACCCGGGGATTCCTTCTTGAGGTATTCGCGCTCCTTTTCGGTCCTCCCGAACGCATCCTGATAGTGAACGTCCCCGTCCTCGAACCTGGCGAACATCTCGCCACCGAAGCCAAAAAGTTCGCCGCGCGGGGGTAGCAGGGTCTCGCGCAGTCCCGCCCATGGCGTGGCGACCGTCTTTTCCGGGCACAGCCACTCCTCCTTGCCGGCGGCGATGTGACGTCGCGCACGTGCTTTGAGGATCAGGTTGATCCCCCGCACCTCGTTGCCGTCCAGCTTGCGCGTTCGAATGAATTTATCGGTGCGGACCATCGATTGGCGATAGTGGCGGGCAAAGGTGCGCTTCTCGAGCGGCGGGGCGGCCGGATCCTGCGCATATTCGAGATTGGTAAGGATCAGGCAGAAATCGCGATTGAGCGGGAAGATCGTCTGCGACGCCTTGAGCGTGATGCTGGGATCGTTCGGATAGGCGCACATCGCCGCGGTCGGCGGGACGGCATGGTTGTAGATCGTCACCGGGTGATCGGTGACGATGAACTTGGTGTCCGCGTCTTGCGCCGACACGATCTCACGGACGCCTTCGGTCCAGATCGTGAAGTGCAGCATCCGCACACCCTGCATCTCCATCATCAATTCGTTCTGATCGAGCGCCGGGTATTGGGCCTTTAGCCAATCCAAACCCTTCGGGGTACGGATCTTCTGGATGTCGATATATTCGAAGAGCGTGCGGAAATGTTCGTGCCACTGGGCGATATCGTCTCCGAGAAACGCGCGGACGGCATGCGCCCCGCTCGTGTCGATCGTCCCGAACAAGAGACGCTCGATCTCGTCATCTACGGACCTTCCGAAGAATGTCGAATAGAGGTCGGTCTGGAAGAAACAGCGTTTCGTCGGGGCAGCGAAAAGGGGCCGTTCGGTGATGACGCGGCCGTCGTCAAGCGTCCTGCTCGGCGGATCCAAGTCCAAGTAAGCGAGCGTGGAGCGACCGGGTTCGAAGAACCCCTTCTGATACCAGCGCGGAACGAAGTGATTGTCTCTTGTCAGTGGCACCGAGCAGTTGTGGGCGGCGCCGGACGCAAGTGCAACGCATGACGGCACCGACCTTAGTCGCTATTTTGCTTACCATCGCGCCGCGCAGCCACGTGTCCTTGAGGGCGGCCTTGCGCCCTTCGGTCCAACCGACGCGGCCGTTTTCGCTGGCACCGCCGCTTTTCAACCGCGTGGGCGACCGCTGATGTCGTCTGACATCAAGGCCGCTTGAGGATGAATAGTTTGATTCGGGGACGCGGTCTAAGGTGTAAGAACGAGTGTCCGATTACCTAGGACAATCGCTCCGAAGCGGCCATTCCGCTTTCCACCATTCGCAGTCATGAAATCTCTGGTCCAGCCCGACCTCGCCCAAACCGCCAATTGATGCCATCGGCGCACGCGATTCCGGCGACCTGATTTCCCAACTGCCTCTCCAGGACCGACCGCCATGGCACGAGCGTGAACTCACGGCTCTTCTCGACTAGCGCGAAGCGGCCGCTGACGAGATCGATCCGCCGCACCAGCCGGCCGTCGATCGGGTCGCCGCTATGGGTCTCACGGAAGCTCTTGCCAAGCTCGCCCGAAAGCTGCCCGGCAACGCGCAGTAACTCGCGCCGCTGCAACAGCGCGATCGCAGCCGACTGCAAGCTGAAGCCTGCCTCCCCGCCCTCGGCAAGCTGCTGCTCGACCAGCCATTGCCGGCGCGCAGCCAACGCGCCGCGCACCTCGCGCCCGAAGCCGGCGTCGCGGATCGGCGCAGGATCATTCGACACCAGCTCGCGGTCGAGCCAAGTGGCGGCATTGGCGCCGCGCAGCTGGTCGAGGGACACCGCCGATAGCGTCTCAACCTCGACGGGCTGGTCGCGATGCCGCCGCGCCTCGTAGGCAGCAGTGCGGTCCGAGTGATCATCCGCGATCGTCCAGCCCCCGTCAGGCGCGCGCTCAATACCGGCGCCTGCGCGCCGCATCGCTTCAAGCCGTCGAACGTGCGCCTCGGCGAACGCTTGGGTCGCAGATGGATCGTGCCGCAGATGCAGATCGACTGAATAGCATCCAGAGTTGGCGGCGGCGACCTCAGCCACCACCCGATCAGCGTCGCGGATGGCAAGCATACGCGCTGTCACGCGGATGATGGCCTCTTCAGGGATCGGGTCGATCGTGTCGCCCCTGCCGATGTCGACATAATGGGCGTGCCCGTCGACGCCGTCGATCAGCAGAAAGTGGCGGTCATTATGTTCGTCGGCGAGCCCACGCATGATGACCCGCCCGACGACTGGTTCCGGATCGGACTCGCCAGCGCCGAACAGGCTCCGTCCGATCCACGGGCGTTCGAGCTTACGCGCGGTCAACTCGCGCTGCATCGTGCGGATGATGTCACCGCGCTCGCCGATCCGACGAAGCGTCTCCTCAAGATCGTCTGCAAGTTGCCAATTCCCGCCGCCGACATTCTCGGCGAGACCCATGTTCGCCAACTTCTGCAGGCGCCCGGCGCGCAGCGACTGCTGGAATGGATCGTGATCGACCGAATTGACGATGCGGTCCTCGTCCATCGAACGGACCAGTCGGCGATCAATCACGGTCAGCCGCTCCTCGCCAATATCGTGACGCAGGCGCGCCTCGATTTCCTGGTCAGTTCGCGGCCCGAGATCTAGCGTCACCAACTCTGCCGCGCGCTCGCGGATTCCGTGCGAAATATATTCCCGCGCGATGATCAAATTCTGACCACGATCATCGACGCCGCGCAGCATGATATGGCTGTGGGGGTGCGCGGTGTTGAAATGGTCGACCGCAACCCAGTCGAGCTTCGTCCCCAGATCGGCTTCCATCTGCGTCATCAACCGGCGGATGTAAGGCTTGAGGTCGGGATATTCGGAACCATCCTCCGCCGAGACGATGAAACGGAACTGGTGACGGTCACCGTCGCAGCGCTGAAGGAATGCCTTGCCGTCCGTCGTGTCATGCTCGGCGGAATACAACTCGCCTGGCGCGCCCTCGCGGGTGACGCCGTCGCGCTGGATATAGCGCAAATGCGCACGCGCCGCCGGGAGCCCTTTCGCGCCGAGCCGGATCAGTCTGGTCTTGACCACCGTGCGCCGCGCGCGAAAGGCAGCCAGACGATCGCGGTTGGAGAGCAGCCGGCCGACGCTCGCGCCGCGACCGACGCGACTGCCATCGAACCGGCGATTACGGATCGCTCCCTTCTCCGCCGAACGAGCGGCTGCGGCGACCACCGTTGCGAGATAGCGGCGCGCGCGTTTGCCGCCGCCAAGGCTGCGTTGCTTGCCAAGCCGGGGTGTAAAATCATCATCGTCGTTCATGACACACGACCAAGATCGGGAGTCTCGTAACGCCGGGCTATAAATGGCGGATTTCCGCCATTCTGCCCGGGCGCGCCTCGCTGGGAGCGAACCATGTCTCTCGGAAAAACGATGTGCAGACAATCACATAGCAATGCCTGCGAGGCATTGCCTTTCTCTTGCATTCCCTTCTCCCCTTCGCCTCCCCCTCCCCGGCTCAAAAAGAATGCCGGGACACGATGCCAGTCCGGCACCGCATCCCGGCCTGACCAAGGTTGGTATTCAGGCATCCGCGAATGCCCTGAATGCTTCGCCGCGCCGCCCGAACCTGCGCTTTCCCATCATCCCGTGCGCGTTGCCGTCGCCATCGACGATCATCATCGCGACGAACCAGCGCCCATCCAGCCGCCCAACGACCCGCACCCGATCGAGCTCGATTTCGTCGTCGAAACCGCCCGCGTAACTGCCAATCCAGCGCTCCTCAAGTCGCGCTTCCCAGTGAAAATCGACCTCTTCCGCTTCCAGAAACCTGTGTGCCAATGCCTCTCCGACACCGCGGCCGAACTCGAGTTCAAGCCCCGCGACCAGCGCCGTCATTACGCGCTCCGATGCGACCGAGATGGGTTGAAGATAGGCCATGATACGCTCCTTCGCTGTCATCCTCCCGATTGAGGACAACAGTCGAAGGACGGGCGGCGGCGTGGCTGTCAGGGCCGCCGGAGCGACAGCGGAGGCGCCGCGAAGCGGACGTGGGGGGAACCGATTTGCGCAGCAAATTGGGGGGTACCCGCGGGCCTTGATAGTCGCGCCGCCGCCCGCCATGCTCGGATTATCGAGACGAGCCCCCTCCCCGCTCTCGATCATGGCGACGCCTTGCGGATGGCGAACAATATGGTCGCCGACGCCTGTGGCGGGTCGGCCACTGTCGCTCCCGCCGGCTCACGCTGCACCGCGAATAAAGAGGGTGGCAGAGGCAATGGAGCGCCGATCCGGGTAGGAATGGCCGGTCGAGCAACGACCGCGCCGAGATAGGCGACCGTCTCGCGCGGCAGCGGTGCGGTGCCAGCGAGCCACGCCGCATAACGCCCCGGTCCCGCATTATAGGCAGCGAAACAGCCCGGATAACCGAACCGATCGTACATCAGCCGAAGATAATAAGTGCCGGCCAGGATGTTGTCGCGCGGGTCGTCCGGATTATCGCCGAGCCCCAATGCTGCACGCATCGACATCCAAGTCGCGGGCATCAATTGCATCAAGCCAATCGCCCCCTTGGAACTCCGGATCGAGCGCCCGGTAAGTTCAGTGCGCCCGCCACTTTCCGCGCGCATGACGCGCTCGATCCAGACAACGGGAATACCGAAGCGGGTCGAGGCTTCATCGATATCGAACCGCCAGCGCCCGCCCTCTTCGGCGCGCGCTGGCGTCGCCCCGACCAGCGCGAGAGCGGCCGCGAGACGGATTAGCGCCGCCACAGCAGCACCGCGCGGCCAATCACGTCGTCACTCTCGGTGATACCGACATAGCGACCGTCGAACGAGTCCGGCGCGTCCATCAGCAAGAACAGTTCGCGACCGCGCAGATATACGCACCCGTCCCACCAGGGTAGCTTCCGACCGTGCGGATCGGCGATCCGCCGCGTCGCAACCGGCCGGCCATCGATCAGAATCGCGCGGCCATCGGCGCAGATCTGCCCGCCCGCGACGGCCGCCACACGCTTCACCAGTGGCACGTTGGCCGGGAGATAATGACGTTCGGCGGCAAGAGCGCGGAAGCGTCCTGGCAGGCGCGCGACCACCATGTCGCCTGCCTTGACTGAGGCACCGGGATACACCCGATACAAGCCGATCGGCGCACTGGCGCTGACATTCCAAACCAGCCGCGGGGCCGGCGTCCAGACAATAGTCAGCCCCAACGCAAGGCTACCGATGGCCAGGCCAGCGACCAGCCGAAGGGCGCGGCGGCGCCGGCGCAGGCGGCGCATTTGTTCGCCCCAGGCGAACAGCGGCGCGTCGCCCGTCGAGCTCCGGCGCGTACTCATCGCCTGATCTCCCGCGCGCTATGCTCGCGGCTCCACAGGTCGAGATCGTCGATATGATATTGGACGAAGCGGCTGTGGCGACGGAAGACGGGGCCTTCCCCGCGCACGCGCAGGCGCTTCAACAGGCGGCTGGAGATCTTGAGATAGGCTGCCGCCTGATCGGTATTGAGGAACGGCGAGCCGCGTTTTGCACGCTGCGCGCGATCGATATCGTCGGGATTGTCCATGGGAGGTCGCTCCGCACCGGAAGCGGCCCCATGCCGCTTCACGCGGCACCTCATCTGTCGCAGCGGGCACCCGTCGGGGAGGGTCGAAAAAGCCCATAGGCTTATTCGACCCCCCGCTCAATTCTGCGGTCTCTCGACTGCTATTTCTTCACCATCGATCGCGGCGTGCACCAGCCGCCACGCCAGAAAATTGTCCGTTGAAATCGCGTGCAGGCGTGTCAACGCATCGACCGCGCGATCCTGGCCTGACCCATTCAACTGCTGCAGCGCCGTCGCTAACTGGCGCAGGTCGGACGGCGAGTCTGGCGCGAGCCCTCCTGGCACGCCCGGTTCTGTGCCGCTGCGAATGTGCCACAGAACAATCTTCCCCTCTGCGTCATGCACAACAAGGTCGATTGGCTCCGGGGTCAGGGCTGGCAGGGCCACATCCGCGAACGTCGTGCAGTAACGTTGCGCTATTTCGATTGGCGCGGTGCCGGCGCGCCCGTAGGTGATCCGATAAGGAGGAGTGCCTCCCCGCCATGCAACAAATAGCGGCCCGCGGGCAGATATCACCTGATCAGCATTCGCCATCGCAGCTGCCGCGCGAAAATCACCATGATACTCCGCATCCCCCGCGCAATCCGAAACGCCTTTGGTTGGGGTTAAATTCAGGATTGCCGGCGGTCGCTCGACGATTCCCAGCCTAATTTTTGCATAGTTGAACAGCGACGCCAGGGTCTCCAGAACTCCCCGGGGCGGCGGTGGGGGGCCGGTGATAGTGATCGGAGAATCCTCGGCGGTGAACGTTCCGTTCTCCTGCGGCCGGTTGGACGAGAGCAATACCTGCGCGCGCCCGCTGATCAGGATTTGATCGCCAGCGCGCAGCGGCATTCCCCTATCGGCGTCGACCGCGTTTCGACCGCGCTGAACCTTGACGTCACCACCCCGCAGCGAAAAATTGACGAGATAGCCAACCGTTTCAAACGCTGCCTCAGCGGGCTCCGGCGCTGCCGCTGGCAAAAGAAGCGCTAGGGCCAACAGGGCAAGCAATCGCTTAGGAAAACTCATCATCTGGCCCGTCTGGTGGTAACAAGGAAGAGTCGGAAGCGGGAGCCGTGACCTCCCCGTCGACCACGGCGTGTGCCGGGGCCAGACGGTCAGCGATCCGATCGACAAATCCGTGCAGGATCGCATCGAGCGATGCCCCGACATGGATGATCCGCTCGGCCAGGATCGACAGCAGTCCCGCTGCGGGATCCACGGCAATTCCCGCCGCGACTCCTTGGGCCGCGACGAGCATCTGAGCACCGACGAGCATCGCCGTCAGCAGAGTCGTCGCCACGCAGAACCAAACGACCGCTCCGAGCCGCGCAAGCCACCATAGCGGACTTGGAGGCGAACCGGTTGCGACGATATCCGACGACTGTCGACGATGCAGTGCCCATCGCAGCGGCAGGTCGTAGAGCAGAATGAACAGACAGCAACCGCCGATCACGAAAACCAGTTCAACCGCGAAATCGAGCAGATGCGACGGTGGCTCACGCAGGAAATCGTCACGTTCGGCGGCGGCAATAGCGTTTGTCATAACCATGAGGCCCGACATCATGCCCAGGGGCGTAAAATTGCGGTCGGGAGTTTCACGCCCCGCAGCTCCCACGACCACTATCGCCCCGGCGAGGTCCGACAGGTCGGCACCATCATCGGTGACCAGTTCGTAGGGAAAGCGATTAACCCCCTGAGCCGCCACGACCCGCGCGTTGCGGCCCACAGCCTCGACCGCGTCCGACGCGATAAAATGGATGCGTCGCGCATCGAAGTCGTCGGCCTCGAGCGATTTTTCGGCGAGAAGCGAAAGGCCTGGCCTGGGGTTCGCGCTACCGATCGCCCGATGCCATCGTTCGGGCACATCGGCGCCATTCTTGGCCAGAATCGCGGCCAGCAAGGCAATCGACGGAATTGCCACCTGCTCCGATTGTCTGGCGCCCGGCGCGATTGACCAGGCGGTGGTGAACGGGCAGATCGCGCGCGCGACGCCATCGATATCCGCTTCGCTTTCGATGGACCCAAACCAGACATTGCGCCGGGCCAAGGAAAGAGCGCCACTCGGCCAATAGATCTGGTTCGCGCCTCCCGCAGCCCTCGTCCCCGGGGTCGTCCGCGCCGAGCATTGGCCACTTGGGCGCGGCGTTGGGCGGATCGCCAGTACGACCTGAGCATGCTTTAGACTGTCGAGCGAAGTGGCGAGGTCGGCGTCCGCCGGAGAGGTGTTCGTCAAGTCGAAATCGAGAACGATGACGGCAGCGCGCGCTCCATCCAGCTTCGAGACGAGATGCGCCACGGCGGCCCGGGAAATCGCGGGCTCGCCTCGCTGCGTTGGCGCCATATCGATAACACGTATCGGCGCGCCCCGCGCAGGACGTCCGCCATAAAGGGAGTCGGCAAGTTCCTGCGCATGGTCTTGCAGCGCCAACCGAACGCTTGCCGGTGTGATCGGCGCGTGGAGGGCAAGTGATAGCAGGAACAATAGCGTCGCCACCACGATACCCATCAGCACCGAGACGGCGAGCTTTCTCGCGATCGAAGTGCGATGGACCGCAGGTGATCCCGAGGGGGCGGCAGGCATAATGCCTGCATAAATCGGGTTCGTAATGAACGCTACTCGCCTCGCACGTCCCGAACCCATTGATTGGTCTAAAATGGGCGTTATCTTCGCTTCATGGGGGCAGGCTGGACGTCAAAATCTCGTGGAAGACATCTCGGCCTAGCCCTGGCCCTGGCGCTGCTGGCGGGGAATTTCGGCGGTTCTACGGTGCACGCGCGGCCGCTTGATCGAGCGCCCGCCAATACGCCCGCGACATGCCCCCCCAACGGGATTCGCGATCACGCGACCTTCCTTGTGTGCGCTGCGTCCGCACCACGCCTGGCTCTGGTGGTGGGCGAAACGGCCTATCCGCAGCGACTTAGCTATGTTGGTCAACAATGGGACACGCTCCCGGTCTCGACGCGCGACGCACAGGCGATGGCGGCGCTGCTGCAAACGCGCGGGTTTGAGCTCGTCGGCGGCGGGGCGCAGCTGAATTTGACGCGCGCCGGGCTCGATCAGGCGCTAGCTGCCTTGATGGCAGCCGCGCGCGGACGACACGCGATCGTGCTCGTCTATATCTCCGGTCACGGCTTCACCTTTCAGGGCAAGACACTGGTCGCGCCGATCGATTCGCCCCGCCCGATCCCCGGTTTTTTCGGCGAGAATTCGAGCCGTCTCGGGGTCGAGGAGATTGATACCGCGCTGAAGGCGGCCGACCCTCTCCTGACGATGATCCTGCTCGACGCGTGCCGTGACAGTCCCCCCTCGGGCGAAGCGATCAGCGGCGCGCAGGACAGTCTTGGGGATCGCACATTGCTCGGCCTGGCTGCTGAGCGCGGCGCGCCTGTGTCGGTCCCGGTCGATCCCAAGATCGCGCGAAGCGCTTATACCGACGCGCTCCTGGGGGCCATCGACGCCGCGACCGATCAACAGGCACTGGCAACGGTGTTCGACGAAGCCAATGCCATGGTGAGCGCTCTGTCCAGCAAGAGCCAGAATCCACGCTACCGCTTCGGCAATTCAACGCTGCAATTGGGGGATGTGCCTACCGGAATGATATTCGGGCGGCCCGGGTCAGCGCCGCGAGTCCGTTCCGCGGCTAACTACGATCCCGAGCGTCTCGCGCGGGCGGTCGACATGATGGATTTCATCAAATTATGCTTCATCCCGCCGGAGGAGGAGGACAAGAAAGGCCTCCACGAGGTTCAGTTCTTGATGGCGAAGATGATGCTTCTCACGCGCGACGAGGCCTCACTGAAAGCCGCATGTGTCGGCATCCATGACCGGGCTAGTGCCTATCTGGCGCGGCACCCCGAAATGCAGGGTTCCCGCGGGATCGGTGATTATTCGGATGGCCTGGAGGAAGCCGTCAAGCTCGCCGCGGAGCAGGGCAATGCGCATGCTGCGTTGCAGACCTTCATTTATTTCAAGGACGGCATGTCCGTGATCGGACTGACCGACGACGCGTTCTCGGGTGATCTTGCCCAGGCTAAGCGTACGTCGCTCGAATATCTCTTCATGGCGGCAGATGCCGGCGATCCCTATGCGATGTTCCTCGCCGGCAAGAACCTTGCCCCGAGCATGAAGAACGGCACCTATTTTGCGACGATGCCTGATGCGTTCAAAGACAATTTCGCGACGGGCAGGCGTTATCTGGAAGGTGCGCTCGATCACGGCATCGCCGATGCCGGCTACCTTCTGGCGGACATTGCCACGAGAAACTTGACCGGCTTCCCGACGCATCCGGAACTTTACCGCAATTATCTGGAGCGCGCGTTCGCCGCACAGCCGCTGTTCGTCGATGCCGGGCAGATCCTGCATTTCCGTTTCGAACTCGCCGACGACTTCTTGAACAGCCGCGTGCGACCGCGCGACCCGGCCAAGGCCGTGGCGCTGCTTCGTCAGATCTACGCATCACCCGTCGACGCGACGGACGATGGCCTGTCGATACGCGGCAATGCGGCTTGGCTGCTGGCCTATGCGCTGCGCGGCAATCGCGCCTCAAGCGATCCCGCCGCGCGCGAGGAATTCCGCTCATTCGCGGCCGCGGCGGCCGAACTCGGCATCCCCAATGCCGAGAGCTATGTCGGAAGCGTCCTGATCAGCGGCACCGACGGCTTCACCAAGGATCTGGCGCGTGGCCAGGAATTCCTGCGTAAGGCGCGCGCCGCTGCGGCAGCCGATGCGGCAACCAACCCTAGCCCGCCGCGATCCGGCGCTCGGCGACCGACTTCACCTCCGCCTGGAGGAGCTCGATCCGCGAAACGATCCAGTCGAGTTCCTCGGCGGTGATCTTGTAATGTGGCGAATAACGCGCGTTGACATAGGCCTGCTGGAGCAATTCGAAGCAGCGCCGAGCGAATTTGGTGTCGCGCGGCCAGACCGGGATGAGATCGCGCGCGACATCCTCGGCCTGCTCGCGCAGGAAATTGAGCTTGTGTGACTTGGGGCTGTAGAGCGTCAGGACCAGCAAGGTCGTGTGATAAAAGTGCTCCGCCGCCTGATGCAATAGGAACGCTGCCAAGTTGTTCTCACCATCGTTGATCGCATACCCCGCGTTCTTCAGGAACGCGCTGGCGCTCCGGAACCACTTATCGAAATGAGTCTGCGCCTCCTCGCGGGCGGCCACGGGATCGAGGGGCTTCGGTACGTCGAACGGATGGTCATCAAGCTGGTACAACGCGATCCCGTCGCGCACGATGTCGACGAAGAACGGCCATCCCCGCGCCAGCTTGTCGTTCACGTCCTTGAGGCTGTGCACGATGAAATTGACTGGCGCCGAGAGTCGTTTGGCGATCGAATAGTCGCGCAGCAAATGGTCGCCGGCCTTCGCCCAATAGTCGAGCGTGTCAGTCAGCCGCTCGTCATTGACCACCACGAGTAGGTCGTAGTCGGAGAAATAACCGCCGACCGGGTCAGCGACCCAATCGCCGCGCGCATAAGAACCGTAGAGGATGACCTTGAGGATCCGCCCCTGCTTCTTCCACTTCTGCGTGGACAGGCTGACGGCGTCCTCGAACTCGGCGAACAGGATCTCGACAACACGGTCGAGGTCGCGGCGTTTGCGATCGGGGAGATGGCTGAGGTCGGTTTTCATCGGAGGTGAATCCTAGCGGTCTTCTCGCGTGCGAAGCAATGGCATCGACCCCGCGCCGCGGCGGCGCGGGGTCGGGCAGGGCTCAGTCGGCCGGGTTCCAGATGATGGCGAAGGTGTCGTCATCGTCCTGGCCGGCGGCGCGGCCGAGATTGGCGTAGAGCCGGCGCGGGCCGAACTCAGGGGCGGCGAAGCTCAGCGACACATAGTCGTTGCCCGAGGTTTCGCTGCGACGCAGCCAGCCGGCGCCGACCTCGACACCGCCCGAGGTGACGCGATAGTCGGGTTGGCTGTCGCCGGACTTGCGGTTGTTGGGCACGATCAGGATCTCGGCCCGGATCGAGAGGGTCTTGAGCTCGCCCTTGAAGGCGTTGCCGTCGCGGGTGACATAACCGATAGCGGCCATGGTACTTCTCCTTCTTGCTCGCCTCGGCGGAATGCCGGGCGATGGGCAGGCCGGAGGGACGGGCACAGCGAAACGGCGAACCCGAAGGGCCGAAGCGGCAGCGGAGGATCGGAGCCAAAGGCTTATTTGAGAGCGAAGCGACCGCGAGGAAGGCCCCCCAGCGGCCGGGGAAATAAGTCGGCAGGCGATGGTTTGGCCGGATCGCGACCGTCCCAGGTCACAGGCCCAAGGAGCCGGCAATTCCGAGGGGAAGGCAGGAGATCCCCGCCGCCGATCGGTAGCGGGAACGTACGGCAGCGCCTCCGTCAAGAGCGAGCCCAGCATCCTGTCATCGACTCCGGCTGTGTCGCAGCGATCGCCGGGCCAATCCCGGAGCTTGGCCGGCGCGGCAGCGGATCGATATCCAGGGCACCGTCAGCCGATCGCAAGCGGCATGCGCCCTTCAAGCAGCCGCTCCGCCATAATCGCGATGTTAAGGTAATAGCGTTCGAAACGCGGCACCAGGTCATGCAAGCCGACCCGCCGCTCCGCGTCGTGCCAGCGGTCGGCTAGGCGATCATATTCGATACCGGCGCCGGTCACCTCCCGTCTCGATCCGTCGAACAAGTCGAAAATCGCCTGGATGTCGATCGCCAGCACGCCGTGCACTTCGCCGGGATCGGGTGCGAAGCGTAGGCCGGGCGTCGCCAAGGCCATGAAGACCGACTGGAACTCGCGATTGCGGTCCCCTGTCGGCATGTCCGCCGTTTCGCAGCGATAGCCCAGATGGTGCAACGGCGCCGGAATCTCGATGCCAAGCTCCTCGGGCACCTCGCGGAGTGCGGCAAGATCATCTTCCCCCGCAAGTATGTGCCCGGCGGCGGTTGCATCGAGCTTACCCGGATTTGCGCGAACATCGGGACCGCGCAGTTGGAAGAGCAGCCGCCCCCCCTCCCGCGGATCCACCAGCCAGAGGTGAACTGTGCGATGCCACTCGCCCCGGCGATGGGCTTCGTCGCGATCCATCGTTCCGCACACGCGCATGTTCGCATCGTAGATGTCGAGCCGCTCCACGCAGCATTCCCCTAATGATCAAGCCCCGATGCCTCGGTGTCCACGCGATGCAGTAGAGGCTCAAGCCGCTGTCGGATATCGAGGAAAACCATATCGGCCGATCTGTCAGCGTCGATGATGTCGTACCCCCGCGCGTCGGCCAGCGTACGGAGATGCATCCTCACCTTATCCTGATGGCTGATGAAGGCCCCATCGCTGCAACTCCAGTCGCACCCGGATTCATAGGGCCTGTGGACATGCCCGCGCGCGACGATGGCGCGCGGATCCATGTCGAGAACCAGGGTCAGGTCGGGTTCCGGGAAAAAACTGCAGACGGCGCCGAGCCAGGCCGGGTCGAGGCCCATCGCGGCCTCGGTCGCGTAATGTTTCTGCCAATAGCCATCGTGTAGCAGCAGTTCCCCTGACCGCGGCGGGAGTGCGCGGATCAGCACCGCGTTCATATAGATCAGCCAGAGCGCACGGCTCTCGTCGCGCATCTGCGGCAGGAACTCATGGGCCAGGTTCTCGTACGGCACGCCGAAAAAGGCGCATTCGGGGACCCGCTCGGCATCGAAGATGTCCCGCTTCGCCATGCTGCGTGCCGGAATGCCCCTTTCGTCGCGGGCCCAGGCGAGGAGCCGGTCGATCTGTGTCGATTTGCCGCAGCCGTCTCCACCCAGAATGTTGACGAACATCGAGGCCTAGCTCGCCACAGCCAGCGGTACCGGTCCCGCCTGCTTGAGCAGGGCGTCTGCGTCGAATCCGAACAATCTGGCGGCATTGCCGAAGACGATGGCGTGCGCCTCGTCTTCCGGGACCTCCGCCAGCAGGTCGGCCAGGAAGGGGATTGAGTTGGGCTGGGTCGATTGCTCGTGCGGAAAGTCCGACCCCCACATCAAACGGTCGATGCCGATCTGGTGGCGCGCCGCGACCGCGAACGGATCGTAGATGATCGAGACATAGACGTTGCGTCGGAAATAGTCGCTCGGCGGCCGCGGCGTTGCGCTCGCCTGCGCGCGCTTGCGAATGCGCTGGTTCCAGGTCCAGTCCATCTGCCACTGGAAATAGGGAATCCAGCCCCCTTCATGCTCGCTCGTTTCGACGACCAATTCGGGGTGCCGCTCGAACACGCCAGCGAAGATCAGGTCGGCGAGCGACATCCGCACCCAATAGTCCGCGTTGACCCTCAAGCTGTAGTTCACCTTGGCGAAGTTGACGCCGTACGGGCCGTTGTAATTGGTCAGGACATGCAGCGAGAGGGGAAAACGATGCGCCGCAGCGGCGGCCCATAAACGCTCATAATCGGGGTGCCCGTAGTTGCGCTCCGCGCCCGGATAGCAGCTGATCATGCCCCCGGAAAAGCCGAGGCGAGCGGTACGCTCGATCTCGCGCACGGCGTCGTCGGGATCGTAATTATTCAGCATGGCGACCGGCTTCAGCGCATCGCGGTCCTCAGCGCAGAAATCGGCGATCCAGTCGTTGTAGGCGCGGCAGATCGCACCAAAAATGTCGGGCTCCGCAATGCAATAATTAGTGATCCCCTGGGTTGGCCGGATGACCGCGCCCACCACGCCGTCGATGCGGTTCGCCGCGAGATAGAGCGACGGCGTATAGGCCGCAGGATCGACATCCTCGAACGTCGAATGGGTGAGGACCGCGCCTCGGGCCGCCACGACGTCGGGCTTGGTCGCGACGCTGCCGGAGCGCCGCCGCCGCCCGCTGACCGAGCCGATGCGCTGGCCATCGAACATCCAAAAGTCGTTGCCGTCGATGCGGGCGACCTGTGGCGCACGATCGCGATATTCCCGGTCGATCCGGCTGGTCCAGAGGTCTGGCGGCTCAATGATGTGCGAATCGGACGAAATGATCGCCATCGGCCCCGTTCCGGAATGTGCCGTGTTCTGCATGTTCGGGCTCCCCTTGCGTCAGATGAATGCCCTGTCGCCGAGCATGGCGTGGACATCGTCGATGGCTGTTGCGATCTCGGCGCTGGTCGCGGGGCTGATCTGGGCCAGCCGCTGCGCTGCCTCGCCTGCGGTAGCGGTACCGTCGAAGTGCAGCAGCACTTCATGCGCCAGCGGATTAATATAGATGACCTCCGGGCTCGCCACACGCGAGAGCCAGATGCCGCGGGCGTCGCGCTGGATCTGGCTGTCGAGCCGCAACGCGGGCAGGACACTGCCGCCCCCTGCCCCGTCCCGGCGCACCTCGGGGAAAATATTGTTCTCGCTGTCCAGCGGATAGCCGGCCAGGAAACGATGCTGCGCCCAGGGCACGATCGAGAAGCGCAAGCCGAGCAACGCGCGAAAGGCGGTTTCGGCGGCGCTATCGCCGATGCGGCGGTCAAGTGCGAGCCACGCGTCGTAGATCCGGTCCAGATCAAGGCCGCCGGGCAGACACGTACCGGCGCGGACCGTCCGGAGCGCCGCGAGTTGACGCGTCTGCCATTTCTCGGCCGGATTGGTTTCGCCGAGCCCCGCGAGCAAGGCCGCTGCAAGTCGCCACCGAAAGGCGCGCAGCAACGGGCGCGCACTGTCGTCGTCGCCGCTTTCAATGAAGCCGAGGATGTCGATATGCAGCGCCCCCATCCAGGCAACAGCACGATCGAGCAACACCCGCCCCAGCTTGCGCCGGTCAATCGCGCCCACGAGACGCTGCCATGCGCCGGTGCCGGTGATCGGCTGTGCGATGCGGAGCTGGTGCAGCAGCTTTACCTCGGCGTCGGAAAAGTCGGCGACCGCCTGGCGCGGATCGCGCTCGCCGTCGCTATCGACCGCGCCCAGCCTGGCGAGCAGTTCGTCCAGATCCGCCCCGCAAATGGTTTCGACGTCGGCGGCGAAGGATCCCAGATCCAAGATTTCCACCGGATCCCCGCCCTGGAGGGCGAACCGATCGGCCGAGATTCGGTAGATATCGACATCGGAGCGATGGTTGCCGAGCTCCTCGCAGAGCGACCCCGCGAGCACCAGCACGTCATCCGGGCCGCGATGGACCTGCTCTAGTATCGCCTCGATCAATGCCTGCCGCGAAGAATGGTGGAAGCGGAGGAATGCGTCCACATCCATCGGACCCACGCCGCTCAGCGAACGTCTGAAATCTTGGCGGCGAAGCTGTTGACGAGACCCCCGAGCGCGGGAAGCCGGTTGGGATCGTTGGCCAAGAGCCGCGTCGTGGACTCCAGCGCCGCCATCTCGTCCCTGTCGAGGAAGCGGCTGCTCAGTTCGATCGCTGCGGCGGCCTCGTTATTCGAGATGTGCATCCGCGCCAGCTGCCCTGCTGACTGACCGTCGCGCGGTTCGAGCTTGAGCGCTTGTGCATAGGCCTGCTGCGCCGCCGTCAGGTCGCCATTGGCGCGATAAGCGTCGCCGAGCACGGTCAACCCGGAGAGCGGCCTCCCGCTGATGTCCTTGAAACGGAAGTCTGGATTCTTGCCAACGAACGCCTTGATGATCGCAAGTGCCTTGACGGGCTCGCCGATCTTCAACTGAACGATCGCGATCCGAACGACCGCCTCTGCCGCATCCCCGGCCGCTTCATAAGCCGCGAGCGCTGTCGCGAACTCACGTCCAACCTCATGGATCTTGCCGGCAGCGACAAGAGGCGCCGCGCCGGCACCGCCCCGCTCGACCGTCGCGACGAGAGAGGTCACGATGTCAACGATCTGGCGACCACGATCGACACTCTTCTGGAAAGGGAAACTACCCGGATTCTTCTGCATCGACACCTCCCTGACCAGCCAGAATGATGCTCAGACACTGAGCGCACAGAACGGCACAACTGAGAGCGGCGAATCGAATAGATTCGTCAAACCGAAATACCCCTTAAACTAATTCTCATCCTCTTACGCCGAGATATATGTCCGAAATGAATGGTTCATTGGAGAGCTCCTCAATCTTCCCGAACCTCGCCTGCAATCGCGCACGAATGCTCTTTCATCGTGCGGAAAGCGGCGTCACCCCAAAGTCGCCGGAAAGTAAATTGCTCGCCACACGAAATTAGTGTTGACTTACGCGCTCTGAAAAATGGAGGTGCGTGATGGGAATGTTTGCCACGGCAGCCGGTGTCGACCGGTATGTGCTGATCGGCCGGATCGTCACGATGGATGCGGCGGGCACGGTTCATCCACGAGGCGCGCTTTGCATCGAGCGCGACCGGATCGCGGCGGTGGTGGCCGATCCGGCGCATCTGCCCGACGACTTTTCCAACGTGACGCCGATCGAGACCAAGGGCACGATCTATCCTGGACTGATCGAGCTCCACAACCATCTGAGCTACAACTTCCTGCCGCTATGGACGGTGCCCAAGCGCTACACCAACCGGAACCAATGGCGCGAACATGAACCAGACTATCAGACAAGCATCGCCATCCCTGCACGGATTATCGGGTCGAACACGGATCCCGATTATGCGCGCAGCATCGCGCGCTTCGTTGAGTGCCGCTCGCTGCTCGGCGGGACGACGACGACCCAGGGCCTGAGTTCGAGCGGGACCGGCGGCAAGAAATGGTATCAGGGTCTGACGCGCAATGTCGAGGCGCCGCTCGATCCGATCTTCCCGGCGGCGGGCGGCCAGACGCTCGACTACCGGCCCGCGGAAATTGCATCGGAACTGGTACCCGCGCTCAAGAAGGATCGCCCCTTCTTCTACCATCTCAGCGAGGGAACCGACGCCGACGCCCGACAGCGTTATCTCGATCTTGAGTACGTGCCCGGCAGTTGGGCAATCGACGGCGACCTCATCACCATTCACTGTATCGCACTACAAACAATCGATTTCCAGCGCGTCGCCGCTGCCGCGGGCATGGTCTGGTCGCCGCTCTCCAATCTCCTGCTTTATGGCGCGACTGCCGACGTCGCCGCAGCCCGTAAGGCGGGCATGAAGATCG
Source organism: Sphingomonas sp. ERG5 (assembly GCF_000803065.1). Classification (GTDB taxonomy): domain Bacteria; phylum Pseudomonadota; class Alphaproteobacteria; order Sphingomonadales; family Sphingomonadaceae; genus Sphingomonas. The sequence goes on from NZ_JSXI01000079.1 coordinate 24,807, forward strand.
CGCTCGGATCTGACTGGTCGCCGAGCGGAAGCAAGAACCTATTCGGCGAACTCAAGATCGCCCGGATCGTGAGCGATCATGCCGGCGGCCTGTTCAGCAATGTTGAACTCGCGCGCATGGTAACCTCTACGCCGGCCGCAATGCTTGGCTGGGACAACCAATTGGGCAGCTTGGTCCGCGGCAAGAAGGCGGACCTGCTGGTCCTCGAGGGCGCCGTCGACGACGAATACGACCAGTTGATCCGCGCCAAGGAAGACGACGTGCTGGCGGTGGTGATCGACGGGCGACCACGGCACGGTCGGATGGGGTTCCTCGACTTCGACGCGACACGGCAAGAACGGATCGTCATCGGCGGTAAGGACTATAGTCTCGACCTGACCGAACAGGGCAGCGACCCGCTTGCTGGCCTGTCGCTCGCCACTGCGATCGCCAAGTTGACCGACGGCCTGGCGCGTTTACCCGATCTCGCCGCCAAGGCGCCCGCTCCCGGCACGCGCGCCTTCGACCTGATCGAGCGGGAGGCGATCAGCATCGATTTCGAACTCGACGAGACTCCCGGCGACTTCAGACATTTCCAGACCATGGCCCTGGCAGCCGCGCCGACGCTCCGGCCCTTGCCGATGGCACCCATCACGGCGGTCGATGACCCCGATTTCGTACCTGCGCTGAAGGCCAACACAAACATTCCCGACTATTTACGCAACGCGCTCTAGCGGACCACGGCGCGACTTGTCCGCGACGCATGCCACGCGCATCGCCTGGAAAATGATCAACGACATCCTCAAGCTGATCGAGCGGCTAGCCCCCGACCCTGTGTGCGACGACTGCATTGCCGAGCGTCTGCAGCTTGCCGACCTACAGAAGGTGAGGATCGCCACGAATGCACTCGCCGGCACCAGCCGGTTCGAGCGGTGTTCCGATACCTGCGCGCTTTGTGATCACAAGAAGCTGGCGACGCGCCGATCGCAGTAAAGCGGGTCTCCCGCCCGATCATTACCGGCCGGATATCGGCGCGTAGCGGCGTACCGCGAAGCCGCCCTTGATCGGCGCGCAGGACAAATCCCTGCCCCGCACCGAACAGCGCTCGGAGATTGTCGGTGCTGGCGAATGGATCGCGCGGCTTGCAATCGCGGCCCCGCGCGCAAAGGTCGGGCAGCTCAGGCGCATCGAAGCCCTGCAGACGAATTCGCGTGGCTCCGCAGCGCAGCGTGTCGCCATCGACGACGCGCGGATCGGTGCAGCCGACATCCTCGCTCGATGTGACGGCCAAGACCTGGGTATCCGGCATCTCGGCCAGCCCCAACCCGAGGGCCGCCCCCGCCAGAAGGCCGATCGCGGTCACCGGGCCATAGCGCCGCATCAGGGTCGGCTTTCGCGCCGACCGGCGGACGAGGGAAATATTGGGTTTGCGACGCATGGGTCTATCAGACGCTGATTTTCCTGACATTGGATGAAGGACGATGACCTCCGTCATCCGGCTCGGCCGACGCTCCGAGGGACGTCCCGCGCTCTTGCCGTCGCGTCGATCCGCAGGCAATCTCGCGGTCCTCATTGAAGAGGAGTTGCCCATGTATCGTTTCGCTCTCGCTTTGGCTGCTATCACGATGCTCGCCAGCCCGGTGACCGCCGCCGGCACGCGCTGCCGTGACGCCCATGGCAAGTTCATCAAATGCGCGCCCACCCCGAAAAAGGTCGTGCGCTGCAAGACCGCCAACGGCAAGTTCGCCAAATGCGGCACGCCCGGCGCCAAACCACTCTGAGCGCCGTCATGGGCCGGCGCGGAGCGTCGGCCCAGGCCATTTCCCGGCGCGCGCGCGTCGCTCGGCCATTTCCCGGCGCGCGCGCGTCGCTCGGCCTTGTCACTCGGCGAGCGCTCCCGCCGGCAGGGTCAGCATGACCTGCTCGACCTCGATCTTCCATGTGGCCGCCAGTGCCGCGAGCTCAGCGCGCGACACAGGCGCGCCCCGATAGAGTTCGTCGAGGCGTGCATCGCTGATCCCGCTTTTTTGCGCCAACAGGCGGTACGGTATCGCCGACTGCAGGGCCCAGGCGAGCAACCAGGGCTCGCCCGTGGCGATCGCCTGAGCGACGGCCGGCAACGGATGCCAATGCGGACGCTCCACGCCGAACATCAGGCGAGCTCGAAGAGCGGGAGCTGTTCGCCGCTCGCGGCATAGATGCCCCGCGCGCGACGCGCCGCATCGACCGCCTGGCGATAATGGACCGTCCCGACGCGTTCGGCTTCGTCGAAGCCGGTCGGCGCCCAATCCTCGCTCGGATAACAGGCATCGTAGATCGCACGCGCCGACGCGCGCAGCAGCGGATCGTGCTGCACGATTCTTCTCCCTTATGGCTCGAATCGCCGTTTTGACCGGCGGATGGGAAGTGTAGAACAAAGCAGGAACACATAGCAAGAGATCTTGTCCGGCCCCACACTTCGGCCTTGGTACTGGCGGCCGCGCGTCCGAGCAGCGCGTCAGCGCGCGAGGACGCCCCGGCCGAATTTTTTGACGATTATGCGGTTTACAAACCTAGTCGCGTTCGGGGCCTATCGTGACCTCGATTATGCTGACTGAGTATCCGTGCTTTTTCACCTCACGGAGCGACCTTTTGTCGGCACCTCCCTTGAACGTCCATCCGCTGGTGGCGACGGCTTTGACGAACTTCCACGGGGCGTACCGCTGAGGTAGGTTCGCGCCGGTTTGATCGATGGAGTATGCCATCGCGCCACCAGTGCCGGAAAACATGTACAGTGTATCAATCTGGCGGGCGCTCGCCGCAGTCAGGCTGAAAAGCGAGGCCGCGAGGATGGCGCGTACAGCGATGCTCATTCCGGCTTCTCCAGCGGCTTATACCTTGGTGATTACGTAGTTCACAAACCCGATCACCAGCCGGGCATGTTTTCCGTGTCTTTGAGTAACTGAAAGATCACTGGCTTTGCGCGATACACTTCGTAGATCGCCTTACCGTCCTGAGTGACCGTGTCGCATCGCAATTGCGTTTTCAACTTCATGGCTAAAGCAGGATCGCGGTTGGGATCGCGCTGAATGTCCCCGCAAGTGGCACGACGTTCAATAAACGTCGCGACATCCAGCGGCGCCGCTTCGATGCGAGTGTGCATCGCATCAGCCGCGTCGTCTTGGCCCATAGCCGGAGAAATCGCGGCGAGAAGCAATGCAAGCATCATTCCGGCTTCTCGACCGGCTTGTGCTTCACGATCTTACGCAGCCTGTCATCGAAGCGGGCTTCGTCGTCGTCCGTTTCGAGGTCGCGCGCGGCTTCCCTGAACTTGTCGAGTTGGGTTTTGTCGTCAGACATGGATACTGATCGCCTTCAAATAGTCTTGCCTCGTCGCCTGGCCTAGTTTTCGGCTTCGACACACAAACGCAATCTTGTTTCTGTGTTTTGGACCGGTGGTTTTCTCGTCGGTGGCAACGATCGCAGATTGAAATTTGCCAACCGCGATCAAAAACGGGCCGGCGGAATTGACTGCCCCAATTTGCCGGAACAAGCCCGCATGAGATGCCATGATGGCCTGACGTCAGTAGAACAAGCGGCCCGCACGGCGCTCAGCGTCCGCGCAATTCGTCGCAGATCCCATCGAACAAGTCGAAGAAGCGGCGTTCGAGTTCGCCTTCGCTCAAGCCGAACGCGGCGATCGCGCGGGGCAGGCCCAGCACCATCGCTGCCGCACGGGCGTCGGCGAGATAACGCGGATCGAGGTCGCGCGCGGTCGCCAGATCGCCGGCATTGCGCATGCTATAGTCGGCGACCCGGAAGCCGTGGATCAGCCGGTCGCGCGGGACCAGCGCATCGACCCCATGGGCGCGCTTCTTCTCGATGATGTCGTGACCGGCATCGATCAACCAGGTCTGGTTATCGAGTGCCGACGGCGGCGAATCCCCCTTGTCCATTGGCCACCGCTAGCGCGACCGGCGCGGCGACGCCACGCCTGTCATGGCAAAAAATTCCGCGCGCCCGCGCCCCGTCAGGGGCGCGGGCGCGCGGCGGGATTTCAAGGGTCCGAACCGGGGCCAGCCGTGTCGCGGTACCGCGCGGGGGATGATCCCCCGCGCGTGCCCCATCGCCTCAGGCGGCGAGCGCCTCGGGGCTGTCGAAATTGTCGTTACTGCCATGCTCCTCTCCGCCCTCATCCGGGTCCGGCGGCAGCGCCGCGCCCTCCGGCGCGGTCGGATCGGGATCGTCATCATGTCGGGCGGCGGCAAGCCGGGCGCTTGCCGCCACGGTGCCGACGCCGCCGCGCGCGGTATAGGTGGCGGGCGGGAACGCCATCCATTTCGGGACCCAGCGCTCGACTTTCGCCCGGCCGCCCGCCCCATCGAGATGGTCGGTGACGATCCGTTTCAGGGTCTTGCCCTTCTCGCCCAGATTGGCCTGTGCGACCGTCTCGCCCGCGACCTCGGCCACCATCGCCGACAGCACCTCCTTGTCGCGGATGAGGTCGAAGAAGGCGGGATCAGCCTGCCACCAGCGTGCCATGTCGAGCCCGAGCGTCTGCCCGACCGCCTCGACCGCCGCACTGCCCGAGGCCAGCGTCTCGCCCATCGCGACCGCGATCACGTCCATCACGCCAGTATCGGGCAAGTCGAGCAGGCGCAGAAGCAGGCGGACCAGCATGGTGTCGTCGCGATCGCCGCCGGTCACCGTGGCGCGCTCGGGGTCCAGATCGAGCAGCGCCAGCACCGCACGGCGGCGTTCGTCGAACCGCACTTCGCCAAGGCCGGTCGCGACGCTGTCGCGCGTCGCATCGTCACACGACGCCTGTGGTTCGCGCCGCACCGTCCACAGCGGCGAACCGACGATCAGATGGGCGACCGTCAGGCGCAGCGCGACGCCGGGATGGCCGGTCAGTGCGGCGCGGACGGCGGCGTGACGGTGCAGGTCGATATAGGTCTGCATCGCCGAGGTGACCTCGGGACGCTTCGGCGTCTCGCCCGTCACGCCGGTACGCCGCGCGGCGCGTTCGACCTCCCGCCTGCCGATATAGCCCTCGTGGAAGCTCACCTCGCCACTCGATCGGACATCGATATAGACGCGCCCGCCCTTGCGCTTGCCCGCCTTCTCATAGTCCCATGCGTGGAACTGCCCGGACGGTGGCACGATCACCGCGTCGGGCCAGCCCGCTTCGAGATATTGGATCCGGCGCGCCTCGATCGCATCATGCTGCGCGGTCCAGAACGCATCGGCGTCGGCGAAATAGCGATCCTCGCCGAACAGATCGGCGATGGTGACAAGGCCGCTGGCCGCGACATCGAACAGCGCATGCCGGACCGGGATCGACTGTCCGCCAAACAGCCATGCCTTTAACTGGTGACCGGTCGGACAAGAGGCGGTGTCGTCATCGGCCAGCGCGAGCCATGTTTTTTGCTGGCTCTTGCTCGCCAACGTCAGGTGACGGACCGTCGCGCGGTCGATCTCTTCCTTCGCATACATCGCACGGATGCGCGGCAGCAGATTGCCGAGCGCGAGGACGCGTTTGACGGTCAGATCGGGCAAGGCGAAAGTCGCGGCGATGTCCTCGACCTTGCGCCCTTCCCGCACCAGCCGGGTGAAGGTTTCCCATTGTGTGACCTCGTCGGGATCGAGCCGCGCAATATTCTCGATCAGCGACGCTTCGATTGCATCGGCATCATCGATCGTGTCGAGGATCGCGCAGGGCATCGGCTCCGACTCATCGCCCGCCGCGCGGCGCTCCTCGGCAACGATCATCGCCGCGGTGAAGCGCCGCCACCCGGCGACGATCTCGAAGCTGTCCGGCGCACAGTTCGGCCGAACGATCACCGGCTGGAGGACGCCACGTTTGCGGACACTGGGAAGAAGGTCCGACACATCAGGCGGCTTCTTGGCAGAACGCATATTGGCGCGGCTCACGCAAAGCTTGTCGAGCGGGATAAAATCGAGTTTCATGGGGATACTCCTTGTGAGTGCCGGCCCCGTCCATCGTTGGACACTTGGCGGGGCCGGTTTGGGGGCGGCGAAAACGCGCCGCGCGTCATCCGCCTGCGGGCGGAAGTTCGTTGCCGGATGGGGGCTCGGGCCTGCGACGAAGTTCGGCTTCGGCGCTGATGATCGAGCCTGTCCGCCGCGCGACATCGGCCCAGACCGACAGCGGGCACATCGCTATGAAATGCTCGTCGCGTTCGATGAACAGGCCGAAGGACAAGCGCACGCAGGCGATTTCGCGGAGCGAGAAGGACCCGAGTTCCGGACATCCGAAGCCAAGGTCGGCCAGTCCGAACAGCGTATCGTCGTCATCGTAAAGCTCGGTCGCGATCCATGTCGCCGCACCCATCGGATTGAAGAATTTGACCAGCGGCAACGGGTCGGGTTCGCGCCGCCTGTCGCGCACGGCGATGCAGCGCGCGACGTCATTCGCGCGCAACGCGGCGCGCAATTCGGGGGTGAGCAGGATCATGCCACCCTCCCCTGTTCGTACTCGCTGGTCTTCGCCGCGTCATGGCGGACCAACAGCCAGTCGGCGGCCTTGCTCGCCTGACTGGCGGCCCGGAAGATGGCGCGACTGTCTTCGCGCAACAGGTCGAGCCAGTGGCCGAGATAATCGGCATGGCGGACGGTCGGCACGATGCCGAGCGCTGCGCACAGAAAGGCGCTGCCCATCTCGGCGACCAGCTCTTCGCGGGCATAATGTTTGCCGCCGACACCGTTCATCAGCTTGCGGTCGAGCCGCGACACATGCCCGGTCGCGTGGGTCAGTTCGTGAAGGCAGGTCCTGTAATAATCGATCTGCGCGAAAAAGGCCGGTTGCGGCGGCACCTGCACATAGTCGAGCGACGGCACGTAAAAGGCCTCATCGCCGCCGATCCGGAAATCCACGCCCGACGCGGCAATCACATTTTCCGCGACAGACACGACCTCGCGCTCGGCAAGCGGCGCGGGATCGGCCGCAAGGCCGGGGCGCAATCCGTCGCACTGCGCGACATTGAACACGGTAAACCGCTTGAGAAAGGCGATGGCCTTGGCTCGGGGGGTATCGCTTCCCCGGCGCGATCCCCGTTCCCCTTCGCCCTCGCCCGTCGCATGAGCGCGCTCCTTCCCGGCATTGGGTGTGAAGCGGTCGGCATAGACCACGGTCACGCCGCGCTCGCCCTTGCGGACACTGCCGCCCGCGTCCAATGCCTGCCGAAAGGTCAGCCATGATTGTGACGGCCAGCCACATTCGATCACCGCGCCCCACAGGATGAGGATGTTGACGCCGCTATAGGTGCGGCCGGTAAGTGCGTTTCGCGGCAAACCCGGCGCGGCGGTGCCGACGCTGCCCCAAGGCTGGACCCAGGGCACGCGGCCCGCCTCCAGTTCGCAAATGATGCGGCTGGTCACGTCATCGTAGAGAGTGGCGCGCTGGGCGGAGCTTTCCCCTCCCTCCTCACGACGCGCGCGGCGGCTGCCGGTCTGGCGCATGGCGATCCTCCTGCCCGACCCAAAAACCCATACGGGCTTCCCCCGGAGTGGGGGTGGGCGGCGACTTGCGACCTGCCGGGCGCGGCCAGGAGGCGGCCCGCATCCGCAGGACCGCAATGCAATGGAGGAGCCGGCGCAGCCGGCTTGCGGGACGCCGGGCCGCGCCCAGAAGGACGCGCCGCCCATCACCGCGACGGCGGGAAGGCCCCGCAGAAACGCCGCCGCGCCCAAGGCGCGGCGTCCGGCGCACTCAGCGCCAGGGATCGTTACCGACAGGCCGGGACGTGAAGCGGCCCGACGACGCGGGCCGCAGAGCCCGGTCGCGCCCGACGGCGCGAGGCGTCATGCCCTCGGCGTCAGTCAAATCGGCCCGGATCACGCTCGCTCCAGTGATCGCCCCGCTGGTCAAGCCAAACAAAATATCCGATCTGACCGAAATGATTCTCGCCATTATGACCGCCGTCGCCATTACCGGCTGTGTCGCCACCGACGGCGACAGCCTGCGCTGCGGCCCCGAACGCATCCGCCTGCTCGGTATCGACGCACCCGAGATGGGCCGCTGCCAGCCCGGACGGCACTGCGCGCCAGGAGACCCGATCGCCAGCCGCGACAATCTGCGCCGGCTCGCCAGCCGCGGCCCGGTCCGGATCGATCGGGTCGGCACGGATCGCTACGGCCGGACCATCGCGGTGGTCTATGCCGGCGGGCTCGACCTGTCCTGCGCACAACTCAAGGCCGGACAGGCGATCTACCGGCGCGACTGGGACAATGGCCTGCGGATCGGCCGCACCTGCGACCGGATCCGATAGGCGCTCCAATTCAACCCACGGGCGCCGCAGGCGCCCAACAAGATTACGCACCCTTGGCGAAAGCCGCCGGCGCGGCGGCGTGCGCGCGGGCCTGTGGGCCAGCCGCCGCCGTGCCCCCGGCTCCGAGCCAAGCGGGCATGCGCGGGCCAAGAACAACGCGCGACCTCTGGCGGTACTCACCGCCAGTGCGCGCTCATCCTGCCCGCGCTCCGCAGCCATCGCCCCCGCCGGGCGATGCCTCGCACCGTCCGAAGGGCGGCGCGAGCGCAGCACCGATGCGCCCGTGCGCCGCGTCTTCCACATGACCTTGTCAGTCCCCCACCCGATGTCCAATAGGTCCGGTCAGATAAGCGCGAGCGGAACGATGGCGTCTATGTCGATCATTGCGCCTTTTGAAGAGAGTGCCCGTTCAGGAATTCGATATGGCTGAGGTAAGAGCAATCCACGAACGGGTGATCGAACTCGCAACACTGGGCGACGCGGCCTGGTTCGAGAATAATCCCGACCGCCGTATTCGCATTCGCAATGCGGTGGCCATGGAATTCAATGAAGACATCGGCTCGCCGCCGCCCGGCATGCTGGTGCGGACGCTCGTGCTGGAAGCGCAAGCGGGTGTGCGACTGCGCCAGCCCGTCGCCATTCTCGCAAGCGTTGCGATTGACGAACTGGGCGACGAGGCGCTTTTCACGCTTTTCATGCAGGTTGCGCCACCTGATGCAAAGAATGTGTTGAAGAAATTGCGGGACGCGAAAGTGTCAGGCGCTCCCAAGCCGGCCTCGAGCCGCTGAGTCCTGTCGATCGGTTATTTGGTGACAGTCGCCCTGGCGGCGGATTGCGGTGGATGTACTGAGCGGCTGAGGACGTGCGAGCCGCGCCGATTCTGTGCATCTTTCCGGGGCCGAATCGAGGTCACGTGGCATAGGGTGTCGATTGGCCGGACATTGCTCTGCTCCGCCTGCCGAAAGAGTAAGCTGGCTTGCTAACTCTCGCGATCGTCGTCGTCGTCGTCGTCGTCGTCGTCGCCAAACCTATAGTGAAACGGGCGGTTCCCGCTCGGCGTCTGTGCTCGAATGACGAAGAACGCTGAAATAAACAGCGCTCCCAGAACAACCGTCAATACCAGATAACCGATAGCCGCGCGCATTGCTGACCTCCGTGCAGAGCATGGTCAGTGCTGACCAGATCACTAGCCATTCGAGTCTTGCAATGTATTTCCGTTTTGCACGCGGCGTTCATATTCCCACGCCAATCGTCGGTGGGTGATCGCAATCGCCGGGTCTGAGCATCGCTCAGCCATCTGGTGTTCTTTTTCCGCGCGCCTGGCAAAATATGTCCTGTCATCCCGTGGTGACATCTCGACCTCCGACAAGCCTCCCGCTTCAGCGAGTCGAAACCATAACGACTAAATTTGGTTCCGCATTATCCTGGGTTAGGATCGTCGCCGGCGCATTACGGCGAACCCAACACCGCATAGTGAACCCAGTGGTCCACCAAAATCCGTTCCAGAACGCGGCATTCAATAAGTGCCGGCATCTGCTCCTTGCCGAACCAATAGGAGACGTCCCCGTCCTCTCGCACCTCCTTATAGATGGGCGCGATCATCGCTTCATTGAACAGTGCTTCAACATCGCGTTGATGCTGGGACTTGATCCGGACTCGCGCGCCCATGCGTGGTCCAGGCGGCCTGGCTCTTGGCTCGCTCACCCCGCTTCCCCAGCGTGGCATAATCCTTCTCGACGGAGAGTTGTTTGTGCCAGTCCCCGGCCACCTTGAAATATTCGGCATTCTTCGCACGCGGTGCGCAGATTATAGAGGTTACACATCAGCGCCTCGCAATTGGTCGATCCTCGCCGCGATGTCCTTCCATCGCGCAACTCCAGCGATATCGCCAGCCAAGGCGAGCGCGGCGATCCGCTCGGCAATGAAAGCTGGCGCACGATCGCCGTGCTGCCGCTCGACGGCCAGCGCTTCGGCCCAACGTTCCCGGTCTGGCGTCAAGGGTATATGCTCCGCTATTGTTCTAATCCCAAGTCGTTTGGGACGAGAGGCTATGGCATAGGATGCTACCGCATTTGAAGGCGATTGGTGGCTCCTGAGAAGGGAATCCGACTTTAGCGCACTGAATCGAACGCGCCGGATCCGCTTATGAACAAAGCACAGCCCGGAAACATGATCCGGTGTCATCTCGGCGAGATGCGCGCGCCAAGCTACACAGCATTATCCTTCCCGCGACAGGCCCCGTCGGCGCGGGAGATGATGCCGGACGGGATTTCGAGACCTCCAAAAGCACAATCGCGCCCGCGATGCGCGCGATCCGGGATGAACGAAACTCGGGATCGCGGCGCGTCGGCTTTAACTGCACACTTCAGGTGAAGTTCGCGTCCAAGATCAAGTCGGACCTGGCGACGATCGCGGCCTCCAACCCTCCCGACGCGGTCGCCTATTTTTGCGAGGCCAATGTTCCGATCGCGAAACGCGACGAACTCATCAAATGAGCGTCATTCGAGCACGGTCTGGAACGCCAGATTTTCGGTGGCACCGCGATTCCGGAAATGCTCGTCGAACCGGACGTCTTCTGGATCGCGCAGGAATAACCGCGTCATCGTCTCGCCATGTGGTGGGTTCAAACAGACTATTCATTCCTTTTGGCTTATGGAGTTGGTCCTATGGCGGTTACTCATCCCGAGCAACTGAACGATCACTACAATGATTTGTTTCGGGTGGGCGACGTGGAGGGCCTTGTCGCGCTATACGAGAGCGACGCGACCTTATCTCCGGCGCCTGGACAATTCCTCACGGGCTCGGACGCCATAAGGGGACAGATGCGCGCCTTGGTGGATCTCGACGGTGAGTTGACGGCAACGCAGCTTTCCTGCGTCCGTGAGGGCGATATCGCGCTTCTTCATGCGGCATGGCATTTCGTTGGCAAGGCTCCTTCTGGCGAACCGATTGCGATGGGTGGAACATCATCCAAAGTGGCCCGGCGGGCGCCAGACGGCGCATGGCGATATGTGATCGATCTTCCGGTTACGCCTGAGAGTTCAGCGTAAAATCGGCACGTCTGCTTATGCGGTAAGAACGAGCCGCTCAGACGGCGACAGCGCCTACCGTGAATCGGTGTCCCAATAATTTACAGGGGCCGGATGGCGTCACTGACCATTCCTTCACAGGTACGGTTCCTTCACAGGTACGGTCAGCATGATCGCCTGCAGAAGCTCGACCTGAAACTGTTCCAACCCCTCGTACTGGAGGAGGTCGATCCGTCCTCGCGCATGCCGCGCTGCAGGCCATAATATGCGGTCGAAGCCATCAGCCCTTCCGGGTCATGGTCTCTGAAGGGCTGCTGCAAGGAGGCGACCATCTCCGGCAGGCGCTCGACATATGCCTGCGCCCTCTGTGTCATCCGCGCGCGGAAAGTTTCCTGATCGCCGGGCGTGCGCAACTGGCTGAAGCTCAGCCCCGTACGCTGTGCAATCAGACTCGATTGGCGCGGCTGCTTTACGGCCGCCCTTACGGTTCGACATGGGCGAAGACCAATCGATGGGTCCCGAACATCAAGAGGCGCGCCCCAGAAACCGACGACCGGATATCCGACAGGTCCACGAACCGGTCGATCGAACGCAGAAGATGATCCGCCGGCACATGCCGCTCCAGGTTGAAGCTGTAGAACAACGCTTCCTGCGCCACCGTCCGCTCGCCCATCGACCCGCCTCCGCTTCTCGCGAAGAGTGAATCAGACCGTTAACACCACTTCAAGTCCGAGTTTTTCAACAGAATCCGCCCATTAGCGGAGGTTCGCGATCAGCCTGAACGAAGGGCTGCTTTCGAGTTTGCGGCGGCCCCGTCGAGATGCGCGTTGCGCACCGGCCCGGCGCAGACGCTCGACCATGGAATGAGATGGGCGCCAGAAATATGGCTTATAAAGGCCCGCTGCCAGAATACAGCGCCGGCACTGCGCGAGCATCGCGAGGTTGAAACCCGGCGGCGGACATCGCTTTCTTTTGCGAAGCCCGGAATCTTGCCATGTCTATGTAATTCAGCCGCAGCAAACAGAGCTCCGTGACTGTCGGCGAGTGCTTCGCTCGCAGCAGAATCGAGGTTGGGTATGCCTGCAAGCGACGCTTTGTCTTTTCTCCTGGCTTGGGTCCTTGCGCCGCTGCGCGTTGCGTCTGTCGCGCCGTCCAGCACCAGGTTGGCGACGGTCTATCGCGTCGCGACGATCAAGACGCTCAGCGCCGATGACTGGCGTTTCGCATGACGGGACCGCTGTCGGCCATCCTCGGTTTCGGTCTGTTCGGCGTCTTCTGCCTCGCCGTCACCGAAAAGATTCTGCCGGTTCCACCATCGCATGTGCTGCTGTTGTTCCTCGGGATGACGGCAGCACCCGACGACGCGACGCTTGGCGTGCTGCTGCTGGTGACCACGCTCGGCTCCACGACCGGCTGCTTGTTCTGGTACGCGACGGGCCGGAGAATCGGACCCGACCGTGCCGATGCGCTCGTCGTGCGCTTCGGCAAATATGTCTTCCTGCGTCACGCAACCTATCGCCGGCTCTGTCAGTCCTATCGCCGCAATCATCTTAGGGCATCATTGCTGGCGCAGTTCATCCCGACGGTGCGCAACTACCTGCCGATCGCGGCCGGCGCGCTCTGCCTGCCCGTCCTGCCCTTCGCGACCGGCACGTTGCTTGGCGCCATGCTGTGGAACGCGGGCTTTCTCATTACCGGCTATCTGATGCGCGGCGGTAGCCAGGATTCGATCACGGTCGGCTTTCGCATCATTGTCATCGTCGTCGTTCTGGAGACAATGTTCCTGCTCGCGCTGCGCTACGGCCCCGCTTGCTGGCGGCGCTTCAGGCTGGTGCTCGGCTGAGCACGCAGCACCAGCCTTAGAACGGCGCCGAGCCTGTACGATGAAACCCTTGGCCTGCTGGCGCGGAGGGGTTTCGACATCGGTGCCGATGCGACGAGAAATGGATGGCGTGGCGCACGGCTGGAAAGCCCAGAAGTGCTGGCGAGTTGGGCGGCGATCTGCCGCGGGCCCGAGGAATATTGGGCATTTTGCGAATGTGCCGAAAAATGGTCGATCTCGAAGACTATTCCCGCAGACGGCAATTCAATCACGCTATGACCGTCGAGCGGATCATCAGCATCAAGACCGGAACCCGGTGAACTGGCGGCGCCTCCTATTTGCGCCGCATGCCCGACACCGTATTGTTCCCCGAGCTTTGGAAGGTAGGGACCGAATTTTGACGCTCACTTGGCACCGCTCGGTGGCCGGGCCCGAACGACAGACGTTTCCCCGCTGTCACTTTTTCAGCGCGGTTTCCATTTCTTCCCGCATGACGAATTTCTGAACCTTTCCGGTGATCGTCATCGGAAAGGTATCGACGAACTGGATGTAGCGCGGAATCTTATTGTGCGCGATCCGGCCGTGGCAGAACTGGCGGACATCGCCTTCGCTCAAGGATGCCCCATTCATCAACGCGATCCACACGCAGAGTTCTTCGCCGAACTTGTCGTCGCTGACGCCGAAGACCTGCACGTCCTTGATTGCCGGATGGGTGTGGAGGAAATCCTCGATTTCCCGCGGATACAGGTTCTCGCCGCCCCGGATGACGAGATCCTTCAGTCGTCCGACGATCGTGCAGTAACCATCCTCGTCCAGCACACCAAGATCGCCGGTTCGGATCCAGCCCTCCTGGTCCATCACCGCAGCGGTTTGCTGCGGATCGTTCCAATAGCCGATCATGACGGCGTAGCCCCGCGTGCAAATTTCACCGGGCGCACCGCGCGGTACCGTCACGCCGTCAGGATCGACGATCTTGGACTCGAGGTGCGGGTGAACCTGGCCCACGGTCGATACGCGCCGCTCGATCGTGTCGCCGATGGCGCTCTGATAGCTCACCGGGCTCGTCTCGGTCATGCCGTAGCATATCGTGACATCGCGCATGTTCATCCTGTCGTGGACACGGCGCATCACAGCAGGGGGGCACAGCGATCCCGCCATGATGCCCGCGCGCAGCGACACCATGCTGAAGTCATCGAATCGCGGATGATCCAGCATGCCGATGAACATCGTCGGCACGCCATAGAGCGCGGTGCAGCGTTCCTGCTCGATGGCGCGGAGTGTCGCTGCGGCATCGAAGCCGACACCGGGGTAGATCATCGTCATGCCGTGCGTGACACACGCCAGGTTGCCCATGACCATCCCGAAGCAATGGTATAGCGGCACCGGAATACACAATCGGTCGCCCGGGCGCAGGCCCGCGCGCAGGCCGGTGAAATACCCGTTGTTCAGGATATTCGAATGGCTGAGCGTAACGCCCTTCGGACTTCCGGTCGTCCCGCTGGTGAACTGGATGTTGGCCGCATGATCCGGTCGGACGTCCGCCTCCGCCGCTTCCAGCTCGCGCGGATCGGCGGCGGCACCTTTTGCCAGCACCGCGTCGAACGGCATCATGCCCGGCGTCACCACCTGGCCGATCTGAACGACCAGCTTCAGTGCCGGAAGCGCACTCGAACACAGGTGACCGGGCACGGAAGAGGCAATTTCCGGCACCAGCGTCGCCATCATGGTGGGATAGTCGCTGGTCTTGAACGGCGGCGCGATCACGATTGCGGCGCAACCGACGTCGCGCAGCACATAATCGAGTTCGAACAGGCGATAGGCCGGATTGATCGTCACAAGGATCAGGCCGGCCCGGGCGGCCGCGAACTGCGTGATCGTCCATTCGACGCAATTGAGCGACCAGATTCCGATCCGATCGCCCGGGCAAAGGCCAAGGTCCAACAGGCCGGCTGCAAAGGCACGGCTGCGGTCAGCCAACTCGCCCCAGGTCAAGCTGACATCCTGCTCGCAGGATCGAACCGCCTGCACGTCACCCCAAACCGAAGTGGCGTGATCGAGCGCCTGCCCGATCGTCTTGGTCAGCAACGGCACGTCGGTGCTGCCGCGAACATGGCTGAGCTTCATTTCGAATCCTCCAGCGGGACGCCGTCCGGCGTCTTCCGACGGCTGTACAGATGCCAAGCGCAGGCGAGATCCTGCACGATGCTGCCGAGCGACTTGTATAGGGTAATGTCGTTATCGGTGACCCGACCCGTGGTGGCTCCCGTCATCACCTCTCCGATTTCGCCCAGGAGATGATCATCGTCGATCAGTCCGGCCTCTTTCGCGTGCAGGAATTCGGCACCCTGAGCCAGGACGCCGACGCCGTGATCCGCAAAGAAGCGGGATCGCGCAACGAGCGCGTCGTCGATCTCGCGCGGTCCGGCGCGGCTCGATCCAACCGCATTGATGTGCGTGCCGGCACGAACCCATCGATCCATCAGGACAGGCTCGGACGCGGCAGTGACCGTGCAGATGATATCGGCATCGGCGACGGCAGCCGCTACGTCGGAAGCAGCCGTGGCATCGATCCCGGTTGCCTGGACGCGTCGGACAAGCGCGTCGGCACGTTGGGGAGAGCGACCCCAGATCGTCACGCGCTCCAGCCTGCGTATATGGCGGATCGCTTCGATATGCCGCCAAGCCTGCTCACCATAGCCCAGGACCGCGAGGTGGCCGGCGTCCGGCGTTGCCAGAATATCGGTCGCGGCCGCGGACGCAGCGGCGGTGCGGATGGCGGTCACCTCGCCGGCATCGACGATACAGACCGGCGCGCCGCTGTCCGGATCGAACAGCACGATCACGCCCTGGTGCGACGGTTTACCGGCACTGAAGTTGTCAGGATAGACGCTGACGAGCTTGGCCCCGAACGCCCCGCTCTCCAGGAGCAACCCCGGCATGACGCCGAACGCCCGATCGCCCGGCAGATCGATGATGCCACGAAGCAGCTGGCGGGTGCGCCCTTCGGACAAGGCGATCATCGTTTTGCGCATCAGCGGGATGCACACCTCGTAGGAGAGGTCCCGTGCCACATCTTGTGCGGAGATCATGGCGAGAGTCACGTCCGCCGCACCGCAACTTCGCGCGCGATCTTCGACTGGCACCAGCGGATAAGCAGTCCAGCGTTGAACAGCATGATCACCCCGTAAATGTTCTGCATGACCGCCAGTGGCAGGCTGTCGAGGACGCTCAGCGTGATGAAAATCGCGAGCGTCACATTGTGCACGCCCACCTCTATCGCCAGCGTCATCGCATCTCGCGCATCGGCCGCTATTCCCTTGGCGATCAACAGCCCGGCCAAGGTCGCAACGACGTTGAGCGCCCAGATGGCGGGTCCGGCGCGGACGAGGTTCATCATGACCATATCGAAGCTAACCAGCACGGAGAAGGCGATCACCCCGATCATCACGATGAGCGAGGTCGGCCGCAGCCAGACCACGAGCCGGGGTGTGGTCGCGGGGGCGAAGCGCCGTACGAGCATGCCGATCGCGATCGGCAGGATGGTGATCCGCACTAGCTGCGTCGCAGTGCCCAAAATCGAGAGTTTGGGGAGCGTCCCGGGAATGGTGAAATGCTGCAGCGCCCAACTCAATGCCAGCGGGATGGTGAAGACGGTGATGAAGCTGGATAGAGCAGTCAGTACGACCGCAAGCGCCACGTTGCCACGTCCGACAAAGGTTAGGGCGTTCGACGTGGTCCCGGCCGGACAGATGCCCAGAATGAACAAACCGAGAGCGAGTTCGGGGGGCAAACGGAACGCCACACCGAGGGCAAGCGCCAGCAGCGGCATCAACAGGAGCTGACCACCCAGCCCGGCGAACACCAGCTTGGGCCTGGCCAGCACCAGCCTGAAATCATTCAAGGCAAGGGTCAGACCCAGGCTGAACATGATCAGCATCAGGCCAATCGGCACGAATATGGTGTTTACGAACGCCACGGCTTCTGTCGGCATATACCCTCCCCAGGCATTACATCGTCCATGTCGGTCGCTGCGGGCATCCGCCAAATTGATCGTTCAAGCGCGCCCGAGCGAACGCGGAGACGTGCATCGCTCGTTGCAGCAAGAAACACATAGCTGTCGACCGTCGAGGGCCTCACCCTAGGGGATAAGCCACGCGCGTGCAGCGCATTTTGCGGGAGCAATGCCGATAGAGGCGCAACGGAAACCTTTGATTTACATAAAACGTGCACAGAATCCGCATTTATCGAATTAATGTTGCGATGGGTTCGCGAGCTGCGCAATTTGCGTGCGTGAAATTCACGGAATTGTCTTGACCATAGACATTCGTGGTCTCAGTTTGTGGTGCAGCGGCGTGAAATCCGGGTCACGGATCTCGTCGTATCGCGCTTGTAAGGGCCCGGCTCGGGCCAATTGGGGGGGATTATCATGGCAGGTTGTTTTAGGAGCGCGGCGTCGAACTGCCGATTGCGGATTATGCTGCTGGCCAGCGTCATGGGCAGCGTTGCCCTGCCCGCCACCGCGCAGGAAAATTCGTCACAGAATCCCGCTGCCGTCACGAGCGATGCGGCAGGCCCCGAGATCGAGCAGGGCGGCGATATCATTGTCACTGCCTTGAAACGAAATACCAGCCTGCAGGAAACGCCGATCTCCATCTCCGCTGTAACGGGTGAATCGCTCGCCAATTCCGGCGTGCAAAGCGTTGCCGATCTTGCCGCCTCCGTCCCCAGTCTGAGCTTCGTCGATGCCGGGCCGTCGCAGCGCCGGGTGGTGATCCGTGGCATCCAGGCGGTCGGCGAACCGACGGTTGGCGTTTATTACGATGAGACTCCGGTTACCGGGAGCATTGGCACGACCAACGATGCCGGCGGCACTACGCCCGAACTCAAATTGTTCGATGTGGAGCGGGTCGAGGTGCTGCGCGGCCCACAGGGGACGCTGTACGGCTCCGGCTCGATGGGCGGAACGCTGCGGATCATCTATGCCAAGCCGTCGTTCGAGACGTCGGGCGCAGCAGATGCGACGATCTCCAGCACACATGACGGGGGGATCAATTACGAGTTCAACGGCGTCATCAATACGCCCGTCGTGGACGACAAGATCGCGGTCCGGGCCGTCGGTTTCTATCGCAACCGGAACGGCTATATCGACAACGTCGCGCTCGGCATCAAGAATATCAACGACGAGAAGACCTATGGCGGTCGCGGGATGGTCCGTTTCACGCCCACTCCCGATCTGACGATCGATGCGGCCGCTTATATCAATCGGTCGCGGGTCGACACGCCCTCCTGGAACCCGCGAGCCGGCAAGTACAATAGCGACGCGCTCGTCCGCCAACCGATCATCGACAATCTGAACCTCTACAGCCTGACCGCCGCTTGGGACCTTGGCCCTGTGGAAGCGACGGTGATCGGCTCGTATCTGACCCGCAAACTGTCCAATACCACGGACGTGTCACGCTATATTCGAACCAACCGAACGCCGACCGCTTGTGCCGCGCTCGCCAATGGGCGCGCGCCGTGCAGCGCGACCCAATTGGCCGATTTCTACACTCTGGTGGACAGTCAATCGACGAGCACATTGTTTCCGCAGCAGGACATGAACACGCTGACGGGGGAGTTCCGCCTGAGTTCCTCAGGCGCCCGATCGTTCAACTGGACCGTCGGCGGCTTTTACTCGCATCGAAAATCAAATGTCACCAATCCACAGGTTAATGCCGACCCTGTTTCGGGGAATATCATCTCCCCGCTACAGACGTCGACGGTGCGCTTCATCGATGATCGGCTGACTCAACTCGCAGCGTTTGGTGAAGTATCCTGGGATATTACCGACAAGCTGAATCTGACCGCTGGCGCACGCTATTTTAACTATGAGAAGCGCATCGTCGGCGAGACGACGCTGGGCTCGATCCTTGTCGGCGCGCGCGTGACGCCGCCGACCCACGTCAAGTCCGAAGAGCATGGCACGGTTCTGAAGTTCAATGGTTCCTACAAGATCACCAACGCCGTCATGGTCTATGCGGAAGCCGCACAGGGCTTCCGGCCCGGCGGCGCCAATCAGGTGCTCGGCCTCGACGCGGCGCTGACGCCGTATCTGTCGGACAGTCTGTGGAACTACGAGGTCGGCATCAAGAGCGCGATGTTCGCTCGCAAGGTGCTGCTCAATGTCGACCTCTTCCAGATCGATTGGTCGGATATGCAGGTGACGGGTCGCACGCCCAATGGAGCGTTCAGCTATATCACGAACGCCGGTGCCGCTCGGGTCAAGGGTGTGGAGGCGGAGATGACGGCCCACCCATTCCGCGGCCTGTCGATCCAGGTCAACGGGTCGTATATCGACGCCAAGCTTACCGAGAACCAGGCCAATGCCAATGTGAGCGCGCCCGGCCTGAAGGGCGACCGCATTCCCTTCGTGGCGAAGTTTTCGGCGGGCGCCAATGCGCAGTATAGCTGGCCCGTTTCCGAGCGGCTCGGTGGCCTGTTCCGGATAGACGTCAATCACGTCGGATCGTCCTTCTCGGACTTCCGCCCAGCCGCCACCTTCACGCGCAAGGTGGGCTCCTACGAACTGGTCAACATCCGCGTCGGGATCGAAGGCGACAAGGGACGTTGGGGCGCGTACCTGTTCGCCACCAACCTGTTGAACGACACGGCGATCACGCGCGCGACGTCGAGCGGACTGCAAGTCGGCGAAACGTTCGTCACGAGCGCCGCACCTCGTACGATCGGCCTCAATTTGCGAACCTCGTTCTGACGTCGATACGCGTCGATCGCCGGCCAGCGCGGGTGTCATCGGCGGTGTGATCGGCGAATCAAGATCTGTGACCAAGGGTATATCCATGACGAATGACGCTTTGATCGATCGGCGCCACTTCTCACTCGGGGCTGCGGCACTCGCCGCAAGTGTGTTCGCCCCGGCGGCACGGGCCGAATCCTGGGCTGTCCCCTCGACTGCGCCGATCCAGCCCCGGATACGCGCCCTTTACGACAGATCGATCGTCATCGACGCGCTCGCATCGCCCTCGACGTGGAACGTCTTCTATCCGGCGCCGGGCCCGTTGACGGCCGAGCAACTCGACAACATCCGCAAATCCGGCCTCACGGCGATCAACCTGACGGTGGGAAAGCCCGGCACGCTGATCGAAACCGTGCGCGAGATCGGCCTCTGGCTGCGGCAGATCGAACTGCACCCCGACCGCCTGTTGCTGGTCCGTCGCCATGCCGATATCGCCGCGGCGAAGGCGCAGAAAAAGCTCGCGGTGATCTTCGGTTTTCAAGGCATGGGGATGATCGGAGAGGACCTGACGCTGATCGATACGTTCGCCGATTATTCGGTGAAGATCATGCAACTTACCTATAACGACAAAAACGCCCTCGGCGCCGGCAGTTCGATGCCTGAGAAGGAGGGCCTGTCTGCGCTTGGTCGCGAGGCGGTGGCACGCATGAACGCGCGCAACATACTGGTCGATCTGGGGCACGCGAATCCGACCACCGCGCTGGATGCGACCGGCGCGTCCTCCGGCCCGGTGACCATCTCTCACACCGGTTGCCGCGCCGTCTTCGACAGCCAACGCAACCTGCCCGATCCCGTGTTGCGCGCGGTTGCCGAAAAGGGCGGCGTCGTCGGCATCTATCTCATGCCGTTCCTCGGCAACGATCCAATCGCACCGTCAAAGGCACTGTTCATGCGGCATCTTCGGCATGCGATCGATATCTGTGGCGAGGATCATGTCGGTATCGGCACCGACCAGAGCATCACCCCGATCGATATATCGCCGACCTATATGGCAATGGTCAGGAAGACGGCAGCAGCGCGCAAGGCTGCCGGCATCGGTGCGCCCGGCGAGGCAGACGGCCCGATCACCGTGCCGGAACTCAACAGTGCGCGACGAATCGAGCTTATCGCAGCGGAACTCGACAAGGCAAAATACCCGATCTCGACAATTGAAAAGGTCATCGGCGGGAATTTCGACCGGCTTTTTCGCACGGTGTGGCATGTCTAGCCGCTCTGCCATGTCGATCAGGTCGAAATGCGATCACCGCGGTCTGGTACCGGTATAAACAAGAGGATAGTGTAGGTCGCGCATGAACAGGGATCGTCTCGATATCTTCGATCGCAAGATCCTCGCCGCGCTCCAGGATTGCGGCGATCTCGGCTCGACCGAACTCAGCGCCATCGTCAACCTGTCCCCGTCCCAATGTTCACGGCGCTTGCAACGATTGAAGCAAGAAAATTATCTTGAGCGTATTGTCGCGTTGCTGAGCCCCAAGCACCTCAACTTAGGCTTTTCCGCCTATGTCGCCGTTCAGCTTCGATCGCATGGGCCCGAGAATGAGAACGCCTTTCTGGAGCGTGTGGCCTCGCTATCGGAGGTCACGTCGTGCGAAAGCCTGACGGGGGAGGCCGACTTCATGCTCCGCGTTTCGACCAGGGACCTCGAATCCTACAATAGATTTCTCTCGGCCAAACTTCGGGTCGCACCTGAGATCGACAATGTCCGTTCCAGCATCGTGCTGGAAAGTTTCAAAAGCACCACTGCGCTGAGCCTGGATTTTTGCTGAAAGCGCGGCTGTCGGCGGGCCGAGCAGGGCGCGGCGCCCATCTCCCGCTTTCCGGAAGGGACCACCAGCAACGTTGCCGCGCGCGAGCGCGGCGACCGCATCACCGGCCGGCGGCGTGCCACCGGCCCGATGAGAGCGGTTATGGCCGTCACCAAGGCGCAGTCGGCATCGGCTTCCCTTTTTGACAATCTCAGCCGCGCGGGAGTACTCGCGCGGCCGCTTCGCCAAGCGTGAGGATCGTTAGGTCGTTATCGCCATCACGGTGCCTTTCGCATTTTACGTCGCGGGGAACCCGCCGCGCGAGCCGATTTCGCGTGCAGGTCGGTGCTGGCGTCACCTTCGCCGTTCCCGGCGATCAGGTCATCCCGCTCGACACGCCCCAATACTGGCACTTTAGTCGTGTCTCGGCGGCAAGACCTGCATCCGCACCGCGTTCCGCGTGACGCGATGGCAGCGGCGAAAGCAAGGACCATGCGCCGGGCGCCGCCGATAGCAGATCATGGCCCTCATGACACGATAGCGACTATAGGGTCTGGGAGGCAGTCGCGTAAGGCTGCCGCGGTGTAGGCGGTGCATGACGTGCCCGGCCGATCTCCCGCGATCACTTAAAAGGCAGGCGGCGGTAGACGCGCGGGGTAGGAACACCGCGCCACAACGTCTCCAGATTTGCGCCATCGAAACGGGCCCGCAGCATTTCATGCCCTTCAAGCGCAAAGAGACGCCCGTCGGCTGTAAGCGGCAACATCCGCCGCGTTGGGGCGCCCGGTCGTGTTCTCAGCCACAATGCGCCGTCCCGATAGTCCACCGTCGCTTCGCCATAGTGCCCCGCCCGGGGATGAAGCGATGCAACCGCGAGCGCAACCGGGCGGAGCCGGGCCTCCACGGCGACGCGCGCCCAGTCATATTCCGCCCGGCGTTCCGGGTCTTTGCCGGCGGGGCTGGCGATCAGCCCGTCCAGTGCCTGCAACTCGGCGTAGTCGAGCGCGCTCCCCGTGGCGGCCGGGAGATCGGGTGTCACCCCTGTCCCCTCCCAATTGCCGTTGCTGACCGCATGGATGGGTCGTCCGAACGAAACGCTGAGGAGAAATCCGGGCGGGATCGGCACGAGCCGGTTGTTGTTGGCGCCCCCCGCGGTGAGCTCCCCAATCAGTCGGCCGATCTTGAATTGCTGCACGCTATACGCGAAATCCTCGGCGGCGGACGCGGTGCTGCCATCGGTCAGCACATAGAGCGGTTTGTCGATCATCCGGCCGGCGGGAAGGTTGGCCAATGTGTGAGATTGTTCCGGGGCCTTGCCGGCTTCCAGGAACGTCATCAGCAGCCGGCCCGACGGCAGGAAGTGGCTGAGCGCATAGCGCACCGCATCATGCGATCCCCCGCCATTGCCCCTGATGTCGATGATGACGGCATCGCCACCTTTCAGGAAACGCATGGCGTCGTCATAGGCTTGGCCTGTCTCGTCCTCGACCCAGTCAAAGGCGGAAATGCGAAGGTAGCGGATGTTGCCCGGAAGGAGGCGGGTGTCTTCAAGTCCATAATGGGTTCGGCGGTACCGGGCCGTCATCAGCGCTTGAATATCGGCGCCTGGTGTCGCCTCGCGCGATGGCGCCCGGTTCAATGCGTCGAAGCGCTGCGGATCATATTCGAGATAGAGGTGGGTATCCTTGCCCGCGCGGCTGATGTCCTCGGTGATCCGCGTCGTGAAGGTCGCCGGGTCGCTCGTGTCATAACGTCCCGCGGCATTGCCGGCCCGCAATGCCTGGACGATCGCGGGCACGCGATCGGGAAAGACATATTGGCGCTCGATTGCGGAAATGATCGCCTCGACGGCTTCGGTCTTCTGCCCCGGCGAGAGCGTCCCGCCTGCGCTGTAGACGGGCGTGGCCCGGATCTGCGCCTTGGCCGGCGATGCGCCCCCAGGGACCGCGAGCATAACGGCAAGCGCAAGCGACCATTTCAAGATATTTCTCCCCAATGCTCGTGACTTTGTCGTCCAATGACCGGTCGTCGTTCAAGTCCTGCGCAACTTGCGAATCAAGCAAGATTCACGACTATGGCGAGCGAGATTGCGTGGAGATGGCAGCCCCCTTGACCAAATGTCCAACTCACGACCAGCTTGGCGAGCGGGATAATAATCGAGTTCATAGCACGGCTCCCCATAAGTGCCGGTCCGATCGAGTTGTTGGACGATTGGCGGGACCGGTTTGGGTGCGGCCAAGACATGCCAGCCGATCGTCACCGCAGGCCGAGACCGTCGACCGCGGCTCGGCGGCAAAGCCATAGAGCAGGTCGCACCGCATCGACGCTGTTCGATCCTATCGACACGCGCCGATCGGGCGCAGCTATTGGCAAGAACGACGAAAGCGCGGGAAAGCCGGAAGCCGACAATATCCTGCCATGCATCGAATATCGCGGAACCAAGCTGCCTGCTGGTCAATCCGGGAAACAATCATGACAGGAACATCGTCCAGGTCGATCGGTTCGATAGACCGCGCCGACGATGCAATCGGGGCGGCTAGTCGAACGCTTCCTGCCAATGCGGATAGGTGACATAGGCAGTGACCGCCCCCTGCTCGTGCGAGCGGATAATGACCGGCGCGCCCTTGGGCCTATAGACGATCTCGCCCGGCCCGGCGGCGCCCGTGTCGGCATTGCTCGAGACCGACAGCCGCCCCTCCAGGACGATCATGACGTCGTCAACGGCAAGCGTTTCCTCGAGGCTCTGATTGGGATCGTAGCGGCCGTAGCCGATGGTGATAGGCCCGCCATCGCGCTGGTCGATCACATTTCCGGTGAACACCTTCCCGTCCTGCCCGGGAGATCGCTCGAACGATGCATCCGCCATGGCAACCTTGCGAACAATCATGGGAATCCTGCCGTGCTGCATGGCGCTTCGTAAGCGATCACACGGGACGCCTGACGCCGGTATTTGGCTTCATGCACAATGTCGCTTCAGCCGGAAAAATGGTTATAGCTGCAGCGAACTCGGGTATGCGACCACCTGATGCCAATTGATCGAAATCATTTTGATATCGAGCGGACCGTCCTAAAAACGGCCGATGGATAGTATGAACAAGCAGAAGTCAGAGCGATCGCATACCGTTCTCTTCGTTATTGCGGGATATCTTGCGCTTCTTTTGGCGCTGACAATCCCCTTGCTGAGGTAACTTTGCCCGCACCTGACACGACACCTGAGTCGGCTTGACCACTTCTCCTGATTATTCTCGCTTCCTGCCTCCCGGCGGATATGATCATTCAGCAGCTTCGGCTCGAGAGATGCGGCCTGATCGCCCGTTTGCGGTCCCGCTCGGCGAGGTCAGTTGGTACAGGGGCCGCGCGGCCTGCCGGGGTATGCGAGGTTTCGCAAAAACCGGCAGGCGCACTGCCGAGATCGGTTATCACGCCGCGGCAGCGATATTTGCCCAGGTAACCTGGTCAGCTCCGTCGCATCAGGGCTCGCCAGCCGCCCCGCGACAGCCGACGCGCCTCGCGCGCCAGCCGGCGCATGCGCGACCGCAACGAGTCGGACGGCCCGTCCCAATCGGCGGCGACGCGCGCGCCGCCGCAGATCACTTCGCCAATCTCGCGCAGGCTTGCGCCCACGGCCAGACCGTCATGCATCTGAAGCGCGCACAACCAGCGTGCGATGCGCGGATCGGCCGGGAAGAGCGAGCGCGCGAAACGCCGGTGAAGCGAGAAGTCGACCAGGCGGCGCAGCGGCAGCAATTTGGCTCGCGCCGAGACGCTGCCCGCAAGCCGGTAGCGCAGGATCACCGGCCCGCCCGACAGCGTCCCGGTCGCTATGTCCAGGCGGATATGATGCCACCCATCACTGAGCACAGCATGTTCGCGGTCATCGCTATCAGCTACGACCGTCAGCCAGGCGCCGAGTCCGGCCGGATCAATCGCGTCGGGATCCGGGCCAGTTGCCGGCACCGCCTCGACCGCCAGGGTGCCGGGATCCAGATCGGCGTGCCAGACCAGGCGCGCCTGGGGGGCCGCAATGGTGGGATCCTCTGCGAAAATGCAGCCCCCAGAACCGCGCGTCGTGGGGAGCGCTCCCCTCACTACCGCGCGTCACCGCGCTGGCGCGCGCGTGCCAGGCGACATATTCGGGATCGCGGCGCAGCCATTCCCACATCAGTCCGGCGCGATCGATGCTCGCCAAGCGCCGATAGCGCGCGGCCTCCCGCCAGCTTCACCGTCCTTCTTCGTCTCGCGTCATTCGCGTCCGCGCCGGAAAAAAGTCCAGAATCGCCGAATTAGGTCCGGAATAGATTTGATTGCTGGGACAGAATTCCTAGAATGCCTCCGCTTTTCAACCACGTCCCGAGCCCGGTGCGAAGACCGGGTGGCGGGCCGTATGGTCAAGGAAAGGACGGGTCCGGGAGCAACGGCAGCTTGAGACGCCGCTCGGGGCCGGTGAGCCCCATGGGCATGTGTATTGCGTTCTCTCGAGTCCTCGAGTTCCTCACAGCTGCCACCGGCCCCGACGAGCTGACCGATGCCCTTGGCAGAGTCGCCGCCGAGATCGGGTGTGACTTTTTCGCGCTGACCCATCATGCCGACGTGCACAGCGCGCCATCGTCGACCATCCGGCTGCACAACTACCCGCCGCGCTGGGTCGATTATTTCGACCGGAACGGGCTCGCCACTGTCGACCCGATCCATCGCGCCAGTCAGCGCACCGTGGTCGGCTTCGCTTGGCGCAGCGTGCCCGGGATGATCCCGCTGACGTCGGGGGATCGCCGCATTCTCGCGCTTGCAACCGATCATGGCATCGGCGAGGGATTCACCATTCCGGCGAACGTGCCGGGCGAAGTGAACGGATCGTGCTCGTTCGCGACCGCCGCCGGCAGGCCCCTGCCGGTGGGCAACCTCGCGCTGGCGCAACTGGTCGGCGGCTTCGCGTTCGAGGCTGCCCGGCGGCTGTGGCGCGTGCGCCCGGCCAGAGGCGGTACGGCAGCCCGGCTGACCGACCGGCAGCGCGATTGCCTGATCTGGGCGGCGCGCGGCAAGGGCGACTGGGAGATCAGCCGTATCCTCGGGATCAGCGAGGAAACCGTCGCGCAGCATATCAGGCAGGCATGCGAGCGGTACGGCGTACAGAAGCGGACATCGCTGATCATCCACGCTTTGTTCGACGGGACGATCAGCTTCGCCGATATCGCCCGGCGCTGATATCCCCCTTTTCCGGGATAGCGGCCACCGCTCCAAGCCGCGACCTTGACGGGATATTTCCCGGAGGTTCGCGATGCTTCATCTGATTGACGGAACGCGACCGCGTCTCGACGACGCGGTGCTGCGCAACATGTTCGAAGCGCGCAAGCGTGTCTTTGTCGACCTGCTCGGCTGGGACGTGCCGGTGCAGGCCGGCCGTTACGAGATCGACCAGTTCGACACGCCCGATGCGCTCTATATCGTGATCACCGACGCTGGTGGTGGCCACCGGGCCTCGGTGCGGCTGCTGCCCACGACGCGCCCGCATATCCTCGACACGATGTTCGCGGAACTGTGCGACGGCCCGGCACCGAGCGGACCGGCGATATTCGAGATCACCCGCTTCTGCCTCGAGCGCAGGCTTGCCGCGCGCGATCGACGCACGACGCGCGATGAACTGATCAGCGCGCTGGCGCGCTTCGCTGCCGCCCATGGCATCACGCGCTATACCGGCGTCGCCGGGCCCGGCTGGATCGAGCAGATTCTGAGATTTGGCTGGCGCGCACGCCTGCTTGGTCAGCAGCGCACGATCGGCGGATCCCGCCTGGGCGCCGTCGAGATCGCGATTGATGCGGACACGCCCCGGCTGCTCGAACGTGCCGGCATCTGCGGCACATTGGTCTTTGCCCGCGAGATATCCGATGCGGCGTGACAGGATCGTCGCGGGACCGGCTGAAGAACTCAGCGAACGCGGATACTGCATCCTGCGCGGCGCGCTGCCCGCGGCGGAGGTCGCCGCGTTCGACTGCGCGCTCGCCCCCGCCTTCGCGGAGACGCCTTTTTGCGAAGGCGGCTTCTATGGCGAAAGGACCAAGCGCTTCGGACGCCTGCTGGCGCGATCACGCGATGCCGATCGTTTCGTGCGCCATCGCCAGATCCTGGCTCTGGCCGAGCGGATCCTCGCCCCCTGGTGCGACACGATCCAGCTCAATTTGAGCCAGGCGATCGCGCTCCATCCGGATGCACCATCGCAACTGCCGCATCGCGATCAGGACATGTGGCGCGGGACGATCGGCGAGGTCGAGTATCTCGTCAACGTGATGTGGCCGCTGACCGACTATCGCGCGGACAATGGCGCGACCCTAATCTGGCCCGGCAGCCACGGCGCGGCCGCGCTGGCAGCGCCGCCCGAGGCGCCGCCGGTGGTCGCCGAAATGGCGCCGGGCGACGCGCTGATATTCCTGGGTTCGACCCTGCACGGCGCGGGCGGCAACCGCAGCAGCGATGTCCGTCGCGGCATGATCGTCAGCTATTGCCTGGGTTGGCTCAAGCCGTACGAGAATCAGTGGCTTGCATACCCTCCGACGCTGGCGCGAACCTTTCCCCGCGCGCTCGCCGACCTGGTCGGATACCGACAGCATCGCCCCAATCTCGGCAATTATGAGGGACAATGCCCCTCGGTGCTGCTCGACGGGCCGCCTGATAGCCCGCTCGGCGCGATTGACGCGCTTCGCCCCGACCAGACCGCATTGGTCGATGCGTTCGTCGCCGATCAGCGGCGGTGAATTCGGGCGTGACTGCCGAGCGCGTCTATGATGCGCTCAAATCCCGGCTGCTGTCGGGAGCGTTGCTGCCGGGCGAACGGCTCGAACCGGCCCGCTTCGCCGAGGAACTGGCGAGCAGCGTCACGCCGGTGCGCGATGCGCTGCACCGGCTCACCGGCGAACGCCTCGTCGAAGCCCGGGCGAGCGATGGTTTCCACCTTCCGCTGGTGACCGAGGCGCATCTGCGCGATCTTTATGCCTGGAACACCGCGCTGCTTCATCTCGCCGTGCAGAGCTGGCGGCAAACGCCGAGCACGGTCCGCGCCGATACGCTCGCGGCGGACGCAGGGCGTGCGACCGCCATGCTGTTCGGCCTGATCGGCGCCCGCTCGGCCAACCCCGAGCATGGCGCGCAGATCGCCGCGTGCAGCGACCGGCTGGCGGCAGCCCGCGCGGCCGAGGGCAGCGCGCTTGCGGCGGTCGAAACCGAAATCCGCGGCCTCGCCCTGGCCTTCGATCATGACCCGCCGGCGGTGTTGCTGAAACTGCTGCGGACCTATCACCGCCGCCGGGCCGCGGCGGCGCCGGACATCGTGCGGGCACTTTATCGCGCGCGCGCCAACAATCGGTCTATTGCCGACTTATAAAGTTCGGATAGCCGGAACGCGCCCCTAGATTCCTCCTGCCGCAATCCCGCGGCACCAACGAGGAACGCCTCATGGAACGCGATAATGATCTGATCGATCTCGGCACCGCCAGCATCGAGACCAAGGGCCCGCGCGGGCCCGAGCCCGATATCGGGCTTGGCAAGGTCCCGGCCGGCCTCGCCGACGACTGATCGCCACGGGATGCGCGGTCTTGAGGCCGCGCATCCTCGCCGTCCCCTTCTCCCGGACGCCCCCGATGAGCTATGCGTTGCGCGCAGGTCTCAGCTTCTGCAGGGTTGAGGAACGGCTGCTGTTCCTCGATCTCATCGTCGACCGCTATTTCTGCTTGTCCACCGAGGCCGAACGGGCTTTTTTCCGGCTCTATCGCGCGGAGCCGCTCGATGCGGCAGACCAAGCACGTCTCGCCCGGCTGATCGCGGCCGGACTGATCGTCGACAGCGGCCGCGCCATGATTGCTCCCTGCCCGGCCGCGCCGCCGGTTACCTACAGCCTGATCGACGCGCCGACCGCCGAACGCCGCGTCGCTGGCTGCGCCGCTGCATTGCTATCGCTGTCGCTCGCGCGGATCGAGCTCCGCATCGCCGGTATGGCAAGGGCATTGGCGCGCATCAGCCGCCGCAAACACCGTCTGCGCCGCGACGCGTGCTTCGAGCGCGTCGCACGGGTGGCCGCGGCGTTCGAGGCCGCCAACGCACTGGTCAGCGCGCATGACCGCTGCTTGCCGCGCTCACTTGCCGTCGCGCATCGGCTGATCGACGTCGGCGCAGCGCCCGATCTGGTGCTTGGCGTAAAGCTTGCGCCGTTCCGGGCGCATGCCTGGATCCAGTGCGGCGAGGCGCTGGTCAACGAGCGGCTTGAGGTCGTGCGTCAGTTCACGCCGATCCTGGTGCTGTGACCGGGGCGCGGTTCATCCTCGGCCTGGACTTTGGCGGGGATGGCGAACGCCGGCTGCGGCAGCGCGTAGCGGCCGCGGGCCTTAGGCTCGCCACCGACGAACCGGGCCGGATCATCGCGGTCGCGCCCGGCACCCGCGTCATCGGGCTTGCCGAACGTGGCTGCGTCATCGGATCGCTGTTCGCGCCAGGCACACCACAAGCACTCGACACCGTGTCCGCCAGCGCCAGCGCGGCGATCCTCGGATCGTCGGGCCAGCATCTCATCCAGGCTTATTGGGGCGATTATATCGCGGTCCTGCACCGCGGCGAGGAGGTCGTCCTCGTGCGCGGGCCGTTCGGACGCCTGCCCTGCCTGCTGGTTCGACAGCAGAGCGGATGGATCGCCGCGTCGGACATCGACGCACTGCGGCTCGGCGGCGCCCCGCCCTTCTCGCTCGACACTGACGCGATCGCGCGGCAGCTGATCGCCGGCGACCTGCGCCGCAACGCGACCTGTCTTACGGGCATCGAGGAGATGCGCGGCGGCGACAGGGTTACGGTCACCAAGGGCGCGATCGTCCGTGAGCGGATCTGGACGCCCTGGACCTTCGCGGCGCCGGCGCGGCGGATCGACGACCAGGCCGAGGCGGAACGCCGCCTGCGCGACCAGGCGCTGGCCTGCGTCGCGCGGCGCACCCATGCAGCGGCAAAGCCCTTGCTCCTGCTGTCGGGCGGGCTCGATTCCTCGATCGTTGCCGCGAGCCTCGCCGCTGCGGGCCGCGATTTCGCCTGTCTCAACCTGACAACCCTCAACCCGGCCGGCGACGAGCGTGGCTATGCCCGCGCGGTTGCCGCACGGATTAATCGACACCTTGTCGAGCGTGACATGGCCGAGGGCTTCCCCGATATCGTGCGGCTGGCAGCGGTACGCCTGCCTCGCCCGGTGGCCCGGAGCTTCGAGCAGCACGCTTATGGCCTCGCGCTCGAGCAGGCGGCGGCGCTCGGCTGCGATGCGCTGGTCGATGGCGGCGGCGGCGACAATGTCTTCTGCTCGCTGCAATCGGCCTCACCGGCGGCCGACTGTCTGCTCGATCTCCAGGGGCGCCCCGACTTCTGGCGCTTGTGCGGCGATATCGGCCGGCTCGCCGAAACCTCGCGCTGGACTGTCGCCTGGCGCGCGTTCCACCGGTCACGACGGGCCAGACAGCCATCACATTGGCCCACCGATCTCCGCTTCCTCCATATCGATGCGAAACCGCTCGCCGCGACAGCGATCGATCATCCGTGGCTCGACGAGGATGCGCTCGCGCTGCCCGGACGTGCCGGCCACATCGCGATGCTGGTGGCCGCACAGGGTTATGCCGAAGACGGACCGCATGGCACCAAGCACAACGCGATCTCGCCGCTGGTCGCGCAGCCGCTGATCGAGCATTGCTTGCGGATTCCGAGCTGGCACTGGTTCGCCAACGGCCGCAATCGCGCGGCGGCGCGGCGCGCGTTCGCGGCGTTGCTGCCCACCGAGGTCGCCTGGCGCGAGAGCAAGGGGTCGCCCGACAGCCTGCTCGCACGGCTGTTCGAGACCAACCGCGCGTTGCTGCGCGACCATCTCGGCGACGGACTGCTCGCGACGGCCAGGATCATCGACCGCGACGCGGTGATTGCCGCGATCGACGACCCGCGCCCGGCGCACGGCACCGGGTTCGGACGGATCCTGCAACTGGCCGACACCGAGAGCTGGGCACGCGGCGTGGCGGACCCGGGTGAAGCAGCCTGAGGCGTCGCCCGACAACCGCTGCCGAGCGGCGAAGACACCACCGGCCTGAGCTCGCCTTTAGGGACCGACAACAATCGGCGCGGCTCGAAATCGCTCCCAGCGCTCATATTGCGCCCGCTTCTCCGGTACCGGGTCCTCGTAACCGCGCAGCCAGAATGCGAACCAGTCGATATTGCGGTCATAGACCGCGAGCCGGTGGATCGGCTGCACCTTGTTGTGAAACTCCTGCGGGTAGACATGCATCTCGACCGGCTTGCCGGCTTCGCGCAGCGCGCCATAGGATTCAAGCGCCAAATGTGCCTCGCGGTCGGCGAGCTGGAACAGGATCGGCGTGGTGATGGCGCGCGCGTTCACCGACAGCGAGATCGGCGTCCAATAGGCACGGTCGTTATCGACCGAGCGCGGATAGCCGGAGCGGCGATTCTCCCCGCCCCAGGCTTCGCCACCCAGAACAAGCGAGGTCAGACGGTCGTCGCAGCAGGTGCTCATCGCGGCCGCCGCGAAGCGCTTCGAATTGACCAACGCGAACTCGACGATCGAGGCGCCGTCGCTCAAGCCGGTGATGCCGATCCGGGCGGGGTCGATCTTGCCGGTGGCGACTGCCGTGTCGATGCCGGTCATCAGCGCCGACTGGACGCTGCGCCGCTCGGCCCAGTCGCGCTGCAGTTCGGTCAGCACCCCGTCCCAGCTGGTCAGCCCGGGCACCGACACCGCGACCTCGGGCGGGCGTTCGAAGCTCAGCACCGCGAACCCCTTCGCCGCCAGCGGGAAGATCGGATATTCGTCGCCGGTGCCGCCGCGTAGGAATCCGCGGCTGTGATAGGTCACGATAATCAGCGGCAGCCGGGCCTTGCCGTCATAGCCGGGCGGCAGCACCAGATCGCCCCAGCTCGGCAGGCCGCGATCGTTGGAAAAACGCAAGCGCTCGACCCGCCCCAGGCGGACCTGCGCGAACTCGGGATTGGGATCGAAGATCAACCGGTCCCGCCCCGTCCTTAGATCGATCGCGACGATGCGACGCGGCGCGCTGGCATTCTCACGGCCGCAGATCAGGTCGGCCCTGGCCTGAATGCAGCCGGAGAGGCTGTCGCTGGTGCGCAAGATGGTGGTGAGCCGGTTGCTGCCCGGCACCCAGCGGTAGAGCACCACGTCCTCGCCGCGCCAGCCCGCGCGGGTGAGGAAGATGATCGACCGTCGGTCCCAGAAAATCCGCGAGATCCGGCCCGTGCATCCGGCAAGGCGGCACGCGGTCTTCCGGCCACGGCTATCTGCTGCCCAGAGCCGATGTTCCGCAATCGGATGCGGGCTGACCGGCTCGGTCCACGCCCGAGCGCCGCTTCCCGACTCCGCGGCCAGGTCAAAGGGCCGGTCCGGCGCGGGCGGGGGCACGACCAGCGCCTGTTCGGCGGCGGTCGCCTCGCGCGCCGTCCCCGTCGCCAGCTCGACGCGGAAAACGCCGATCGGCAAATCCCTGACCCATGGATTGGGGCGCCAGCTGATGTTGGGGACCGTTCGTGCGTCATAGCGCCAGCCTGTCTCTCCCTCGCGATCAATCGCGCGTTCGGCCGCCACCTGGCTGGCCCGCGCGGTATAGACGATCGCGGCTCTGTCCGGTGTCCACGCGAAATCCACGACGTCGACCGGTCCGTGCGTCACTTGCGTGGCGCCGCTGCCATCGACGGCGGTGCGCGCAAGCTGGGCAACGCCATCGACCAGCTTGCGCCATGCGATGGAGCGACCATCCGGCGACCAGAGTGGCGTGATCTGGTCGGGAAAGCCGGTGGCGATAAACAGGCCGCGGAAATTTCCGGCAAAGACCGGCGGACTGCCGCCGCGATCGAGGATGCGCGGTCTTCCGTCGCCATGGGCCGGGATCGACACCAGCGCGCTGCACACCGAATTGCTCACCGGATCGCCTCGGGTGATGACAAAAGCGAGGCTGCGCCCGTCGGGCGAGAGCGCATAGGGACTGGTCGCCACGTCGGTGACATCGGGTTCACCGACATCGCGAAGGCGCACGAGATCGCGCGTGGTGATGTCGCGAACCGTGCCGGTCGCGGACGCGGCCGGCAGCAAATCGTCACAGGCCGCCCGTGCGGTCGACGCCCCGACCGCTGCAACCGCAAGGGCGAGCGCGCTTGCGACTCCCCTCACCATGATTTGGTCACCGTCAGGCTGAGGACACGGCCGAACGGCGAGTAATTGGTGCTGTCGTAAGGCGTGTCCATGAACAGCCGCGTGGCGATCGGTGCGGGCTTGGCGTTGAGCAGATTCTGCGCCGAGGCGATGATGTCGATCCCATCGAGCAGGCGGCGCCCGGGCGATCGCCGATAGCGCAGGGTCAGATCGACCGGCGCCATGCCGGCGATGCGCGGTGCCGGCGATACTCGCGTGTCGCGCACCGGGCCGATATAGTTGAGCGCGGCGGTCACGGTGAGGGCGCCGCCGGTCCAGCCGACCTCACCCCGTCCGCGCAGGTGCGGCGGGTTGAACAACACTCCGGCAAGCCGCGTGACCGGCAACTCTGGGGAAATCTGCTGGCGACTGTCGAGCCAGCTCAGATTGAGCGTGGTGCTCAGGCTGCCGCCGCCGAGTGCGAACTTGTAGCGGCCGAGCACGTCCACGCCGTGCGCCGCCTGGCGGCCGGCATTGACATTGCTGTTGTCGATGATCGCCACCACGCCCGCCGGGTCGTAACCGCCGCTCGAGGCGTTGATGAACGACGCCGCCTGGGCGAGCGCCGCGGCCAGCATGCCCGGTGTGGGATCCGAGGTGACGCGATCGCGATAGCGCGGATCGGACAGCGCCATGCTTTCGAACAGAATCGGGGTCACGATCCGATCGCGATAACGGACGTCGAACCAGCTGATCTCGAGCTCGGCGCCGGCAAGCGCGCGTGGGTGGATCGCAAGCGTCGCCGACCAGTTGGTCGAGCGCTCGGGCTTGAGTCCTGGATTGCCGCCAACCAGCAGGATCGCGGTAGCCCCGCCCGCGCCGGCACCGCCAAGCGTCGCGGCATCGTAGAGCAAGGCGGTGCGCGGCGAATATTGCTCGTAGAGCGTCGCGGCGCGGAATGAGCGGCCCCAGCTGCCCTTGAGCGAGACGTCGGGAGTCGGCGCATAGATGATGCCGAACTTGGGCGTGACGACCGTCGCCAGCCCCGGGTAACGCTCGTAGCGCGCCGCGATACTGAGATCGAGCCGATCGACCAGCGGCACCTTCTGGGCGGGCCCGATCAGCGGCAGGCTCAGTTCGGCGAAACCATATACGCTGTCCTGGCCGCGTTCGATACGCTCGGCGGCACCGCGGCTCGATAGGCGTTCGAAGCCATTGCGGCGAAATCCCGCGCCGACCGCGAGCTTGACCGCGCCGCCCGGCAGGTCGACCACCTTGCCGTTGCCCGACAGCTCCACATTTTCGGCGGTGTTGCGATAGGCTCCCGAGCCGGCATCGAGCGTGGTCGGACCGAAAAAATAGGTGCCGCCATAGCGGACCCGGTTCCAGCCATAGCTGCCCGCGAGCGTCGCTTGCCAGTCCCCGGGTAGCACGAGCTTGAAGGACGGGGCGAGCGTCCAGGATTCGGTATCATTGCGTCCTTCAAACCGGCTGATCGACAGATTGCCCGAGGGATCGAGCGGTGCGCTGAGCGCATGCCAGCGCGTGTTGTAGAGCCCGTCGAGATCGAAGGTGAGGCCAGGCACGATCTCCTGGCGCAAGGTCAGCGCCGCATTATGGTGCCGGAGATAAGGGAACAACGTGACCCCGGGCGTGCGCGTCGCGGCATAGGAGCGCTGATCGGCCATGATCGGCGTCGAGCGGGCATATTCATAGGCGAGAAGCGCGCTCCCCGATGACCAGACTCGCCCCGCGGTCGCACCATATTGTTGCTGGAAATTACCGCCGTCGGTCGAGCCGGCCACGCGCCCGCTGGTCTCGAGCCCGTTGAAGTCGCGTCTCAGGAGGATGTTGACGACACCCGCCACGGCGTCCGAGCCGAACAGCGCCGAGGCGCCGTCCGGCACCACGTCGATCCGCTCGATCGCGCCGAACGGGATCGCCGAAACGTCAACGCTTTGCAATGCTCCGTCATAGCTCAAACGCCGGCCATCGAGCAGCGTGAGCGTGGCATCGCTCCCCAGCCCGCGCAAATTGACCGAGGATCCGCCGGCGAGATCGGCGCCCTTGCCTTCCGGCACATTGGCGCCGATTCCCACATTCTGTCCGCCACCGAAATTCTGCGGCAAGGCGCGGAACATGTCGGCCGCGCTCGACTGGCCGGCGTTGCGCATCGCCTCGCGGTCGACCCGGATCGTGGTCGACGCCACGACGGCACCGCGGATTCGCGTCCCGGTGACGGTGATGTCGCCTTCGTTCGCGGCGCTGGTGGCGATCGCGCGGATCGCGATGCCGTTGCCGACCGTGACCGCCTCGAGACCGGAATCGGCGAGCAGACCGGCGATCGCCTCGTCGAAGCTCATCTCGCCATCAAGTGCCGGCGCGGTCCGTCCGGTGACGAGCGCGGCGTCGACCGCGACGCTACGGTCGAAGGTGTGCGCGATGGTGCGCAGCGACGCCGCGAGCGGTTGCGCCGGCAAATGGACCACACGGCGCCCGGTGTCCTGGGCTGCGGCCGGCAGGGGCGCCAGGCAAGCGATCGCGGCCATGCCGCAGCCGATTAGATAGGTGTTGCGCATCTCTCTCCTTTCGGGCTCGTGTCCATGCACGGCCCTTCCAGAGGCGAGACGCCGGGGAGGCAATTGACCCTATGGTTTTTTTGGATCCACCACGGACGACGCGCGGGGGGCGATGACAAGGTCCGCCCTTCCCTCGCTCCGCACCGCGAGATCGAAGGTCGCGGCGAGGGTAGCGGCAAATTCCTCAGGATCGTCGCGGCGGAACGCACCGGTCACCAGAAAATGCCGGCCCTCCACGCCTTCGACATGGATCGGCCGGACGCCGCCGCGATTGAAAGCGGCGACCGCGGTATCGAGCGGCATCGCATCGAACTCGATCATCGCCTCGGGCCAGCGGGTGTCGAGCGCAGACGCCGCGACCGGCTCGGTGAGCGTGCCGCCGACAAGCATGACCTTTTGCCCAGGGATGAGATGACGGACATGGACGGCCCGATCGCCGGCCGCGCCATCCCGCACCTCCACCGCGCCGCGCAGCAATAGTATCTCGATGCCCTCAGGCGCTAACGCCACATCGAACATCGTGCCGTGCGCGATGACGCTGCCGCCGCCGGCGTCCACCACGAACGGCCGTAGCGGGTCATGCGAGACGTCGAACCGTGCGCGCCCGGTGAGCAAGTGCAAGCGTCGCGCGACGCCGCTGAAAGCGATGGCGAGACGCGATCCGCGGTCAAGGATCACGCGCGAGCCATCGACGAGTCTCAGCATCCGTGGCGCGGTGGCCGCTATCACCTCGGTCCGCGTGAGGTCCGGCCGGACCTCCCGCAGAGACCAGGCGGCCCGCCCGATCAGGGATGCTCCAAGCGCGATGGAGAGCAGTATGCTTGCGACCAGTGCGATCGTTCGAACGGAATAGCCATGGTCGATGCGGGCACGGTTGAGGTTGCGCCTCTGGCCCGTCGCGGTGTTGGCGAGGAACTTTGCCTGGTCCCAGCTCCGCGCCAGATGGTCATAGGCCGCGGCATGGACCGGATCGGCGTACCACGCGACAAAGGAGGCGCGCAGGCGATCGCCGTCCGGTCCGCGCAGCCGGGCGAACCAGTCGGCGGCCTCCTTCTCGATGCTCATCGAACGGTCGTTCCGCATAGCCCCGTCATCACTCGCTCAAATGGCGGCCGAGATAGGCGATCGCCCGGCTCATATGCTTTTCGACGGTCTTGATGCTCAAGCCCATCCGAGACGCGATTTCTGCATAGCTGAAACCATCGATCCGGTGGGCGAGGAAAATCTCGCGCGTACGCGGATGAAGGTGCGCGACAATCGACTCCAGTCGCCGCAGCATGTCACGCGCTTCAAGCGCCGCGATCTGATCGGGGGCAACGAGCGGGAGATCGTCGGCACATAGATGGAGGTGTGCCGATCGCCGGTCGGCGGCGCGTGCCTCGTCGCGGATCAAGTTGCGTGCCGCTCGCTGGAGATAGGCGTCGGGCGCGGCGATCGTCGCGATCGCCCCGGATGCGCGCGCGGCGAGGCGCAGGAAGAGTTGCTGGATGATGTCCGGTGCCAGTTCTCCTCGGGTGCGGCGGCGAGCGAAGCGCAGCAGCTTCGGGCGATGCGCGCGATAAAGCAGGTCGAGGGTGACCGCAGCGGATGGCACTGAAACATCGTGCGGCGGCAACGGATCGCCTTCGGCGATCGGTTCGACCGGCGCAGCCTGCTCACCAAGATTCAAGCGCATCGCGGCGCCCCGCGGACCGAATGGCCAGCGTCGCGATCGCGCGGCGCGCGCGCGATCCCCGAGCCCATCGACATGGGCAGTTCTCCGGCAACGAAGCCGTTCGGCGCGGCCGAACGTCGCAAGACGGCCCGGAAGCTTCACCATCGCCTTTAGCCGTCGAGCGGCCTGGACATACGCGACAGTCGTCCGGACGCGCGAATGCTCCGGCCCATCTTTCCGAACAGCGGCTCGCCGCTTCTCGCGCCGCCTGGGCAGCGCGATCCCAAGCTTAGAGGCCGGCCGAAACAATGCAAGCCACGGCCTCACGGCCAGTGCCTCATCGTCGCTTCGCCCACACGAGGAGCGCTCGTGACCAAGCTGGAGAACAGAAAGGCCTGTCATCGAGAGCAGTTGAGGTCGCCTCGCGACAGGCGACAGGCTGGTGACAGACAGATGTGGGAGAGTCGCCCCGCATTCATGTCCTTCGGCCCTCGCTTAATCGATCGGCGGGACCTGCGGCCGGGTGGCCGAGGCGAATGTCCAGGCCGGAAACGGCTAAAGGCCTCGGCGCATGTCTCAAGCATGCTCTTCGACACCCGGCTTCGCTTTGTAGAGCCTCAGCGCTCTCGCCGACGATGATCGCAACGCCCGCTACAGACACCGAGCCGGTAGGGAGCAGGAGATCGGGGTTCCCGCCTTTTGAACCGATTGGATTGCGCCAAGCCCTTCCGCCGGCACACCGTGCTTGGCGGGTGGCCAGGATCGGATTTGGTGACGGACCGAACCGGCCCATTGTTCGTTGCGTTGTTGTTCGATCAGAACCGGAGTCCGCCTTGGACAAACTCAGCACCAAGGACCGCGACGATCTCGAAAAGGGCGCGTTCGCCTTTCTTGACGAGCGCAAAGAGCCGCTTGAGAATGCGAGCCATGTTCGCAATGCAATCGCCCGGTTCAACCAGGTCAAGGACGTCAGCGACGATGAGCGCGACGCGGCGTGGAAGCAGATCGAGGCGGCGGCGAAGAAACACGGGGTCGAGGTGAAGGAGGGTAGCTGGCAGGAAGTCGGCAAGAACTAGCGGGCCGGCGCGCCGAGCGACCTCCAAAGACAGGTTATGGGCCGGAACCGACGGATCTCGTCGTCGTTTCGGCCCTGAATCAATAAGGTAAATGAGGATCGAAAGGGTGCCTGTTGTCGCTGCCGGGCGTGCCGATCCCGGTGATCATTGTCCTCTATCACTTCTTTCATCATCGATAGGCGCGATCAGACAGCGGCTCTGTAAATGTAGCCCGGCAGTCACCGCCTCGAGCCTGGGACGACGAGTCTTGGCGAAAGAGCGCGCAAAGCTGGCTTGATTGAACAACTGGACCCAGGGCTCGTGACCGGCGCGGCCGACGACGATCCCAGTGGCATTGCCACCTATTCTCAGGCGGGCGCGCAGTTCGGCTATGGGCTACTCTTGACGATGGTCCTGACCTGCCCGCGGATGTGCGCGGTGCAATTGGTCAGCGCTCATATCGGCCGCGTCACGGGCGCGGTGACCTGCTCCCGGCTCAAGCCTGGGATGTTGCTCGACAGGAAATCCGATTGCTCTGCCACTGAACCAAATCGAAGCGTGGTAGCTTCAGGATACGTCTCAAAGACCGATACTCCCTTTGCGGCTACAGAAAACGACCAAAACGCACTACATCAATGCGCTATCGTATACCCAGCAGCCAACACCCAAGAACGGACCGGGCTTATCAAAATCGGAAGCTCGAAATTGGAGAATACTATCATAACCGCTGGCCGTTGCGGAAATCCTTACAATTCTACGCATAGACCCTTTATGCCTGAATATAACTTCCAGCCCTCCGAAGTCGTCCTTATAGTCCGAAGAAATGAATCCGCCATAAATATTAGTCATGATACCAACGATATCCGCGCGATTTGCAAACCTTTCGGGAATGTCCGCGGCAACCATTGCAAATGGGGACTTCACATCATCCCGAGCGGAGTCAAGAATGGCGACGGTTATCGTGCAATCAGAAAATTTCACATCAAGAAGTCCTGATATAAAAGAACCTATCTCCTGATTTAATCCAACTCTATCCATTCGGCTGCCCCTAGTCATATTAACGTGCCTTCACAAAGCCAGATGCATTCAGCCTTGCTGCGTTGACATACTCAGTCGTTCCACTGAGGTTAACAGCCTCAGGTGGGAGCGCTCGGAACGAGCCGCTTGCCTCTCGTCCTACCACTACGAAGAGCTTTGCATCAGGATAATATCCTGGAGCAAGGGGGCCTACGACGGTTGTTCTGAACGCCTCAGGAGTCAGATGAGCAACATCGCCCAACCGTGAAAAATAGGTGCCCTCGTTAATTCCCGCCGCAAACTCCCTTGGGGCGCTGGGCGTTATGTGAATGAATGAATCGGGGTGATAGTCGCTCAGCAGATTGCCGATCGTTCCAGGGGCACGAGTCTCTGCGGCACCAATCTTATCGATTCCGATCCGCAATACAGGTGCGATAATCCGCGCTGCAACACCTAGGCTGCCGTTGATAAGAAAATCATCCCTCGCTGTTTCGGGCGTGTTTGTCCCTCCAGCGGCGGCGCGGAACTGAAAGTTGGACACCGTTCCGGTCGTACCAGACCCTAGAAAGTACGTGCCCAGTTCAGCGGCGGAGAATTCGGCAAAAGCGCTGGCCACAATGGTGGTAGCCGCACCACCGAAGCCGGCTGTTATAGAACCTCCGAAAAACAACCCCACCGGCTTGTCCACCGATTGGGTCGCGGTCGCGTTCATTTTATCCACATAAGCTGCGGTCATGTGGACGGCGTCTTTTAGCACGGGGTATTTATCTGCATATTGTGCCAGAACACCGGTGACCGCAAGCAATCTACTGCCGTCAATCGGATTTTCATTGATAAACATCTGGCCTATCTGCTCCCCGGTTAAAGTTCCAGTATTACCTGTCCTCGGAACGTCGAAACCACTTTGCGAAGATAAGTATAATCCAACTCGATCTGCCTCTGGTATTTGTAGGGTTTGGGATGCGCCAATCAACGCGGCAGTCCAGTCAGAATCACCTCCGGGTTTGTACCTCGTGCCGTTGCTGGTAACTAAGCTATCGTCAGCCTTCTTATCAGTAGTACTCGAGGAATCTGCCCGCTGCGGTGGATTCTTCGGGCTGTTGCCATAAAGAGTTTTCCTGTCCTCGAGCGACATGGAATTTGCGTTCTTTGCAAGTTCAATCCCTACGGCAATAATCTGATCAACGGTACCGCTTATAGATGATGATAATGCAAGGCCGAAAGATGATTTTCCGAGAAGCCGATCAGACAAGCTTTTAAGATCTATATTTAAAGGAATTCCGACGGCATCGTTGCTGCCGATTCCAGTAGCATCTTCCTTATTTATCATCGACGTGCCGCCCGGCTTCTTGCCCGACTTCCCGTCAAAACCGGTACCAACCCCATTGGCAACGAGATTACCAATGGTCTGCCCAATCGCATCAGGAAGCGCCGCAATGATATTGTCGCCAAAGTTCGATCCGTTGATCGCGCTGCGCGTGGCGGCGCTGGCGATCGAACCCGCCGCGCCGGCAAGACCGCTCTTGAGCGTATTGCCGATCGAACGCGAGTCGGTCA
The DNA here is from genome assembly GCF_000803065.1 of Sphingomonas sp. ERG5. GTDB lineage: Bacteria > Pseudomonadota > Alphaproteobacteria > Sphingomonadales > Sphingomonadaceae > Sphingomonas. Next base: position 66,464 of record NZ_JSXI01000079.1, read on the forward strand.
GGTTGAGTTTGCCGCCGACAAATTGGGTAACGCCGCCCGAGATCGCTGAGGCCGCAACTCCGGTCCAGTCGAACTTGTTCTGCAGTCCGGTAGCGAGCGCGATCCCCTGAGTGGCGACATTGCCGACCACCGCGCGACCGATTGCCGAGGTCACAGCCTTCAGTCCGGTCACCGCCGTTTTTGCACCGTCCGCGCCCTCGATGAGTCCGTCAATCCCCGGAATTTTACCAATCCCGGCGCTGACGCCGCCAGCAAGTGCTGCCAGCGCGACACCTTTCCAACTGAACTTATCTTGGATGCCGGTGGCAAGGCCAACTGCCTGACTGACCACCGATCCCGCAACAGCGGCAATCGCGCCGCCAGCGATCGTTGCGCCGAGCGATGCCCCAGCGGCGGTAGTAGCTGCGGCGGCACCGGTAAGTGGGCCGCCCGCCAGAAAACTCGTGATCGGCACCTTAAGGATCAAGGTCACCGCGACCGCTATCACCACCAGCAGGATCGCCCCAAACACACCACAATTGTTCTTCTTGGCGGCTTGCGGCTTGGGTGTGGTCGGCGACGTATCGCCGAACGCATCGCTCGGGTCATAGGGTTTGAAGGTCGAGACGCTGTTGCTCGATTTCACCACCCCGGCGGGGATGGTGATCACCATGCCCTCGGTCAGCGCGCTGCCCTGATCGAGGCCATTGGCCTGACCGAGCTTGTACCAGAGATTGGCATCGCCCCAGACCTGGGCGGCGATCGACGACAGCGTGTCGCCGCTACGCACGGTGTAACTGCCACCGCCTGCACCTTGCGCGAAGCTGGTGATGGGGGCGTATCCGTCGCCGAACATCGCATCGCTGAGGCCCGTGCTCGAGCCGTTCTTGAACGCGCCGCCGCTGCCCTGCCCGCTGATGCGACTGTTGATCGATGTCTGATAGTCGGTGGCACCGGTGCCGTTGTTGGTGACATGGCCGAGTTCCATGCCGTTGAACCGGTACCACGCTTCGTGCGGCGCGACGCTCCCGCTCTCGTCGCGGCGGATGGCCTGGCCGAGTACGTCGCTGATTACGGAGATGGAGCGCGAGCGGCCGTCCGCGACAATTGCCGACTGAAATACGCCCGCGCCGCTATAGTTATAGGTCGTGGTATAATATTCGGAGCGGTTCTTGTCGGGCGAATAATAGACCAGCGACTGTACCGTGTTCTCATACCATTTATAATTGTACAGGGTCGAACTGGTTGGCAGGGCTACACCATTCTTGGTCGTGGCGGTCTCAGCCCGGGACGGCGCGCCCAGGAAATAGAGCGTGCCGTTGTCGAACCAAGTTGTCGTGGTGCTGGTGAAGAAGTCGGCGCCTTGTTTCTGGCTGGTGACCTCGTAATAGACCTGACCACGATCATTATACCAAACCTGACGATCATAAGCGACGCCACCGTCATCCAGCCAGTCCTGCTGACGCGTCAGGCGGTTCATCCCGTCATAGGTGAACGTCGCCTTCTCCACGCCCGCGCCGTAGACCCAGGTAAATACGCCGCCGCCCATGTCGACCAGACTGCCCTGTGCCGCCTTGACATGCTCGAGGTTGCCGGACGCGTCGTAACTATAGGATTCAAGCCCGGAGAACCAGGAAGAGTTCGTTGCCGACCTGCGCTGACCGGCCGCGTCATAAGCGACGGCTGTGCCGCCTAATATCTGTCCGTTAGACAACATCGCATTGGCGGTGACCACGCGGTTCATTGCATCGTAGAGAAACCACTGATCTTTGGTAGACGCTGACGATGAGCTCCCATTGTCGGCGATGATATGGAAGTCAGCCCTTTCATTACGGATATTGCCGACCGCGTCGTAGGACCAGGTTATGGCCGAAGCTGGCAGCGTGGCGCCGCCTGTCTCTGCCCAGGTCTTCATCCGCCCCAGTTCGTCATAGGTCGCGCTGGCATTCTGCATCACATCCGAGGTGGTGTAGTAGCTCTCCGGAACCTGTTCTTCCCAGTAACCGGGCTCCTGGGGATCGCCATGCGTTTCGATATGCTCCGGCGTATAGACGCCTTGTTCATTGACTTGCTTTTCGGACGTCTTTCGCCCGGCGACATCATAGCCATAGGTCGCGACGGTTCGCGACCAGTTGGTATTGACCTGCGGATTATTGCCGCTGGCCGCACTGGCGGCCAGACCGGTGTTGAAATAGGTATAGGCGATATTGTCCGATGCGGAGGTGTCGACACCGGTGATCGTACGCCCTTTGACCCGGCCAGCGAGATCGTAAGCGACAGTGGTAACGCGACCGCTCATGTCAGTCTTCGTCACGACATGGTCGAAATAATCGCTGGTTTCGCGCAAGCCCCAGCCATGATTGAGCGTGAGCAGGCTCCAGCCGCCAAAGGTGCCGAGCCCGCCGGTGGGCAGGGTCGGATCCCATGTATAGCTGGTGGTGACGGCCTCGTCCCCGAATGCGGCGACCGCCGTCACGCGGCCGGACGCGTCGTAATCGGTCTTCTCGCTTTTGCCCGTCAGGAAGCTGTTCCAGTGAGTCAGGCGCTGACCGAGCCCGTCATAGCTGTAATAGTCAGTCAATCCGCCAAAATGCGTCACGCTGGTCAGTCGGCCGCCTTTGTCATAGACCATTGAGGTAGGACGGCTGATCTCGTCGGTCACGACCCTGACATTGCCCAGCACATCATAGGCGTTGAAGAGAACGCCGCCGTCGAGATGGAATTCCTGCAACGACAGCGCTTCGTCATCGCCATGCCCGGTGCCGGCGAGCAGGGTACGGGTGGCAATGTGTTGCAGATCGTCGGCGGTCGACGCGGTGGCATCATCGGCCTGGACCTGGTTGGCGTCCTTGACCCCGATCAGGCGACCCGAAATGTCGTAATACCGGCGTTCGGTCGGACGATTCGGTGTCGCGACGCCGTTTGTTCCGGTGACGCTAACGCCGGGCGCCTGTTTCTCGATCAGCCGGCCCATGCTGTTATATTTGAAATCGGTCGTGCGGAAGCTCGCGTCGGTTTCGCTCGACAGGTCGCCGAATGCATTAAAAGCGCGCGAACGGACGATATCGGTGGCGGCCGCGCCGGCGGCGATGATTCGCTGCGGTTCACGCGTTGCGACTGCCAGGCCGCGCTTGTCGTACACGGTCAGGGTGGTGATCGATCCCACGATGCTGCTGGTGCCATTGGCCGCAATGGTCCCGGCATCGCTCACGCCCGACAGATTGATGTCTGGTGAGATCAGGCTGAGCGTCTGATTGCCGGCCTTGTCATACAGATAGATCCGGTAAACCCCGTCGCCCGCATTGGAACGCCACAGGCGACCGCCATCGTCATATTCGAACGTTTCCTGATAGGTTGCCGCGCCGCCGATGGTCAGGCCGCGACCGGTCATCTCACCGAACGCGTTATAGCGCATATGGGTGGTGCCGCCGCTTGCCTGGTCGAAAGAGAAGGGATCCGTTGCGTTGGCGCGCGTCCCCGCCGCCTGTGCGATTACCCGCCCTTCGGCGTCGTAGCGATAGCCGATCCCATCATATTTGCTGACGCCCGCGGAGTTCAGCCGAGTGTAGGATTGGCGCGTTGTGTGCCCCGCCGCATCGTAAAGATAGCTGCGCGTCAGCCCGGCGGCGTCGGTCATCGTCGCAACCCGGCCGGCACTGTCATAGGTATAGCTGACGGTCCGGTCATTGGCCGCATCGACGACGCCAAGCGCGCCGGTGAGCGTGCCGGTCAGGTTGTTGACTCCGTCATAGCTGTAGCTGGTCGCGCGTCGCACGGCGGGGCCGCCGTCGAAATCGGCAAAGGTTGCGCCAGCCTCCTGGATCAGCCGTCCGGCACCATCATATTGATAGTCGGTGACGTCGTAATTGGCCTCGACCTTCTGGGTGACCTGGCCAAGCCCGTTATAGCTGAAGAGGATCGTCGAATCGCTCGCCGCCGCGACGACATTGGTCATGTTGACCGTCCAGGCGACGACATTCTTGCGCGTCTGTTTGATGCGCTGGCCGTTGAGGTCATATTCGGAGGTCGTGACGCGATTGTCGGCGTTGGCGGCACCGGCATCGCCGGTCATGGCGGCGATGGTGGAGGCGGCGGAGACGCCGCCGGTCAACGCCCTGGCGAAGCGCGTTTCAGTCGTCGCATTGCCGTCGGAATCGAGTACCCAGCTGGTCAGGTATTTTTCCTGATCGACCTGGGCGACGCGGCGGCCGAGTTTGTCGTAGAAGCTGTAGATCGAATAGCCGTTGCCGTCCTGCTGCCGAACCACATTACCGAGCTTGTCGTAATCGGTCTGAGTGGTCACGGCGGTGGTCAAGGTCACATAGGTACTGCTGACACTGTCATAGGCACCGGTGCGGAACGCAAGACTTGCCGTACCTGTCTGCCGATTGGCGAAGTCGTAGGTGAAGCTGGTTTCGCGATATTGCGTCGGGTTGGTCGCGGCAGGCGCGGTGGCGCCGGGCGTCGCGGGTATGGCGATGGCCGTGGCGTAGACCCGGCTCGATACGATGTTGCCGTTTCCGTCATAGCCCCAATGGCTGAGCGTACCGGCAGCGCTGATCTGATCGGTCTGACGGTCGAGATCGTCAAAATAGAAAGTGGTCTTTGCGCCAGTCCCATCGGTGGTGCGGATGATATTGCCGCGCGCGTCATAGCTGATCGACTTGACGATAAGCTGAGTGGACGTGGTCGCCGCACTGCCGTTGAGCCCGTCGGCCAGGATGGTGAAGCTCTTGCCCGCCCGATCCTCGATCAGCCGGGTTTCGGTGAGCCGGTCGAGCTTGTCGTATGTATAAGCGGTGGTGCGCTGTTCGGGCAGGCCGTTCGCCTCGACCATGCCGGTACGGTTGCCGCGTCCATCATAGCTGTAGCTATTGACCACCGCGATCGACGTGCCGCTCGCATTCTTCGAGGTGACCGGCAAGGTCTCGCTCTTGAGCAGGCCGCGGCGATCATAGCTGTAATCGGTCTTGCCGTTGACGCCGTTGACACCGTCGAGGCGGTTGGCGACCCGCTTGCGTTCACCGAACGCGTTGTAACTGGTGTTTTCCGTCTGGTTGAGCGCGTTGGTCGACGCGGTGACCTGCCCGAGCTTGTCATAGGCCAACCGGGTGGTCGCATCACCCAGGCTATAGCCCATATTGGGATTGGGCGCGGGCATGGCCGGCCTGACGCCGGCGGTCGGCGCGCTGGCGAGGCGAGTCTCGTAGCGCGTGACGTCCTTTATCTGGCCGAACGCAGTATAATTGGTGGCGGTGGCATAAAGCTCCGCATCGACCTGAAGCGTGACGCGGCCGAGCTCGTCATAATAGAAATATCCCTTGTTGAGGGCCGGATCGGTGACCATTTCGAGGTCGCCGAAACTGTTATACTGCTTCAGAGTGACGAGGTTGTTGGCGGCATTCGCATCGACCGGAACCGAGATGCTCGTCACTCGATTCATCAGATCATAAGTGCGCACGATGGTGTGATTGAGGGGATCGGTTTCCTGGGTGAGCCGTCCGAGCGTGTCATAACCATAACCGGTCGTCGCGGCCTCGCTCGAGCCATAGCCGCGCGTTTCGCTCGCCAGCCGGCCCATCTTGTCATAGGTGCGGTGCGTGGTGCTCGACTGGGCGGCGCTCAGCGCGACATCGCCGCGCGTGATGTCGGTGACCTGACCGAGCGTGTCATAGATATAATGCGTCTTCGACGCCTCGGCCGAGCCATAGCCGGTGATCTCGTCGATCAACCGGTTCGCGGCGTCATAGACGCGGTGAGTGACGCTCTCATCCGCCGTGCCTTCGGCATATTTGATATCGGTGATGCGACCGAGCGCGTCGTAGAGCGTCCTGGTCTTGAAGCCTTCGCCGTCGGTGACGAGGATGAGGCGCCCCGCCTTGTCATAGTCGTAACCAGTGGTGCGGTCATCGGCAGCCGAAAGGGCCAGCGCCGCCAGATCGGCAGTATCGAAATCGCCGCTGACGGTGAGCGGGTTGGCATAGCGCGTCTCACTGACCACCTGATCGAGCGCGTTGTAATTGTATTGGACGAGATAGTTGAGCGCATCGAGTCTATGCGTGACACGTCCGGCATCGTCGTAAATATACTGCGTGGTCCGGTCATCGGCGCTGGTCGTGAACGCAGTCGTAGCGGTCGGCTGGGTCGCGGTGGACGCCAGTTGCGCATAAGCGGTCTGCTTCAGGACATTGCCAAGGGCATCATAGGTGATGCGGGTTGCCGCGCCGGTCGCATCGACACTCGCCACCATCCGGCCGGCGGCGTCGTAAGCCATGCGCGTGATACGGTTGGCGCCGGTCGCATTGGTGGCGGCAAAGCCGTCCATCGCCGCCAGCGTCAGCGCCGCAGTGCCCGTATAGACTGCGGCATAGTCGGTCCGGTTGAGCAGATTGCCGCCGGTATCATAGGCGAACTTGCTCACCGCACCTTGAGCATCGACGCTATAGGCGAGGCGACCGATGCTATCATAAGCCATGCGTGTCACGCGTGCGCCGACGCCGTTCGCCGCCGTGGCGGCAAAGCCATTCAGTGCCGCCAGCGTTACCGCAGTGCTGCCCAGAAGCACGGCATAGGTCGTCCGTGCGGTGACATTGCCGCTGCCGTCATAGACCGTGGCGGTAATCTGGCCGGCATTGTCGATGCTGTAGGCAAGGCGACCATCGCCGTCATAGACGTAACGCGTCACCCGATCATTGGCATTGGTGGCCGGGATTGCGGGCGCGCCGGCCTGGCTCAGGTCAAGCGGTGTCGAACCGGTGAGCGGCATCGTGGTCCAGTAGACCCGTGTCTCGATCACCCGGCCTTCATTGTCATAGACGGTCCCGGTGACCTGGCCGAGCGCATCGACACTATGAGTCAGCCGGTCGTTCGCATCGTAACGGAGCCGCGTGATCTGCGCATCAGCGGTGCCCGAGCCATCGGTCCGCGCGACCAGATTGCCGGCCTTGTCATAGTTAAGCACGGTGCGCAGGTTGAGGCCGGTGGAATCGACCGTGGTCTGGACGAGGCGATCCACGTCGTCATAGCTATAGGTCGTAAACTTGGCGGCAGTGGCGCTCGTCAACAGCGTAGTGCCGGAGCCTTCGGCCATCGAGAGCAGTCGACCCGCGGCATCATAGCTGTAATCGGTGCGCAGGTTGAGTTTGCCGGCGCCCGGATCGACAAGAACCGCCAGTTTGCGTCCGTTCAGGTCATAGTCGATTCGCGTCGATCGCACCTCGGGCGTGCCCGACGCTTCGGTCACCAGAGTCTGCTGCCCCTTGGCGTCATATTCATAGGTCGTAACGAGATTGAGCGTCCCGGATCCGGCATCAATGGTGCGGGTCAGAGTGCGATTGGCGGCATCATAGGTGTATCGGGTGACCGTCCCACGCGCGTCGGTCGTCTGGGAAAGCCGCCCGGCCGTATCATACTGATTGTCGGCGATCGTCGTGCCAGAAGCATCTTTCGTAATGTCGAGATTGCCGTCCTTGTCATAACTCCAGGTGGAGGTCCGGCCGGCAGGGTCGCTGACCGATATCTTCTGGCCATAGGCATTGACCGTGCTCGTGGTCATCAGCCCTTCGGGCGTGGTCATCACGACAGAGCGGTTGAATGCGTCGTAACTGAAGGTCGTGTCCTTGCCGTTCCGATCCTTGATCTTCACGACATTGCCGCGACCGTCATAGGTGTAACCGGTGTCGCGAAGCAGTGCATCGGTGACCTTGGCCACCCGGCCAGCGCGATCGTAGCTGGTCTGAATGGAATGAAGATTGGGATCGGTCACCATTATGACCCGCCCAAAAGCATCATAGGTGAAGCCCGTCAGCAGCGCGAGCGCGCCTGCGCCCGTCGCATCCAGGGTTTCGGCTTCCATCAACCCGCGCTGGTCATAGGCGCGGATCGTTGTCCGCTCGGTCAATCCGGTGGGTGAGCCGGCCGCGGTCAGCGTGTCGATCCGGCTGGTCCATTCGCGAAACGCATTATAATTAAAGCGCGTTTCGACGCCAAGCGCATCGCTCGTCTTTGCGACCGTGCCGTCAACGTTATAGAATAACCGGCGGTGGCTGTCGGCGAGGCCGTCGGACCCAAGTACGTTGTCGACAACGATCGCGCTGATCACCGCTGCAGTAATCGAACCGCCGGTCATCGAAGACAGCGTCGTGCCGTTCACCCGGGTCGAACGAACGATCGTGTCCTCAACCTGTCCGAACGCGTTGTAGACATAGCTGACGACTTCACCGAGCGCGTTGATCTGATGCGCCAGCCGATCGGCGGCATCATAGTAATAAAGCGTCTTCAACCCCGCTTCACCGACGCCGTCGGGGTCGATCCGTGCAATCAGGCGATCCGCCTCGTCATAGAGATAACATGTGCCATACCGAGCATAGACGCTGTCGATCGCCGCCTGAGTCGGTGTGGCTCCAAGCGCGGCCAATACCGCGCTGCCTTCGCCTGACAATTCGCCCGTCAGACGTCCGCGCGTATCGTAACGCCAGGAAGAAATCCGCTTATCCGCAGCGACATTGCTGGCCGTCGTTTTCGACACCAGCCGCCGCATCGCATCATAGCTATAGGTGGTGGTCTCAGTCCCGGCTGCAAGCGTCCTGGTCTCGGTCAAAACCTGACCGTAAGCGTTGAACGTCGAGGTGAGCGTATTGAGCGTATCGGTCGTGTTCGCCGGCAAGGTAGCGAGAGTGAAGGACGTATTCGGAGTGACACGCTGCCCGGTAACGACCTGATCGACCAGGCCATTCGGTGTATAACGATAGCGAGTAAGGTCACCCTCGCCATCGATCGTTGCGCGCACCAGGCCGCGCGCATCGTAGATCCAGTAATTGTGGATATCCGCCGCATTGTCGGCGGCGGCGCTGGCGAAGATGGTCGCAAAATCACCAGTCGTGGTGCCTGGCTTGTTCTTGCGCGCGATCGTCTCGATCTTGCGTCCGGCATTGTCGTAGACGATCTTCGAAACATAGCCCTCGGCATCGAGCGTCCCGATCAGCCGCCCACCATTGTCGTAGAACAGTCGCGACGCCCGGTCATTGGTTGCATCGACAATTGGGAGCGCAGGCAATGTGGAAGGGCGCGTAACGCTGGCATTGGCGAAGATGATCGAATTGCCGTTGGTGGTGCCGGCGGAAGCGGAGCCGACAAAGACCCGTGACTGGACATATTCCGCCTGAGTGAATCTGCGCGTGACGCTGACGGTGGTGACGGCGGTGGTGGAGAGACCGCTGACCTGGAACGCGCCGCCGGTGATTTGCGACAGGGTTCCCGGTCCGGACAGGATGACGGCCGAGGAATCGCAATAATTGCC
>NZ_JSXI01000080.1 GCF_000803065.1 Sphingomonas sp. ERG5
GGGCAATGCTATGCCGCTGCGCGCATCACCGGGATCACATGACCATGGCGCATTTCGCCGCCCTTTCCTACTCGCTTGCCGATCCGGTCGGGTCCGACCCGCTGGTCGCAGCGCTCGGCTGGTTGCAGGGAACATTGCTTGGCACGATCGCGTCGACGATCGCGATCATCGCGGTCGCGGTGATCGGCATGATGATGCTGAGCGGCCGGATCAACTGGCGCAATGGCGCGACGGTGATCATCGGTTGCTTCATCCTGTTCGGTGCGGGCGCGATCGCGGCAGGAATCCGATCGGCGGCGAGCGGTGGGTATGGGCGGGGGGAAGAGCTGCCGCCGGCCCCTTATGTCGCGCCGCCGCCACCCATGCCGGTCCCGTCGCCGGCGCCGACGCGGCCGGCCAATTATGATCCCTATGCCGGGGCGGCGCCGCGGAATTTCTGACGGTGGGTTTGCGCCATCGTGCGCGCAAGCGCGGGGCCAGCCCAGAAGAGATTGCGGATTGAGTAAGGTGCCGCTCAATAAGGCAGCTTGGTAACACGAAACATAAACTGCGTCCAAAAATCCTACTAAAATACTAGGATATTGTCGGGGGCCAGAAGAAGCCGCCCGTTGGCATAGGGGGTCTTCATGGCCGGAATTCGTTTATCGCTGATCCATCTCCTCTCGGCTTCCGTCCTTGGACTGTTCCCGGTCGCGGGCGCCGTTGCGCAGACGGCAACGGCGGGCACAGCGGATTCCGGCGACGCAGCCGACACCGCTGGCCAGGACGACATCATCGTGACCGCGCGCCGGCGTGCGGAGAATCTGCTGACCACGCCGGTTTCCGCGACAGTGCTGTCGAGCGCGGACCTGACGCAGCAGAATGTCCGCACCTTCCAGGATCTGCGCGGGGCGGTCTCCAATCTCGAGCTGACGCCGTTGCTGTCGGGCGGCACCAGCTTCACGATCCGCGGGATCGGGCAGACTTTCAATCAGGTCAATTCGGACACCAAGGCCGGCTTCTATGTCGATGAGATGTATGTCAGCCGGCTGGAGGGCAATGACCTGTATTTCTATGACATCGCCTCGCTCCAGGTGCTGAAGGGGCCGCAGGGCAATTTGTTCGGCAAGAATACGACCGCCGGCGCGGTGCTGCTGACCACCCAGCGGCCGACCGACCGTTTCGAAGGCTATGCCCAGTTGCGCCTCGGCTCCTATCATCGGGTGGATAGCGAGGGAGCGATCAACCTTCCGTTGGCGGACGGCATCAGCAGCCGGCTGAGCTTCCGCACCCAGGATGCCGATGGCCCGATCAGGCATCTCCTGGATGACGGCCGCAGCGGCAATGTCAGGAATCGCTCCGGCCGTCTCCAGCTTCGCGCCGAAAAGGGGCCGCTGACCGTCGACCTGCTCGGGGAATATAACTGGTCGCGGACCGATGGCGGGGCGACCATCCCGGTCGGCTGCCTGTCAACGGCGGCCTATATCAAGAATTACGATGCGCTCCACAGCGTGCCCTATTGCACCGCCTATCCGGTGCTGGGGAAGGACGATCTGGTGTATGGCGGCGCGACGCTGACCGCGCCGACCAGCGCGCTGGTGACCGACATCGCGTCGGGTGGCGACGCGGGCAAGGGCATTGCCCGTTATGTCGGGCGGGGGCCGTTCAATCACACCGATGCGACGACGCTCAACGGTCGCATCAACTATCAGCTGACCGACGCGATCGCGCTGCATTCGGTGACGACGTATCGCCGGTCACAGGCGACCTTCTACACGCCGGTCAACAACAGCCCGAACGACATCTACGCCGAATATGACCATACCCGCTCGACTCAGGTCACGCAGGAACTGACGCTGGGTGGCACCGCGTTCGATGAGCGGCTGACGTTCCTTGCCGGGCTGTATTATTTCAATCAGAAAACCACATTCCTGCAGGATACCGGCCCCGACTGGATCGATCCGCTGGGCTATATCTACGACGCGTCGCTGAAATATGAGAGCTATGCCGCCTTTGCGCAGGCGTCGTTCAAGGTCACCGACCGGCTTGAGCTGACCCTTGGCGGCCGCTACACCCATGACCGGAAAATCGGGGCGAGCTATGTCTTCTTCGCGGGCAAGGCGGGGAGTTTCCTCCACAATGGCGTGCTCACCCAGTGCGGTTATTTCACCGGCGATTTCCTGGGTGGTCTGGCGAATTGCGCCGGCGATCCCTTCACCGCGCGCGATACGCATAGCTGGCAGGGTTTCGACCCGAAAATACAGCTTTCCTATCGCTGGACCGACACGCTGTTCACTTATGCGAGCGCCGCCCATGGTTATAATGCCGGCGGCTTCAATCAGCAGATCGGTTCGCAACCGGCGAATGGCCGCTTTCCGTCCTTCTATGATCCGGAAAAGCTCTGGTCCTATGAGGCGGGCATCAAGGCCGAGCTGTTCGACCGGCGCGCGATCATCAACCTGTCGGGCTTCTACCAGAAATATACCGACATCCAGTCGGGCGTGAACGTGCTGATCGGCACGATCTCGACCCGGCAGGTGCAAAGCGCGGCATCGGCGCATGAGGCAGGTTTCGAGGGCGAGTTCGTGCTGCGTCCGACGCGCGACCTGACGCTGCGCGGTAACCTTGCCTATCTCAGCCAGGCCTATGACAGCATCCGGCCCAATGCAGTGACGCTGACGCTCGACACGCCGGTCAGTTCCGCGCCGAAATATACCTATAGCGCGGCGCTGTCCTATGACCTGCATGTCGGTGCGACAGGCAGGCTGACGCCAAGCCTGGACGTGCGCGGCGTGGGCTCGAAGCCCGCCTGCCAGGCCGGTGCGGATTATGTGTGCAAGCTGCCGGCTTATGCCTTGCTCGGCTTCCGGCTGGACTTCGTACCCGGAGGTGCAAAGGGCTGGCGGATCGGCGTCTATGGCACCAATGTGCTCGACAAGACGGTTCAGCTTGCCCGCACCGGTTATTTCGGGGATTTCGGCATTGATCGGTTTACACCGGGGCGGCCGCGGGAATTGGGTGTCGAGGCGGCGGTGAAATTCTGACGGCGGGGTGCTGTGGGGACGTTCTCTTCCTGCGCACTCAATTCATCCGAACCGAGATGGCAGGCACAATAGCCCAAAATATATAGATGCTGCGGAAAATGGGGTTGTTGCGGGTGTGACGGTGACCAGAGTATCAGTGCTGGCTTGATCGCTATTCTGGAAGCGAGCGCCAGACGGGCGCTATTACCTGCCAGGCGTGGGCTGACGCAAAAAAAGAGATTAGGGGTTAAGAAACTGTCACTGAAATCCCCAATGATACCAATAAGTCCGTAGGTTCGTAATGATATTTAGAATAAATGGCGGAGATGGCGATCAATCTATCTTCGATGAGGCATTTTTAGCTGAAACTTGCCAGGAAAATTGGTTTCCTGGTACCGTAATCAGAGGAAGGGCTCTGCTATTAAAGGTGGTATCTGGAAAAAATACGGGAAGGTATATTGCGATAACATCAAAAAATACAAATTCAATTGAAGATCAGCTTGGGAAGTCCAATTGGGTTAGTGTCGTAACCCATCTTATAGAAAGAACCGGGGATAAATTCTCTTTGGATAACGATAATGTCAGGGCGTTTGGCATGGCGGCGATTGAGAAAGTCTAGTTTGGACAGAGGCAGCGGGGTATCATCCTGGCGAGCTTTTTCGAGTTCGGGTGCCTCGGCTCTCCGCGAAGATGGCTGCGCTTGGTAGAGCAACGGCTGGCCTTCGGCTAATCCGCCTGCGCCTGACCGTCCGACATCCCGCCCTCGTCGTGCGACATCCCGCACAAAATCCACCCCCGCACCCCCACCAAGCCGGTTTGCATATCGGCCCGTCCCTCCTAAAGACTGGCCCAAGATCGAGAGGCCATCATGTCAGAAGACAGCAACGTCCAGTTTTCCGAGCGCGAAGCGCTGTTGTTCCATTCCGAGGGACGCCCCGGCAAGATCGAGATCATCGCGTCCAAGCCGATGGCGACGCAGCGTGATCTCGCGCTGGCCTATTCGCCCGGCGTCGCGGTGCCGGTGCTGGCGATCGCCGCCGATCCCGCCACCGCCTATGACTATACCGCCAAGGGCAATCTGGTCGCGGTGATCTCCAACGGGACGGCGATCCTGGGCCTCGGCAATCTCGGCGCGCTGGCGTCCAAGCCGGTGATGGAAGGCAAGGCAGTGCTGTTCAAGCGCTTCGCCGATGTCGACGCGATCGATATCGAGCTGAAGACCGAGGATGTCGACCGCTTCATCGATGCGGTCGAATTGATGGAGCCGAGCTTCGGCGGGATCAATCTCGAGGACATCAAGGCGCCGGAATGCTTCATCATCGAGCAGACGTTGCGCGAGCGGATGAACATCCCCGTCTTCCATGACGACCAGCACGGTACCGCGATCATCACCGCGGCGGGGTTGATCAATGCCTGTCTGCTGACCGGACGCCACATGAGTGAGGTCAAGGTGGTGGTGAACGGCGCGGGCGCGGCGGCGATCGCCTGTACCGAGCTGATCAAGGCGATGGGCGTGCGGCATGACAATGTCATCATGTGCGACCGTTCCGGCGTGATCTATCAGGGCCGCACCGACAGCATGGACCAGTGGAAGTCGGCGCATGCCGCGAACACCACGACGCGCACGCTGACCGAGGCGCTGGTCGGGGCCGATGTGTTCCTCGGCCTGTCGGCGGCGGGCGCGCTCAAGCCCGAAATGGTCAAGGACATGGCGGCGCGGCCGATCATCTTCGCCATGGCCAATCCCGATCCCGAAATCACCCCGCCCGAGGCGATGGCGGCACGGCCCGATGCGATCGTCGCGACGGGACGGTCGGACTATCCCAACCAGGTCAATAATGTGCTTGGCTTCCCGTTCATCTTTCGTGGTGCGCTCGACGTGCGCGCGACGGGGATCAACGATGCGATGAAGATCGCCGCCGCCAATGCGATCGCCGAGCTGGCGCGCGAGCGCGTGCCGGAGGAAGTCGCCGCAGCGTATGGCGTGCAGCACAGCTTCGGTCCGGCCTATATCATCCCGGCGCCGTTCGACCCGCGGCTGATGGAGAATGTGCCGGTCGCGGTCGCCAAGGCGGCGATGGATTCGGGCGTGGCGACCAAGCCGATCCTCGACATGGAAGCCTATCGCCAGAAGCTGCGCGGGCGGCTGAACCCGACCACCTCGGTGCTGACGCTCGCTTATGAGGGCGCGCGCGCGCATCCCAAGCGCGTGCTGTTCGCGGAAGGCGAAGAGGAAGTGGTGATGCGCGCCGCGATCGCGTTCCGCGAGGGTGGATATGGCACGCCGGTGCTGGTCGGGCGCGACGATGTGCCGGACCGGCTGAAGGCGCTCGGCGTGTCCGATCCGGAGAGCTACGAGCTGCACAACAGCCGCAATTCGCCGCTGGTGCCCGACATGGTCGATTTCCTGTACGAGCGGTTGCAGCGGCGCGGTTACCTGCGGCGCGATTGCGAGCGGATGATCAACCAGGATCGCAACATCTTCGGCGCGGTGCTGCTGCAGATGGGCCATGCCGATGCGATGATCACCGGCATCACGCGGACTTATGCGCACACCATGCGCGAAGTGCGCCGCGTGATCGATCCCGAGGTCGGGCGCACGCCGTTCGGCATCCATCTGATGGTTGGGCAAAGCCATACCGTGTTCATGGCCGACACCACGATCAATGAGCGGCCGAGCGCCGAGGAACTGGCCGATATCGCCGAAGGGACCGCAACGGTCGCGCGGCGCATGGGGCATGAGCCGCGCGTCGCGTTCCTGAGCTATTCGACCTTCGGCAATCCCGAGGGGCGCTGGCTGGAGAATATCCGTGCGGCGGTCGGCGTGCTCGACGGGCGCAATGTCAGCTTCGAATATGAAGGCGATATGGCGCCCGACGTGGCGCTGAACCCGAAACAGCTGGCGAATTATCCGTTCGCGCGGCTGTCGGGGCCTGCGAACGTGCTGATCATGCCGGGGCTGCAAAGCGCCAACATCTCGGCCAAGCTGCTGCGCGAACTGGGCGGCGACGCGGTGATCGGGCCGATGCTGGTGGGCATGGAGAAATCGGTGCAGATCGCGCCGATGACCAGCACCGCAAGCGAGCTGGTGACGCTGGCGGTGCTCGCGGCGGGCGGTATCGCGCGCTGACGAGCGGCCGGCGGATAGCGGGTCAGCATTGGTACAGGTAACATGCCGCAGGGAAGCGCGATGAGCGGAGTCCCGGGCGGCGTGTCGCCGTATCTGATCGCGATCATCGGCGTGGTGCTGGTCCTGCTGGCGCGGCGTTCGCGTCTCGTCGGCACCGTGCTGACCATCGGCCTGCTCGGGCTGGCGGTGATGATCTTCACGCAGCGTGCCGCGATCGATCCGGCGCTCGACCGGGTCGCGCGGATGTTCGGCGCCGACAGGGGCGGGCAGCAGGTCATGGGCAAGGAAATGCGCGTGCCGATGGCGCGCGACGGGCATTTCTGGGTCCGCGCGCGGGTCGGCGGCAGCGAGCGGCGCATGCTGGTCGATAGCGGTGCGACCGTGACGGCATTGTCGAGCGACACAGCGGCGGCGCTGGGCCTGCGCGTCGAAACACCCTTGTTTCCGGTGGTGCTGCAAACCGCCAACGGGTCGATCGAAGCGCAGACCGCGACCATCACCGAATTGCACATCGGCAATATCGTCGCGCGCGACCTGCCGGTGGTCGTGTCGCCGGCGTTCGGCGACATGAATGTGATCGGGATGAATTTCCTGTCGCGGCTGAAATCGTGGCGGGTGGAGGGCCGGACCTTGATCCTGGAGCCGCACCACCCGCAGCGTGTGGGGTAGGTTTCGGCTCCTCCCCGTGCCGGGGAGGAGCGAAAGGTTACGCGTCGATCGACGTCCCCAGCGCGGCATGGACCAGGCCGCCGTCGACGGTGATCGTGTCGCCGATGACATAATCGCCGGCACGGCTGGCGAGGTAGATGGCGGCACCGGCCATGTCCTCATCGACGCCGATGCGCTTCGCCGGGATGCCCCTGGCGATCTCCGACCCATGGTCGCGCGCCGCCTTGTTCATTTCGCTGGCAAAGGCGCCCGGCGCGATCGAGGTGACGTTGATCGAATCCGTCACCAGCCGTGCGGCCATGCGCTTGGTGAGATAGATCAGCGCCGATTTGGAGGCGTGATAGCTATAGGTTTCCCACGGATTGAGGCGCTGGCCATCGATCGAGGTGATGTTGATCACCTTGGACGGGCGGTCGGGGCGGGCGGCCTTTTTCAGCGCTTCGTGCAGCGCCTGGGTAAGAAAGAAGGGCGATTTGACGTTGAGGTCCATGACCTTGTCCCAGCCTTTTTCCGGGAAGACATCGAACGGCTCGCCCCAGGCGGCGCCGGCATTATTGACTAAGATGTCGAGGCTGTCGGTATGTTCGGCGAGCTGCGCGGCAAGCGCCTTGCAGCCGGCGACAGTCGAGACGTCCTGCGGCAGGGCGATGCATTTCTCGCCCAGTTCCTTCGCGGTTTCGAAACAGGCATCGGCCTTGCGCGCCGAGATATAGACGGTCGCGCCCTGCGCGATGAAGCCCGCCGCGATCATCTTGCCGATGCCGCGCGAGCCGCCGGTGACAAGCGCGGTGCGCCCGTCGAGGCGGAAGAGGTTGGTGGTGTCCATGTATTTTCTCTCCTGACATCCGTTCGTTTCGAGCGACGTCGAGACACTGTGCGCAGCGCTTACGACCTGTTTCTCGACATCGCTCGAAACGAACGGGGGTGGGTGTGCTTTCGGGTGATTATCCCCCGCGCCTGATCGTCTCGCGCGCGATGATGAGTTGCTGGATCTGGCTGGTGCCTTCGTAGATGCGGAACAGGCGGACGTCGCGGTAGAGGCGTTCGATGCCATAGTCCGAGATGTAACCGGCGCCGCCGAAGATCTGCACCGCACGATCAGCGACGCGGCCGACCATCTCGCTGGCAAAATATTTCGCCGCGGCCGATTCCATCACCACATCCTTGCCGGCGTCCTTGGCGGCGGCGGTTTCAAGCACCAGCGCGCGCGCGGCGAGCGCATCGGTCTTCGAATCCGCGATCATGCCCTGGATCAGCTGGTGTTCGGCGATCGCCTTGCCGAACTGCTTGCGCTCGGTCGCATAGGCGACGCTGTCGGCGATCAGCCGTTCGGCGACGCCGACACATACCGCCGAGATATGCAGCCGCCCGCGATCGAGCACGCGCATCGCGATCTTGAAGCCTTCGCCCTCCGCGCCAAGCCGGTTGGCGGCGGGGACGGGGACGTCGTCGAAGATCACATCGGCAACCTTGGCGCCTTTCTGTCCCATCTTCTTTTCGGGTTCGCCGATCGACAGGCCCGGCAGGTCGCGCGGCACGAGGAAGGCGGAAACACCGCGTCCGCCCGGTTCGTCGCCGGTACGCGCCATGACGGTGAACAAATCGGCCTTGTCGGCATTGGTGATGAAGCGCTTGGTGCCCGACAGGCGGTAGATGTCGTTTCCGTCAGCGTCCCTGGCCTTCACCGCCCTGGTCTTCACCGCACCCGAATCGCTGCCGACATCGGGTTCGGTCAGCGCGAAGCTGGTGATGATCTCTCCGCTGGCGATGCGCGGCAGCCAGGTGGCTTTCTGTTGGTCATTGCCCGCCATCACCAGGCCCTGGCTACCAATGCCGACATTGGTGCCGAAGGTCGAGCGGAAGGCGGGCGTGGTGCGGCCGAGCTCGATCGCGACGCGGGCTTCCTCCGCCATGGTCAGGCCGAGGCCGCCATAGTCCTCGGCGATCGACAGGCCGAACAAACCCATCTCGCGCATTTCGCGCACCACATCGGCGGGGATCGCATCGGCTTCCTCGACCGCGCTTTCGAGCGGGCGCAGCCGTTCGGTCACGAAGCGGCGGACGGTGTCGATCAGTGCGTCGAAGGTTTCCGGATCGAGTGCCATACATCCTCTCTCTCAGCCATCATGTCGAAACTGGTTCGGGATGGCGATGGATGTTCCCGTCGATGCCTCAATCGCCGCCCCTCCGCAAACCCGAAATTCCAAAAACACGCGATTGACCGCGCTGAACCCCATACTATGCTACCCAAAAAATATTGCCCCCAATAATATTACCCCAGGAGAGTGTGATGCGTTTTACCGGCAAGCGTGCCGTCGTCACTGGCGGCGCTTCGGGAATCGGCCGCGCGACCGCGCTGCGACTCGTCGAAGAAGGCGCGGAGGTATGGATCGGCGATATCGACGAGGATGGCGGGCGGGAGATTGCCGCGACTTCCAATGGCCGGATCCGCTTCCTGCGCACCGATGTGATGCAGGCCGGGGACATCGAGGCGCTGATGCATGCGGCCGATGCGGCGGGCGGGCTCGACGTGGTGTTCAACAATGCCGGCGCGGGCGGGTCGCGCGACAAGATCGATGCGATCAGCCCGGAGGATTGGGATCGTACCCAGGCGTTGCTGCTGCGCTCGGTCGCACTTGGTATCCGGTATGCCGCGCCGCTGATGACTGCGCGTGGCGGCGGCGCGATCGTCAACACCGCGTCGATCGCGGCGCTGCAGACCGGCGCGGCGCCGACCGCGTATTCGGTCGCCAAGGCGGGCGTGCTGCATCTGACGACGATGGCGGCCGCCGATCTCGCGCAGCACAATATCCGCGTCAACGCGATTTGCCCGGGCTTCATCACCACCAATATCTTTACCTCGGCGCTGGGTATCGAGGGCGAGAAACGCGCCATGGCCAACGCCGCGATCGGTGCGATCGCCGCCAAGGCGCAACCGCTGCAACGCGCCGGACGGCCTGAGGATATCGCGGCGGCGGTCGCCTATCTCGCCAGCGACGATGCGGCGTTCGTCACCGGCACGCACATCACCGTCGATGGCGGCATGACGATCGGGCCGCGGCACAGCTGGGACGCGGAAGCGCCATCGATGTTCGCCGCGCTCGAGGCGTTCGCGGCATGAACGATACGGCAGCGCCGGTACACGGCGCCGCGCCGGCGGCGCGCCGGCTCTCCCCGCGCACCACGCTCAGCTACGGCTTTGGCGCGGTCGCGTACGGCGTGAAGGACAGCGGGTTCGGGACTTTCCTGCTATTGTTCTACAATCAGGTGCTCGGCCTGCCGGCGGCGACCGTCGGGCTGGTGATCATGACGGCGCTGGTTGCCGATGCCGTGGTCGATATCTCGATCGGGTTCTTTTCCGACCGCACGCGCAGCCCCTGGGGGCGGCGCCATCCCTGGATGTATGGAGCGGCAATTCCGATCGCGGTCGGTTGGCTGCTGATCTGGAACCCGCCGGCGCTGAGCGAACCGATGACTCTGGTGTGGCTGTTCGTCACCGCGATCCTCGTGCGCAGCGCGGTGTCCGCTTATGAAGTGCCGTCACAGGCGCTGACGTCGGAACTGACCGCCGATTATGACGAACGCACGCGGATCAGCGCCTATCGCTATTTGTTCGGCTGGGCCGGCGGGCTCGGCATCCTGCTTGCCGCCTATACCATTTTCCTGCCCACCGACGCGGCTCACCCCAAGGGTTTGCTGGAGCGGGCGGGCTATACCCAGATGGCGTGGGTCGCGGCGGGCGTGATGCTCATCGCCATCCTGACCTCGGCGATCGGCACGCATCCGGAGATCAAGCGGCTGCCCAAATCGCCGGCCAATGGCACGCTTGGCGCAAGTTTCAGCGAATTGGGCACCACGGTGAAGAATCGCGGTTTCCTGGTGCTGATGGGTGCGGGGCTGATGGTCTATACCAATCAGGGGATCAGTTTTGCGCTGTCCAACTATCTCTATGCCTATGTCTGGCATTTCGAGAAGCTGGCATATGTGTTCCTGATCTTCGCGCTGTTCTCGGGAGCGACGATGGCGTTTGTGATCGCACCGCGGATCGGGCGGCGCTTCGGCAAGCCGGTCGCGGCGTCGGCCGCGATGGCCGGTGCGGTGTTCCTGCTGACATTGCCATATTGGCTGCGGCTGGCCGGCTGGTTCCCGGCACCCGAGGATCCGGTCATGATCCCGTTGCTGCTGACGATCTTTGCCTGCAACACGGCATGCAGTGTTTCGGCGATGATCCTTGGCGCGTCGATGATGGCCGATGTGGTGGAGGATTCGGAAGCCCGGACCGGACGGCGATCCGAAGGCATATTCTTCGCCGGATCCTTCTTCATCCAGAAATGCACCAGCGGTTTCGGCATCGCGCTCGCTGGCCTGATCCTGGCCCTGGCGCATTTCCCCGAAGCAGCGAAGCCAAGTCAGGTGCCGGTTGGAACGGTCGACCGGCTGACCATCATCTTCATTACGGTCTATATCGTGCTGGGCGCGACCGGGGCATTTCTCTTCAGCCGCTTCCCGTTCGGGCGGACTGAACATAATGCGCGGCTCGACGCGCTGGCGACGACCGAGCATGGAGGCTGATCCGCGCTGCCGTTAAAATAGAAATCATGGCCGGTCGATTCTGCCCGGGTCCGAACGACAAGGGATGTTCGCGCCATCACGGAGACCGGCCATGTCGACATCGTTTCCCAACCTGACCGCGCAATGCGCCTGCGGCACTGTCGCGTTCGAGACCAAGCGTGCGCCGATCATCACCGCAGCCTGTTATTGCCATAGTTGCCAGGAAGCGGGCCGACAGATCGAACAACTCTCCGGCGCGCCGCCGGTTCTCGATGCGGATGGCGGCACGCAGTTCATCCTTTATCGCAAGGACCGCGTCACCTGTATAAAGGGCGCCGAGCACCTCGCGGATCGCCGGCTGACTCCGCAATCACCGACGCGGCGGGTATTGGCGACCTGCTGCAACTCGGCGATGTTTCTCGAATTTTCAAAGGGGCATTGGCTGAGCATGTATCGCGCGCGCTTTGCGGGGGATGCGCCGCCGCTTGAGATGCGCGTCATGACCCGCGATCGCCGCGATGGTGTCGTGCTTCCCGACGATGTCCCCAATCTTGCCGGCCATTCTGGAAAATTCATGGGTAAGCTGTTCTTCGCCTGGATCGCCATGTTGCTGCGGCGCTGAGAAGGGGGCCCGAAGGGGCAGGCCGCGACCGTCGTCCAGACGCTGCAATCGCCGCCGACGCCGCGCCGCACGCGCCCTGATCGACCGGCGCGGATGCGGCGACGTCTTGCGCGGCGGCACAAGCGATGCGACTGATCAGGCCATGCCGACGAAAACACCCCATGTTTCCCGCCTGTCGGGAGAGCTTGATTGAGCGCCATCGCCGGGGTGGTTTTTGCCGATGGTCGCGCGGTGGAGGATGCGTTGCTGGCGCGGATCGTCGGCGCGTCGGCGCGGCGCGGCTTCGACGGCGTGACACGCTGGCATGGTGGCCCGGCGGGGCTGATCCGATTCGCACATGCGACGACAGTCGAAGCGGTGGGCGAAGTGCAGCCGTTCGTCAGCCGGCGATCGGACGCAGTGATGGTGTTCGACGGCCGGATCGACAATCGCGCGGAATTGATCGCGTTGCTCGGTCCGTCGGACAGCCCCCCGGCATCCGCGCCCGATGGCGAGATCGCGCTCGCGCTGTTTGATCGGCTCGGCGACGATTTCGTGCAGCGGCTGGCGGGCGACTACGCGATCGCGATCTGGCAACAGCAGCACCGGCGCTTGCTGTTGCTGCGATCGCCATTCGGCTGGCGTCCGCTGATCTGGACATTCGATGGGCACCGCTTCGGCTTCGCCACCGAGCCCCGCGGGTTGGTCCTCGGCCTGGGGATTGAGCGGCGGCTCAACGAAGGCGCGATCGGTGAGTTTCTTGCCGCGCGCTTTGTCACTGAAACCGACACGTTCTGGCACGGCGTGCACCGCCTGCCGCAAGGTGGCGCACTGGCGTTCGAAGGCGGCCGGGTGCGCCAATGGGCGTGGCATGGCGGCCCGTTCGAGGATCTGTCGCAGCTATCGCTCGACGAACATGTCGAGCGTTTCCGCACATTGTTCGACCAGTCGCTGATCGCCGCCGCGCGCGGTTCGGGGCCGGTGACCTCGCAATTGTCCGGCGGGCTCGATTCCTCCTCAGTGGTGTGCCGCATGGCGGAATTGCACCGCGACGGCCGGATCGATCGGCCGGTCGGCGCGATCAGCGCGCGCTTCCCCGGCGAGCCGCATGACGAGACGGTGTGGAGCCAGGCGGTCGAGACTCATGCCGGCATCACTGCCGAGACCGTGGGGTCCCAGCCGTTCGACAGGGATACAGCGCGGCAATGGTGCGCCGATTCCTACCAATTGCCGCTGCGCCCCAACACGCTCGACACCACCGTGCCTGTGTGTCGCCAACTGCGTCAGGATGGCCGCCGCATCCTGCTGACCGGAGAGGGCGGCGATGACTGGCTCAACGGGTCGTTCGCGCACTGGCCCGATCTGCTCGCCCGTGGCCAATGGCGCGCGCTGTTTCGCCACGGCGCCGAGCAATGGCCGGACGCCCCGGCGCATGTCATTGCGCGGCGTACGCTTTATCCCGCGCTGATGCCGTTGATCAGCGCACGTCATCGCGAAGCATTGCTCCAACCGCATCTCGATTTCCGCCTCGATCCGCCGGACTGGATCCGTCCCGACTGGATGGCGCGTATCGGGCTCGAGGCGCGCTGGCGTGATGGCATCGCACGGCAGGGTCTTCGCGGTTTTACGCAGCGCTCGCGCTATGCCGTGTTCACTCATGCCCGCCGCCACATCGGCTATGAACCGGTTTTCGCTTATGCCGAAAGCCAGGGGATCGAAACCCGTCATCCGTTTCACGATCTCCGGCTCGCGGATTTTTTCATGGGCGCGTCGGGCAGTTTGTTGCGTAAGCATAATTGCCGCAAATTTCTGCTGCGCGAGGCGATGCGCGGCACCCTGCCCGAACTGGTCCGGACGCGCACCACAAAGGCGTATTTCGTCGGCCATATCGTCGATGCGGTCGACGGGCTGTTCGAGCAGCGCGCGCCGCGCGACCTGCTCCCCGCAACACTTGGCTGGATCGATCCCGACCGGATCGCTGCATTGCACGCGCCGTTCAGCAAATGGCGCAGGGATGGGTCAACCGGGCCGATCCCGGAGACGCAATGGGGGCCGGTCTGGTTCGCGCTGGCGATGGACATGTGGCTCGAGAACGCATTCGGTCTGTAGCGTCCTTCGTCTCGACGCGGCGCTGCCATTGGTCGCCATAGTCTGTTAGATGGGCTCGGGGGAGAGGCATATGGTGCAGCAAGCGGCGGAATTCGGGGTTGATGTCTGCCTTGTCCTGCCAGCCTTTAGTTCGGCGCATTTTCCGCATCTCGGCACCGCGGTGTTGAAAAGCGCGTGCCAGGCGCGCGGACTGAGCACGCGCGTCCTGTACGGCAATCTGTTGCTGGCGGCTGCCTGCGGCCTGGAGCGGTACGATGCGGTGTGCGACGCCTCGATGCGCGCCATGCTCGGCGAGCGTCTTTATCGCCCACATGCCTATCCGCCGGAGACCGTTGCCCGCTTGCCCGCTCTGGGCCCGCTGAGCGCCGAGCTTCAGACGGCTCATGACGAGATTTACGAGTCGGTCGCGCCGGCACTCGACACGCTGGTCGATCAGATACTCGCGTTGAAGCCCCGGATCCTCGGGGTGTCATCGACCTTCGAGCAGAACCTTGCATGCGGTGCCGTGGCGCGACGGGTCAAGCAGATCGCGCCCGATACCTGCGTCGTGATGGGCGGCGCCAATGTCGCATGGCCGATTTGCAACGGCCTTGCCGAGGCGTTTCCGTGGGTCGATCATTTCTTTGCCGGCGAATCCGACATCGACTTTCCCGAATTCTGCGAGCGGCTGGTGCGGGAGGGCATCCGCCCCGCCGAGCGGATTGTCCGCAGCGAGCCGATCCGCGATATGCGCACCGCCTTTGCACCCGATTTCACCGATTTCTTCGCCGCGCTGCGCCCGCTTCAGGCCGTGGGCGCGTTGCCCGACTGGTTGCCGCGCTTTCTGACCATGGAGACATCGCGCGGCTGCTGGTGGGGGGCGAAGAATCATTGCACCTTTTGCGGGCTGAACGGTGAAGGCATGGCGTTTCGCGACAAGCCCGCAGCGCTGGTGCTCGAGGAAATGGCTGCGCTTGGAGAGTGGCAGGTCGATCACATCCATTTGACCGACAATATCATGCCGCATCACTATCTGACCGATTTGATGCCCGCGCTGGCCGAGACCGCGCCGCGCCGCAAACTATTCTATGAAGTGAAAGCCAATCTCAGCGAGGCGCAGGTCGATGCGCTGGCGCGGGGCGGCGTGGTGGCGATCCAGCCGGGGATCGAATCACTTTCCTCGGATTTGCTGCGGTTGATGCGCAAGGGCGTGTCGGCGCACCAGAACATCGCGTTGCTGCGCAGCTGTGCCGGGGTCGGCATCGAGGTGCAATGGGGCATCATCTACGGCTTTCCGGGCGAGACCGCGGCCAATTACGAAGAGATGATCGCGGTCATGCCGCGCCTTGCGCATCTCGAGCCGCCCAACGCCGCGCACCAGATCCTGATTGACCGCTACAGCCCCTATTACAAGGACTCGATCGGGTTGGGGATTGGTGCGGTCTCGCCATTTTCCGGTTATCGCGCACTCTATCCAGCAGAGGTGGCCGCCGCGGATGTCGCCTATCATTTCGACGGCAGCTATTCGACCGAATTGCTCGACCAGCCTGAGTTGATCGAGCGGATGCAGGTGGCGATCGCGACATGGAAGCGTGTCTGGGGCGCTGCGCGGCGGCCAATGCTGCAACTGGTGACGGTTGGGACGTCGTCGGTCATACTCGATTCGCGGCCGATCGCGCGCCAGCCGATCACCCCACTTTCAGCGCAACATCATGACGCGCTGACCCAATTCGAACGGCCGCGTGCGCGTATCGGCCTCGACCCGGCGCTCGCCGCTTCTGCCGACTGGCTGGTCGAGCGTGATTTCGTGATTGAGCATGAGGGCAGGTTGATGAGCGTGGTGGTGCGCCCCCGTCCGCATGTTCTGGCCAATACTCCACCGTTGACGGGGAACGAGACGCGCACGCTGGAGACGGCGTCCTGAATCGGATCGCCTATCCCGTTATCGCGTCGCTTGATCATGCTGCCGCGCATGGCTACCCCGATCCCCGGGGGAACTGCAAATGACTATTGCCACATCTATCGAAGACACTGCGCTGATCAGCCGCAAGCCGACGTTGATCGCGGCGGATGTTGCCGACGAGGCGATCCTGCTCGATGTCGATAGCGGCTATTTCTTCCAGCTCAACAAGACCGCGGCACGGATCTGGAGCCTGGTGGAGGAGCCGCGTACCTTGTCCGATCTCTATGCGCAGCTGGAAAAGGTCTTCGCCGTGGATGCGGCAACTTGCCGGCGCGAGGCGGTGGAATTCGTCGTGCAGATGCGCGATCGCGGCCTGCTGGTCATTGGCGATTCCGTCTAATTCCCGCGCGTGCGATAAACCCAGCAATTCACGGCAAAGCGGGAATCGGCGAGATCGCCCGACGGGCAATCGACGCGCAGCACCTCGTGCGGCGCCCATGATGGAAAGACCACCAGGCTGTTCTGCGCCGGGGGGACATCGATACCGGTGTCGCCCGGACTGGCGCCGATCCGGTGCAGCCTGAGGCAGCCGCCGCTGAAACCCTGTGGCTCCCGATGAAAATAATAGACTGCACTCAGCATCCGGTCGCCACGCGCGGGTTGATCGCGAGTATAGGTGTCCGAATGGAGCTGGAAATGCGCGCCGTCATTATGTGCCGCCAGTTCGAGTTCCACTTCGCTGATCGCGAAGGGCGTGACACGCAATGCAGCGATCCAGCCCGGCACCGCCGCGCGGATATGGTCTTCCAGCAGGTCGCGATGCGGCCCCAGATCGCGCAGGGTGACTGCCCGCCGTACCGCTGGATCGACAATGTTTCCGGCGAGCGCGGCCGGACGGAAGCGCGGCAGATTTGCCATCGTCCAGTCGCGTAGCGCGGCATGGTCAGCGGGCGGCAGAAAATCCGCCTGCCGCAGATAGGGTGTCATCAGGCCGCCGCTCATCGAGCGGCGTCGGTCGGCCGTGTCGCGCGTTCGCGCAGATAGCGCAGGACGAACGCTTCGCTGCGCGCATCGGCCTGGCGTCGCATGCGGATCGCCGGTGGCTCGGCATTGCTGCCGAGTTCAGCGAACAAGCCGCCGACAATGTGCCGGTAATCGGTGATGAGTTGTTCATAGGCGACGTCATGCGGCGCGGTGCCGATTGCGGCGAAGAGATTGCGCCAGTGGCCGTGGCAGAAATCGGCATAGCCGATCAACCGGTCGAGCCGTTCGACATCGAATTCGGGGTCGAGACCGGGCTCGGTGCGCGGGACGATCCCGTCTTTCCCGGAGCCGCTCTCGGGAATTTCGCGCCATTTGCCGGTTTCGCTGGCGAACAGCGCCGAAATCGCCTGACGCAGCCGGTCGCGGCGGTGGAGATGGACGAATGTCGGCGCTGGAAAGATCGTGGCGAGCAGCGCGGCAAGGTCACGATAGACCGCGGGCGATAGCGCTTCAGGCAAAGCGCCATCGAGAACAGCAAAGCGGGCGGGGTCGACTTCCTGCGCCAGTTCCTGAACATCGCGCCAGAATAGTTTGACCGCCAACAGGCCGTCCGGGCCGGTGCGATTACCATGAACCGCCCGGATATAATCGTCGATACCGGGCGCTGCCCAGCGTGCTGCCAGACCAGGTCGAAATCCGGCATGAAAATATTCGAGCGGACAACCCAACCCGCCGGCGAAATACAGCGCTTCGCCGAGCAAGGTGCTGCCCGATCTCGGATGTGTGCAGATCAGGATCGTGTTGTGTGGGCGGCCGCGCCAGGGCGGATAGTCATGGTCCGCGGTCGCGAGATCGTAAGGAGGCCGCGAGGTCGTCGAATCAGATGAGGCCGTCGAATCGGATGGGGATGTCACGTGTCGCCAAAGCTTATCGGCACTGGTGCCGTCGGCCCGTTCGCGGCGCTCGCACCGTTCAGGGCAGGCCCCGGCCCATCCAGAAAATGGGCCGGATACCACATCGTTAAGCGATCAGGTCAGGTTGCTGATGCCGTCGTTCGGGCGATAGGAAATACCTTCCGCCGCCTTGACCGGTTCGAACGACACGATCTCAGGCTTGACCCAAGTTTCGCGAGTGGTGGAATCCGCAGTGTTTTCACCGGCATTCACGTGCTTATTCGTATCCATCGACCGTTCCCCTGCAATCGTCGAACCTAGTTTAGCCCGAACGTCACACGAGCGCAACGATTAGTCACGCCAGACCCGGACGCGATCCTTCTCATGGCGGGCCGCAATATTGATGATCTGTCCTGCAATAGTGTCGACAGGGTGCTCGAACGGCCAGAAGATCGCACCCCAGCAGGATGGCGTGCCGGTTGCCGGGCGATTTTCGTATCGGCCCTGATCGTCCATCTCGAGCGCGATCCATTGGACGATGCCGTTGACCGTGCCACCGGTCGAACCAAGGGCCACCGTGCTACGCCGATCGGGCCATGGGCCACCCGTGGTGAAATCGAAGTCGAACAGGTCGGTCGGCGCGCTGCGCAATGCCAGGTGCTCGCTGGCGACGGGAACTTCGCGGTACGGGCGGGCGAGGCGATTGAACGCCGTCAGGTCGAACCCGCTCGCCGTATCGACCTGGCTCCTGCGTGATCCGCTGTCCTCGGCCAGCGCGACGCGAATCTGGCCGCGCGCCGGAATGATGGTGGCGCCGGGCTTGAGCAGCCGGGGTATGACATCCTCATGCGCCGGCAGCACGCCTTCGCTGAGCATGTCATTGCTGACGATCTCCGACACCAATATGTCGGCCGGTCCGTCGAGATCGGCGAGAACGAGGGCAGTCGAATGCTTGTTGACGACCCGGATGCGATCGGAAAGTCCGTTGACGGCGATGACGTCGCGCGCCGCTGCCGCCACCGCCATATCGACTTCGCAGGTCACGACATGCGCGCCGGCGCGCGCCGCCATCATTGCCAGCAATCCGGTGCCGGTGCCGATTTCCAGCACCTTGCACCCCGGCACGATCGCGCGGCGCAGCGCCGCTTCATAGGCGTCGTTGCGCAGGCGGTCGCGTACGATAAAGAAATGCCAGCGCGGCACGCCGTCACTGAGCAGGTCAGCGGCAAGTGCACGCACTTCACCATCGCCGGGTGCGAGCGCAAGCGCCTGGGTCGCAAGGTCGATCGCGCGCGCCGTTTCGTCAACGCCGCGAAATTGCCGCGCGAGCGCGATCATGGCGTGTGGCTTCCCCTCGACCAGAGGTAAGAGGGTGAAAAGATCCTGGGCTCGGTTCCGCATGGACATATGCGTTACGCAAGCTTTCGCCGCGCGACAATAACCGCGTGTCGCGCAGAGCTATGACGCACGGCGATCGGCCGCCGTCGCGACCTTAGTGAGGTGGCGCGATGAGGCCGCTGATTACCTCCGAAACTGTCGACAATGCTGCGTAGGATGCCGGATAGGTCAGCCGCCAGACCGGCGTCGAGCGCATGATCGGCACGAGCGTTTCGAGCGCGGTGACGCGTTCCGTGGCGCTCGATCCATGGGGATTGAAGCGGATGATCTGCGGCACGATTTCGGCCACGCCTTGCGCGAGGGAGAGCTGTTCGAGACGCGGTGATGTGCAGTCCGCCGCGCGATCGAGAAAGACAAAGGCCCGCAACGGCGTCGGGTGGCTGTCGCCCCGATACGGATCATAGCGCAATTTGCCGTCATAGCCCGGCATTTCGGCGCAATGTTCAGGTGCAAGGCCGAGGCCATCGCGTGACGGCGGCCATAGGCACACGCCGGTCGCCGCCGGTGCGAGCATCGGCAGGCTGTCGCCGCGCAGGATCGAGATATCGTCGCTGAGTATCTCCCAGCCGAGAAAATGCGCCAGCGCCGCAGTCAGGGTCGATTTGCCCGCGCCCGACCGGCCGAGCAGCATCAGCCCGCCGCCCTGCCCACCGTCCTGCCCGGCAAGCGCGGCCGAATGGATCGCGTTTGCGCCGAACAGGATCGTCACGCGCGGCAAGATGCGGCGGACCAGTACGTCGGTCAGCGCCTGGCCCGGCGGCAGGTGATCGCAAAAAACCTGAATGCTGGTGCCGTCGCGAGCGATCAGGAAACTGCCGTCGAATGCCGACCGCATCAGCCATTGCCCGCGATACTCGCCGAGCGTGAGGCCATAACGTCCCGGCCAGGCAAAATGCTCGCGATCGGGCTCAGGCGCCGCGCCGATCCCGCTGGTGACCATGATATCCGGGCGCGCATCGCCGACCGGACGCCCTTTGCGCAAGCCGTCAAAGGGTAATGAGGACCCGATGGAGAGGCCGCCAAAAAGATAATCGAACGTCACGCGGGCGCCATAGCGGACGCGTGGGAGGACGTCACCTACAAGCTCTCCCGCTGTCTCGCCCAGGTTGTGCCCAGGTTGTGCCCAGGTTGTGCATCGCCCCTCGACGGGCATAAGGAGCCCTGGGCTTTGGGGTGAGCGAACGGGTGGCGCAAATAGTGGAGATCGACCAGCCGCAAGGGGCGGCCCGCATCGACAGTCTGAACGCGCGCGCATTCTCGCCGGAACTGCGGTTCATCCTGCTTGCTGTCCGGGTATGGGGCGGCGCGGAGGATCCAGAGCTGCTCCGAGCGGCGGCAGGCGCCGGTCTTGACTGGGAGGTCGTGGTACAGGGACTGACCCGGCACGGCTTGTTATGGCTTACGGCGCCCTTGCTCGCCGCTGAGGACATTGTTCCGGCACCCGCGGCGGCGGCGCTGCGCCAGATGAACGCCGCCAACGCCGTCGCCACGCTGCAGCGGATCGACGAGGCGGTGCGCGTGGCGCGTGCGTTCGAACAGGCCGGCATCCGCTTCGTGATGATCAAGGGCGTGCCCCTGTCGGTGCAACTCTATCGCGATCCGGCGCGTCGCGCCGGTCGCGACCTGGATTTCGTGATCGAACGCGGCAAGGCGGGCCAGGTCGACGCGATCCTGACCGGGCTCGGCTATTTCCGCCCCGACAATGGCGTGCCGGACGCCGCGGGAACGGCTCCGATCGTCAAGGAAATCGGCTATTTGCACAGCCGGAGCCGGATCCTGGTCGAAGTCCATGACCGGCTGACCGATAATGCCGAATTGCTGTCATGGGACTGCGAGACGCTATGGGCGGATCGGGAAACCGTTCCCGTGGGACCCTATGCGATGCCGACCATGGCGCGGCACCGCCTGCCGGTTTATCTGTGCGTCCACGGTGCAAAACATGGCTGGGCGCGGCTGATGTGGCTCCACGATCTTGCCGTCCTGATCGATACGCCGGAGGCGGCCGAGCGCGCGCTGACCGCTGCCGCGGCGCTCGGGCTGGATGGCGCGATGCTGCATGGCTTTGCGCGGCTGCATGCCTGGTTCGGGCATTCGATCCCGCCGGCCATTCTCGCGCGTGCCCATGCCAGCCGGCAGGTGCGGTTGCTCGACCGCCTCGCAGCTCGCTTTCACCGCGACGCCGGCTGGCACGAGCAGCCCGGACGGCATTCCTGGCGGCGTTTCTGGCAAGGGTCGGTGCTGTCGCGCAGCATCGGTTATGCAATCAAGCCCGACCGCCGCTATTGGCGACGACAACTCGCGCTCGAACTCTTCTCGCCGGCGGACCGGCAACTGATCACGCTGCCGGCGGGGCTGGCCTGGCTCTATCCCGTGTTGCGACCGGTCGGCTGGCTGGCGCGGCGGTGGAAATTGCGCCGGGACTGAGGTTCCGCCACGTCACTTGGCGGGAATGATGTTGGCACGTCAGACGACGACCTTGGTCGCGACCCGGCCCTCTGCGCCGAAGATGCGCAGATAGCGCGCGATTTCGGCGGGATCGCCGGTCGCCTTGGCGGGATTGTCGGACAGTTTCACCGCGGGACGGCCATTGGCGCGGATCACCTTGGCGACCAGCGAGATCGGCTCCAGCCCATGCGCCCCGTCGGGATCGCAGTCGCGGAAGTCATTGGTCAGGTTGGTGCCCCAGCCAAAGCTCATCCGTACCCGGCCATGGAAGTGGCGATAGGTCGCCTCGATCGAGTCGGTGTCCATGCCGTCGGAGAAGATCAGTAATTTGTCGCGCGGGTCGCGGCCATGCGCTTGCCACCAGGCGATGATCTGCTCTCCGCCTTCGATCGGCGGTACGCTGTCGGGGCGGAAGCCGGTCCAGTCGGCGAGCCAGTCGGGCGCGTCGCGCAGAAAGGCGGTGGTGCCGAACGCGTCGGGCAGGGCGATGAGCAGATTGCCGTCATAATGGGCGCGCCACTCCTCCAGTACGCGATAGGGCGCGGCGGCGATCCCGGCATCGTCATCGGCCAGCGCCGCCTGCACCATCGGCAGTTCATGCGCATTGGTCCCGATCGCCTCCAGGTCATTGTCCATTGCCAGCAGCACGTTCGACGTGCCGATGAAACGATCGCCCAGTCCTTCCTTCAGCGCTTCGACGCACCAGCGCTGCCACAAAAAGCCGTGCCGCCGCCGTGTGCCGAAATCGGAAATGACCAGGTCGGGCAATTGCCGCAGCCGCTCGACCTTGCCCCAGAGCCGCGCCTTGCCCCGCGCATAGAGGATGTCGAGCGCGAAGCGGCCCTTGCCCTTGAGCACCGCGCGCGAGCGCAATTCGTTGACGATCGCCAGCGCCGGGACTTCCCACATGCTGGTGTGAGTCCAGGGGCCGTCAAAGCTCAGTTCGAACTGACCGTCGACGGCGCGCAGTTCATAATCGGGCAACCGGAAATCAGCGAGCCAGGCGATGAAATCGGGCGTGAACATCCGCTCGCGGCCATAAAAGCTGTTGCCGGCGAGCCAGATCAGCTCCTTCTTGCCGAAGCGCAAGGTGCGGGCATGGTCGAGCTGATCGCGCAACTCCTGTTCGTCGATCACCTCGGCAAGGCGGACCGTCGTGCTGCGGTTGATCAGCGCGAACGTCGCCTGCACCTCGGGATGGAGGTGGCGGATCATCTGCAGCATCAGCAGCTTGTAGAAGTCGGTATCGAGTAAAGAGCGGACGATCGGGTCGAGCCGCCAGCCATGGTCATAGGTGCGGGTTGCGATGTCGGTGACGGCCATGGACTCTGTTCCAGCTCAACCGGTGACCAGATGCAAGACATGCGTATCGGCGTGCGGGCGCGTTAGCGTTCGGCGGCGGACACCGCCCCGGTTACGCGCCCGCCGCCATCGCGGGTCATGAGCGGTTGTACAGCGACCGCGTTCCACGGCATGATATGTCATGCAAAGCGTGCGACCATGGATGGGGGCTTCGGCCCTGCTGGCGGTGATCTCGCTGAGTTTGGCGTGGCGCGTTGCCCAGGTTCCGAGCGAACTTTCGACTTATGTCCTTGGGCGATCCTTCGTGCTTGCCGAGCAAGCACGCAACGCGCCCGCCGGCATGACGCTGATCGTCGGCGACAGCATCGTGGAGCGTGCGTTCCACCGTGAAGCCTGTGGTGCGACTGTGTTCAACGCGGGCATCTCCGGCGCCCGATTGAGCGATCTCGCGCCGGTTGCGGCCACGCTGTCATCGATCCTGACGCCGTCGCGGATCATCCTGGCGATCGGCACGAACGATGCGGCGGCGGGCCGCGTGGTGCCGACCTCCAGATGGATCGAGGATTATGAAAAACTGCTCGCCAAATTGCCTGCGGACCGCCTGATGCTCGTTGCGATCCCGCAGGTGGAGGCCGGCAAATCCTCCTCGGGGATCATCGATGTCGAGGATCTGGCAGCGAAGAACCGCGCCTTGCGCCTGCTCGCGACGCGCCACGGCGCGATCTTCGTCCCGTCGCCCTTGGTCGCCACCAGCGACGGCGTGCATCCGAACGCGGCCGGCGCGCGCGCCTGGCTCGAGGCAATACAGCGGCACTGTCCGTCGCCCGGCTCGCGGAATGGAGGGCTGGACCGATAAGGGTCTGTTTGAATGTGCCGCGAGCGCATTTCAAACGAACGCCAGGCCGATGGCGGCGGCCATAATCGATCCTTAATGCTGCTTCGCTATCCGGCGGACATGCTTGTCGCTGCAGCATCGGCCGATCGACCCGGCAAGCACGTCTATGCCACGCTCGATGGCATTCGCGGGATCGCTGCGGCATTGATCGCGATCCGCCATGCCGGGCCACTTTTTCCCGGCTGGGATTTTTCGAACAGCCCGCTTGCGGTCGACCTGTTCTTCGTGATCAGCGGTTTTGTCATTGCCAGCGCCTATGACCGGCGGCTGGCGGATGGGTTGAGCCCTGCCGGTTTCATGAAAGCCAGGCTGATCCGGCTGTATCCGCTGTATCTTGCCGGGCTGTTGCTCGGCCTTGGTGCGGGAACATTATGCTGGCTGAGCGGCACCGACCCGCGGCTGAGCGCGACCGCGCTGGTCTTGCCGCTGCTGTTCGGCCTGGTGATGCTGCCGTCACCCTTCACCTGGAATGATGAAACCTTCCCGCTCAACACGCCGTCCTGGTCGCTGTTTTTCGAACTGGCGATCAATGTCGTCTATGCCGTGCTGCATCGGTCGGT
Organism: Sphingomonas sp. ERG5; assembly: GCF_000803065.1. GTDB lineage: Bacteria > Pseudomonadota > Alphaproteobacteria > Sphingomonadales > Sphingomonadaceae > Sphingomonas. The sequence continues at coordinate 24,422 of NZ_JSXI01000080.1, forward strand.
CACGACGCGTCGCCTGGTCGCGGTGGTGTGTGTCGCCGGATCGATCCTGGCGGCGATGACACTGAGCGGCAAGGCGCTCGACGAGGGGCATTCCTGGGCGTTTTTCGGTACCGGCTTCGTGCGGGTGACCTATTCGTTCGCGATGGGTTTGTTGCTGTTCCGCCTGCGTGGCCGCATCAGCGTGTCGTCGCCCGGGTCAGTGGCGGTTCTTGCGCTGGCGGCCCTTACCCTGATGATGCCACCGCTCGGCGCCTGGTATCCCTTTGTCTGCATTACAGTCTGGCTGCCCGCGCTGGTCTGTCTGGCCATTGCGGGCGAACCCGGCCCGGCAATGCGGCGCGCGTGCCATCTGCTCGGTGCGGCGTCCTATCCGCTTTACGTGCTGCACAGCCCCGCCGCCGTGATGACTGAAGCGATGCTCGCCCGGATCGGAATCACGCATCCCGGCGCGCTGACCGGGCTGGCGTTCCTGATCGCGATGATGGCGATCGCGCTGTTGGCGGACCGCTATTTCACATCATGGTTCGGTGGCCGGAAACCCGCACCGGGCGATCCCGTCGGGGAAGAGGTTCCCCGCATGGATCGCGAAGAACCTTTGCGGGAAAGTCGATCCGAGCCCCATCCCACGGGCGACATGATCGCGTGCGAGCCGGACGGCCGCGTTGCTGGGTTCAGTTTGAGATCGTCCTGACGAACGCGCTCGATACCCAGCCGCTTTTGCACGGACCGGCATAGCCACGCGGCGATTCGACGGGCGCGAGGACGCCGCAATCGGTATCGGGCGCATCGGCGGGCGGCACGACCACGCCTTGCCAGCGCTGATCGATCGTGCGGGTGCAAATATAGACGCGGGCGCCATTGGCGAGCCGCACGACCTCATCGGCTTCGACGAAGGGCGCCGCCCGGACCGGCAGCGACGTTTCGCCCGATGGCGACAGATTGACCACCTGGCCGGCGGTTGCGCAGGCATTGAAGGTGGGGCCGCCTTCACCGACGCGGACCGGACGCATGCCGGGCGTCATCGCGGTGCCGTTGTCGGTTCCGAACAGTCCGGTGTCATTGCCGACGCCCCGGCTTTGCGAACAGGCGATCAGCGGCAGGCACAGGGCCAGGACGAGCAATTTCATGGCCGCATAATAGTCGGCATGGACAGGGTTGGCGAGAGGGCGAGGGATGGGCTTCATTCCCGGCCCGGCGCACGCTAGCAAGGTCGGCATTCACTCTTGCAAAGGGTCTTCCATGCGTATCGCCACCGTTTCGCTGATCGCGCTCGCCGCTGTTCTTGCCTCCTGCACCGCCGCCAAGAATGGCGCCGAGAAAGTGGCCGATGGCGCCCCCGGCGTGTCGCAGGTCCTGCTGACGCCCGATGCAAAGGACATTCACAGCTATGCCAACCCGGCCGAAGCGCGCGTCACGCACGTCGCGATCGACTTGGTCACTGACTTTGCCGCACATACCCTGACGGGGAGCGCGACGCTGGACGTCGCGGCGGCGGCGAATGCGAAGCAGATCGTGCTCGATACGCGCGACCTGACCGTCACGGCGGTGACCGATGCCGCGGGCAAGCCCTTGCCCTTCACGCTGGGCGCGGCCGACCCGATCCATGGCGCGCCGCTGACCGTCACCTTGGGGCCCGTCGACAAAATGGGCGCGCGGAAAATCAAGGTCGCTTATTCGACTTCGCCCAAGGCGGACGCGCTGCAATGGCTGACTCCGGCGCAGACCGCGGGCAAGAAACTGCCCTATCTGTTCAGCCAGGGCGAAGCGATCCTCAACCGCAGCTGGATCCCGACGCAGGATTCGCCCGGTATCCGCCAGACCTGGGAAGCGAAGATCACCGTGCCCGAAGGGCTGACCGCGGTGATGAGCGGTGAATCGAAATCGGCGCTGGGCGAGACCGCGGCGAACAAGATGCGCACCTTCAGCTATGTCATGGACAAGCCGGTTGCGCCGTATCTGATCGCGCTTGCGGTCGGCGACCTGCGCTTCCAGGCGACCGGGCCGCGCACCGGCATCTGGACCGAGCCGTCGATGCTGGAGAAATCGGCCAAGGAATTCGGCGAGCTGGAGAAATTCGTCGATGCCGCCGAGAGCTTGTATGGGCCGTACCGCTGGGGCCGTTACGATTTGCTCGTGCTGCCGCCGAGCTTCCCGTTCGGGGGCATGGAGAATCCGCGCCTGACCTTCGCCACGCCAACCGCGATCGCGGGCGACCGCAGCCTGGTCAGCCTGATCGCGCATGAGCTGGCGCATAGCTGGTCGGGCAATCTCGTCACCAACGCGACCTGGAACGATTTCTGGCTGAACGAAGGCTTCACCAGCTATTTCGAGAACCGGATCATGGAGAAACTCTATGGTCCGAAGCGCGCGGCAATGGAGGCCGATCTGTCATGGAGCGACATGCAGGCCGCGATCAAGGAAGCGGGCGGGCCGATGTCGAAGGATACGCAGCTGCGCCTCGACCTTCCCGCCAATCGCTCGCCTGACGACGGCATGACGCAGATCGCCTATGACAAGGGCGCGACCTTCCTGCGCACGATCGAGGCGGCGGTGGGCCGCGAGAGATGGGACGCCTATCTGCGCGCCTATTTCGACCGCCATGCCTTTCAGCCGCAGACCACCGCCGGATTCCTGAAGGATCTGCGCGAGAATCTGATCAAGGGCGACAAGGGACTCGAAGCGAAGATCGGCATCGACCAATGGGCCTATCAGCCGGGCATCCCGGCCAATGCGGTGCATGTGACGTCCGATGCCTTCCCGGCGATCGATGCGGCGGCCAAGGCGTTCGCCGCCGGCGGCGCGGTCGCGGCAGTGCCGGGCAATGTCACGACGCAGGAGACGATGCGCTTCATCACGCAATTGCCGCGCAAGCTGCCGGCGGAGCGGATCAAGGCGCTCGACGATCGCTTCGCTTGGTCGGACACCGGTAATAGCGAGATCCGCTTCGTATGGCTGCAGCTCGTCCTGCCGAATCGCTATGCGCGCGGTGAAAAGTCGGCCGAGCAATTCCTGTTGGCGCAGGGGCGGCGCAAGTTCGTCGCGCCGTTGTTCACCACGCTGATGGAAGACGGCGCGCACGGTCAGGCGCTGGCAAAACGAATCTATGCCGAGGCGCGGGCGGGCTATCACCCGGTCACATCGGGCACGGTCGACAAGATTGTCGGCTGGAAAACGGTCCAATAACGCCGTTCATCTGGCAGTCATCGCGCGGTCAACTCGTTTCATCGGAAAAGGTTCCATTGGTCGCGGCCCGGGGGTTTCCACCGCCGCCGCGACCTGCTTTGGACGATCCAACGAATGGTCGCGACCTGAGGGGGTCACATGAATTTTCGGGCTTTGGCAGCGCGTTTTGCGCTGGTGGTATCGTGCGCCCTGCTGACGGCGACACCGGCTTCTGCCCAATTCTGGCAGTGCGCCCCCTATGCCCGCACCATTTCCGGCATCAACATCCATGGCAATGCCAACACCTGGTGGGGCCAGGCCGCCGGCCGTTACGCCCGTGGCCATGCGCCCAAGGTCGGCGCCGTCCTGTCTTTCGCCTCCAGCGGCCGTATGCGCCTCGGCCATGTCGCAATGGTGTCGGGCATCGTCAGCGATCGTGAAGTGCTGCTGACTCATGCCAATTGGTCGCGCCGCGGCGGGATCGAACATAATGTCCGCGCGGTCGACGTGTCGGCAGCGGGCGACTGGAGCCTGGTCAAGGTCTGGTTCGCCGGCAATGGCGGCCTCGGTACGACCGCTTATGTCGCCAATGGCTTCATCTATTCGGACGGTACACCTTCGCAGGACGATACGCTGGATGCCCCGGTGACGATGGCGTCGAACGAGAGCAACACGAACGGCGTGCTGTCGCTGGTGGATCGCGTCGCTTTCTGAGAGACCTGTCTCGGAAACGATGAGCACCCGGATTTTCTACCTCTGAACCGACCGTTTTAGAGTCAGCTGACTTGGGCGCGCCCTGTCCGTCATCCCTGCTTTCGCGGGGATGACGGTGGTGGTTCAGTCAAATTCACCCTGCTTCAAAGATTGTAAGGGCTTCCCCCTCAGCCCTGCTTTGCCTTGAGCAACCGCGCCAGCGGATTGGGTTCGGCCTCCGCGATCTTGCGCAGCGTGTTCTGGTCACGGTGCGCGAAGGGATCGGGACGGCCATGCACGGTCAGCGTCGTGTCGGTGACATAGCTCCATGAGCCATCGGGCTCGAAGCTGATCGCGATGCGATAGGCGTCGGTGCGAAAGGCATATTCGAGAAATGCGGTCGAGCAGATGCCATATTCGGTCTGCCCGCGCGTCGCGGTCAATTCCAGTGTCGCGGCATCGGCGGTGGCTTGCCCCGACGCGATCAGCACCTGGCCGCGTGGAATGGCGACGGTCTGGATCACCAGCCCGGTCGCCGGCTCCCACAGCCAATAGCCGACCTGGTCGTGAAAGGTGATATCCTCCTCGGGCGTGTTGATATGGATGTGGTAGCGCAGGCCGTAGAATAGCTGCGGTCCATTGGTCTGGGGGTCGATCGGGTCCATCACGATTTGCTCGCGAAAGATGCGGCGTTCCGGCCCGTCGGCCTTGGGGTTGAGATCGATACCCTTGTCGGCTTGCCAGGTCCCGGCGAGCCGTCGCAGCGGACCGAGATTGGTGAGCGTGTCGGGATCGACGTCGGTCGGCTCAGTGAAGATGTCGGCCGGAAAGATAGCCATCGCGTCGTCCCTCTGCTCTCGGCGACAGTGCCGACGGGCAACATATCGCGGGACGGCGCTCGATCGCAATCAGCTTGGCGTCTAGGCCTTGCCCGGCGCGAACGCCATTGCCACGCCGTTCATGCAATAGCGCTTGCCGGTCGGCGGCGGGCCGTCGTCGAAGACATGGCCAAGATGCCCGCCGCAGCGGCGGCAATGCACTTCGGTGCGGGTGAAGCCGAGCGTGCTGTCCTTTCGCATGCGTACCGCATTGGCCAGCGGTTGCCAGAAGCTCGGCCAGCCGGTGCCGCTGTCGAACTTGGTCTTCGACGAATAGAGCAGCAGCGCGCAGCCCGCACAGGAGAAGATGCCGGCGCGGTGTTCGTTGTTGAGCGGGCTCGACCCCGGCCGCTCGGTGCTTTCGTGGCGCAGCGTCTGATAGGCGGCGGGCGAGAGCTTCGCTTTCCACTGCGCATCGGTCAGCTGAAACTCGAAACTCTCGGGCGCGCCGGCGGTGGCGCCGCGGCAGCCGAACAGGGCGATGGCGGCGGCACTGCTGCCCGCGATCGTCAGAAAGGCACGTCGGTTGTGGATCATCATGCTTCTCATTCGTCGGTAACGCGACAATAGTTACGCGCGTTCCGCCATTCGAGATGCATCCGGCCACCCCCTCCCGCAGGAGGGGGCTTTGCCGGGGTCAATATTTCGAAATCTCGACCGGCAGCTTGCGATAGCCATGGACGAAGCAGGCGGCGACGCGTTCGGGTTCGCCGACGACGTTCACGCGCATGCGGCGCTTGGCCATTTCCTCCAGCAGGGTCGCGATCTGCAACTCGGCCAGCCGCGCGCCGACGCAGCGATGGATGCCGTGGCCGAAAGCGAGGTGGCGCCGCGCATTGGGACGATCGACCAGGATCTTGTCGGCATTTTCGAACACGCTCTCGTCGCGATTGGCCGAGAGATACCACAGCGCGAGCTTGTCGCCCTGCTTGATCTGTTGTCCTTCCAGCACCGTATCCTGCGTCGCGGTGCGGCGCATATGCGCAAGCGGGGTCTGCCAGCGGATGATTTCCTGAACCGTGTTATGGATCAGTGACGGATCGCCCTCGAGCTTTTCTCGCTGGTCGGGAAACAGGTCGAGACCATAAGCGGCGGCAGTCATCGAATTTCGCGTCGTGTCGTTGCCGCCGACGATCAGCAAGATCAGGTTACCGAGAAATTCCATCTGGTCCATTTCGCGCATCGCATCGGAATGGATCATCATCGAGATCAGGTCGGGGGTCGGCTCCTTGCCGACCTTCTGGTCCCAGAGCTTCTGGAAATAGCCGCCGCATTCATACATGTATTGCAGCCGCTGGAGCCGCAGCTCCTCGGTCTTGACCAGTTCGATATCGCCGGCCCAGTCGGACCAGAAGGTCAGCTTGCGGCGATCCTCCCATGGGAAATCGAACAGAATGGCGAGCATTTGCGTGGTCAGTTCGATCGAGACGGTATCGACCCAGTCGAATTCCTCGCCCCACGGAAGCGTGTCGAGAATCTCGCCGGTGCGCATGCGGATATTATCCGACATGCGGACCATCTCGCTCGGCGTGAAGGCAGGGGCGACGGTGCGGCGCTGGCCGGTATGTTTGGGCCGGTCCATCGCGATGAACATCGGCATGCGCACGTCGCTGCGTTCCTCGATAAAGTCGGCGATGGTGATGCCGCCGGCTTCGGAGGAATAGATGTCGGGAAGCGATTCGACTTCGACGATCGGCTTGTAGGTCGAGACCGACCAGAAAGTGCCGAAACCGCTTTGTTCGACCTTGTACACCGGCGCTTCGGCACGGAGCTGGCGAAACGGGGCGTGCCAGGTGTCGTCACGATAGAGTTCGGGGCGGCTCACATCGAGTGGATCGACCGTCCGGGGCGGTTTGGGCGCGTCGTGATCCTGTGCCCCGACGTCTTGCGCTAATGTCGCCATTTCGACTCTCCTCTTTGCCGAAACAAACCTCTAACTGACACTCCGGTCAATAGCGTTTTGCAACCTTTTGCGATGGGGCGAGGGGCGGAAGCGATTTTTCGTCAGCCGCGCCGGAACATCGCCTTCAGATTCATCTTGCCGCTGCCCGATTGCAGCACGCCGCGCCGGAACGCCCGCGCGCCGATCGTGATGACGATCGCGACCCATAACGCCTGCCACAGCAATGCGGCGACATGCGGCCAGATCTCCGGCTGATTCGCGGCGCGCGCCGCCATCGCGAAGGGCGAGGAGAGCGGGAATATCTCCGCAAAGGTGGCAAGCGGCGTGCCGGGTTTCGACGCGGCGGTCGCGGCAAGGCCGAACATCGCGACCTGCACGATGGTGATCGGCAGCGACAGCATCTGGATCTCGCGCATGGTCGATGCCTGTGCACCGACGCTGAGGAACACCGCGCCGAGCAGCATGTACGCCATGGTGAAATAGCCGAAGAACAGGATGACATAGACCGGCATGCCGACCGCCGGCCCGATCTCGCGGAGCGCCTGGGCGAAGCCCGGCGGCATGATCGTGCCGATCTGGCTGATCAATGTTCCCCAAAAGGCGACGAACAGGATCGCGACGCCGAACATGCCGAGCAGCTTGCCGAGAAAGACCGATTCCAGCGGTACCGCGGCGGCGAGCACTTCGATCACCTTGTTGCTGCGCTCCTCCGCCATCGTGCCGACGGCCTGGCCGGCAAGCAGCAAGGTGAGGAAGAAAATGCCGAACACGGTGAAGAAAGCGGCCTGATTCTGCCCGCCGAGCGAGGCGCGTTCGCGTGCGATCGGGGTTCTGGTCGGCGTGCTGAGCGGCGTCGTGCCGCCCGAGCGTTCGGCGCGCAGGCTCGCTTCGGCCAGTTCGGCCAGATAATCGGCGGTGCGGTTTCCTTGTGTGCCATAGAGGATGACCGGCTTGTCGAGCGGGCCGTAAAGCGCCGACTGTACGTCGTAATCCTTGGTATCGAACAGCGCGCGGGCCTGGGCCTGGGCGTTGGCCTGTGGCGTCTCGATCAGCAATTCGGGTGGTTTCTCGCCGGTGCGGAACACACGGCGCAGCCTGGTGTCCTGGTCCCTCATCACGATGGCCTGTTCCGGCGCAACGATCGCGACGATGCGATTCTTGTTCTCGCCGCTTTGCGTGACGGTCATCGCGCCCATGCCGCCGATCGCGCCGAACGACCCCATGATCAGCGGCGCGAACAGGAAGATCAGGAAGGTCGGGGTGAAGACGGTGGCGATGAAGTCGCGCCGGGCGATGGTCATGGTCTGGCGGATCAGGCGGCGGGTGTTGCCGACTTGGCGGTTGCTCATGCCGCTTGCTCCAGCGCATCGGCGCCGACAATGCGCACAAAGGCATCGTGCAGGCCGGGGCGTTCGATCGACAGGCCGGAAATGCCGAAACCGGCATCGATCAGTTTCACCAGCAAGGTCTCGATCCCTTCCTCCGGCACGGTGAAGCGCCATCCGTCGCTGTCGCGCGCGGCATCGGCGGGCAGCAGCGCCGCGATTCCGTCGCCGTCATGATGCGGAATATAATGCGCGCGCATCGGCAAGGTGCCGCGCGCTTCGTTGACCGTGCCTTCGAAACGGCGCTTGCCGCCGGCGATGATCGCCAGCCGGTCGCACAGCCGTTCGGCATGCGCCATGACATGAGTCGAGAACAGGATCGTCGCGCCGCGGTCGCGCTCGGCAAGGATCAGCGCCTCGAGCCGTTCCTGATTGACCGGGTCGAGGCCCGAAAAAGGTTCGTCGAGCACGAGCAATTCGGGTTGATGCACGACCGAGCCGAGCAATTGCACGAGCTGCGCCATGCCCTTGGACAATTTCCGGATCTTGGTGTCGACCGCATGGCCGAGCCCCGCCGCCTCCAGCAAGGTCACCGCGCGCTTGCGCCCGGTCTTGAGGTCGAGACCGCGCAGCGCGCCGAGAAAGGCGATCGCGTCCTTCGCCTTCATCGCCGGATAAAGGCCGCGTTCCTCGGGGAGATAGCCGATCTGGTCGCTCGCTTCGCGCGGGCGATCATGGCCGAGCAGGGTGCGGCTGCCGCCATCGGGCTCGATGATGCCGAGCAGCATGCGCAATGTGGTGGTCTTGCCCGCGCCATTGGGCCCGAGCACGCCATAAATGACCCCGCGCGGTACCGCGATATCGATTCCATCCACCACGCGGCGGCCACCGAAATTCTTGATCAGTCCCGTGGCGCTGATCGCGAGGCCCTGGTTCAACGAAAATTCCTTGTTCTGTCGGCTCGTGGTAGCGGGTGCGGGTGCGCCAAGACAAGCAGAAGGATCGCCCGGAGACGGGTAGGCAGTTCACCGATCGCCTGAAGGCGAAGGCGGCCGAGTTCGGCTTCGCCGCGTGCGGGGTGGCGCGCGCCGATGCCGCGCCGCGCACCGCCGAGCGGCTGCGCCAATGGCTGGCGGAAGGCGCACATGGCGACATGATCTGGATGGAGGCGCGCGCGCATCACCGCGAGAGCCCGGCGGCATTGTGGCCGGAGGTGCGCAGCGTGATCGCGCTGGGGATGAGCTATGCGCCGGCGAGCGATCCGCTCAGGCTGGCCGGGGAGGGGGAGATCGGGCGGATCTCGATTTACGCGCAGGGCGGCGATTATCACGATGTGGTAAAGCGCAACCTGAAGGCGCTGGCGCGCTGGCTGGTCGGCGAATTGCAGGGGACGGACGTCAAGGTGTTCGTCGACACCGCGCCGGTGATGGAAAAACCGCTGGCTGAGGCGGCCGGGCTGGGCTGGCAAGGCAAGCATACCAATCTGGTCAGCCGCGAGCATGGCAGCTGGCTGTTCCTCGGCGCGATCTATACCACCGCCGACCTGGCGACCGATACCGGCGGCAGCGATACCTGCGGGTCGTGCGATGCGTGCCAGCAGGCATGCCCGACCAATGCCTTTCCCGCGCCCTACCGGCTCGATGCGCGGCGGTGCATTTCCTATCTGACGATCGAGCATGGCGGGCCGATCCCGACCGAGTTTCGCGCCGCGATGGGCAACCGCATCTATGGCTGCGACGATTGCCTGGCGGTGTGTCCATGGAACAAGTTCGCCGAGGCGGCGCATGCCAATATGGCGTTCGCGCCGCGCGCCGAATTGGTCGCGCCCGAGCTGGCCGATCTGATGGGGCTGGACGATGCCGGGTTCCGACAAGTGTTTGCGGGATCGCCGATCAAGCGCATCGGGCGCGACCGGATGGTCCGCAACGCGCTGGTGGCGGCGGGGAATAGCGGGTCGGCCGGGCTGGTCGGCGTCGTGGCGGAACTCCTGGACGATCCGGCGCCAGTGGTGCGCGGCGCGGCGGTCTGGGCGCTCGGGCGGCTGGACCGGGCGCGCTGGGTGGCCGAGCGGGAAGGGCGGCTTGCGACTGAAGTTGATGAGACTGTTCTGGCCGAATGGGCCTGACTCAGGACGAGTGTCAGCGCGTTTTCAAATTGGGGTGATCCGCCATTCCCGTTCGGGCTGGCGCCGTCTTGCTGAAAACGACTCTAAGGGCGGATCGAGCGCTGCCGCGGATAGCCGAAGCGGCTGCTTTCGAACGACACGACCGCCCCGGCGTTCTCGCCAAGGGGAATTTCCGCCGTGCCATAGACGCTGCGCGTGCCATATGAGCCGATCATGACGCCCATCTCGCCATGGATGCCTCGCCCGGGGCGCGCTGATCCCACCAGTTCGCCGCGAGCAGCGGCGGCACTTTCCTCGGTGTTGCTGTTCAGGATCGCCCAGCGCTGTTCATCGGTCAGGCGAATCGTATCGCCGGTCGAGGGCGGCGCGGGCTCTGTTGCCGGTGCCGGCGCTGGCGCCGATTGCGCAAATGACGCTGTCGACCAGCAGGAAGCGCCCGCAACCAGGGCAAGCACAACCGGGGCGATCGCGATCGGAAACGCACGAAAATGCGGTGGCATCAAACGGGTCATCCCTTGCTTATAGGCCAGATCAACCTGACCGCAAAATGAACGGGATGGGCAACCAGCATCATTGCCCAATTCCGTCCGGTTGCGCCTATTTCCCCTGCGCCTTCATCGACAGTGCCGCGACACAGCTGGCGCGGTCGACCGGGCTGCCGTCGGTCTGGCGCGCGTCGACATGAGTGACGACGGGTTCGGCCTTGCCCTTGGGGTAGAGATAGGCGTCGAGCACGCAGGTGCCGCTGGCGAATTGCAGCTTGCGCGCATCGCCTTCGAGCATATCGGCGCCGGGCCGGCCGAACAGCGCGACCAGGCCGCGGGCATTCTGGCCCATGACATGTTCCAGACCGACGACATTGTGGGTGGTGGTCGGGATCGGCACGATCGGCGGCCGAACCCGCGCCGGAGCGGGGGTGCCGGTGGTCGCGCAACCGGCAAGCGAGAAGCCGAGTCCGGCCACGATCAGCAATCGTTTCACGCTTTACGTCCTCCATGAAACCAGTGCGTCGCCATGGCCGCACCTAGCACCGGCGCGATGATCGCAACGATCGGCACGACGAGCAGGCCCGTGACAATCAGCCCGATCGCGAACCGGCTGACCTGGGTCGTGCCGCGCCACGCCTTCAACTCGCTCTCCGGCATATGCCGCGCCGCGACCATGTCGCCGAGATCGCGGCCGAGCAGCCAGCCATTGACGACGAAGAACAGGATCGGCGTGCCGATGCCCGTCACGATCAGCAGCAGATAGACCGGCGACAGCGCGACATTGACCAGGATCGCCCGGCCCGCCGCCCTGAGCCCCATGACGATCGAGCGACCAAGCGGGACATCCGTCGCCTGCGCCAGCGCCGTGGGATAATATTTGTCCTCGACCGCCAGCACCACGTCATCGGCGAAGATGCCGATCACCGCGATCGCGATGGCTCGGAACAAGAGCCACCCGGCGAGCAGGATGCCGAGCGCCGCCGCGACCCCGGCAAGGCCGGCGACACCCGCGCTCGCGCCGGCCCAGGCGACCAGCGATTGCGCGCCGAACCACAGCCCCGCACCGATCGCGGCGAGGATCAGACAGGTCAGCGCGAACGATTTCAGGAACACCCGAATGATGCGCTTGTCGCCGAGCTGGCCGACCGACAGGAAGAAAGCGCGGATCATGCGCGCTTGGTGCGGCCTTGCTGTGCCCACGTCAACGGCGGTTGCGCTGCGTCGCCGTGCAAATTAGGGCGAACGCTTCTCCGTACGGGCCGAACTCCGTACGGGCCCGTTTTTCCGGAGACCTTGTTTTGACCACGCCAGCCTATGACGTCGTTGCGATCGGCAACGCGATCGTCGATGTGCTTTCCCAGACCGACGACGCCTTCATCACCGCCGAGGGGATGGCCAAGGGATCGATGCAGCTGATGTTCTCGCCCGAGGACGCCGATGCGCTCTACGCCAAGATGGGCCCCGGGATCGAAGCGAGCGGCGGCTCCGCCGCCAACACCGTCGCCGGCATGGCGGCGCTTGGCGCGCGCTGCGGTTTTATCGGACAAGTCGCCAACGACCAGCTTGGTGAAGTCTTCGCGCATGACATCCGTGCGACCGGTGTGACCTTCGGGACGGCCGTGCGCGACGGCGCGCCGACCACCGCACGCTGCCTGATCTTCGTCACGCCCGATGGGCAGCGGACGATGAACACCTTTCTCGGCGCGTCGCAGTTCCTGCCCGCCAGCGCACTCGACAGCGAGCTGATCGCGAGCGCCGCGATCCTGTATCTCGAAGGCTATCTGTGGGATCCGGAAGAACCGCGCCAGGCCATGCGCGCCGCGATCGAAATCGCCCGCAAGGCGAGCCGCAAGGTCGCCTTCACCCTGTCGGACGTGTTCTGCATCTCGCGCCACGGTGGCGATTTCCGCAAGCTGATGAATGACGGGCTGATCGACATCATGTTCGCCAATGAAGCGGAAATCCTGGCGCTGATGGAGGTCGAGGATTTCGACACGGCGGTCGCCGCGGCAGCGGCACAGGTGCCGATGCTGGTGGTGACGCGCAGCGAGAATGGCGCGATCGCGGTGTCGGGCGGCAAGACCGTCGCGGTGCCGGCCGAACCGATTGCCAAGGTGGTCGACACGACGGGCGCGGGCGACCTGTTCGCGGCTGGCTTCCTGACCGGCCAGGCGCAGGGCCGGTCGGTCGAGGATTCACTCCGTCTCGGCGCGATCTGCGCGGCGGAGATCATCTCGCACATCGGCGCGCGGCCAATGGTCGACATGAAGGCGCTGGCGGCGAGCAAGCTCGGCTGACCTGATTCTGTTCGTCAAGAAAAAGGGGTGCTGTCCGGCTGGACAGCACCCCTTTTTCGTTTCCGGAAGTCCGGCGCTCAGACGATCGGCGGCACCGGTTGCGGCGGTGCGTCGCTATCGGTCTCATGGACTTCGATCGAGCCGCGGCCGACATGGCTGCGGCTGCGGCTATAACCGAAATAGACCACCAGGCCGACTGCGGCCCAGCCGACGAACATCAGCTTGGTCGGCATGCCGAGATTGTAGAACAGATAGGCGCAACCGATGATCGCGATCGGCGCCGTCACCATGACTGCCGGGGTGCGGAACGGACGATGGCGATCCGGATCGGTCCGTCGCAGCACCATCACCGCGATCGACACCGCCGCAAAGGCGAACAGGGTGCCCGAGTTCGAGATGTCGGCGAGCAGCCCGACCGGGAAGAACGCCGCGAACAGGGCGACGAACAGGCCGGTGATGATGGTGATGACATGCGGCGTGTGGAATTTCGGGTGAACCTTCGACAGGACCTCCGGGAGCAGGCCGTCACGGCTCATCACGAAGAAGATGCGGGTCTGCCCGAACATCATCATCAGGATGACCGAGGGCAGGGCCAGGCCGGCGGCAAGGCCGATCAGATTGCCGACCTGCTTCCAGCCGATTTCGCGCATGGTCCAGGCCAGGGCTTCCTTCGAGCAGACCACGGCGGCGTCCTTGATCGCGGCGCACTGGTTGGCCAGCTCGATGCTGCCCGGTGCGAGGATCTGGCCGTTCGGGCCAGCCACTGGCTGGGCCCCAACGGTACCGACGACGCCGGTCGCGACAAGGATGTAGAAGACGGTGCAGATGGCGAGCGAACCGATCAGGCCGATCGGCATGTTACGCTGCGGGTTCTTGGTTTCCTCCGCCGCGGTCGAGACCGCATCGAAGCCGACATACGCAAAGAAGATCGACGCGGCGGCGGCGGAGATGCCGCCGAACCCGAGCGGCGAGAAGGGCGTGAAATTCGCCATGTTCATGACCGGCAGCGCAAGCACGATGAACAGGGTGAGCGCAGTGACCTTGACCGCGACCAGCACGGCGTTGACCATCGCGCTTTCCCGGGTGCCGATGACCAGCAGCCAGGTGACGAGTCCGGCGATCGCCATTGCCGGCAGGTTGATCATGCCGCCGTCGAACGGACCGCGGACCAGCAAATGCGGGATGTTTATCCCGAACGCATGCTGGATCAGCCCGACGACATAGCCCGACCAGCCGACCGAGACCGCGCCGGCGGCAATGGCATATTCGAGAATCAGCGCCCAGCCGACGATCCAGGCGATCATTTCGCCCATCACCGCATAGCTATAGGTATAGGCGGAGCCGGAAACCGGCACCATCGACGACATTTCCGAATAGCACAAAGCAGCAAAGGCGCAGACGAAACCGGCAATGATGAACGAGATCATCATGCCCGGCCCGGCCTTTTGCGCGGCCTCCGCCGTCAGCACGAAAATGCCGGTGCCGATCACGGCGCCGACGCCGAGCATGGTCAGCTGAAAGGCGCCGAGCGATCGCGTCAGCGATTTCTTCTCGGCGGTGGCAAGGATGGCGTCGAGTGATTTGATACGCCCGAAGATCATGAACGGGTCCCCCAGAAGAAAGTGCGATAACGCTGAATCGCGAAAGATTGACGTTTAAAGCGAAAGCCGGTCGGTGCAATCCGTCAAAGCTGCTCGCCGTTACGGAATGGCCGCCGGCCGGCATGGCAGGCAGTAGAAAAAGGGGGGCGGGAATTGCTTCCCGACCCCTTCTCCATCTTCAGGTCGATCAGTTTATTCAGTGCCCGGCACCTTGGGCGCCAGCTCGCCGAGCGCAGCGTCATTCAAGTCGTCGAGACCGCGTCCGACATGGCTGCGCGAACGACTATAGAGGAAATAGACGGCCAGCCCGATCGCGCCCCAGATCGGCAGGACGAGGATCGCGAGCCAGGGCAGCGACACATACAGCCCGATGCAGCCGACAATCGCCAGCGGCGCGATGACCCAGATCGCCGGCGTGCGGAACGGTCGCTTGCGTGACGGGTCCTTGACCCGCAGCACCATCACCGAGATCGCCACCATCATGAAGGCGAACAATGTGCCCGAGTTGGAATAATCGGCAAGCTTGCCGACCGGCAGGACCGCTGCCGCGATGGTGACGACGACGCCGGTGACCGCGGTCACGACATGCGGGGTCTTGAAACGCGGATGGACGCTGGCGAGCTTTGCCGGCAGCAGGCCGTCGCGCGCCATCACGAAGAAGACGCGGGTCTGGCCGAACATCATCATCAGCACGACCGAGGGCAGTGCAAGCACGGCGGCGAGACCGACCAGCCGGCCGACCGAATGCCAGCCGATCGTGTCGAGCACATGGACGAGCGCTTCCTTCGAACAGACCAGCGGCTCGACCACGCCGCTGCTGACGATCGAGGCGCAACGCCCGGCCATTTCGGCCGATCCCGGCGCCAGCACCACGCCGGACAGCGAGGAGACCGGCTGCGCGCCGATCGCGCCGATCGCGCCGCTCGCGACCAGAATGTAGAACAGCGTACAGATGGCAAGACTGGCGATCAGTCCGATCGGCACGTTGCGTTGGGGATTCTTGGTTTCTTCCGCCGCCGTCGAAACCGCATCGAAGCCGACATAAGCGAAGAAGATCGAGGCTGCGGCGCCCAGGACGCCGGTCGCACCGGTCGGCGCGAATGGGGTGAAATTGTCGGCCTTGAGCACCGGAATGGTCAGCGCGATGAAGGCGGTGAGGGCAAGGATCTTGATCGCGACCAGCACGGCGTTGACGCGTGCGCTTTCGGTCGTGCCGAGGATCAGCAGGCCGGTGATCAGCACAGAGATGATCACCGCGGGCAGATTGAAATAGCCCCCGACCTGGGTCGCGGTGACGAGATCGGGCGTCGCCGTCGCACCCAGGGCGATCTGCACATTGGCGATCAGCGCGTCGCCGTTACTGAGAAAGGCGGGTATGTGGAACCCGAGGCCATTGAGCAATCCGACCGCATGGTTGGACCAGCCGACCGCGACCGCGCTCGCCCCCACCGCATATTCGAGGATCAGCGCCCAACCGACCATCCAGGCGAGGATTTCGCCGGTGACGGCATAGGTATAGGTATAGGCTGAGCCCGACACGGGCACCATCGACGCCAGTTCCGAATAGCACAGCGCGGCGACCGCGCAGACGAAACCGGCGATGATGAAGCTGACCAGCATGCCCGGGCCGGCCTTTTGCGCGGCCTCGGACGTCAGGACGAAGATGCCGGTGCCGATGACGGCGCCGACGCCCAGCATGGTCAGCTGGAAGGCGTCGAGGGTCTTGTGCAGGCCCTTTTTCTCGGCCGTGGCAAGAATGGCGTCGAGTGACTTTACGCGCCCGAATATCATTAAAATCCCCCCTGAGGATCAGGATGCTCGACGTTTGCCGTCGTTATACGAAGCGGCGGAGCCTAGTGGCAAAACCGCCTCGTGCAATCCCTTATCGCGCCAGCATCGGCCCAAGATGCCGGCCGGCAAACAGATGAACGTGAAGATGCGGCACTTCCTGTCCGGAATCGAGCCCGGTATTGGCGAGCAGCCGGTATCCGGGGGCGACGAACCCCGCGGCACGGGCGACGGTACCGACCGCGCGCACGAACCCGGCAATCTCCGCGTCCGACCCATGCGCGCTGAAATCATCCCATGAGACATAGCGTCCGCGCGGGATCACCAGGATATGCGTCGGCGCTTGCGGATTGATGTCGTGAAAGGCGATCGCATAATCATCCTCGTAAACCCGCTTCGACGGAATCTCGTCGCGCAGGATCTTCGCGAAGATGTTCTGGTCGTCATAGGATCTGGTGGCGTCGATCGGCATGGGAAATCCTTCAAGCGTTACGCGTCAGCTCTTGCGGGCGGCCTTTTCGTCGATCCCCGACACGCCCTCGCGCCGCATCATTTCGGCGCGCACGTCGTCGAGGCTGAGCCCGGCATCGGCGAGCAGGACGAGCAGATGAAAGACGAGATCGGCGGCTTCGCTGGTCAGTTCCTTTGTGTCCCCGCCAAGCGCCGCGATCACTGTTTCGACCGCTTCCTCGCCCAGTTTCTGGGCGATCTTGGCGCGGCCTTTGGCGAACAGGCTGGCGGTGTAGGAGGTCGACGGGTCCGCGCCACGCCGGTCGCGGATCACGGTTTCGAGGCTGGTCAGGAAATCTTCGGCCATGTGCGCTGGCTGGCGCAGGGCGGGCTCAAGGTCAATGCCCCCGAGGTCAATCCTTGCGGACGCTCAATCCTTTTGTCGCTTCGCGAACCGGGCGCGCATCGCGCGGCGGACGCAATAGACCCCGATCGCCGCCATCACGAACAAGGCGATGTCGGACAGTTCCGGGCCGGTGCGGATCTTCGGCACGCCGGTATGGGCGGCGAAGGCCGGGGCGGCGATCAGGAGAAGGAGCAGGAAGCGCATGGCGGTTGTTATAGGCGCCAGCGGTTAAATTACTCGTACTCCCACAAACTTCGTGGCGGTGGACCCTAAGTCCTGACTGGCCGTCGCACCGGCACACCCGCTGCCGCCAACGCGGCATGGGCATCGGCAATGCTCGCATCGCCGAAATGGAAGATCGAGGCCGCCAGCACCGCGCTGGCATGACCCTCGCGAATCCCGGCGACGAGATCGCCGAGCGACCCGACGCCGCCGGACGCGACCACTGGCACCGCAACCTGGTCGGCGATGGTGCGGATCAGGTCGAGGTCATAGCCGTCGCGCGTGCCGTCGCGGTCCATCGATGTGACGAGCAATTCGCCGGCGCCGAGCCGTACGAGATTGAGCGCGTGCGCGACCGCGTCGATGCCGGTCGCGCGCCGGCCGCCATGGGTGAACACTTCCCAGCCGCCTTCGACGCGCCGCGCATCGACCGAGGCGACGACGCACTGGCTGCCGAAGCGATCGGCCATGTCGGCGACCAGTTCGGGCCGCGCGACGGCGGCGGAATTGACCGCGACCTTGTCCGCGCCGGCAAGCAGCAGCGCGCGGGCGTCGTCGGGCGTGCGCACGCCGCCGCCGACGGTCAGCGGCATGAAGCAGACTTCGGCGGTACGGCTGACGACATCGAGGATGGTGCCGCGGGCTTCGTGGCTGGCGGTGATGTCGAGGAAGCAGAGTTCGTCGGCGCCGGCCGCGTCATAGGCGCGCGCCTGCTCGACCGGATCGCCGGCGTCGCGCAAATCGACGAAGTTCACGCCCTTGACCACGCGGCCATTGGCCACGTCGAGGCAGGGAATGACGCGCGCGCGGACGGTCATGGCTTCACGCCGCCGCCGCCACGCTGAGCGCCGCCGCAAGATCGAGTCGGCCGTCATACAATGCCCGCCCGGTGATCACGCCCTCGATCCCGTCGCGCGCATGCAGCGCCAGAACATGGATCTCGCCAATCCCGGCGACCCCGCCGCTGGCGATCACCGGAATGCGCACCGCGCGCGCCAGATCGACCGTTGCCTGCACGTTGCAGCCTTTCAGCATCCCGTCGCGGCCGACATCGGTGAACAGCAAGGCGGCGACGCCGGCATCCTCGAAGCGGCGCGCCATATCGACCACTTCGACGGTCGAGACATCGGCCCAGCCGCGCGTTGCGACCATGCCGTCCTTCGCATCGACCGCGACGACGATGCCGCCGGGGAAATCCCTGGCCGCGTCGCGCACCAGCTCGGGATTCTCCAGCGCCGCCGTGCCGATCACGACGCGCGACACGCCCATGTCGAACCATTTCTCGATCGCGGTGCGATCTCGGATGCCGCCGCCAAGCTGCACATGGCCGGGGAACTGGCTGACGATCGACGCCACCGCTTCGCCATTGACCGACGCGCCGGCAAAGGCGCCGTCAAGATCGACGACATGGAGATATTCCGCGCCCTGGCTCGCAAAGATCATCGCCTGCGCGGCGGGGTCGTCGCCATAGACCGTGGCGCGGTCCATATCGCCTTCAGCGAGGCGGACGACCTGGCCCGCCTTGAGGTCGATCGCGGGGAAGACGATGAGAGTCATGGTCGCCACTCCAGGAAGCGCGAGAGAAACGCCAGGCCATAAGCCTGGCTCTTTTCGGGGTGGAATTGCACGCCGATCAGATTGTCGCGGCCGATCGCGGCCGTGACCGCGCCACCATGGTCGGTGCCGGCGAGCACATCGTCGCCGTCGAACGCATAGCTGTGCAGGAAATATGCCTCGCCCGGCTCGATCAGCGGGTGAGGGC
>NZ_JSXI01000081.1 GCF_000803065.1 Sphingomonas sp. ERG5
CGCTCGTGATCGACCACCATACGCATCGGGCACTCGAGCTCTTCCGGCGCAATCTTGTTCGTCGTCTTGCTCATACAGGATCCACCTTCTAAGGAGTTGGAGCCTCCGGCAAACCCGGCGCGGTTCAGTAATGCGATGATAGCCGAGTTGTCGATAGAGTGGTAACAACACCTCCTCTATAAGCTGATCTTCTGAGCAGGTATCTAGGTATGTAGATAGCCGATCGCGGCGGGTTGTCTCTTCGACAGTGAAGGGCTTGTGAGGATCGGGCTTGGCCGAGACAGTTTGTGTGCCAAGGTGCTTGAAATAGAGGTTATGGTTTTCTCCGTAGAACGCTTCAAATCCCTCTCTCTTTAACGGGACATTGAGAGCGAGCAATGCAAGAGATCGATCGGGATCTTTAGCGTCGCCATCCTCTTTGGTCATCATACGACGCAACAGTGCGACTAGATCATCTGGTAAGTGATTGGGCCTAGTGGCCGACTTCTCCAATATCTCTTCGACCTGCGCTTGCGCCCATACGGGACGCCACGAGCCATCGTGCTTGTAAGGAAGTCCGGCCTCCTCAAACAGTTCGGTGATGTAATAGGATGAGCGATAGCGAAAGTGGTCGAGATCGCCAACGATCATGGAGCCAAGTTCACGTAGGCTGCGCTTGCTAAACTTCATACCTGTCCCCGACAAAATCCCTTCCTAATCTAATTAGGTGCAGGGGCGAGAAAACCAAACAGACATCGTTTGTGCGAAGGCGACACAGTTGTGGTCACGGGATGGATCACCTCGCGCGATCGTCGATGTACCCCCACACGCTAGTCCAGCAGCCACAGGAGGAGGGCGTCGGCTTTCGGTGCGTCGAGCAAGACGGCATCAACACGACCACCATAGACGGCCAGCGCATGGCAAGCGTGCTGGGTGGCGTGGCGCAGTTCGAGACGCAGCTTCCCGCTACTTGCAGATATCACGCGCACGAAAAACCCGGCAGGCTAGGCCGGACGGACCCTCCAACCTCCACTCTCGTCGGCGGCGCTTTCTGCGGTTGGCGCCGGGCCTGACTTCAAGCGCATTTCCAAACCGAGACACGACCAGAATGCCCCGGCCAAGGCAGCCACGCAGGCCAGCGGCATTCGACCGAACGCCGCCTCGATTCAATCCAGCCGTTGGTGTCGTCATCACGGCTCTCCCGCGCACATGTCGTGCGTGTTCTGTAAAGCCCATTTGACGGGCGACTTGAATCAACAGCGCTGGACTCGATCAGACCATGACCCCGCCACGGATATTTCCCGATATTCCCGCAAAGCACCCGAAAAATTCCCGTGCGGCTCCATCAAAATTCCCGCAGCTTTTCCCGCAGATTCCCGCAGAACGCTCAAAAAACGATTTTCCCGCAGCAACTCCCGCAGCAACGGGAATTTGGACCGATTGCGGCAATGCCCGAAATGCGCTGCGGCTCGCCCGAATGATCCCGCCGATTCAAACCCGCCTGGCGCTCCGTCACGGTCGGGCATGGACTGCCGATCGCGCCATCCAATCCTTGCCGCCGGCGATGCGGCGTCATAAGACGGTACATCACTTAATCCGAGGAAAAGCGCCTTGCGTTTCAAATTGCTGACCGCCGCCCTGCTGTGCGCCGCCGCCACACCCGCTCTGTCCCAGGCATTGCCGCCGCCCGCGTCGGTCGCCGGCGACAGCGCCGAGGACGGCAGGCTCAAGCGGCTCTTCTACGAGAGCGATGAAGCGTCGCTGAAACGCAACCCGATCTCGGCCATCTTCCGCGGCGACCTGCGCTATGCCGACCGGCTCGGCGATTATCTGTCCGACGCCTATCTCGATGGCGAGCGCAAGGCGGGCGAGGCGGATCTTCGCGCGCTCGGCGCGATCGACCGGACCAAGCTCAC
Source organism: Sphingomonas sp. ERG5 (assembly GCF_000803065.1). Taxonomy (GTDB): domain Bacteria; phylum Pseudomonadota; class Alphaproteobacteria; order Sphingomonadales; family Sphingomonadaceae; genus Sphingomonas. The sequence continues at coordinate 1,896 of NZ_JSXI01000081.1, forward strand.
GCATGTCGATCAGATCGCGTATGACGTGTTCCGCAATTCGACCGAAATCAGCCTGCGCGGCTATGATCCCGCGATCGTCGCGCTGACCATCGTCCGGCCGATCGATCATTTCAGCGGCTTCCAGACCTTCTATCCCGACTTCGCCTCGGGGCAGGGCGCCGCGCCGTTCAAGACGGTCGCCGACTATGACAACAGCCTGAAGCGCAGCGTGGAATATGCCGCGATGCTCGATGAGGCGATCGTGCGTTTTCGCCAGGGCATGAAAAGCGGCGTGGTTCAGCCCAAGCTGACCGTGCGCAACATGATCGAGCAGTTCGACAATATCATCGCGCAAGGGGTCGAGGGTTCGGCCTTTTACGGACCAGTGAAGACTTTCCCGGCGACCATTCCGGCGGCCGATCAGACGCGGCTGCGCGCGGCCTATGCCGCGCAGATCCGCGACGTGCTGATCCCGGCGCACAAGCGCATGCGCGATTTCCTCGCCAATACCTATCTTGCCGCGGCGCGCGACAGCGTCGGATTGTCGGGCATGCCCGGTGGCGACAAGCTCTACGCCTATCTGATCGAATCCAATACCACGCTGCCGCTCAAGGCGGAGGATGTGCATAATCTCGGCCTGTCGGAGGTTGCGCGCATCCTCAAGGCGATGGAGGTCCAGAAAGCGGCGGTTGGCTTCAAGGGCAGCCTGCCCGAATTCTTCACCTTCCTGCGCACCGACGCGCAGTTCGCGCCCAAATCGGCGGAGCAGTTGCGCGACGGCTATCGCGCGATCGGCAAGCGTATCGAGGCGCGGATCAACGAGCAATTCTCGCTCTTGCCCAAGACCCCGCTCGAGATTCGTCCGGTCCCGGCGTACAAGGAAAAGACCGAGGCCGGCGGTTCCTATCAAAGCGGCACGCCGGACGGCACGCGTCCGGGCATATTCTATTACAACACCTATGACCTGCCCTCGCGCTACATGTGGGAAATGGAGACGCTGTACCTGCATGAGGCGGAGCCGGGGCATCATTTCCAGATCAGCCTGGCGCAGGAGAATGCGGCATTGCCCGCGTTCATGCGCTTCGGCGGCAATACCGCTTATGCCGAGGGCTGGGGCCTGTACGCCGAGACCTTGTGGCCCGAACTGGGCATGGAAACCGATCCCTATCAGCGCATGGGCGGGCTGAACGATGAAATGCTCCGTGCGATGCGGCTCGTCGTCGACACCGGCATCCATGCCAAGGGTTGGACCCGCGATCAGGCGATCGATTATATGCTCGCCAATTCGCCGATGGCGCGAACCGACGCGACCGCCGAGGTCGAGCGCTATATCGCCATTCCCGGGCAGGCTCTGGCCTATAAGATCGGCCAGCTGACCATCAGCCGTACCAAGGCGAAGACCAAGGCGGCGCTTGGCGACAAGTTCGACCCGCGCGCCTTCCATGCCCAGATCCTCGACACTGGTGCGCTGCCGATGCCGGTACTGGAAAAGAAGATCGACGCCTGGATCGCGGCGTCGGGCGGCAAGGTCGCGCAATAACAAGGGGTTGGCGGCGCCGGGATTATGCCCGGCGTCGCTGCATGGCCGGCCTGCACAGTTTCTGCACAAAGGTTTCACCCGATCAGCTTTGGCCGCCGGCCGGGCGGCTCCCTATCGCACTCTCTCCTGACAGAGGGAGATGACCATGTTGGAGCATATCGCCGCCGAGCGCTCGCCCGGCCGCAAGCTGTTGTTCGCGATCCTGATCGGGGCGCTGCTCGCGATCCCGCTCTTCACCATCTATCTGCTGGTCTACGACCGGCAATCGCAATCGGAGACCGCGCGGTCGTCGATCGCCGACGGGTGGGGCGGGCCGCAGACCGTTGCCGGGCCGGTGCTGATCATCCCTTACGCCGAGAAGATCGATGAGACCGTGACGGAGAATGGCAAGAAGGTCGTCCGTACCAATACCGTCTGGCGCGAACTGACGGTCGCGCCGACCATGGCCGACATCAAATCGGCGCTCAAACCCGAACGGCGCCATCGCTCGATCTATGACGCCGTCGTTTATGAGGCGCGCAACACCGGCACCGCCCGGTTCGCGCTGCCCGCGGATTTGCAGCGTTTCGGGGTCACCGCCGATCAGCTGGCGCTCAACCGCGCGGAGTTGCGCTTCGGCCTGCGCGATGCGCGTGGCTTGTTCGGTCCGCCGCCTTCGGTGACTGTCGATGGCCGCCGCTTGCCGCTTCAGCCGGGCAAGGGGCTGCCGGAAACCAATGGCTCGGGGTTCTTCACCTGGCTTGATGCGGCGGCGCTGCGTGAACGGCCGATCGCGGTGAGTTTCGACTATGCGTTTCGTGGCAATGGCTGGCTCGCCTTGCGGCCGCAGGCCGGCGACACGCGCTGGACGGTCAATTCGAAATGGCCGCATCCAAGCTTCACCGGCGGCTTTCTGCCGACCCGTCATGAGATCAAGGATGACGGTTTCACCGCGGTCTGGCGGGTCGGAAATCTCGCACTGGGCAGCACGCTGATCAATGGCGAACAGCGGGTTAAGCCGGACGCTGCCTCGGCGGAGAATCCTTATGGTCTCGGGGGCGCTGCGGTGAAGGAAGTGGCGGGCGATTACGAGGCGCGGGTCGATCTCGTCACGCCGGTCGATCTCTACAGCCAAGTCAATCGCAGTGTGAAGTACGGCTTCCTGTTCATCGGCTTCACCTTCATCGCCTTTCTGATGTTCGACGTGATCGGCGGCGTGCGCGTCTCTGCGGTCGAATATCTGCTGGTCGGTGCCGGGCTGGTGCTGTTCTTCGTCATGCTGCTGGCCTTTGCCGAAGTGGTCGGCTTCTCCCCCGCCTATGTCCTGGCGGCCGGGGCGATCATCGGCCTGCTCACCGCTTACTCCTCGGCGGTGCTCGGCAGCTGGCGGCGTGGCGCCTATATCGCCGGCCTGCTCATCGCGCTGTACGGTGTGCTCTACATCCTGCTCAGCCTGGAGGCCTATTCGCTGGTGATCGGCTCGCTGCTGCTCTTCGCGGCGCTGGCGGCGGTGATGTATCTCACCCGCGGACTCGACTGGGGCGGCATCCGCATCGCCCCGGCGAAGGACTAGCCGGGGTGGCGCCGGCCCGCTCTTCCTCCATGGTCGCTGTATCGCAGGACTGTCGGGGGAAGGGCGGGCCGGTGCCGGTCGGCGCTTCTTCCGTCTGTGTGCGCGGGCCGCATCCCGCGCTGCCGTCTAAGCATTTGCGACACCCCGCCGGCTTGTGTATCGGCATGGCGACATCGCGCGGCCCGACCGCGCGGCATGATTGTACGGGGACGTTGTACCGATGGCTGAGTTTGTCCTGCCGAAGAACAGCAAGATCAGGAAGAATGGCAAGGTCCACAAGGCGCCTGCCGAAGCGACGAAGGTCAAGAATTTCAAGGTCTATCGCTACGACCCCGATGCCGGTGAAAATCCGCGTTACGATACGTTCGAGATCGACCTCGACAGCTGCGGCCCGATGGTGCTCGACGCACTGATCAAGATGAAGTCGGAGCAGGACAGCTCGCTCACCTTCCGCCGCTCGTGCCGCGAAGGCATTTGCGGGTCGTGCTCGATGAACATCGATGGCAAGAATGGCCTCGCCTGCACCACCGCGATCGAGGATGTGAAGGGCGACGTGACGATCACGCCGCTGCCGCACATGGAAGTGATCAAGGACCTGGTCCCCGACTTCACGCATTTCTACGCGCAGTACGCGTCGATCAAACCATGGCTGCAGACCGTCACGCCGCCGCCCTCGGGCAAGGAGCGGCTGCAGTCGCCGGCCGATCGCGAGAAGCTCGACGGGCTGTACGAATGCATCCTGTGCGCCTGCTGTTCGACGTCGTGCCCAAGCTATTGGTGGAACAGCGACAAGTTCCTCGGCCCGGCGATCCTGTTGCAGGCCTATCGCTGGCTCGCCGACAGCCGTGACGAGATGACCGGCGAGCGGCTCGACGAGCTGGAGGATCCGTTCCGCCTCTATCGCTGCCACACGATCATGAATTGCGCGAATGTCTGCCCCAAGGGGCTGAACCCGGCCAAGGCGATCGCCGAGATCAAGAAGATGGAAGTCGAGCGGGTTCTTTAAGGCATCCGCGTGACCGAACCGGCCAACCCATTCTTCAGCTACGAGGACGATCCCGACGCGCCCGGCTGGAAACGCTGGCAGTTTCGCGATCCGACTCGGTTCAATGCGTTTATCGAACCACTGCTTGTCCGGGTCGATGAGGGCCTGGCGCGGGTGCGCATGATGCCGCGCCATGATCATTCGAACATGCGCGACCAGGTGCATGGCGGCGCGCTCCTCGGCTTCATGGACGTCGCGCTGTTCGCGGCCAGCCGTGGCTTCGGCGTGCTGAGCGCAGGCGGCGCGGTGACGCTCGATCTGTCGGCGCAGTTCATCGGCGGTGGACGCATTGGCGTCCCGCTCGAGGCGCATATCGAGCTGTTGCGAGAAACCGGCCGCATGCTGTTCCTGCGTGGCCTGGTCGTGCAGGAGGGCGAGCCGACCATTGCGAGCTTTAGCGGCACGTTGCGCAAGTCTACGCCGCCCGCCGGCCTCAAATGAGCAAGGTCCTTGCCGCTTATCAGGCGCTGGTGGCCGCCGGCGAGCTGCAGGCCGATCCGGAACAGGCCGAGGGCGCGCGCCGGCTCGATCTGCTCGCGACCGAGCTCGAGGCGACTCCGAAACGTGGCAGCATCCTGTGGCGCACGCTCGGCAAGAAGCCGGAGGCGCCGCGCGGCATCTATCTATGGGGCGGTGTCGGGCGCGGCAAATCGATGCTGATGGACCTGTTCTTCCACGCGCTCGACATTCGCCGCAAACGCCGGGTGCATTTTCAGGAATTCATGCTTGAAGTGCATCAGCGCCTCGGGGTCGAGCGCGCGAGGGAGAAGGGCGATCCGGTCCTGCCGGTCGCGGCCGCGATTGCCGATGAAACGCGGTTGCTCGCGTTCGACGAGATGATCGTCAACAACAGCCCCGACGCGATGATCCTGTCGCGGCTGTTCACCGAATTGCTCGCGCGTGGCGTGACCGTGGTGACGACATCGAATCGCGTCCCGACCGACCTGTACAAGGATGGACTCAACCGCGAGCATTTTCTGCCCTTTATCGATCTCATCCAGACGAAGCTCGACGTGCTCGCACTCAATGGTCCGGTGGATTACCGCCGCGACCGGCTTGGCGTGCAGGAAACCTGGCTGGTGCCCAATGGGCCCGACGCGACGGCACAGCTCTCCGCCGCCTTTTTCCGCCTGACCGATTATCCGCCCGAGGATCGTGCGCATGTGCCGGCGGAGGAACTGGCGGTGCAGGGTGGGCGTACGTTGCATGTGCCCAAGAGCTTGAAGGGCGTGGCGGTCTTTTCGTTCAGGAAATTGTGCGGCGAAGCGCGGGGCGCGGCGGATTATCTGGCCGTGGCGCGGAAGTTCCACACCGTGATCCTGGTTGGCATCCCCAAATTGGGACCGGAGAACCGCAACGAGGCGGCACGTTTCGTCGCGCTGATCGACGCGCTGTACGAACATAAGGTCAAGCTGCTCGCCGCCGCCGATGCCGAGCCCGATCAACTTTACGAAACGGGTGATGGGCGTTTCGAGTTCGATCGTACGGTCAGCCGGTTGGAGGAAATGCGGTCGGAAGACTATCTCGCGGAAGGCCATGGCCAGCGATAGACGCGGGGCATAGCGACGATCGCGTCGAGTCTTGCCGCAAGCCATGCGCGAACCACCGGCTCACCCCTGCGCGCCACCCACCAGGCAAAGACCATCACTGTTCCTGCCGTCGCGATCATGGCCGGTAGCATCGACATGCCACGATGCATCAGCGTCGCCACCAGGGCCGCCCCGGCTTCCTGATGGATCAGATAGAGCGGATAGGTCATCAGTCCCAGCGTCGCGGCGAGGCGCACATCGACCCAGCGTTCCAGCACGGATTGCAGGCGTAACGAGCCGAGTATCACCGCAAGTCCCGCAATAAATGCCAACATCGGTACCCAGGGCGCGGCCTCGATGGTGAGGGCATGGATCCGCTCGATCGCATGTGCGGCGATTTCCACCAGGGCGATCGCGGTAAACAGGGTGAAGGAGATGACTCGCCCGACCGTCACCCGATCATGCAGCATTGCCCAGGCGAGTATTCCGAGCGCGAAGAAACAGCCATGCGGCAACAACAGAAGCTGAAGCTGCCGGGATCCCGTTGCCTCCGGTGCTGACCAGCCGGCAAACAGCGCCCATAGCCAGAAGCCGGTGCTCAGTGCCCCGATCCATAACGCCCGCCGCTCGATACCGGTGAGCGTTCCGGCTTCGCCAAGGCCCGCCGCGATCAGCATGTAGAAGACGAGTTCGATCCCGAGCGTCCAGTAGGAAGGGTCGATGCCGGCGCCGACTGGCCAGAAAGTGACCGACATCAGCCATTGCAACGGGAGCCAAAGGGAGGGCGCGGCCCAGGCCAGCACGACCAGAGTGACGGTTGCGCAGATCCATGCGGCGGGCAGCAACCGCAATACGCGGCGCCGCAGGAAGCTGGAGGCGCTGGCTCCCTGCGCTGACATTGCGATCACGAAACCGGAGATGACGAAGAATAATTCGACCCCGACCCAGCCGAACCAGGTCGCGGCGACGCCGGCGCTCGACAAGGGGAGTCCGGCAAGCATCCCGACTCCGACCGGACTCGGTGCGCGCGCAAAGGCGCTGCCGAAATGGTACAGGACGACCATCAGCGCGCTGGCGAAGCGCAGCAGGTCAAGGGCGATGATCGTGCGACGGGACGGTTCGGCCATGACGACGATGTGCGCCGGGCAAGTTTAAGATCGCGTGTCTCACGGCGGCAAATAGACTAAGGTGAGGACGAACGCAGGAGAGACTCGATGCTCGTCACCACCACCGAAAACGTGCCCGGCCATACCGTCAGGGCCGTACTTGGTCAGGCTTTTGGTGTCGTCGTGCGCAGCCGCGGCATTGGCGGGAACATCACCGCCAGTCTGCGTTCGATCGTCGGCGGCGAAATTCCCGAATATACGCGCCTGGTCGAGGAAACGCGCCGCCATGCCATCGACCGCATGGTTCAGAACGCCGCGACGATGGGCGCCAATGCGGTGGTGATGATGCGCTTCGATTCGGGCGAGATTGCCCAGTCGATGAACGAGGTAGTCGCGTACGGTACGGCCGTGATCCTCGACCCTGCTCCCGAATGATCTTGCGCACCTTCGTATTGGTCGCTGCGTTGCTGGCTCTCACCGCGGCGCTGATCGGGGTCTGGGTTGATGCGGCAACCTGGCCGATGGTTCTGGCGCTAGGCTTGCTGGTTGCAGGCATTCTGTTCGAGCGCGCACGCTATGGTGCAATCCAGGCCAAGCCCACCGGCGGCGCATGGCGTGAGACGTCGGAGCGCTTCATCGATGATGAAAGCGGTCGACCGGTCGTCGTTTGGTACAATGAGGTCACGGGCGAGCGCCGCTACGTCGATCTCGGCGAGGTATAAAGAGTTATTGCAATTGCGAATGATTTGCATCAAGGCGATGTAATCATACGCCTTTAGCGGTTGCCCCAGCGTAAAAACGGGCCTAAGGCCCGTCGCGTTCGCCGCCCGCGCGGCTTAATTTATCCGAAAAGGACGAAGGATGGCCCGCAAGAAGATAGCGCTGATCGGCGCCGGCAACATCGGCGGCACGCTCGCCCATCTCGCGGCGCTTAAGGGACTTGGCGACATCGTCCTGTTCGACGTGGTCGAGGGCGTGCCGCAGGGCAAGGCGCTCGATCTGTCGCAGTGCGGCCCGGTCGAGGGCTTCGACGCGACGATCACCGGTTCGAACGATTATGCCGATATCGCTGGTGCGGACGTGATCATCGTCACCGCCGGTGTCGCGCGCAAGCCCGGCATGAGCCGTGACGATCTGCTCGGCATCAACCTGAAGGTGATGAAGGCCGTAGGCGAGGGCATTGCCAAGAACGCGCCGAATGCGTTCGTCATCTGCATCACCAACCCGCTCGACGCGATGGTCTGGGCGCTGCGCGAATTCTCGGGGCTACCGCATCACATGGTCGTCGGCATGGCCGGCGTGCTCGACAGCTCGCGCTTCAGCCACTTCCTTGCCGATGAGTTCAAGGTCTCGGTCAAGGACGTTACCTCGTTCGTGCTCGGCGGTCATGGTGACACGATGGTTCCGGTGATCTCCTATTCGACCGTTTCGGGCATCCCGGTTCCCGACCTGATCAAGATGGGTCTGTCGACCCAGGAGAAGATCGACGCGATCGTCCAGCGCACCCGTTCGGGCGGCGGCGAGATCGTCGCGCTGCTCAAGACCGGTTCGGCTTATTACGCGCCGGCGACGAGCGGCATCGCGATGGCCGAGGCCTATCTCAACGACCAGAAGCGGCTCCTGCCGGCGGCGGTCTATGTGCGGGGCGAATACGGCGTGAACGATCTCTATGTCGGCGTGCCGGTGGTGATCGGTGCGGGTGGGGTCGAGAAGATCGTCGAGATCGCGCTGGATGAGGAAGCCAAGAAGAACCTCGCTGTGTCAGTCGACGCGGTCAAGGAACTGCTGGTGGCGTGCAAGGCGATCGACGGTTCGTTGAACGGCTGATCGAAATGGCTGCGATGCTGCTTTTGGTGACTGCAATGTCGTTGGCGGCTCAGGCAGAGTCGTCAACGCCATCATTGGCAGAGCGAGCAGTCGCTGCATTTGTTTCAACGTGCCTGGCTCATCGCGGCGAGGGTGTGGACGCGGTAACGCGTTCCATTCAGAGCCAGCCAAATGTGACGGAGATGACCTCTCTTCCGGCCTTGGCGAACGTTGGAAAGCCGATGCGTATGTTTGGCGGGGGAGAGATCGAATACCTCGTGCGGCTGGATAGGAATTCATCGTTCGGATGTTTCGTCGCATTCAAATCACCCGATCACGACAATACTGAGGCAATGGTTATAGCGCTCTCGGCGCAACCGGGAATGTCGTTGCTGCCCGCCAAAAAGTCCAAGAAGCTTGCATTTGATTGGTCGATCACTGGATCCAAGGATTCTGTTCGTCTGGTTCCTCAGTCCCAACTAGGCGGCGTGCTGATTAATTTAGAGGTAGAGAAGAAATGAGCATCCTCGTCGACAAGAACACCAAGGTCATCACCCAGGGGATGACCGGTAAGACCGGCAGCTTCCACACCGAAGCGGCGCTGGCATACGGCACGCAGATGGTCGGCGGCGTCACGCCGGGCAAGGGTGGCACGACGCATCTCGGCCTGCCCAATTTCAACACTGTGCACGAGGCGGTTCACGCGACCGGCGCGACCGCCAGCGTGATCTATGTCCCGCCACCCTTCGCCGCGGATTCGATCCTCGAGGCGATCGACGCCGAAGTGCCGCTGATCGTGTGCATCACCGAGGGCGTTCCGGTGCTCGACATGGTCAAGGTCAAGCGCGCGCTGTCGGGTTCCAAGTCGCGCCTGATCGGCCCGAACTGCCCCGGTGTACTGACCCCGAACGAATGCAAGATCGGCATCATGCCCGGCAGCATCTTCAAGCAGGGCTCGGTCGGCGTTGTAAGCCGTTCAGGCACGCTTACCTATGAGGCTGTGTTCCAGACGACGAATGCGGGCCTTGGCCAGACGACGGCGGTCGGTATCGGTGGCGATCCGGTCAACGGCACGAACTTCATCGACGTGCTGGAGCTGTTCCTCGCCGACGAAGCGACCAAGTCGATCATCATGATCGGCGAGATCGGTGGCGCGGCCGAAGAAGAAGCAGCGCAGTTCCTGCGCGACGAAGCGAAGCGCGGTCGCAAGAAGCCAATGGCTGGCTTCATCGCCGGCCGTACGGCGCCTCCGGGCCGCCGCATGGGTCATGCCGGTGCGATCGTCTCAGGCGGTCAAGGCGGCGCGGAAGACAAGATTGCGGCAATGGAAGCCGCCGGCATCCGGGTGGCGGACAGCCCTTCGGAGCTCGGCACGACCTTGCTTGCGGTACTGAACGGTTAACTTACCCCGCCAGGCGGCGGGCCAATGAGCATTCTCACCTCCCCGGGAATGCGCCGAGGAACAGCCAATGGGCTATGAAGGCCAGGATTTCAGCGAGATCGCGGGTGGCGTGAGCCCCGCGTTCATCGAAACGCTGTATGCGCGCTACAAAACGTCACCCGACAGCGTCGAGCCGTCGTGGCGCGCCTGGTTCGAAGGACTTGAGGGATCGGCGCAGGGGCCGAGCTGGGAACAGGCCAATTGGCCGCTGAGCACGACCGACGACCTGACCGCCGCGCTCGATCCGACGCAGATGGAGCCGGCGCCCAAGCCCGCCAAGGGCGGCGCGTCCAAGCCCGTCGCTGCCCCGGAAGCGACCCCGCAGGTCGATGTCACGCGCGCCGCCGCCGATGCGATCCGTGCGATGATGCTGGTGCGCACGTATCGCGTGCGCGGTCATCTTGCCGCCAATCTCGATCCGCTTGGCCTGTCCAAGCGCGAACTGCCCGCCGATCTGACGCCGGAGTATCACGGCTTTTCCGGTGCCGACCTCGATAAGCCGGTCTATATGGGGGGCACGCTCGGCCTGGAATGGGCGACGGTGCGTGAACTCGTCAGCACTTTGCGCGCCAATTATTGCGGCAATGTCGGCCTCGAATATATGCACATCTCCGATGTGGATGAGCGCCGCTTCCTGCAGGATCGCATGGAGGGCAAGGACAAGGCGATCGAGTTCAGCCCGCTCGGCAAGAAGGCGATCCTCAACAAGGTGATCGAGGCCGAACAGTGGGAGAAATTCCTCGGCCGCAAATATGTCGGGACCAAGCGCTTCGGGCTCGACGGCGGCGAGAGCATGATCCCCGCGCTTGAATCGATCATCAAATACGGTGGTCAGCTGGGCGTTCGCGAGATCGTCTACGGCATGGCGCATCGCGGCCGGCTTAATGTGCTGTCGAACGTGATGGCGAAACCCTTCCGCGTGATCTTCCATGAATTCGGCGGCGGCTCGGACAACCCCGATGACGTGGCCGGTTCGGGCGACGTGAAATATCATCTCGGTACCAGCACCGACCGTGAGTTCGACGGCATCAGCGTGCATATGTCGCTGGTGGCCAATCCGTCGCATCTCGAGGCGGCCGACCCCGTCGTGCTCGGCAAGACGCGCGCGATCCAGACCATCGCCGACGATCTGAAGGAGCATACCGGATCGCTGCCGGTGCTGATCCATGGCGACGCCGCGTTCGCAGGGCAGGGGATCGTGTGGGAGTGCCTCGGCTTCTCCGGCATCCGTGGTTACAATACCGGCGGTTGTATCCATTTCGTGATCAACAACCAGATCGGCTTCACCACCAGCCCGCAATTTGCGCGCTCCTCGCCTTATCCGTCTGATGTGGCGAAGGGCGTCCAGGCGCCGATCTTTCACGTCAATGGCGACGATCCCGAAGCGGTGACCTTTGCCTGCAAGATGGCGATCGAATTCCGCCAGAAGTTTCGCCGCGACATCGTGATCGACATGTGGTGCTATCGCCGCTTCGGTCACAATGAAGGCGACGAGCCGAGCTTCACTCAGCCGCTGATGTACGACCGCATCCGCCAGCATCCGCCGGTGAGTGAAATCTACGGCGCCAAGCTGATCGAGCAGAAGGTGATTGATCGCGCCTGGATCGACGACAATATCAAGCAGTTCACGACCTTGCTTGAAGGCGAGTTCGAGGCCGGCGCAAGCTACAAGCCGAACAAGGCCGACTGGTTCGCTGGGCGCTGGTCGGGACTGCATGCACCTGCCGATGCGGAGAGTGCGCGCCGCAATCTCGAAACCGGGATCGAGTCAAAGCTGTTCGACTCGCTCGGCCGCACGCTGACCACGGTCCCGGAAGGGCTGACGATCCACAAGACGCTCGGCCGTGTGATCGATGCAAAGCGAGAGATGTTCAAATCGGGTGCCAATTTCGACTGGGCGACGGGCGAAGCGCTGGCATACGGCTCGCTGCTGTCGGAAGGCTATGGTGTGCGCCTGTCCGGTCAGGATTCGGGCCGCGGCACGTTCAGTCAGCGTCACGCCGTCTGGGTCGACCAGACCGACGAGCATAAATATCTGCCGCTGGCGCAGATCGAGCATGGCCGGGTCGAAATCCTCGATTCGCCACTCAGCGAATATGGCGTGCTTGGTTTCGAATATGGCTATGCGCTGGCCGATCCGAAGACGCTGGTGCTGTGGGAGGCGCAGTTCGGTGACTTCATGAACGGCGCGCAGATCATGATCGATCAGTTCATTGCCGCCGGCGAAGCCAAATGGCTGCGCGCCAACGGCCTCGTGATGCTGCTGCCGCATGGTTATGAAGGGCAGGGTCCCGAGCATAGCTCGGCGCGTCCCGAGCGTTTCCTGCAGCTCTGCGCACAGGACAATATGCAGGTCGCGAACTGCACCACGCCGGCGAATTATTTCCACCTGCTGCGCCGGCAGATGCATCGTTCGTTCCGAAAGCCGCTGATCGTCTTCACGCCGAAGTCACTGCTGCGCCATAAGATGGCGGTGTCCAAGGCATCCGATTTCCAGGGTGAAACCCATTTCAAGCGGATCCTGTCCGATCCGTCGGCCCCGGCCGATACGGACGTGAAGCGGCTTGTGCTGTGCACCGGCAAGGTCGCCTATGACCTGATCGAGGCGCGTGATGCGGCGGGCGACAAGAACACCGCGATCGTGCGGCTGGAGCAGCTTTATCCCTTCCCCGGCGAGCCACTGGTCAAGCGCCTCAAGGCGCTGACCAATCTTGAAGAAGTGGTGTGGGCGCAGGAAGAGCCGAAGAATAACGGTGCATGGTTCTTCGTCGAGCCGTTCCTTGAGGAATGCCTCGGCCGGGCTGGCGGTAAGGTGCAACGCGCGCGCTATGCCGGTCGCGCCGCCGCGGCATCGCCCGCCACGGGCCTGATGAAGCGTCACCAGATGGAACAGGCTGCGCTCGTCGCCGACGCGCTCGGTCACAATGTCCGCGAAGAGATTCGGCGGACACGAAAGAACTAACCTTGTGTTCCCGCGAAGGCGGGAACCCAGACTGTGCTCCCGCCTTCGCGGGAGCACAAAAAGGCGGAAGTAGAATATGGCAACCGAAGTCACAGTCCCCGTCCTGGGCGAATCGATCACTGAAGCCACGCTTGGCGAGTGGCTCAAACAGCCCGGCGATGCGGTCGCGGTCGATGAACCGATCGCGAGCCTCGAAACCGACAAGGTGTCGGTCGAAGTGCCATCGCCGGTCGCTGGCGTGATGGGCGCGCATGCGGTGCAGGTCGGCGATACGGTGCAGGTCGGTGCGATGATCGCGACGATCGAAGCCGGCGCCGGTGCCCCCGCTCAGGCGGCTGCGCCGCAGCCGGCGGTGACGGAATCGCCCAAGGTCGCCGAACCCGCTGCAGCATCGGATGATGGCCCTGCCGCGCTCTCGCCGTCGGTGCGCCGCGCGGTGCTTGAACACGGTGTCGATCCGGCGACCGTCAAGGGCACCGGCAAGGATGGCCGCATCACCAAGGACGATGTGATTGCCGCTGCCGCGACGCCGGTGGCCGCACCTGTCGCTGCGGCCGCAGCGCCGGTGGCTTCGCCCTCCGTCGCGCAATCGACCGGCCGCAAGGAAGAGCGCGTGCGGATGACGCGCTTGCGCCAGACCATCGCCAAGCGGTTGAAGGAAGCGCAGAACACCGCCGCGATGCTGACGACGTTCAACGACGTCGACATGACCGCGGTGATCGCGGCGCGCGCCAAGTACAAGGATCTGTTCGAGAAAAAGCACGGTGTGCGGCTTGGCTTCATGGGCTTCTTCGTGAAGGCCGCGTGCATGGCGCTGAAGGACATCCCCTCGGTCAACGCATCGATCGATGGCGAGGACATCGTCTATCACGATTATGCCGACATCTCGGTCGCGGTGTCGTCGCCGGGCGGCCTGGTCGTACCGGTGATCCGCGATGCCGATCAGTTGAGCGTCGCCGCGGTGGAAAAGACGATCGGTGATTTCGGCAAGCGCGCCAAGGACGGCACGCTCAAGATGGATGAGATGAAGGGCGGTACCTTCACCATCTCCAATGGCGGCGTGTTCGGCTCGCTGATGTCGACCCCGATCATCAACCCGCCGCAGAGCGCCGTACTCGGCCTGCACCGCATCGAGGATCGCGCGGTGGTGATCGACGGCCAGATCGTCATCCGCCCGATGATGTACCTCGCGCTCAGCTATGATCACCGCCTGATCGACGGCCGCGAGGCGGTGACTTTCCTCGTCGCGCTGAAGAACGCGATCGAAGATCCGACGCGCATACTCATCGACCTGTAATCGAGAAACGAAACCCCATATTCCGTTCGTGCTGAGCTTGTCGAAGCACTGATCTTCTTTCTCGAACGGAACAGAGAAAGTGCAGCCCTTCGACAAGCTCAGGGCGAACGGAGTGTGTAATGGCTGACTATGATTTCGACGTCCTGGTAATCGGTTCCGGCCCCGGCGGTTATGTCGCGGCGATCCGTGCGGCGCAGCTTGGCCTGCGCACCGCGTGCGTGGAGAGCCGTGAGACGCTGGGCGGCACCTGCCTCAATGTCGGCTGCATTCCATCCAAGGCGATGCTTCATGCGTCGGAATATTTCGATGCCGCATCAAACGGCACTTTCGCCAAGCTCGGCATCAAGGTCACGCCCGAGCTCGATCTCGACGCGATGCATGGCCAGCGCATCGATGCGGTCAAGCAGCTGACCGGCGGCATCGCCTTCCTGTTCAAGAAGAACAAGGTCGAGTGGCTCAAGGGCCGTGGCAGCTTTGTCGATGCGCATACGGTCCAGGTTGGCGACAAGACGGTCACCGCCAAGGATATCGTCATCGCCACCGGCTCCAGCGTCACCCCGCTGCCGGGCGTCGAGATCGACCAGAAGGTCGTGGTCGACAGCACTGGTGCGCTTGAATTGCCCAAGGTGCCCGAACATCTGGTGGTGATTGGCGGCGGCGTGATCGGCCTTGAGCTGGGCAGCGTGTGGCGCCGGCTCGGCGCGAAAGTCACCTGTGTCGAATTCCTTGACCAGATCCTGCCCGGTTTCGATGGCGAGGTCCGCAAGGAATCGAACAAGATTTTCAAGAAGCAAGGCATCGAGTTCAAGCTGTCGACCAAGGTCACCGGGGTCACCGTCAACGGCGATAAGGCAACGCTGACGCTGGAGCCCGCTGCTGGCGGCGAAGCGACGACGCTGGAAGCCGATTGCGTGCTGGTCTCGATCGGCCGTCGTCCCAACACCGACGGGCTGGCGCTCGACAAGGCTGGCCTCTCTGTCAACCAGCGCGGTCAGATCGAAATCGGCCACCGCTTCGAAACCAGCGTGCCCGGCATCTGGGCGATCGGCGACGTGGTCCCCGGACCGATGCTGGCGCACAAGGCCGAAGATGAGGGCATCGCGGTTGCCGAGAATATCGCCGGGCTTACCGGCATCGTGAATCACGACGTGATCCCGAGCGTTGTCTATACTTGGCCCGAAATCGCCGGCGTCGGCCTCACTGAAGAGGCGGCGAAGGAGAAGGGTGAGGTCAAGGTCGGCAAGTTCCCGATGGTCGGCAACAGCCGCGCCAAGACCAACCATGAGCCCGACGGTTTCGTGAAGATCATCGCCGACGCCAAGACCGACCGCGTGCTTGGCGTATGGTGCATTGCCGTGCCCGCCGGCACGATGATCGCGCAGGCCGCCCAGGCAATGGAATTCGGAGCGACCAGCGAAGACATTGCCTATACCTGCCACGCGCATCCGACGCACAGCGAGGCGATCAAGGAAGCGGCGATGGCGGTGCGGGGCAAGCCGATCCATATTTGACGCGGCGGGATCGGCGAAAGCCGATCCGCACGCTTAGGGCGCGCCCAGCCGGCGGCGCCAAGCGCTCGTTGACCATTTGGGCTTTGGCCGCATCGCTATTCTTCTGCTCGTACCCGCTCCCGATCGAGCCGCGTCAGCCGTTCGGCGAGAAAATCGATTACCACGCGCACGCGCGGCGTGTGTCGCAGCCGTTCGTGTGTGAGCAGCCAAAGGCCGTGCGGATCCTCGCGCAGCGGCGGCAGGCACTGAAGCAAATCCGGGTCATTGTCGGCAACGAGGCAAGGCAGGACCGCCAGGCCGAAACCCGATCGCACCGCGGCGAGCAGCCCCGCCGCAGAGCTATGGTGCATCGCCACTGCCCCTTCCAGGTCATTGGCCTGCAGCCATTCGCGGTATAGTCGCCATAAACCTGCCTCACCGCCGCCAATCAATGGATGGCCGATCAACTGGCTGCGGCGCGTTGGGCGGCCATGCTCGGCGGCATAAGCGCGGCTGCAATAGAGCGTCCAGACATCGTCGCACAGGCGCCGTCCGACCAGGCCGGCCCCTGTTGGACGTGTTGCGGTGCGGAGCGCCACATCTGCCGCGCCGGCCGCCAGATCGCGATACGATTCGCTGGTGTCGAGATCGATGCGGATTGCGGGATAAGCCAGGTGCAAATCGCGCAGGATCGGCGCGAGAATGGTAACCGCGAAGATTTCCTGTGTGGTCACGCGAACCGTGCCACTGATCTCGCGTTGCTGCGAAGCGGCAGTATCGGTCATCGACTGGACCGCGCGCTCGACTTTGCGGGCATGTGCGACCAGGTCGGCACCTGCCTCGGTCAGGCGATAACCGGCTGGGCTGCGGTCGAAGAGGGTGAGGGCAAGCGCTTCCTCCAGTGCCGAGATGCGTCTCGCCACCGTGGTCTGGCTGACTCGCAAAGTGCGGCCGGCCGACAGGGTGCTGCCCGTATCGGCCACCGCGAGAAAATGCCGTACATCGTTCCAGTCTATCATAGGACATGTTCTGCACTTTTGCATAACGGCAGTGCAACATCGTTGTTCGTCGATCGAGGCTGGCGGGCGTATATAAAAACTGCACCGGTGCCGAAGACCTCATCTTTCGGAGAACAGACATGAAGACGTTTATCACGCTGGCGGCCCTGGCCGCCGCGACTCTCGTCGCGCCCGCATTCGCTCAGGATACCGAACTCGGTGCGGGGCCGCAGGTCGTGACCTATACCGATCTCGACCTGACCACCGCCCATGGCGTCAGGACGCTGGATCGCCGTATCGAACTGGCGGCGCGCCAGGCTTGCGGCTGGGCATCGGACATCGACATCGCCGGTCAGAATGACATGCGTCGCTGCCGCAAACAGACCGTGGCCGAAATCGCCGCGCGGCGGTCGCAAGCGATCGACAATGCCCGCCAGCCGCAGCTCGCCCTCAACGATGCGCGTCGTTGAGCCGGACGTCCCGTGTTGCCACGGCGGCGACACGGGATATTGCTGAACTCCGGCAGGCGTTTGACCCGCCGGTATCGATAAAAACGCATCATGTTGCGTTGCCGTTAAAAACCCCTTGAACCCCGAAAACCGCTTACCTATATCTGCTTCACGAGGCCCGTGTCCCCCCTTTCGCGTGGCCTCGCGATACACCTTCGGGTGTATCTCCTCCCTGAACCTTGGCCACCTCGGGCGTATGCCCGGGGTGGTTTTTTTATGGGGTCGGACCGGGCTATTCTGCGGCGAGCGCGATGGGTCCGGCGAGCGCTTCGTCTGCGAGAGCATCGATCATCCTGCGGAGCAGTCGCGCGGTCGTCGATAACCCGCTCCCCGGCTCATCCAGCGCGGCATCAAGATAGAGTGCGCGGTCGAATTCGACCTGTAGCGCATGGATACCCTTGTCGGGCACCGCATGGCGGTCGAGGATATGGCCGCCTGCATAGGGCGTGTTGACCGCTCCGGTCACACCCGCCGCCATTGTCTCGGCTTCGAGCCGATGGACGAAACGCGCCGCTGCCGATCGCCCGAACCGGTCGCCAAAAATGATTCCGGTGGCGGAGGCCAGTGGCGGCATCGAATGGATATCGAGCAGTATGGCGATGCCAAACTGGGCTCGCGCCGCAGCGAGCAGACCGGCAAGCCGGTCATGATAGGGCCGGTGATCGCCGGCGATCCGCGCCATCACTTCTTCGCTGTCCAACTTGCGCTGCCAGATCTCGCCCGTACTTGCCAGGCGCCGTGGGATCAGTCCAAGTCCGCCGCGCAGCTTGGCCGACTGCATACCCATCGCGCGCCGGTCGGCGCCGCCATCGATATGCGGATCGCGCTCGTCCTCACCGCGATTGAGATCAATCCAGGCGCGCGCACGCTGCTGCACCAGCATCGTCTCGCTGCCCCGCGCCGCGAGCGCCACCGCATCGACATGCCGATCCTCGAGCGGACGTAGCGCCTTAAGCGGCACGCGGATCGCGGCACGCAATTCCAGTGGGTATTCACGCCCGGCATGCGGCACCGACAGGATCACCGGGCTAACCGGCTCGGACGGGCCGTAGAGATCGAAGGACGGTGCGGCGATAGCCATCGTCTCCGCACCGTAGAGGCTCGTCTTTCCGACCGCAATCCACGCGGCGGGCTGGAAATTCTTAAGGGCTTTGCGCTAGGAGGAATATTCTGAAATCTGCTGAGGCAAACGGGTGGGACCGAAATGATCAGGATTCTGCTGGCCGAGGACGATCGGGTGATGCGCGAGTATCTGACGCGCGCGCTCGAACGGTCGGGCTATGCGGTCAGTGCCGTCGACCGCGGCACCGCGGCCATACCCTTGCTTGAAAACGAGCATTTCGATTTGTTGCTGACTGACATCGTCATGCCGGAAATGGATGGCATCGAACTGGCGCAGCGCGCGGGCGAGATGGTTCCGGACTTGCGCGTCATGTTCATTACCGGCTTCGCCGCGGTCACGTTGAAGGCCGGCAAGCAGATGCCGCAGGCGCGCGTGCTGTCCAAGCCGTTCCACTTGCGCGACCTTGTGCTGGAGGTCGACCGGATGTTCGAAAAAGAAAGCGCCACCGGCGGGCTCTGAACGCTTGCGCGCAGCGAAAAGCCTCGCTAGAGCGCGCAACTCTCGTGGGCGTGTAGCTCAGTGGTAGAGCACTGTGTTGACATCGCAGGGGTCGCAAGTTCAATCCTTGCCACGCCCACCATTAAAAGCCCCGTCGACCCCCATGGGTTGGCGGGGTTTTTATCAGCAGCACACATCGACAGCCATGGAAGCGCCGATTGATCCACCCTGCCAGGGGTGAACTATGCCTATCCGAGGACAGATTTTCCCGATCAAAGCCAGGGGACGTGTTGCCGGATCTCCGCCGTGGCCTCGATCGACTCTGGCGCACCACCGACGATGGCGGACTCTCGGATATTGGGCACCTCGACCGTTGCAAACCTCGGGGCGTTCGCGACCCTGGCTTATGTGACGGCTGTCGCGCGTAAGTGTCCTGTCGCTGCTCGCGATACGAACGGGAGTCGGCTGGACTGGGTCAGCGGGTGGGATCAAGCCGATCCAGTGGCAAGCTGGTCGTCTTTTTGATTTCGCTCATGACCACGCTTGAATTGACCTCGCGAACACCGGGCAATTGGGAGAGCTTCTTGTAGAAGAATTCCTCATAATATTGGATGTCGCTCACCACGATCTTCAGCAGGACGTCGATGCTGCCCAGCAGGATGTAGCATTCAAGTATCTCGGGCAGGAGCTTGATCTGCTCGCGAAAGGCGAGTGTCGCGGCAGCGTCATGCGTGGCGAGTTTGACGGACGCATAAATCACGATGTCCAGCCCGACCGATGCCGGATCGACGGTCCAGACCTGACTGCGCAAGATGCCGGCGTCCTTCAGCCGCCGCACTCGCCTCCAGCATGGCGGCGCGGTCATACCGAGGCGGTCGGCCAGCTCCGCCACCGACAGGGACCCATCTTCCTGGAGGAATTCAAGAATCTGGCGATCGATCACGTCCATGGTAATATTCATACGACTAGAATAGCATATTGGGTTCTTAAGTAACCTGAATTATCAAAAATGGGGTCGCTTTAATGAATGAAATTACCCGCGATTGTTGAGACATTTGGCGCTCCTCCCCTGGAGTCCGGCTTTGTACGATCAATTTGCAGATTTTGACGGGCATGCGCTCGTCACCACCCGGCAGGATCATCCTTCCGGCCTTTCGGCGATCATCGCGCTTCACAATGAACATCGCGGCCCGGCAATGGGCGGCTGCCGCATCCTGAAATATCCGTCGACCGATGCGGCGATGAAGGATGTGCTCAGGCTCTCGCGCGGCATGACGTACAAGAATGCGATTGCCGGCATACCCTATGGCGGTGGCAAGGCCGTGATCATTGCTGATCCCACCATGAAGAAGAATGTCGGTCTGCTTCACGCGATGGGCGATTTCGTGGAATCGCTGGGTGGCCGCTATATCACGTCCTTCGATTCCGGAACCTCGCTGGATTATGTCCGCACCATCGGCGAGCGGACGAATTTCGTCGCAGGCACGCTGGTCGAAGCAGGGGACGCGTCGGGCACCACGGCAAACGGCGTGTATCATTGCATGCGCGCAGCGGCAGAAATCGTCTTCGGCTCGCCCGATCTTTGCGGCATGCGGATCGCCATTCAGGGGGTCGGCAATGTGGGCGGCCGGCTGGCTGAGCGGCTGGCACGTGACGGTGCGTCGCTGATCATCGCCGATCTCGATCCGGAGGCGGCCCGGCAGGTTGCCGGGCAGACCGGGGCCGAACTCTCGGCGGTCGATGACCTGTTGGGCGTCGAGGCGGACATTATCTCACCCTGCGCGCTTGGCGGAATCCTGACGGCGCAATCGATCGCCGGACTCAAGGCAAGGATCGTCGTCGGCGGCGCGAACAACCAACTCGCGACGATCGAAGACGATACACGGCTCCTGGCGGCCGGAATTCTCTACTGCCCCGACTATATTGCCAATGCCGGCGGGATCATCGACCTCCACTATCAACGATCTGCCTGGAGTGCCGAAGCGGTCGAGCGCCATGTCCTTGTTCTGGCAGACACGTTCCGGGAAGTCGCCGAGCGATCCCGTACCACTGGAAGAGGGACCGCCGCTATTGCCAATGTCCTGGCTGAGGAGCGGTTTCGCCCTGCGGCACGCCGGACGGCATGAGCGGGATTCGCGACAAGATCGTCGAATATTATCCCCATATCGATCGCGTGGAGACTGATTGGGTGCTAGCCCTGTTCGCCCCGGAGGCGATCTATGAGCGCGCCGATATCGTCTATGACGGCATTGCCGCGATCGACCGCTTCTTTCGCCAGGAGCGGCAGATCAGGGGCGCGCATATTATCGATCGGTTGTGGTCGGATGACGATTCCGGCACCGTTTTCGTTACCGGCCGATTTGAAGGACAGGGCGTCGGCGGGGATGCGCGTGAGGTCAAGTTTGCCGATATTTGGCAGTTCAACGGTTCCGGGAAAGTGGTCAGGCGGCAGACCTATCTGGGGCTGGGCCACGCCTATGTCGAACGATGACCCTCAGCCGAACGTCGGGCCTGAGCATCAGGTCGTCCCCGATACAGGCTCCCCCAATGACCCCGATACTCTCACGCTCGATGATCCTCGGGTCGATCGTGGGGTAATTTTGCCATCGGTCCTAGTCCCTTGCCGGGATGTGGTGTCACAATTGGCGTCATATGACTGTTTGTGGAAATGGGGTTAATCGCCTAATCTCCACGCCAGGCAGGATGCGGGGGCGTTGTCCGGCCGACGGAATGTGGGGTGGGGGAGGGATGCAGATATTGAGTAGGGATGACATGCCCGTACGTGAGAAGCGGCGTAAGCGTCATTCCGATGAGGCGCGCAACGAAGGCCTGACCGCTGCCCGCGAATTGCTGCTCAGCGAAGGGCCCGCCGCGGTCACGCTGGCGCGAGTCGGCAAGATGATCGGCATGTCGCATACCAATGTGATCCACCATTTCGGATCGGCGGCGGGGTTGCAGACCGCGCTGATGGGGTCGATGATCCGCGATCTTGCGGGCGCGCTGGATGAGGCGGTAAGCCAGTTGCGGACCGATGCGGCGGCGCCGAGCATTCTGATCGATCAGGTATGGACCGCGTTCGACGAAGGCGGCGCGGGGCAACTCGCGGCCTGGCTGGTGCTGACGCGTGAGGTCGATCATCTCGAGCCGATCCGTCAGGCGGTGCTCGATCTGGTTTCTGCGGTGAAGGAGAAATATGCCAGCGAACCGTCTGCCGATGACCGCATCCGGTCGATCGTGCTGCTGATCGCGATAGCCGCGTTCGGCGATGCGGTGATCGGGCCACATCTGCGCGGCATGCTCGATCAGGATTCGGATGCCGGGCGCAAGTTGATGACGCGGCTGCTCCCCGTATTGGTCATGGGCTAGCTGTCGAAACGCGTTTCCAAGACTGGCCCGCTTGAGATGATCATTCCCTCGTCATCTCCGCCGGGCCTCCCGCTCGCCTAGACCGGCAATGCGGTTTCAGTCTTGATTTCCTCCATCACCGCATAGGTGTGGGTCTGGGCGATGCCGTCGATCGAGCCAAGTTCGTCGCCGAGGATTCGGCGATAGTCCGCCATGTCGCGGCAGCGGATCTTCAGCAGATAATCAAACCCGCCCGCAACCATATGGCACTCGGCGACGGAGGCGAATGACCGGATCGCAGCGGCGAACCGGCCGAACACATCGGTGGTGGTACGATCGAGCGTCACTTGCACGAACACCAGCAACCCCAGGTCGAGCCGTGCCGGATCGAGCCGTGCGGCATATCCGGTGATATAGCCGTCGCGTTCGAGCCGCTTGACGCGTTCCTGGCACGGTGTGGGCGTCAGCCCGACGCGGCGCGCGAGTGCGAGGTTCGACATTCGGCCGTCTTCCTGCAAGGCTGCAAGGATACGCCGGTCGATGATATCGGGTTTGGCGAGTGTTGTGATGGTGAATTGTCCTGCCCAAGACTATTTCAGCAGGTGATATAGCTATATGGAGCCAAATATACAGACTTTATCCTCTGGCTGATGCCGCGATAGAGGCGGCTATCACCAGCGCCAAGATGAGTGTTTGCCCATGTCCTCGATCTCGCTTCCCGGCCTGAGCCGCGCCGACGTCCATGCCGCCTATCGTATGGATGAAGAATCCTGCGTCGCGCAGCGGTTGATCGAAGCGGAGATTCCGCCCGCCGAACTCGCCGCGACCGATGTGCTTGCGCGCCGGCTGGTAGAGGGCGTGCGTGCCAAGGGGCAGGGCAATGCGGTCGACAGTCTGTTGCACAGTTTCGCATTATCGACCGACGAAGGCATCGCGCTGATGTGCCTGGCCGAAGCGTTGCTGCGCATTCCCGATGCCGCGACACGCGACCGGCTGATCGCCGACAAGATTGGCGGCAAGGAATGGAGCGCCAATCTCGGCCGTTCGCAATCGCTGTTCGTCAACGCCTCGACCTTCGGCTTGATGCTGACCGGCAGCGTGGTCGCGCCAAGTGAGGGCGAGGATTGGGCGGCGGTCGCCAAGCGCGCCGTGGCGCGGCTCGGCAAGCCGGTGATCCGCCGCGCGATCTTTGAGGGGATGCGCATCCTCGGCCATCATTTCGTATTCGGTCGCACCATCGGCGAAGCGCTGAAGCGCGGCGCGTCGGGCGTGGAGACGCACAGCTTCGACATGCTGGGCGAAGCAGCGCGGACGCAGGGCGACGCCGATTTCTACTTCACCGCTTACAAGAATGCGATCGCGGCGGTGGGCAAGGCACGCGGAAAGGGGCCGGTCGAGGGCGTCGATGGCGTCTCGGTCAAATTGTCCGCGCTCCATCCGCGCTACGAATGGGCGCAGGTCGATCGCATCAAGGCCGAGATGCTGCCGCGCCTGCGCGAGTTGGTGGCTGACGCGGGTGCGGCAGATATCTGCCTCGCGATCGATGCCGAAGAAGCCGACCGGCTCGATTTGTCGATGGACCTGATCGAGACGATCGTTGCCGACGACACGCTGTTCGCCAATGGCTGGCGCGGCTTCGGCATCGTCATTCAGGCGTATCAGAAGCGTGCCGTGCCGATGGTCGACTGGACCATCGCGCTGGCCCGCCGCTATCGGCGCAAGATGATGGTCCGCCTGGTCAAGGGTGCGTATTGGGACAGCGAAGTGAAAGCGACGCAAGTCGGCGGCTTCACCGATTACCCCGTGTTCACGCGCAAGGCCTCGACCGATGTGTCGTATCTGGCGTGCGCGCGCCGCCTGCTTGCCGCCGATGACGCGATCTATTCGGGGTTCGCCACGCACAATGCCGCGACCGTCGCGGCGGTGAAGGCAATGGCCGATGGTCGCATTTTCGAATTCCAGCGCCTCCATGGCATGGGCGAGGAATTATATGATGTGCTGCGCGAGGGAGAGGGCGACAAACCCACCGCCGTGCGGATCTACGCGCCGGTCGGCGGGCATAAGGAATTGCTTGCCTATCTCGTGCGCCGCTTGCTCGAGAACGGCGCCAATGCCTCGTTCGTCAACCGCCTTGCCGATGCCGACCAGCCGGTCGAGGCGATCATCGCCGATCCGGTTGCCGCGACCGCAGCGCTCGATGTGCGGCGCAACCCGCGCATTCCGCTGCCAAGCGCACTGTTCGCGCCGGAGCGGCTGAACTCGGCGGGCATCGACCTGTCCGATCCGCTGGTCCGCGTGCCGCTGATGGCGCGTCTCGCCGCGCTGGAGGCGACACACCCGGTCGCTGCGCCGATCATCGGTGGCAAGACGCTGAAGGGCGGCAAGGTCGCCGTGACAGCACCCTTCGACCGCAGCATCACGGTTGGCCATGTGATCGAGGCAACATCGGAGGCCGTTGCGCAGGCGGTTGCGCGTGCCCAGGCCGCCCAGCCGGATTGGGACACCGTCGTCGTCGATCGTCGCGCGGTGGCGCTGGAAACGGCCGCCATGCTCTACGAACAGCATACCGACGAGTTGCTTTCGCTGTGCGTGCGCGAAGCGGGCAAGACGGTGCCCGACGCAATCCTCGAACTGCGCGAAGCCGTCGATTTCCTGCGCTATTATGCGGTCGAGGCGCGACGCCAGTTCGGTCCGGCCGATCCGCTGCCCGGCCCGACCGGTGAGTCCAACACCCTGACCCTGCACGGTCGCGGTGTCATCGCCGCGATCAGCCCGTGGAACTTCCCGCTTGCGATCTTCACCGGCCAGATCGCCGCGGCGCTCGCGGCGGGCAACAGTGTCGTTGCCAAACCCGCCGGGCAGACCCCGCTGATCGCGGCACGTGCGGTCGAGCTGCTGCATCAGGCGGGCATTCCGGGCGATGTGCTCAATCTGCTGCCCGGCGATGGCAAGGTCGGCGCGGCTTTGGTCGCGCATCCCGGGATCGGCGGCGTGGTGTTCACCGGATCGACCAACACCGCACGCTCGATCAACCTGACGCTGGCGCAGCGCACCGGTCCGATCGTGCCGCTGATCGCCGAGACCGGTGGACAGAACGCGATGATCGTCGACAGCTCGGCCTTGCCCGAACAGGTGACGCGCGACGTGGTGCAGTCCGCCTTCCAGAGCGCGGGGCAGCGCTGTTCGGCGCTGCGCGTGCTGTACCTGCAGGACGATATTGCCGATGGCGTGGTGGAGATGATCTCCGGCGCGATGCGGGCGCTGACCATCGGCGATCCGCGCAAGCTGTCGACCGATGTCGGCCCGGTGATTGACGCCGGTGCACGCGCGTCGTTGCAGAACCATAGCGATGATTTGAGCGGTGCGACATTGTGCCGGCTGGAGCTCCCGGTCGGGCAGGGCGATTTCGTCGCGCCCGCCGCCTTCACCATCCCGGGCATTTCTGCGCTGAGCCAGGAGCATTTCGGTCCGCTGCTGCACGTCGTGCGCTTTCCTGCCGAAGGGCTCGATGCGGTGATCGATGCGATCAACGCCACTGGCTTCGGCCTGACACTTGGCGTTCACAGCCGGATCGACACGACTATCGAGCGCATCGTCACCCGCGCGCGGGTCGGCAACATCTATGTCAATCGCAACCAGATCGGCGCGGTGGTCGGCAGCCAGCCGTTCGGCGGCGAAGGGCTGTCGGGAACGGGCCCGAAAGCGGGCGGTCCGCATTATCTGGCGCGATTTGCGACCGAGCGAACGCTGTGCGTCGATACGACGGCCGCCGGGGGAAATGCGACCTTGCTGGCGAGCTAAAGCGATGATGGGCCGAAGGCGCACCGCGTTCCGGCTCTCGTCAAACATTGGCAAGGTCGTTCTGCCGCAATCCAATCATGCCCTCGACACTGAGAAAGAGCGCGCCGGTATCCGTCCGGCACGCGATGACATGCCCGATGTTGCGTGGTGGTTGAATCGCCGTCGGCGGCGCGACGGCGGCGCGGGGAGATATGTTACACCCTATTGTACCATATCTCCGGCGTAAGCCGGACGAGCCGGGCCGCCGATCGTGTGAAATCGATGATTATCAATTATAATCAATGACTTACTGGCGTGGTGCCGCGATTCTTGGTATTTACGACATTAATGGCAAACCCGTTTAGCTATCCATGAAATTGATAGCTGGACCGCCCGGTGTACCGAATTGCCTGTTGCTGGCATGGAACTTCAGCATCGGATGGCTTCGGATGGGAGCCTGCCGCTGTTGGGCGGGAGTTCCGGCCCAGATTCATAGATAAGCAGTATTGCCTCAGCCCCTCTTCCGAAGAGGGGGCTATGAGTCATCGTTCCTGATCGTTGACGTCAGAATGCTGCGATAATGCCGCCGATTGCGGCCCAGATCAGGATCGAAATGATGGCGGCGACGACCAGGCCTGCGCCGGGTGCCATGGTCCGTCCCAGATCCTCGGGCGGCTGAGGGGGCAGATGCTTCAATTCGAACGTTCTCACGACCAGTTCCTTCAAGGAAATGAGCTGCGAATGGCTCCTTATCCCCTTCCTTTCCTGCTAATTTACTAACGTGGATCACCGCAGTTGGTTGCACATTGGTGACGAGCCGCGTAGGGGCCGCGTCGTGACGGGTTCCCGGAGACGGGAAGCAAAAGGGAAGATCGGTGCATGGGCGAGAGGCCATAAATCCGACGCTGTTCCCGCAACTGTAACCGGCGAGCCGGTGCTCCACACACGCCACTGGGCCGATCGGGCCTGGGAAGGCGGAGCATCACGCGAAGACCCGGAAGTCAGGAGACCTGCCCGACACGGTCGATCCACTGCGCGGGCGGGAGTTCCGGTGCGGACGAGGGCGTAACCCCGATAGGGGAACCTTTGAGTGAACGACATGGAATCGGGCCGTTGGCCGGATGTCGTTCCTGACGCCCGGTAGCTGGCCTCATGCAAAGGGGCATACCATGTTTGACTACCGTAAGATTCTGCTCGCCGGCACGGCGCTGCTGGCCGCGACGCCGGCGATGGCGCAGGACGCCGCGCCGAGCGACGAAGGCATTATCATCGCCGATACGAAGAGCGAAGAGATTGTCGTCACCGCAACTGGCGTCGCGCAGCCGATCGACCAGGTCGGTCAGGCCGTCACAGTCATCACGCGCGCCGACATTGAGCGTCGCCAAACCGTCAGTGTCTCCGATCTGCTCGCCACCACGCCGGGCGTCACCGTATCGCGCAATGGCGGCATCGGTACCGTCACGGCGGTACGGATCCGCGGCGCCGAGGACGCGCAAACGCTGACCGTCATTGACGGTGTGCGTGTCAACGATCCGTCATCGCCCGCCGGCGCGTTCGATTTCGGTAATCTCTTTGCTGGATCGATCGATCGGATCGAAGTGCTGCGCGGGCCCAACTCGGTACCCTGGGGCAGCCAGGCGATCGGCGGCGTGGTCAACATCATCACCGCCCAGCCGACCGAAGGACTGCAGGCACGCGCCAATGCCGAATATGGCTATGCCAACAGCGTCAGCGCCAATGCGGCGATCTCGGGCAAGAGCGGCATCTTCTCGGGTTCGCTGACCGGCGGCTATGTCCGCACCGATGGCATTTCGGTCGCCGCCAATGGCAATGAGCGTGACGGCTATCGCCAATATGGCGCCACGGCGCGCGTCGGTATCGAATTTACCCCCGGCATCGGCCTCGACCTGCGCGGTTATTATGCGAACAGCCGTACCGATCTCGACGGCTTTCCGGCACCGAACTACACTCTGGCCGACACCGACGAATATTCCACCGCGCGGGAACTCTATGGTTATGCCGGCGTGCACGTGAACCTGCTCGACGACCGGCTGAAGAACCGGATTGCCTTCACCATCGCCGATATCGACCGTGACAACTACAATCCCGCATTCGGCACCGCGCCATCCTTCATCGGACGCGGCCGGACGGAGCGCTACGAATATCAGGGCGACTTCCGTGTCATCGACCAGGTCCGCGTCGTTGCAGGCGCGGAGCATGAGAACAGCCGCTACGCCGATGCCTCCACGCGCTACAGCACCGGGGTCACGAGCTTTTACGGCGAACTGATCGTTACGCCGGTACGGCAGCTGACGATCACCGGCGGCCTGCGCAACGATGACCACAAGGCCTTTGGCAACCGGACCACGTTCGGCGCCAGCGCCGCGCTGGCGCTCGATACCGGCACGACGCTGCGTGCGAGCTATGGTGAGGGCTTCAAGGCGCCGACCCTGTACCAGCTCTATGGTCCTTATGGTACGCCGGGGCCCGCCATTCCGGGTGTCCCGGCGCGCGACCCCTTGCGGCCTGAAACAGCGCGCAACTATGATGTGGGAATCGAACAGTCTTTCCTGTCGGGCGCGGCGCGCGTCGGCGTGACCTATTTCAACCGCGATACGAAGAACCAGATCGATTTCGATCTCGGTACCTTCACCTATCAGAATATCGCGCGGACGCGTGCCGAGGGCGTCGAATTCGAACTCGCGCTGCGGCCGGTCGATGCGCTGACCTTCACGGCGAACTACAGCTATATCGACAGCGAAAACCGCTCGCCGGGCAGCAATTTCGGCAAGGACCTTGCCCGCCGCCCGCATCAGACGGTCAGCGCCTCGATCGATTACCGCTTCCCGTTCGGCCTGTCGGCGGGGGCAACGGTCAGCCATGTTGGCGACAGCTATGACGATGCCGGGAACTTCAACCGCCTCGACGGCTATGTCCTGGCCGGCCTTCGCGCGTCGATCGCGGTCGCCGATCGCTTCGAAATCTATGGCCGCGTCGATAATCTGTTCGATGAACATTATCAGGTCGTGCGCGGCTACGGCACTTATGGCCGCGCGGCCTATGGCGGCGTGCGGGTGAAGTTCAACTGATGAAGGCGCTCCTGCCGCTCGCGCTGTTGCTCGCCGGGTGCTCCGCACCGGCGCGTGATGGCGCGGGCGGCGGGATCGTTTCGACCAACCCGTGCGCCGATGCGATCCTGATCGAGCTGGTCGATCCGGCGCGCATCACCGCGATCAGTCAATATTCGCACAATCCGGCGGCAAGCTCGATCGCCGCCGATGTGGCACGCCGTTTCCCGGCCACCGCCGGGACGGCCGAGGAAGTCATCGCGCTGCATCCCTCGCTCGTGCTGACCAGCAGCTTCACTCCAATCGCCACGCGCGTGGCCTATGAGCGCGCCGGGCTGAAGATTCTGGTGATGGACTCGCCGATAACCATCGCGGCGAGCAAGGCGCAGATCGATCTGGTCGCGGCGGCCGTGGACGCCCGGGCCAAGGGCAGGGCGCTCAACGCGCGTATCGATGCGGCGGCGCAGGCGGCGGTACCCAAGGACGGCAAGCGCCCAGCGGCCTTGCTGTTCATCGCCGGAGACCTGGTCAATGGATCGGGGACGTTGCTCGACGAATTGCTGACCCATGCCGGTTTCCGCGACGCGGCGGCAGATTATGGTCTTGCCTCGACCGGCAGCCTGCCGATCGAAACCATCATCGCCAGGCCGCCGCGCGTGATCATGACGCCCGACGCGACCGCGCGCACCGCCGCGCTGCGCCGCCGGGTTCTCGCGCGCACCGGGGCGAACACGACCGAGGTCGCGTTCCCGCGCAATCTGGTCAATTGCGGCGGCCCGACGATCATCCCGGCGCTGGCCGAGCTGGCGAAGATCCGGCGCTCGCTGTCATGAAGCTCAAACTCTTCCTGCTCGCCCTGCTGGTCGTCCTGGCGTTCGGGCTGTCGCTGATCGCCGGGAAGGCGTGGATCCCCTTGTCCGCCTGGTTCTCCGCCGATCCGCGCTGGGCGATCATCATCGAGCTGCGTCTGCCGCGCGCGGTGCTTGGCCTGGCGATCGGTGCGGTGCTCGGCCTGTCGGGTGCGGTGTTGCAGGGCTATCTCAGAAACCCGCTGGCCGACCCCGGCGTGGTCGGCGTGTCATCGAGCGCGGCGCTTGGCGCGGTCGCGGCGATCGTGTCCGGCATCGCCATCAGCCCGGTGATCGTATTTGCCTGCGCGATGCTGGGCGCGGCCGGATCGATGCTGCTGCTCGCCGCGCTGACCTGGCGTCAGGCGAATGCCGTGACCTTCATTCTCGCCGGTACGGTGCTCGCCAGCCTTGCCGGGGCGCTCACCGCGTTCCTCATTTCGATCGCGCCTAATCCCTATGCGGTTGCCGAAGTGATCGAATGGCTGATGGGCGCGCTGACCGACCGCAGCCTTGACGATGTTCGGCTGGCGGTGCCGTTCATGGCGGCAGGGGCAGTGCTGCTGCTGCTCACCGGCCGCTCGCTCGATGCGCTGACATTGGGCGAATCCGCCGCGCGCTCGCTTGGCGTGCGGCTCGGCCGGCTTCAGGCACTGGTGGTGCTTGGTACCGGCCTGACCATTGGCGCCAGCGTTGCGGTGACTGGCGTGGTCGGCTTTGTCGGGCTGGTCGTGCCGCATCTGCTGCGCCCGTTGTTCGGGCACAAGCCGAGCGCATTGCTGCTGCCCAGCATGCTTGGCGGCGCGGCGCTGGTGCTGATCGCCGACAGCCTGTGCCGCCTGATTCCCGGTGCGGGCGAGCTTCGCCTCGGTGTCGCCATGGCGCTGATAGGCGGGCCGTTCTTCCTCGCGCTGCTGTTCAGGGGACGGAGGCTCATATGGAGCTGACCTGCGAAGCGCTTGCCGTCACTTTGTCCGGCCGCACCGTGCTGAACGCTGTCACCGCCACGTTTCGGCCGGGTCGCATCATTGCGATCCTCGGCCCCAATGGTGCGGGCAAGAGCAGCCTGGTCAAGGCCGCCGCGGCGCTGATTCCGCTCGCCCGGGGGGCAGTCCGGCTCGACGGCCGTGACGTTGCCGTGTTCGATCCGCGCGAGCGTGCGAAACTGATCGGCTATTTGCCGCAGGACGCAGCGGTGCACTGGAACGTCACGGCGGCGGATGTCGTTGCGCTCGGCCGGTTGCCGCACCGCGTGCCCTATGCCGCGCCGTCGCCGCAGGATCTCGACGCGATCATGCGCGCGATGGCGGCGACCGAGACACTCCATTTCGCCGAACGCCCGATCCAGCAATTGTCGGGGGGCGAGCGTGCCCGGGTGCTGCTTGCCCGGGTGCTGGCGGGCGAGCCGCGCTGGTTGCTCGCCGACGAGCCGCTGGCCAGCCTCGATCCGGCGCATCAGATCGATATTCTCGATCGGCTGCGGGAGGTCGCAAACGCTGGGGCAGGGGTGGCGATCGTGCTCCATGATCTCGGCCTTGCGGCGCGGGCGGCGGATGACGTGCTGCTGCTGAAGGACGGGTTGATGGCCGGGTTCGGGCCAGTCGCGGAAACGCTGACCCCCGATGCGATCCGCGCGGTATTCGGCGTCGAGGCGCGCTGGGTCGACACACCCGACGGCCCGCCCTTGCTGGTGACGGTCGGCCGATAGGGCGACACCGGTTTGGGTGAAATCACTTCCTCCC
Source organism: Sphingomonas sp. ERG5 (assembly GCF_000803065.1). Classification (GTDB taxonomy): domain Bacteria; phylum Pseudomonadota; class Alphaproteobacteria; order Sphingomonadales; family Sphingomonadaceae; genus Sphingomonas. The sequence continues at coordinate 33,494 of NZ_JSXI01000081.1, forward strand.
TCCCTCCCTCCCTCCCTCCGATCGTTTCGAGCGAAGTCGAGAAACGCTGCGCAGCTTTCGTGGCTTCGCTCCAATCGAACGGATCGGCGTAGATCGACGGGCCTCGATAT
>NZ_JSXI01000082.1 GCF_000803065.1 Sphingomonas sp. ERG5
GCCCACCGCCCCCGCCGCCTGAAAAGAAGCTTCCCCACCGCAAGGCGAGCCGGGCCGAGGGTGCGGCGTCACCGCCCAATCTGCGCGCCAGGCCGACCGAGGTCGTCGCGCCGCTACCGATCGTTCCGACCACCGTGCCGCCGCCGGTGATCGCCGCGCCGGTCGCCGGACCCGGCACTCAGGCATCGGCCGGCGCGGCCGACATACGCGGGCCGGGCACCGGCGCCGGCGGCGTGGGCAATGGGCTGGGTAGCGGCGGTTATGGCAATGGTGACGGCGACGGCGGCTATGAAAGCCCGCCGCGCCGGCGCAGCGGGCGGCTGAAGGATTCGGACTATCCCGGCGCGGTTGGCGCGGCGGGCATCGGCGGCACCGTGTCGGTGCGCTACACGGTCGAGACCAATGGTCGCGCGACCGGTTGTTTCATCACCCATTCGAGCGGCAACGAATTGCTCGATGTGACGACCTGCCGCCTGATCGAGCAACGCTTCCGCTTCGAACCGTCGCGCGATGCGCGCGGCCGGCCGGTGCGGTCGATCCTGGTCGAGGATCATGAGTGGGAGATCGACCAGCAGCCGGCGGCGGAGCCTCGCCCCTGACGGTCCGTCTTCTTGTTCGCCCTCTTGTTCGCCCTCTTGTCCGACAGTCTCGCGGGGCGTCAGCTGGCCTGCTTTGCCCGCAGCGGAATATGTGCCGCGGCAAGCGCGAGCGGGTAAAGCAACTCGTTCTCGCGCCGGACGCGACCGGTCAGCCGGCGCATCAGGTCAAGCGTGACCGCCGTGAAGGCCGGCCATTCGGTCTCGATCCGCCGCGCCGGCCATGTCGCCATATAGTCCGTCCAGTCGCCGATCAGATCCTTGAATTCGGTGACGACATCATGGGCCGCCGCCGCTGCCGAGGCGTCATTGCCGCCGATCAGCAAGGGGTAGATCATGCTGTCCTCGGTATGGAGATGGTGGATCAGCGCATCGGACAGCGCGTCGCGCGCCGCGATCGCCGGGAGCGGCGTGGGACCGGTCGGCTCGACCGACCCGGCCAGCCGGGTCGCCAGCACGACCAGCATATCATGCTCTTGCATGAGGGTTTCGTAATCGACCATTCCATCGCGACTCGATTGAAATTCGTCCCGCCGCGCTCACATTATTGCGACCGCATTCCCTAACAAAAGCTGACGGGCATCGGGGCAAGGCCTCTTGACGGGCGGCCCCGAACCTTTCCACCCTCGCGCGTACACGTAAGGACACATCGAACCTCCATGCAGCTTGTCATCGTCGAATCGCCCGCCAAGGCGAAAACCATCGAGAAATATCTGGGCTCCGACTATCGCGTTCTCGCGAGCTACGGCCATGTCCGCGATCTGCCGCCCAAGGACGGCTCGGTGAATCCAGATGACGGCTTCGCGATGGAATGGGAAAACTACGCCGACAAGGCGAAGCAGCTGAAGGCGATCGCCGATCTGGCCAAGGGCGCCGACCGATTGATCCTCGCGACCGATCCGGATCGCGAGGGTGAGGCGATTTCATGGCATGTCCAGGAAGTGCTCCGCAACCGCAAGGCGCTGCCCAAGGACGTGCAGCGCGTGACCTTCAACGCGATCACCAAGGCAACGGTGACCGAGGCGATGAAGCACCCGCGCGAGCTCGATACCGACCTGATCGATGCGTATCGCGCACGCCGTGCGCTCGACTATCTGGTCGGCTTCACTTTGTCGCCGGTGCTGTGGCGCAAGCTGCCCGGCGCCAAGTCGGCCGGTCGGGTGCAGTCGGTCGCGCTGCGCCTGATCGTCCAGCGCGAACGCGAGATCGAGGCCTTCAAGGCGCAGGAATATTGGTCGGTCGTCGCCGACATGGAGCAGGACGGCACACCGTTCCAGGCGCGGCTCGTCACGTTCGAGGGCAAGAAGCTCGACCGGCTGTCGATCGGCGAGGAAGGCACCGCGAAGCGCGCCAAACAGGCGGTCGAGGAGGGGCGCTTCAGCGTCCAGACGGTCGAGGTCAAGCCGGCCACGCGCAACCCGCCGCCGCCCTTCACCACCTCGACCCTGCAGCAGGAAGCATCGCGCAAGCTCGGTTTCTCCGCCGATCATACGATGCGCATCGCGCAAGGTCTCTACGAGGATGGCGCGATCACCTATATGCGGACCGACGGCGTGCAGATGGACGGTTCGGCCATCTCCGCGGCGCGCAAAGCCGTGGCCGACCGCTATGACGCGAGCTATGTCCCCGACAGCCCGCGCCAGTATCAGACCAAGGCGAAGAATGCGCAGGAAGCGCATGAGGCGATCCGTCCGACCGATTTCGGCAAGGACAAGGTCGGCGGCGGCGATCATGCCCGGCTTTACGATCTGATCTGGAAGCGCGCGCTCGCGTCGCAGATGGCGTCCGCGCGGATGGAGCGCACCACGGTCGAATTGCTCGACGGCTCGGGCCAGACCGGCCTGCGCGCGACGGGACAGGTGGTGCTCTTCCCCGGCTATCTCGCCCTTTATGAAGAGGGTTCGGACGACAGCGCCGATGAGGAAAGCCGCCGCCTACCACGCATGCGCGAGGGCGATGCGCCGGCCAAGAAGAGCGTCACCGCCGAGCAGCATTTCACCCAGCCGCCGCCGCGCTTCTCCGAAGCGTCGCTGGTCAAGCGGCTCGAAGAGCTCGGCATCGGCCGGCCCTCGACCTATGCCTCGATCATCAAGACGTTGAAGGACCGCGCCTATGTGCGGGTCGAGAAGAACCGCTTCTTCGCCGAGGAGAGCGGGCGACTGGTGACGGCATTCCTCGAACGCTTTTTCGAGAAATATGTCGGTTATGACTTCACCGCGGGCCTCGAGGATGAACTCGACGAAGTGTCGGGCGGGCGCGCGCAGTGGCAGTCGGTGCTCGAAGCGTTCTGGAAAGACTTCAAGCCGCGCACCAATGAAGTGATGGAGCAGAAGCCGTCGGAAGTGACCGCGGCGCTCGACCTGTTCCTCGAACCTTATCTCTTCCCGGCCAAGGCCGATGGCGGCGATCCGCGGCTCTGCCCGAATTGCGGCCAGGGCCGTCTTGCGCTGCGCGGCGGCAAGTTCGGCGCGTTCGTGGCCTGCTCCAACTATCCCGAATGCAAATATACCCGCCGTTTCGGCCAGGGCGGCGGCGATGAGGGGGGCGATGCCGGTCCCGAAACGCTTGGCAATGATCCCGAAACCGGCTTGCCGATCGAGCGCAAGGCGGGACGCTTCGGTCCCTATATCCAGCTCGGCGAGGGCAAGGAGGCGAAGCGGTCGTCGATTCCGAAGGATATTCCCGAACTTGATCTGGAATGGGCGCTGAAGCTGCTCAGCCTGCCGCGCACCGTCGGTACGCATCCGGAAAGTGGCGAGCCGATCACCGCGTCGATCGGGCGCTATGGGCCCTATCTGGCCCATGCGGGCAAATATGCCCGGCTGACCTCGACCGCCGACGTGTTCGAAACCGGCATGAACGCGGCGGTGGTCAAGCTGGCCGAGGCCGCGGCAGGGGCCGGGCGTCCGCAACGCGGGGCGCAAGCGCCGCTCAAGATTCTCGGCAAGCATCCGCGTACCGAGGCGGAGATCAAGCTGATGGAGGGGCGCTACGGCCCTTATGTCACTGACGGTGAGACCAATGCGACTTTGCCCAAGTCGATCGAAAAGGATGCGCTGACGCTGGAAGAAGCGGCGCAGCTGCTCGATGCGCGCGCGGCGGCGGGGCCGTCGAAGAAGGGCAAGAAGAAAGCGCCGGCGAAGAAAGCCGCCGCCAAAAAGGCCCCGGCCAAGAAAACCGCCGCAAAAAAACCGGCGGCCAAGGCGAAAGCAGTGGCCGCCGCCGAATGACGGTGACGATCCGTCCTTTTGCCGGGTCCGACCGCGCGCGCATGTTGGCGATCTTCGACGCCAACACGCCGGCCTTTTTCGCGGTCAATGAGCGGACGGATTTCATCGCCTATCTCGATCGCCATGCCGGGCTTTATGCGGTGTGCGTGCGCGACGGCCCAGAGGGGGCGGAAGCAGAGGGCGCGGGGACGGTGGTGGCGGGTTTCGCGGTCGCGCCGGGCACGCCGGGTCGCGCGCATCTCAACTGGATCCTGGTCGATCCGGCGGCGCAGGGTGGTGGCATCGGCACGGCGATGATGACGGCGGCACGCGACCGCGCGGCAAAGCTGGGCGCCGCGATCGTCGATATCGCGGCGAGCCAGCATTCGGCGCCGTTCTTTGCCCGGCATGGCGCCCATATACTGAGCCGTATCGAGGACGGCTGGGGATCCGGCATGCACCGGGTCGATATGGAATTGCCGCTCGACGCGTGAGGGGGCTCGGTGCCTCAGCCCGGCAGCGGGGAATGCACCAGTACGAGCAGCCACAGCGCCATGCCCAGCAGCACCAGCAGCGTGCCGACGATCCCGATCGAGCGCGTCGCGGTGGGCGGTCCCGGCGGGTTGAACAGGCCGATCGCATTGAGCGCGCGGCAAATGACGAAGACGGCGGCGACGATGCCGAGCGCCAGATGGGGCGCGCCGTAATTCTCGAGCAAGCCGATCAGGATGATGCCGATCGGCGCATATTCGGTGAGGTTGCCATGCGCACGGATGGCGGAGGTCAGGCCATGCTGGCCGGCGTCGCCGAATGACGCTTCATATTTGATCCGCATGCGGATCGTGGTGACCGACAGAAAGACCAGCAGCAGCGCAAGCGCGGCCGTGGTGAGCGCGGTGATCATCAAGTGCATCAACCCCTCCGTTTTTCGTTACGGAGGCGATGCTACGCCGATTGGAGAGAGATGCCCAGTCAGGCGGCGCGCGGGGTCGTCATCTGCAGCCAGGCACGAGCGGCCTTTTGCGCGATGGCGATGTCGCGTGCGCTCATATCTTCGGAAATCTCGCTGCGGCAGAATTGCGCCGCTTCGCTGCCCGCGACCGCGGCGAGGTTGAACCATTTATGCGCTTCGATCAGGTCGACGTCGATGCCCGCGGCACCGCTCGAATAAACCATGCCGAGTTCGTAGCACGCATCCGCATCGCCACGCGCGGCGTCAGCCAATCGGCTGTCGATCAGAAACTGTGCGCTCTTCAGGCTGCTGCCCATGTCACTAACCCCTGTTAACCATTCCTACCGGCATGACTCTGCCGGGTGGGGGTCAACAAATGGTTAACGGACATTAGGGACGTTTGCGCGCCCCTGTACGGGGGCGCTGGTTAAGCCGACCCTAACTCGATCGCAAGATTGTCGATCAATCGCGTCGTACCGATCCGCGCGGCGGCGAGCAGCCGGCGCGGACGGCTGGAATCGTTGTCGGCGGCAAGCGTTTCGGCATCGACCAGTTCGACATAATCGACCTCGAAACCGGCGGCTTTGAGCGATTCCCGCGCGGTGTCGAGTGCCGCCTGGGCATCGTCGCCGCGGCCGATCGCCCTGGCTGCGACGCCCAGTGCGCGAGGCAGGGCGACGGCGCGCGCGCGCTGGTCCGCGTCGAGATAGATGTTGCGCGACGACAAGGCGAGGCCGTCATCCTCGCGCTGTGTCGGCACGCCGATGATCTCGATATCCAGGTCGAGGTCGGTGACCATGCGGCGAATCACCGCGAGTTGCTGGAAATCCTTCTCGCCGAAATAGGCGGTATCGGGCCGGACCTGGTTGAACAATTTCGCGACCACGGTCGCGACGCCGTCGAAATGCTGCGGCCGCGCCGCACCGTCCAGGCCGTCGCTGATGCCGGCGACCGAGATATTGGTGGCAAAGCCCTCCGGATACATGATGTCGACCGACGGCATCCATAGCAGGTCGCAGCCCGCCTCTTTCAGCATCCGCGTGTCGGCGGTTTCCTTGCGCGGATAACGCGACAAATCCTCGCCCGCGCCGAATTGCTTCGGATTGACGAAGATCGATGCGATCACGCGAATGCCGGGCCGCTTCGCCGCTTCGATCAGCGCCATATGTCCGGCATGGAGCGCACCCATGGTCGGTACCAGCGCGATTCGGGCCCCGTCGGCGCGGAACGCCGCGACTGCCTCACGCAGGGACTCGGTCTGACGGATGGTTTGCACGCGCTACTAGCCTTCGATAAGGACGGGCGGGCCTTCTATGGGGGGCGGCCCAGCCAGGCAACCAGGGGAAATCAAGGACTGTGTCGACGGTTGCGCAAAAGCCACACGTGCAAAGACCGCACGTTATCGTATTCGCCAATGAAAAAGGCGGTACCGGAAAATCCACCACCGCGGTCCATGTCGCGATCGCGCTCGAGGCGCGTGGCGCGCGCGTTGCCGCGTTCGACCTCGATCACCGTCAGCGTACCATGGGGCGTTATCTCGATAACCGCATGGAAACCGGCAAGCGTACCGGGCGCGAATTGCCGATCCCGCGCCATGCGACGCATGACGGGGAAAGCCTGGCGCGTTACACCGAGACGCTCGAAGCCTTGTCCCAGGACAGCGATTTCCTGGTCATCGACACGCCGGGGCGCGACGATCGCTTCGCGCGCATGGCGGCGCAGCGCGCTGACACGCTGGTCACGCCGATGAACGACAGCTTCGTCGATTTCGACCTGATCGGTCAGGTCGATCCGGTCACTTATAAGGTAACGCGTCCCAGCTTTTATGCCGAGCTGATCTGGGACGCGCGCAAGGCGCGGGCCAAGGCCGATGGCTCGACCATCGACTGGGTCGTACTGCGCAATCGCGTCCAGCATATCGAGGCCCGCAATATGCGGCGCGTGTCGGAAGCGCTCGACCAACTCGCCAAGCGAGTCGGTTTTCGCATCATTCCGGGGCTTGGCGAACGCGTGATCTATCGCGAACTGTTCCCCAAGGGGCTGACCATGCTCGACGCGCGCGAATTCGGCGAGATGGGCCTGGCCCATGTCGCGGCACGCCAAGAATTGCGCGAGATGATGGCCGCACTCGCCTTGCCCGAGCCTGCATTGCCGTTGTTCGCTTGAGCCCGCGGTCATGATCTTCAAGATCCTCACCGCGGTGCTGGTTGCCTATGCCGGCTGGTGGCTGTGGCAGGGCCCGAAGAAAACGCATCGGCGCATTCAGCCCGAGCCGCTGAATGGCGACGACGCGGCGGCGCGCGCGGTGCTGGGCGTGCATGCGGAAGCGAGCGAGGCCGAAATCCGCGCAGCGCATCGCCGCCTGATCAGCGCGGTCCATCCGGATCATGGCGGCTCCGCCGAACTGACGCGCCGGGTCAACGCTGCGCGCGACAGGTTGTTGAAGCGCGGGGGTTGAAACATTCGCGTTGAAACGCGCGATTTGAACTTTCATCGCGTTTGCCGATTGAAGACGCGAATCATCACAGGAGTTCCGATGACCCATGTTTTCGACCCCACGTCGCTGCGCGAATATGACATTCGCGGCATCGTCGGAAAGACACTGGGCCCGGCCGATGCGACCGCGATCGGGCGCGGTTTCGCGACGCGCGTGCGCCGTGCCGGTGGCACGCGCGTCGCGGTCGGCTATGACGGGCGCACATCGTCGCCTGAGCTGGAAGCGGCACTGATTGCCGGGCTGACCGCATCGGGTGTCGATGTCGTGCGCACCGGCATGGGGCCGACGCCGCAGCTTTATTATGCCGAAGCGATCCTCGAAGTGGATGGTGGCATCCAGATCACCGGCAGCCACAATCCGGGCAATTACAATGGTTTCAAGATGGTGCTGCAGCATCTGCCGTTCTTCGGCGCCGACATTCAGGACCTAGGCAAGCTGGCCGAGGCAGGCGATTGGGAAGAGGGCGAGGGCGTCGTCACCGAAGCCGATATCGTCGACGATTATGTCGGCCGTCTGCTCGCCGGCTATGCCGGTGGCGCGTACCGCATCGGCTGGGACGCCGGCAATGGCGCCTCGGGGCCGGTGATCGAGAAGCTGACCAAATTGCTGCCCGGCGAGCATCATCTGCTCTATACCGAGGTCGACGGCACTTTCCCCAACCATCATCCCGATCCGACCGAGGAAAGGAACCTCGCCGACCTGAAGCAGTTGGTTGCCGACAAGCAGCTCGATTTCGGGCTGGCGTTCGACGGCGATGGCGACCGCATCGGCGCGATCGACGGGCAGGGCCGGGTGATCTGGGGCGATCAGCTGCTCTCGATCCTGGCCGAGCCGGTGCTGAAGGAATTGCCCGGATCGACGATCATCGCCGATGTGAAGGCGTCGCAGGCATTGTTCGACCGCGTCAGGGAACTCGGTGGCGAGCCGCTGATGTGGAAGACCGGGCACAGCCTGATCAAGACCAAGATGAAGGAAACGCATGCGCCACTCGCCGGCGAGATGAGCGGCCATATCTTCTTCGCGCATGAATATTACGGCTTCGACGATGCGCAATATGCCGCCGTCCGGCTGATCCGCGCGGTGCATATGATCGGCAAGTCGATGACTGAGATCCGCGGCGCGATGCCGGCATTGGTCAACACGCCCGAGATGCGCTTCCAGGTCGATGAAAGCCGCAAGTTCGCGGTGGTCGAGGAAGTGCTTGACCGGCTCGAGCACGACGGCGCGGATGTGAACCGTACTGACGGCGCGCGCGTCAACACGCCCGATGGCTGGTGGCTGCTCCGTGCGTCGAACACGCAGGACGTGCTGGTCGCGCGGGCTGAAGCGAAGGACCAGCCCGCACTGGACCGGCTGCTGGCGATGATCGACGCGCAACTGGCGGCGAGCGGCCTGGTGCGCGGAGAACAGGCGGGGCATTGATCGCATTGTCGCTGAGGGAATAGAGGGCGTCATGGCAGTATTGGTGGAGGGATTGTCCGTCGTCGTGCGTGGCGGGTCCGTAGCGCATCATTACCGGGGCGGCATCAAAGCGTTCATCGCCGATGTGCCGGTAAAGTGCTTCTGCGCCGACGGGAGTCTGGCGTGCGTCAGCTTCATGTCGCCCGACGATGTGCAGGCCTATATCGAGCTACTGGAGCGGCAAGGACTTACATATCTCGATGCCGATCGAACAACGATCGATATTGTCGTCGTCGATCAGCGGACTGGACCTTGCGTGCCCTGTTCCTGGGTGGGGTTTGGATCCACGGATTGGGAAGGAGATCCGGCATGTCCGATTTCGGTATGCTTCCTTGTACAGGCTTCGACGCAGCAACAAATCGTGACACCGCCGGGGTGGGTTTTCGAAGGCTCGCTTAGTGCCCATCATCGTTTCGTCGAAACAGCGCAGATGCCGGACTCGCTGAAGCTTCTCCGTTCGGAGCCGACCCTGGACACCTATTTCGACGAGGTGGAGAAGAAGGAGTATTTTACGGCGCGCGCGCATAACATTGAGGCGCATAACTCGATGCCGGATGCACAAACGGAAGGGCTTGATCCAAGCTCGCGCAGCGGTTGGCGCCCGCTATTTCGTCGTTGACCTGAGTTCTTTCCTTTTTGCCGATTTTGTTCGGCGAACCAAAATGAACTGGCATTTCCGCGCTGCAGCCTCCACTTGAAGGTGCAATGCCGCCACCGCCGCCCCAGATCATCCGCGTCGTCGATCTCGAAACCACCGGCCCGGCCCCGCCCGCGCATGGCGTGTGCGAGATTGGCTGGCAGGATGTCGCGCTTGGTGCCGATGGGCGCTGGGACTTGCAGGGCGAGGGTGGCGCGCGGCTGGTCAATCCTGGACGGCCGATCCCGCCAGTGACTCAGGCGATCCACCATATTCTCGACGAGCAGGTCGCGAACGAGCCGCTATGGCATGATGTCGCGCGCGCGGTGCTTGATCCCTGGCCGCGCCGGGTTGCGCTCGCCGCGCACCGCGCGGACTATGAGATGAAGTTCTGCACGCCCGCGCTGACGCATAATGCGCAATGGATCTGCACCTGGAAATGCGCGCTGCGGTTATGGCCCGACAGTCCGAGCTTCTCCAACCAGGTGCTGCGGTATTGGCGCAAGCCCGAGGGGATGGACCATGAACGCGGCTTGCCCGCGCATCGTGCCTTTCCCGATTCCTATGTCACCGCCTTTCACCTGCGCGACATGCTCAATGAGGTTGGCGGGGCGCAGCTGATCGAGTGGTCGAATCTGCCCGGCCTGCTGCCCGCCGTCCGCCAAGGGCCGGATCGCGGCAAGAGCTGGCACGAGATCAGCGACGATTCGCTCGCCGTGCAGCTCGGCGACCGCGATGTGGATGTGCGCTTCAGCGCCGAGACCGAATTGGCGCGGCGGCGTGGCGGTGGTGCGGTCGGGCGGCAGACGCCGCAGGGCAAACTGTTCGAGGATTGACGCGTCCCCGATTGATCGAGGTCAAGACAGTGCTGCTGGCCTTCTTTCCGTATCGGTCATAAAGCGTAACAATGTTTCGCACGCTCGTCAGACGGCTCGGGGTCCGTGAATCCTTGGTCGGGCGAGCATTGATCCTGTTCATGGCGATCGGTTTCATCAGCCTGCTCGCCGCCGGGTACGCGGCCTATCGTTCGACCATGCGCAACGAGGAACATAGCCGGGCGGTCAATCACACCTATGAGGTCGAGATCGCGATCGACCGGGCCGGCATCCTGATCGAACAGGGTGAGACGTCGCGGCGCGGCTATCTGATCACCGCGCAGCGGACATATCTCGACACCTATGAAACGGTTGCGGGCAAGATACCGGCCGCACTGAGCCAAATCGCCCGCCTGACCGCGGACAATCCACGTCAGCAGGCCAATCTCGCTCAGCTGACCCGGATCTTTGCCGAGCTGAAGGCGCAGCGCGACCGAACGATCGCTCTGGTCAGCGAGGGACGGCAGGTCGAGGCGCACCGCGTCTTCACCGAAGAGACCGTGGCGCGGCGCATGCTGAACATCCGCAGGCTTGGCACGGCGATGGGCAATGAGGAACGCCGGCTGCTCGCCATCCGCGACGCCGAGCAGCGTGAGAGTCTGCGGACCTTCTACGGCACCATGATCGTCGCTGGCGTGCTGCTTCTGCTCGTCGCGATCGCGTCGCTGCTGACCGTGCTGCGCTACATGCGCGACCTTGGCGTGTCGCGCGACGTCCTGCGCGACTTCGCGGATTCGCTCGAGGAGCTGGTCGCCGACCGCACTGCCGATCTGTCGCGCGCCAATGAGGAAATTCAGCGCTTCGCTTACATCGTCAGCCATGATTTGCGCAGCCCGCTGGTCAATGTGATGGGCTTCACCGCCGAACTCGATGCCGCGACCGCTGCGATCACTGACCTGATCGACCGCGCCGAGGCCAGCGCGCCGGAGATCGTTACCGAAGAGGCGCGATTGGCGGCGCGTGAGGATCTGCCCGAAGCGATCGGGTTCATCCGTACCTCGACTCAGAAGATGGACCGGCTGATCAATGCGATCCTGAAATTGTCGCGTGAAGGCCGTCGCGTGATAGCACCCGAACCGCTCGACATGAATGCGATGGTCGAGACGATCGGCGGATCATTGAAGCACATGATCGATGATCGTGGCGCCACGCTGAGCGTGGAGGGTGAATTGCCACAAATCATCAGCGACCGCCTGGCGGTCGAGCAGATCTTCTCCAATCTGATCGAGAATGCGGTCAAATATCTCGATCCCGCGCGTCCCGGCTGGATCGCGGTTCGCGGCAAGAGCGACGGGCATCGCGTCAGCTATGAAATCGAGGATAATGGTCGCGGCATAGCGCCTGGCGATCATCAGCGCGTGTTCGACCTGTTTCGCCGCTCGGGTCATCAGGACCAGCCGGGCGAAGGGATCGGGCTCGCCCATGTCCGCGCTTTGGCCTACCGGCTTGGCGGGGTCATCGATGTTGCTTCCGACCTTGGCAAAGGCGCGACCTTCCGGTTGACCTTGCCGCTCACTCTTGCCGACCCACAGGATAATCGCTCATGAATGACCATCGCTCCGTCAGTATCGTGATGATCGAGGATGATGAGGGCCATGCCCGCCTCATCGAAAAGAACATCCGCCGTGCGGGCATTCTCAACGATATCACCCACTTCACCGATGGGACGAGCGCGCTGAACTATCTGTTCAACGATGCCAATGGCCCGGCGCTCAACGGCCCGGCGCTGGTGCTGCTCGACCTCAACCTGCCGGACATGAGCGGCACCGACATTCTGGCCAAGATCAAAAGCGAGCCGGCGTTGAAGCGTACGCCCGTGGTCGTGCTGACCACCACGGACGATAAGGTCGAGATTCAGCGCTGCTATGATCTGGGCTGCAATGTCTACATCACCAAACCGGTCAATTACGAAAGCTTCGCTCAGGCGATCCGCCAGCTCGGGCTGTTCCTGTCGGTCATTCAGGTGCCGGATATCGAGGGCCACGCTTGACCTCCAGCGTGTCGACCGCCGAACCGGTCAGGGTTCTCTATATCGACGATGACGCTGGCTTGCGCACGCTTGCCGCGCGGTCGCTGACGCGGCGCGGTTATGCCGTCACGCTGGCGGAGGGCGGTGCCGAGGGGCTGGCGCTGGTCGGCGCGCAGGACTTTGATCTGGTCGCGGTGGATCATTACATGCCGGGGATGGACGGGCTGGAGACGCTGAAGAAGCTTCGCGCGCTCCCGGCAGCACCTCCGGTCGTCTACGTCACCGGATCGGAAGAGGGCCGGATCGCGGTCGCCGCGCTGAAGGCCGGGGCGGCCGACTATGTCGTGAAGACGATCGGCAGCGATTTCTTCGACTTGCTTGCCTCCGCCTTTGGCCAGGTCCTTGAGCGCGCCGCGCTCGAGCGCGGCAAGGCAGCGGCCGAGGAGCAGTTGCGCGCCAGCAATGCGCGGCTCGAAACCTTGCTCAGCGAGGTCAATCACCGCGTCGCCAACAGCCTGCAGCTGGTGTCGGCAATGGTACGGCTGCAGGCTGGCGCGCTCGACGACGGCGCGGCGCGCGACGCGTTGGAGGACACGCAGCGTCGCATCGCGGCGATCGCGCAGGTGCATCGGCGGCTCTATACGTCGAACGATGTCGAGAGCGTCGACATGCAGGAATATCTCGGCGCTTTGGTCGAGGAGCTGGGCGAAACCTGGTCGAGCAATGCCGCGCCGCGCACCTTGTCGCTTGCCGCTGACCCGATCCGCATGAAGACCGACCGCGCGGTGTCACTGGGCGTAATCGTCACCGAACTGGTCAGCAATGCGTGCAAATATGCCTATCCGGGACGCGCCGGCGAAGTGCGGATCGCGCTCAGCCGGGACGATGGCGAGCATTTCCTGCTCGCGGTCGAGGATGATGGTGTCGGCATGGTCGAGAACGGGCCGGCACGGGGTACGGGTCTCGGCACCAAACTGATCCGCGCAATGGCGCAGAGCCTGCAGACGATCGTCGAATATGACCCTGGCCATCGCGGCGTTCGCGCCACGCTGCGCGGGGCGCTCAACTAGCGCATTCGCGATTTGAGCTGAAAAGTCCGTTCGGGTCGCTCCCCGTTTTCCGAGAATATACCAATCAGACAGCGCAAGTTTCCTGATCGCCATCCCCAATCGGTAAGATCTGCCCGCCGCCGGCATGGCTCTTAATTGTAGGAGAGTGGCGGTGGTGATACGCGGGGGCGGTGACGATAATCCGCCTTGCTATCCCCAAAGATGCGGAAGCACTTACCGAATTGATGCACGCTTCGGCCGCCTATCGCGGAAGCTATGCGAGTATCCTCGACGGCTATGCGATCACACCCTCGCAGATCGAGCAGGGCGTTTTCCACGTCGCCGAGCGAGACGGTGAAACATGTGGCTTCTACAGCTTGACCCTCGAAGGGGAGCCGGAGCTAGATCTGATGTTCGTAGCGGATAGCGCGCAGAGCAGTGGCCTGGGCTTGATGCTTTTCCGGCACATGACAGGCGAAGCGAAGCGGCGGGGCATCGCTGCCATCAAGATCGTTTCCCACCCGCCATCGGTCGGCTTCTATCAGGCGATGGGCGCGATCGTCACGGGCACGAAGGCTCCGACGATCAAGGCGAGGTGGAGCCGGCCGATCCTGACGCTGACGATCTAGCCGCCTTGTCCGGAGGCGGTGGTCAGCAGCCCGGCACCTTGCGTCGCCATTTCGGGGACACAATACTAAACTTTGGGCTAATTAGTATTGTGTCCCCGTATCAAGAGCTGCCACTTTTGTGAGCGTCCAGGGCTTAGGTGTGCCTCAGCACAGAAGCCGGATCGATCGCTGCGGCTCGAACTGCCGGATAGAGGGTGCTCAGCAGCACGCCAGAGGAAACCAGCGCCACAATCCAGGTGATTTCTCCTCCTGAGATCGCAAGCGGCAGGGACAGCATGACGTCCAGTTCTGCCGATGGATGCGCGATCTGCGTGCGAAGCGCCTGCGTGATTGGGTCCTTGGCAGCTTTGAGGGTCAATCCCACGCCGAGGCCGGCGGCCTCTCCTGCAAGTCCGATCGCAGCGCCCACTCCGACAAAAACCCTGGCGATCGATTTTTTCGACATGCCCATGGTTCTAAGTATCGCTATCTCACGCGCTTTGTAACGGACGAGCATGACCATCGAAGACAGAATGTTCGACAGGGCGATAAGCGTGACCATGGAGATGATGATGGTCATGGCGAGGCGATCCTGCTTCAAAGCCGAGAACAGCACGCTATTCATGCTTTGCCAGGTCGTCAGCCTGTAGCCGTCACCGAGGATATTCTGGATCGCCTTGACTACGACATGTTGCGTGTCCGGATTTGTGAGCCTGACGTTGATCCTGGTGGCCGCGGACTTTGTACCGAGTATCATGCTAAGGTCATCGACCGGCATGATCGCCCGCCGGCTGTCGAACGTGTAAACGTCTGTGCTGACTATGCCCGATACGATGAAGTCGTAGTTGGCGACGGTGAAAATCTCACCATCATGTCGTATCGAGGTGATCGCCGCATGCTCTCCGATGCCGACGCCAAGGCGGGCCGCCAGGTCGCTGCCAATCGCAAGGGTCGCAGGACGAACAGGCGCTTTACCGAAGACGATTGCCGCCTTGCGTTGGAACAGCGGACTCGTCGTCATCCTGGACGGGTCGAGCCCTTGCAGATCAGCGGCGAATGATCTCCCGTTGGCCGTAATCAAGCCTGTGCTGTCCAGCGTCGCTGTCGCCGCCTCCACGCCATCGATCCTGGCAAGCCTCTGTTCCAGCCGGGCTGGATGCTCAATCCGGTGCCCTCGGCCAGTGACAAAGATGTGGCCGTCTACGGAGGCGATCTGACCAGCCAATCGGGCCTCGGCGGCGTTCATGAAGCTGACGACCAATACTAGTGAGGCGACACCGATAGTCACCCCTGCGAACCCGATCGCGGCAATGAGCAGAGCCAGGCGCCCACCCGCACCCGGAATCAGAAATCGGGAGATGAGAAGCCTCTCGTAGCTCGTAGGCAATCCCATCCCCCGATTTAAGTCGACATGTTCAACCTTAAATGATGTCTGATTTCAGGCAAACGTAAAGCAGCCCGGGACGACCGTATTTTCAGGGACACAATACTAAACTTTAGGCTCGGCTCGCGTTTCCGCAGACTCAGCACTCGGTCGGTCGTCACTCTTGCCGCTCGATCCAATCCTGCCCGCCGGAGTAGTCGATGCGCACTTTGCGCGATGTGATGTGCGACATCGGGAATCGCGATGCGAGCGAGTTGCGCCATGGCCTATGGCGCTATCGTCCGGCAGCACCGGTTAATTAGTATTGTGTCCCTATATTATGTCGCCCGCGCGGTCGCTATTCGCTGCCATCCGAGGATCGACGGAGCCAGTTCACGATAAACCGAACGGTGATGAACAGCGCGGCGGCAGTTATAATTGTAGGCGCTAAAACAAAGAGCAGAAATCCCTTCTTGCATGCTGTGTCCGGTGTGCAGTCGCCGAGTGCGTCAGCGATCATCAGGCAAAAGAATAGCGGTGCAGCGATAATTGTCGCCGTCGCACAGCCCCATTTGCTTCCGGCGGTCGTACCACCATTATATTCCCCATCGCTCATCCATCGAAGGTGAACGATCGGCGGTTCCCAGACAAGCTGAGCGCATTCGGCAATGCCTACGACTCGATCGTTAGCGGCCACTCATCGGGTGAATCACAGACGTATATAGGCCGCTTCGAGGGGGTGGTTGGAGATCGAACGGCGCGTCAAGCGCATCGTTCGTGGAGAGATCCTTACGCAAGCCGCGCCTTTGGGCCTCTCCGGGGAGAGGCCTGTGCTCCTCTGGAAAAGGAGGCGCCGGGAATCATGGCTTTTGATCCTCGTACAGGCCCCTTCAACCGACAGCGTCCAGGTTGTGTCAGCCCGGCTTGCGGAACTTGTAGATGAACTGGTCGGTCTTGCCGCGTACCGCCTTGTCGAACACCGCCAGCGTGTGATTGTCGGCCTTGTTGGCGAGGAGTGCGCTTTCGCCGACGAATTCGAATCCGGCCGCGACCACCTGAGCCTTGACCGTCGCCGGGTCGATGCGGTGCAGCGTGTCGGTATCGCGCATCGCCGATCCCGCAGCGGCGGCATGGTCGATGATCAGCAGCGTCCCGCCGGGCTTGAGCGCGGCAAAGGCCAGTTTGTTGAATACCGACGGATCGAGCGAGCCCATGAACTTGTCGGGATAATCATGATAATTCTGCGCGGTGAAGACCAGGTCGACCGGTTCGGCTGCGGTCAGCGTCGTCGCCGGCTGAGTCGAAGCGCTGACATTGGCGAAGTCGGGCGTCGTGCCAAGCTTCTGGTAATCGGCCACGTTGGTCCGTGCCTCGGCGGCATAGGGTTGAGGCCAGATGCCATAGACATGGCCCGACGGACCGACCGATTTGGCGAACAGCTTCGTCCAGTATCCGCCGCCGGGGATCAGGTCGATCACCTTGTCGCCGCTCTTCACCCCGGCAAAGGCGAGGATTTCCGGGCCATGCCGCGCCGCATCGGTCACGGCCATGTTGCCGCGTGCAGGGTCGGCGGCGGCGGCGGCGATGTTGGCCGGGAGCGTGGTGGCCGGCACCGTGTCGTTTGCCGATGTAGCCGCCAAGTCATTGGCGGGCGAGGCGGCGGGGCCGCAACCGGCCAGCGCACTGCCGGCGAGCAATGCGGTGAGGATCATCGTCTTCATCGAAAGAGCCCTTTCTGTGACCGGCGGATCAGCGCGGTTTGCGGAACTTGAAGACGAACTGGTCGGTCCTGCCGCGGATCGCCGGGTCGAAGACCTTCGCCTTGTGATCGTCGGCGGGGTTGGCGAGCACGTTGGAACTGCCCTCGAACTTGAAGCCCGCCGCCAGCACTTGTTGTTTGACCACCGCGGGATCGATGCGGTGCAACGTCTCGGTGCCGGTCATGCCGCTGCCTGCGGCATCGGCATGGTCGATCACGATATAGACGCCACCGGGCTTGAGCGTTTTGAACACCGCGGCGTTGAACGCGTTCAGGCCCGTTTCGCCGACCCCCTTGTTGGGGATGTCATGGTAATTCTGCACGGTCCAGAACAGGTCGACCGGCTGGTCGACCGTCGGCAGTGCCGCGGTCTGCAACTCGGCGGTGACATTGGCGAGATTGCGCGCCTTGAGCTCGGGCAGGGGCTTCTCGGCATATTTCGCCGCCGCCGCCGGCCACAGCGCCAGGACATGGCCCTTGGGTCCGACCACGCCAGTGAAGATGCGCGTCCAATATCCCTGGCCGGGCAGGAAATCGATCACCCGGTCACCGGGCTTCACTCCGGAAAAGGCCAATACTTCGGCCGCCTTGCGCCGCGCATCATCGGTCGCCTGATCGGCGCGCGCGGGATCGGCCAGCGCTTTGGCGATTTGCGCTTCGGCGCCGGCCTTGCGTCCCTGCGCCGCCGCTTGTTTGGCATCGGCCGGCACGCTGCCGGTGGTGGCGATCAACAGGGCGGCCAGAGCCGCACCAGCAAGCTTCGCTGCCGTCATCATCTCTCTCCTGTATCGGCCGCTGCGCTGCCGTCGATGGCAGTCCTGTACGGCATTCGTTACGGGGTGATGATAATCGCCTGCCTGCGCGCGTCCATCGGAAAGCATGAACGGTCACCGTCACGGCACGAACGTCCCGCGCGGGGGAAGGGGCGCGCTACTCCGCCTTCTGGCAGACGAATTCGATCAGGCGATCGTCCGGATCGCGCAAATAGCCGGCGTAATAATTCGGATGGATATGTGGTGCGAGCGCGGGCGCCCGATCGAGTCCATGGCCATATGCGCGCGCGACCTCATAAATGCTGTCGACCGTCGTGCGATCCGGCACGGCAAAGGCGAAGTGCACCGACCCCGATGGCTCGCCTTCGCCGACGAAAAAGTCGAGCGTCGTACCGTCGCCGAACCCTTTGACCGGCCCATCGACGCGCAGCGTGTAGCCAAGTGGCGCGAGCGCATCGGCGTAGAAGCGCAGGCATGCGTCGAGCTGGCTCGTCCGGAGTTCGATATGGTCGATCATGATTGGTTCCTGCTGGGAGGAGGAGGTCGGTCAGGCGTGGTCGACATTGCCGCCGCACAGCGGCACCGCGACGCGCTGACCGCGCCAGCGCGTCGGATCGGCGATCAGCGCCGCGAGACCGGCGGCACCGGCGGGCTCGACGATCAGATCGAGATGCTCGCGCAGCAGGTCCATCGCCTGGCGGATCGCATCGTCATCGACAAAGACGATATCGTCGACCACTGCCCGGACGCAGTCGACCGCATAGGGGATAGGCACGCGAACCGCGATGCCGTCGGCGATGGTGTCGGCGCGGTGTGTGCCGGTCGAGACGCGACCCAGAACCGCGTCTGCCATGGCCGGTGCTCCCGTCGCTGCCACTGCCACAACCCGGGTTTGCGGCGTGGCATGCTTGATCCATGTGCCGACGCCCGACGCCAGCGCGCCATTGCCCAGTGGGACGATGATCGCGTCGATCGGTCCGGCGTTACGTGTCACTTCCAGGGCCAGCGTGCCGGCACCTTCGGCGATCCAGCGATCGGCGCCGTCCTCGACGAGCAAGCGTCCTTCGCGCTGCGCGCAGGCTTGCGCGGCTTCCTTGGCGGCGTCGAAATCCTTTCCCGCCAGACGGACATCGGCGCCGAGCCGCCGCATCGCATCGATCTTCGTGGTGACGGCATTGATTGCGGCATAGACGGTCAGCGCCAGGTCATGGCGTCCCGCTGCCCAGGCGAGGCCCTGGCCGAAATTGCCTGCCGACCCGCAGACCAGGCCGCCGGCGGGTCGTGCCTCTTGCGCGAGGCGTGCGGCGAAATGGCTCGTGCCGCGCCCTTTGAAGGAGCGGATCGGGTTGGCCGTTTCGTCCTTCAGGATCAGCGTCGCGCCAAGCACGGCGTCGAGCGCGGGCGATCGGCGCAGCGGCGTCGACAGAAAGACGCGATCGATTGTGTCGAGTGCCGCGATGATGCCGGCGGAGGTGGGATGTTCCATACCCGGAGAATAGCGAAGCCCAATGCCGGAATTCGGCAAAGTTCGCGGCAAATTTGCGCGATAACGGCGTTATTCGGTGCTAAACCGCCGTCATGACGCGAATCTCATCGCTCGACCGGTTCGACCGCAAGCTTTTGTCGCTGGTTCAGCACGACGCCGATATGGCAACCGAGACTCTCGCCGAGCAGGTCGGCCTGTCCGCCTCGGCGGTGTTGCGCCGGCTCAAACGGCTCAAGGCGGATCGGGTGATCCTGGCCAATGTCGCGGTGATCGACCCGCTGCGGGTCGGCAAGCCGACCTTCTTCGTCGTGGCGCTGGAGATCGAACGCGAACGCCCCGAACTGATCGCCCGGCTGCGGCAATGGCTGAACGCCGACCCGCATGTCCAGGAAGTCTTCTATGTCACCGGCAGCGCCGACTTCATCCTGATCGTCGCCGCGCCCGATGTGGAATCCTATGACGCGCTGATGAGCCGGCTGATCGCCGAGAATCCCAATGTCCGCCGCTTCACCACCAATGTCGCGCTTGGTGTGGGGAAGCGGAGCCTGGCGATCCCGATCGAAGTCTAGGGATATAAGATGACTCACGTCTCGACCGATCCGCTCTTTGCCGCCGTGCTGATCAGTGACGGGCCGCATCCCGACATACCGCCCCAGCATCGCCTGTTCGCACCGCTGATCGGATCCTGGGATCTGCTGATCACCTGGCTCGACAGCGGCGGGGAGACGGTGCGGCAGGAACGTGGCGAATGGCATTTCTCCTGGGTCCTGGAGGGGCGTGCGATTCAGGATGTCTGGCTATGGCCGCCGCGCTCCGATCGCGTGACGCGACCCGGCGAGGGAGAATATGGCACGAGCCTCCGCTATTTCGATGCGGCGCTTGGCGTGTGGCATTCGCTGTGGGTCGGCCCGATGCACAATTATGTTCGCCGCTTCACCGCGCGGCGCGTCGGCGACACGGTGGTGCTGGAGACGCTCGCCGGGGACCAGCCGGCGATGCGCTGGACCTTCGACGCGATCGAACGCGACGCCTTCACCTGGCGCAACGAGGTGCTGGATGACGCCGGTTGGCGCATCCAGCAGCATTTCGCCGCGCGCCGCACCGCGACCCACGACGATC
The DNA here is from genome assembly GCF_000803065.1 of Sphingomonas sp. ERG5. Classification (GTDB taxonomy): domain Bacteria; phylum Pseudomonadota; class Alphaproteobacteria; order Sphingomonadales; family Sphingomonadaceae; genus Sphingomonas. The sequence continues at coordinate 20,354 of NZ_JSXI01000082.1, forward strand.
CCGCCTGACCGAAAGACTCAGACGTCGAGATTGGCGACGCTGAGCGCATTCTCCTGGATGAATTCGCGGCGCGGTTCGACCACGTCACCCATCAACCGGGTGAAAATCTCGTCGGCGACATCGGCCTGGTCGACTTCGACACGAAGCATCGAGCGGACTTGCGGATCGAGCGTGGTTTCCCACAGCTGATCGGCGTTCATCTCGCCCAAGCCCTTGTAGCGCTGGATCGACAGGCCCTTGCGCCCGGCGAGCAGGATCGCATCGAGCAACTGGCTCGGCCGTGCGACCATCGTCTCGCCCTTGCCCAGCGCGGCCGGCGGTGCGTCGTCATCCTCATCGGTTTCGCTCGCGGCCTCTGCTTCGGCTTGCGCGGCTGCGGCCTTGTTCGAGACGAGCTTGGCGGTCTGTTCATAGGATTCGGCTTGTTCGACCGCCAGCGCATGAAGCTTGCGCGCTTCGGCTGAACCGATGAACGCCGCCTCGATGATGTGATGGTCGGTCACGCCGCGCCAGATGCGCTCGAAATGAATGCCGCCATCGTCAGTCAGGCGCACTGACCAGCGTGCCTCGGGGTCGGCGGCGTTGAGCCCCGCCGTCACCACGGTCACGGTGGCGAGGCGGTCGTCGCGCGCGGCGTTCGGGTCGAACGCGCCGCCCATCGCCAGCGCTTCGACCATCGTCGCGTCGTAACGCCGCGGCACATAGCGCATCAGCGTGCGCATGCGCCGCGCATGATCGACCAGGCTACGCAGATCGGCGCCCGAGCGCGTGCCGCCGGCGGCGCCGTCGAGCATTGTCGCGGCAACGCCATTCTCGACCAGATATTCGTCGAGCGCGTTGTCGTCCTTGAGGTACACTTCGCTGCGCCCACGCGTCGCTTTGTAGAGCGGCGGCTGGGCGATGTAGAGGTACCCGCCGGTGATGATCTCCGGCATCTGGCGGTAGAAGAAGGTCAGCAGCAGCGTGCGGATATGCGCGCCGTCCACGTCCGCGTCGGTCATGATGACGATCTTGTGGTAGCGCAGCTTCTCGATCTTGAAATCGTCGCGGCCGATGCCAGTGCCCATCGCCTGGATCAAGGTGCCGATTTCGCGGCTTGACAGCATGCGGTCGAACCGCGCGCGCTCGACGTTGAGGATCTTGCCGCGAAGCGGCAGGATCGCCTGGAAATGCCGGTCGCGGCCCTGTTTCGCCGAGCCGCCGGCCGAGTCACCCTCGACCAGGAACAGTTCCGACTTGGCCGGATCACGCTCCTGGCAATCGGCCAGCTTGCCGGGCAGCGACGCGATGTCCATCACGCCCTTGCGCCGGGTCAGCTCGCGCGCCTTCTTGGCGGCTTCGCGTGCCGCCGCGGCGTCGATGATCTTGGCGACGATGGCCTTGCCGTGCGCCGGATTCTCCTCGAGCCATTCGGCCAGCTTGTCGGCCATCAGGCTTTCGAGCGGCTGACGCACTTCGGACGAGACGAGCTTGTCCTTGGTCTGGCTGCTGAACTTCGGATCGGGCAGCTTGACCGAGACGATCGCGGTCAGGCCTTCGCGCATATCGTCGCCGGTCAGCGTGACCTTCTCCTTTTTCAGGAGACCCGATTTCTCGGCATAATTGTTCAGCGTGCGCGTCATCGCCGCGCGGAATGCGGCCATGTGCGTGCCGCCGTCGCGCTGCGGGATGTTGTTGGTGAAGGCGAGGACGTTCTCGTAATAGCTGTCGTTCCACTCCAGCGCGACGTCGATCGTGACATCGTCGCGGGTGCCGGAGATGGCGACCGGATCGGGCATCAGCGCGACCTTGTTGCGGTCGAGATATTTCACGAACGCGGCAATGCCGCCCTCATAATAGAGTTCAACCGCCTTCAATTCCTCGTGCCGCGCGTCGTTGAGGAACAGGCGCACGCCCGAATTGAGGAAGGCCAGCTCGCGATAGCGATGCTCGAGCTTCTCGAAATCGAATTCGGTGATCTTGAAGGTGGCTGGCGAGGGGAAGAAGGTGACCTTGGTGCCCTTCTTGCCGTTGGCGGAGCCGACCACCTTCAGCGGCGCGACCGCATCGCCAAAGGCGAAGCGCATATAATGCTCTTCATTGTCGCGCCAGATCGTCAGGTCGAGCCATTCGCTCAGCGCATTGACCACCGACACGCCGACGCCGTGCAGTCCGCCGGACACCTTATAGGCATTGTCGTCGGAGGTGTTCTCGAACTTACCGCCGGCATGGAGCTGAGTCATGATGACCTCGGCCGCCGACACGCCTTCTTCGCTATGGATGCCGGTCGGAATGCCGCGGCCATTATCCTCGACCGACACCGATCCGTCGGGGTTGAGCGTGATGTCGATCCGGTCGCAATGACCGGCCAATGCCTCGTCGATCGCATTGTCGCTGACCTCGAACACCATATGGTGGAGGCCGGAACCGTCATCGGTATCGCCGATATACATGCCGGGGCGTTTACGCACTGCGTCGAGGCCCTTCAGGACCTTGATCGAGTCAGCGCCATAGTCGTTCTTGTTGGGGTCTTCTGCCATACCGAGTATATAGGGATTCACTCTCGGAAACGGAAGCAAAATGGCGGCCTGCGCCCGGCATCGCCGGGATGCGCGGGATCAGGCCGCCGAATGCGCTTTCGGCGCATTTTCAAACAGACTTCTATTCAGTCTTGGTCGTCACCGTTGTGGTGGTCTTCTCGGTCGCGCCCGCGCGCTTCACGACGTGGCGGACGGGCTTGCGTACGGTGACTTTCTTGCGTGCCACGGTCGTTGCCGCGGGGCTCTTGACCGTTTCGGTGGTGACCGTCGTGGTGGTCGGCGCGGGCGGCGCAGGCGCGATCACGATCGGGGTCGGCGCGGGCGCAGCGCGTGCGGCAGCGGCATCCGCTGCGGCGGCATTGGCGTCCTGTTGCGCGGCCTGGGCGCGGGCATTGGCGGCTGCGGCCTCCTGTTGTGCATCGGCCGCCGCGGCGCGTTCGGCATTCACCGTTTCGTTGCGGTTGCGCTCGGACAGCCCGATCGCCGTATCGGCAAGCTCGGAAGCGCGATTGGCCTCGGCGATCGCCTGATCCTTGCGCTTGGCGGCAAGGTCTTCCTCGGCGCTGCGCAGCGCGGCTTGCGCCTGAGCCTGAAGGCGGGGCACCTCGCCCGACGCGCCCAGCTTGTTCGCCGCATCGACTTTCGCCTTGGCTGCGGCGATCGCTTCATGAGCGCGATCGGTCTTGCCACGAGCAAAAGCAGGCGTGGCGGTTGAAAGTAGCAACACTGATATGCATAGTGCGCGTGTCATCATCGAATAGTTACGCATAACTCTTCTCCAGAAATTCTCATGCGACGACGTAACGAACCCCGAAGTGCGGAAGTTCCGTGACTTGATTCGTTGCAATTCGCCGGGATACCGATCGATCAAAACGGATAACCGGTACTCGTTGATTTTAATCGATATTGCTGAATCTGGCCGCACGCTGGCCAAGCAGGGTCACTTCGACCCGGCGATTCTGGCGCATGCCGGCTGGGGTGGCGTTGGTCGCGACCGGATCGGCCTCGCCATGTCCGACCACCGAGAAGCGAGCACGCGTCACGCCCATGTCGTCGAACGCGGCGCGCACGCTGTCGGCGCGACGCTCCGACAAGTCCTGGTTATGCGCATCGGTGCCGCGCGAATCGGTATAGCCGTCGATCGCGACGCGCACGCCGCGTTCCGAGCGGAGATAATCGGCAAGCGGTCGCAATTTGTCGATCGCGCCCGGGCGCAGCACCGCGCTGTCGGTCTTGAACAGCACGTCTTCCTGCAATCGCAGCGTCGCGCCGCGCGCGGTCTGGCGGAATCCGTAGCCGCGCATCGCGCCACGGTCCCAATGGCCGCGCTCCTCGATCACCACGACATGGTCGCGGCGATCCCAGTCGAACCGGTCGCGGCGTGGGCCGGCGACGCTGGCAAAGGCGCGGTTGGCGGCCTCGGCTTCGCGCGGATTGACGCGGCCATCGCGATTGAAATCGAAATTGCGCATGACAAAGGCGCGACCGCGATTGGTCCCGCGCAGTTCGGGATAGAGGATCGGCACGCCGGCGCCGATCAGGCGGTATTCGCGGTCGCCATGACGCCCGCCGCCCCAATCCCAGCGGTCCTGGGCGAAAGCAGGGCTGGCGCCGGCAATCAGCGCGACGGCTGCAGCGGCGATGGTGATTATCGGCTTGTTCAACTTGGTCATCATTCGTCTCCTGGCCCCCGCCGATGCGGCTCAGATGGCAGGAGGCGCTTGAACGGCGCGTGAGTTGCGCCGAAAGGCTGGGTTCAGCGAGCGTCGCCGCCCAGCGTCATGCGAAACGCGTCGGGACCGAGCGCGGCGAACAGCGCATCTTCGGTCCCCGTCATCCACACCTGTCCCGTGCCCGTGAGGCGCTCGAACAGCGCGGCACGGCGCACCGGATCGAGATGCGCCGCGACTTCGTCGAGCAGCAGGATCGGCGCAAGCCCGGTGCGCGCGGCAACGAGATCGGCATGCGCGAGGATCAGGCCAAGCAGCAGCGCCTTTTGCTCGCCGGTCGAACAAAGCGCGGCGGCCTGGCCTTTGCCGAGATGCGTGACGGCAAGGTCGGTGCGGTGCGGGCCGGCAAGGGCGCGCGCGGCGGCGGCGTCACGGGCGCGTCCACGGGCGAGATCGACGGCAAGCGTGTCCCCGCCGCCGGTCCAGCCCTCCAGCGCGAGCCCCGCGCGCGCAAAGGGACCCTCGGGCTGATCGGCCAGCGTGATGCCAAGCAAAGCGACGGTGTCGCGCCGCGCCAGATCGATCGCTGCGCCATGCTCGGCCATCTGTGCTTCGAGCGCGCTCAGCCAATCGGGATCGGGCGGGCTTTCCTCGGCGAGCAGTCGGTTGCGCGCGCGCATCGCCGCTTCGTAGCGGTTGCTGTGCACTGCATGGCCGGCGTTGAGTGCGAGGGTCAACCGGTCGAGAAAGCGGCGGCGCTCGCTCGCCGGTTCGACGAACAGGCGATCCATCGCCGGGGTCAGCCACAGGATCGCAAGCCACTCCGACAGCGCCGTCGCGGCAGTAGGGGCGCCCTGGACACGAACGATGCGGCGCTCGGGGGCGGCGGGCTGAGTGCCGGTCGCAATCTGGATGTCGCCGTCACCGGCAGAACGGAGATCGGCGGCAACGCCGAAGCCGCCGGGTCCGCCCTGTCGCGCCATTTCACCCAGCGGCGCGCGGCGCAGCCCGCGACCCGGGGCGAGCAGCGATACCGCTTCGAGCACATTGGTCTTGCCCGCGCCATTCTCGCCGGTCAGCACGACGAAGCCCGGCCCTGGCGCGATCACGGTATCGGCATGGTTGCGAAAATCGGTCAGGACGAGGCGAGCGAGCATGATCGCCCAATGCCTTAGCGCGAAACGCAATCGTCGGTTGCGATTTTCGCAAGCGGACCGATGGAACGAAAACCCGCGTCGATCGCTCCGGCGGCATCGCGCGGGAATCGCGATCTGTCTTCCCTGAAACAGCTGGAGATTTTCATGCGCCTGCCGCTCATCCCGCCCGCCGATCTGACCGATGCCCAAAAGCCGCTTTACGAAGATATGAAGGCGGGAATTGCGTCCAACTTCAATGATTTCAAGACCGTGGATTCAGATGGTGCGCTGATCGGCCCGTGGAATCCGTGGCTGCACGAACCGGTGATCGGCAAGGCGGTATGGGATCTGACCAAGGCGATGTCGATGCAGGCGACCCTGCCCGACACAGCGCGACAGGTCGCGATCCTGGTCACTGGTGCGCATTTCGATGCGGCCTATGAGATTTATGCGCATATCGCCGTCGCCGAGCGCGAAAAGATGCCGGCCAGGCGCCTTTCAGAACTCTGCGCCAACATCAAGCCGGTCGATCTCAGCGATACTGAAAGCGTCGCCTATGATGTGGCATTCGCGCTGGTCAATGGCGGGGTATTGCCCGAGCCATGCTATCGGCTTGCCGTCGATACTTTCGGCCAGCACGGCGCCAACGAACTGATTTATCTCGTCGGCCTTTACGCGCTGGTGTCGATGACGCTCAACGGCTTCAACGTGCCGGTGCCCGAGCGCGATTGAGAGTTTGTTTGAAAATTCGCGAAAGAGCGAATTTTAGAGGCGGTGCCAGCCCGCTCCCCCTCCCGGCCACCCATTCAGGATACGCTGTGGGTGGCCGGGAGGGGGAGCGGGCTGGCACCGCCAAATGCGCCTTCAGCGCATTTTCAAACAGACTCTGAGCAGAGTTTGTCCGGGAAGCCGTGAGAGGGCGACTTCCCGGACAAGTCGTCAGGCGGCGATCCGCTCCGGCTCGGCGACTGGCTTGCCGGTCTTCGGCGCGCTGAGATAGGAGGCCATCTCGGCGCCAAGTTCGCGTTGCGCGCGCAGATATGCGGTCGGCGTCACGATGTTGAGCCGCGCCCGCGCCGCATCGATCGGCTCGTGCAGCAGCTTGAGATAATCCTCGCCGGAAATCCATTTCGCCTTGCGGCCATTGCGATAGCCTTCCCACACGGCCTTGGCGAACAGCGTATTGCCGGTCACCTTGAGGCTCTTGAGTGCGGCGGCGCCACCGATGAACGCCCAGCCGAGCCCGCCGACCTGGGCATAGGAAAAGGCCACCAGCGCGGCTTCACCCAGGCTTTCATCGGCCTGATAGCCGGTCAGGACGTGCCAGATGTCGTGCGTATCGCGCACCCGCCGCCCGAACCAGGCATAGGGGTGCGGCATATCCTCTTCGCGGTTGATCTTGCTGATCTCGGCCAGGCCATCGGCCGAATAGCCAGTGGTCTCGAGGAAATGGCGATAGGCAGCGCCGACCGTGCCCGGTGCGAAGCTCGCGACGAACGCCTGGTCGGTGAAACGCTGCGCCAGTTCGATCCGCTCATAGGCCATCCGGCCACCCTCTTCGGTGGCGATGAAGCGCGCATAGTTCATCGGCGCATTGCCGACGTTCAGCGCGCGCATAATGCGGAAAACCTGAGTGGTGTCGTCTCCATTGGAAAGCAGCTTGCGGATTGCGTCGAACGCGGTCCGCCAGTCGCGGCGACCGGTCGTGCCGGGGAAGGGAGGAAGTTTTGCCATCGATTCGATCCTTACTGACAAGAGTGTTAGTAAGATCTGCCACTGCGACTGTCAAGGGCCGGTCTGACGGGCCAAGCCTAGTCAGGAGCCGGAAAAAATGTACGGGTGGTCAAATCACCACCGGTCCCATGCTGGAAATCACGCTGCTGCCCTCCAACTCCCGCGTCACGCGACTCTCTCATCTCGCAGTTTTGGCACTGGCCGCGTTCGTGCTCGCCGATTTGTCGTTCCGGCTGCGTCCGACCGGCTATTTCGGCGGCTCGTCGGACGAACAGCGTTATCTCGAGACGGCGTTGCAATGGATCATCCACGGCCCGCATGCCGGGACCACGCATTGGTCGTTGCGCCATCCGCTGATCATCGCGATCGTCGCATCGTTCCGCCACTACGGCATCACGATGGACGCGCTGCAACTGGTGCCCCGGCTGTTTGGCGATTTGCTGTTTGCCGTCACGACCGTGTTCGTCACGCGCGTCGCGGGTTTGCGCAGCGCGCTGATCTGGCTGGCCATTGCGCTCACCATGCCCGTGTTTCACATCGCCGCGACCAATGCCGGGCCGGAGATCGTCGAACTGGCGTTCGGGGCGATCTCGCTATGGGCCTTCTGGGAAGGGCGTGACGGCGGGCGCCGTGGTGTCGCGCTGATGTCGCTGTCCGGCGCGGCGCTCGCGCTGGCGCTGCTGACGCGCGAGACGTCCGCCTGCCTGTTGCTCGTCTATGGCTATGCCTGGCTGCGCGGCCATGCGCGGCGGTCGACGATTCTCGCCTTCGCGCTCGGCTTCGTGCCGGTGATCGCCATCGATACGGTGTGGTTATGGGCACTGACCGGTAAGCCGTTCTACCGTTTGATGGTCGATCAGTCGCACACCGGCATTTACAGCGCGCATCTGATCGGCGGCATCTATCACGGGCGCAGCTATCTCAATCTGGATCTCGCGTCGCGCTGGGTGCCGGTCGGGCCAGTGGTGATCCATTGGACGATTGATCCGATCCTTAACTTTCTGGCGGCGCCCACATTCGCTCTGGTGTTCCTTGCCTGGCTGGTGCTGTGGTGGGCGCGGTCGACCCGCCCGTTGCCGAATACGCTGGCGGCGCGCGCCGCGCCCTGGCTGTTCGGCATTGCGCTCGCTTGTTACGTCACGGTCACCTGGCTGCTGACGATCCGGCCGCAACCGCGCTATTATCTGTTCGCCGTCTATGCCGCGACACTGGCGGTGGCCCTGATCGCCGGGCAGCCGATGGAGGAGCGCAAGGCGCGACTTATTCGGCGCATCATGCTCGCGCTGGGCATTTTTACCGGCACGCTGACCATCCTGCTGTCACCCTATCGTCCGCAGGACGCGGAACTGATTTTGCCCTGGTTGAAGCAGCATCCTGATATCGTGCTGCACATCGCGCGCGAGGACGCCAAGCGGATGGCGTTTCCCGCCATTCTGGCCGGCCGTCAGGCGCAGATCAGTGGCGCTCCGACGCCGATCGGCGCATTGCAGGTTCGCTTCATCGTCAAGCCGCCCGGGCCCGGACAATGGCGGCAGGTTACGGTGCTGCAGGGGCCATGGCTGTTTCCCTATATCAATCCGCCGCGCCGATTGGTCATCGAACGCCGAATCGGCTGACGCGTCACCACCGCAACGGCATCAGCTCGTAACGTACCGGAGAGTGGACATTCCCGGCGCTGCCGCGTCGTCGGGATGGGCCTCGATCATGTTCTCGCGCAACGGGTCGGGAATGTCCGGCGGCGTGGCGCGGCTGCCGGCGTCGAATTCAATGTCTGGCGCCTGTCGGATCACTCCCGTCATCGCGCCGCTGATAAATCAGCCGGTACTTTGACCCGGTATGCCAGCGTCGCACCAGGCGGTAATCGCGATCGAGTACCGTCTTCATATAAGCCCAGGCATCCGGCTTCGCTTCGCTGAACGGAAATCCGTCATGCGTCACGACGAACTGGGGATGGCTCGCCATCACGCGCCTGAGTTCCTGCATCGGATCGATGCCGAGCGTCTCCGCGTCGCGGGTTTCGCTCAGCAACGTGGTGAAGACGAAAGGTGTCGGCAAACAGCTTTGCGTCAGCTGATAGAATATCGGGTCGCCGTTGAAGACGAAGATGCAGCCCTTCATCCGCGATTTCATGAAATTGGCGGCGGCATAGGTCGGCTCGGCCGTGCCGCGATACCGGCGCGTGCGCGAAATATCATGCCAGGCCAGCAAAATGCCGGCCAGCGCCACCAGCGCGGCGACGGGGATGACCAGCGTCCGGCGCGATCTCGGCCAGCGGATGGTGAAGAACCAGCGGGAATAGAAATGCGCGCCGGCTATGGCGAGCGGCAGGAGCAGCGGCAATGCGTAGTGGTTATGATAGGTGCCGAACCCAATCACTGCCGCCAGTGCGACGATCACCCAGCACGTCACGAAACGCTGGACATCCTGCGTGCCGTTTTCGTTGCGAGCCTTGCGGGCGTACAGACAGGCGGCGATCGCCGGGAGTGCCATCGGCACCGTGCGGACGAGGATGCGCCGCACTCTCCGGCTCAGATCATCTCCCGTCGATGATACGCGCATGAACACCGATTGAAAATTGGCGAACATGAACGCGTCGCTATCGCCATGCCACCAATACCATAGAAATGCGGTCCCGGTGGGGAGAAGCGCGAGCATGACCCATATGGCTGTGGCGCCGAGGACCAGGACCGGCGGACATCCCTTGCGATAAGCGGTGATCATCAACGCGAGGCCGAAGAATATGCCTTCGAACACCACGGTATATTTGACTTGAATCGCGACGCCCAGGATCGCCATGACGGCGCATCCTGTCGCGAAGGACCAGCGATCGAAGTGCGGGCGCTCAATCACGCGCACCACACCCAGCCCGGCGAGCGCGGTCAATGCGTTGTAGAATACCGGAGCCTGCCCGCCATCGCCGCCATTTGCGGACAGGAAGATCAAATAGATCAGGCCGGCGACGATGCCACCGGGCGCAGGCGCAATCCGCCCGGCGATGCGCGCAATCAGCCATGCCGTGCCGGCGGCGACTGCGGTGGCGAGTAATTGATAGGCGATCACGCCGTCTCCACCGAGCAGGCGCGCACCGCTGTAGATCAGGTACAAGCCAACCGGCTTGCGATCCCAGATATCGACGAATGGCACCGCCCCGTGCAGAATCCGGTCGCCCACCAGCAAATAGAATTGCTCGTCGAAATCGATCACCGGATTGCCGAATTGTATGGCGCGGATCGCCAGTGCCGCCAGCAGCAGCAGCATGCCGCCCCATAGGCCCGGTGACCCCATAGCCGCCTCGGCCCGGCGGAGCGCGTCCTTCATTGGTCGATTCGCCACCAGGAACTCGTCAACGGGCACCCCATCCCTCACGCTCATGCCTCATCCGATCCTGCGTCAATACTGACACGTCGCGCTCACCGCCTGGGTGGGCCGGTTTCCATCTGTCAATTCGTCGCGCCGCCGCGCGATTGCACGGCTGATTGGTCAACGACCCCACGCCGTTCATAAACGACCCGCGTCTGCCGTCCCACTTGCCAGGTCGCAATGCGGCGATAATCGCGCCGCAACCTCTCCTGTAGAAAGGCCCAGGTGCGCATATTGGTCGTGACGATCGGTGCTGCGCTCGACACCACGATGCGTGGAGCGCGAGCCATGATGGCTTGAGTTTCCGCCAGCGTATCGATCCCGATCGCGCCATCCTCATGCATGTTGTTGAGATGGTCGGGAAAGGACCATCGCGACGGCAGGCAGGATCCGGTCAAGGAGTACAATGCCGGTTCGCCGTCATAAACGTACAGGCAGCCGGCCAGCCGGGGGGCAATGGACGCGGCCATTTGCCGCACCTGCTGCCCGTTTCCGCGCCTGTATTGATTTTCGGCGATCGTGCTGAAGGTAAGGCCGGAGAAGAAGATCAGCAGGAAAGCAAGCGCAAGCGCGGGCCATGATTTCCTGCGCGAGGATTGCCCCGCCGGTCCAAGAAGCCGCGCGGCCCCGACGGCGAGGGGCGCGAGCATGGGGAGTGCATAATGATCGAAATAGGTGCCAAAGGCAGCGAAGGCGAGAATGGCGGTGATCAGCCAGCCGCGGACGATGAGCAGCGGATTTGCCTCGACCACGCCTGGGCGGGAGCGCCAGCTTAAACCAATGACTGCCGCCGCCGCCAAGGGCAGGAGGCGAATGCTGATCTTCCACACTCGCTTGATGACATCGCCCGCCGGGTCACCCTGGCGCAGGAAAACCGAGGTGAAATTGGCAAAGACAAAGGCTTCGCCATGCCCCGCAACCGCATATGCGATCCACACCGCCAGGGTCGGCGTAACGGCAAGCGCGATCCAGCCAACGGCAAGCGGCAACAGCCGAAGCGGCGCGGTGCCGGCACGCCACGCGGCCCAGACCAGGATGAGCCCGAAATAGCCGCCCTCAAATAAGGCGGTGTATTTTATCTGGATGGCGACGCCCATCAACAGCATCGCCGCGGCGGCACAGATATGCGCGGAGCGGCTTATCATCCCGCGTTCGACCGCGCGGACGGTCGCAAGCGCCGCACATGCCACGAACAGATTGTAGAAAACCGGTGATTGTCCGGCATCGCCTCCGAACACGCCAAGCGCCGCGAGATAGACAAGACCCGCCCCCAGCGCACCGAACGGCGTTGCGATACGCAGCGCGATGCGACGGATGACCATCGCGGTGACGACCGCGAAAAGCGTCGCCACGATCTGATATTGGATAACCCCGTCGCCGCCGAGCGATCGGATCGCCGCATAGATCAGGAACAGGCCAATCGGCTTTCGGTCCCAGATGTCGAGATAGGGCACCGCGCCATGCCAGATCCGGTCGCCGACCAGCAGATAGAATTGGTCGTCGATCTGGACAACGGGATTGCCGAATTGCGGACTGCGCAGGGCAAGCGCAAACAGGAAAAAGACGATTGCCGCACCACCGGCTGAAACCGCCGGAGAAAGGGGCTGCCTTTGGAAAATGGTCGAGCAGAAACGCCTTATCGTCGCCAGCCGGGCATTGTGCACCAACTCACACCCGCATCGGCATCAATACGTACAGTGCCGACGACTTGTCATTTTCGCGAATCAGCGTGGGAGCGGCGGCGTCGGCGAGGTGAACCTCGATCGTGTCACCGTGCAGCTGGCCGAGAATGTCGAGCAGATAGCGGCTGTTGAAGCCGATCTCGAAGCTGGTCGCGGCATATTCGCCCGGGACTTCTTCCGCGGCGGTGCCGTTTTCCGGGCTGGTCACCGACAGGGTGATCTTGTCGCGGTCGAGCGCCATCTTCACCGCGCGGGTCTTCTCCGTCGCGATGGTCGAGACGCGATCGACGCCTTCTTCGAAGCTGCGCGGGTCGATCTTGAGGATCTTGTCGTTGCCGGTCGGGATGACGCGGCTGTAATCGGGGAAAGTGCCATCGATCAGCTTCGACGTCAGCAGCGCCTGGCCGAGGTCGAAGCGAATCTTGGTCGGGGACAGCGAGACGCCGACCGAGCCGTCGATTTCCTCGAGCAATTTGCGCAGTTCGGCGATGCACTTCCGCGGAATGATCACGTCGGGCATGCTCTCGGCGCCGTCCGGGCGCGGCATGGTGACGCGGGCGAGGCGGTGGCCATCGGTCGCGGCCGCCTTCAGCACCGGCAGCGGGTCGTCCGATACGTGCCAGAAGATGCCGTTGAGATAGTAACGCGTTTCCTCGGTCGAGATCGCGAAGCGGGTCTTGTCGATGATTTGCTTCAGCGTTTCGGCGGGCAGCTCGAAGCTGACCGGCAACTCCCCTTCGGCGATCACCGGGAAATCGTCGCGCGGCAGCGTGCCGAGCTGGAATTTGGCCCGGCCCGCCATGATCGTCAGCTTGCCCTCGGCGGCGGCAAGGCTGACCTGGCTGCCTTCGGGCAGCTTGCGCGCAATGTCGAACAGGGTGTGCGCCGATACGGTGGTCGCGCCGGGCTGATCGACCGCCGCCGCCACTGTCTCGTTGATCTGCAGGTCGAGGTCGGTCGCCATCAGCTTGAGCCCGCCTTCGGCGGTCGCCTCGATCAGGACGTTGGACAGGATCGGAATGGTGTTGCGCCGCTCGACCACCGACTGGACGTGGCTGAGGCCCTTCAACAGAGTCGCGCGTTCGATCGTCGCCTTCATCGTAAATCCCCCGGGCCGCCGCCCAATTTCCTTCCCACCGAGCGTTCAGAGCCGGGGGCAATTAGCCGAGTCTATTCCTTAACGATAAAAGGGGCCGGAGCAAGCGCTCCGACCCCTTTTACTGCCTGAAACAGGGCGTTTTCCTCAGAGTCCGTTTGAAAATGCGCCGGGGCGCATTTTGGCGGTACTGGCCCGCTCCTCCTGCCTGCCGGCCACCCATTCCGGATATGCCGTGGATGGCCGGGAGGGGGCGCGGGCTGGTACCGCCTTCGAAACGCGCTCTTTCGCGAGTTTCGAACAGACTCTCAGAAGCGGACGCCGACGCCCGCCAGAAACTGATGCCGATCGACATCCACGTCGTAGCCGGCCAGCTCGCCATAGTGCGAATAGCGATACTCGCCCTTGATATAGGTGGTCGGACCGACCTTGTATTCCAGACCGGCGCCGAGCCGATATCCGTCGAGATTGTCGCTGTCCTCGACCGTGGTATTGCCGTTCCGGTAGCGGGCGTTGAGCCGGGCGTTGGTATAGCCAGCCTTCACATAACCGAGGGCGAGCGGCGAAATGGCGATGCCGACGCGTCCGCCGACATAGAGATCGCGGCCCGCGTCAAGCCGCAGCCGGTCGCCCGCGACAAGCAAATTTTCGGCGCGCGCATCGGTGGTCGTGCCGGTGAGCTCGCCTTCGATGCCGACGATCGCACGGCCGAACTGCATATCGTACCCGATCGCGCCGCCATAGGCGACGCCGTCGCTCGATCCGATGTCCGAACCGGCATTGATTTTGTCATAGCCGACCAGCGCCTCGACGCGCGGACCCGTGAAGGGGGCCTCGGCGGGCGGCCCGTCCTGGGCCAAAGCGGGGGCAGCGATACCGAACGCCAGCGCACTGGCCGCGGCAGCGAGAACGAGTTTACGCATAACTGGAACTCCCTGAGTTCTTCCCGCCCCCTCGAAAAGAGGGGGCGGGAGGGTTCGATCTGATCGACTTTGGTGGAAACCGCCCGAAGCCGGGCGGGCCGGTTCAGAAGCGGAAGCCGACGCCCACTGCGATCTGATGCCGGTCGGTATCAACATCGAAGTTGTTGGTGTTGGCGCCATTGGCATATTCAAACCGCGCCTTGCTGTAGTTCGAATAGCGATATTCGATCTTCGCATAGGTCTTGGCGGTCAGTGCCTGCTCGACACCGGCGCCCAGACGGTAACCGTCAAGGTTGAAGTGCTGACCGGTGGTGACCGTACCGTTGTTCGCGGTCAGGTCGAGCCGGGCGTTGGTGTAGCCGCCCTTGGCATAGATCAGCGTGCTTGGCGTCGCGCGGAAACCGACGCGCACGCCGGCATACAGGTCGCGACCCGCCTTGACCCGGCCATAACCCAGCGCTGCCGCGTTGATCGGGTTGTTGGAAGCCTTCGAGGTCGATCCGGTCACTTCGCCTTCGGCGCCGATGACCAGGCTGCCAAGCGCCACGTCATAACCGATATCGCCGCCATAAAGCAGGCCGTCGGCCTTGTGCTTGCTGTCGATGTCCGAATCGGGTCCGCGACCCGGCTGAAGCTTGTCATAGCCCAGGATCACGCCGACGCGGGGGCCGGTGAAGGTCTCGGCAGGCCCGTCCTGAGCAAAAGCGGGGGCAGCGATACCGAGTGCCAGCGCGCTGGCGGCGGCGGTGAGAACTAACTTACGCATTACCATACTCCATTGGTCTTCCCGTCCAAAAACCCGGGCGGGAGTGCTCAGATAGGCGCTCTCTTTCGGACTTGCATGAACCTCAGATAAACACGGAAAAGCGTTGCTTTTGCGCCACACGGGGTTGAATGGCGGGCGATGAATTCCAAGGCAGCACCATTCTCCCGGCGATCGGGTCGCGACTTTGTCGCGCGGCACGGCGAAACCGTGTTCAACGCCGCGCAAAGATTGCAGGGCGATCACCCGCATACCCCCCTGACCCGGGCCGGATTCGCCCAGGCGGACGAAATGGGCCGGGCCTTGCGCGCCGCACTGGGGGCGAAGCCGGCGCTGTCCTTATGGGCGTCGCCGACCGGCCGTGCGCTGCAGACCTTGGCGGTGATCGCCGAGCATCTCGAACTCGACTGGCACGGCGCGCGAACCGATTCGCGCCTGGTCGAGATCGGCATGGGCGGCTGGGGCGGGCGCTATTATGCCGATGTCATCGCCGAGGTCGGGCCGGTGTTCGATCGCGCTTCGGGCTTGCTGATCTCCGCGCCCGATGGCGAACATTATCCCGAAATCGCCGCGCGAGTCGGCGGCTGGCTCGACGAAACCAGCCGCGATCCGGGCGACCGGCTGGTGATCATGCACGGTATCTCGAGCCGGGTGATGCGGGGCGTGATGACCGGCGCGGCGCGGATCGCCGGGTTCGGCGCGCCGGCGTTGCCGGGATTGCCGCAAGGGTCGGTGACGATGATCGAGCAAGGGGTCGAGACGATCGTCCATCTCGGCACCGGTCACGCGCCGGCATGAAGCGCGCGCTGCTTCTCCTCACATTGGTGGCCGGCCCGGTGCCGGCTCAGGCCGGTGCGCGCGAATCGCTTGGCATCTTCGATCGCTGGGGCGCGTTCAGCGACCCCTCGCCGCGGCGCTGCTATGCCATCGCCCAGCCGGTCCAGGCGGGCGGTGCGGCGCGCTGGCGGCCATTTGCGAGCATCGCCACCTGGCCGGGGCAGGGCGCGCGCAATCAACTGCACATCCGCCTCAGCCGTGAGCGCGATCCGCGCGCGCGTGTGACGCTGTCGGTCGGCGAGCGCCGCTTCGCGCTGGTCGCCGGCAATGCCGATGCCTGGGCGCCGGACAAGCGCACCGATGCCGCGGTGGTCGCCGCGATCCGGTCGGGGCGCAGCATGAGCGTCGAGACGCTGAGCAAGGGCGGCGCGCCGTTCGCCGATGTCTACGCGTTGCGCGGCGCGGCGACCGCAATCGATGCCGCGTCGCTCGGCTGCGCGAGATAGGCGTTCAGCCCGACGACCAGCGCGTCGAAGGCCGCGCGGACCGGAGCCGAAGTCCGCAGATCCTCATGCATCACCACCCAGGTATCGAGATCGACGCTGAATATCTCGGGCAGCACGCGGATCAGGGGTGGATGCGGCGGGCGCGCGGCGAGCGGCACCTGGCACACGCCGATCCCGACCCCGGCGCGAATCGCGGTGAGCTGCGCCAGATCGCTGTCGGTGCGGAAGGTGAAATCGGCCGAGCTGAGCGTGATGCCCTGAGCGCGCAGGCCGCGCAGGACCGCATTGTCGGTCTCGACCCCGATCAGGCCGATCGCCCGCACATCGTCGAGCGTTTCGGGAAAGCGGTGCCCGTCGAGCACCTCGGCGCGCGCATGCAGGCCGAGCTCGATCGCGCCGATATACCGCGCGACCAGCGCATCCTGGGCCGGCCGGACCATGCGCACCGCGATATCGGCCTCGCGCCGCAGCAGGTCCTCGTTCCGGTTGCTCGGCGACAACGCGATGTTGAGCGCCGGGTGGCTGCGACGCAGTTCGGCAATGACCGGCGGCAGAACTTCGACCGCAATGATATCGCTGGCCGAGACCCGGACCAGGCCGGCAATCTCGCCGGAGCGGGTTTGCGCGGTGCGCGTGAAGGCGGCCGCGGCGAGCGCCATTGCCTCGGCGGGATCGCGTAGCGACAGTGCGACATCGGTCGGCCGTAGCCCGTCGGGTGCGCGCGTGAACAGGGTCACGCCGAGTCGCTGTTCCAGCTCCGCGATTCTACGCCGCACGGTCGGATGGGCCAGGTCGAGCGATCGCGCCGCCCCCGCCAAACTCCCTTCGCGCAGCACTGCCAGAAAGGCGCGGTGGCGTTCCCAGTCATCCTCGGCGGCAAAATCCATGCTCATCATTTTATGATAGGGCGATGATCATTGATAGGCAATTTATTTTAGCCATGCACATGCCGATATCGTCGTCATCACGCGATGGAGACGATCATGACGAAGACTGTTCTGGTGCTGGGTGCGACGGGTGGCGTTGGCGGCGAGACGGCACGGGCGCTGCTGGCGCATGGCTGGCGGGTGCGCGGGCTTGCCCGGCGTGCGCCGGCGACGAGCGATGGAATCGAGTGGGTGCAGGGCGATGCGCTCGATGCCAGCGCGGTGATGGCGGCGGCGCAGGGCGCGGACGCGATCGTCCATGCGGTCAACCCGCCGGGCTATCGTGACTGGGCGAAACTCGTCCTGCCGATGCTCGACAATAGCATCGCCGCCGCGCGGGCGACCGGGGCACGGCTCGCTTTGCCCGGCACGATCTACAATTATGATCCCGCCACCACGCCGGTGGCCTTGCCTGAGTCGCCACAACATGCCGCGACCCGCAAGGGGGCGATCCGCGTCGCGATGGAACAGCGTATCGCCGAATCGGGTGTGCGGGCGATCATCCTGCGCGCCGGCGATTTCTTCGGGCCGCGACCCGGCAATAACTGGTTCTCGCAAGGCATGGTCAAGCCGGGCCAGCCGGTGCGGTCGATCCTGTATCCGGGCAAGCGCGGTGCCGGCCATGCCTGGGCCTATCTGCCCGATGTCGGCGAGGCCTTTGCCCGGCTGCTCGACGTGGAGGCGTCGCTGCCCGACCTTGCCCGCTATCATTTCGCCGGCACCTGGGATGCCGACGGCACCGCGATCACGCGGGCGATTGCCCGTGCGGCGGGCCGGCCGGGCCTCAAGCCGTCGCGCCTGCCCTGGATGCTGTTGCCGCTGATCGCGCCGTTCAACCCGACGATGCGCGAGCTGATCGAGATGAAGCCGTTCTGGGAGCACCCCGTCGCGCTCGACAATGCCGCCCTGATCGCGGCGATCGGGCCGGAGCCGCACACCCCGCTTGACCGGGCGGTGGGCGCGACATTGACGGCGCTGGGCTGCATCGCACGCTAGGGCCCGGCGGGGTCGTTGCGGCGCAGCGGCGCCAAGGCTGGAAATTGCCGGTGTTTTCGACTACATCGCCGCCATGCCGAACACCGCGACGACCCTCATGTCCATTCCCGGGCACATCGACCCCGTGCCCGTGCCGCGCAGCTTCGTGCCGCGCAGCGATGGCCGAATCGACTTGCTCGGCCTGTCCAAGCTCGACCTGCGCATGGCGCTGGAGACGTCGCAGCTCGAACCGAAACAGGCCAAGCTGCGCGCCAAGCAACTGTGGCACTGGATCTATAATCGCGGCGTCACAGACTTTGCGCTGATGACCGATATCTCGAAGACGATGCAGCCCTGGCTCGCGCAGCGCTTCGTGATCAGCCGCCCGCAAGTGGTCGAGGCGCAGGTCTCGACCGACGGCACGCGCAAATGGCTGCTGCGCTCGGACGATGGCCAGGATTACGAGATGGTGTTCATCCCCGATGCCGATCGGGGCACCTTGTGCGTGTCGAGCCAGGTCGGCTGCACGCTCAATTGCCGCTTCTGCCATACCGGCACGATGCGGTTGGTGCGCAACCTGACCCCGGCCGAAATCGTCGGCCAGGTCATGCTGGCGCGCGACGGCCTGGGCGAATGGCCAAGCCAGCCCGAGGGGCGCATGCTGACCAACATCGTGATGATGGGCATGGGCGAGCCGCTGTATAATTTCGATGCGGTGCGCGACGCGCTGAAGCTGATCATGGACGGCGACGGCATCGCGCTGTCGAAGCGCCGCATCACCCTGTCGACCTCGGGCGTGGTGCCGATGATGGCGCGCGCGGGGACTGAGATCGGCGTCAATCTCGCCGTCTCGCTCCATGCCGTGACCAAGGAAGTGCGCGACGAGATCGTGCCGATCAACCGCAAATACGGCATTGAGGAATTGCTTCAGGCCTGTGCCGATTATCCCGGTGCCAACAATGCGCGGCGCATCACGTTCGAATATGTCATGCTCAGGGACAAGAATGACAGCGACGCCGAAGCGCGCGAGCTGGTCCGGCTGATCAAGCATTACGACTTGCCCGCCAAGGTCAATCTCATCCCGTTCAATCCCTGGCCCGGCGCGCCGTACGAATGTTCGACGCCGGAGCGGATCCGAAGCTTTTCGAACATCATCTTCGAGGCGGGCATTTCCGCGCCGGTGCGCACCCCGCGCGGACGCGACATCGATGCAGCCTGCGGCCAGCTCAAGACCGCGTCGGAAAAGAAGAGCCGCGCCGAACTCGACCGGCAGGCCGAGGAAAAGCTCGCCGCGCTCGGGTAACTGATTCAGCTCATCTCCATTCGTGCCGAGCCTCTCGACGAAGCTCGAGCCAGGCTTGTCGAAGCACGGTTTTTTCTATCTAGGCTGGTGAGAAGAACCGCCCCTTTCGGCGAAGCTCAGGACGAGCTTCGACATGGTCAGGGCGAATGGAAGGGGTAGCTCACCCGTGATTCTCGCTGACCTGGCCTTCGCCGCCGGTGCCGGCCTGATCGGCGGCGCGATGAACGCGCTCGCCGGTGGCGGCACCTTCGCGACCATGCCGACGCTGATCGCGCTTGGCCTGCCCTCGCCGATCGCCAATGCGACCAGCAATGTCGCGCTGCAGCCCGGCGCGATGGCCAGCGCCTGGGCCTATCGCGACGGGCTGCAGCCGTTGTCGGGCCTGTCGATCCGGCTGCTGACCGGCATCACCTTTGCCGGCGGCGTCGCCGGCAGCCTGTTGCTGGTCGCGACGCCGACCCGGGTGTTCGACGTGGTCATTCCCTGGCTGTTGCTGCTCGCGACCGTCGCGCTGGCGTTCGGCAAGCGCGGCGCGGCGGCGCTGGCCGACCGGATCAGCATCGGACCGAAGACGCTGATCGGCGCGCAGGCATTGCTTGGCATCTATGGCGGGTATTTCGGTGGTGGCGTGGGCCTGATGATGACCGCGACCTGGGGATTGCTGTCGGGTGCGGAGCCGCATCGCCTGGCCGCGCCGCGCACCTTGATGCTGGCCACCGCCAATGCGGCGGCGACGATCATCTTCGTCGCCACTGGCATGGTGCGCTGGCTGCTGTGCCTGCCGATGCTCGCGGGTGCGGTCGCTGGTGGTTATCTCGGCGCACGGCTCGGGCGCGTGCTGCCGCCGGCGGTGATCCGGGTCTGGACTCTGTTGGTGACGGCAATCACCACCGCCGTGTTCTTCTGGCGCGCTTATGGTTGAGACCTTTTCCGAGTAGCGAGAGTCGGCGAGCAACGGGAGGCGGCATGCGGACTCGGAACCTGATCGGCCTTGGCGTCGCTGCGACAGCAGCATGCTACCTCCTCATTGAGAGGTCGCAGACCAACGGCATCATCGGCTTCTTCCACGAAAGGCTATCGGTATCGATGTTTGCCTGCTGGTTTGCCGGTTACATCGTCGTCACGATCAGTCCCGCGACATGCGCCATTTCCTTCTGGCTGCTCGCAAAGCGATCGCGCCACGGGTGGATCCTGCATCTTGCCGTGGCGCCGGCGATCTACGCCATCTTTCTAGCCGCTACTGATCTCATGCTCTTTGCGGCAGGCGAACAGGATGTGGACCCATTGTCCGCGCGTGCGATTATTCCGGCAATGCTTTTGCTGATGATCTGCCCGATCGTGTATTTCGTTGCGCTCGGTTTTCGGACAATCGGTGCGCTTCGACGGCGTGCAAAGGTCGGCTAGAGCGGCTTCGGCTTGGGTGGAATCGCCCCCTCCGTTCGGGCTGAGCCTGTCGAAGCCCATGCGCTGTAAGTGCCCTTCGACAGGCTCAGGGCGAACGGGGGTAGTGGATCAACCCAGCTCGAAACCGCTCTAGCCGCCACGTATCGCTACCCTCAGCGCAGGATCGAGGTTCGCGCGGAGGCGTGGAGGCGTGGAGGCGCAGGGATGTTATGCTCGCTGCTCTCGCGCCGATCATGACGCCACGTCGTCCGATGCGCTGTTCTCCGAAAATGCCCTGACGTCACCATAACCACTCTCTGCGTCTCCGCGCCTCCGCGTGAATCCTCTTTCTCCCCCTATCGGCCCGCGTGGATATCGAACCGGCGCGCCTTATGGCCGCGTTCAGCCGGGCCGGCGCATCCGGAACAATTGCGCTTCGGTGATTTCGAAATAATCCCCCGCGCCGCCGCCGCGCAGGATCGGTTGTGCCCGGGCGGTCTGATAGACGCCATTGTCGATCAATGCCGCATCGATATGGATCCCGACCGCCTCACCCAGCACCAGCCATTGGTCGAGCGCATCGCCGTCCTTGTTCTCGAGCCTCAACAACTGAGTCAGGCGGCATTCGAACGCCACCGGGCTGGCCGCGACGCGCGGCGGCGCGACCAGGCGCGACCGTGCCGTCTCCAGCCCGGCCAGCGCGAATTCGTCACCCGCCACCGCCGCCGAGGTGGCGTTCATCGCCTCGGCCAGCGGTCGGGTGGCGAGATTCCACACGAACTCGCCGCTCGCCTCGATATTGGCGACGCTGTCCTTCCAGCCGGTCGAGGAGAAACCGATGATCGGCGGGCGGTAGCTGAACAGGTTGAAGAAGGAATAGGGCGCAAGATTGCGCACGCCGGTCGGGCTCACCGTGCTGATCCAGCCGATTGGCCGGGGCGCGACGATCGCGTTCAGTGGATCATGGGCTAGGCCATGACCCTGTTCGGGCTGATAGAAATATTGCTCCGGCATCCCGATGTGGTTCCCCGCGTTCGATTACTGGTCAACCGGATGACGTTAGCCGATACAGGTGCCGGGATGTAACCGATTGCCAGTGACGGCCGAACAAGAGGCACAGATGGAAGATCCGGTCGACTCTTTGCCCCCGTCAGCGATGGGCGATGCC
>NZ_JSXI01000083.1 GCF_000803065.1 Sphingomonas sp. ERG5
TCGGATGGTCCCCCCCCGTGCCGGGGAGGATTTACGACCTAACCGTCAGCCATTCTTCCTCAGGAGCCCGTGAACTGCGCAAGCGGTTCGCGGGCTCTTCCGTATCTTCATAGCCGATCGCCATGCCGCAAAAGAGCATGCGTTCGCCCGGCGTGCCGAGGAACGAGGTGATCGTTTCGGGATACATCGCCCAGCATTCCTGCGAGCAGGTGGCGAGCCCCGCCTCGACCGCAAGCAGCATGACATTCTGCAGATACATGCCGAGATCGGCCCATTGCGGCGGCCCCATCTGCCGGTCGACGGTGCAGAACAGTGCCGCGGGCGCGCCGAAGAACTGGAAGTTGCGCGCGAACCACATGCGCCGCGCCGCCTTGTCCTCGCGCGGGATGCCGACCTCGCCATACATCGCCTCACCGATCGCGAAGCGGCGGTCGCGATAGGGTGCGGTGAGCGGCGCTGGGTAGATCTGATAGGCGGGCTCCTCGGTCTCGCCGGCGATCAGCTTGGCCGCGACGATCGCCTTGAGCTCGGCGAGCGGCGCATCGCTGATCACATCGACATGCCAGGGTTGCAAATTGCCGCCGGTCGCGGCGCGTGCCGCCTTCGTCACCACGTCGCGCAGCAAATCCGCATCGACCGGCGTATCGAGGAATCCACGCACCGATCGGCGTGCCGCTACGGCATCGGACACATTCATGAGCAACGCTCCGCCTGGGGCATCAAACACTCTCCATTTCGGCGATTGCGCCGGTCGCGCGACCCTTGCCGAGGACGCCGGATTGGGCAAGAGAGGTTGCAAATAGGGACTTATAGGAGAGTCGCATGGCCGAGGCATATATCGTGGATGCGGTGCGCACCGCCGGCGGAAGGCGCGGCGGCAAGCTTGCCGGCACGCATCCGGTGGACATGGCCGCGCATGTGCTCGACGCGCTGATCGCGCGAGTCGGACTCGACGGCGCCGCGGTCGACGACGTGATCATGGGCTGTGTCAGCCAGGGCGGACAGCAAGCCGGCCAGGTCGGCCGCAACGCCGTGCTCGCGGCGAAGAATCTGCCCGACAGCGTCCCTGCCGTATCGATCGACCGGCAATGCGGATCGTCGCAACAGGCGATTCAGTTCGCGGCGCAAGCCGTGATGTCGGGCACCCAGGACGTGGTCATCGCCGCCGGCGTCGAAAGCATGACGCGCGTGCCGATGGGATCGACCGCGATGCTCCACATGAAGGAAGGGCTGGGCCATTATAAGTCGCCGCTGCTCGAGGAGAAATATCCCGGCATCATGTTCAGCCAGTTCATCGGCGCGGAAATGATCGTCAAGAAGCACGGCTTCAACCGCGAGCAGCTCGACGCCTTCGCGCTGGAAAGCCACAAGCGCGCGATCGCCGCGACCGAAAGCGGCGCGTTCGAGCGCGAGATCGTCGCGATCGATGTCGAGACGCCCGAGGGCGTGGAAAGCCATCGCCGCGACGAAGGCATCCGCTACGACGCGACGCTCGAATCGATCGGATCGGTCAAGCTGCTGCAGGAGGGCGGCGCAATCTCGGCCGCCAATGCCAGCCAGATCTGTGACGGCGCGAGCGCGGTGCTGATCGTCAGCGAAGCGGCGCTGAAGGAGCATGGCCTGACCCCGATCGCGCGCATCGTCAACCTGACGGTGACCGGCGGCGACCCGGTGATCATGCTCGAGGAGCCATTGTTCGCGACCGACCGGGCGCTGAAGCGCGCGGGCATGAAGATCGAGGATATCGACCTGTACGAGGTCAATGAGGCCTTCGCACCGGTACCGCTCGCCTGGCTCAAGCATGTCGGCGCGGATCCCGCGAAGCTCAACGTCAATGGCGGCGCGATCGCGCTTGGCCATCCGCTTGGCGCGTCGGGCACCAAGCTGATGGCGACTCTGGTCAACGCGCTGCACACGCGCGGCAAGCGCTATGGCCTGCAAACCATGTGTGAAGGCGGCGGCATCGCCAATGTAACGATCGTGGAGAAACTGTAATGAAGCTCGGCAACACCATTTCCGCCGTCGTCACCGGCGGCGCCTCCGGCCTTGGCGAAGCCACCGCGCGCGCGCTTGCCGCGAAGGGGGTCAAGGTCGCGATCTTCGATCTGCAGGCCGAAAAGGGCGAGAAGGTCGCCGCCGATATCGGCGGCATCTTCTGCGAAGTGAATGTGACGTCGGATGAAAGCGTCGATGCCGGTTTCGCCAAGGCGCGTGCCGCGCATGGCCAGGAAAGCGTGCTGGTGTGCTGCGCCGGCACCGGCAATGCGGTGAAGACCGCGAGCCGGTCGAAGGAAGATGGCAGCATAAAGCATTTCCCGCTCGCCGCGTTCGACTGGCTGATTCAGATCAACCTGATCGGCACCTTCCGCTGCGTCGCCAAATCGGCCGCCGGCATGCTGACGCTCGAAGCCGGTGAGGATGGCGAGCGCGGTGCGATCGTGATGACCGCGAGCGTCGCCGCCGAGGACGGCCAGATCGGCCAGGCCGCTTATTCGGCGTCAAAGGGCGGCGTGGTCGGCATGACCCTGCCGATCGCGCGCGACCTGATGAACGAAGGCATCCGCGTCAACACCATCCTGCCCGGCATTTTCAACACGCCGCTGATGCAGGGCGCGCCGCAGCCGGTGCGGGATGCGCTGGCCGCCAGCGTGCCCTTCCCCAAGCGCCTCGGCAACGCGCCGGAATATGCCCATCTCGCGCTGACCATGATCGAGAACAGCTATTTCAACGGCGAGGATGTGCGCCTGGACGGCGCGATTCGCATGGCGCCGCGCTGACGCGCATCGTGGGGGGTCGCATGGCGCCGCGCTGACGCGCGTCGTGGTGGGGCGCATGGCGTTGCGCTGACAGCGGCGCTATGGTGTCTCCGGTCGCCTCGCGCGAGGTCGAAAACGCTGCCCTGAGACAGTGTTTCGACAACGCGTGGCGCGGACGGCAGGGGGAGACGACCAATCGCAAGACCAGAACCATGGCGGCTGGACTCCGCCAGCTATCCGCATCGCGAGGCGATCCAGACCCGGTTCCAGGACCTGGACGTGCTGGGCCATATCAACAATGTCGCGATGGCGGCCTTGTTCGAGAGCGGCCGGGTGCGCTTCAACAAGGCGATGAACCTGTCGGGCTGGCACGGCCATCGCTGGCTCGTCGCCAAGGTCGAGATCAACTATCTCGCCGAGGGACATTTTCCCGCCGATGTCGAGATCGCGACGGGGGTCGGCGATATCGGCACGCGCAGCTGGCATTTGCTGTCGGCCGCCTTTCAGCAGGGCGAGCCGATCGCGACCTGCGACACGGTGATCGTGATGAGTGGCGGCGTGAACGCTACCGCTCTCGCCGCCGATTTCCGTGCGGGACTCGAGGCGCATCGCATGCTGCGCGGGTAAGCCGCTCCCTTGGCGGTGCGCCGCCGCCGATGCGGGGTATCAGCTGAACTTGTACTTTCCCGGGCAGCAAGCGCGCCCGGGATCAGCCGCGTCGCCACGGCTGATCCCGAGCGCGGCTCCGCGGGAATCAACGCGCCGCCATGAATGTCACCGCGGTCGGCGCGGCGGCGGCCAATACCCTGGTGCGCTGTGCCGCGACCGTCGCATACATCGTCTTGCGGCACCGATACGCCGCCATCTTGCGACCGAGTTCACCGGCCGTCAGATCGGGGCAAACCGCATCGATGGCCCGGGAAATCCGGCGATCGAGCTGCTTGATCCCCGCCGCGCTGCGCAAGTCGAGGTCGCTATGGGAGATATGGATGTCGCGATGGATATCCTGCGCGACCGCCGCGCCCGGTATGCCGACGGAAAGAAGGAGGGCGGGGAGAATGATCTTCAACATGGCTAAGTCCTTATGGGTCGTGGATGACACCGTCTTTTTGCGGCAACCGCTTTCCCGACGCCAACAAAGCGTTGGACCTAAACTATAAGTTTGACTTATATATTCGCGATGCGCCGCATTCCACCGCTTGCCGCGATTCGCGTGTTCGAAGCCGCCTCGCGGCACGGCAATTTCAGCCGCGCCGCCGAGGAACTCGGGCTGACCCAGGCGGCGGTGAGCTATCAAATGAAATTGCTCGAGGAACGGCTGGGAGCATCGCTGTTCCAGCGCCAGGGGCGCGGCATGGTGCTGACCGATCTTGGCCGTCGCATCGCGCCGCGCGTGATCGATGCCTTCACCTCGCTCGGCGAAGCATTTGCGATAGCCGAAACGGAGAATGATTCGGTCTTGAGCATCACCGCGCCACGCACCTTCGCGACCAACTGGCTGTCCGGGCGGCTGGGCAATTTCCACGCCATCCGCCCCGATTTGTCGGTACGCCTCGACGTCTCCGACCAGATGGTCGATCTGGCGTCGAGCGAGTTCGACGTGGCCATTCGCGGCACCTCGGCCCCGCCGGCCGGGCTTGTCGCTCATTTCCTCATGCGCATGCCGGTCACGCCGCTGGCGAGTCCGGCCTTCCTGGCGGCGCATCCGCTGAGGACACCGGCCGACCTGCTCACGGTCACGCGCCTGTCGCCCGACGATGACTGGTGGGACCTGTGGTTCGATTCGCTGACCGACCTGGATTCGAATGGCCGGACGCACACCGGCATCCGCTTCGAATCGCAAGTGCTGGAAGGGCATGCCGCGATTGCCGGCCATGGTGTCGCGATCGTCAGTCCGCCGATGTTCCAGGCCGCGATCGATGCCGGATTGCTGGTGCAGCCGTTCGACCATATCGCGACCTATCGCAACGCATTCTGGCTGCTCTATCCGGAGCATAAGCGAAACCAGCCAAAGGTCCGCGCACTCCGCGACTGGCTGCTCGACGAAGTGAAGCGCGCCGCCGGCGATGACCCTTATGGGATATTGCAGCCGCTGCCTGATTTGTGAGCCGCACTGGATACCTCGGCGAACGAGGCGTATCGGCGCAATCTTCTGCAAACGCACCGAGCGGCCCCTTGTCCTTCACGCGACTGTCCTTCACGCGACGCCTCATCCTGCCATGGGCCTGGGCCCGCCGCCGCGTTCGAGCAAGCGAAGCGGCGTTCATTCTGCTGGCGGTCCTGGTCGGCGCCGCCGCCGGCCTTTCGAGCATCGCTCTCGGGGCCGTCGCCCGCACGCTTCAGCATTGGCTCTTCGCCCTGCCCCATGATGCGCGGCTGAGCGCGATGCCCGCGCTCTCCGGCTGGGCGCTGCTCGCCTTGCCGCTCGGCGGCGGCGTGCTCGCCGCCTTTTCCTGGGTGGTCGGCGCGCGCAGACGGCGTCTGGTCGACGCCGTGGAAGCGAACGCGCTTCATGGCGGGCGCATGTCGATGTCCGACAGCCTGGTCATATCCGGGCAGACCGTCCTATCGAACGGGTTCGGCGCCTCGGTCGGCCTTGAGGCCGCTTATGCCCAGATCGGCGGCGCGATCGCGTCGATCGCGGGCACCGCGCTTCGATTGCGCCGGGCCGATCTGCGCAACCTTGTCGGCGCCGGCGCGGGCGCGGCGATTGCCGCTGCCTTTGGTGCGCCGCTGGCCGGCGCCTTTTACGGGTTCGAGATCGTGATCGGCGCCTATACGCCATCGGCCATCGCGCCGGTGGTGGCAGCGACACTGACGGCGGTGTTCGTGTCGCAATCGTTCGGCGTTCAGCCTTATGTGATCGATGCTGCGGCCGGCGGCGCGATCGAGACGCATCACTACCTGATCTATGCCGGACTCGGTGCGCTGTGCGCGGTGATCGGCATCGCCTTGATGCGCGCCGTCGCGCTGGTGGAAACGGGTACGCGCTCGATCCCGCTCCCGGGCTGGTCCCGCCCATTGATCGGCGGCATGCTGCTCATGCCGATCGCCGCCTGGTCGCCGCAGATATTATCGGCCGGCCATGGCGCATTGCACGCCGACCTGGCCGCCGGCGCCTCGCTGGGGTTCGTCGCCACGATCCTGATCGCCAAAAGCGCGGCGTCGGTGGTGTCGCTTGGCTTCGGATTTCGCGGCGGCCTTTTTTTCGCATCGCTGTTTCTGGGCACGCTGATCGGCCATCTTTTCGCCGGCGCCCTGACCGCAGCCACCGGTATTGCGATCGTGGATGCGCATAATGCGGCACTTGTCGGCATGGCGGCGCTGGCCGTCGCGATCGTCGGCGGGCCGATGACCATGGCGATGCTCGTACTGGAGGCGACTCATGATTTCGCGTTGACCGGCGCGGTATTGGCGGCTTCGCTCGTGTCTTCGACGATCGTGCGCGAGACGTTCGGCTATAGCTTCTCGACCTGGCGGCTCCATCTGCGTGGCGAAACGATCAAGAGCGCGCGCGATGTCGGCTGGGTCAGGACGCTGACCGCCGGGCGGATGATGCGGCGGGAAACCCGGGCGACGCCTGCGTCCATTACGATCGCTGAGTTCCGTCATCGTTTCCCATTGGGCGCGACGAGCCGGGTGGTGCTGGTCGACGACGACGGACGCTATGCCGGTATCGTCCAGACACCCGCGGCATATGCGGAAGGCATGGACACCACCGCGCCGATTGGCAGCATTGCCGTCAATGGCGACGCGGCGCTGGTTCCCGAACTGGACATCGCGGCGGTGATGAAGCGCTTTGACGCATCCGGCGCCGACGAAATGGCTGTTCTGGACAGCGACCGGCGCGTGCTCGGCATCCTGTCGGAATCATTCGTCCGGCGTCGCTATGCCGAAGAAATCGAAAAGGCACAGCGCGAGATGTTCGGGGAAGACTAATCCCGAAACACGGGTACGCGCTTCTCCATATTGGCCATCACGGCCTCGACCTGGTTGGGCTGGCGGATCACCTTCAATTGCTCGACCGTCTCGGCTTCGAGCATCGTCACCGGATCCGCGTCGTGCGCCATGTTGCACAGCCGCTTCGCACCGCGCACCGCGTGCGGATTGCGGCTGGCGATTTCGACCGCGAGCGTCATCGCCGCGGCACGGGGATCGTCGGCGATGTGCGAGATGAAGCCATGCCGGAGCGCATCATCGGGGCCGAATTCGCGCGCGGTATAAGTCAGTTCGCGCAAGACATCGTCGCGCACCAGGCTGCGCCATAGCGGAAAACCGCCCATGTCGGGGACCAGCCCCCAATGCAGCTCGCGGATCGCGAAACGCGTGGCCGGCGCGGCAATGCGGATATCGGCGCCCGACATGATCTGGAACCCGCCGCCGAGCGCGACGCCATGGACCGCGGCGATCACCGGCATCGGCAGCGTGCGCCAGCCGATCGACACCTGTTGGACAAGATTGGCGCCGTCCCAGGGGCGCGACGACAATTCGAGCCCCGAGCCGCCCGTGGCCATGCTGCCCATGTCGAGCCCGGCGCAGAAGCCGCGCCCCTCCCCCGACAAGATCACCACCCGGACATCGTCCCGGCCCGCGAGCGCGTCGATCGCATCGGCAATGCCCTGGAACATCGCCGGGTCGATCGCATTCATCTTGTCGGCGCGAGTCAGCCGGACATCGGCGATATGGTCGGTGACGGTGATGGATACGCGGTCGTTCATGTAAACCTCCGTTCGCCCTGAGCCTGTCGAAGGGCCGCTCTTTCCGTTCCCGGGGCGTCGCGAAAGGACGGTGCTTCGACAGGCTCAGCACGAACGGGGATGAGTTGCGCTAGACGATCCGGCTGCCGGTTTCGCCCCAATAGCGGTCGCGAAGCAGCCGTTTGTAGAGTTTGCCCGTCGCGTGGCGCGGCAGTTCCGCCGTGAAGTCGATCTGGCGTGGGGTCTTCACCCCCGACAATTCGGCGCGGCACCAGGCGGTCAGCTCGGCGGCGAATTCCGGGCTCGCCTCGGCCATGTCGATCGGCTGGACCACGGCGATCACGCGCTCGCCCATTTCCGCATCCGGCCCGCCGATCACCGCGACATCGGCGACGCGCGGATGCGTGATCAGACGATTCTCGATTTCCTGCGGATAGATGTTCACGCCGCCCGAAATGATCATGAAGCTCTTGCGATCAGTGAGGTAGAGGAAGCCGTCGGCATCGATCCGCCCGATATCTCCGAGCGTCGTCCACCCTTTCGCATTGCGTGCCTCGGCGGTCTTGGCCGGGTCATTGTGATATTCGAACACGCCGCCGCCCTCGAAATAGATCAGCCCTTCCTCGTCCGGCCCCAGTTCCTCGCCGGCGTCGCTGCAGATGTGCAACGCGCCATAAGCCGCCTTGCCGACCGAGCCGGGATGGGCGAGCCATTCCGCCGAGTTGATCGTGGTCAGGCCATTGCCTTCCGACCCGGCATAATATTCGAACAGCACTGGCCCCCACCAGTCGATCATCGCCTGCTTGACCGGCACCGGGCAGGGCGCGGCGGCATGGATCGCGACTTTCAGCGTCGACAGGTCGTGACGCGTGCGGGCCGCTTCGTCGAGCTTGAGCATGCGCACGAAATGCGTCGGCACCCATTGGCTCGCGGTGACGCCGTAACGCTCGATCGCGGCGAGCGCGGTTTCGGGGGTGAAATGCCGCATCATCACGACGGTGCCGCCAAGCCGCATCGCGGTCATCGACCAGCGCAACGGCGCGGCATGATAGAGCGGCGCGGGGCTGAGATAGATCGTGTCCGGACCAAGGCCGTAGAGCGCCTGCGCCAGCATCGCCAGCACATTGGGCGTCGCGATCCCCGGATCCTCGGGCAGCGCGACGCGAACACCCTTGGGTCGTCCGGTCGTGCCCGAGGAATAAAGCATGTCGGCGCCGGCGCGCTCGTCGGCGACCGGCGTGTCGGGCATCGCCGCGACCGCCGCGGTCCAGTCCTCCCATCCCGCCACACCGCCGATCGCAAGGCCGATACAGCCGGCAAGGTCGAGCTTTTCCGCCACATCGCCTTGCGCGGCGGAGGCGATGAGCAGCTTCGCACCCGAATCGCGCAGGATATAGTCGACCTCGGGCGCGGTCAGTTTCGACGAGATGCAGACGTAGAATAGCCCAGAGCGCTGCGCGCCCCAGGCGATGTCGTAGAATTCAGGGATATTATCGAGGAACAGTGCGATCGTATCGCCGATCGCCAGCCCGCGGGCGCGAAACAGGTGCGCGGCGCGGTTGGAGCGGCGGTCGAGCTCGGCAAAGCTGATCGTCTCGCCGGTTTCCGCAACGATCAGCGCCGCCTTGTCGGGTGTCGCGGCGCCATGAATGCTGGGATGCACCCGTCTCTCCTCGTTTTGTTTTGCAACCTAATGCTAGACGCGGGCCGCGACACCCGCAACGCCCGAATCCGGCCCAGCTTGCCTTGATCGCACCGCCGTGTAGAGCGCGGGGCATGACCACATCCGGCTTCGTCTTCGATCCCGAACGCTTTCTGCGCAACGGCGCGGGCGGCCATGGCCGTCGGCTCGGCCTGCATTACCATGCGCATGGCCCCGACTGGGTCGAGCTCGCCCTGCCTTATAGCGAGGACCAGATCGGCGACCCGGCGAGTGGCGTGATCGCCTCCGGCCCGATCCTGTCGATGATGGACATGGCGACAAGCATGTCGGTCTGGCTGAAGCTCAACGGCTTTCGCCCGCATGCGACGCTTGACCTGCGCGTCGATTATCTGCGTCCCGCGACCCCCGGCAAGACCGTGATCGGACGCGGCGAATGCTATCGCCTGACCCGCCTGATCGCGTTCGTGCGCGGCACGGCGCATGACGGCGATCCCGCCGACCCGCTGGCGCATGTCGCAGGCACTTTCATGGCGCCGGAGGGCTATCGCTGATGCTGCCGCCTTATGCCGACCTGCTTGGTCTGACCATCGATCCGGACAGCCAGGACGGCGTGCCGGTGCTGATCATGCCGTTCCGCGACGACGTGCTGGGGCGGCCCGGCTTCCTGCATGGCGGGGCGATCAGCGGGCTGATGGAGATGGCGGCGATCGCCGCCCTGCAACAGGCGCTGGCGGCCGACGGCGGCGGGCGGATCAAACCGATCAACGTCACCGTCGATTTCATGCGCGGCGGCCGCGACAAGCCGACTCGGGCGCAGGGCGTCGTCACGCGGCTCGGCAATCGCGTCGCCAATGTCGAGGCGACGGCCTGGCAGGATGATCCCGCCAAACCGATCGCGGCGGCGCGGATGAATTACATGGTGGCGCGCGGCTAGGTCATTCCTCCCTGGCGCCGGGAGGATTCAGCTCTTCGGCGTCAGCCTGATCAGCCGCCCCTGCGACCCGTCGCCACCATCCTCCAGCACCCAGATCGCACCGTCCGGACCCTGTTCGACCTCCCGGATGCGTGCGCCCATGTCCCATTGGTCGCCCTTTTTCGCATTGGTCCCGTCGAGATCGACGCGCAGCAACGCCTGTGACGACAGGCCACCGATGAATGCGTCGCCCTTCCATGCCGGGAACAGATCGCCCGAATAGATCATCAGCCCGCCGGGCGAGATCGACGGGTTCCACCAGACCTTCGGCGCTTCGAAACCGTCATCGGGCTTGTGGTCGGGAATGTCGCGGCCGTCATAATGGCTGCCGTTCGATGCCCTGGGCCAGCCGTAATTCTTGCCCGCAACGATCAGATTGACCTCATCACCGCCCTTCGGGCCCATTTCCTGCTCCCACAGATTGCCCGCCGAATCGAACGCGATGCCAAGCAGATTTCGATGGCCATAGGACCAGATCGCGGGGTCGAAACCCTTTGCGGCAAGCGGATTTCCCGCTGCTGGCTTGCCGTCTGGCGTGAGCCGCAACACCTTGCCAAGCGTGGCCTTGGGGTCCTGCGCGGGGTCGAATTTCTGCCGCTCGCCATTGGTGAAGAAGAGATATTTGCCGTCAGGCGAAAAGGCGATACGGCCCGAATAATGGCCATCGCCCTCGACATAAGGGTGCGCACGGAAGATCACCGCAGCGGCCTCGATCCGGGTGGCATCGTCACTCAGCTTGCCGCGCGCCAGCGCCACACCCTTGCCGCCCGGGCCGGATTCCGAGAAGCTGAAATAGACCAGCCTGTCCTGCGCAAAGCCGGGTGACAGGACCACATCCATCAACCCGCCCTGCCCCGCACTATCGACCGGCAGCGTTCCCGACACGGTTTTCGTCTGCTTCCCGTCCGCCGATACCAGCTTCAGCTGCCCGGCCTTCTCAGTCACCAGCATCCGCCCGTCGGGCAGGAACGTCATCGCCCAGGGCGAATCGAAATCGGCCATGACCGTCCTGGTGAAGGGCACATCGCCGCTTGCGGCAGCGGGTGCGGCCTGGTTGGCGGTACAGGCGATCAGCAAGGTGGGCAGGGTCAGATAAAGCAGGCGCATCTCGGCTCTCCAGTCGATCGATCCGGCCGGTCAAACGATCCCGAACCCAATGGATCGTGCCATTGGTGCCGGGGCCGCTTGCCAGCCCTATGCGATCAGCCTATATCGCACTCGCGCTTTCTCTACATCGTTGATTGATGAAGAGGCTGCGGGCTACGGCTCGCGGCGGTGCCGAGACGTATTCATTCGGAGAGCAGATGGCGGATATCGCCAAATTGACGGCACTGATCGAACCCGAGGCCCAGGCTTTGGGATTCGACCTGGTGCGCGTGAAATTGTTCGGCGGCGCCGGCGACATCACTCTG
Source organism: Sphingomonas sp. ERG5 (assembly GCF_000803065.1). GTDB lineage: Bacteria > Pseudomonadota > Alphaproteobacteria > Sphingomonadales > Sphingomonadaceae > Sphingomonas. The sequence goes on from NZ_JSXI01000083.1 coordinate 11,502, forward strand.
CAGGTGATGGCCGAGCGTCCCGACACGCGCCAGCTGACGATCGACGATTGCGCCGATTTGTCGCGCCGCATCTCCGACCTGCTCGACGAAGCCGATCCGATCGAAAGCGAATACCGCCTCGAAGTGTCGTCGCCGGGCATCGACCGCCCGCTGACGCGACTCGGCGACTTTGCCGATTGGGCCGGACATGAAGCGCGCATCGTGCTGACCGCGCCGGTCGAGGGCCGCAAGCAGCTGACCGGTAATCTGGTCGGGGTCGAGGGCGACCGCATCACGATCGACGTGAACAAGCATCAGGAAATGACCATCGGGTTCGACCAGGTCGCCGATGCGAAATTGCTGTTCACCGACCGGCTGCTCGCCGCGACCCGGCCATTGTCGGCCGAGGGCGCGGACGAAGAAGAATTCGAAGAAGGCGAGCTCGAAGCCGCCGATACCAACACCAGTGAAGGGCAAGATTGATGGCCACTGCCGTTTCCGCCAACAAGGCAGAATTGATCGCGATCGCGAATGCCGTCGCGACCGAGAAGATGATCGATCGCGGTATCGTGATCGAGGCGATGGAAGACGCGATTCAACGCGCGGCCCGCGCGCGCTACGGCGCCGAGAACGACATTCGCGCCAAGCTGGATGCGAACACTGGCGACCTTCGCTTGTGGCGCGTCGTCGAAGTGGTCGAGGCGGTCGATGATTATTTCAAGCAGGTCAATCTGAAGGAAGCGCAGAAGCTCCAGCCCGGTGCGGTGGTCGGCGACTATATCGTCGATCCGCTGCCCCCGATCGAGTTCGGCCGTATCGCGGCGCAGGCCGCCAAGCAGGTGATCTTCCAGAAGGTTCGCGACGCCGAGCGCGAGCGTCAATATGAGGAATTCAAGGACCGCATGGGTGAGATCATCACCGGCGTGGTGAAGCGGGTCGAGTTCGGCCACGTCGTGGTCGATCTGGGCCGCGCCGAAGGCGTGATCCGCCGCGACGCGCAGATCCCGCGCGAAGTGGTGCGCGTCAACGACCGCATCCGCAGCCTGATCCTCAACGTGCGCCGTGAAAATCGCGGCCCGCAAATCTTCCTCAGCCGCGCGCATCCCGACTTCATGAAGAAGCTGTTCGCGCAGGAAGTGCCCGAAATCTACGACGGCATCATCGAGATCAAGGCGGCCGCGCGCGACCCGGGCAGCCGTGCCAAGATCGGCGTCATCTCGCATGACAGCTCGATCGATCCGGTCGGCGCCTGCGTCGGCATGAAGGGCAGCCGCGTGCAGGCGGTCGTGCAGGAAATGCAGGGCGAGAAGATCGACATCATTCCCTGGTCGCCCGACACCGCGACCTTCGTGGTCAACGCGCTGCAGCCGGCATCGGTATCGCGCGTGGTGATCGACGAGGAAGAGGACCGCATCGAAGTCGTCGTGCCCGACGATCAGCTGTCGCTCGCCATCGGCCGTCGCGGCCAGAATGTCCGCCTCGCCAGCCAGTTGACCGGCAAGGCGATCGACATCCTGACCGAGGCCGACGCGTCGGAGAAGCGCCAGAAGGAATTCGCCGAGCGCACCGAGATGTTCCAGACCGAGCTCGATGTCGACGAGACGCTGGCGCAGTTGCTGGTCGCCGAAGGCTTTGGCGCGCTGGAAGAAGTGGCTTATGTCGAGGCCGACGAAATCGCCTCGATCGAAGGGTTCGACGAGGACCTCGCCGCTGAGCTGCAAAGCCGCGCGACCGAAGCGCTCGAGCGCCGCGAGGAAGCCAATCGCACGCTGCGCCGCGAACTCGGCGTGTCCGACGAACTGGCGACCATGCCGCACCTCAACGAGGCGATGCTGGTCACGCTGGGCAAGGCCGGCATCCTGACGCTCGACGATCTTGCCGATCTGGCGACTGACGAGCTGGTGCAGAAGAAGCGCCAGGAACAGCGTCGCCGCGCCGAGAGCGAGAATAAGCGCCCCGAGGACAAGGGTGGCGTACTCGGCGAATATGGCCTGTCGGAAGAACAGGGCAATGAGATCATCATGGCCGCGCGCGCGCACTGGTTCGACGATGAGGAAGCAGCGCCGGCTGCCGACGCATCGGAGGAGAGTGAAGCGTAATGCCATTCGTCAGCATCCGCATATCGGGAACCGCGACGCGCGATCAGAAAGCGGGGATCGTCGCCGACGTCACCGCATCCCTGGTCTCGCGCCTCGGCAAGAACCCGGCTGCGGTGCAGATCGTGATCGAAGAAGTGTCGACGGAGAATTACGGTGCGGGCGGTCAGCTGATCGCCGATCGTGATACGCCGCAGAGGGAGGACGCGCATGCGGTTCCCTCACAATGACGCGCTAGGGCTACAGACATTCCCTCATTGCCCCGGACTGGTTCCGGGGTTCGCAGCGATGCGGGTGGAGGCGTGCGCATGACCGCCGCCGACCCGATCCGCCGCTGCATCCTGCTTGGCGACCGCGCGCCGCGGCATGCGCTGGTGCGGCTTGCCCTGTCGCCGGATGGCGACATTCTCCCCGATGTCCGTGCCAAGGCGCCAGGACGCGGCGCATGGATCGGCGTGACCAGGGCCGAGCTTGAGGTCGCGATCAAAAAGGGCAAGCTCAAGGGCGCGCTCGCACGCGCTTTCAAGACCGGACCCGTGATCATTCCCGACGATTTGCCGGCCCGGATCGAATCCGCGCTGGAACGTGCCGCGCTCGACCGGCTCGGGCTCGAATCCCGTTCCGGCGGGCTCTTCTCGGGCTCGGACAAGATCGAGGCCGCCGCGCGTTCTGGGAAGCTGCATCTGCTGCTGCACGCGTCCGACGCGGGCACCGACGGCAACCGCAAACTCGACCAGGCGTGGCGCGTCGGCAACGACGAAGAAGGCAGCGCCCGCAGGGGCTTGGTTCTGCCAGTACCCCGCACCATATTGGCCGTGGCACTGGGCCGGCAAAATGTGGTACATATCGGCCTGACTGATCCCGATGCAGCCAAGAGGGTGAGCGAAGCGCTTCACCGCTGGCTGCATTTCATCGGCCCTGACCCATCTTCCGTGCCTTGCGAAACGGCCTCGCAGGGCGCATCGCCGTCTGAATCCGGAAACGGGAACGACGGCGACGAACAACAAAACGATCCGGCCGACGAGAATTACGAGGAATCCGAGTGAGCGATACGGACAACGAGAAGCCGAAACTGGTCATGCGCCAGCCATTGGGGCTGAAGCGCACGGTCGAGACAGGCCAGGTGAAGCAGAGCTTCAGCCATGGCCGCCAGAACACCGTGCAGGTGGAGGTAAAGCGGCGCCGTATCCTCGGTCCGACCGCCACCCCGGCGACGCCGGTCGTCGAGGAGACCGCAGCCCCCGCACCAGTGGCACCGCGGCCTGCGCCGCCGGCACCGGTTTCGCCCGCCAATTCCTTGCTGTCGCGCCAGGAGCTGCAGACCAAGCTGCTGCGCGAAGCCGACGAATCGCGCATGAACGCGCTGGAGGAATCGCGTCGCCGCGAGGAACGCGAGCGTATCGAAGCGGCCGAAGAGGCCCGCCGTCGCGCTGACGAAGCGCGCCTGGCCGGCGACGCGCCCGATTCCCCCGCTGCGCCGGAGCCTGCGCCGACTCCGCCCGCACCGGCTCCGGTAGCCGAGCCCGCGCCGGTCGAAGCCGCGGCCCCGGTCGTCGCGACGCCAGCCCCGGCGCCCGTGCCCGCCCCGGTTGCGTCTGCCCCGGTTGCGCCCGCGGCGCCGCCCGCACCGCCCAAGCC
>NZ_JSXI01000084.1 GCF_000803065.1 Sphingomonas sp. ERG5
CCTATGGGAGGCAGCAGTGGGGAATATTGCACAATGGGCGAAAGCCTGATGCAGCAACGCCGCGTGAGCGATGAAGGCCTTCGGGTCGTAAAGCTCTGTCCTCAAGGAAGATAATGACGGTACTTGAGGAGGAAGCCCCGGCTAACTACGTGCCAGCAGCCGCGGTAATACGTAGGGGGCTAGCGTTATCCGGAATTACTGGGCGTAAAGGGTGCGTAGGTGGTTTCTTAAGTCAGAGGTGAAAGGCTACGGCTCAACCGTAGTAAGCCTTTGAAACTGGGAAACTTGAGTGCAGGAGAGGAGAGTGGAATTCCTAGTGTAGCGGTGAAATGCGTAGATATTAGGAGGAACACCAGTTGCGAAGGCGGCTCTCTGGACTGTAACTGACACTGAGGCACGAAAGCGTGGGGAGCAAACAGGATTAGATACCCTGGTAGTCC
>NZ_JSXI01000085.1 GCF_000803065.1 Sphingomonas sp. ERG5
GGCGTGAAGGATGCCGCCGCAAAGGGGTCGGGGGTGGAAGCGTTGGCGCTCAATCTGTCGGTCGCGCGCGACCCGCGCGCACCGGCGGCGGATCGCGCTGTCGCCTTGTGCTGGATCCTCCATGTCGTGGCGGACTTGCATCAGCCGCTGCACAGCGCCGAACGCGTTTCCCCCGACTGGCCGAGTGGCGATGAAGGCGGGAGCAAGGTGTTCGTGCGCGATCAGGTCACGGGCCAGCCGGTGTCGCTGCACTGGTATTGGGACGATGCCGTCAGCCGCGACGGTTCCGCCTCCGCGGCGTTTACCCGCGCTCATGAGTTGACGGCGCGCTTCCCGCGCACGCAGTTTGCCGCCGCGCTGTCGCAGGCCGTCGCGGCGCCCGATGCCAGCGGCCGCTGGCTGGCGGAAAGCCATGAGCTCGCCGTTTCCCTCGCCTATCGCGCCGATGCGCCGCTGGCCCGGTCGGCGGCGACCGCCTTGCCGGCCACGCCTGCCTATGCGGCGGCGGTGACGTCGACGGCGGAGCAGCGCGTGACGCTGGCGGGCTATCGCCTCGCGGACTTGTTGAGGACGGTCTTCGCCGACCGCTGACAATAGGCGGATTCATTCCGGAATACGCCGAAGATGCGTTGACTCGGTTGCTGCACCGCGTCACACCGCATGCCGTCGATGCCGGGCAACCGGCATGGGCACGCGCGGGAGAGAGCCTTTCAATAGGCCGCCGAAGGAGCAACCGCCCCGGAATCTCTCAGGCAAACGGGACCGCGCGGGCCGAATCGACACTCTGGAAAGCGTTCTCGCGCAAGCGGGGACCACCGAAGGGGTAAGCCGCATCGCCGTCAGGCGCGCGGTCAAAGCTCTCAGGTTCCGTGACAGAGGGGGCGGCGGATTGCGGCGCAAGATGGCGCTGTGGTGCGCCGTGGACCTTTGACGGAGATCGGCATGAGCGACCAGACGGACGGCCTGAATTTAGACGGGCCCGAGATCGAGATCCTGGCATTGCCGCTCGACGCGTGGCACCGCGACCGCGGTGCGCGCATGGTCGAATTCGCCGGCTATCATATGCCAATCCAGTATGACGGCATCATGGCCGAGCATCTCTGGGTGCGCGACAGCGCCGGCCTGTTCGATGTCTCGCATATGGGCCAGCTGCTGTTCACTGGCGACGGCGCGGATGTCGCGCTCGAGGCGGTCCTGCCCGGCGACGTGAAGGGGCTGGGCGCATCGCGCATGCGCTATTCGCTGCTGCTTGCCGAGAATGGCGGCATTCTCGACGATCTGATGGTCACGCGCTTGCCCGCGGGCAACAGCTTCGATGCCGATGGTCTGTACATGGTGGTCAATGGCGCGACCAAGTTCGACGACATCGCTTATCTGCTCGACCATCTGCCCGACGACATCACCATCAACCTGCTGGAGGACCAGGCGCTGCTCGCGCTGCAGGGGCCGAAAGCGGTCGAGGTGCTGAGCCGCATTGTCCCCGGGGTCGAGGCATTGGTGTTCATGACCTGCGCCGGGTTCGACTGGAACGGCACGCCGCTGTGGATCAGCCGCTCGGGCTATACCGGCGAGGATGGTTTCGAAATCTCGGTGCCGTCCGACGCCGCCGTCGCGCTGGCCGATGCCCTGACCGCCGAGCCCGAGGTCAAGCCGATCGGTCTGGGCGCACGCGATTCGTTGCGGCTCGAAGCGGGCTTGCCATTGTACGGTCACGACCTCGATGCCGAGACCACGCCGGTGATGGCCGATCTCGGTTTCGCGCTGTCGAAGCGCCGCCGCGAGGAAGGTGGCTTCATGGGTCATGACCGCATCATGACCGAACGGGCGCAGGGCGCGATCGTCAAGCGCGTCGGCCTGAGCGTCGAAGGCCGCCAACCGGTGCGCGAAGGCGCCGCCGTGGTCGATGCCGATGGCTCGGAAGTCGGCAAGGTCACATCAGGCGGTTTCGCGCCGAGCGTCGGGGCACCGATCGCGATGGCGTACGTTCCAACCGCCATGGCTACGCCGGGCACCACCATCCAGATCGCGCAGCGCGGCAAGGTCCATCAGGCGACCGTCACCGCAATGCCCTTTATCCCCCACCGCTACGTCCGCACAGGAGGCAAGTGAGATGAGCCGTTACTTTACCGAAGACCATGAATGGATCGATGTCGATGGCGATATCGGCACCGTCGGGATCAGCGATTATGCGCAGAGCCAGCTCGGCGACATCGTGTTCGTCGACGTGCCCGAAGAGGGCAAGGAACTGACCAAGGGCGACGAGGCCGCGGTGGTCGAATCGGTCAAGGCGGCATCCGATGTCTATGCGCCGGCCAGCGGCACGGTGCTCGAGGGCAATGACGATCTCAGCGACACGCCCGGCCTGGTCAATGAAGACCCGGAAGGCGATGGCTGGTTCTACAAGATCACCCTGTCGGACCCGAGCGAGCTCAGCGGTCTGATGGATGAGACGGCCTACGCGGCGTTTGTCGCGAAGCTGTGAGCCTTACCCCTCCCGCATGCGGGAGGGGCCGGGGGAGGGCCGGTTGGCACCTCCCGATGAACTAGCCCTCCCCCAACCCCTCCCGCACGCGGGAGGGGGGAGTAACGTCGATGCGCTATCTTCCCCTGACCCAGTCCGACCGCGCGGCGATGCTCGCCGTGATCGGCGCCGCCTCGATCGATGAGCTGTTCGTCGATGTGCCCGCTGTCGCTCAGCTCGATGGCCCGATCCATGGTCTGCCGCTTCATGCGAGCGAACTCGCGGTCGAGCGGCACATGATCGCATTGGCGCGCAAGAATGTCGCGGCGGGGGACGGGCCCTTCTTCCTCGGCTGCGGCGCGTACAAGCATCATGTGCCCGCCTCGGTCGATCACCTGATCCAGCGCGGCGAGTTTCTCACCGCCTATACGCCGTACCAGCCCGAGATCGCGCAGGGCACGCTGCAGATGCTGTTCGAGTTCCAGACGCAGGTCGCGCGGCTGCTCGGCACCGACGTCGCCAATGCGTCGATGTATGACGGGTCGACCGCTTGCTGGGAGGCGATCGTGATGGCGCGACGCATCACCAAGCGCGGCAAGGCATTGCTCTCCTCGGGGCTGCACCCGCATTATGTCTCGGTCGCGAAGACCATGGCCAAGTTCACCGGCGACGTGCTCGACACCGCCGCGCCGACGCTTTCCGCCGACACCGATATCGACCGGCTGATCGCGAGCATCGATGGCGACACGTCGTGCGTCGTGGTGCAATATCCCGACATTCTCGGCCGTATTGCCGACCTGACCGCACTGGCCGATGCGTGCCATGCGAAGAAGGCGCTGCTGATCGCGGTGGTGACCGAGCCGGTCGCGCTTGGCGCGATCAAGTCGCCGGGCGAGATGGACGCCGACATCGTCGTTGGCGAAGGCCAGTCGATCGGCGTCGGATTGCAGTTCGGTGGTCCCTATGTCGGCCTGTTCGGCTGCAAGGAAAAGTACGTCCGCCAGATGCCGGGACGGCTGTGCGGCGAGACGCTCGATGCCGATGGGCGGCGCGGCTTCGTGCTGACGCTGTCGACGCGCGAGCAGCATATCCGCCGCGAAAAGGCGACGTCGAACATCTGCACCAATAGCGGCCTGTGCGCGCTGGCCTTCTCGATCCACATGACCTTGCTGGGCGAAGCGGGGCTGCGTGCTCTGGCCGAGACCAACCATGCCGGCGCGTCGGCGGCGGCGGACCGGCTGGCGCGGATACCGGGCGTCGAGCTGGTGACGCCCGCCTTCTTCAACGAATTCACCATCAAACTGCCCCGGGAAGCGCGTCCGATCGTTCGCACGCTCGCCGATCGCGGTATCCTCGCGGGTGTTTCGCTTGGCCGGCTGTATCCGGGCGAGACGGACCTCGCCAACGGGCTGGTCGTGGCAGTGACCGAAACGACCACGGCCGAGGCTGTCGAAGCCCTGGCGACCGCGCTGCAGGAGGTGCTGGCATGATCCGCCTTTCTTCCGTTCGCCCTGAGCTTGTCGAAGGGCCGTTCTCCTTCCTTGCTGCCATCTCCGAAGAAGGACGGGGCTTCGACGAGCTCAGCCCGAACGGGGTTGGGGCGTCGCGCAATCACGAGGTGCGGGCATGACGATCAACGCAAGCGGCTGGCGTCCGACCACGCCTGAAGCCGGTATTTCGACCGCGCCGACCTTCACCGGCAACAAGGGGCTGATGCTCGAAGAGGCGCTGATCTTCGAGATCGGTTCGACCGAAACCACCGGCGTCGAAGTCGCCGCGCCGGTCGAGGCGACCTCGCGTCTCGGCACGCTGGGCCGCGCCAAACCGATCGGGCTTCCCGGCCTCGCCGAGCCCGAGGCGGTGCGCCATTATACGCGCCTGTCGCGACAGAATTACGCGATCGATCTCGGCCTGTTCCCGCTCGGGTCTTGCACCATGAAGCATAACCCGCGCCTCAATGAGAAGATGGCGCGGCTGCCCGGCTTTGCCGACGTCCATCCGCTCGCGCCGGTCGATACGGTGCAGGGTGCGCTTGAAGTGATTCACCAGCTCGCGCACTGGCTGGTCACGCTGACCGGCATGCATTCGGTCGCGATGAGCCCCAAGGCCGGCGCGCATGGCGAGCTGTGCGGCATCCTCGCGATCCGCGCCGCGCTCGAAGCGCGCGGTGAAGGACATCGCAAGACCATCCTGGTGCCGGAGAGCGCACATGGCACCAACCCGGCGACGGCGGCCTTTGCCGGCTATGCGGTCGAGGATATTCCCGCAACCGCCGAAGGCCGGGTCGATCTGGCGGCGCTGACCGCGCGGCTCGGGCCGGATGTCGCGGGGGTGATGATCACCAACCCCAATACTTGCGGCCTGTTCGAGCGCGACATGCGCGCGATCTCCGATGCGGTGCATGCGGCGGGCGGGCTGGTCTATTGCGACGGGGCGAACTTCAACGCGATCGTCGGGCGCGTCCGTCCGGGCGATCTCGGCATCGATGCGATGCACATCAACCTGCACAAGACCTTCTCCACCCCGCACGGCGGCGGCGGACCGGGTTCGGGACCCGTGGTGTTCTCCGAAGCGCTCAGCGCCTATGCGCCGCTGCCGTTCGTCGAGCAGACCGCCAATGGCTTCCGCCTGGTCGAGGAGGAAAATGCCGAGGAACATCATGACCAGAGCTTTGGCCGGATGGTCGCGTTCCAGGGCCAGATGGGCATGTTCACCCGCGCGCTGACCTATATCCTCAGCCATGGCGCCGACGGGCTGCGCCAGGTCGCCGAGGATGCAGTGCTCAACGCCAATTACGTCCTGCGCTCGCTCGATTCGACGCTCGATGCGCCGTTCGGGGCGTCGGGGCCGTGCATGCATGAGGCGCTGTTCTCGGATTCGAACCTGGCCGAGGGCTTCTCGACCATCGACGTCGCCAAGGGGCTGATCGACGAGGGCTATCATCCGATGACGATGTACTTCCCGCTCGTCGTGCACGGCGCGATGCTGGTCGAGCCGACCGAGACCGAGAGCAAGGCGGCGCTCGACCAGTTCATCGGCGCGCTGCGTTCGGTGGCGGAGCGGGCCAAGGCGGGTGACGTGGCGCTGAAATCGGCACCGCACTTCGCACCGCGCAGCCGGCTCGACGAGACGCTCGCGGCGCGGAAGCCCGTGCTGGTGTGGAAGGATCCCGAACTGACCCCTGACTCCGCCCAAGCCGCCGAATAATGCCGAAAGGCTGCCTGGTCGGCCTTGGTTTTATCGGCGGCGTGGTCGCCGGCTATCTCACCTGCTTCCTCGCCTATCTGTTCTGGACCGTCATGCTGGGCGGGTTCGACCGCGAGGGCGGCTGGGCGATGGGCCTCGCGTTCGGCATTGGCCCGTTCGTCGCATTGCTGTCGGGCGTCGCGGCTGCCCTCTGGATCGGGCTGCGCAAGCGGGGTAGAGCGGATTAAAGCGACCTCGGCTTGGGCGGAATCACCTTCCCCCCGTTCGGGCTGAGCTTGTCGAAGTCCGGTCCTTCCTGCGCAGAAGGAACGGCGCTTCCACGGGTTCAGGGTGAACGGAAGGGAGTGGATCAACTCAGCGCGAAACCGCTCCAGCGATGTTCTTCCCGGGGGCAAGATGCAGGTTCAGACGGTCAATCCCAATCAGCTGATCACCTATGCGATCACCGGCGTCGTGGTCGCGATCATCCTGTTCTTCCGTATCCGGCGGATGAGCCGGGCGCGGCCGCTGATCCTGGAGCGGCTGTGGATCATGCCGGTAATCTATCTGCTCTTCGCGATCTTCGTCTTCCGGCAATTCCCGCCGGCCCCCATGACCTGGCTCTATTGCGGCGTGGCGCTGCTGCTGGGCGCGGCGCTGGGCTGGCAACGCGGCAAGATGATGCGGATCAGCGTCGACCCCCAGACCCATGCACTGAACCATCAGCCGTCGCCGGCGGCGATCCTGTTCATCGTCGCGCTGATCGTCGTCCGCCTTGGCGCGCGCGAAGCGGCGCAGATGAGCGGATCGGCGCTGCACCTCAACACGCTGGTCGTGACCGATGTACTGATCTCGATGGCGCTTGGCCTGTTCGCGGCGCAGCGGCTCGAGATGTATCTGCGCGCCACCCGGCTGCTTCAGGCGGCGCGGACAGCCTGAGGGCAACGATGCGAGGGACATGAGTGACGCAAACGACCGACGCAACGCCCTGGATCGTGACGGATGCGGGCGCCGACACGCGCAAACATGCGCCGGCGACGCTGCGCAACCGTGAAGCGATCGCCGCGGTGCTGCGCGAGGTTCTGCCCGCGACCGGGCTGGTGCTGGAAGTCGCCAGTGGATCGGGCGAACACTGCGCTTATCTCGCCCCGGCCTTCGATCATCTCGAATGGCAGCCGAGCGACCCCGATGCCGGCGGCCGCGCATCGATCGCGGCATGGTGCCACGGGCTAGCCAATGTCCGCCCGCCGATCGATCTCGATGCCGCGGCCGAGGGGTGGCCGATCGCGCGCGCGGATGCCGTCCTGTGCGTCAACATGGTGCATATCAGCCCATGGCGAGCGACGCTCGGCCTGCTTGCCGGGGCGGCGCAGATCCTGCCGACGCAAGGACCGCTGCTGCTTTACGGACCTTATCGCCGCGACGGCCATGCGACCGCGCCGAGCAACGAGGCGTTCGATGACTCGCTGAAGGCGCGCAATCCGGACTGGGGGCTGCGCCGGGTCGAGGATGTCGTCGCTGCCGCGCGCGGCAATGGATTGATCTTCGACCAGCTGGTCGAGATGCCCGCCAATAACCTGATGCTCGTGTTTCGCCGGGATTGAAGGCGCTGCGTTATGGTGACGATAGTGAAGGACGCTTGACTGACCTCAGTCCTGTGTCACGGGCACGCTTTCTCGATGCCCACCAGTCGATCCGCGCGCTTGCTTCGATGTCGGAAAGCACAGGGAAGGGCTCACCGAGGCGTCCAAGGGCGCCCTCAACATCCCCGGCCGCTTCGCACTCTCCGTCGCGGTCGAGCAGCACGAGTGCCATTCGCAGAAGGTTCATCGCCGCTTTATTGTCCGGCGCGGTCTTGCCGCCTTCCTCCGCATTCATGATCGCGATGGCCTGCCGGAGATAAGGTATGGCCTGATATTCCTCTGCCGCGCCAAGCAAGTCGCTCGCCCGCTGCGTGAGGTTGGTTGCGGTTAGGACGAGTCGTTTACGATCGGCCATAGTGCCTCCCGCGCTGCCGGCCATGCCATCGCTGGGGGCCTCGCCGCCCGAGGCGCAGAGTAGCCAACGTCTCAGTCTTCGCTATTTTCGCCCTTTTTTTCACTCTCATCCGCTGCCTTCCCGCGACGCTGAAGCTCGTTTTCGACTGCTTCACGGATGAACAGGGCAATCCGACGGTTACCCACCAGCGTCTCGATGCGCCGGAGAGTTTCGATAGGTAGCCTGATCGTGGTCGGCTTCATTCCTAGCGGCGGACGTCCCATTGCTCCGTCGCTATCTGTGGCGGAGCAAACCTCAAAGCAGATCGTGTTGACGCTACCGTTTTATCGGATAAACGCCATCGTTTATTCATTAAACGATTGCGTTTACCTGTGCAAGTGCCTCTGCAATCGGATCATCGGTAACGGCTTTGCCGAGAGGTACCCCGAATTGGGTGCGAATCGGGAAAAGTGAACTGAATGTTTTTTTGCTCAAATCGTACTCATCAAATGCCAGGACTGAAGGCAACCGGCATGGGGTACTGACCCCCGGTCGGCATACGACATTGGCTCCGACTCCATCTTGAGGTGATTGGCCGATCGTGCGGGCGGATGCCGTCCTGTGCGTCGACATGGTGCATGTCAGACACGCCTCCGCCGAGCGGATTGTCGATCTGAAGACTATCGCGGGGCGTCTCCAAGGCAAAACTGACAGCGGGCTGCACATAGGGGCTGGCGACACCGGGGATGATGGCCATGCCCCGATGTCGCTCTCTCTGGCACGGAATGGCGCCGGTTGCCCATGACGCGATGACGACGTGCCCCCGTCACATCTTACCGGCGCGCTCCGTCGCGCGAGTGTTTGAGGCCCGCCTCAAAACTCTCCCGCCACGCCCACGCGGACCGCCGTATTGCCGCTGCCGGCGTAGGAGACGCCAGCGGTAAGGGCGAAGGGCGTGCCTGTGTCGAACCGGTGAGCGATCGACGCCCCGGCTGCCTGTTCGCCGCGGAAAGTGGCGAGGTTGAAGGTATAGCTGGTCTTGCCTGGTTCCGACGGCATCGGGGCTGCGGTCAGCGCGACGGCGGTGGCGGTGCCGCGCCGCGCCTCGCGGCGGTCGCGATCGGTGATGGCATAGAGCTCGCCGATCTGGGCGCTATGGGTCGTGGTCAGCGCCTGCAACGCTGGAATGGCCGTCGAGGTGATCGTTTCGAGCGACGTCAGCCGGCCATTCTGGGTCGTATTGACCGTCTGGACCGCCGCAATTTGCGAATCTTGCGCCGTGTTGACGTCTTCGACCGCGGTGATCCGCCCGTCCTGCACGGCATTCTGGGCCAGCGCGGTGTTGGCGCTGGTCGCCGCGCCCGTTGCGGTGGTCTGCGCGGCGGCGGCTTCCGTGCGCGCGGTGTTCGCCGTACCTTGTGCTGTCGCCGCCTCGGTCCGTGCGGTGTTGGCGGTGGTCTGCGCTGCTGCGGCATTCGCGATTGCCGCATTGGCGGTGGCTTGTGCAACGGTTGCGCTCCCCGCCGCGGCGCCTGCGGCGGTCAGCGCCGAATTGGCGGTGACCTGTGCGGCGTCGGCCTTGGCCTCGACCACATCGAGCTGTCCTTTGTTGACCGCATCTGTCGCCTGCGTGCCCGCCGCGACATTGGTGATCTGGCGCTCGGCCCCGACCGCGCCCACGGAAACGCTGTTATCCCGGTTCGTCACTGACCCATAGCCCAGTGCGACGGCGTTTGTGTGGCTGGCGTCGCTCATCCCGCCCAGGGCGACCGCCTGATTTCCAGTCGCGCGTGCATTGGGGCCAGCGGCGACCGACGAGATTCCCGCGGCGACGGCGAAATTATCGGCTGGCGCATAGTTGGCCTCAAAGAAGCGGGTGCGGAGATTCGTGGCATTTGCGGCTGCCGCTAACGCATCCAGTTGCGACTTGTTGACCGCATCGGTCGCCTGCGTTCCCGCCGCGACATTGACAAGCTGGCGTTCGGCGCCGGCAATGCCGAACGAGACCGTGCCGACACGATCGGCGATGGAGTCGGTACCGATTGCCACGGAATTGTCGGCGTTTGCCCGAGCGGAGGCACCGATTGCGGTGCCATTGTCGTTGGCTCGGCTGCCGGCACCGGTCGCGGTGCTCCTGAAGCCGCTGGCACTGCTATTCTGGCCAAGCGCGGTGCTGAAGTCATTGTCGGCCAAACTACGGTAGCCGATCGCGGTGGTGCCTTCGCCCCGGGCATCGCTTTGCGCGCCGATCGCCGTGCTGTTGAGGCCCAGGGCCTCGCTGTCATTTCCGGTGGCGGTGCTGCTGACCCCTGTGGCCTGGCTGTTCTGCCCGGTGGCGGTACTGCCGTCGCCCACGGCCTGGCTGCTTGCGCCGGTGGCGGTGCTGTTGACGCCTATGGCCTGGCTGTCCAGGCCCATCGCGGTGCTGCTGAAGCCTGCGGCCAGGCTGCGCCACCCGGTCGCGGTGCTGTTGACGCCTGTGGCTTTGCTACTCTGCCCGGTGGCGGTACTGCGGTCGCCAGAGGCCTGGCTGAGTTGGCCGGTCGCAGTGCTGTTCTCTCCAGATGCTTCGCTGGCCGCGCCCGTCGCGGTGCTGCTTTCGCCCGTGGCGCGGCTGGCCGCACCGATCGCCGTGCTGTTTTTGCCCGAGGCCACGCTGACCACACCCATCGCGGTGCTGAAGTCGTTGGTGGCTCTGCTGCTCTTCCCGGTCGCGGTGCTGTTTGCGCCAGAGGCGTCGCTGCCGTCCCCGGTCGCGGTGCTGAAGCTCCCCGAGGCACTGCTGTCATTGCCGGTCGCTGTGCTGCGTAGGCCCGTGGCCTGGCTGTTCCGTCCGGTCGCGGTGCTGTTGTCGCCACTGGCTGTGCTGTTCTGGCCGGTCGCCGTGCTGTTGTCGCCAGTAGCGAAGCTGCCTGCGCCCGTTGCGGTGCTTAAATAGCCAGTTGCCCGGCTGGCCGCGCCGATCGCGGTGCTGTTGTCGCCGGTGGCCTTACTGTCCGCACCGCATTCGGTCGTATAAGTGATATCGTCGGCGTTGCCGGGTATCCCGTCGGGGCCCGCATTGTTGGCGCTGTTGCATTCGGGCGTCGCGTCGGCCCAGGCAGGTGTCGGGATGATCGCCAGCAGCGCCAGCGGCGCGGTGGTGGCGAGGAATTTGTTGATGATACGCATGGAAATAATCCCCTGTTTACGGCCAATCGCGGCCCTTTGGTGACTGCTGCATCGACCCCGATGGCGGCGCCTTCGGCGCCTGTCCCCGACGCCCCCGGTTCAGCCGAGAGCGTCTGCCCTGTCGCCCGCATGCCGGGTAAACCCGCCCATGTTTTCAACCTGACACGAGGCTAGACGGGGAAAGTCGCTCGAACCGGACAGGCCCTTCGCGGAAAATTTTCTGGGGAATGTCGACGCCTTGGTCGTGGCGCTGTGCAGCGCGCTGCGCGTCATCGCGTGGCGCTGACATTTTCGGGCCGGCGGGCGCAGGACCCATGGCCGACAGCATCGATCAACGCGGCTTAGGTCAGATTGCGGCAGCGCGTTGCTTGGGACAGCGAGGCGCATTTCGTCGGCTGCGCCGTGATGGCATTCGCCTTATCCCGATTAAATCTGGGCGATCGTTTCAATCGTCAATTGGGTGCGGCGCACATGTTCGCGCCACACGATGTACAAGCCGCTGAGGATGATCACCGGCGCCCCGATCCAGGTCCATTTGCCCGGCAGCACGCCGAACAGCAGCCAGCCATAAGCGGTCGCCCATAACAGGCTGGAATAGTCCATCGGGACGACCACAGAAACCGGACCGAGGCGCAGGGCCGACGTCATCGCCAACTGCGCCGCGCCGCCGATCACACCGACCGCGAGCAGCATGATCCAGACGAGCCAGAAATGCGGCTGCATGACAAAGGCATAGACGATGCCGAGCGGAATGAGCGACAAGGTGGAGAACCAGAACACGGTGGTCATCGTGCCTTCGGTGCGAGAGATCTGACGCAGCAGGATCGAGACGCTGGCGGTGAGCAAGGCCGCGACCAGGCCGGCGACCGCACCCCAGAACGGGAAATGTCCGCTGCCCGGCTGGGCGACGATCAGCACGCCGGTAAAGCCGATCGCGACCGCCGCCCAGCGATGCCAGCCGGTCGGCTCGCGCAGGATCAGCGCGCCGAGGATGGTCGCGAAGATCGGCATGGAAAAGCCGATCGTGGTCGATTCGGCGAGTGGCAGCATCAGGATCGCGGTGAAGGTGCAGGCCATTGCGCTGAGCCCGAGCACGGCGCGCGCGATATGCGCGGGCAGCCGCCGGGTCGCGACCGATTTCAGCCCCGGCCCGGCGGCGATGACCACGACGAGCAGGATCGCCGCACCGAACTGACGGAAGAACAGGACCTCGCCGAGTGTCGCGCCGCGTGCCTCGGCCAGCTTGATGACCGCGTTCATGCTCGCGAACAGCGCCGCCGACAGCAGGCGCATCGCAATGGCCGGGAGAATGCGGTCGCTGGTCTCGGCCATCATGTCCCCCTTTCCGCCTGCCGGTGAGCGAGGGCTATGCGGACGCGGGGCGCGTGAAACAAGCTGGGATTGGCTCGGCGCGCGATTGTGCGGGCGGCTGCATGGTCACGGCCATTCCCGTTTCATCCCGCCTCCCTGGTTCGATTCAACTCGCCTTCGTGCGGCGTCATGCCTGTCTCCGGCGCACCGATCGTGCGTCAGGGGTGAAAGCCCATTCGATGGATCGTTTGAATCGATCAGGCCAGGAACTGACGCGACCATGACCGCTGCCCCCGACATTTCCCGATATTCCCGCAGCACGGCGGTAAAATTGCCGTGCCGCTCCAACAAAATTCCCGCAGGAATTCCCGTAAATTCCCGCAGAACCCACAAAAATGCATTTTCCCGCGGCAAATCGCGCAGCCACGGGAATTTGCCGGCCCGGAAAACCCGCAGGCCCCGGGGTGACGGCGCGTTCCGATGCGGCTATCCGGCCTTCCCATGATCAAGCACGCACTCCCCGTCACCCGTGAGGCGGATTTTTCCGCCTGGTACCAGTCCGTCATTGCGGAAGCCGACCTCGCCGAGGAATCGGGCGTTCGCGGCTGCATGGTCATCCGGCCATGGGGTTATGGCATCTGGGAACGGATCCAGCGGCTGCTCGACGACCGGATCAAGGCGACCGGCCATGAGAATTGCTATTTTCCGCTGTTCATCCCGCTATCCTATTTCGAAAAAGAGGCCGAGCATGTCGAGGGCTTCGCCAAGGAAATGGCGGTGGTCACGCATCACCGGCTGATTTCCGACGGGAAGGGCGGGCTGGTGCCCGATCCCAGCGCGAAGCTGGAAGAGCCGTTGGTCGTGCGCCCGACATCGGAGACGGTGATCGGCACGGCGTTCGCGCGCTGGATCCAGTCGTGGCGTGACCTGCCTGTCCTGATCAACCAATGGGCGAACGTCGTACGCTGGGAAATGCGCACGCGCATGTTCCTGCGCACCAGCGAATTCCTGTGGCAGGAAGGGCATACCGCCCATGCCACCGCCAGGGAGGCGCAGGAAGAGACGCTGAAGATGCTCGAAGTCTATCGCGGCTTCGCCGAGGAGTGCCTGGCGCTGCCCGTCGTCGCGGGCGAGAAGCCGGAGCATGAGCGGTTCCCCGGCGCGGTCGCGACCTATTCGATCGAGGCGATGATGCAGGACGGCAAGGCGCTGCAGGCCGGCACCAGCCATTTCCTCGGCACCAATTTCGCGCATGCGCAGAATATCCGGTTCCAGAATGCGGGCGGCGAGCTTGAGTTTGCGCATACGACCAGCTGGGGCGTGTCAACGCGGATGATCGGCGGCGTGATCATGGTGCATGGCGATGATGACGGATTGCGCGTGCCGCCGCGCATCGCGCCATGGCAGGTGGTGATCGTACCGATGCTGCGCGACACTGATGAGGACGCCGCGCTGATCGACTATTGCAAGGCGTTGCAGGCCGATCTGGCCAAATTGTCGGCGCTGGGCGAGCCGGTCCGTGCGCTGCTCGATCTCAAGCCGGCCAAGGCGGCGACCAAGCGCTGGGGCTGGGTCAAGAAGGGGGCGCCGGTCATTCTCGAGGTCGGCGGGCGCGACATGGCTGGCGGCAATGTCTCGATGATCTGTCGCGACCGGCTGTACCGCCAGGACGGCAAGCTCGACAGCGTGGTCATCGCGCGGGATGAGCTCGTCGGCGCCGCGGAGGGAATATTGGAGGACATGCAGCGCGCGCTCCATGTCGAGGCGAAGGGGCGCCTGGAGGCGAACATCACGCGCAACGTGGCCGATTTCGCCGCGATCGAGCGCGCCTTTGCCGAGGGCGTGAAGAATCCCGGCTGGGTCGAGGTGCAATGGTCGAAGCCGACCGGCCCCGCGCTGGACAAGGTGGTCGAGCGGCTGAAGGCGCTGAAGCTCACCGTGCGCAATGTGCCGAGCGACGCCGACGCGGCGGATGGCCCTTGCGTGTTCACTGGCGAGCCGGCGGTCGAGCGGGTGCTGGTCGGGCGCTCCTATTGAGGGGCGTCACCTAGTCGGGAATGAGGTCGCGTGGGGTGACGGTCGCGACGCCTTCCGTCCCGGCGCGGCGATAGCGGATCGTCACGGGCTTCGCGACCGGTGCGAGCTTCAACGATCGCCGCATGTCCGACAGTGATCGGCCCTTGTACGAAACGGTGCCGATCATCGTCACGCGGTCGCCGGTACGCAATCCCGCCTGATCGGCTGGACCGCCAGGCAGCAGGTCCATGATCTCGAGTCCGTCGGTACGGGCGTTGAGCCACATGCCGGTGCGGTCGAAGCGGCCGGTGTCCGGATCGCTATGGGCCAGCGGCTTCAGGTACAGAGTCTTGCGGGCATAATCGAAGGTGGTGACGAAGCGCTTCAACAGGCCGCCGCCGACATTGCCGCCATAGGCCGGGTCACTGAACGATCCGCGTTTGGCCTCGCTGAGCCCGATGATCGGGCGGGGGATGACGACCGGGCCGAGCGCGACGGTACCCGCGCGCACAGTATAGGTGCGCGAGGGGCCGCCGACGCCCCAGCCAGTGGTCATCGTTACGCCACCGGGATAGCGGCTGCGCAAGTCATGCGCCGCGACGAACGGGCTGGTGACGGTGACTTCGTCGCGCGCGCCGGTGTCGATGTCGAGGCGTGCGGCGCGCCCGTCGATCGCGCCATCGACTTGCGGCATATGGATGTAGAAGCGCATCGGTATCGCCGTTCCCAGCGCGCGTCGCTCGGCCGGCGTGACGCGGGCGGGGTCGATCAGGGTCATTGTACCCGCGCCATAATCGAAGGTCGTGACGAAGCGTTCGAGGAATTCCGCGCCGAGCATGCCGCCCAGTTCCAGCCCCTCGACATCGGGCGGGCTGAAATCGAGCGTGACGACCGTCTGGTCGCGCAGCACGGCACCGCCGGCGGCTATTTCGCGCACCCGGGCATAGCCGTTGCTGACCGTCTTCTCGCCGGCACCGGAGGACGGCGAATCGCCCTGGCTCTGCAGCTTCAATGCGGCCAGCGTCGAGGGCGTGAGGATATTGTGGCCGCCGGTATCGACAAGGAAAGGGAAGGGCCCCTGGCCGTCGATCTTCACGTCCACCACAATGTGGTTGTTGAGCAAGCGGAAGGGCAGGGTCACGCGCCCGGCCGCGGGAAGCTGCCAGTCGGCGGGGGTATCGCGCGGCATGGCAAAGGCCGCGGCCGGGCGGGCGGGCGTGACGGCGGCATCGCGCAGCGTCAGGGTTTCCATGCTCGCCGGATCGTCGCCATAGATCGTCTCGATCCGGGTCGGGAGCAGAAGCTTGCCGTGGCGCCGATGGTCCGCATAGCGCGTCTCGACCACGGTTCCGAAGCTGCGCATCTCGCGCGTTCTGACGAGCAGCCGCGTCGTCGGGTCGAACCAGGCTTCGAACGGCTTGCCGCCTTTCGGCGCGACCCGGATCGCGCCGCACCCGATCGAGGCGAGCGTCGCGCCGCCGCGATCGCTGCGCCACCAGAGATTGGCGTTGCGGAACGCCTCATTGACCGCCAGTTCGCGCCGGTCGCCGCCGGCTTGTGCGCTGGCAAAGCCGGACAGGTCGCGCATCCAGGCCTCGGTGCCGTCGAACCCCTCCGCGCCGGTCACGATGCCGGTGTGCTGGTCAGTGCTGAACCTGCCGGTGGCGAGGTCGATCATGGTCGTCGCTTCGCCGGTCAGGCCGCCGCCCTGATAGGCGAAGCGGCTGGTGAGCGTCCCGTTGACCTGGCCGGTCGCAACGACCGCGGCGCGGTTGGCGTCGAGCAGTCGGCCGGGATCGGACTCAAGCGGACAGGGAGCCGTGGCGGCCAGGACGAGGAGCATCAGCATTTGCGGACCATCTTTTGCTTCGGATGCGCCACTGGTAGCGTGATCCGCGATGCCGGGTCTTGAACCGTTTGAACATGCTCGTTGCGGCCATGATGCGCCGTGCGGTGGCGCGCCCCCGCTGCGGATCCGTCACCCCGGCGGGCAAGTGCTCGACCGCCACCGCCATGACGGGGCGTTTGCCGCGCTGGTGCTCGCCGGAAGCTATGTCGAGGCGGGCGATACCGGGCGGCATCGTGTGCGCGCCGGTGATGTCATCATCCACCAGGCATGGGAAAGCCATATCGATCGCTTCCACCATCTGGGCGCGGACGTGCTCACTCTGCCACTGGCGGAGGGGTGTCTGGTCCCCGTGCTGGGGCGCGTCACCGATGCTGATGCGATCGTGCGGCTGGCCGAGCGGGATCGCGCCGGGGCCGCGCACCTGCTGATGAACCAGCTGGTCGCGGTGGAAACATCCGTCGAGGATTGGCCCGATCTGCTTGCCGGCGCTTTGCTGGCCGATCCGACTCTGTCGATCGGATGTTGGGCCGAAGCGCGGCGGCTTCATCCGAGCAGCATTGCGCGGGGCTTCCGGCAGCAGTTCGGGATCACGCCCGCCGCGTTCCGGTTCAATGCGCGGGCGCATGCTGCGCTGCGCGATATTCGTGGTTCAGTCGAAGCCCTTGTCGGCATCGCGGCGAAACATGGCTTTGCGGACCAGGCGCATATGACGCGAGCGACTCGGATGATCACAGGCCTGCCGCCGAGTCGGCTGCGGCGCGGTCGGCCGGATCCGGCGCGCGGCGCCTCGCACGGAGACGGCCGGCATCGCGCCGGCTGAGGCCCGCTGGCGCGCGGTGCGCCGCGCCCCGGAACGACCGTCAATCGCCACCGACTGCCGCAAAACCCTGGGCCGGTGATCGTTTTCGGGACAGGGCCGCATCACCTGTCCAATTCTTCCAATCCCCATGCGCGGCTTGCCGTTATGGCCCTTTCGAAAGGAGCGCGGATCATGCTTTGGAACAGGGCGAAATGTCTCGTCGGCAAGCATGAGCGCGCCGGGCGGCTCGCGCATTTCGATGGTGAGATATTCGTCTCGCAGTGCAAAAATTGTGGCACCGCCATGGCCAAGGATTTCGAGCGAGGCTGGATCGCGGTCGATGCGAGTCATGGTGCGAAGGGCGACCCGACCAACAAGGCGCTGTTCCTGCCGGCCGATGCGGGGATGGGCGCCGCTCGCGACAAGTGAGGGCGGCCGGGCCATTCCAAGCGGCCCCCGCGCATTAGGGCTTGGGCGGGGGCACCGCGCCGACATGGGCCTCGCCACGACCTTGGGCGAGCAGGGTCTGCCGATGCCGCTCGGCATAACCCGCGCGCTGTTCCGCGTCGCGTGTACCGTGGCAGGCGGGGCAACTGACTCCTTCGACATAGAGTGGTGATTGGCGATCCGCAGGGCCGACCGGCATGCGGCAGCCATGGCACAGCGCGTGCGTGCCGATGTCGAGGCCGTGCGTCACCGCGACGCGCTGGTCGAAGACGAAGCATTCACCCTCCCAGCGGCTGTCGGCGGCAGGCACGTCCTCGAGATATTTGAGAATGCCGCCGTGGAGGTGATAGACCTCGTCCAGTCCTTCGGCCTTGAGGAAAGCGGTGGCCTTTTCGCAGCGGATGCCGCCGGTGCAGAACATCGCGACCTTCGGCTTTTCCGCGCCGCCGCCAAGCAGCGTGTCGCGATGGGCGCGGAACCAGGCGGGGAATTCGCTGAAGCTGTGCGTCTTCGGATCGATCGCGCCGGCGAAGCTGCCGATCGCGACTTCATAATCGTTGCGCGTGTCGATGACGATCGTGTCGGGCCGCTCGATCAACGCGTTCCACTCGGCGGGCTTCACATAATGGCCGACATCCGTGAGTGGGTCGATGTCGGGCTCGCCCATCGTCACGATCTCGCGCTTGAGCCGGACTTTCATGCGATGGAAAGGCATGGTCTCGGCCTGGCTGTCCTTGACCTCAAGATCGGCGCAGCCGGGGAGGGTGCGGATATGCGCGAGCACCGCCTCGATCGCGTCGGGCGTGCCGGCGATGGTGCCGTTGATTCCTTCGCGGGCGAGCAGCAATGTGCCCTTGATCGCGCTCGATGTGCACAGGTCGAGCAACGGCGCGCGCAACGCCACAGGATCAGGGAAGCGGGCAAAGCGGTACAAGGCGGCGACTCGAATCATCGGGACGTCATTCAACCTGGAAACGTATTCGTCCACCATGTTGCGAAATGCTGGCGCTGTTCGGGCGTCAAATGCAGCCCCATCTTGCTGCGGCGCATCAGCGCATCTTCGGGAGCGCGCGCCCATTCGCGATCATGCATCCAGCGCGCCTCGACCTCAGTCAGGCCGCCGCCGAGATCGGAACCCATGCCCGGTTCGTCTTTAATCCCGGCGAGCATCTCGTCGAGCAACGCGCCATAGGCATGGGCCATGCGCGCTGATCGTGCCTCGCCAAGGAATGGCCAGCGTGCGCGGACACTCGCCAGGAGCGCATTCCAGCCTTGCGCGCCGGCGCCCGGAAACAGGCGATCGCGGGTGACGTGGCGCTCCTTGAATCCGAGTGGGTCGGCCAGCTTGCCCAGGGCCTCTTCGGCCAGATGCCGTGCAGTGGTGATCTTGCCCCCGAACACCGAGAGCAAGGCGGGGCCATGAGTATCGAGCTCGAGCACATAATCGCGCGTCACTGCCTTCGCCTCGCTCGCCCCATCGTCGTAGAGCGGGCGCACGCCCGACCAGTTCGAGGTAACATCGGCGGGCGTGATCTGGGCGATGAAATGCCGGTTCACCGCGTCGCAGAGATAGGCGATCTCATCATCCGAGATGATGGCATCCTCGGGCCGGTCGACCGGGATGTCGGTGGTGCCGATCTCGGTGAAGCTGCCCTGATAGGGGATGGCGAAGACGATCCGCCGGTCGGGCTGTTGCAGCATATAGGCATGGTCGCCGTCGAACAGGCGCGGCACGACGATATGGCTGCCCTTGACCAGACGCACGTCGGACTTCGCGTTGACGCCGAGCTGGCCGAGCATCTGGTGTACCCAGGGGCCTGCGGCATTGACCAGCGCGCGCGCCGCGACGGTGCGTCCGTCGGACAATGTCGCTTGCCACAGATCGCCCTCCCGCCGTGCCGACTCGAGCGCTGTGCACACCGCGATCTCCGCGCCGTTGTTGGCTGCGTCCATCGCGTTGAGCATGGTGAAGCGCGAATCGTCGACGAACGCGTCGGAATAGACGAAGCCGCGATCACCGCCCTGCAGCGGCGCGATATAGGCGCTATCGCTCTTGCGCAGCCCGCGCGAGCGCGCGAGTGAGATCCGGCCGCCGAGGAAATCGTAGAGATACAGGCCGAGCCGCACCATCCACCATGGGCGCACGGCATTTTCCTGCGGCAGCACGAAACGCATCGGGCGGATGATATGCGAGGCCGCCTTCACCAGCCGCTCGCGTTCCCGGAGCGCTTCGGCGACCAGCTTGAAGTCATAATATTCGAGATAGCGCAGCCCGCCATGGATCAGCTTGGTCGACGCCGATGAGGTATGGGCGGCGAGATCGTCGCGCTCGACCAGCAGCACCTTGAGCCCAAGCAGCGAGGCTTCGCGCGCGATCGCGCAGCCATTGATGCCGCCGCCGATGATGAGGAGATCATATGTCACCGTTGTCATGTTCTCGCTCTTAGCTATTTGCCCGCCGCATGTCGAAGGGCGCGTGCCACTCTGCCGTTGTTCTTGAAAGAAGAACGATATTTCGACAAGCTCGACTGAATTGGAACGCGGTTGCCGGGTTCGGCTCACGCCGCCATTGACCACCCCCGAGTCGGCCTGTATAGGCGCCGCTGCCCCGGAGGACCTGTTCCCCCTGGGCTGCTTGAACATTGCTGGATGCATTCCAGGGCCAAGGAAGGCGATATGCTTTCCGATGGTCCTTTTTGTATTCTTAGGCGCTTCGGCTCCAGCAAAGTAACCATTTGAAAGGTGAAGGCTTCAATGCCGACGATTAACCAGCTGGTCCGCAAGGGCCGCGATCCGCAGAAGGCCAAGTCCAAGGTCCCTGCAATGGAGCAGAACCCGCAGAAGCGCGGCGTTTGCACCCGTGTCTACACCACCACCCCGAAAAAGCCGAACTCGGCTCTCCGCAAGGTTGCCAAGGTTCGCCTGACCAACCAGCGCGAAGTCATCAGCTATATCCCGGGTGAAGGCCACAACCTGCAGGAGCACTCGGTCGTGCTGATCCGCGGCGGTCGTGTTCGCGATCTTCCCGGCGTTCGCTACCATGTGCTGCGCGGTGTGCTCGACACACAGGGCGTGAAGGATCGCCGCCAGTCGCGTTCCAAGTACGGCGCCAAGCGTCCGAAGTAAGCCGGTCGGCTCACGTCCGACCAACAGGCTGAAGTTTAGAAGGAAATTGAAATGGCACGTCGTCGTCGCCCAGAAAAGCGTATCATCCTGCCTGATCCCAAATATGGTGATGAGGTTCTCTCCAAGTTCATGAATTCGGTCATGCTCGACGGCAAGAAGTCCGTTGCGGAATTGATCGTCTATGGTGCGTTCGAAACCGTCGAGCAGCGCGCGAAGAAGGACCCGCTCAGCGTGTTCCATGACGCGCTCGCCAATGTGAAGCCGGGCATCGAAGTTCGCAGCCGCCGTGTCGGTGGTGCGACCTATCAGGTCCCGGTCGAAGTGCGCCCCGAGCGCGCTCAGGCACTGGCGATCCGCTGGCTGATCAATGCGGCGCGCTCGCGCAGCGAGCACACGATGGCCGCACGGCTGTCTGGCGAGCTGCTGGATGCGGCGAACAATCGCGGCAACGCGGTCAAGAAGCGTGAAGACACGCATCGCATGGCCGAAGCCAACCGCGCCTTCTCGCACTACCGCTGGTAAACCTCTTTGTTGCCGGTCTTTTGCCGGTAACACCGACTACCTATATCGGACAGGCCGGGGCGTGAGCCCCGGCTTCTCCACATCCCAAGGAACCGATCATGGCCCGCAGCCATCCGCTCTCGATGTATCGCAATATCGGCATCATGGCTCACATTGATGCCGGCAAGACGACGACCACCGAGCGCATCCTTTATTACACCGGCAAGTCCTACAAGATCGGCGAAGTGCATGAAGGCACCGCGACGATGGATTGGATGGAGCAGGAGCAGGAGCGCGGGATCACGATCACGTCTGCGGCAACGACCTGTTTCTGGAACGATCACCGCATCAACATCATCGACACCCCCGGGCACGTCGACTTCACGATTGAAGTCGAGCGTTCGCTGCGCGTGCTCGACGGTGCGGTCGCGTGCTTCGACGGCGTTGCCGGCGTTGAGCCGCAGTCCGAGACGGTGTGGCGTCAGGCCGAGAAGTATCACGTGCCGCGCATGTGCTTCATCAACAAGCTCGATCGCACCGGCGCGAACTTCAACATGTGCGTGCAGATGATCAAGGATCGTCTCGGCGCGCGTCCGGCGGTGCTGTACCTGCCGATCGGCCTTGAGAGCGATTTCAAGGGCCTGGTCGACCTGGTCGAGAACCGCGCGATCATCTGGCTCGAAGAGTCGCTGGGCGCGAAGTTCGAATATCGCGACATTCCCGCCGAACTGGCCGACGAAGCGGCGACCGCGCGCAGCGAGCTGATCGAAATGGCGGTCGAGCAGGACGACGACCTGATGGAAGCGTATCTGGAAGGCACCGAGCCGACCACCGCGCAACTCAAGGCGTTGATCCGCAAGGGCACGCTGAACTTCTCGTTCGTGCCCGTGCTGTGCGGTTCCGCGTTCAAGAACAAGGGCGTGCAGCCCCTGCTCGACGGCGTGGTCGACTATCTGCCGTCGCCGCTGGACATCAAGGACGTCGAAGGGCTCAAGCTCGACGGCGAGACCCCCGACACGCGCCCGCCGGAAGACGACGCGCCGTTCTCGGCGCTGGCGTTCAAGATCATGAACGATCCGTTCGTCGGCACGCTGACCTTTGCGCGCATCTATTCGGGCAAGCTCGAAACCGCTTCGCAGGTGATGAACTCGGTCAAGGACAAGAAGGAAAAGGTCGGCCGCATGCTGCTCATGCATGCCAATGACCGTGAGGACATCCAGGTGGCCTATGCCGGCGACATCGTCGCTTTGGCGGGCCTCAAGGACACTACGACCGGTGACACGCTGTGCGCCATCAACGCGCCAATCATCCTTGAGCGGATGGAATTCCCGGATCCCGTCATCGAGGTCGCCGTGGAGCCGAAGACCAAGGCCGACCAGGAGAAGATGGGCATCGCGCTCAATCGTCTCGCCCGCGAGGATCCGTCCTTCCGCGTGACCTCCGACGTCGAGAGCGGCCAGACCATCATCAAGGGCATGGGGGAACTCCATCTCGAGATTCTGGTCGATCGCATGAAGCGCGAGTTCAAGGTCGAAGCGAATGTCGGCGCGCCGCAGGTGGCGTATCGCGAGTATCTCGCGAAGCCGATCGAAATGTCCTACACCCACAAGAAGCAGTCGGGTGGTTCGGGTCAGTTCGCCGAAATCAAGATCAAGGTCATTC
Source organism: Sphingomonas sp. ERG5 (assembly GCF_000803065.1). Taxonomy (GTDB): domain Bacteria; phylum Pseudomonadota; class Alphaproteobacteria; order Sphingomonadales; family Sphingomonadaceae; genus Sphingomonas. Next base: position 22,507 of record NZ_JSXI01000085.1, read on the forward strand.
CTGGCGAGCGCGGTTCGGGCTTCGTCTTCTCCGACCAGATCAAGGGCGGCAACGTCCCGAAGGAATATATTCCTTCGGTCGAGAAGGGCATGCGAGAAACGGCTGAAACCGGATCGCTGATCGGCTTCCCGATCATCGATTTCGAAGTGCAGCTGATCGACGGTAAATACCATGACGTCGACTCGTCGGCGCTGGCATTCGAAATCTGCGCGCGTGGCGCGATGCGTGAAGCGGCTCAAAAGGCCGGCATCAAACTGCTCGAGCCGATCATGAAGGTCGAGGTCGTGACGCCCGAGGATTATCTCGGCGACGTGATCGGCGATCTGAACAGCCGTCGTGGCCAGATCCAGGGCACTGACAGCCGCGGCAACGCGACTGCGGTGGAGGCGATCGTGCCGTTGGCGAACATGTTCGGCTATGTGAACCAGCTCCGCTCGTTCAGCCAGGGCCGGGCGCAGTACACGATGCAGTTCTCGCATTACGACGAAGTGCCCGCGAATGTTGCCGAAGAAGTGAAGGCTAAGCTGGCGTAACTTGAAATAGGTCGTTAAGGGGCCGCGTTCGCGTGGCGCCCAGAAGGCCGCGAATCTGATTCTAGAAGGTAGGAAAAATGGCGAAAGCAAAGTTCGAGCGGACCAAGCCGCATCTCAACATCGGCACGATCGGCCATGTCGATCACGGCAAGACGTCGCTGACGGCTGCGATCACCAAGGTGCTCGCTGAAACCGGCGGTGCGACCTTCACCAGCTACGCAAACATCGACAAGGCTCCGGAAGAGCGCGAGCGCGGCATCACGATCTCGACCGCACACGTCGAGTATGAGACGACCGCACGTCACTACGCGCACGTCGATTGCCCGGGCCACGCCGATTATGTGAAGAACATGATCACCGGTGCTGCCCAGATGGACGGCGCGATCCTGGTCGTGTCGGCTACCGACGGCCCGATGCCGCAGACTCGCGAGCACATCCTGCTCGCTCGTCAGGTCGGCGTGCCGACGATGGTTGTGTTCATGAACAAGGTCGATCTGGTCGACGACGAGGAAATCCTCGAGCTGGTCGAGATGGAAATCCGCGAGCTGCTCTCGAAGTATGATTTTGACGGCGACAACATTCCGGTCATCCGTGGCTCGGCTGTTGCGGCACTCGAAGACAAGACGCCTGAGATCGGCCATGACGCCGTCCTCAAGCTGATGGCAGCGGTTGACGAATATCTGCCGCAGCCCGAGCGTCCGCTCGACAAGCCGTTCATGATGCCGATCGAAGACGTGTTCTCGATCTCGGGTCGTGGCACGGTCGTCACCGGCCGCGTCGAGACCGGCGTTGTGAAGGTCGGTGAGGAAGTCGAAATCGTCGGCATCCACCCGGAAGTTCGCAAGACCGTCGTCACCGGCGTTGAAATGTTCCGCAAGCTGCTCGACCAGGGCCAGGCTGGCGACAACGTTGGTGCGCTGATCCGTGGCGTTGCACGCGACGAAGTCGAGCGTGGCCAGGTTCTCTGCAAGCCAGGCTCGATCAAGCCGCACACCGACTTCCAGTCGGAAGTGTATGTGCTGTCGAAGGACGAAGGTGGCCGTCACACGCCGTTCTTCGCCAACTATCGTCCGCAGTTCTACTTCCGTACCACGGACGTGACCGGCACCGTCGAGCTGCCTGAGGGCACCGAAATGGTCATGCCGGGCGACAACATCGCACTGGGCGTCAAGCTCATTGCGCCGATCGCGATGGACGTTGGTCAGCGCTTCACGATCCGTGAAGGTGGCCGGACCGTCGGTTCGGGTATTGTCAGCGGCATCTCGAAGTAATATAGACGCGCCTCCGCCCGATTCCCTGTCTTCGCGACAGGGAGTCGGGCGGTTGCTATTTTCGTGAACAACCAAAGAGTTGCCGCCAGGCAACCCGCTCTTTCGCATCGGTAGGGATTAAATGGAAACGCAGAATATCCGTATTCGTCTGAAGGCATTCGATCATCGTGTGCTCGATCAGGCGACCGGCGACATCGCCGACACGGCGCGCCGCACTGGTGCCCTTATTCGCGGTCCGATCCCTTTGCCGACGCGTATCGAGAAGTTCACGGTCAACCGCGGACCGCACATCGACAAGAAGTCGCGTGAGCAGTTCGAGGTTCGCACCTACAAGCGGATGCTGGACATTGTTCAGCCGACCCCGCAGACGGTAGACGCGCTGATGAAGCTCGATCTCGCAGCGGGTGTAGACGTGGAGATCAAGCTGGCCTAAAGGCCGCTGCTCCACACGAGATTCGGTTCCGCTTCGGCGGCACCTGATAAGGGATACCGCCCAGCTTGCTGGGGTCTGCGTCCCCCGTCACGTTTCCTCACGGAAACACCAGCCCGGGACGGGGCACGTACAAAATCGCTGGGCTGACACGCACGTCGGAAATCGTTCCGGCGTGCCTCTGTAATAAGGAGCATGATCATGCGCACAGGCGTGATCGCGAAGAAAATGGGGATGACCCGCTTGTTCAAGGATGATGGGCGCCACGTGCCCGTCACCGTTCTTGCACTTGAGGGCAACCAGGTTGTGGCCGTTCGCGAGGCCGATCGTGATGGGTATGTTGCCGTCCAGCTGGGCGCCGGCGTTGCCAAAGCGAAAAACGTTTCCAAGCCGCAGCGCGGCCACTTCGGCAAGGCCGAAGTCGAGCCCAAGGCGAAGCTTGCAGAATTCCGTGTGTCCGAGGACGCCGTGCTCGCAGTGGGCGCCGAGATTTCGGCTGACCATTATGTTGCCGGCCAGATCGTCGACATTCAGGGCGTGACCCAGGGTAAGGGTTTCCAGGGCGGTATGAAGCGCTGGGGCTTCGGCGGTCTGCGTGCCACCCACGGCGTGTCCGTCTCGCACCGTTCGCTCGGTTCGACCGGTCAACGCCAGGATCCGGGCAAGGTCTTCAAGAACAAGAAGATGGCCGGTCACATGGGTGACAAGAACCGCACTCAGCAGAATCTCGAAATCGTGTCGACCGACGTCGAGCGCGGCCTGATCTTCGTCAAGGGCTCGGTGCCCGGCTCGAAGGGCGGCTGGTTGCTCGTCAAGGACTCGGTCAAGGTCGCGCGTCACGCCGATGCGCCGTACCCCGCCGGTCTGAAGGCCGCCGCGAACAGCAACAACGCTCCCGCTGAAACGCCCGCTGAGGATGTTCCGGCCGTGGAAGCGACCGAAGGCCAGGAGGGCTGAACATGAAGGTCAAGATTCAGTCCTTCGACGCCAAGGCGAAAGCTTCGGACATCGAGCTCAACGATGAGGTCTTCGGCCTCGATCCGCGCCCGGATATCCTGCACCGCGTCGTCACCTGGCAGCTCGAAAAGCGCCGCGCCACCGCGCGTGGCACGCGCGAGCGCGCCGATGTCGCCCGCACGGGCAAGAAGTTCGGTCGCCAGAAGGGCGGCGGTACGGCACGTCACGGCGATCGCCGCGCGCCGATCTTCGTCGGTGGTGGTAAGGCTCACGGCGCCCGCGTCCGTGACTTCAATCCATCGCTCAACAAGAAGATTCGCGCACTCGGCCTGAAGATGGCACTGTCGACCCACGCTCAGGCGGGTTCGCTGGTGGTCATGGACAGCCTGGCGGTTGCGGAGAGCAAGACCAAGACGCTGATCGCGGATTGGGCCAAGCTCGGCCTCGGCAAGACCGCGCTCGTCATTGACGGCGACATGGTCGACAACAGCTTCGCGCTGGCTGCGGGCAATCTTCATACGATCAACGTGATGCCGGCTGCCGGCGCCAACGTTTACGACATCCTGAAGCACGACACGCTGGTCCTGACCCGCGCTGCCGTCGAGAAGCTGGAGGCGCGCTTCAATGGCTAAAAAGCAGAAGGCGGACATCGATACGCGTCATTACGACGTGATCGTTGCGCCCCACATCACCGAGAAGGCGACCTTGCTCAGCGAGCATAACGCGGTCGTGTTCAAGGTTGCCGGCGATGCCACCAAGCCCGAGATCAAGGCTGCCGTCGAGGCGCTGTTCTCGGTCAAGGTCCTGGGGGTCAATACGATCGTCCAGAAGGGCAAGACCAAGAAGTGGAAGGGCGTGCCCTACACCAAGTCCGATGTGAAGAAGGCGATCGTGACGCTGGCTGACGGCCAGTCCATCGACGTGACCACGGGAATTTAAGCCATGGCACTGAAGCATTATAACCCGACCAGCCCGGCACGACGCGGACTTATCCTCGTCGACCGCAGCGGTCTGCACAAGGGCGGCCCCGTCAAGGCGCTGACCGAAGGCAAGCGCAAGACTGGCGGCCGCAACAACAAGGGTCATGTGACCTCGCGCGGTATCGCTGGCGGTCACAAGCAGCGTTATCGCATCATCGACTTCAAGCGTCGCAAGTGGGACGTCGAAGGCGTCGTGCAGCGGATCGAATATGATCCCAACCGCACGGCCTTCATCGCGCTCGTGAGCTACGGCACCGACGATGCGGGCAAGGAAGACATTGCCTATATCATTGCACCGCAGCGTCTCGCTGTCGGCGACAAGGTGATCGCGGCGAAGAAGACCGACGTGAAGCCCGGCAACGCGATGGAACTGGGTCAGATGCCGGTTGGCACGATCGTCCACAATGTCGAGATGAAGCCCGGCAAGGGTGGCCAGATCGCCCGTTCGGCAGGCACCTATGTGCAGGTCGTCGGCCGCGACAAGGGCATGGTGATGGTTCGCCTCAATTCGGGCGAGCAGCGCTATATCCACTCGAACTGCATGGCGACCGTCGGTGCGGTGTCCAACCCGGATAACGGCAACACCAACCTCGCCAAGGCCGGCCGCAATCGCTGGCTCGGCAAGCGCCCGCTGACCCGCGGCGTCGCCAAGAACCCGGTCGACCATCCGCACGGCGGTGGTGAAGGCCGGACCTCGGGCGGCCGTCATCCGGTTACGCCTTGGGGCAAGCCGACCAAGGGTGCGCGCACTCGTCACAACAAGTCGACCGACAAGATGATCATCCGGTCGCGTCACGCCAAGAAGAAGGGCTAACGCCATGGCTCGTTCCGTCTGGAAGGGTCCGTTCGTGGACCTCCATCTGCTGAAAAAGGCAGAAACCGCGCAGGAAACCAATGCGCGCGCGCCGATCAAGACCTGGTCGCGTCGCTCGACGATCCTGCCGCAGTTCGTCGGCCTGACCTTCACCGTTTATAACGGTCGCAAGTTCGTGCCGGTCTCGGTCAACGAGGACATGGTTGGGATGAAGCTCGGCGAGTTCGCGCCGACGCGTTACTTCCCCGGCCACGCCGCCGACAAGAAGGGCAAGCGCTGATGTCGAAGCCGAAATCCCCCCGCAAGGTCGGTGAGAAGGAAGCTCTCTCGGTCGGGACGCAGATTCGCGGCTCGGCCCAGAAGCTCGGTCTCGTCGCTGCGCTGATCCGTAACAAGCCGGTCGGCGATGCGATGAACATCCTCGCTTTCTCGACCCGCGCGATGGCGGTCGATGCGCGCAAGGTGCTCGCCTCGGCGATCGCCAATGCCGAGAACAACCATAATCTCGATGTCGATGCGCTGGTCGTATCGGAAGCGAGCGTTGGCAAGTCGATCGTCATGAAGCGGTTCGCCACGCGCGGTCGCGGCAAGTCGACGCGCATCCTGAAGCCCTTCAGCCGCCTGCGCATCGTCGTTCGCGAACAGCAAGAAGAAGAAGCCTAATGGGTCAGAAGAGCAATCCGATCGGGCTTCGGCTTCAGATCAACCGCACCTGGGACAGCCGCTGGTACGCGGAGGGCGCCGATTACGGCCGTCTCCTCCTCGAAGACCTCAAGATGCGCGCTTACATCCTGAAGACGCTGCCCCAGGCCGCGATCTCCAAGGTTGTGATCGAGCGTCCGGCCAAGCTGTGCCGCGTGTCCATCTTCGCTGCACGCCCCGGCGTGATCATCGGCAAGAAGGGCGCGGACATCGAAAAGCTGCGCAAGACGCTCGGCAAGATGACCAGCTCGGACGTGTCGCTGAACATCGTCGAAATCCGCAAGCCGGAAGTCGATTCGAAGCTCGTTGCCCAGGGCATCGCTGATCAGCTCGAGCGTCGTATCGCGTTCCGCCGCGCCATGAAGCGCGCGGTGCAGTCGGCCATGCGTCTTGGTGCCGAAGGCATCCGGATCAATTGCGGCGGCCGTCTCGGCGGCGCCGAAATCGCACGGTCGGAATGGTATCGTGAAGGTCGCGTTCCGCTGCACACGCTGCGCGCGAACGTCGATTACGCCGAAGCGACGGCACACACCGCTTATGGCGTGTGCGGCGTGAAGGTGTGGATCTTCAAGGGCGAAATCCTCGGCCATGACCCGATGGCGACCGACCGGATCATGATGGAGGCTCAAACCTCCGGCGTGCGTCCGGCGCGCTAAGGAACATTTGATATGTTGCAACCGAAGAAAACCAAGTTCCGCAAGCAGTTCAAGGGCCGGATTCACGGCGATGCGAAGGGCGGCACCACGCTGAACTTCGGCTCGTACGGGTTGAAGGCAATGGAGCCGGATCGTCTCACCGCCCGCCAGATCGAAGCGGCTCGCCGCGCGATCACGCGTCACATCAAGCGCCAGGGGCGTTTGTGGATCCGCGTGTTCCCGGACGTGCCGGTCACGTCGAAGCCGGCCGAAGTCCGTATGGGCAAGGGCAAGGGTTCGCCTGAATATTGGGCGGCCCGGGTCAAGCCCGGCCGTATCCTGTTCGAACTGGACGGGGTTCCTGGCGATATCGCCGCGATGGCGTTCAGCCGCGCAGCGATGAAGCTGCCGATCAAGGTAAAGGTCGTTGCCCGTCTCGGCGACACCTCGCACCTGGGAGTTGCATAAGATGAGCAAGATCGACACGCGTCGCTCCGACCTCAACGCGAAGACCGAGGACCAGCTGGGTGAAGAACTCGGCAACCTGAAGCGCGAGGCGTTCAACCTCCGTTTCCAGGCCGCGACCAACCAGCTCGAAAAGCCGAGCCGGGTTCGTGAAGTCCGTCGCGACATCGCTCGCATCAAGACCCTGCAGTCCGCGCGTTCGCGCGACGCTGCGGCAAAGTAAGGAACGATATCATGCCGAAGCGCGTGCTGACGGGGCTGATCGTCTCGGACAAGGGCGACAAGACGGTGGTCGTGAACGTGGAACGCAAGGTCAAGCATGCGCTCTACGGCAAGATCATTCGTCGTTCGAAGAAGTACCACGCCCATGACGAGGCGAACGAGTTCAAGCAGGGCGAAACCGTGCGGATCGAAGAGACCGCACCGATCTCCAAGCTGAAGACCTGGAAGGTGATCGATCGGGTCAACACCCATGCGACACCTGAGCGGGTCGACGTCGACGCATAAGCATGGGGGCGCGCAAGCGTCACTGTAATTGAGGCGGGGTCCGGTCGGAATCGGCCCCAGAGTGAGAAGGAACCGGATCGATGATCCAGATGCAGTCCAATCTCGACGTCGCTGACAATAGCGGCGCGAAGCGGGTGCAGTGCATCAAGGTGCTTGGCGGGTCCAAGCGCCGCACCGCAGGCGTTGGCGACATTATCGTCGTCAGCGTCAAGGAAGCAGCCCCCCGTGGCCGCGTGAAGAAGGGCGACGTGCACCGTGCCGTCATCGTGCGCACGGCGAAGGACATTCGCCGCGCCGATGGCTCGGTCATCCGCTTCGACGGTAACGCAGCCGTGCTGGTCAACAAGAACGAGGAGCCGATCGGCACTCGTATCTTTGGCCCAGTGGTGCGCGAGCTCCGCGGCAAGAAGCACATGAAGATCATCAGCCTGGCGCCGGAGGTTCTGTAATGGCCGCTGCGAAAATCAAGAAGGGTGACCGCGTCATCGTCCTGTCCGGCAAGGACAAGGGCAAGACCGGTGAAGTGACCCAGGCCCTGCCGCGTGACGGCAAGGTCATCGTGTCGGGCGTGAATGTCGCGATCCGCCACACCAAGCCGAGCCAGGGCGACCCGCAGGGTGGCCTGGTCCGTTCGGAAGCACCGTTGCACGTCTCGAAGGTCGCTCATGTGACCGCCGACGGCAAACCGACGCGCGTCCGGTTCGAAACCCAGGACGGAAAGAAGGTCCGCGTGGCCGTCAAGACCGGGGAGAAGATCAGTGGCTGAAGCCGCCAACACCAAGCCGCGCATGCGGCAGATCTATGACGACAAGATCGTCAAGGCGATGACCGAGAAGTTCGGTTACAAGAATGCGATGGAGGTCCCGCGCCTCGACAAGATCGTCCTGAACATGGGCGTTGGCGAAGCGACGCAGGACAAGAAGAAGGTCGAGCAGGCCGCCGGCGAAATGGAACTGATCGCAGGTCAGAAGCCCGTCGTCACCAAGGCCAAGAAGTCGATCGCGCAGTTCAAGCTGCGTGAAGGCATGCCGATCGGCGTGAAGGTCACTCTTCGCCGTGAGCGCATGTACGAGTTTCTCGACCGCTTCATCACCATCGCGCTTCCCCGTGTTCGCGATTTCCGTGGCCTGAACCCCAAGAGCTTCGATGGACGCGGCAACTATGCCTGCGGCCTGAAGGAGCAGCTGGTGTTCCCGGAAATCAACTATGACCGGATCGACAAGGTGCGCGGCATGGACGTGATCGTCACCACCACCGCCCGGACCGACGATGAAGCGCGCGAGCTGCTTCGCCTGTTCGGTTTCCCGTTCCCGCTCGAAGTCGCTGACGACGAAAAGAAGGCAGCATAAGATGGCTAAAGTCAGTTCTGTAAACAAGAACGAGCGCCGCAAGCGGATGGTGAAGAAGTACGCCCCCGCCTATGCGAAGCTGAAGGCGATGGCGGCGGACAAGTCGCTCGACGATGGCGAGCGTCTGATCGCCCGCCTGAAGATGGCGCAGATTCCGCGTAACGGTAACCCGACCCGCGTTCGCAACCGTTGCGAAACCACCGGGCGCCCGCGCGCTTATTATCGCAAGTTCCGTCTCTGCCGTATTCAGCTGCGCGATCTGGCCAACAAGGGCCTCATCCCCGGCGTTACGAAGTCGAGCTGGTAAGGATCACGAGATGGCATTGACCGATCCCCTGGGTGATATGCTCACCCGCATCCGTAACGGCCAGCGCGCGCGCAAGGACTCCGTCCTTTCGCCGGCGTCGAAGCTGCGTGCCCGCGTCCTCGACGTGCTGCAGCGCGAAGGCTATATCCGCGGATATTCCGAAGAAGAGATGGGCCCCGCAAAGGGCATCCGTATCGAGCTTAAATATTTCGAGGGTCAGCCCGCGATCAAGCACGTTGCGCGCGTCTCGAAGCCTGGCCGTCGCGTCTACTCGGGTTCGCAGGATCTGCCCCGCGTGATGAACGGCCTGGGCATCACGATCGTCTCGACGCCGCGTGGCGTTCTGTCCGACGCCGAAGCGCGTGAGCAGAATGTCGGTGGCGAAGTGCTGGCGGAGGTATTCTGATGAGCCGCATCGGTAAAAAGCCGATCACGATCCCAAGCGGTACCACCGCGACGATCGAGGGTCAGCAGCTCAGCGTGAAGGGTCCCAAGGGCACCCTCGCAATGCCGCTGCGCGAAGAGATCAGCTACACGCTGGAAGAGGGCGGCATTTCGGTGCAGCCGGCCAATGCCACGAAGCGCGCTCGCGCGTTCTGGGGCATGCAGCGCACGCTGGTCCAGAACCTCGTGACGGGCGTGTCGGAAGGCTTCACCAAGAAGCTGCTGATCAACGGCGTCGGCTATCGCGCCGCCGCTTCGGGTCGCACGCTGAACCTGAAGCTCGGCTACAGCCACGACGTCAACATCGACGTGCCGGAAGGCATCGAAGTGAAGACGCCGGACAACACGACGGTCGAGATCTCGGGTTCGGACAAGCAGAAGGTCGGCCAGCTGGCCGCCGAAATTCGCCAGTGGCGCAAGCCTGAGCCGTACAAGGGCAAGGGCATCAAGTACGACGGCGAGTTCATCTTCCGCAAGGAAGGGAAAAAGAAGTAATGAGCACCAAAGGTCTCTCCCTTTTCGCGAAGCGCCGTCTTCGCAACCGCACTGCGCTGCGTGGTCGTGCCGCTGGCCGTCCCCGTCTCTCGGTGCATCGTTCGGGCAAGCATATCTATGCCCAGATCATCGACGACGCGGCGGGCAAGACGCTCGCTTCGGCATCGACCCTGGAAAAGGACGTGCGCGGCACGTCCGGCGCGAACATCGACGCGGCGACCTCGGTCGGCACGCGGGTGGCGGAAGCAGCCAAGGCAGCGGGCGTGACCAAGGTCGTGTTCGATCGCGGTGGCTTCCTGTTCCACGGTCGTGTCAAGGCGCTGGCGCAAGCCGCGCGTGAAGCCGGATTGGAGTTCTAAGAATGGCTGACGAAATCATCCCGACCGAAGCCGCTGCATCGCCCGAGGGCGCACCGCAGGACGCTCCTGGTCGTGGCCCGCGTGGCGGCCGTGGCCGTGGCGGTCCGGGCGGCGGCGGTCAGAACCGTGGCGGTCGCGACAATCGCGGCGGTCGCGACAATCGTCGTGGCGCACCTGGTGCGGACGATGGCGGCGAAGAGCTGATCGAGAAGCTGGTTCACATCAACCGCGTCTCGAAGACGGTGAAGGGCGGCAAGCGCTTCGGCTTTGCGGCACTGGTCGTCGTCGGTGACGGCAAGGGCCGGGTCGGCTTCGGCCACGGCAAGGCACGCGAAGTGCCGGAAGCCATCTCCAAGGCGACTGCCGCCGCGAAGAAGGCCATGGTTCGCGTTCCGCTGCGTGACGGCCGTACGCTGCATCATGACGGCAAGGGCCATTTCGGCGCCGGCCTCGTGACCGTGCGTTCGGCACCGCAGGGTACCGGCATCATCGCCGGCGGCCCGATGCGCGCCGTGTTCGAATCGCTCGGCGTTGCCGATGTGGTGACCAAGTCGGTCGGCACGTCCAACCCGTACAACATGATCCGTGCGACCTTCGAAGCGCTGACCTCGCAGGTCTCGCCCAAGTCGGTCGCGCAGCGTCGCGGCAAGAAGATCGCCGACCTGCTCGGCCGTGGTGGCTCGCAGGCCGCCGAGGCTGAAGCCGCAGCGATTGCGGAGTAAGACAGATGGCGAAGAAGAAAGAAGCTGCCGCTGGCGGCACGATCAAGATCACGCAGACCGGTTCGCCGATCCGTCGTGAGAAGGATCAGCGCGCCACGCTGATCGGTCTGGGCCTCAACAAGATGCACAAGACCCGTGAATTGCAGGACACGCCCGAAGTTCGTGGCATGATCCGCAAGGTCGCACACATGCTGTCGGTCGAAGGCTGACAATTTTATCCGGCCCTTCCTCGTTAATGAGGAAGGGCCATTTCCTTAGCGCGACAAAAGCGAAAGCGAGTGCACGACATGAAATTGAACGAACTCCGCGATAACGACGGTGCCCGTAAATCCCGCATGCGGGTCGGCCGCGGTATCGGTTCCGGCAAGGGCAAGACCTCGGGCCGCGGCATCAAGGGCCAGACCAGCCGTGAGGGCGTGTCGATCGCCGGCTTCGAGGGTGGCCAGATGCCGCTCCACATGCGTCTGCCAAAGCGCGGCTTCAACAACATCTTCGCCAAGGACTTCGCCGAAGTGAATCTCGGTGCGATCCAGAAGGCAGTCGATGCCGGCAAGATCGCCGCTGGTGCAAGCCTCGACCACGCTGCGCTGAAGGCCGCCGGCCTGGCGCGCGGTGGCAAGGACGGCGTTCGCCTGCTCGGCAAGGGCGAATTCTCGGCTAAGCTGACCTTCACCGTTGCCGGCGCGTCAAAGGGCGCGATCGAGGCGGTCGAGAAGGCCGGCGGCAAGGTCGACGTGATCCACGTCGTGCCCGCAGCTGAAAAGGCCGCCGCCAAGAAGGGCGTAAAGTACAAGGAACGCCAGGCTCACAAGGCTTCCTTCAAGGCATAACCAAGCTTTCCCCGGCCAGGAGTCGGGGAAGACGCTAGGCAAGCCCGCTTGCGTGACTATATGAGCGGCGGGGCGGTAAAACGTTTCCCGCCGCTTTTTGTTTCCCCGTTCGTTTTTGGGACGATAAATCATAATGGCATCCGCAGCCGATCAGATGGCCTCAGGCCTCAGCCTGTCGAAGTTCGCGCAGGCGACCGACCTCAAGAAGCGCTTGTGGTTCACGATCGGCGTGCTGATCATTTTCCGGCTGCTCAGCTATGTGCCGCTGCCCGGGATCGACCCGACCGCGCTCACGCAGCTTGCCGAGCGCACCAATGGCGGCGTGCTCGACTTCTTCAATGCTTTTTCGGGCGGCTCGCTCAAGCGCGCGAGCCTGATCGCGCTGGGCGTCATGCCGTACATCACCGCCTCGATCGTGGTGCAGCTCGCGACCTCGCTGTCGCCGACGCTGGCCGCGATCAAGAAGGACGGCGAGAGCGGGCGCAAGCGGCTCAACCAATATACCCGCTACGGCACGGTCGGCCTGACCGCCGTGCAGGGCTATTTCATCGCGCTCGGCTTTCAGAGTCAGGGCGTGGTGGTCGAACCCGGCATGCTGTTCATCGTCGGCGCGGTCATCTCGCTGGTCGGCGGCACCATGTTCCTGATGTGGTTGGGTGAGCAGATCACCGCGCGCGGCATCGGCAACGGCATGTCGCTGATCATCATGGCCGGCATCGTCGCCAACCTGCCGACCACCCTGGTCAATCTGTTCGAAGGCGGCCGGTCGGGCTCGCTCGATTCGTTCAAGCTGGTCGGCATCATCGCGGCCGTGGTGATCCTGGTGCTGTTCATCTGTTTCATGGAGCGCGCGCAGCGCCGCATCCTGATCCAGTATCCCAAGCGCCAGACGCAGCGCGGCATGCAGGCCGATCGCAGCCATTTGCCGCTCAAGATCAACACCGCCGGTGTGATCCCGCCGATCTTCGCGTCGTCGTTGCTGCTGATGCCGCTGACCATTTCGCAGTTCGCCGGCCAGCGCGTCGCGGGCGAAAGCACCTGGGGCGATGTCATCATCACCCTCAATCAGTATCTCCAGCACGGCAGCCTGGTGTACATGCTGCTGTACGGCGCGGGGATCATCTTCTTCTCGTTCTTCTACACCGCGGTCGTGTTCAACCCGGAGGAAACGGCGGACAATCTGAAGCGCTATGGCGGCTTCGTCCCCGGCATCCGTCCGGGCAAGAACACCGAGACCTATTTCGATTATGTGCTGACGCGCATCACCGTGATCGGTGCGGCCTATCTGACGATCATCTGCCTGTTGCCGGAATATCTGGTGTCGGCGCTGTCGATCCCATTCTATCTCGGCGGCACTAGCTTGCTGATCGTTGTCAACGTAACGATGGATACGGTAACTCAGATTCAGAGCCACTTGCTTGCGCATCAATATGGCGACCTGATCAAGAAGGCGAAGCTGAAGGGCGGACGCCTCCGTTAAGACGGGTGATATGAAGTCTAGGGGAGTGCGGTCTTGAATATCATCCTGCTCGGGCCCCCGGGGGCGGGGAAGGGCACGCAGGCGAGCCATCTGGTGGCAGACCGCGGCATGCTTCAACTGTCGACCGGCGATATGCTGCGTGCCGCGCGCGATGCGGGCACGCCCGTCGGCCTGAAGGCCGCGCCGATCATGGCGTCGGGCGGGCTCGTCTCGGACGAGATCGTTTCCGAACTGATCGACGAGAAGCTGGCGACCATGCCGGCCGATCAGGGCGCGATCTTCGACGGCTATCCGCGCACCGCGGCGCAGGCCTATTCGCTCGACGAGATTCTGGCCAGGCACGGCCGCACGCTCGATCATGTCATCGAGCTCGATGTCGATGAGGACGCGCTCGTCGCGCGCATCACCGGCCGTTACACCTGTGCAAAGTGCGGCACCGGCTATCACGACAGCTTCAAGCTGCCCAAGGTCGCCGGCGTGTGCGACGTGTGCGGCTCGACCGAGTTCAAGCGCCGCGCCGACGATAATGAGGAATCGGTCCGTACGCGCATGGCCGAATATCGCGCCAAGACCGCGCCGATCCTGCCGATCTACGAGGCGCGCGGCCTGGTCCGGCGTGTCGATGGCATGGCCGATATCGATCATGTCACTCAGGCGATCGAGGCGATCCTCGGCTAAGGCCCAAACGGATCGTCGGCGGCCGCCTGGCGGATTGCTTTGATCGCGGGTCGTCCTAAACTGATCCTTCGAATTATCGGGGGACGATCGATGCGCTTTGCCGGCCTTTTCACGCTCGCCGCGATCGGCTTCGCGACGCCCGCCACCGCCGATGTCGTCCAGGCCACCCCGGCGGGGTTCGAGATCAAGCAGGTGGTTACCGTCGACGTGCCGATCGCCCAGGCATGGGATACGCTGCGCGCGCCGCAAAGATGGTGGAGCAAGGAGCACACCTATTCCGACGATTCCGCCAATCTCTATCTCGATGCGCAAGCCACGGGATGCTTTTGCGAACGGATGAAGGGGGCCGACGGGTCAGTGGGCAGCGTCGAGCATGCCCGGATCGTCTATATCGCGCCGGGCCGGATGATCCGGCTGACCGGTGCGCTCGGGCCGCTCCAGGCCGAGGCAGTGATCGGAACGCTGACCTTCCGGCTCGATCCGGAAGGATCGAACGCGACTCGCGTGACGATGAATTATGTCGTCGGCGGCTATGTCCGCGCTGGCGCCGATACGCTGGCGCCCAAGGTCGATGAAGTGCTGGCGGTGCAGCTGCTTGGGCTCAAATCGGCTGCCGAGGCCACGCCCGCCGCCGAGTCGGAGGACAAGCCGAAGAAAAAGAAGCCGGAGACGAGATAGACGCGGCTCCGATGTTTCATGACGCGCTTTTCATGCGGGCGTCATCGGAAGCCATGGGGTGTCCGGCTAATGTCCTGACTGTGGCCGGCGGGAATTGCCGGCCCTTTCAGGAGAACGCCGATGAGCCCCCGCATCCTGTTGTCCGCCGCCGTCATGGCGATGATCGCCATTCCCACCGTCGCATCGGCGACGACCGCGCGCGCCGCGCCGAGACACGCCAAACACGTCAAAGCCACCACCGTCGCCAAATCGAGCACGGTGAAAAAGGCCCACTGATCCGTCACCATATTCCCGGTGGTGTCGGAAGAGCCGGCGGAAGGCGAGGCTTTCCGTCGGCTCGCTTCGTTCGTACAGTCCCGGGACAGACATCGGACGCCTGCTCATGACCCGCAAGATCCTCATCGTCGAAGACGACCATGCGACGGCCAACTATATCGCCAAGGGCCTGGCCGAGGCCGGCTATTCGGTCGAAATCTGCCATGACGGCCGCGATGGCCTGTTTCTCGCCAGCGAAGGCATTTTCGACGTCATCGTCGCCGACCGGATGATGCCGGGGATCGACGGGCTGGCGATGCTCGCCGCGATTCGCGCCGCGGGAATTTCCACGCCCGCCTTGATTCTGTCCGCGCTCGCGACGGTCGATGACCGGATCGACGGGCTGCAAGCGGGCGCGGACGATTATCTGGTCAAACCCTATTCCTTTGCCGAACTCCATGCCCGGATCGAGGCGCTGCTGCGGCGCACCGACCGTGTCGCGTCCGACCAGCAGACCGTGAAGCTGAATGTCGGCGACCTGGAGATCGATTTGCTCGCGCGCAGCGTGTCGCGCCAGGGTCGGCCGATCCTGCTCGGCGCGCGCGAATTCAACCTGCTCGAATATCTTGCGCGCCATGCCGGCCAGGTCGTCACCCGTACGATGATGCTGGAGAAGATCTGGAATTATCATTTCGATCCGGGATCGAATGTGGTCGATGTCCATATCGGTCGGCTGCGCCGCAAGCTCGAAGAGGGCTTTACCGCGCCGATCCTCCACACCGTGCGGGGCGCGGGATACCGGCTGTCGGCCGACGGGTGAAGCGGTTATCGGTCACCGCGCGCATCGCGCTGCTCGCGATCGCGCTAGCACTGGTGTCCAATCTCGCGCTGGTCGGGTTCGTCTGGCAGCAAATCCATGACGATGCGATCGGCGCACTCCGGCGTGACGCGCTCGAACAGTCCGATGCGCTGGTGGCGGTATGGCGCAACGGCGGCATGGCCGCGCTGACCCGGGCTATCGAGGAAGCCCGCGCGCCGGGCGACGAATCGCTGATCCTCGCGGTGATCGACTCGTCGGGCCGCCGCATTGGTGGGACCGGGCCGGATCGCGTGACGATCGAAGCCGATGGAACGTCTTTCCAGATCGGCCGGGTCGGGGCGTCGGCTCCCTGGTCGGAGCGAGATGCGGGCTATGCGATCCGCACCATCGGTCCAAACCGGCTGGTCAGCGGGCGGCTGCTCGACGATTGGGAACAGGAGCAGCGCGATCTCGAAGGGGCGCTGGCGCTCGCCGTGTTGCTGTCGCTGGCGCTCGGGATCGGCGGCGGCCTGGTCATTGCGCGCTATGTCGGGCGGCGGCTGAACGGCGTCGCGAGCGTGATCGAAGGAGTCGCGGACGGTGACTTGTCGCGCCGGGTCGTAACGCTGACCGGCAGCGCCGACGCCTTCGACCGGCTCGCCATCCAGTTGAACGCAATGCTCGACAAGGTTGAGCGGCTGATGGGCGAATTGCGTCTCGTTACTGACAGCTTGGCGCATGATCTGCGCTCGCCGCTCAGCCGATTGCGCAGCAAGACCGAAGGCGCGGTGCTGATGGAGGATCCGGTTCAGCGTGAAGCCGCGCTGGGCGGGCTGATCGCCGAAACCGACATCGTCATGCGCATGCTCTCCACGCTGATCGAGATCAGCCGCGCCGAATCGATTTCGCGCGACCGTTTCAGCCTGGTCGATCCGGCTGAACTGATGGAGGAAATCGCCGAACTGTACGCGCCGGTGATCGAGGATGCCGGCATGCGCATGATCGTCGCGCTCGATGCCCGCCCGCCCGCATTGCCGCTTCACCGTGAACTGATGTCGCAGGCGATCACCAATCTGGCCGACAATGCGCTGCGCCATGGCGCAGGGGGCGGGTCGATCACATTGCGCGTGTCCCATAGCGGCGGCGAAGTTCGGCTACAGGTCGAGGACCATGGCCCGGGCATCGCGGCGGACGACCGCGCCCAGGCGCTGCGGCGTTTCGGCCGGCTCGACAGCGCGCGCAGCACACCGGGAGCCGGCCTGGGGCTGGCGCTGATCGAAGCGGTCGCGCGGCTGCATGGCGGACGGCTGGAACTGGACGACAACGCCCCGGGGCTGATCGCGGCGATCGTACTGCCTGGATAGGCCGCTTGGCCCGGCTGTCAGAGCCTAGCGATACTGCGGGCGAGGCGCGCATGAATGGCCTCGCTCGCGGCGGACGAAAGCGGACTGCCGGTGAGATAGCTGGTCACCAGCAGCGGCGCGCGCGCCGGCGGCCACAGGATCGCGATATCGTTGTTGGAGCCATGACCGCCGGTGCCGGTCTTGTCGCCGACCCGCCATCCGGCGGGAAGGCCGGCGCGCAAGCGGTTGTCGCCGGTATGGTTGCCGATCATCCAGCGCGTCAGGCGCGCGCGCTGCGCCCTGGACAAGGCCGATCCGAGCAGCATCCGGTTGAGCAGGCCGAGCATCGCAACCGGGGTCGTGGTATCGCGCGGATCGCCGGGCTTCCCTTCATTGAGGTCGGGCTCATTGCGATCGAACCGGGTCGCAGTGTCGCCAAGCGTGCGTGCGAACCGCGTCAGGCCGGGCAGGCCGCCGATCACCGGCAGCAGCAGGTTGGCGGCGGCGTTGTCGCTCAGCGTCAGGGTCGCCTCGCATAATTCGGCCAGCGAGGCGGTACCGCCGACGCGGGTCTCGCTGAACGGTGAATGGCCGAGAATGTCTCCCGCGCTGACCGGCACCCTGTTGTCGAGCCTGGTTCGCCGCTGGTCAACGGCGCGCAATATGGCGGCGGCAAGGGGCAGCTTGACCGTGCTGCACATCGGAAAGCGCTCATCGCCGCGATGCGAAAAGCGCGCGGCCGTCGCGATGTCGAGGATCGCGACGCCAAGCCGGCCGCCGCTTGCCGTTTCGCAAGCCCGCACCGCCGCCGCAAGTTCCGGTCCGCCCAGCGGCGCCACATTGTTGCGCGCCGCGGGCAGGCTGGTCGAGACCAATGTCGCACCTGTCGCTATGAGAAATTTACGCCTGTCTAACATCGTCATCTCCTGAGATGGACTGGATATTCGAGAGTGGGGCGTTGCGACAAAGCATATGATCTCGACACAGGCATGAATCCAATTCATGAAACTTCAATGGATCGATCTCGGCTGCCGCTGAATGCCCTGCGCTCGTTCGAAGCGGCCGCCCGGCATCTGAGCTTTACGCGCGCGGCGATCGAATTGTGCGTCAGCCAGGGGGCGATCAGCCATCAGGTCAAGGCGCTGGAGGACTTGCTCGGCGCGCCGCTGTTCCGTCGGCTGCCCCGCGGACTTGCGCTGACCGATGAGGGCCAGGCGCTGATTCCGGTCGTTGCCGATGCCTTCGACCGGGTCGGCGCGATGCTCGACCGTTTTTCGGAAGGGCGGTTTCAGGAAGTATTGACGATCGGCGCGGTGGGGACGTTCGCGACCGGCTGGCTGCTTGGTCGGCTGCCGCTCTTCCTGCAGGCGCATCCCGAGATCGACTTGCGGTTGATGACCAACAACAACCGGGTCGATCTGGCCGGGGAGGGACTCGACATGGCGATTCGCTTTGGCGAGGGCGCCTGGCACGGGACTCATGCGGAGCGGATCATGGCGGCGCCGATGACGCCCTTATGCGCGCCGGGTGTCGCGGTGCGGTTGCATGACGCAGCGGATCTCGCACGCGAGGCCCGGCTGCGATCCTATCGCGCGGACGAATGGCCGCGCTGGTTCGCGGCGGCAGGGCTCCCGCCGCCGGCGATGCGTGGCATGGTCTTCGACTCGTCGCTGGCCATGGCCGCCGCCGCGGTGTCGGGCGCCGGCGTCGCGTTGTTGCCCTCGGCCATGTTCGCGCGCGAGTTGCTGGCCGAACAACTCGTCCGGCCCTTCTCCTGCGAAGTCGATGTCGGGCAATACTGGCTGACCCGGCTCCAGTCGCGCACCGACACACCGGCGATGGCGGCGTTTCGTCGCTGGATCCTGGCGGAGGCCGGCTGATCGCACTCCGGGGTGGCCGGACTGGCGGCTCCCGGCCTGACGAGGCATAGCCCAGCGATGGATTTGCTCACCACCTTCGGCCTGTTCGCCGTCACCTGCATGTTGATCTGTTACATGATGGAATCGGGCCGTCATTGGTGGACCTTGGGATTCGCCGCAGGTTGTGCGATGGGGTCGGCCTATGGTTTTCTGCAGGGCGCCTGGCCGTTCGGACTGGTTGAACTCGTCTGGGCGGCGGTGGCGCTGAGAAAATGGTGGAAGATTCGCGACCTAAGGGAACCCGCGGCTTGACACGGCGTTGGCGCGCGCTTACCTGACGGTCATTCCGAAACCCCGGTGTCCCGGCGGCGCTTGTCTGCGCTCGCCGCTGTCGTGCGTTTCGGTATGCAACGCTATGAGATGGGGTGACTGCCATGTCACCCTGTGGAGCAGGAGAATTTAGTTCATGGCTCGTATCGCCGGGGTCAATATCCCGACCAACAAGCGCGTTGTCATCGCGCTCACCTATATCCACGGCATTGGCAACACCAAGGCCAAGGAAATCGTCGCCAAGCTGGGCATCGCTTCCGAGCGTCGCGTCCAGGACCTGACCGATCAGGAAGTGCTGCAGATTCGCGAAACGATCGACGCCGATCACACCGTTGAGGGTGATCTCCGTCGCGAAGTCGCGATGAACATCAAGCGCCTGATGGATCTGGCCTGCTATCGCGGCCTGCGTCATCGCAAGGGCCTCCCGGTCCGTGGTCAGCGCACGCATACCAATGCGCGCACCCGCAAGGGCAAGGCCAAGCCGATCGCCGGCAAGAAGAAGTAAGTCATCCAGGGGATGATTTACGCCGCCGGTGGCACGGTTCCGCAAGGAACCCCATCGGTGTCAGCTTTAGGGTTAGGAAGAGACTATGGCACGCGAACCTCAGCGCATTAAGCGGCGTGAGCGCAAGAACATCACTTCGGGCGTCGCCCATGTGAATGCGAGCTTCAACAACACCATGATCACGATCACGGATGCCCAGGGCAACGCGATTTCGTGGTCATCGGCCGGCATGATGGGCTTCAAGGGCTCACGCAAGTCGACCCCGTATGCGGCGCAGGTCGCAGCGGAAGACGCCGGCAAGAAGGCCGCCGAGCATGGCGTCCGCACGCTCGAAGTGGAAGTAAAGGGTCCGGGTTCGGGCCGTGAGTCGGCGCTTCGCGCGCTGCAGGCGGTTGGCTTCCAGATCACTTCGATCCGCGACGTGACGTCGATCCCGCACAACGGCGTTCGCCCGTCCAAGCGCCGCCGCGTCTGACTTTTGTCTCGACCGCGCGCGGTTGATCGCGCCGCGCGGCCGATTCTCTCATGGCCGAAGCTCCCCCGCTTCGGTCCAAAACCAAGGGGAAGCCCATGTCCGTCAATGCAAAGAATTGGCAGGAACTCAAGAAGCCCAACGGTCTCGAGAAAAAGGCCGGTGGTGATTCGAAGCGCAAGGCGACCTTCGTCGCTGAACCGCTCGAGCGTGGTTTCGGCCTGACGCTCGGCAACGCGCTGCGGCGCGTTTTGCTGTCCTCGCTGCAGGGCGCTGCGGTGACCTCGATCAAGATCGAGAACGTGCTGCATGAATTCTCGTCGCTGGCGGGTGTTCGTGAGGACGTGACCGACATCGTTCTGAATGTGAAGCAGATCGCGCTGCGTATGCAGGGCGAAGGCCCGAAGCGTCTCCAGCTCTCCGCGACCGGCCCGGCCGACGTGAAGGCCGGCGACATCGCGGTGTCGGGCGACATCGAAGTGCTCAACCCCGATTTGCTGATCTGCCACCTCGATGAGGGTGCGACGCTCAACATGGAACTGACCGCCGATGTCGGTAAGGGCTATGTCGCGGCGGTCGCCAACCGTCCGGCGGATGCGCCGATCGGCCTGATCCCGATCGACGCACTGTATTCGCCGGTCAAGCAGGTCAGCTACAAGGTCGAGAACACCCGCGTTGGGCAGGAACTCGATTACGACAAGCTGACCCTGACGATCGAAACCGACGGTACGGTGACCCCTGAGGACGCAGTGGCTTATGCCGGCCGCATCCTGCAGGACCAGCTCGCTCTGTTCGTCCACTTCGACGATTCGGCGATGACGCGTTCGGCGCCGATCGGTCATGCGGCGCCTGCCGCGACCGGCGAAACCTCGGGCGACACGCAGCAGATCAACCGTTACCTGCTCAAGAAGGTCGACGAGCTTGAACTGTCGGTGCGTTCGGCGAACTGCCTGAAGAACGACAACATCATCTATATCGGCGATCTGGTTCAGAAGACCGAAGCGGAGATGCTGCGTACGCCGAACTTCGGCCGCAAGTCGCTCAACGAGATCAAGGAAGTGCTTTCGAGCATGGGCCTGCGTCTCGGGATGGAAATCCCGGGCTGGCCGCCTGAGAATATCGAAGAGATGGCTAAGAAGCTTGAACAGGAAATCATGGGCTAAGCGGCTTCGGCCCGGACCTTCGGGTTCGGGCCGGACGCTCCTCATGGAGATCCCTGTCTATGCAGGGATGACGGCAATTTGGGTGGGCTCACCGTCCCCACCTGGTCTGGGGTTCCGTGAAACGGCCCCTTAACGAACGAAGGATGAAATCATGCGTCATGGTGTTGGCGGTCGTAAACTTTCGCGGACTTCGGCCCACCGCATCGCGCTGTTCCGCAACATGTCGGCAGCGCTGATCAAGCACGAGCAGATCACGACGACGGTCGCGAAAGCCAAGGAGCTTCGCCCCTATGTCGAAAAGCTGATCACGCTGGCGAAGAAGGGTGGCCTGTCCAACCGTCGCCTCGCGCATGCTCGCCTGCTCGACGATGCGCAGCTGACCAAGCTGTTCGACGTTCTGGCGGCGCGCTATGCCGATCGTAACGGCGGCTATACCCGCATCATCAAGGCCGGCATCCGCGCGTCGGACGCAGCGCCGATCGCGATCATCGAATTCGTCGATCGCGACGTTTCGGCCAAGGGCCAGGATTCGGGTCCGGTGATCACCGACGAGGATTATGATCAGGCCGCCTGATCGCTTTTCCATCGCGACAATGAACAGGGGCTCCGCGAAAGCGGGGCCCCTTTCGTTTGTGCGGGCTGGGTCGGCCGATCGGCGTGAATGATTGGGGTCGGTACCGGGGGGTCGGTGCCGGGGGTTGAGTGATGTCGGATGGCTGATAGGGTGCCACCATCCAGTCCTTCCCGGGAGCGACCCATGCGCCGTGCGCTACTCACCCTTTTGCCGCTTCTTTTCACCACGCCCGCCTTTGCCGCCGGCCAGACCACGGAAACCGCTGCCCCCATGCCGAAGCCGACCTATCCCGAAACCCGCAAGGTCGATCAGGTTGACGAACAATTCGGCGTGAAGGTCGCCGACCCATATCGCTGGCTCGAGAATGACGTGCGCACCGATCCGGAGGTCGCGGCATGGGTTGCGGCAGAGAATAAGGTTACCAACGCCTATCTCGCCACCTTGCCCGGCCGCGACATCTTCAAGGAGCGCCTGAAGCAGCTGATGGATTATGAGCGCTTCGGCTTGCCGGAGAAAAAGGGTAATCGCTATTTCTACAGCCATAACAGCGGCTTGCAGAATCAGGCCGTGCTGTACGTCCGGGACGGGGTGAATGGCGAAGGCCGTGTCCTGATCGACCCCAACAGCTGGTCGAAGGACGGCGCCACCGCGCTGGCCGAATGGGTCCCGTCGGAGGATGGCAGCAAGATTGTCTATTCGATTCAGGATGGCGGCACCGACTGGCGCACGCTCAAGGTGCTCGACGTCGCGACCGGCGCGATTGCCGGCGACACGATCGAATGGGTGAAATTCTCCGCCTTCGCCTGGGCCAAGAATGGATCGGGCTTTTATTATTCCCGCTTTCCGGTCGCGACGGGCGAAAAGAAGTTCCAGGCGCTGAACGAGAACCAGAAAATCTACTTCCACAAGCTCGGCACCGCGCAAAGCGCCGACACGCTGATCTATGCGACGCCCGAAACGCCACGGCGCAACCATCAGGTGCAGGTCACCGATGATGGCAAGTGGCTGGTCATCACCACTACCGAGGGCACCGACAATCGATACGAAATGACGGTCATCGACCTGACCGCGCCGAAGCTCGCGCCGCGCACCATCTTCAAGGGGCTCGAGAATGAATGGAGCTATGCCGGCAATCAGGGCTTCAACTTCTTCTGGGTGACCAACAAGGATGCCCCGCGCTCGCGCATCGTGTCGACCAACCTCGCCACGCGTTCGGCCGTGCCGCCGATCGTCGAGATCGTGCCGCAGGACAAGGCAGTGCTTGATGGTGCGGGAATCGTCGGCGGCACGCTGATCGCGTCCTATCTTGCCGATGTGAAGACCGAAGTCCGCCGCTTCACCCTGGCTGGCAAGCCAGATGGCGTGGTGGCATTGCCCGGTATCGGCAAGGCGGCCGGGTTCGGCGGGGAGGCCGATGATCCCGAGACCTTCTATTCCTTCACCAGCTTCGCCACGCCGACCACGATCTATCGCTACGATGTGAAGACTGGCCAATCCACGCCCTGGGCCACACCCAAGGTCGCGTTCGATCCGTCGCTTTTTGACGTGTCGCAGCGCTTCTATGCGTCGAAGGACGGCACGCGTGTGCCGATGTTCGTCGTACGGCGCAAGGATGTGACCGGGCCGGCGCCGACCCTGCTTTACGCCTATGGCGGCTTCAACATCTCGATGACGCCCAGTTTCTCGGCGACGCGCATCGCCTGGCTCGAACAGGGCGGGGTGCTGGCGGTCGCGAATATTCGCGGCGGGGGCGAATATGGCAAGGAATGGCATGATGGCGGCCGCCTCGCCAGGAAGCAGAATGTGTTCGACGATTTCATCGCGGCGGGCGAATATCTGAAGGCCGAAGGACTCACGTCGAAGGACGGCCTGGTCATTCAGGGCGGATCGAATGGCGGCTTGCTGGTCGGCGCGGTGACCAATCAGCGCCCCGACCTGTTCGCCGCCGCGCTGCCCGCGGTCGGCGTAATGGACATGCTGCGCTTCGACCGCTGGACCGCCGGGCGTTATTGGGTCGACGATTATGGCTATCCGTCGAAAGAGGCCGATTTCAGGACGCTCTACGCCTATTCGCCGTATCATAATGTGAAGGGCGGCAAGCCTTATCCGGCGATCCTGGTGGCAACGGCGGACACCGACGACCGCGTCGTACCCGGACACAGCTTCAAATACACCGCAGCGCTGCAGGCGGCGGATATCGGCGACCGGCCCCACCTTGCCCGAATCGAGACCCGCGCCGGCCATGGCAGCGGCAAGCCGACCGACAAGATCATCGCCGAAGCGGCCGATGACTGGGCCTTTGCCGCGAAATGGACCGGGCTGACGGTCAAGCCGATCCAGTGATTCCACGGGTCATATGGTCGGTCATGGGTGGCACGGCACTGGCCTTGGTGCCAGTGCCTGCTGCCGCCGCGGGGCAGGACAAGATCGTCTTGCTCGACGATATGATCGATCACACGCCAAAGCCGATAACGCCGAAATGTGAGATGCATATCTGGCCGACGGACAAATTCGGCGTGACCGTGGATAGCGGGTCGACCGGCCTGCTCGGCTTTATTCTGGTCGCAAACCTTCATGGCAAAAGAAAAGGACAATATAGTTCGGCGATGCCGGTCTCACTGGCGAAAGCGCGTCAGGTGGAATTGATGTCGAGATTTGATCTGGCGCGACTGAAGGGGATGGTGGATCCCCTCATTGTCTTCAATGGCGACACGCTACTCGACAGCGAAACATCCTTTTATCGCAATCAATCCAAGACAATGAAACAGCCGAGCCCGGGAACCATGTGTCGCGGCGATATTACCGTCAATGCGGTGAATTTGAAATCCATCAGCACGGAAACGGCATTGACGGTAAGCTTGTCATATCGTGCCGTGGGAGAAGATGGAAAAAAGTTAAAAGACATTGATGACAAGATTGATGTTCATCTTACGCTCTACAAGGACAATCGGCCGGATATAGAGATGCGGAGGGACGCGGAGCTGGTTGGTTCATTCATGGGGGCATTTGGTCAGTTTTTGAACAAACACGATCACTAGCAAGGCGCGATGTTTACCCGAGCGGATGCCGGCGGCGCATCAGCGTGACGTCAGCCCGCCTCTCGTCGCGACCCGCTGATCCGGCCCTTCTCTTGGCCGCGCATGGGGAGGGGGTTCACTCTGGCGGCTCATCTGCTATCCGCTGGTCATGACACAGCCAGCACCCTTCAACCCCGATTCCATCCTGATCGTCGATTTCGGCAGCCAGGTGACTCAGCTCATCGCGCGCCGCGTGCGGGAAGCGGGGGTCTATAGTGAGATCGCGCCGTTCCAGTCCGCCGAAGCGGCGTTCGAGCGGATGCAGCCCAAGGGCATCATCCTGTCGGGCAGTCCGGCCTCGGTGCTGGATGCCGACAGCCCGCGCGTGCCGCAGGTGATTCTCGACAGCGGCCTGCCGATCCTCGGCATCTGCTATGGCCAGCAAGTGCTGATGGCGCAGCTGGGCGGCATCGTCACATTGGGCGACAGCGGCGAGTTCGGCCATGCGGTGATCGAGGTGAGCGACCGTTGCTCGCTGTTCGACGGTTTATGGGCTGAGGGCGAAAGCCATCAGGTGTGGATGAGCCATGGCGACAAGGTCAGCGCGCTCGCCCCCGGCTTCCGGCCCGTCGCCGCCAGCCCGGGCGCGCCTTATGCGGTGATCGCCGATGACGACCGGCGTTATTACGCCATGCAGTTTCACCCGGAAGTGGTGCACACACCGGGCGGCGGCAGGTTGATCGCCAATTTCGCGCGCCATGTCTGCGGCCTGACCGGCGACTGGACGATGGCCGAGTTCCGCGCGACCAAGATCGCCGAGATCCGCGCGCAGGTCGGCAAGGGCAAGGTGATTTGCGGCCTGTCCGGCGGGGTCGATTCGGCGGTCGCGGCGGTGCTGATCCATGAGGCGATCGGCGAGCAGCTCACCTGCGTGTTCGTCGATCACGGCCTGATGCGCTCGGGCGAGGCCGATCAGGTCGTTGGCCTGTTCCGCAATCACTACAATATCCCGCTGGTCCATGTGAATGCCGAGACGCTATTCCTGAACGGGCTGGCCGGGATCACCGATCCGGAGGCCAAGCGCAAATTCATCGGCGCGACCTTCATCGATGTGTTCGAGGCCGAGGCGAAGAAGATCGGCGGCGCGGAATTCCTCGCTCAGGGCACGCTTTATCCCGACGTGATCGAAAGCGTGAGCTTCACTGGCGGCCCGTCGGTGACGATCAAGAGCCACCATAATGTCGGCGGCTTGCCCGAACGCATGAACATGAAGCTGGTCGAGCCGCTGCGCGAATTGTTCAAGGACGAAGTGCGCGCGCTGGGCCGCGAACTCGGCCTGACCGATGCGTTCGTCGGGCGGCATCCTTTCCCTGGGCCGGGCCTGGCGATCCGCATCCCCGGCGAAGTGACGCGCGAGCGCTGCGACATCTTGCGCAAGGCCGATGCGATCTATCTCGAGGAAATCCGCAACGCGGGGCTCTACGACGCGATCTGGCAAGCCTTCGCCGTGCTGCTGCCGGTGCGCACGGTGGGCGTGATGGGCGACGGACGGACTTACGACTTCGTGCTCGCGTTGCGCGCCGTCACCTCGACCGACGGCATGACCGCGGCGGCCTATCAATTCCCCGGCGACTTTCTGCCGCGCGTCGCGACGCGGATCGTCAATGAGGTGAAGGGCATCAACCGCGTGACCTATGACTATACGTCGAAGCCGCCGGGCACGATCGAGTGGGAGTGATTCCGGCCTGCGCGACAAGATACGATCCCTGGTGCATGTTGATCTTCAGGTGATGCCGGCCCGCGAACGGTGATTTCCTGCGCTTTCGGTGCTGGAAAACCGCTATTCTCGCCACCTCCTCTGGGCGTTGCGGCACCGCCGGAGAAAAACATGCCCAGTTTTCAAGCCCGCGCTCTTGGGGTCGTCATTTCGCTCATCGGCGTGAGGCGGATGTGGGATCCGGAGCGTCTCGAGCGGACGATTTCCAAAGACCGTCGCAAAGGCGCGGCGCAGCCCTCCGCCGGCCTTGAGAGGCGCTTTGTCGTCCGTAAAGAACAAGTCATGGGCCAGGATGTTTTCACGCTGAGCCCGAGCGGCCGCTTGGCCCGGCGACCGATCCTCTACCTTCATGGCGGAGGTTTTGTGATGTCCATCACTGAGCCTCACTGGGGCTTCATTGGGGAAATGGCGGACCAGCTGGACGCCATTATGACCGTGCCGATCTACCCGCTGGCGCCCGAATGCAGCATGGACGATACGCTCGCCGCCCTGGTTCCGCTCTATACAAATCTCGTCCGGCAGTATCCGGACACACTGACGATCATGGGGGACTCCTCGGGCGCCAACCTGGCGCTCGTCCTGGCGACGATCGGCCGCGACCAGGGGAGTCCGTTGCCTGCCCAAATCGTCCTGATTTCCCCGGGAGTGGACTTTTCCTTCTCCGATCCGGCCCAGCTTGCGATCGACAAGGTGGATCCAATTCTCAGCCTTCGCGGCTTGCGTGCACTCGGGCCAATTCACGCCGGCAGTTATGACATTCGCGACCCGAAGATCAGCCCCTTGTTCGCAAACCTGCGGGGGTTGCCGTCTGTGGCCATATTCACGGGCACCCGGGACCTGCTCAATCCCGATGCGCGCGCGCTCCGTACAGCGCTGACCGCTGTCGGCAATCCTCCGGTATTTTTCGAATACCCCGACATGCTGCATGTATGGCCGCTGTTTCCGCTGCCCGAAGCCGGACGGGCTCGACACCAGATCGCGGACTTCGTGAAGCAGTGCGAGCAGGCCGTCACCGCGTCGGTATGATAGCCTTCGTTGGAAGAGAGGCGGTCGCTCAAGGAAGGTCAGGTCCGGAACCGCCTCCAGGCGACTCAAGCGCCATCTCTAGCATAGTCACCGGCCAATCAACTTATCGGCCTTGGACAGATTCTCGACGGGTGACGCAAAGAACCGCCGCAGCTCGTTGGCAACCAGCCCTGGCTTGCCGACATTGTCGGCTGCCATATGACCGATAGCCTTGAGCGCCACCCGCTCCGCCTGCGGCAGCTCGCGCTGCAACGCATCGAGCGCCATGCCCAGATATTGGTTGGAATTGTCGCCGCCCATCAGCAGCACCGGCAGGCCGATTGCGCCGAAGCGCTGCGCCTGACCCGAAGTGGCGGCGACGAGCCGTATGTCGTAATGGACGGTCGGCACCAGCTCGCGGATGGCGGCGGCGGCCTCGCCGGTGCCGCGCAGGGCCATCCGCATCAGCAACCTGAGCAGTGGCCGGGGCAGGTTGGTGAACCAGTCGCGCCGGTCGCCGGTACCCTTCATTGCCGCAATCATGGCGCCAGCGAGGTCGCCGGCCGCGAGATCGGCCTCGTAGCGCGGCGCGAAATCGAGCGGCGATGGCGACCCCACCGGCACCGGCGGCTCGTAGAGCGCAATTCTATCGAAAGCCTGCGGATGGCGCAGCGCCGTCCACAGCGTGGCGATGGCGCCCGAGCTCAGCGCGAATATGTCGCGCGCGCTTGTTTGCGCCAGCACCGCCGACAGATCGTCGACCTCGGTATCGATGCCATAGTTTGCTCCTGGCGGGCCGCTGAGGCCTCGTCCGCGCCGGTCCGGCAAATAGAGCGTGAAGCGGTCGGCCAAAAACTCGGCGAGCCGCGTGAAATTGAGGCTGCTCTGCATGGCGCCCGGCAGCAGAACCAGGCCGGGACCGACCCCGATCTGCCGATAGCCAATAATGGTGCCGTCGCGCGAGGTTGCGTGATCGATCGACCATCGGGTCGGCCGCGCCTCGCGCACGGCCACCGTCGCGTTGGCCCGAACCAGCTCCGGAGCTGGCGCCAAGCCGACCGGCCGACCTCCCGCTATTGTGACGTCAGATTCGTCCATTCAAGAACCTTGATACAGTGTTCGCAGTATCCTATATATGATACTGGGTACACTGTTCGCAATAGGGGAAATGCATTGGCCGAAACCGTCGTTCCATCGGTTATCTGGATGCGCCCAACACGCGGCAGCCGAGGCCCACAGCCTTCGCGTGACCGCGAGGCGATCACCAGAACGGCCATCACCATTGCCGACCGCGAAGGCGTCGCGGCCGTCTCGATGCGCCGTATCGCAGCCGAGATCGGTACCGGTACGAGTTCGCTTTACCGCTATTTCGCGCGCAAAGACGATCTGCTGAACCTGATGGTCGATGGCGCGCTTGCCGGTGGCGACTCTCGGTCGTCCGGCGATTGGCGAGCGGATATGCGCCAGGTCGCCGAGGGATTGCGGGCGCGATTCAAGGACCACCCCTGGCTTTGTTCGGCACTCGCAGGCAAGCCGACCCTCGGGCCGAACAGGATGCGGACGCTCGAACAATCGCTGTCCCTACTTGAGGCCACAAAACTAAGTCTGACCGAGCGGTTGACGATAATCGATACGGTCGCGTCATATGTGCGTGGCTACGTCGCTTCCGAAGTCGCCGACATTGCCGCTCGCGCACAATCAGGCCTTGCCGAAGAGCAATGGGATTCCGATCAGGCCGAATATGCCGAATCGCTCAAGAGATCCGGGAGTTATCCGCTTTCTGCGGCCTTGTTCATTGAGCTTGAGAAAACCGAGTCCGAGCACCGTCAAAGCGAAGGCTTTTCCGCAGGCCTGGATATCATCCTTGATGGCATCCAGGTTCGGCTCAATCTTCGGAGGCTCTGAGGTTTCAACGTGTCTGCGACGGCAATATTCTCATTGGTTATAAACAGCTTGATCCTCTGCCGACGATCGAGTGGGAATGAAGGTATCGCGACGGTTCATGTCGACGTCAGCTGCGTCGGCACATCCTTCATGGCCCCTTCCTTGAACCACGGGGCTCATTGAATCCTGTCAGGGTCTAGGTCGCGGCGGCCGAATCCGCCTTGGCAAAATGCGCCATCTGGTCCGCATGCGCCTTGACGAACGCCGGGCGGGCGGTCGCGCGGGCGACATAGGCGCGGCAGGCGGGATATGGCGCCAGTCCGTCGAACCGATCGACCAGGCGCAGCACATCCGCCATGAGAATGTCGGCGATGGAGAAGGTCCCGACCAGCCATTCGCTTCCCTCCAGGACCGTTTCCATGTGCTTGAGCCGGGCTTCAAGGAACGAATCGAAAAACTTTCGTATTGGCGTTTCTTCGGTGTCGCCTGAGAATTTGAAGAAGGACCAGGGCTGGCTCGCGGCCTCGACCGAAGCGAGCGCTGCGAACAGCCATTCCCTGGCGTCGCTGCGGCCGCGCCGATCCGTCGGCATCAGCTTGTCGCTCAACTCGCCGAGGTGGAGCAGCCCCGCACCGCTCTCGAAGATCGAGAGGTCGCCATCGATCAGCCACGGCACCTGGCCAAAGGGTTGGTGCGCGAAATGGTCCGGGCCCCGATCTCGAAACGGCGTACTCTCGACCCGATAGGGCAGGCCGGCTTCCTCCAGCGCCCAGCGCAACCTGATGTCGCGGACAAAGCCGCGCGGCATCTCGGGAACCCAGTCATAGGTGATGACGGTCAGGTCGCTCATTCTTTCTCTCCAAGGAAAATCGGCAATTTGTCGAGCAGGCCGCTCCAGCCCAGCTCATGGCTTTGACGCGCGTCTTCGTCGGGCAGATGCGCGTGGATCAGCGTCAGCTCGGTGCCGCCGTCGAGCGGCCTGAGCAGGAATGTCACCAGCGATTCCCGTTCGGGCATGCCGGCCCATTCCCAGGTGAACACCAGCTTCCGCTCGGGCAGCACGTCGCGATACACGCCGGTGGGATTATGCTCCTCCCCGTTCAGCAGCCGGAAGATGATGCTGAACCGGCCGCCCGGTCGCACATCGGCCTCGACCTTCAGCGTCGGCCCGGCATCGGGGCCCCACCATTGCAGCATCTGTTCGGGCCGGGTGATCGCCGCCCACACCTTGGCGGGCGAGGCCTTGACCTTGCGGACGATGGTCACGCTGGGCAGGCTGGAGGTCATCACGCATCATCCTCTTCGACAAAGGCGACAAGCCGGTCGATGCTCGCCGTCCAGAAGCGCTCATAACGTTTGAGCCCCGCCATCGCTTCCTGCATCGGCTCCACCGACAGGGTCACCGCCACGGTCCGGCCGGTCTTGGTCCGGGTGACCAGTCCGGCGTCGGACAGGACGTCGAGATGCTTCATCATCCCGGGCAGTTTCAGCGACAGCGGCCGGGCGAGCTCGCTGACCGAAAGCCCCGGTTCGTCCTTCAGCCGCATCAGCACGCCCCGCCGCGTCGGATCGGCGAGCGCGGAGAAAGTGCGGTCGATCGCGGATGCCTGATACTTCACCATTTGGCGAACTATTGTCGATGCCCGC
Source organism: Sphingomonas sp. ERG5 (assembly GCF_000803065.1). Taxonomy (GTDB): domain Bacteria; phylum Pseudomonadota; class Alphaproteobacteria; order Sphingomonadales; family Sphingomonadaceae; genus Sphingomonas. The sequence goes on from NZ_JSXI01000085.1 coordinate 53,773, forward strand.
GACGGTGTCAACGTCCGTGGGTCGAACGGGATGATCGCTTGCCGCGAAGCCGCGTCGCGATGCCGCTGCTCAATCGTCCTGCGTCGTCGCGGCGAGCAGCGCGAAAGTGGCAAGCCAGTGCGTGCCCATATAATCATCGGCGATATGCGGCAGGCTGGCGGCGACATGGCTTTCCGCCACATGCCGTGCGATATCGCTGACCGGATGGCGTTCGCCCAATGCGGCCGCAAGCGTTCGCCAGCACCAGGCGCGGCTGAGGTTGAGCCCATCGAGATGGGCGATCTTGCCATCGCTGCGGTCGGAAACATGCGCCGGCGTGAACAGGGTCGCGGGCTCGCCGTCGGCGACCTGCGGCAGGAAGTCGTCGAACCACAGCGTGAATGCCGGACGCTCGAGCAGCCGGCTCATCAGCGCGGCTTCCATCAATGCCGGCGACAGGAATTCGTCACCGCCCGGCTCCCACGCCTGGCACCCACGGTCCCTGGCGAACCAGCTGTTTGCGCGCGTTGCGATAAGCGTTGCCAGATCGGGATCGTGCGTCCGTGCCCAATCGTGCGCGAGCAACGCTGCGAAGGCGCTGTTGCCGTGCGTACCGGTGCGGATCGGATAGGTCAGCTTGGGCAGGAAGGCGGTGAACCGCGCGGCGAACGCGCGCGCCAGCGGTTCGAGCGCGGCAGCCCATGGGGCATCGTGCCGCACCGCTTCGCCGTGCAGCGCCAGCATCCAGGCCCAGCCATAGGGCCGTTCGAACCCGCCGCTGCCCGGCCGGTCGAGATAGGATAGTTCGACCGTGACCTTTTCGGGGGTCAGCATGGCATCCGCCCGCGCGCGGATTTTCGACGCCTCGGCGATCGCGGGAAACAGGCGCGAGAGGCGCAGCACCTGCCACCAGCCATGGACGCAGCTGTGCCAGTCGAAACTGCCGTAGAAAATCGGATGCAGTGCCGAGGGGGTCGCCGCATCGGCCGGACAATCGAGGACATGATCCAGCTTGTGCGGATATTCCTGGCCGAGATGGCTGAGCGTCAACCGCGCGAAGCGGCCGGCCAGTTCGGCATCGAGCAATGTCATCGGATCACCAGCCAGAGCAAAAGGATATTGAACGCCAGCAGCGGCAGCGCGGTCGGGATCTGCGCCTTGATCACTCCCCAACGGTCCTTGAGGTCGAGCAGGGCGGCCGGCACCAGGTTGAAATTCGCTGCCATCGGCGTCATCAGCGTGCCGCAGAACCCCGCCAGCATGCCGATCGCCGCGACGCGCGCAGGGTCCGCACCGAAACCGTTGACCAGCAGCGGCAGCCCGATCGCCGCCGCCATCACCGGAAAGGCGGCAAAGGCGTTGCCCATGACCATCGTGAACAACGCCATGCCCAGGCCATAGGCAATCACCGCGCCGATCAGGCTGCCATGAGGGATGGTGTGGCTGACCAGTCCGCCGACCACCTCGCCGACGCCCGATACCGCGAAGACCGCGCCCAGGCTGGCGAGCATCTGCGGCAGCACCGCCGCCCACCCGATATCGTCGATCAGCCGCAATCCTTCGCGAAACGGCGCGGCGGGCGCGGGCCGTAACCAGGCATAGCAGACGGCGAGCGCGATCAGCACGCCGAGCGTCAGCGCCACCAGCGTGCCCTGTCTGGGATCGACGATGCTGGGCATATGCTTGAACAGCAAGGTGCCGACCAGCGCGGTCGCCGGCACCACCAGGGCCGGCGCGAACAGCCATGCGTTGCGCGGCGCGACGGGGACGATGTCGTCGGTGCGGCGCGCGCGCATCCGTCCGGAGGCGGCGACCGCGGTCAGCGCCAGTACCAGCACGCCGTTGCCGACATCGCCGATCAGATCGCCGAACAACAGGCTGACCGCGAGCAGCAGGTGGAAGGCGGCATTGCTCCACCGCGCGCCACGCGCGCCCAGCACCGCGAACGCCAGGAACGTCGCGCCGGCAACCGGATAGACGATGTTCAGGCCGATCATGCCGCGCGCCGTTTCGCGCGGGCGTCGATCAGCAACAGGCGCGTGCCATGGATCAGCAGCGCCGCGATCGCGGTCGGAATCGCCCAGACCGACAATTGGAACGGCTCGACCAGGATGCCATAACCCTGCAACACGCCTTTCATCAGCAGGATCGATCCGATCGCGATGAAGATGTCCTCGCCGAAGAACAGCCCGATATTGTCGGTCGCCGCGGACAGTGCGCGCAGCTCCTCGGGATCGTGCGCGCCGGGCGCTTCGCTCTCGGCGGCGGCCTCGACCATCGGCGCGACGAGCGGGCGCACGGTTTGCGGATGCCCGGCGATCGACGTCAGGCCGAGTGCGGCGGTGACCTGCCGGAACACGAGATAAAGCGCCAGCAACCGACCCGGCGTCGCGCCGCGCATCCGCCGCACCAACGCCGCGGCGCGCGTCTGCAGGCCATGGCGTTCGAGCAACCCGATCACTGGCAGCACGATATAGACCACGCTGACGAAGCGGTTGTCGTTGAACGCCTTGCCGAACACCGCAAGGATCTTGAGTGGGTCGAGCCCGGCGGCAAGCCCGGTGACCAGCGCTGAGACGGCGACCACCAGCAACGGATTGAAGCGCAGCAGGAAACCAAGCGCGATCACGGCAATACCGGCCAGCACCAGCATCTATTTCGTCGCCTCGGCCAGCTTGATTGTCCCCATGCCGCCAGCCTAACCGCCGCCGCGCTGAGAGGCCAGCGGGCTTTGCATCCGCCGCCGATATTCGCCAAGGACAGGCGATGGCAAACACCGGCTGGCAATTCTGGATCGATCGCGGCGGCACCTTCACCGATATCGTCGCGCGTCTGCCGGACGGCATCATCCGCACCGCCAAATTATTGTCGCACGATCCGCACTATGACGATGCGGTGGTCGCGGGGATCGCGCGGATGATCGCGGCGGAAGGCGCGACGCTCGCCGACATCGATACCGTCCGCATGGGCACCACGGTGGCCACCAACGCGCTCCTCGAACGCACCGGCGAACCCACCTTGCTGGCGATCACCCGCGGTTTCGGCGATGCGCTTCGCATCGGCTATCAGGCGCGGCCCGATATCTTCGCGAAGCACATCGTGTTGCCCGAACAGGCCTATGCCGCGGTCATCGAGATCGATGAGCGCGTCACGGCGGAAGGAGAGGTGCTGCGGCCGCTCGACGAAACGGCCGCGCGCGCGGCGCTGGCGGCGGCGTTTGCGCGCGGGCTGCGGTCGGTCGCGATCGTGCTGATGCATGGATATTGCCACACCGTGCATGAACTCGCACTGGCGGAAATCGCCCGCGCCGTGGGTTTCACGCAAATCTCGGTCAGCCACGATGTGAGCCCGTTGATCAAGCTGGTCGGCCGCGGCGAGACGACGGTGATCGACGCCTATCTGTCGCCGGTGCTCGATCGCTATGTGGCGCGTGTCGCGGCGGCCTTGGGCGACACCGAATTGCTGTTCATGCAATCGAATGGCGGCCTGGTCGGCGCGAGCGCGTTTCGCGGCAAGGATGCGATTCTGTCGGGGCCGGCCGGCGGTATCGTCGGTATGGCCGAGACCGCGCGGTTGGCGGGCATTGAGCGGGTGATCGGCTTCGACATGGGCGGCACCTCGACTGACGTGTCGCACCATGCCGGGCAGCTGGAACGCACCGGCGAGGCAATCGTCGGCGGCCTGCGCGTGCGCGCGCCGATGCTGCAGATCGAAACGGTCGCGGCGGGGGGCGGATCGATCTGCCGTTTTGACGGGATGCGCTTGCGCGTCGGCCCGGCATCGGCCGGGGCCGACCCCGGGCCGGCCTGCTACCGCCGGGGCGGGCCGCTTACGATCACTGACTGCAATCTGTTGCTCGGTCGCCTGCAACCGGCGCATTTTCCGGCGCTGTTCGGGCCGGATGGCGATCAGCCGATCGATCTCGATGTGGTGCGCACCAAGTTCGAGGCGATGGCGGCGGAAGTCGGCTCGACGCCGGAACGCCTGGCGGAAGGCTTTATCGAGATTGCCAACGATGCGATGGCGAGTGCGATCCGCACCATCTCTGTCGCGCGCGGCCATGATCTCGCGCGCTATGCGCTGGCCAGCTTCGGCGGCGCGGGCGGTCAGCATGCCTGCGCGATCGCCGATATTCTCGGCATCGACCGCGTCATGATTCACCCGCTGGCCGGTGTCCTCTCCGCATTCGGCATGGGCATGGCCGCGCACCGTATCGTTCGCGAGGCGACCGTCGCGCTGCCGATCGACCGCGAGAGCGAAGCGGCCGCCACGCTTGATCGATTGGCGCGCGATGCTGCCGACGCCCTTGCCGTGCAAGGCGTGGCGATCGACCGGATCGAGCGCCGCCTGCGCGTGCGCTATGCCGGTGCGGACTCCGCATTGACCCTGGAGGCCACGCCATTCGCCACGCTCGCCGATCGCTTCACGGCGACTCATGCCAGGCGGTTCGGTTTCCTCGATCCCGGTGCGGCGATGGTGATCGATGCCGCCGAGGCCGAGGCGGTCGGCCGCTCGAGCGCGGCGGCGGTGACGTTCGCGGCGGGCAATGGCGAACCGACTGGCGACACGATCACGCTGCACATCGATGGTGTGGCGACTTTGGCAAGTTTGTTCGACCGTGCCACGCTCTCCGCCGGCTGGTCGATCAATGGACCGGCGGTGGTGGTCGATGCCTCGGGGACGACCTTCATTGCCCCCGGCTGGCGCGCGACGATCAATGACCAGGCCAACCTGATGCTCGATCGCGTCACGCCGCGCGCAAGCCGCGCCGCTGCGGGCACCGATGTCGATCCGGTGCGGCTCGAACTGTTCGCCAATCTGTTCATGGCCATCGCCGAGCAGATGGGTGTCGCGCTGCAGCAGACTGCCTGGTCGGAGAACATCAAGGAACGGCTCGATTTCAGCTGCGCATTGTTCGATGCGGACGGCAGCCTGATTGCCAATGCGCCGCATATCCCGGTCCATCTGGGATCGATGGGTGAGAGCATCCGTACGATCATCGCCAATCGCGGCGGCACGATGTGCCCCGGCGACGTCTATGCGCTCAATGACCCCTATCATGGCGGCACACATCTGCCCGACGTTACCGTGATCATGCCGGTGTTCGCCGAAGGGGATAAGGCTGCCTTTTACGTCGCCGCTCGCGGGCATCATGCCGATATTGGCGGAAAGACGCCGGGATCGATGCCTGCCGACAGCCGCAGGATCGAAGAGGAGGGCGTGCTTGTCGACGACTTCCTGCTGGTGAATAGCGGACGTCTGCGCGAAGCGGAATTGCGCGCGCTGCTTGCCTCGGGCGACTGGCCGGCGCGCAACCCGGATCAGAATATCGGCGATATCCGCGCCCAGATCGCCGCCTGCGCCCGCGGTGCGGATGCGCTGCACGCGGCGGTTGCGGAACATGGGCTGGCGGTGGTGCAGGCCTATATGGGCCACGTCCAGGCCAATGCCGAGGAAATGGTGCGGCGCCTGCTTGAACGGATCGAGGGCGAGAGCTTTCGCTACGCGATGGACAATGGCTCGGTCGTCGCGGTCGCCATCGCGATCGACAAGGCGACGCGCAGCGCGATCGTCGATTTCACCGGCACGAGCGCGCAGCGCGACGACAATTTCAATGCCCCCGCTTCGATCGCGCGCGCCGCGTTATTATATGTCGTGCGCGTGCTGCTCGATGAGCCCGTGCCGCTCAACGATGGTTGTCTTGTGCCGTTCGAGATCGTTCTGCCCGAAGCGTCGATGCTCAACCCCGCATGGCCCGCGGCGGTCGTCGCCGGCAATGTCGAGACCAGCCAGGTCGTGACCGATGCCCTGTTCGGGGCGTTCGGCGCGATGGCGGCGGCACAGGGGACGATGAATAATTTCACCTTTGGCGATGGCGCACGGCAATATTACGAGACGATTGCCGGTGGATCGGGCGCCGGTCCCGATTTTCCGGGCACCAGCGCGGTGCAGACGCACATGACCAACAGCCGCATGACCGATCCCGAAATCCTCGAACAGCGCCTGCCGGTGCTGGTCGAACGCTTTGCGATCCGGCACGGCTCGGCTGGCCGGGGTGCGCATGACGGTGGCGACGGCACGATCCGACGGATTCGGTTCCGCGCGCCCATGACCGCCACGATCCTCGCCAATCGCCGCCGTGTCGCCCCCTTTGGCCTTGCCGGCGGACATGACGGCGCCCCTGGCCGCAGCCGGGTCGAAAGGATCGACGCCACAATCCAGGATCTGCCCTCCGCCGCCAGCGTGGAGATGGTGCCAGGCGATGTTTTCGTTATCGAGACGCCGGGCGGCGGCGGTTATGGATACGCTCCGCCGTCGGTTGAACCGGTCGACTAGCGCTGGTCGCGCGTCCGGGCTCAGGCCCGATCACCAAGCGGCCTGGCGGCGAACGCCCAAAAGCCAATCTCCTGTCTCCTGGAGGACCGTCGACTTGGGTGGAATCGTCCCCCGTTCGGGCTGAGCCTGTCGAAGCCCATGCGCTGCGCGTGCCCTTCGACAGGCTCAGGGCGAACGGGGGGTGGGTCAACCCAGCTCGAAACCGCTCTAAGTCCCGCATGAAGGTCCGCGTTGCCCCCGGGGGCATCGATTCAACCCACGCCCCGATTATGCCACCCACGCCCGCGAACGCGACTCTGACGGGTCCTGATCCTGCTCTTTCTCATCTGTGAAAAAATCGAACCAGCCGGCGCTTGTTCCCGGCTGAACAGGGCCTGTTTCGCCACCTGTTATCACCTGTTTTCGCACCTGTTATTGTATAACAGGTGGAGCGGGGGCATCTCATTGAAAGAAAATCATAAATTCCGCGCCGATCGCCAACTTTACGGCCCAAAAAAATCATGCCGCAAAAACAGGTGAAACAGGCGCGGTCTACCGGGCAATCCCGACTATCCTGGTGCCCGTCCAGAGGCTGGAATATTGGCAATCCGCGGCTGCTGTTTCGCGCCATGACAACGCTGTTCCGCATGCTGTTCCGTGCTGTTTTCATGCTGTTATTCAATAACAGCATGAAGGGGCATCAAGTCATTGAACGACAAGCGGAAATTTCGCCGAAATTTCCAACTTAACAGCATGGAAAAAATTCACGCCGAAATAACAGCATGAACAGCATGAAATGTTAGATGTCGTAAGCGGCCCGTCGCCACCCGCCATGCCCGGTCAGCTGCACGACCGGAACAGCGATCTACCGACCGCTTCACGCTCCGCACCTGAAGCGCCGAAAGAAATTTACACGGCGATGTCGATTCCCGAAAACCTCGTTCGTCGTTCCGATGCCAGTCCGATGCGACTGGCTCGACCAAGGAGACAGACGATGCGCGTGATGGTGCTGGTGAAGGCGACTGATGAAAGCGAACGGGGCTTTTCCCCCACCGCCGAAACGATGGAGATGATGGAGGCGATGGGCCGGTTCAATGACGAACTGATCAAGGCCGGCATCATGCTGCCCGGGAGCGGCGATGGGCTCAAACCGTCCTCGGAGGGCAAGCGGATTGCATTTGACGGGCCCGGCCGCACGCTCATCGATGGGCCTTTCGCCGAGACCCGCGAACTGGTCGCCGGCTTCTGGCTGTGGGACGTCAAGGACATGGCCGAGGCGGTCGCCTGGGTGAAGCGCTGCCCCAATCCCATGCCGGGCCCGAGCGAGATCGAAATCCGTCCGCTGTATGAGATGGCCGACCTGCAATGACATTCTGACGCCGCAGGTCGTCCACACCTTCCGCTGCCGGCGGGTCCGCTTGCCTCCCTCATGGCTTTGTCCGACAAGGCCGCATGACGGCAGGCGAGACGCACCAGGCGATCGAAGCGATTTTTCGCATGGAACGGGCCAGGCTTATCGCGAGTCTGGCCCGCTTTGCGGGCAATATCGATCTTGCCGAGGAAATGGCGCAGGACGCGCTACTCATTGCCCTGGCCGAATGGCCCAGGACCGGCGTTCCCGCCAATCCCGGCGCATGGCTGATGACTGCCGCCAAACACCGCGCCATTGACGTGGCCCGTCGCGACAGGATGCGCGAGCGCAAACATGAGGAGATCGCGCGGGAGCTGGATGGCGAGGCCGACGGCACGGACGTGAACGCGGCCTTGGACGATGATCTGGGCGACGAACTGCTCGGACTCATCTTCACGGCTTGCCACCCGATCGTGTCGGCCGATGCCCGCGCCGCGCTCACGCTGCGGGTCATCGGCGGCCTGACCACCGACGAAATCGCCCGGGCTTTCCTGTCGAGCGAAGTGACGATCGCGCAGCGTATCGTTCGCGCGAAGAAGACGATCGGCAAGGCCGGACTGAGCTTCGAGGTGCCGCGCGGCGCCGAACGGGCGGCGCGGCTCTCCTCGGTGCTTGAGGTCGTCTACCTCATCTTCAATGAAGGCTATGCCGCCACGGCGGGCGACGACCTGGTCCGGCCGAGCCTGTGCCTGGAGGCGCAACGGCTGGGCCGCATCCTTGCCGCGCTGATGCCCGAGGAAGCCCCCGAAAAGTCGGAAGTGTTTGGCTTGCTGGCCCTGATGGAAATCCAGGCGTCGCGCTTGCCGGCCCGGACCGGGCCGGACGGTGCTGTTGTCCCGCTGACCGAGCAGAATCGCGCGCGCTGGGACCCATTGCTGATCCGCCGGGGTTTTGAGGCGCTGGCCCGCGCGGAAGCGCTTGGCGGCGCCGATGGCCCCTATGCATTGCAAGCCGCGCTTGCCGCCTGCCATGCGCGTGCGCTCGGTCCGGCCGATACCGACTGGCCCCGCATCGCGGCGCTTTACGACCGGTTGCGCATTGTGATGCTCTCGCCGGTGGTCGACCTTAATCGGGCGATCGCTCACAGCATGGCTTATGGTCCCGAGTCAGGCCTGCGGCTGCTGGACGAGATCGCCGACGATGCCGCGCTGCGCCACTATGCGCCCTTGCCGGCGGCGAAGGGCGACTTCCTGTTTCGGGCTGGCCGGCGTGCCGAGGCTCGCGTCGAATTCGAGGCGGCGGCCAAGCTCACCCGCAACGGGCGGGAAGCGGCCTTTCTCCTCGCCCGCGCCGAGGCTTGCGATTGAGTGCATCGATCGCCGGAGCGATCCGGAGTGGTTTCGAGCTGGGTTGATCCACCACCCCCGTTCGCCCTGAGCCTGTCGAAGGGCACGCGCGGCGCATGGGCTTCGACAGGCTCAGGGCGAACGGAGGGGGCGATTCCACCCAAGTCGAAGCCGCTCTAGTCGGGCAGCAGTTCGAACGACGCCCGGCCATGGACCTGGCCGTTGATCAGAATCTCGATGTCATGGCGGCCCGGATAGTGAATGCGGGTGGTGAAGTTCGCGATCGATTGCCGCTTTCGCACCTGTTCGACGGCGCCCTCCGCCAGCTCCAGCGTCTTGAGTTTGAACACCTTGGCGGCGACGCCCCCTGACTTTTTGACGTAGTGGATCGCATAATCGACCACCAGCCGCTGGGATTCGTCGGCGAGGGAGGACAGTTCGAACGCGATGTCGATCGTCTGCCCCAATGTGATGGCGGCGGGCGAGACGCGCAGGCCGGTCAGCGCCACCCGTGGTACCGCGCCTGCGCCGATGATCGTCAGGGCGCGGCGGTCGCCTTTCTTGATCAGGCTGCGCAGCGCATGTTTCGCGATCCACGCGGTGCCGGTTTTCTCCAGCGGCCACCGCTCGATACGGTCAAGCGCCCAGGCCGGGTTATCCTTGGTGATGTCGTTGAGGCTGTTGGCGACCGACCGGCGAACATAGAGGCTCGGATCGTCCTTCAGGGCATTGAGGATCGGCTCGAGCGGTGACGGGTCGCGCATGAGCGGCTTGATCTGGAACGACCAGGGCAGGCGCGGCCGGCTGCCTTCGCTGGCCAGCCGGCGGACATGCTCATTCTCGTCATGAGCCCATGTCTCCATGACCGCGAGCGTTCGGGCGAAATCGCGTTGCAGGAAATGGCGCACGGCGAATTCCGACGAGCCGAAGGTCGTGAAGAATTTGAGCGCGTCCATCGACGTTTCGAAATGCCCGGCGCCATGACGCGCGACATAGTCGGGCAGGATCAGGGTCACGAAACTGCTGTTCAGGCGCGGCGCCAGTTCGCGCAGCACGGCGATATTTGCCGCGTAATCGCCGGGCAGTGCCGCATGCAGGCTTTCCGCCACGCGGCCCATGCGCGCCATCAGCGAACCCTGATCGAAGTCGCTGCAGCGGGCGAGAAACAAGGCCCGGTCAAAGGCCGGTGAAACCAGGCTCGCTTCGTCGGCAATGTGGCGAATGCGCTGCGGATTGAAGATTTCCTTCAACGCTGGCGCTGCTTCTTTATCAGCCATTATCTCACCTTGGCGGCGCGACATCGGGGTGTCCGGCATGGCGCGGTGACGGTCGTCATCCTCGATCTCTATGACGAAGCCCGGCGACCGGAGATAGAGGCGATCATCGCTCGGGGACAGGATCCACCGGCATGTCGGTGGCCAGTGGATGCCGGTCGGTCGATTTGGCGAAACGTTCAAGACGCCCGCATGCCGGCGCGTCCATCTCGGCGGCAGTCATTCATCGACGGCGCAAAGGATATGCCATGCAGTCAGATCAGAAGTTCGTGCCCGCTCTCGGCATATCGAGCCTGACGGGCAATTACGATCGCGTGGTGGCGGTCATGAGCCGGGAGCGTCGCTGGCGCTCGGCGCTGCTGGATTTGATGGCCCCGTCCGGGGCGGATTCGATCGTCGATTTCGGGGCCGGGACTGGGACGCTGTGCCTTGGCCTGAAACAGCGTGCACCCGATTGCCGGGTCATTGGAGTCGATCCGGATCCCGAAATACTCGTCATCGCCAAAGCCAAGGCCGACGCCCTGGGGATGGCGATCGACTGGCGTGAGGCGATGGGGGACCGGGTGGGGGAATTCATCGCGGATGGATCGGCGACCAAGGTGGTTTCGAGCCTCGTGTTCCATCACTGCGACTTGCCCATGAAACGGGATATTCTGCGCGCCATGGCCCGCGTCCTGCAGCCCGGAGGCCGCTTGTTCATTGCTGATTTCGGGCGTCAGCGGACGCTGACGATGCGGGCGCTGTTTCTATTGGTGCAGGCCGTCGATGGCTGGAAGACGACCGGCCAGAATGCGCGCGGGATATTGCCGCAACTGATTGCCGAGGCTGGCTTTCTTCAGGTCGAGGAAAGACTGGTCGTCCCCACGCCGACGGGCTCTGTCTCGCTCTACACCGCGCGAAAGCCATGATGTCGGCGTAGCGAGGTGGCCGCCACCCGTGGCGTGATGCCGAAGAAACGGCCCATGATCCGGGTCAGATGCGCCTGATCGCTGAATCCCGCCCCGGCTGCGGCTTCGGCCAGCGACTGGCCTGTCGCGATGATCTCGGCGGCCCGGGTCAGCATGCGCCATAGCCGCCACTGCGCCAGTGGCGCGGTCAGGGCCTGGGCGGCCAGGGCGCGCAGGCCCGATACCGAGACCCCGGCCGTCATCGCCGCACGGCGGATGGCGCCGGAGCCGCCCGGGTCTTCCGCAAGGGCGGCCAGGGCGCGGGCGAGGCGATCGTCGAGCAAGCGGGGGGGACAGGCTGCGATCAGGCGATCCATTGCCCCGGCCACATCCTCGGCCACCATGAGTTCGGGTGCGAGCTCCGGGGGAAGCTGGGCGATATCGCCGCCGGCACTTGCCGACCGCCATGCCTGACCGGCCGGGCTGTCGACCTCCACGAACACGCATCGGACGCCGCCCGGGTTCGGCGCGAGCCGATGACGCGTTCCCTCCCGTATCAGAATGGCGGGCCCGGTCACCGTGCCCTGATCGCCGGTGACGGACACTGGCCCTTTCAGGCCGATCGCCAGCTGGATGGCAAGGTGGCGGTGCGTTCTGGAGTCGGCGGTCGGGCCCTGATAGGCTGCCCAGCCGTCACCCAGCATGGTGATCCCGTCCCAATCCATGATGCTCATTTCCGGCATAGGCGAAACGCTTCTGCTATGCTTCAACTAGCCGACCAGGCGCGGCCTTAGGAAGCGCGCTTTGTCGGAAATCCTGGAGAGATCATGATCAGCGCCATTCTCGCCGCAACTCTGGTGGTACCCGTCCCTTGCGATCTCGAGCATCCCTCGGGCAAGCCCGGCTGTACCCGCGCCAGTGTTGATGCTCTGCCGATGACCGCCATCCAGGTTGTCGGCACCCATAACAGCTACAAGAAAGCCATCGCGCCCGCCGAAATGGCGCTGCTCAAGACGATCAATCCCAAGGCTGCGGCGGCGCTGGACTATAGCCACCCCTCGCTGACCGAGCAGCTCGACGCCGGCGCCCGGCAGCTTGAGCTCGACTATGTCAACGATCCGGAGGGCGGGCGTTATGCGGCGCCGCTGGGCTTGAAGATGGCCCGGGACGCCGATGTCGCGCCCTATGACGCATCGGCGATGATGAAACCGGGCATGAAGGTCATGCATGTTCCCGACATCGATTATCGCAGTGTCTGCCAGACCTTTGTCGCCTGCTTGACCGAGATTCGGGCCTGGTCCAGGGCGCATCCCGACCATATGCCGATCCTGATCATCATGAACCTGAAGGATGACCAGATCCCGATCCCCGGCGCCGTGCCGCTGTTGCCGTTCGACGCCAGGGCGATGGACGCGATCGACGCCGAAATCCGCTCGGTCTTTCCCGACAACGCCATGATCACGCCGGACCGCGTGCAGGGCAGGCACGCGACGCTGCGTGCGGCGGTCGCCGCGGGTGACTGGCCGCGCCTGAAGGCCGCGCGCGGCAAGGTGATGTTCGCCATGGATGAGGGGCGGGAGAAGACCGACCTCTACCGTGGCGCGCGCAAATCGCTGGAGGGCCGAGCCATGTTCATCAACACGCCTGACCTGGACTCACCGGCTGCCGGTTACATCACGCTCAACGAGCCGATCGAGTTGGCCGATCGCATCGGCCAGGCGCTGAAGGCCGGACTGATCGTCCGCACCCGCGCCGATGCCGACACGGTCGAGGCGCGCAGCAACGACCATAAGCGCCAGGACGCCGCCTTCGCCGTCGGCGCGCAATATGTCTCCACCGACTATCCCACGCCCGACACGAGGTTCGGGCCTTATGAGGCGCATTTGCCGGGTGGCGGCACGGCGCGGCTCAACCCCAGGACCGGGCGTTAGACGGAGGCGGGCGGCTGCCGTCAAAAATCAGGGGCCACGCTATTGGCGCGGCCCCTGAGGAGGGCGATGGCAACCCTGCCGGCTCAGGGCGGAAGAGTCTTCCGCGTGGGAGAGGCACCGACAGTCGGCCCGTCGCCTAGTTGAACCTGATGATGATCGAGCCGTTGCCGCCATCGCCTCCTGGGGAAGCATTGTCGCCAGCGGCGCCGTGCGCGCGCCGGGCCGCTACGGTGATGCAGGTAATCGGCGCGCCGATGGCAATCGCCGTCGATCCCGATGCACCGAAAGTAACCGGTCCGCCGCCCGGAATATTGAATTCGGTTTGTGTCTCGGTCATCTCTGTTTCTCCTATCGTTGGCAGACCGAAAGAACGATCCCAAGTCAGGAGACAAGCTGGATGTTGCTCGCCTCAGTAGCACGCTTGCAGATAAGACGTGGCAACACCCGCCGTTGCGGCGTCAGCAATATTCGTGGCTAGTAAAAAATGGTTAATTGAACTCAGTGCGATCGCATAGATTTACTGTATCCGGATTGGGTCAATTAATAGCTGCGTTTCATTATGAGACAGTCTTTGGAGCGAACATGTCCTGCATTTTCTGCTGATAATGCTCTTCCGGCGTAGTCCAGCGCAGGTCGGCGAGAAGCTCGGTGTCGGCGCCCGCCAGGTACCGGATCTTGCGGCTTTCATCGGTTGCGCCGAGAAAGTCGCCTCGGCGACTTCCTTCTCCGTGCAATAGGCGGTCGGATAGTCGGCCATCTTCAGGCTAGAGCCGGGCAAGGTGCTCGCGAAAGGCAGTGAGTCCGTCCGACAGACCGGCGCGACCGAAGCCGACCCGGAAACGGTCGGTCGGTGTCGGGCCAAGATCGGATCGATAGATGGTCGACGGCAGCACCAGCACGCCGGCTTCCTCGACCAGCCTTGTCGCGAACGCATCGACGGTGCCCGGGCCTGTCCAGCGCGGATAACCGACGCAGCCGCCATCGGGGCGGCGCCATTCGAACAGGTGCCGATGGTCGTCGAAAAAGGCGTCGAACAAAGCGAGATTGTCACGCACCAGGGCATTGTTGCGGGCCAGGATGCGGTCGCGTGCGCGCAGGCCGATGACCGCAAGCCGTTCGCTCGGCCCTGAATTGCAGATCGAGAGATAATGCTTCATCCGCTCCATGCGGACGAGCAGGTCGCGATCGGCGCAGGCGATCCAGCCGATGCGCAGGCCGGGCAGGCCATAGGCCTTCGACATCACGTTGAGCGACAGGCCGCGCTCGTACAGGTCGGCGACCTGCGACAATTGGCGGTCGTCGTCAGCGCCCAGCAAGCGATAGACCTCATCGCTGAACAGCCAGATACCGTGCCGCCGGCAAAGCGCGATCAACCCATCCAGCGTCGCGCGTGATATGATGCGGCCCGTCGGGTTATGCGGGAAATTGATCGAGACGAGTTTTGTGTTGGGCCGGATCGCGGCGGCAAGCTGGTCGAGATCGAGATCCCAGCCGGTCGCCGGATCGAGCGGCACGCCGGTCACGTCGCAAATCGACAGCGGGACCGTTTCGGCCGCCTGGTAATTTGGCGTGACCACAATGGCATGGTCGCCCTGCGCCAGCAGGACATTGGCCGCGACATAAAGACCTTCCTCCGCGCCAGCAAAGCACAATATGTCGTCGGCCGAACGCACGTCATAGGTGCGCGCGATCTCGGTCCGCAGATCCGGTGCGCCGAATGTCTCGGTATAGCCGAGCCACATCGTTTCAAAGGCTTCGGCATCCCGCGGATCGGCCAGGTCGAGCAGCTCCCTCAGGGTCATGCTTTGCGCATCGGAGGCGGTGAGATGGAAGCGGGCCTTGAACTCCCATTGGGAGAAATAGGTCTCGAGGCGGAAATCCTGCAGGGCGGGCATGGCGCTACTCGGCTGACTGGCTGGACGATGTCCGGGCGGGTGAGGGGGCGGTGCCGCGTGCTTCCTTCAGCACCTTGTAGAGCGTGGCCCGCGAGAGATTGAGGAGCTGCGCGATATAGGGCGCAGCGGTCCGCACATCGAACACGCCGCGGTCATCAAGCTCGGTGATCAGCGCGAGGCGCTGGGCAGGGTTCAGCGCACCGGGGGTGACGCCACGGATCGAGACGAAATGCCCGACCAGCTCATTGGCTTCTTCGCGCCAGTCGCGCTGGAAGAGCGAGCCGGGCCGCTCGCTGTCTTCCTGATAGGAGAGAAAATCCTGGGTCAGCGCGCGCAGGGTTTCGGCCATCGAGACATCGACATTGATGCACAACAGCCCGATCGGCCGGTTGTCCGTGTCACGCAGAACGGCGGTGATCGATTTCAGTTTCCGGCCGTCCCAATTGGTCTTGGGATAGGGGCCAAGGATCGACTGATCGAGGGTCACGCCATTGGCCAGCTCAGTCAGCGACTCGTCCAGAGGCACACGCCCGGACAAGCCACCCACGATATGATGGATCGTTCCATGGGCCAGATCGTGGATCACGGCTTCCACATGCGGGTGGAAAACCATGGCGATCGCGTCGGCGACGGGAATGAACGAATCCAGGCTGATCATGCCGCTGGCTAACCCGTTTAAGACATAATGTCTATTTGAGAGACAGGTTGTATTTTAGAGATGGTTGCTCATTCAGTGAGGGCACAGATAGATTAGTATTGACTAATCAATTAGCCATCGCTAATTGATTCGCATGACCGAAGCCGCTTCCATCGACGCCATCATGCGCACACTCGCCGACCCAACCCGGCGCGCGGTGTTCGAGCGAGTCGTCAGCACCGACGAAATCAGTGTCGCCGAACTGACGTTGGGGAGCGGCGTGACGCAGGGCGCCATTTCTCAGCATCTCAAATCGCTGAAACTGGCGGGTCTGGTCGTCGAGCGCCCGGAAGGGCGGAAAGTCTATTATCGCGCCCAGCCCGACGGCCTCGCGCCGCTGGCCGAATGGATGCGCCATTACGGCGTCTTCTGGCGCGAACGCTTCACCAACCTCCGCAGCCTGTTGAAAGAGATGGATGATGAATGACATTGCGTTGAAATCCGACACTCAGGAAATCGTGGTCGACGAGGTTTTCCCGCACGCGCCGGAAAAGCTCTGGAAGACCCTGGCCAGCGGTGCGTTGATGGGCCGATGGCTGATGGTGCCGACCGGGTTCGAACCGGTGCAGGGAAAGCATTTCACCTTCCAGACCACACCCGCCGGCGCCTGGGACGGGGTGATTCATTGCGAAGTGATCGAGGCGATCCCGGACGAGCGTCTCGTTTTCGCGTGGCGCGGCGGGGATGACGGCAATGTCGGTTATGGCTCACGCCTCGACACCGTCGTTTCGCTGATCCTGTCCAGGACCGATGGCGGGACGCGGCTTCGCCTGATCCATTCGGGTTTCGTCACGCCGAGGAACGACTCCGCTTTCTCGAGCATGAGCAATGGCTGGAAGAAAGTCGTCCAGAATGTCGGCGCCATCGCTGGCGAAGAGGGCTCCGCGCACTGACGCGCAGGCATATTCAGACAGGAGAGAGAAATGAGCGAGCCCTATACCGGCGGCTGCGCGTGCGGCGCGATCCGTTACGACATTTCGGCCGAGCCCTTGGTGTCGAACCATTGTCAGTGCCGCGACTGCCAGCGCAAGAGCGGCACTGGACACGGGTCTTATATGACCTTCGCGCAGCGCCGTGACGTGACGCTCGCCGGCGACGCGACGCATTGGGAGATTGTCGGCGCCAGCGGCAATGTGAAGACGCGCAGCTTTTGCCCGACCTGCGGATCGCCGGTCTATCTGACTTTCGCGGCGATGCCCGATCTGTTCACGATTCACGCCGCCAGCCTCGATGATCCAGGTCGGTATGTGCCGCAAATCGTGACCTACGCCTCAAGCGGACATGCCTGGGATCGCCTCGATCCGGCACTTCCGACGTTCGACAAGATGCCGCCAATGTGAATTGCGACCGGTATCCCGGCGCAATCTGTCGGGGCCGAACCGTGCCTTTGTCTCTCACGCCATGACCCTGGGCAAAGCTGCCGCCAGCGCATCCACGGCAAGGCGTACCTTCAGCGGCAGGTGCGGCGTCTGCAACCACAAGGCATGGCAGTCATAGGGAAATTCCGGCTCGTCCGGAAATAGCTGGATCAGCATACCTGCCTCGACCCGATCGCGGACCAGCCAGGATGGCAACCAGGCAAGCCCCATGCCGGCGACGGCGGCGTCGGCGATGGCGTCGAGATCATCGAGCCGCAGCCGGCCGATCGGCATGATCTCGACTGGCGGCTGATCCTCCCGCGGGAACAGCCAGGGGCGAACCCGGCCCGAGCGGCGATAGATCAGGGCAGGGTGATCGCGAATGTCATCCAGCCGCCGGGGCGCGCCGTGCCGGTCGAGATAGGAGGGTGAGGCACATATGATCATGCGCTGGCGCGCGACGCGGCGCGCGATCACGCCGGATTTATCCTCCAGATCACCGGTGCGGATGGCGAGATCATAATCGTCATCGGCAAGGTCGGCGAAGCGGTCGCTCATCGACAAGTCGAGCTCCAGCGCCGGATAGCGCCGCGCCAGTTCAAGCAGGATCGGGGCAACGCAGCGCCGCCCGAAATGCACTGGCATGGTGACGCGCAACCTGCCGCGGGGCTCGGCAAGCTGATCGGCCGCGAGCGCGTCGGCCGCGTCGGCTTCGGCGAGGATGACGCGGCAGCGCTCATAATAAGCGCGCCCGAAGTCAGTCAGATTCTGGCGGCGCGTGGTCCGGTTGATCAGGCGCACGCCAAGCCGATCCTCGAGAAAACGAACATGCTTCCCGACCATCGGGCCGGACAGGTCGAGCGCATCCGCGACTGCCGCGAACGACCCCAGATCGACGGCCTTCACGAACACGGCCATGCTGGAGAGGCGATCCATTCGAAACTCCTGGTTTCTACTGTTTGGCTTAATGGCCCATTTATCCGGATATCATTGTCCATCATAGCCAATTCAGTCTGGTTGTTTTGGAGTTTTCCAATGGTGCGCATCATTCGCTTTCATGAATATGGTGGTCCCGAAGTCCTGCGCATCGAGGCAGTCGACGTCCCGGCGCCCGGGCCGGGAGAGGTCCGGATCCGCGTCAAGGCGATGGGCCTCAATCGGGCCGAAGCGTTGCTACGATCTGGCTCTTATATCGAAAGGCCTGCGCTGCCGTCCGGTCTTGGCCTCGAGGCAGCGGGCCTGATCGAAGCGGTTGGCGACGGCGTCGAGGGCTTCGTGCCGGGCGACGCCGTCAGCATCGTGCCGCCGATATCGATGGTCCGTTGGCCCGCTTATGGCGAGGTGATCCTCTTCCCGGCCGAATTCGTCGTCAAGCATCCGCCAGCACTTGGCTGGGAGGCCGCGGCCGCTGTGTGGATGGCGTATCTCACCGCTTATGGCGCGCTGATCGACATCGCCAGACTCGGCAGCGGCGATTTTGTCGTCATCACCGCGGCGTCGAGCAGCGTCGGGATCGCCGCGATCCAGATTGCCAACAGGGTCGGCGCGATTCCGATCGCGATCACGCGGACCTCGGCCAAAAGGCGCGCCCTGATCGGCGCGGGGGCGGCGCATGTCATTGCGTCGACGGAGGAAGACCTGCACGCGCGGCTGGCGGAAATTGCCGGTCCGGACGGCGTACGAGTCGTGTTCGACCCCGTTGGCGGCCCGATATTCGAACCGCTGACATCGGCGATGTCCCGAGGCGGCATCCTCATCGAATATGGCGGCCTCGACGCTGATCCCACGCCATTCCCGCTATTCACCGTGCTAAGCAAGAGCCTGACGCTGCGCGGTTATCTGGTCCATGAGATTATCGGCGATCCGGCTCGACTGGCGACCGCCACGGCGTTCATCCTCGACGGATTGGCATCGGGAGCGCTTGCGCCGGTGATCGCCAGGGTCTTTGCGTTCGACCGGATCGTCGCGGCGCATCGCTACCTGGAATCGAACGAGCAATTCGGGAAGATCGTCGTGACGATCTGACCAGCTATGCTGCCTTGGCCGTGCAATGTTCGGGCAGGTCGAACAATGTGCGGCCAACGGCGCGTGCGGCATCGAGATGAGCGATAGGGTCGCTCGATTCAGAATCGAGCAGCAATTCCGACGTTGCCACGCAGGCGCCGCAATAATCGAAGATGCCATGGTCGATCTGTGTCGCCATCGCGCCGCTATAGCCGTGCCGACCATAGGTTCCCGCATCGGCGCCTCCGACACCAAGAAGGTGAACGCGCAGATCGCCCAGCTTCTTCACCAGCGTCGCATCCGCACTGAAGTCGAATGCCCAGCCATTGGCGAATACGCGATCGATCCACCCCTTGAGCAGCCCGGGCATCGACCACCAATAGACCGGAAAGACCAGCACCAGCGCATCGGCGCGGTCGATCCGCGCCTGCTCCGCCATCACATCGGCAGGGGGCGGGGCCTCACGCCGATGTACGGCAAGATCCGCCGTGGTGAAGCGCGGGTCGAACCCTTCCGCCATGAGGTCGGCAATGTCGAAGGAGTTGCCGGAATTCGCCAGGCCCTCCGCGACCTGGGCAGCGATGCCATGGGTGAGCGAGTCCGGATCGGGGTGGGCGACAACAATGAGCGCATGCACAGCGGATACTCCTGCTTGCCGACCGCGTGCGAGCGGCCTAATCTATGTACCATTAGTAAGTTACCTTTGGTACATTAAATGTCAAGCAGCGACACCGGAGAATTGGTCACCGATCCGCCGCGCCGGCGCATGGCGCGCGAGGACCGGCATCGCCAGCTGCTCGATATGGCATGGCAGCTGGTCAGCAATGAGGGGACGGAGGCATTGACGCTCGGCCGTCTGGCCGAGCAGTCCGGCGTGACCAAGCCAGTGGTCTATGACCATTTCGGCACGCGCGGCGGGCTGTTGGCGGCACTCTACCGTGAATTCGATGCGCGCCAGACGGCGCTGATGGATGCCGCGCTCCAGGCAAGCGAGCCGAGCCTGGCCAGCAAGGCAAGGGTCATCGCCTCATCCTATGTCGAGTGTGTGTTGCTCCAGGGGCGGGAAATTCCCGGCGTGATCGCGGCACTGGCCAGTTCGCCCGAGCTCGAGCGGATCAAGCGCGACTATCAGGCCTCTTTTATCGGGAAATGCCGGACCGTGCTCGCGCCCTTCGCCGGTACCGGCGCGATCGCTTCAGCTGGTCTCTGGGCAATGCTCGGCGCAGCGGAAGCGTTGTCACACGCTGCCGCGACGGGCGAGATCACCGCCGCGCAAGCGGAAGGTGAATTGTTCGAAACGATCGTCGCGATGGTCGCCCGCAACGCAAGTGGCGGTGTGCGTCAGGCATAGCGTGACGCCGCCATCGACACGGTCGTGACGGCGAGCAGGACTGCGGCGAGACGATAGGCGGCGGCGATACGCGACCGCGGGGCCGAATCATCCTTGTCGCCGCCGCGCAACTTCCTCACCGCCGGGCCAACGCCCATTCCCTGGATCGCAACGGCGATGAGCGCGCAGACCGCACCAACCGCCAGCCATATCTCCGCAGCGCCGAAACTCCCTTCATGGACGCTGTGCCACAAATAACCGCCCGACAGGATGGCGAGCGTGGCGGCGCCCATTTGCGGGCGAAACAGCTGTTCCGCCCCCGCTCCGCCGCTGCGCGCCAGGGTGAAGGTTGAGCCTGCCCAGAAGACGGCGGCGAGAATGTGAAGAGACAAGGCTATCATCAATATTTGCTGCATGTCATGGCTCCAGCTCGGCTTGTTTCAAATTATATATACAGATTGTATAGTGTAATTCCAAGAGGCTTAGATGACGACGCGTTCCTATGTCAGTTCCGTTCGGACCGCGGCCGCCGCCGAGAAGCGCGACCGTGTGATCCAGGCCGCGACAGCGCTGCTGCGGGAAGAGGAAGGCATCGTCACTTTCTCGCTGGATGCGGTCGCCAAGGCGGCGGGCGTGACGCGGCTGACCGTCTATCATCAATTCGGTTCGCGGCGGGGGCTGCTTGAGGCGGTGTTCGACGACATTGCGAAACGCGGCCGCCTGACCCGGCTCAGCGAAGCGATGGTCGATGTCGACCCCCGGCGCGGCCTTGACCGGCTGATCGACATCTTCTGCGAATTCTGGGGCGGCGATCCAGCGGTCGGCCGGCTTCAGGACGCGGCGTCACTCGACCTGGAATTCGCCCAGGCATTGCAGCAGCGCCATGAGCGGCGGCGAAAGGGCCTTGAGGTGCTGGTCGCGCGGATGGCGCACGCCGCGCCGCCCGAGGCGCAACGCGAGGCGGTCGACCTGATCTTCGCGCTCACCAGCTTCGCCACGTTCCGGATGCTCATTCCGGGGCGCTCGGCGGAGGCGGTTTGCGGGTTGATCAAGGATGCCGCCACTGCCGCCATCGGTCGGGTCACGCGCGGGGAATAACAGGCGTCAAGTCAGTGGCCGCTCTCAGGCAAGCAATCCCTTCAGCATCTGCTTGAACGCCGCCACGGCCTTTTCCGACGTCGTTTCGGGATCGTCCGAATTGGCGATCCATTGTGCCGCGATGGTCGTGGCGCCGGTGATCAGTCGGGCTGCCGCTTCCGGATCCATCTCGGCCACGACGCCGTCCTCCTGCAGCGTGCGGAGGCTGGAGGAAATCGCCGCGACGCAGCCCTGGGCCGTCGGCCAGCTCGATGGATCACCAAGCACGGCCGGCCCGTCGCGCAAGATGATGCGCTGGATTTCCGGCTCCAGCGCCATCTTCAGATAGCCGACATTCTCGTCGATAAAGCCCTGCCAGCGCGTCGGTGCCCGGGCCGACAGCTGATTGAGCCGCTCGGTCATTTCTTCGTCGATCTGCTTGATGACTGCCGCCAGCAAGCCCTTCTTGTCGCCGAAATGATGGTAGAGCGCGCCGCGTGTCAGCCCGGCATCCGCGGTGAAATCGTCCATCGACGCGTCGGCATAACCAACCTCGGCGAACGCCTTGCGCGCGGCGGCAATCAGCTTGGCGCGCGTCTCTGCGATCATCTCCGTGCGCGGGCGGTGTTTCATGGTCTGCTCCAATCGCATACGTATCGTATGTTAATTGACATACGGAACGTACGACCCTATCTGAGCATACATACGCCATGTATGCCATTTATGTAAGTGGCATCCGTGGAGTCGAGAGACAGGCCATGACCAATCCTTATGCGACGATATTCAAGGCCCGGGGGGCAAGGGGCTTCGCCGCTGCCGGGTTCGTCGCGCGCTTGCCGATCGCGATGGCGCCGATCGGGCTGGTCACCATGGTGTCGCAGACCCATGGCGAATATTGGCTGGCCGGTGCGGTCGCGGCCACGTTCGCGCTGACCAATGCGCTGCTCGCGCCGCAGATTTCGCGCCTGGTCGACCGGCTTGGGCAAACCCGCGTCCTGGCGCCGGCGACGCTGGTTTCGGTGCTGGCGTTTACGGTGCTGATCGCCGCGGCGCATCTGGACTGGCCGGTCTGGACATTGTTCGTCTCAGCGCTGCTGGCGGCGGCGATGCCAAGCATCCCCGCGATGGTACGGGCGCGCTGGAGCGAGATTTTCCGCGACGGCCCCGAACTCGGCACGGCATTCGCATTCGAATCCGCCGCCGACGAACTCGTTTATATCGCCGGCGCGTCGCTGTCGGTGGGCTTGAGCGTCGCTGTCTTCCCCGAAGCCGGAATGCTGGTCAGCACATTATTCCTCGCACTCGGATCGACCGCGCTCATCCTGCAGCGCGGCACCGAGCCCAGGGTGTGCGCCGGCGCGCGCGCGCATCGCGGTTCGGCGATCCTGTTGCGGCCGGTGCAGATCGTCACCTTCGCCCTGATCTTCATCGGCGCGATCTTCGCGACCGCCGAGGTCAGCGCGGTGGCGATCACCAAGCAACTCGGCCAGCCCAGCGCCGCCAGCCTTGTCATCGGCGTCTATGCGATGGGCTCCTTCATCATCGGGATCATCGTCGGGGCGCTGAACATCAAATTGCCGCTGCAGCGTCAGCTCGCGATCGCCGTCGCCATCATGGCGCTGACGACATTGCCGTTGCTCGTCGCCGACACGGTGCCGCTGCTGGCGCTGGCGATATTCGCCAGCGGCGTGGCGGTCTCACCGACCTTCATCACTGCCTTTGGCCTGATCGAGCGGCTCGTGCCGCAAGCGATGCTGACCGAAGGCATTACCTGGGTCACGACCGGTATCGGCATCGGCATGGCGCTCGGATCCTTTGCCGCCGGCTGGGCGGTCGACACGTTCGGCGCGCATAGCGGGTTCTGGGTATCCGTGGCCGCCGGCACGATCGCGCTGTCGACGGTCCTGCTCGGGCAGCGTGCGCTCAGCGGCGAACGCCGCGTCGCGTCAGCCTCCTAGGCGCGACGCGTCACGGGCGAAGAGAGTCGCGCTCATAAAATCGACAAAGACACGCAGTTTCGGTGCGAGGTGGCGGCTCGACGGCCATAGGACGCGAAACAGGCCCTCATGCTCGACATGCGCGTCGAGCAGGGTGACCAGGCTGCCCCGGTCGAGCTGATCGCCAATGGCGAAGTCGGGCAGACAGGCAATGCCAAGCCCCTGTTCCGCCATATAGATCAACGGTTCGATCGTATTGACGATCGCACTCGCCGGGAGGTCGATCTCGGGTGCGCCCTGTTCCCGCCGCAGCGGCCAGCGCTCGAACTTGCCGCTGGTCGCGAAGCGATGCTGCAGACAGGCATGGGCGGCAAGATCGTGCGGACGTTGCGGCACGCCCCGGGCGTCAAGATAGCCGGGCGAAGCGACAAGCAGCAGCCGGAACCCGCCCAGGATGCGCGTCATCAGCCGCGAATCGGCAATCTCGCCGGCGCGGATGACCGCGTCGAACCCCTCGTCGATCACATCGACAAGCCGGTCGGTGAAGTCGAGATCGAGCTCGATTTGGGGATAGGCGCGCATGAAGGCGCTCAGGGTCGGCATCATCAGCATGCCCGCCAGCGGCAGACTGACGCGCAGCCGCCCGCGCGGCGCATGCTGGGTCTGGGCGATCTCCTGCTCGGCCGCTTCGATCTCGCTGAAGATCCGCCGGCAGCGTTCGAGAAACGACACGCCTTCCGGCGTCAGCGTGATCGTCCGCGTCGACCGGTGCAGCAGTCGCACGCCAAGCCGTTCCTCCAGCCGCGCCACGGCCTTGCCGATCGCGGAGGAGGATACGCCCAGGCGGCGTCCCGCGGCAGTGAAACTGCGCGCTTCCGCCGCCTGTACGAATGCGTTGAGTGATCCCAGGCTGTCCATCGGCGTCTCCAATTACGGACATTCTAATCCGATATATTCGGAACTGGAGCGGAATTCTCCTTTCGATCCGGGCGATTTATCTGCGGTGGGACGCGGGACAGGGGTCTGGCCCGTCTTCGCGATCCCCCGAAGCCCGAGGAACAAGCCAATGTCGTCAGTGTCAGCCGCGCCGGAAGCGCATGATCGCTTCCCTTATTCCGCCATCGTCGATCGTCCGCCGCTACGCTGGCCGAACGGCGCGCGGGTCGCGGTCTGGGTGATCCCGAACATCGAACATTTCCTGTTTGACCGCCCGTCCAGCTCGATCATCCAGTCGACCACCGGCTTCGTGCCGGACGTGCTGAACTATTCCTGGCGCGATTATGGCGCGCGGGTCGGAATCTGGCGCCTGATGGAGGTGATGGAACGGCACGGCCTGAAGGGGACGGTCGCGCTCAATTCCGATGTGTGCGCGCACTATCCGCGCATCATCGCGGGCGGTCAGGCGCTGGGCTGGGAATGGATGGGGCACGGCACCAACAACTCCACCATGATCAATGGCCAGAGCGAAGAAGAGGAACGGCGGCTGGTCGAAACCGTGATCGAGACGATCGGTTCAGCCACCGGCGCCCGGCCGCGCGGCTGGCTCAGCCCGGGACTGACCGAATCGCACCGCTCGCTGGACGTGCTGGCGGCGGCGGGAATCGATTATGTCGCCAATTGGGTCAATGACGAGCAACCCTATCCGATGCGCGTGGCGAGCGGGTCGATGCTGTCGCTGCCTTATTCAGTCGAGCTCAATGACTATACCGCGTTTCTCGAACAGGGGCAGAGCGGCGAGGCATTCGCGCAGGCGATCCGTGACCAGTTCGATGTGCTGTACGAGGATGGCCGGACGGCCGGGCGAGTCATGTCGATCTGCCTCCATCCTTTCCTGATCGGCCATCCGCATCGCAGCAAGCATTTCGACCGTGCGCTTGCGCATATCACGTCGCGCGAGGATGTCTGGCTGGCGACGGGCAGCCAGATTGCCGACTGGTATCGGTCGAGCCAGCCCGCCGAGTGAGGCTGGAGCCAGATGACGTCAGGTAGCTCTTCTCAGTCATACCCGCGAAAGCGGGGATCCCGCTGCCTTGCCCCGCACTGAGAAGAAGAAGCGGGATTCCCGCTTTCGCGGGAATGACCGGCTGGTTCTCATCCCAGGCTAGAGATCGAATGATTGTTGCGCCGGCGGCGGCGGCCCGAGATGCACGCCCTCAAGTTCGAGCATATGCGCTTTCGCCACTGAACCGCCCGGCGCCGAAAATCCGCCGACTTTGCCGCCCGCCGCCAGCACGCGGTGGCACGGGATGATCAGCGGCACCGGATTTCTCGCCATCGCCTGGCCGACATCGCGCGCGGCCTCCGGGCCTGCGCCAAGTTCCTTGGCCAGCGTGCCATAGGTGGTGGTCTGGCCCCACCCGACCTGTCGTGCGGCGGCATAGATCTGCTCGAAGAACGCCTCCTGCTCTCCAATGTCGAGCGTGACGCCGGAAAAGTCGATCTCCTCGCCCTCGAAATAGCGCTTCACCGCGGCAACGAGATCGAGGAGTTTCGGCGAGGCGATGCCGCGTTCGGCACGGGGAAGCCGGCGCAGCACATTGCGTTCGGTCGCCTCCGCACTGGCATCCGGGAGCTGGAAGCGCGTGATGCCGACCTGATTCCACGCTATGCCGCAATAGCCGGCGGCGGTTGTGAAGATCAGATAATAATGCCCATTCCCGTCCATGACTGGTTCCCGCAGTACTGACGTTCCCGGTTCGTACGCAAGCCCCGTCATGTCAAGCCCGGTGCCCTGGCCTCCGGTGCGCTTTCGACCCGACCCGACCCACTATTCTCCGTTCGTTTCGAGCGAAGTCGAGAAACAGGCCTCAAGCGTTGCGCGTCGTTTCTCGGCTTCGCTCGAAACGAACGGGCGGGGAAAGACGAATGGCTGGGGAAGTGCGGAGATCCTATCGTCGCTTCAACCCACCGGCGCCTGCCAGCCCCCACCCAATGCCTTGAACAGATCGACCCGCGCGGAACTGAGCTGCTGCGTGGATTGCGCCAGCGCCGCGCGTGCATCGATCAGGTCGCGTTGCGAAACCAGTGTATCCAGCAGCGAGATCGATCCGGACCGATAGCGTGCTTCGGCCATGCGATAGGCATTCTCGGCCCGGTTTCTGGCCTCCGTCAGCGCCTTGTTGCGATCGCCTTCCGCCGCATAGCTGGCCAGCGCCTGCTCGGTTTCCTTGAGCGCGGTCAGCACCGTCCCGTCAAAGGCGGCAAGCGAGGCGTCGCCCTGCGCCTTTGCCTGGGCGATGCGCGATCGCGCGGCGGTCATGTTGGGGAAGCTCCATGACAGCAACGGCCCGAGCGAGAAGGAGAAGGAATTGCTGCCCTTCACATCGTCATTGCGGAAGAAATTGCCGGATCCGCCCAACGTGACTCGCGGGAACAGGTCAGCCGTGGCGACCCCGATCCGCGCGGTGTCGCCGGCCAGCTTGCGCTCGGCCTGGCGAATATCGGGCCGCCGGCGCAGCAATGCCGCGCCGTCCCCGACCGGCAGGGCTGCGATCGGCGTCGGCACCTGGACACAGGCCGCCGCTGCCGCCGGAATACCAGAGGGCGTTTCGCCCATCAGTGCGGCAAGTTCGAACAGGGCGACGCGGCGGCGGCCCTCCAGTGGAGCGATTGCCGCACGCGTATTGGCGACGGTGGTGGCCGAACGCTCGACATCGAATTTGCCGACCGACCCGGCCTTTTCCTGCGCCGTCACCACGCGCAGGCCATCCTCTGCCGTCTTCAGCGAGGCATGCGCGATCGATGCGGCATCGCCAT
Organism: Sphingomonas sp. ERG5; assembly: GCF_000803065.1. GTDB lineage: Bacteria > Pseudomonadota > Alphaproteobacteria > Sphingomonadales > Sphingomonadaceae > Sphingomonas. Next base: position 80,910 of record NZ_JSXI01000085.1, read on the forward strand.
AGGCGCAGGCATCGAGATAGGCGCGGGTGGTTTCCGCAGCGACCGTGGCGCGTACGCTGTCGCGCACCGCCTCGATCGCCTGGGCATCGGCGCGCGCCGCCTCGATCGTGCGCTTGACCCGGCCGAACAGATCGGCCTCCCACGCAACCGACAGGCCGGCATTGTAGGAGAATTGCTCGCCCTGCTGCTGCCCCCCACCTTGCTGCCCGCCACTGGCCTGTCCACCGCCGCCCTGGATGGCATCGCCATAGGAAACGCCGCCCGAGACATTGGTGCCCGGCAGGCGCGCCGACCGCGCTTCGCCGAGAATTGCCCGCGCCCGCGCCAGATTGGCGACCGCGACGCGCAAATCGGTGTTCGCCGCGAAGGCCTGGCGGATCAGGCCGTCGAGCACCGGATCATTGTAGAGCCGCCACCAATCGTCCGGCAGCGCCGCATGGGCATCGACCCCGGCGGTATTGGTGACGAACGGCCCGGCCGCCGTTACCGGCGACGGCGGCGCGATATAATTGGGCCCGACCGCGCAGGCCGCCGTCAGCAGTGGCAATGCCAGAATGATCTTACGCATGGGCCACCTCCGCTGCCGCCAGTTCGCGCTCGCGCGCACTTATCGCTTCGGCCCGGTGATCGCGCGCGATCAGGCTGTAGACCGTGGGCAGGACGAACAGCGTGAACAGCGTCCCGATCAGCATGCCCATCACCACCACGATGCCGATCGCGAAGCGGCTGGCCGCACCCGCGCCGGTGGCAAACAGCAGTGGCAACAGGCCGGCGACCATCGCCGCCGTGGTCATCAGCACCGGCCTCATGCGCACGGCGGCGGCGCGGCGGATCGCCGCGACCCGGTCGAGGCCGTCATGCTTCTGGATCTCGTTGGCGAAGGTCACCATCAGGATGCCGTGTTTCGAAATCAGGCCGATCAGCGTCACCAGTCCGATCTGGGTATAGATGTTGAGCGTGGCATAGCCGAGATAGAGCGGCACCAGCGCACCGCACACCGCGAGCGGCACGGTGACCAGAATGACCAGCGGGTCGCGGAAGCTTTCGAACTGCGCAGCCAGCACCAGGAAGATCACCACCAGCGCAAAAGCGAAGGAGATGGTCAGCCGGTTGCCCTCGGTGACATATTGCCGGCTGTCGGCGAGCCAGTCGACCGTCGCACCGGGCGGCAGCTCCTGTGACTTCAGGAAGGCGACTGCCTGGCCCATGGTGACGCCTGGCGCGAGCACGGCGGACAGGGTCGCCGCGTTCATCTGGTTGAACTGCGGTAGCATATTGGCCTGTGGCCGCATATCGACGCGCACCACGGTGGAGAGCGGCACCAGCGTGCCCGACGCCGCCTTGACGTAGAACCGGCCCAGGCTGTCGGGGGTCAGGCGCTGCGCCTGTGGGACCTGAGTGATGACGTCATAGGAGCGGTCATGCCAGTTGAAGCGGTTGGTGTAATTCTCCCCGACCAGCACGGCGAGCGTGTCGGCGATCGCCTCCATCGTCACGCCGACCTGGCCGGCCTTGGCGCGATCGATCGTGATGCGCGCCTCCGGGCTGTCGAAAGCGAGGTCGCTGTCGACAAAGGCGAACAGCCCGCTGCCCCAGGCCGCGCCCTTGATCTTCTCCAGCGCGGCATAGAGTGCTGGGAACTCATCGGATGAGCGCAGCACCATCTGCACCGGCAAACCGCCGCTCGAGGCGGGCAGGGGGGCAGGCTGGAAGGCGGTCGCATAGATGCCGGTGATCGCCGACCCTTGTGCATTGAGCTTCGCCTGTACGGTATCGGCATTTTCCGCGCGGTCGCTCCATTCCTTGAGGATCACGCCGCCAAAGCCGTTATTGACGCTGGTGCCGCCATTGTCGAACCAACTGCTGACATAATCGGGCAGCGCGCGGAACAGGCGCTCGACATCCGCGGTATAGCGCGAGGTGTAGTCGATATTGGCATATTGCGGCGCCTTGGTCGCGACGAAGACATAGCCTTGGTCCTCCTGCGGCGCGAGTTCGCGCTGCGCGCCGGTGAACAGGACGACGATCGCCGCCAGCACCGCGAAGCCGACCGCCAGCACCGCCGGCCGCGCGGCCAGTGTCCGGCCGAGCAACCGGTCATAACCCTGGGTCACGCGGCTCATGCGATGTTCGATCGCTTTGGCGAAACGCCCCTCGGCCAGCTGGCCATGCAACAGCCAGGAACTCATCATCGGTGACAGCGTCAGTGCGACCACGCCGGAGACGATCACCGAGCCCGCCAGGGTGAAGGCGAATTCGCGGAACAGCGCGCCGGTCAGGCCACCCATCAGGCCGATGGGCGTATAGACCGCGGCAAGCGTGATGGTCATCGCGATCACCGGCGTGACGATCTCTCGCGCGCCGACCAAAGCCGCCTGCACCGGCGACAGGCCTTCCTCGATATGGCGGTGGATATTCTCCACCACGACGATCGCGTCATCGACCACCAGCCCGATCGCCAGCACCATGGCAAGCAAGGTCAGCAGATTGAGTGAAAAGCCGAAGGCGAGCATCAGCGCCGCCGTGCCGACCAGTGACAGGGGGATGGTCAGCACCGGGATGATCACCGCGCGGACCGAGCCGAGGAACAGGAAGATCACGACCACCACGATCACGATCGCCTCGATCAGCGTGTGGGTGACCTCGTCGATCGCCGCATTGACGAAATGCGCGACGTCGAACTGGCTGAACACCTTCATTCCGGGCGGTGCGACGCGCTGCACGCCGGGGATCAGCGCGTTCACTGCCTTGACGATATCGAGTGGATTGGCGTCGGGCGTGGGTGAGATCGCGATCGTCACCGAACGATGCCCGCTGGTGGCCGACTTGCTGTCGTAATTCTGTCCGCCAAGCTCGACCGTCGCGACATCGCCCAGGCGCACCGGGCCGGTCGGCGTGCTCTTGACCACCAGCGCGCGGAAGTCCTCGATGCCGGTCAGGTCGGTGCCCGCGGTGATGTTGACCGCGGTATCGGCGCCCTTGAGCTGGCCGGGTGCCGCCTGGACATTGTTGGCACGGAGCGCCGCCGAGACGTCGCTCGCCGACAGGCCGCGCGCGGCGAGCCGGCCGGGATCGACCCAGATGCGCATCGCCAGCGTCTGCCCGCCGCCAATCACCGCGGAGGCAACGCCGGGAACGGCGGTGATCTGCGGCTGGGCAATGCGGGTGGCGAAATCGGTGATTTGCGGAATGGTCAGCGTGTCGCTGACAAAGGCGACATATTGAATGCCCGATGCGCCATCGGTGATCTTGGTGATCACCGGATCGTTGGCGCCCGTCGGCAGGCGATATTTGACCTGCTGGATCTTGGCCAGCACCTCGGTCATCGACCGGTCGGCATTGGCGTTCAGCACCAGCTTGGCCTGGATATGGCTCTTGCCCTGGGTCGAGGTGGAGGTGAGATATTCGATGCCGTTGGCGGTCGCGATCGCCTGTGCGATCGGCGTGGTGACGAAACCCTGCATCACGTCCTGGGTCGCGCCGGGATAGCTGGTATCGACCACGATCGTGGCGCTTTCCATGCGCGGATATTCGCGCATCGGCAGCAGGAACAGGGCAGCGCCGCCGACCAGCAGGATCAGCAGGCTGACCACGATCGACAGGATCGGGCGGCGGATGAAAAGATCGGTGAATCGCATGGCTCAGCGCACCTGTGCCGGCTGGGGTGTCGGCCGTTTCGGAATCACGCGGACCTGCGCGCCGGGCTGGACGCGAATCTGTCCTTCGGTGACGACGACATCGCCGGGCTTCAGCCCGCTGGTGACGATCACGCTGTCGCCGAAACGACGCCCGGTCACCACCGACACCGGCTCGGCCTTGCCCTCGCTGCTTGCCTTGGGGCCACGGATGACAGTGACGCTGTCGCCCGAGGCGGAGGTCTGGATCGCCGAAACGGGCACGACCAGCGCGCCGCTTTGTACCGGCAGGTCAAGCGCGGCGGTGACATACATGCCGGGGCGCAAGGCACGGTCGGGATTGGCGAGCGTCGCCTGGACCGTGACGTTGCGGGTATCCTCGCCGATCCGCGGTTCGACCGCGTTGACACGCGCGGTGAAGCTGCGGCCGGGCCAGGCGTCGGAGGTCACGCGCACCACGCCGCCGACCGGCAAGCGCGACAATTCCTGCTGCGGAACGGAGAAATCGACATAGAGCTGGTCGAGGCTGGTCAGCGTGGCGATCACGTCGCCGGGGTTGAGATACTGGCCGAGATTGACGCGGCGGATGCCGATCTGCCCGGAAAAGGGCGCACGGACCTGTTTTTGGGTGATGCGGGCGTCGATCTGCTGGACCGCCGCGCGTGCCTGATCGCGCTCGGCGCGGCGCTGCTGCAGCAATTCGCGCGGCTCCGCCCCGGTCGGCGCAAGCTCCTGCGAGCGCGCGAGCTGGACCGCAGCGAAATCCGCCTTGGCCACCGCTGCCGCGCGGTCGGCGCGTTCCGGTCCGTCATAGAGCTGAACCAGCAATGCGCCCTGGCCGACACTGGCGCCGGCGGTGACACGCAAGCCGACGATCCGGCCCGATACTTCCGGCGCCAGCATCACTTCGCGCACGGCGCGGAGCGACCCGACCGCTTCCAGCGCCGCCGGAACCTCGCTCGGCTGGACGACCATCGCCGCGACTGGAGTCGCGGGCGGCGCGCCTTGCGCCGGCGCCGCGGAACGGGCGGCTTTCCATGCGTAAAGGCCACCGAAGAGCAGGATGATGACGGCCGCCGCGATGACGAGCGGGCGCACCCGCGAGCGATCGGAGGCGGGCGAGAAAGGCGAATCGGGGGAGGGCAGCGTCGACATTGCGATCCTGACGTGATTAAATCGACTGATAGTCAATATTATTGCGAGTGATTATTAATTTCGGGGCATGTCGTCAAGATGCTCGCATCGCGGCAACGTCACGCGCTAGGAAGCTTTGATGGCGACCGAACGATTTGTCCGCAGAGGCCGTGTTGGCCGCGCCCGCCTTCGGTCTGCGGGCGCGCCGGCCGGTCCGCGCCGCGCCGATATGTGGCGCGCGACACTGATCGCCGCTGCCGGTGCGCTGTTCGTCGAACGGGGTGTGGAGGCCACCACGGTCGACGAGATCGCGGTATATGCCGGGGTCGCGAAAGGCACTTTCTACCATTATTTCGAGACCAAGGCGGACTTGATCCCGGCGCTGCGCGAGCGCTTTTCCGATGCGTTTATGGGCCGGGTGACGCAGGCCGTGGATGCGTGCGACGCGGATGACTGGCAGGGCCGGCTCAGGGCCTGGATCGAGGCGGCGGTTATCGCCTATTTCGACATGAGCGGCCTGCATGATGTGGTGTTTCATGGCGCCGAAATGCCGTTGCGCCAGGCGATGGGCGATATTGCCGTGGTTCAGGACCTTGCCGGATTGCTGGCCGACGGTGCGGAGGCCGGCGCCTGGACGGTGGAGGATGCGCGGGAGGCGGCGATCGTCATGTTCCACGGCCTGCACGGCGCGACCGATGAAGCGATCGTCACCGGCCGGACCGTCGATGAGATCGCGGCCCTGTTGTCCACGCTCTACCTGCGCATGATTGGCGTGGCGGCCTGACCGGCCATGAAGGTCGGGCGGCCCAACGGCCAATCGCTGATAGGTCAAAACAGGCTCCCTTCCCGAATCGGGAGCCCGTCTATAAAACCTCAACCTTGGTTGAGGTAAAGCGGAAAGTTACGTGTGACTCCCGCTCTGTCGGGAACGGGTCTGCGCGACGGTCTTTTCCGGATCGACCCGAACTGAGCATCTGTGCGAAGAGCGCCGCACCGATGCGATACGAAGGGAAGCGGGGGTGAAGTCGTGATCGATATTGACGGTGCGCTTGCCGGCGACGGACCCCGGGTCGTCGCTTTATGGGATGCGTGTGGCCTCACGCGTCCCTGGAACGACGCCCATGCCGATTTCGCGCTCGCGCTCGACGCGCCGGCCAGCACGATATTGGTGGCGCGGGACGGCGATGCGATCGTCGCGAGCGTGATGACCGGTTTCGACGGGCATCGCGGCTGGATCTATTATCTCGCGGTCGCGCCCGACGCACGGCGCGGCGGCCATGGGCGGGCGATGATGGCGGCGGCCGAACAATGGTTGCGCGCGCGCGGGGCGCCCAAGCTGCAATTGATGGTGCGTGACGACAATGAAGGGGCGCTTGGCTTTTATGCGGCGCTTGGCCTGGAACGGCAGAAGGTCATAACGCTCGGACGGTTTCTGAAGGACGATCAATGACGGTGATGTACGGCATCAAGAATTGCGACCATGTTGTCACAATTCTATGTAAAAACGGTGTCCGTTTGATCCAAGCCAGAATGTCTGAACCTGGTGGAAACCGGACTGGCGGGTTTGGAGCGCGGGGATGCGTTTTCGGCCGTTCGTTCACCTGCGGCGAGACGACAGCTACGCGCCCCAACCCAGCCATTCAGAGTGACGTGCCCCGGTCCCGAAAAGCTGCCGTAGAATTCCCCTCCACGGATCCTAGCCATCCTCGTAAGTGGAAGGAAAGCTGCTGGCATCCGTTCGGATCCGGCTGGTACGGTTTACGAAAGCGCAAGATGAACCGATCAATTGCTCGGCCAGAGCCCGGTCGCGGGAGCGAACAGGAGTCTTCGCTTGAGCGCCCGCTCGCCGCGGTCGACCGACAACTCAAAGCAGGGTTCAGCCCACGCTGAAGGCGTGGCTATGCGTTGGGACCTGCCTGCGCTATTCGACGACGGGTTCGCAGGAAAATAAATAGAGAAAGCCGCCGTGCAATATTTCAGGATTGCGGGACTGACGGTCGGCAGCGATCTTCCGCTACCGCAAATGACCGGCATGGCGAAATGCACATCTGTGCCCGATATTCACATCCGACGCGGGCCGGCGCCGCTGACGTTGGCGTGTCCGGACTCCTCTGGCCCAACCTGGGAGATTGCAGGCGATCAGTTCCTGCTCCGCGTCCCCGGCGTCGCGCGTTTCCTGCTGCGGGCGGGACGTGACATCATTTTTGAGCCCTGCACCCACGGACGGGCTTCGGACATTGCAATATTCGTAACCGGCACGGTGTTCGGCATTCTGCTGCACCAGCGCCGGCAGACCGTGCTGCATGCCAGCGCGGTCAAGGTCGGCGGCAAGGCCGTATTATTCTGCGGGACGTCCGGGGCGGGCAAATCCACCATGGCGGCGGCACTTGGTAACGCCGGGTATCCGCTGCTCAACGATGACATCAGCGTAATCGGGCACGATGGCGACGACGCTCCGGTCACCCATAGCGATGGTCGACAGCTGAAGCTCTGGCAAGAGGCTGCCGATGCGCTCGGATTGTCCGATCGCCTCGGGGATTCGGTCCGCAACGGCTTGTCCAAACACTATGTGACGCCGCGATCGTCGGTCGGCGAAACCCTGTCGATTGGCGCCGTTTATGTACTCCGCGAAGCGCGCGCGCCGCTGCAAAGCAGCATCGCAAGGCTCAATATCGCGGACGCCGCGCACGCGGTCGCCGCCAATGCCTACCGCCCGTTCCTGGTGGCCGCGATGAATCAGAAATCGCTCTATCTCCAGGCCGCCATCGCGATCTCGGAAAGCGCGGGCGTCTTCCTGCTTACCCGTTCCAAGGACTTCGCCGGCATTTCGGAAATTGTCGGCGGACTGGAACGGCATTGGCACGAACGCGGGCTGCTCACGTGACGAACCGGGTCTGGCTGGCCTCCTACCCCAAGTCGGGCAATACTTGGTTTCGGATTCTCATCCACTGCCTCGACCTCGAACCCGGGGCCACGCTCGACATCAATCGCTTGGGCATACAGACTGCTGCCGCGCGCGTGCCGTTCGAGGATGCCACGCTGATCGATTCCGCTATCCTGACCCGCACCGAAGTCGAATGCCTGCGGCCGCGGATTCATGGGCGCCCGAACCCCGACATTGGCGAGCTGGGCAACCAAGCCGCGACGGAATTCGTCAAGACGCATGATGCCTATTCACTGACGCCGTTGGGCGAGCCGCTGTTGGCCGGCGCGAGCGGGGCGAAAGGTGTGATCCTCATTGTCCGCGACCCGCGCGACCTGGTGTCATCGCTGGCGGTTCACAAGCATGTCAGCGTCGACGAGGCCATCGCGTTTCTCGACAGCCCGGACGCGGCTTTCGGCGACAAGCCCGGCGGGCTGGCTCGCCACCTGTATCAGCAATTGGGCCGCTGGAGCGACCATGTCGCCGGCTGGCTGAATCAGCGCGATATTTCGCTGCACCTGGTTCGGTATGAAGACCTGCAGCGGGACACCGCACACATCCTCCGCGATGCGATGACGTTCGCTGGACGCGCGGTGTCGCCGGAGCAGGTGGAGCGGGCCGTCCGGTTGGCGGATTTCGGCGCGCTGCAGGCGCAGGAGGCACGAAGCGGGTTTCGCGAAACTGCGCGTAACGCCACGGTCTTCTTCAGACGCGGCCAGGCTGGCGCATGGCGGGAAGAATTGACCCCTCGTCAGACGCGCGATATCGAAGTCGCCCACGGGCCGATGATGGCGACCATCGGCTATGGCCTGACCTTCTCTCCTCCATCGCACCAGAAGTTCGGGCAATCCTGATGATGATACGCGGACCGGGCGACTGGATTTCTGCCGAGGCAAACGGCGAAACCGTGATGATGAGCGTGGAGACCGGAACCTATGTGGGTCTCAACGCGATGGGCGCGCGAATCTGGGATCTGCTGGCCGACCCGCATGAGCTGGAAGCACTTTGTGCGATGCTGGTTCGAGACTTCGACGTGACGCCCGAAATCTGCCGCGCCGAGACACAGGCTTTCCTCGACACCCTCATCCGCCAGGGCGCGGTTTTGCGCACCTGACTCCGCGGTTGTTCGGGTTGGGTGCGCATGTTACGGGGGCGTCACGACACAGGGCAGACGATGGCGGGTCGTCTGGCCCGCGCATATCGGCCCGCTGGAATCTGGACGCGCAATCGCGCTTTACAAGGGCGTCATGCAAGCTGTTGAAAAAGAAGAAGCAGGCAAGGTCGAAGCTCCTGCCCGCGCGCCCTGGCAAACGCCATATGCGGTCACCACCGAGTTCGTGGAGACGCAAGGGATCAACAATAACGGTGGTGATCTCTACGCTTCTTCCGGCTCCTAGGATCGCTGCATCAATGCCCTGTCGGGCTTTTTGAATCTGACCAGCTCGCCGACGTCGGGCATCGGCGCTCCGGGCTCTTCGCCATGGTCGCCGCGGTGGGTGTCATTACCAGCCGGCGGTAGGGGCTTGCCAGAACCTGCATGACGAACTTTGCTGGCCTGATTCGATTTGACGGCGCATCCATCTCGGACCGGCAGGAAGTGGCGCTCGCCTCTGCTCTCGGTCAGCGACGGCGCGGGCGGATCCATTTCCATCGCGCGGCGCATGCCGCTTTCGCTCAGGCCCTCCCAGCGGGCGAATGGCCGACAGGATCATTGTTCGCGGCGGACAGCCGTCTCGACAATCTTGCCGATATCGCCGCCACCGCTGGTGTGTCGTCGCGCAGCGGCGAAGCGGCGTGCATACGCGCGATCTTCGAGCAGCGCGGCGATGCGGGACTCGCGCAGCTGCTTGGCGTCTTTGCGATTGCGCATTGGGATGAAGTTGGTCGAACGCTAACTCTTGCGCGTGACTGCACGGGTGGGCGCGCCCTCTTCTACCATGCGGGCAAGGACTTCGTAGCCTTTGCCTCGCATCTGGGGACTTTGCTGGCCTTGCCGGACGTGCCGAGCGAGCTCGACGAGCGGCTGCTGGCAAACTTCCTGGCGCTCAATCACCGCGAACGAGACGTCACATTCTATCGCGGTGTCTGTCGGGTGCCGTCACGCACCGTGGTGCGCATTGCGCCGGGCCGTGTCGACCAACGCCACTATTGGAGTCCGCGGTTGGACGCGCCGCCGCCCTATGCACGCGACGAAGACTATGTCGCGCGGGGACGCGAACTCATGGACAGCGCGGTGGCGCGTGTTCTCCGCGACATGCCCCGCGCCGCCATCTGCGTCAGCGGCGGCTTCGACTCCAGCGCGATGGCTGCCACCGCCGCACGGCTTGGGCTGGCCGAACTCGATTGCTATTGCGGCGTCCCGCCGCCCGGGTTCTACCGGTCGGTGCGCTCTCACCGCTACCTCGACGAAAGCGACAAGGTGAGGGCGCTGGAGTGCATGCATCCTGCCCTGCGGCTGAAGCTGGTAACGCCGCAGGTCGCTCACCCCATGCAGGCCGATCCTGCGCGCTTCTTCCAGACCGTCATGCCCATGCCCTGCCGAAACTTGGACAATCTGGGCTGGTTCAGTGGCATCCGCGATACGCTCGTCCAGGACGGCCATCGCGTGGCGCTGATGGGGGTCATGGGCAATCTGACGTTCAGCTGGGATGGACGGTTTTGCCTGTCGGCCCTTGCGAGCCAGGGACGCTGGCTGGAATTGGCGCGACAGGCGCGCGCATTGGCGCGCAGTGCTGGTGGCAGCCTGCCGCGCACCCTGGTGGGGCAGGGGCTGGCCCCGCTGCTGCCGCCGGGCCTGCACCGCGCCTTCCAGCGCCTGCGCGGGCGCGCGCCCGACGACATCAGTCGGTTCAGCCTGCTCAATCCCGATGTCGTCGAATCGCTCGATCTGCGCAGGCAATGGCGCGAGGACGGGTTCGATCCGACCTACAGCACGCGCGGCACCAGCGCCCAACTGCGCGCGCATCAGATCTTCGACCAGTTGCAGATTTCCCGCGATCAGCTCGCAATGGAGGGCGACAACCTCGAAACGCGCGACCCCTATAGCGACCGCGAGCTGATAGAATTTTCCCTTACCATTCCCGAAACCCTGTTCCTGCGTGATGGCGTACCGCGCTGGTATGCGCGCCAGCTGTTCGCCGACCGCTTGCCGCGCGAGATCCTCGACGAAACCAGGAAGGGCGAACAGGCACCCAATTGGTTCGAGTCGCTGAATGCGCGCCGTCCGCTGATCGAAGGGGAGGTCGAGCGGCTGGAGGCCTCGCGGCTGGCCGGCAGGCTGTTGGACCTACCGCGCTTGAAGCGGCTGATCACTGACTGGCCGCACGATGCGCGCGACGCTGAAGACCATATGACCGCCTACCGCCTGGCGCTGGATCGTGCCGTTCATGTCGGGCAATTCATCCGCTGGGTCGAACGCGGAAACGAATAATCGCCGTTCCCGAGCAGCAGTGTTTTCCTTACAATATATCCATCCAGATCGTGAGGTTGTGACGGTCGTGTGATCCGGCGATTGTCATCGCTTGCCCCGGCGCGGTTTCTATCGGGGCGGGCAAGGCATGGAACATCATGTCCCAGCAAGACGTGGTGCTGGGCATGGGCCGGTTCTCGTAGTGCGTGTTCTCATCCATATCGAGCGCGATCCATTGCGCGATGCCGTTGACGCGTCCACCCGCCGCGCGGACGCATGTTCTGGCTTTCGCTGGGGTGCAAACGCGCCTGGAGCCGAGGTCAAAGTCGAAGAGATCGCTGGCTTCGCTGCGTAATTCTATCCGTTTGCTGCCCACCGAATGCGACCGTGCAGGCGCGCGCAGGTCGTTGAAGAGCGATAGGTCGAATCCGTCCACCATGCGCATCCGCCCAGTCTCGCCGGCCAAATCCTCTGCCAACGCGACGCGCACCCGTCCACGCGCGGGGATCACCTGCGCCCCGGGCTTCATCAGGTCGCGCATGGCTTTTTCGTGCGTCGGAAGCACCTCTTCGCCCAGCAAATTATTGCTGACGATCTCCGAAACCAGAAGGTCCGCGCGTCCACCCAGTTCCGCGAGGGCAAGCTTGTCCGAATGGCCGGAAAAGACGCGCACCACGTCACCATAGCCGTTGGTTTCGATTATGCCGCGTGCCGCGCTGGCGATTACCGGATTCATTTCGCAGGTGACCACTTCAGCAGCGCCGGCGCGCGCCGCCATCATCGCGAGGATGCCGGTGCCGGTGCCGATTTCCAGTACTCGCATACCGGGTTTGATCGCACGGCGCAGCGCCACGTCATAAGCCGCGTTGCGCCCTGCATCGGCCACGATCGTGAAATGCCAGTTCGGCACGTCCCGACTCAGCAAGGCGCGCCCTTGCGCCGCCAGTTCCGCATCGTGCGGCGCCAGCGCCAGTGCCCTGCGGCACAAGGCAACCGCTTGTTCGACCTGTCCGCCTTTGCGCATCAGGCCCGCAAGCTGCACCATCGCTGCCGGGTTGCCTTCTGCCTTGGGCTGCAATGCCGTCAGTCCGTCCGAGAGCTTTCTCATCGCCCGACCTTTTGCGGCGATTTATCGCGCGCGTCGAGCGGGTCCGTAGGGAGACGGTCGTGAATGGCGCGTGGCTATATTTGCAGGGGAAGCTCGGGCTTTGCCGACAATCGAAAGCTGAGGTGCTTGCGTCGCTGAGCCCGGGCCCTGCGGCAAGTCGTCCGATGACAGTATTTCGTGATTTCGAACGTCAGCTTTCATTATGTCTGCAACAGAATCCTGCCTGAGCGCTCCCGGCCCAAAGGCGGTCACCGGGACTCGTTGAAGCATCCTACTCGATTCAACCCCACCCCCGCCCCAGCCCCCGTCCCTTCTCCACATCTCCCAGCAC
>NZ_JSXI01000086.1 GCF_000803065.1 Sphingomonas sp. ERG5
GTACCCATCCGGTGAGGGCCGCGACGGCGATCGATCCTACCGGCCGCGATGAATGGCGATGAGGTTTTCGAGGTTTTCGATACCGAAGTCGGAGAACGCGATGATGCCGTCAGGGTGGGCGACGTCGTACACCCAGATCACGCCGTCTTCGGGTTCCATCTCGTCGACGATGTCGAACAGCCAGTCCTCGTGTTCGCCCAGTTCCTGGGCGACCAGGGCGATGGTTTTGATGTGGTGGATCTTGTTGACCTGCACCGTCAGGCGGCCATGGCGACGCTGACCGGGCTCCAGTTCCATGGGAGCAGATCGTCGAGCTGCCGGGATGGTTGCTGTGCGATACGCGCGAGAACATCGGCCAGCCAGGCCTGCGGATCCACGTTGTTCATCCGTGCAGTGACGATGAGGCTGTATAGGATGGCGGCGCGTTGGCCGCCCCGGTCGGAACCGCAGAACAGCCACGCCTTGCGACCCAGGGCGACGCAGCGCAACGCGCGCTCTGCTGCGTTGTTCGACAGGCAGATGCGGCCATCATCGAGGAACCGGGCGAACGATGGCCAACGGCGAAGCATGTAGTTGATGGCCTTGGTCAGATCATGGCCGCGGCTCAGCTTCTCCCGGTTGTCACGCAACCAGCTCTCAAGCTCGGTGACCAGCGGGGCGCTCTGCTCCTGACGGGCGATCTGACGATCGGCGGCGGGCCGTCCGTTCAACTCGCGCTCGATGGCGAACAGCGCGTCGAAGCGTTGGATCGCCTCCAGCGCCAAAGGATAGACCAGCCCACTCTTCTCGCCGCGCGCCTTCTTGCGCGCCGCGCCTTCGACATCGGCCAGCTCGAAGAACTTGCGACGGGCATGGGCCCAGCAGGCGGCTTCGAAGGCAGGACCGGTCGGTCGCCTGGCCGCATAGAGCTCACCATATCCGCCATAGGCGTCGGCCTGCAGAATACCTGACCACGCAGCGAGATGCGTCTGGGGGTGCTCGCCACGCCGATCGCGCGAGTAGTGGAACAGTGCGGCCGGCGGCGCCGGTCCGGCAAACGGTTGGTCGTCGCGGACGTAAACCCATAGTCGCCCAGTATCGGTCTTGCCTCTGGCGAGGACTGGCACGGTGGTATCGTCGCCGTGCAATCGTTCGGCGGCCAGCACATGTTGTTCGATACGCCTGAAGATCGGCATCAGTGCCGCAGCGCCGGCACCGACCTGATCGGCGAGCGTCGACAGGCTGAGCGGCACGCCCTCGCGGGCATAGCGCTCGGCCTGGCGGTTGAGCGGCTGGTGGGCGCCGAACTTCTCGAACAGCAGCATGGCCAGGAAGTTGGGGCCGGCCCAGCCGCGCGGCACGACGTGGAACGGTGCCGGCGGCTGGCTGATCGCTTCGCAATCCCGACAGGAGAACTTCTCCCGGACATGCTGGATCACCTTCCACTGCCGCGGGATCACCTCGAGCGTCTCGGTGATATCCTCACCCAGCTTCGACAGCCGGTGACCGCCGCATGTGGAGCAGGCGCACGGTGCCGGGATGACGACGCGCTCGCGCGGCAGGTGCTCGGGGAACGGCTTGCGGGATGGGCGTGCGCGGGTGAACGCCGTGACCGTCGTGGTCCTGGCCGCGGCGACCTCGGCGGCGAGCTCATCCTCACTTGCCGATGCCTCGAGCTCTTCGAGCTGCAGCTCGAGCTGATCGAGAAGGCGGCGGGTGCGCTCGGCGTGTGGGCCAAAACGGTTGCGTTGGAGCTTGGCGATCTGCAGCTTCAGATGCGCGATCTGCGCCTGATCGGCGGATGCGCTGGCCCGTGCGCAGGCCAGTTCTGCCTCGGCCAGATCGGCCCGCGCTTCGGCCGCGATCAGCGCCGCCCGAAGGGCGGCGACATCGTCAGAACCGGGCGAAACGGCAGCGACCATGGCGACGATAGAATCACAAAATGGGCTGCTTGAAACGTGAAAAATACACGGTCGACGAAGAAAAATGGAAACCTATCCGGCGCTCGCCGGCCGCCAGCTATGTTGAGGATTACGCCAGTCGATCCCTTCCAGCATATACCCCAGCTGCGCAGCCGTCAGAGCCACCGTTCCACCGTCGACCGATGGCCAAATGAACCGCCCGCGCTCCAGCCGCTTGGCATAGAGCGACATGCCGATCCCGTCGTGCCAGATGATCTTGACCAGCCCGCCGGCGCGACCACGAAATACGTAGAGATCGCCCGCATGCGGGTCCCGGTGCAGGTGCTGCTGCACCAGCAGCGCCAGGCCCTGCATGCCCTTCCTCATATCTGTATGGCCGCTGGCGATCCAAACCCGGACGCCCGATGGGAACGGGATCATCGCAGCGCGCGCAACGTCGCGGAAATAGCTGATGACGATGCGTCGGTACTGATCTTCACCCGCGTTCCACCGGCCAGCTCGACAACGATCGCCGGCTCCGGCCCCACCGCTCTCTCGGGCGGCGCTACCTCGTCGATCATCACTGCCGGGACGAACGAGGATGCCGCGCGCGCCTCGACCAGCTGGCGCCGCCACTTGTAGATCAGGCTGGTCGAGACATCGAACCGACGCGATACATCCGACACGACCGCGCCGGGCGAAAACGCGGCCGCCAGGATCTCGCGCTGCTCCTGATCACTCCATCGGCGCCGTCGCTCCGGCCCCGTCATCAAGGTCACCTGGGTCATGCTGTGCAGCTATCAGCGCTCATAAGCTCTCCTTACGAGTGCAGCTTCAAGCCCGGCCGCCGATCAGACAAGGCGGTCCCCACCGGAGGGGTAC
>NZ_JSXI01000009.1 GCF_000803065.1 Sphingomonas sp. ERG5
CCGCCACCGCCATCACCTCCATCACCGCCGCCGATGGTCGAGCCGGCCTATGCGTCCGAAGACGACGACTATGACGCCTTTGCGCACCGCGCGCCGTTCCGTCCGCGCCGCAATCCGGCGCGGCAATGGACGATGATCGCGATCGCCGCCGGGGTCGCGATGCTGATCGGGGTCGGCGCGCTGTTCTATTCTGACGTATCGGGTATCGCATCATGGCTCGGCATTCCGCTGACGCCGGCGGAAAGCCCGTTGAAGCTGGTCGCCAACAAACCCGATCGCCGTGACCTGGTCAGCGGCAGCCAATTGTTCGCGGTCAGCGGCAAGGTGGTCAACCCGACCGATCAGCGCCAGTCGGTCCCCGATATCCGCGCCGAGCTGCGCGACGCGCAGGAGCGAGTGGTCTATGGCTGGACCATCCGGCCCGAAGTGACGGTGCTGCCACCGCGCGGATCGGTCGAATTCAATAGCGCCAAGCTCGACGTACCGGTCAATTCGAAGAATCTGGCGCTCAGCTTTGCCGACGAAGCGCCGCGCTGATCATCCAGAAACGCGCGCCGTGCAATAAAGCCGCCGCGACCATCCCCAGGCCTGAGGCATAGACCAGCGCCATCGGCCCAAAGCCGTGATGGACCAGCCACCAGCCCGTGCCGCCGGTCACCAGGAAGAAGGCGATAATGCTGTTGACCCCGGCCACCACCTGATCGCCGAGCGAGCGCAGCGCATAGACGAGCACCACTTGCACGCCGTCGAACAGGATGAACGGCGCCCAGACCGGCAGCATTGCCAGCGCCAGCAGATGCACGTCGGCGACCGCCGGGAACAGCGCGACCAGCGGGGCGCGGGCGACGACCAGCATCAGCGCCATCAATCCGGTGGCGATTGCCGCTACCGCCACGGCGATCAGCGTGCGTGGGATCGCTTGCGCCGCATCGCCTTCGCCGACCGCATTGCCGGCTCGCACGCCGGCGGCCGATCCCAGTCCGAGGGCGACGCCGAAGGTGACGTTGTGAATCGAGAAGACGATCTGAAAGGCATGCGTCGTCACTTCGCCGAGTTGCGTCGATAGGGCGATCAGGATCGAAAAGCCGATCAGCTCCAATCCCGAAGCGATTGCCGGCACGATGCCGAACAGCGCCAGTCGCGCCGCGCCTGCCGGTATGCCGCGCCATGCCGCACGCGAGAGGTCATGCACGCCGCGTGCGGCGGCGCGCGGCAATGTCCACACCGCGCCGATCATCCCGAACGCACCAAAGGCCGACGCCATGGCTGTCGCAGCGGCTGCGCCGACTGCGCCCATCACCGGAAAGCCGAGATGTCCGCCCGACATCGCCCAGGCGAACAAGGCATTGAATGGCAGCATGATCAGGTTGATCGTCATCACCCGGCGCGGGCGGCTGACGCCTTCGAGGAAGAAGCTTGCCGCGACGATCACCATCTGGAACGGATAGGACAGCGCCATGACTTGCACGACGCGTGCCGCGGGGCCGACCAGCATATCGGCCACCCCCATGCCGGCGAGCATCGGCGCGGCGAACAGACCAAGCAGCAGCGCGCTGACCGATCCGAGCAGCAGCGCCAGCACCAGGCCCTCGCGGAGCACCTGGCCGGTGCGCTTCAGGTCGCCGGCGCCATCGGCACGCGAGACGAACACCAGGATGCCCGACAGCCAGGCAAGGCCGGTGACGATCGTGACGAAAGTCAGCGACCGGCTCGCGCCGAGTGCGGCGACTTCGTCAGTGCTGACCAGGCCGACCACCACGACATCGGTCAGGTGCAGGATCGTCCAGTTCAGGCTGGTCAGCGCGACCGGCCAGGCCAGCGCCAGGATTCGCCGCGTCTCGGCCGAAATGGTGAAAGGCGCAGGTGTCGGCATGGCGGCCCTGCTATAGCGTGCGCGGTGCCGGGGGAAGGGCGAGCATCCATGATGCGTTCCCCGGTTGCTATCTGTCGAAGTGCTTGCTAGGGGCGCTCCCCTACCAGCTGCCGGGCTTGTCCGGTGGTGTTTCACGTGCGGCCGTGGCGGAACTGGTAGACGCGCAACGTTGAGGTCGTTGTGGGCGAAAGCCCGTGGAAGTTCGAGTCTTCTCGGCCGCACCATTCACCATAAAGCTGTGATAAATGGGGAAATTTCGGAATAGGCCGGAATTCTCCCCCTCAGTGCGGGCGCAGCCGGCCGTCAATGGTCGCTTTCGCCGCCTTGGCGACATCTCCCGATCGTTGCCCGGTCGCGGAGTCGCGACATGATTGATCGCGTCGACACCGCGACATCCTATTCGCATGGCGGGGGCGAAGTTCTTGCCCGGCTTGATCCGAACAGCCTGGATATGACCAACCCGAACATCCACCCGGGCCGCACCCGATCCTCGCCTGCAAATCCACCATCCGTGATTCATTGCGGCCGGTGAACCCGCAGCGTACAGTAGCGTTATGCAACTCATGCACGGCGTCTGGCCGCGCTGCTGAAAGCCGCCCCCGCCCTTGTCCTTAGCTGTTCCCGTGTATCTCAATGCGATCGGCACCACGGTTCCGGGGCACGACATCCATCATGCGTTCATCGCCTGGGCGCGCGACCGGCTGACGGATCCGCGCAGCGCGAAGCTGTTCGACCGGATGGCAGCTCGCTCGGCGATCGGGCATCGCTGGTCGATCCTGCCGCCGACCGCTGGCGGTGGCTCACCGGTCGCCGCCGATGGTTTCTATGCCGATTCGATCCTGCCCGGCACCGCCGCACGGATGGCGATCTATGCCGAGGCGGCCCCGACGCTTGGGATCGCGGCGATCGAGGCGTTGCGCGATCAGGTCGCACCTGGCGAGATCACCCATTTCGTCGTCGCCAGCTGCACCGGCTTCGTAGCGCCGGGCATCGACCAGATCATCGCGCGACGGATTGGCCTGGCGCCATCGGTCGAGCGGCTGCTGATCGGTTTCATGGGCTGCTACGCTGCGGTGGCCGCGTTACGTACTGCACGGCATATCGTCCGCTCCGATCCCGCAGCGCGCGTGCTGGTGTTGTGCGTGGAGCTTTCCACGCTGCATTTGCAGGACGTGGCCGAGATCGAACCGTTGCTGGCGATGCTCCAGTTCGGCGATGGCGCGGCGGCGGGACTGGTGACGGCGGAGGCTGGCGGGTTCGTGCTGGGCGATCCGTTCGCCACCACCTTGCCCGATTCGGACGCGCTGATTCGCTGGGACATCACCGATCGCGGCTTCGCGATGCATTTGTCGGGCGAAGTCCCGGCGCGAATCGCCGCCGGCCTTGCCGATCCGGCTTTTGCCCAAGCCGCTACCGGCGGTCGCGACCCCGCCGAGATCGACGGCTGGGCGGTTCATGCCGGGGGCCGCTCGATCCTCGATGCGGTTGAAGGCGCCCTGCATTTGCCGGAAGAAGCACTGGCGGTATCGCGCGGCGTGCTGGCCGACAGCGGCAATATGTCCTCGGCCACCCTGATGTTCGTGCTTGCGCGATTGCTTGCCGGGCCGCCGGTCGCGGACGGTGTCGCGCTGGCCTTCGGGCCCGGCCTTGCCGCCGAGGGCTTCGGGTTCAGGAGCGCGACATGAGCCTCGCAGTCCGTGCCCAGGCCGAGGAGCTGATGGACGCCGAGGATCTTGACGCCGCCACCTATGCCGATGTCGTCGGCGACCTTGCCCGGGTCAATGTCGTGACGATGGCGGCGCGACCGACGCTTGATTTCCTCCGGCGCGGCACGAGGGGCATGACGCGCTTCCGCTTGCTCGATGTCGGCTTCGGCGATGGCGACATGCTTCGCCGGATCGCGCGCTGGGCGAAGCGGCGTGGCATTGCGGCCGAGCTGGTCGGCGTCGACCTCAACCCGCGCAGCGAGCTGGCTGCACGCGCCCATACATCGGCCGATCTGGGCATCCGCTATATCACCGGCGATTATGCCGATCATGCTGAAGGCTGGGATTTCGTGATCAGCAGCCTGGTCGCGCATCACATGACGCATGGCCAGCTGGTCGCCTTTCTCCGCTTCATGGAAGCGAAGGCGGCGCAGGGCTGGCACGTCAACGACCTTCACCGCCATGGTTTCGCGCATTGGGGCTTCCCGATCCTCGCCACCATCGCGCGCTGGCATCCGATCGTGCGTCATGACGGGCAATTGTCGATCGCGCGGTCTTATCGGCCCGGCGAATGGCTGCCGATTCTTGCCGAAGCCGGCATTGCGGACGCGCGGGTGATGCGCGTCTTCCCCTTCCGGCTATGCGTCGAACGCCTGCGCTGATCGTTGGCGGCGGGCCTGCCGGGGCCAGCGCCGCGATCGTGCTGGCGCGCGCCGGACTGCCGCACCTGCTGATCGAGCGCAGCCGCGAGACGGGCGACGCCTTGTGCGGTGGGTTCCTGAGCTGGCGGACGCTCGACTCGCTGGCAAGCCTCGGTATCGATCCGCAAGCGCTTGGCCCGGCGCGGGTGACGCGTGTGCGGCTATTGGCGGGCGACAAGGTGGTTGAGGCACCGCTTCCCCGGCCCGCTCATGCCGTGTCGCGGCATCACCTCGACACGCTGCTGCTCGCCCGCGCTGCTGCGGCTGGCGCGGCGATCGAGCGCGGCGTGACGGTGAAGGCGATCGAAAGTCGCGCCGCGCGACTTGCCGATGGGACGCAAATCGCCGCCGATGCACTGTTCCTGGCCAGCGGCAAGCATGACATTCGCGGTCTTGCCCGCCCCGAATCGGCGCGTGGGGCCGATCCGACGCTTGGGCTGCGCGTCCGGCTCGGCCCCTCGTCGGCGCTCGACCGGATGATCGGCGATGCGATCGAGCTGCACCTGTTCGACCGCGGCTATGCCGGGGTGGTGCTGCAGGAAGACGGTACTGCGAATTTGTGCATGGCGGTGCATCGCTCGCGCCTGACCGAGGCGGGCGGCCCGGATCTCCTGCTTGACGCACTCGGGCGCGAGGTGCCGGGACTGGGCGAGCGGCTTGCCTGGCGCGTAAAGGGCCCGGCCGACGCCGTCGCCAATATTCCCTATGGCTGGCGCGCACGGCAAGGCGAGGCCGGCCTGTTCCGGCTTGGCGATCAGGCTGGCGTCATTCCGTCACTCGCCGGCGAAGGCATGGGCATTGCCATCGCCAGCGGCATCCGCGCCGCGACCGGCTATGCAGCGGGCGGCGCATCCGCCGCGACGGCGTTTCAAACGCGGCTCGCGCGCGATCTCGCCCGGCCGATCGGGCTGGCCGGATTGATTCGCGATGGAGCTGAATCACCACGTATCGCCCGGGCGGTCTTGCCGATCGCGCGCATCGCCCCAATTATGATCGAGATCGTCGCCCGACTCACCCGGATCGGTCATGCTCGCGCCGAACCGCGTTTCACCACAGCCAAAGGTTGACCCGATGGATCATCTGACCCTGTCCGAAGGCGAGTGGCGCAAGAAGCTGTCAGCCGAACAATATCATGTGCTGCGCGAAGCCGGGACCGAGCCAGCCTTTTCGGGACGTTATGATCACAACAAGGCGGACGGGGTGTATCGCTGCGCCGGATGCGCCATGCCGCTGTTCGACAGCGCGGACAAATATGATTCGGGCTCGGGCTGGCCGAGCTTCACCCGGCCGGCCGCCGCCGGACGCGTCACCGAACATGGCGATGTCAGCCACGGCATGACTCGCGTCGAGGCACGCTGTTCGAAATGCGACGGACATCTCGGCCATGTCTTCCCCGACGGTCCGCCGCCGACGGGCCTGCGCTATTGCATCAATTCACTGAGCCTGGACTTCAAGCCGCGCGCCGACGCCTAACGTCCATCGGGGCCGAAATTCAGTCGCCGCGTCACATTATAGTCGAGCACCGCCATCACGAAATACGCCGCCGCCTGCTTGACCCGCATCCAGGGGCTGGTGCGCGCCTTGTAGAGCGCGGTCGTGATCGCTTCGGATTCGGCGATCTCTCCATCGACATAGGCGCGGGCATGCGCGGCAAAGGCGGCATCGTCGATGCGTAGCATGATCTCCAGGTTCAGGAACATGCTGCGAATGTCGAAATTCGCTGATCCGACATAGGTCACATTATCGATCACGAAGAGCTTGGTGTGCAGCTTGGTGGTCAGATATTCGTAGATTCGCACGCGCTTGCGCAACAGTCCGGCATAAGTGAAGCGCGACGCCCAGATCGAGGCGCCATGGTCATTCTTCGACGGCAGCACGATGCGTACCTGCCCGCGCTTGCCGATCCGATCGAGCCGGGAGAGCATCGCCGGATTGGGTGCGAAATAGCCTGCGATCAGGTCGAAACGCGACGCCTCGCGCATGTCGTGCCGTACCGTGCGTGCCCAGGGCGAAAGCTGGCGAGTGGGTCCGCCGAGCAGCCAGCGCGCCGTGCCGTGCGGCTCGCTCCACACAGTGAGCATGCGGCGCAGGCGGCGCATCGAGGCCTTGGGCTGCTTCGCCCAGGCCGACAGCGCATCGAAATAGCCCGCGAGGCGAGTCGCCGCCGGCCCCTCGACCAGCAGCCCCAGGTCACGCCAGGCCTGTTCGGCGGGCGTACCGAAATAGCTGTCCTGAATATTGAACCCGCCGATGATCACCCGCGCCCGCGGGCTCTCGGCATCGGCGAGTGCAAGCTTCTGGTGATTGCGCAGCAGATAGCGTCGACCCCAGCGCGGCACGAAACGGCATACCATGACGCCGGCTGCATCGAGCGGCGCGAAGAAATGGCGTTGCGCGGCATGTTCGCTGCCAAGGCCATCGACGATCAGCGATACAGCGACGCCGCGCGCCGCCGCGGCGATCAGCGCGTCGCGCACCCGCGCGCCTGCCGCATCATCGACATAGATGTAATAGAGTACCCTGAGCGTGTGCCGCGCGCCGTCGATCAGCGCGATCAGCGCTTCGATCCGTCGCGGCCCCGTATCGAGCATCGTCAGCCTGTTGCCATCGACGGTGAAGCTCGGTTGTTCGGGCGGGTCGATCATCATATCGGGTGATGACGGTCCCTTGCGTCGGGAGCAAGCCTGATTCCTTGACTCTGCGCTGATGGCACCCTAGATCGCGGCGCTTCACCTTATCGTCGTAAAACGAAGGAAAGCCGTTCATGGCGCGCGTCACTGTCGAAGATTGCGTCGACAAGATTTCCAACCGGTTCGATCTGGTTCTGTTCGCCGCACAACGTGCGCGCCAGATCTCGGGTGGTGCCGACCTCACGATCGATCGCGATCGCGACAAGAACCCGGTCGTCGCGCTGCGCGAGATCGCCGAGGAAACCGTCAAGCCACCGCATCTCGAAGAGGCGGTGATTTCGGGTCTGCAGCGCGTCCAGGTCGATGACGAGGACGAGGCGGATGCCGTCGGCAGCATCGCGGCATCGGCCGAGGCGCTTCGCCTCACCGCCGCCGCGCCGCCGCGCAACCAGAATCTGGGCGCCGATTACGAGGGCTGAGCCTTCGCGATCCGGCTCCACGACCAAAGAGCCCGGGATGCGAATCCCGGGCTTTTTTGTGCCTGGCGCAAAGCCTCCCCGCGCCGCTTGGCGCAAAGCCCCCTCGCGCCGTTCGGCGCAAAGCCCCCTCGCGCCGTTCGGCGCAAAGCCCCCCGCGCCGTTCGGCGCAAAGCCCGATGACGGATGCGTGCGAAGCCGTTACAGCGGGCGGCATGAACCGTCCTGCTTTGTCCGTCGTCATTCCCTGCTACAATGAAGAGGCCTGCCTCGACTTGCTTCATGCGCGCGTGTCGGCCGCGGCGCGGGCGGCGGTGGGTGACGATTACGAACTCGTCTTCATCAATGACGGTTCGAAGGATGCGAGCTGGCCGACGATGCAACGGCTGGCTGCCGCCGATCCGCACCTCGTTGCGATCAACCTGTCGCGCAATCATGGCCATCAACTCGCGCTGACCGCGGGACTCGATTTGTGCGCCGGTGCGCAGATCCTGATCATCGATGCCGATCTGCAGGACCCGCCCGAATTGCTGGTCGAGATGCGCGCGACGATGATCGCCCAGGATGCTGACGTGGTCTATGCCGTGCGCCGCAAACGTGAAGGCGAGACGATCTTCAAGAAACTGACCGCCGCGTTATTCTATCGCATGCTCGACCGGCTGACCGACACGCCGATCCCGCTCGACACCGGCGATTTCCGGCTGATGAGCCGGCGTGCGCTCGACGCGTTTCTCTCGCTGCCCGAACAGGCGCGCTTCATTCGCGGCATGGTCGCCTGGATCGGCTTTCGCCAGGTGCCCTTCCTCTACGACCGGGCCGAGCGCCATGCCGGCGAAACCAATTACCCGTTCGGCAAGATGGTCCGGCTCGCCTTCGACGCGGTGACGGGCTTCTCGACCGCACCGCTGCGCTTCGCCAGCCATGTCGGCCTCGCGCTGACCGGCCTGTCGCTGCTGCTGTTCGTGTATATCGCGATCGGTTTCATCTCGGGCAGCGCGGTGCAGGGCTGGACCTCGACCATGCTGGTGGTGGTGCTGCTTGGCGCGGTGCAGATGTTCGTGCTTGGCATGATCGGCGAATATCTCGGCAGGCTCTATGTCGAATCGAAACGTCGCCCGCTCTATCTCGTGTCCGATATCGCCGGACCGGTGCAGGGCACCGCCACGCTAGGCTATCGTGCCGAGCCGCGTGCCGCCGCGCTGCCGCCGGGGCCAGTCGAGGCTTTGGTCTCGCCGGGTGCCGCCAGCCGCGCGACGCCGGCCAAGCCGCGCGTGCGCAAGCCGCGGGTCAAGTCCGTGGCGACGCGAGAGTGATGATCGACACGCCGGGCGTCATCGGTACGCGCCCGACCAGATGACGTTCCAGTCGGAAGATTGCCTCGAACAATGAATTGACCGGCTTGGGCGGCGGCGAATCGTCGCTGTCGTCGCGCCCCGTCATCCGCCCGGCCAGCCGCGCGGCGGCGGCGAGCGGGAAAAGCAACGAGTTGAAATAGCCAAGCTTGCGCGGCTCCAGCCCCGCCATGCGGATCGCCGCGATCAGCGTCCCCTTGGAATAGCGCCGGTGATGATGGTTCACCACGTCATGCGCGCTCCACAGCCATTGATGCGCGGGCACGGTGATCAGGATCTTGCCGCCGGGTTTCAGGCATGTCGCCATCGCCTGCAGCGCCGCGACATCGTCCTCGATATGCTCGACCACATCGAGCACCGCGATCAGGTCGTATGCGCCGCGTTCGACCCCGGGCAGGATCGGCAAGGGCGCCGCGCTCACGTCACGGCCGAGCCGGAGGCTGGCGATGTCGCGCGCGGCAGGGTCGATCTCGATCGCGTCGACGCTGCCGAAACGCGCCAGCATCGGCAGATTATGTCCGGTGCCGCAGCCGATCTCCAGGATGCGCGCATCGTCGGGTAGATTGCCCTCTCGAGTCAGATAATCGGCCAGGATGTCGCGGCGCGCACGGTACCACCAATGGGTGGAGTCATGCGCCGCCATGCGGTCGTAAACGATGCGATCCATATCAGCCGAATACCCATTGGCGATTGAGGGCGAAAGTCGCGAAGGGCGTGATCAGCACGACCGGGATCAGCGGCACCCAGGCGGGCTGGTGCAGCGGCCCGGTCAGCACCCAGGTGAACAGCGCGTTGAGCGCGAGGCCGAAGCCCTGCACGACGAGGAACTTCAGATGCTGGCGTCCGCTCGTGTCACGCGTGCCATGGCCCTTGAAGCTCCAGGCGCTGTGCAGGAAGAAACCCGCCGTCACTGCGACGGCAAAGGCGAACGGCACGGCGAACACCGCCTGGTTGTGCGGGAACACCCAGGTCGCGAGCGGCAGATAGACTGCCGAATAGATGACGGTCGAAATCCCCCCGGCGATGCCGAAGCGGATCAGCTGACCGAGCATGCCACTCGAACGCCACATCTCGAAACGTCTGATAATTGCCGTCACGCCACCTTGCCCTTTACGCGCGCCGCAGTAGAGCGCGAGTCAAGGTGAGGGAAGCATTTTGAGCGACACATCCAAATCCTCCATTGAGTTGCGAGACGAAATCGACCGCAACTGGATGCGGCTGACCCTGATCGCCTGGATCGTGATCCTCGCTTATTTCGTCTTCGACCGCTGGAATTCGATCCACTGGCTGTCGCTTGGCGACACCGACGACAATATGCGGCTGATGCAGGTGCGCGCGCTGCTTGACGGGCAGGGCTGGTATGATCTGCGGCAGTACCGGCTCAATCCGCCGGGCGGCTTCGATATTCACTGGAGCCGTATCGTCGATCTGCCGATTGCCGCGCTGATTCTGATCCTGCGCCCGTTCGTCGGCGTGGCGGAGGCCGAGAAGCTGGCATGTGGTATCGCGCCGCTCCTGCCATTGAGCCTGGCGATGATCGGGCTTGCCGCGACCGCGCGGCGGCTGGTCAGCCCGGTCGCCTGGCCGTTGGCGATCGTCTTCCTGCTTGGCTGCACCGCGACGATGCTGATGTTCATGCCCGACCGCATCGACCATCATGGCTGGCAGCTTGCCATGCTCAGCTTGACCGTGGCCGGCCTTGCCGACCCCAAAAAGGGGCGCGGCGGGGCGATCGTCGGCGTGGCGAGCGCGGTGTCGCTCAATATCGGCCTCGAACTGCTGCCCTATGCGGCGATGGCGGGTGCGATCATCGCCTTGCGCTGGGTGTGGGATCGGACCGAGGCGGCACGGCTCAGCGTCTATGGCCTGACGCTCGCCGGTGGCTGCGGGATCGGGTTCGTACTGTTCGCATCGAACGCCAATCAGGTGCTGCGCTGCGATGCGCTGACCCCGGTATGGCTGAGCGTGATGGTGGTTGGCGGCGGCTTGCTGTTCCTGCTCGCTCGGCTGAGCCCGGAGCAGCGCTGGACGCGGTTTGCGCTTGCCGTCGTGGCGGGCGTGGCGATCGCGGTCGGATTCGCGCTGCTCTTCCCGCAATGCCTCGGGCGCCCCGAACAGGTTTCGCCCGAGCTGGCGCATGCCTGGCTCGACAATGTCCGTGAGGCGCGACCGATCTACAAGCATCCGTTCCGCATGGCCTTCCCGATCGTCACCTTGCCGGTGATCGGCATCATCGGCGCGGCGATCGCGACCTGGCGGGCGCGCAACGATATCAGCATCAACGGCTGGGTGCCGGTGCTGATGTTCTCGATCTTTGCCGGGTTGATGCTGTTGTGGCAGACGCGCGCCGGCCCGGCCGCACAGCTGCTTGCCGTGCCCGGAGCGGTCGCGCTGGCCTGGATCATCCTTGGCTGGACCATGGGCCATGACCGGATGCTGGTGCGCGTGTTCGGAACGGTGATCGGCTTCATGGCGATCTCGGGCATGTTCGCGGGGTTCGCGATCAAATATCTGCCGATCGACCGGCCCAGCGCGCGGACCAATATCGTCAACCGCTCGACCGGCCTGTGCCTGACCGCTCCGGCGATGAAGTCGCTCGACCATTATCCGGCGCAGACCATCTTCACCTTTGTCGATCTCGGGCCGCGCCTGATCGTGACCACGCATCACAATGCGGTGGCCGGGCCCTATCATCGCAATGGCGATGCGATCCTCGACGTGCAGCACGCCTTTTCGCGCTCGGCGGAGAATTTCCGCGCCACCGCGAAGCGGCACGGCGCGACGCTGCTGCTGGTCTGCCCGAACATGGCGGAATCGACGGTGTACCGTGCGCGCAACCCGGGCGGCTTTTATGATCAGCTGGCCAATCGCAAGGTGCCGGCATGGCTCGAGCCGCTGCCGCTGCCCGCCAAATCGCCCTTCCGACTGTTTCGGATCCACTAGACGGCTGGAGCGCGATCCGTCACGCCGATGCTTCGAGATTTCCGCAAGGCTCTCACCCGGCGCGGCTCAAGGGCGATTATTTCGCATTAAGTATCTGATATATGATGAATTATATAGATAGTCGTCGAGGCGGCTGTGGAAAAAGAAACGTTACATACCGGTGTAACATATCTCCCCCCCGCGGTCTGGCGCCGGTGGCGATTCAACCATGACACAGGAACGGGCATGTCATCCCTTGCCGGACTGATAGCGGCGCGCTCTTTCTCGGTGTCGGAAACAGAATTGCCACAGCGCCGGGAGCGCAAAGGCTTTGCGCGATGCTTTACGTCAGGCTGATGCGGATGCCGTCGATCACGAACTGAACCGCGAGCGCGGCGAGCAGCACGCCGAGCAGCCGGGTGATCACCGCCTCGATCTTCGCACCGAGCACGCGCATGATCGGACCGGCGGCAAGCAGGGCGAGCAATGTCAGCAACAGGATCGTCGCCAGTGCGCCGAGCACGACGAGTGTGCGCTCCACGCCTTCGTTCTTGCTCATCAGCAGCATGACCGAGGCGATCGATCCCGGGCCGGCGATCATCGGCATGGCCATCGGGAAGATCGACACATCCTCCACCTCTGGTGTCGCGGCGACCTTGGCGGCGCGGTCCTCGCGGCGTTCGGTGCGCTTCTCGAACACCATTTCCAGTGCGATCAGGAACAGCATGATGCCGCCCGCGATGCGGAAACTGGCCAGGCTGATGCCGAGACCGCGGAGCAGATCCTCGCCGAACAATGCGAAGACCAGCAGGATGGCTGCCGCGACCAGCACCGCGCGGATCGCCATCGCGCGGCGGTGCTCGGGCGTGGCGCCGGCCGACAGCCCGGCATAGATCGGCGCACAGCCCGGCGGATCGATCACCACGAAGAACGTGATCAATGAGGAGACGAAGAGCTCGATCATTTCGGGGCGGCGATCGCGTCGTCGATCACGGGCCGATATTCACGGCCGTCCCAGATCTCCGCAGTGAATCGACGCGACAGATCCGGCTTGACGACCCAGTTCCACAACAATGTTTCGTCCTTCGAATGGCCGGCATCACTGTTGTCATCGGGGCCAACGATCATCGGAACGACCCGCCCAGTGCATTTGGGCCGCACGACTTTCGGTTTGATCGGCCGATCGCGTGCGATTTTCAGTTCATCGCCACTGTCGACGATCCATTTCCAGCCGCCATCGGCCTGACGCTGCCACATGGTCGAGAAATAGCCGACCGCGCCGTCCGGCCGCTGCCAGCCGCCGGTATTGACCGCGAGCGATCCGTCGCACGAGATATAGCTTTCGGTTGGCCACCAGGAGATCGCCTTGGGCGGGTCCTTGCGATCCTTCAGGAATTGCTGTGCTTTCACCACCTGCGGCACGAACATCACCGCATCCTCGGCCGCATAACGCCTGAACGCGGTCCATTGCCCGTCCTTCAATGCGGCGGCGGCAAAGGCGCGTTCGGCATCGACGGCGGTCGTTGCGGGCGCGGCGGCGATCAGTAGCGCGAGCAGCATCACAAAGACCCCTTCTCATAGGGCACTCGCTCGCGCCGGTGCGCGGACACCAGGGTATTGCGCAACAGGCATGCGATGGTCATTGGCCCGACGCCGCCCGGCACCGGCGTGATCGCCCCCGCTACGCTCGCCGCGCCGGCGAAATCGACATCGCCGACCAGCCCGTCCGCGGTGCGGTTGATGCCGACATCGATCACCGTCGCGCCGGGCTTGATCCATTCGCCCTTGATCATGCGCGGCCGCCCGACCGCCGCGACGACGATATCGGCACGGTGTACCACGCTCG
Organism: Sphingomonas sp. ERG5; assembly: GCF_000803065.1. Classification (GTDB taxonomy): domain Bacteria; phylum Pseudomonadota; class Alphaproteobacteria; order Sphingomonadales; family Sphingomonadaceae; genus Sphingomonas. The sequence continues at coordinate 13,507 of NZ_JSXI01000009.1, forward strand.
ACAGGTCGCGGGTCTTCGAATGCGCGATCGTCACGGTGCAGCTTTCGCCAAGCAGCAATTGCGCCATCGGCTTGCCGACGATGTTCGACCGCCCGATCACTACCGCATCGAGCCCGGCGAGATCGCCGAGGCGGTCCTTGAGCAGCATCAGGCAGCCAAGCGGTGTACAGGGAACGAAACCCTCGAGTCCGGTTGCCAGCCGTCCGGCATTGACCGGGTGAAAGCCATCGACATCCTTGTCCGGATCGATCCGCGTCGTCACCGCGCGCTCGTCGATATGGCCGGGCAATGGCAGCTGCACGAGGATCCCGTCGATCGCCGGATCGGCATTAAGCGCATCGACCAGGGCGAGCAGTTCGTCCTGCGATACGGTGGCGGGCAGCCGGTGCTCGAAGCTTTCCATCCCTGCGGCACGCGTCGCCTTGCCCTTCGACCGGACATAGACGGCGGAGGCGGGATCCTCGCCGACCAGCACCACCGCCAGCCCCGGCGCACGTCCGGCGGCAGCGGTGAAAGCGGCGACCTGGACGGCAAGCCGCCCGCGAAAGGCTTCGGCAAATGCCTTGCCGTCGATGATGTCTGCACTCATGACCCGGCCCCATAGAATGCGGCGGCAATTCCCGCCAGCGTGGCGACGTCTCCGTTGACGTGCAGCCGCTTCAACCGCGCCGTATCGCCAGCAATCAGGCTGACCGCGCGTTTCGGCACGTCAAAGGCTTTTGCTACCAACGGCACCAGAGCTGCGTTCGCCGCTCCTTCGATTGGCGGGGCGGCGAGCCTGGCGATGAAATGCTCATCTGTGCCCGCGCCGAAGCTCTCGCGCGACGATCGCGGCGTGACCCGAACCGCGATGGCGATGCCGTCGCTGCGTTCGGCCCAGGCGGGCAATCAGATCGCCGGTGGCGCGTAGAGCTGCACCGCCAACGCAGGAAGCAGGATCGTGCGGATGATGTAAAGGATCAGCAACACGACCAGCGGCGAAAGGTCCAGTGCACCGAAATCGGGCAGGATGCGACGGATCGGTCGGTACATTGGTTCGGTCATGCGCCGTAACGCTTCCCAAACCGTGCGCACCGTGTCGTTATAAGTGCTGATGACGTTGAATGCGATCAGCCAAGACAGGATCGCCTGGACGATGATGATCAGCGAGACGACGTTGAGCAGTACCTGGATGATACTGATGATGACGATCAATTGCGCTCTCCGCTGGGCGTGGACGCACACCGATAGCGGAAAGCGGGTGCCCTGAACAAGGGCACCCGTGGCCAGTTGTTACGCTATCGTAAGGATGCGACGCTTTTCATCGTTTTGCTGCGGCAACCGGATCGGTTCTGCCACTTGTACCACGGCCAGGTGCGTGCGTCGTGCTGCGCCGGCGGGACCGTGGGGCAGCGGCTCGGCGCGGCGCAGCTTGGCGATCGCGCGGCGATCCAGGCTATCGTCGCCCGACCCCTGAATGACGCGGATGTCGGAGATCGCGCCGCTTGTATCGACGCAAAAGGCCAGGGTGGCGGTACCACTGCGATAGCCGATACCGGGGGTGATGGGGTCGGCCGCGGTGGCGCGGTCGATCGCGGTGCCGAGTGCCGCAATCCAGCGGGCCTCGTCGAAGCTGTGGGTGTGGGTCATCGCCGTTTCCTTCGCTTGCCGGAAGAAACGCATAGCGCGGCGATGTTAAGCGGACGCGACATTGGCGTGACGGCGGTGACACGAAAGCGTCACAGGAGTGACACAGACCGTTTTGGTCGGCGGTGCCGGCCCTACCCGCACCGCCGGAAAAAGACTCTCAGCGATGAACGCCCTCAGCGGTGAACGAGCGTGCCGGCGCCCTGGCGCGTGAAGATTTCGAGCAGCATCGCGTGCGGCACGCGGCCGTCGAGGATGACGGCGGCATCCACGCCGCCCTCGACCGCAGTGACGCAGGTTTCGAGCTTGGGGATCATCCCGCCGCTGATCGTGCCATCCGCACGAAGCTGGGCGATCCGTTCGGGATCGAGATCGGTGAGCAGTTCGCCCTGCTTGTCGAGCACGCCTGCGACGTCAGTCAGCAGGAACAGCCGCGACGCGCCCATCGCGGCGGCGATCGCGCCGGCCATGGTGTCGGCATTGATATTATAGGTATGGCCGTCATCGCCGATTGCGATCGGCGCGACCACCGGGATCACGCCGGCGGCACTGAGCGTATCGATGATCGAGCGATCGACCGATACAGGTTCGCCGACAAAGCCGAGATCGACAGCGCGTTCGATATTGCTGTCAGGGTCGCGCCTGGTGCGCTCGACCTTCTTCGCGCGCACAAAGCTCGCATCTTTGCCTGAAATGCCGACCGCGCGGCCGCCGGCCTGGCCGATCCAGGCGACGAGTTCCTTGTTGATTGCGCCCGACAGGACCATTTCGGCGACTTGCGCCGTTTGTGCGTCGGTTACCCGCAGCCCGTCGACAAAGCTCGATTCGACGCCAAGCTTTTTCAGCATCGCGCCGATCTGCGGCCCGCCGCCATGCACCACGACCGGATTGATCCCGACCGCCTTCATCAGCACGACATCCTCGGCGAAATCGCGTGCCAGCTCCGGGTCGCCCATCGCATGGCCACCATATTTCACCACGAAGGTCGCGCCGGCATAGCGCTGCATATAGGGCAGCGCTTCGGTAAGCGTCTCGGCCTTGGCGAGCAAGGCGGGGGCGGGCGAATGATCAGTCATGCGCGCGCCACTAGGGCCGCGCGGTCGTGCCGTCCAGCCACCGGCCGATCGCCACCACGAGATAGATTAGCGGCGGGACCAGCACGGCAGACAGCGTGACCTTGGCGAGCATCTGACCGATCAGCAGTTCGCCGATCGGAAAGACGCCGAGAAATGCGATCGAGATGAACAGCAGCGTATCGACGATCTGCGACAGGACGCCGGCGATCGCGCCGCGCAGCCAGAGCAATTTGCCCCCTTCGCCCCGGAGCCAACTGAACAAGGTCACGTTCAAGGTTTGCGAAGCGCCATAAGCGACGATGCCGGCGATCCAGATCCGTACCGTGCCGCCCAGCACGAGCTGGAATCCGTCGCGGATCGCCGGGTTCATGCCGGGCGAAGCGGGCAGATGAAGTACGATCTCAAGCAGCGCGATCGACCCGAGCAACGGCACGAAGCCGAACCGGACGAGCGTGTTGGCGGTGGCCGGCCCATGGAGTTCGGCGACAGCGCTCGATACGACGACCAGCATCAGAAAGGCGAAGATTCCCGCTTCGACGGCCAGCGGGCCTTGTCCGAACAGCGGCCCGATCGCCGATAGTGGGCCGAGCGCAACTTGTTTGGATCCGAGCACACCGGCGATGCAGACCATGCCGCCATAGAAGATCGAAAAGGCGAAGAGCGAGCGTGGGATCGCGGACGAAGGCTGGTTCATCACCGCGACGCTAATGGCTTGCGCCCGCGCGTCAATCCGGCAGGTGGCGGCTGGTGCAGGCGAGCCAACGCAATTTTCTTGCACAATTTCGACGAATGCTGCGAAGCTGGGACAAATTGGGGGCGTGATTGATGCAGTTGAGCAAGTTTTTGATCGGTCTGGCGGGGATTGCCGTCATCCTCGGCATCGCTGTCCTGCTGTCGAACAATCGCCGCGCGATCCGTCCGCGTATCGTCGGAGCGGCCTTTGCGCTCCAGGCCGGGATTGCCGTGCTGGTGCTCTATGTACCGGCGGGCAAGAATGTGCTGGAATTCCTGTCGGGCGGCGTCGCCAACTTGCTCAGCTATGCCAAGGAGGGGACGCGGTTCCTGCTCGGCGGGCTGGTCGATGCGCCATATGGTGACAGCGTTTTTGCGATCGGGGCTCTTCCCGTCATCATCTTCTTCGCCAGCCTTGTTTCGATCCTTTATTATCTTGGCATCATGCAACTGGTCGTACGCTGGCTTGGCGGCGCGATTGAATGGGTGATCGGCGTGTCGAAGGTCGAATCGCTATGCGCGGCCGCCAACATCTTCGTCGGGCAGAGCGAATCACCGCTCGTCATCCGTCCTTATTTGGCGAGCCTGACCCCGCCACAGCTATTCACGGTGATGACCAGCGGCATGGCCGGCGTTGCGGGGACGATCCTCGCCGCTTATGCTTCGATGGGCATTTCGATCGAATATCTGCTTGCCGCGAGCTTCATGGCCGCACCGGGCGGCATTCTGATGGCCAAGATCATCATGCCCGACGTACCGGTGACTGGTCAGGGCGAGTTGCCGCTCGGTGACCATCCCGGGGACCAGCAGATAAAGTTGTCCGAGGCGCGCGTCAGCGGACAAGGCCCTGCCGCGCTCCTGCCCGAGGGGACACCGGGCGAGCCGATGCCCGAGGCGAGCCATGACGAGGAAAAGCCCGCCAATATCATCATGGCGGCGGCGCAGGGTGCGCAGACCGGCGTCAAGTTGGCGGTCGCGGTAGGGGCGATGGTGCTGGCGTTCGTCGCGCTGGTCGCACTTGCGAACGGCATTCTGGGTGGCGTCGGCAAATGGTTCGGGCTGGAGGGCCTGAGCTTTCAGGCCCTGCTCGGCTATGTCTTCGCGCCGGTCATGTTCCTGCTCAACGTGCCGTGGCACGAGGCGGGCGCTGCTGGCGGTCTGTTTGGGCAGAAGATCGTGCTCAACGAATTCGTCGCCTATATCGCCCTGGGTAAGCAGACGGCACTTTCTCATCACACCGTCGCGGTGGTCACCTTCGCCTTGTGCGGCTTTGCCAATTTCTCATCGATCGCGATTCAGATGGCGGTCACCGGCAGTCTTGCGCCCAATCAGCGCCCGATGATCGCCAAACTCGGCCTGCGCGCCTTGTGTGCCGGCAGTCTTGCGAATCTGATGTCGGCGGCGCTGGCGGGGCTGCTCATCTCCTGACAGGTCGTATAGTCAAAAGCGGTGACGCGTCGGACGGCCTGTTCTGGCCCGTATCGATCGCCTGATTACCTCGTTATCGCCGGCAATCGAACTCGAATTCGGAGCAGAACAGCACGTGATTGGTTTTGAAGACGTACGGGCGGCCGCTGACCGGATCGCCGGCAAGGTGATCCGTACCCCGGCCATTCGCAGCGATGCCATCAGCCGGCTCACCGGCGCCGAAGTCTGGTTGAAGCTCGATTCATTGCAGGTCACCGGTGCCTTCAAAGAGCGCGGCGCCGCCAATCGCCTTGCCCTTCTGACCGCACCGGAGCGAGCGGCCGGCGTTGTCGCCATGTCCGCCGGCAATCATGCCCAGGCGGTCGCACGGCATTCTGCGCTTCTCGGCATCCGGGCGGTGATCGTCATGCCGGCCTTCACGCCATCGACCAAGGTGACACGAACGGCGCAATGGGGCGCGGAGGTCGTGCTGCATGGCACGACACTCGCCGAGGCGGCTGCGCATGCGCGCTCCCTGGCGGACAATCAGGGCCTGACCTTCATCCATCCTTATGATGACGATGCCGTCATCGCGGGCCAGGGTACGCTTGCCCTCGAACTGATCGAGGATGTGCCCGAGCTCGATACGCTTGCCGTGCCGATCGGCGGCGGCGGGCTGATCGCGGGGGCCGCGCTTGCCGCGCTGGGTGCTGGGCGCCGGATCGACGTTTTCGGGGTAGAAGTCGAAAGCTATGCCGCGATGGCGCAGGAATTGGCCGGGCAGCCGGTCAGCGTCGGTGGAACGACCATCGCCGAAGGGATCGCCGTCCGTGATATCGGTCGCCGGCCGCTTGAGATCGTGCGGAAGTTTGTCAGCCAGGTGATCACTGTCCCGGAACATCTGATCGAGAATGCCATCGCACTGCTGGCGGAAGAGGCAAAGATCGTCGCGGAAGGTGCGGGCGCCACCGGCGTGGCCGCGCTGCTGGCGTATCCCGACCTGTTCAGGGGACGCCGGATCGGGGTACCGATCTGTGGCGCGAACATCGACAATCGCGCGCTCGCCAATGTGCTTCAGCGGGTCATGATCCGGGACGGACGAATGATGCGCCTGGTGCTCGACATCCCGGATCGGCCGGGTGTTCTGGGCGAGATCTCGACGCGTATTGGCCAGGCCGGTGCCAACATCATCGAGGTGTCGCACCATCGTCTGTTCACGTCGCCAAGCGTACAGGCCGCGCGGCTCGAGATCATGTTCGAGGCGCGGGACGCGGCGCATAGCGAGGCCGTGGTTGCGGCGCTTGAGGAACATTACGCCGTCACCAGGCTCTAGAGAACCCCGCGCAACATCCCGTTCGTGGAGGAGCCGGCTGGCCTAAAGGTCGAACTGCGGCGTTGCATCCTCCTCCGCATCGAAGGTCGATAGCGTGACGCCGATCAGCCGGATGCCGGCGCGCAACGGGAACAGCGTCCTCACCAGCGACAGCGAAACGTCGTATAGCGCCGCCTTGTCCGCCACCGGCGAAGCCCGGGTCCGACTACGGGTGACCTGGCGGAAATCGGCGTAGCGCGCCTTGACCGTCACGGTACGGCCACGCCCGCCCGATTTCTCGCACCACGCCCACACATCATCGGCCATTGCGCGCACGCCCGCCTCGACCTCCTCGGGCGTGATCAGGTCGGTCTCATAGGTGGTTTCCGATCCCGACGACTTGCGCGGCCGGTCCGGGGTGACCTGCCGGTCGTCCTCGCCGCGCGCGATGGTGTGATACCAGGCGCCGGCCTTGCCGAAATGGCCCTGCAGGAAATGCAGATCGTGCGCGCGCAGGTCGGCGCCGGTGAGGATGCCGAGCCGGTTCATTTTCTCGGCGGTCTTGGGGCCGATGCCGTGGAAGCGTCCCACCGGCAAGGTCGCGACGAAGTCCAGGCCCGCACCCGGCGGAATGACGCATTGGCCATTGGGCTTGTTCTGGTCCGAGGCGAGCTTGGCGAGGAATTTATTGTACGAAATGCCCGCCGAGGCGGTCAGCCCGGTGATCTCCAGGATGCGCGCCCTGATTTCCTTCGCCGTCTCGGTCGCCGAGTTCAGCCCGCGCAGATTTTCCGTCACGTCGAGATAGGCTTCATCGAGCGAAAGCGGTTCGACCAAGGGGGTATAGTCATGGAAGATCGCGCGGATTTGCGCCGATACGGCGCGATAGACGTCGAAACGCGGCGGCACGAAGACCAGGTCGGGACAGCGGCGCAGCGCGGTGACCGAGGGCATGGCCGACCGCACGCCGAACGAGCGCGCTTCATAGCTCGCCGCGGCGACCACGCCGCGCCCGCTCGACCCGCCAACCGCCAGCGGACGTCCGCGCAGCGACGGATCATCGCGTTGCTCCACCGACGCGTAGAAGGCGTCCATATCGACATGGATGATCTTGCGGGTCACGGCGGCTTTTTATGCGCCTCAGGTCAATGCGGTAAGCATCTTTATTCCGCGTGGACCACTGTACCGACCGCCACATCTTTCAGCCCGAGCCAGCCGGTCATGCGCCGCAGTTCCACACGAAGCCGCTCGATTGTCTCGGCCGGAGCCCCGGGTTCGACTGTCACGCGGTGCGCGAGCAGCAGGCCCGCTTGCCGGTCGGCCTTCACATCGACGCGCGCGACGATGCGATCGTCGAGCAGGAAGGGCAGGACATAATAGCCGTGCCGGCGCTTCTCGGCCGGGACATAGATTTCGATGCGGTAATGGAAATCGAACAGCCGCTCGGTTCGCGCGCGTTCCCAGATCAGCGGGTCGAACGGGGCGAGCAATGCCGCGCCGGCGATGCGGCGGGGCCGACGCGCGTCGCGATGGAGAAAGGCGGGCTTGCCCCAACCTGTCACCGTGACCGGGATCAGCACGCCCTCTTCAACAAGCGTTTCGACGCTGGCCCGTCCCGCTTCCGGCTTAAGGCGGAAATAGTCGCGCAGATCGGTCTCGGTCGCCACGCCCAGCGTTCGTGCGGCGCGCTCGGTCAGCGCGCGGAACGCGTCGGCATCGCTTGGCGTCGGCACGTCGCGGATCGCCGCCGGGATGACGCGCTCGGTCAGATCATAGACGCGCTCGAAACTGCCCCGCCGGGTCGCGGTGGTGATGTGACCGGCACGGAACAGCCATTCCAAAGCTTGTTTGGTATCGCCCCACTCCCACCAGCCGCTGCGACTTTTGCCTTCCTCGAAATCGGATGCGGCCATCGGCCCATCGCTGCGGATACGGTCCAGAATCAGTTCGGCTTCGCCGCGCCGCTCGGTCGCGAAGCGCCTGAGGCTGGTCCAGCCGCCCTCGCCGCGATCGGCTTGCGCCATGCGCCAGCGTAGCAGCGGTTGCAGCGCGATCGGCAGCAGCGATGCCTCATGCGCCCAATATTCGAACAGCCGCCGCTCGCGTTTCGGGCCCCAGGCAGCGCGGTCGATTAGCGTCCGGTCATAGTCGCCAAGCCGCGAAAAGGCCGGCAGATAATGCGCCCGCACCGCGACATTGACGCTGTCGATCTGGTGCAGCGACAGCGTATCGACCGTCCGGCGCAGATGATGCTGGCCGACAGTTTCCGGCAGCGCCGCGCCGAAGCCCTGCGCACCCAACGCAATACGCCGCGCCTGTGAAATGCTGAGCGTCTCGATCAGGAGTCGCGCTCCGCGCGCTCGGCGGCCCGGGCATAATTCTCCGCTGCCTGCCTTTCCCGTACATCCTTGAAGGCGATCACCGGGTCGGGCGCCTCACCAAGGCCGTGCAGGAGGACCCACAAGGCGAAGCGGCGGCTCGAGTCGCGCTCGGTGCCGAAATCGATCCGCAGTCGTTCGAGACCCGACTGGATCGCCGCGTCGTCGAGCGTCTCGAGGCTTTCGGCGCCGAAATAATGATAAAGCAGTGCGTCGAGGTCCAAGTCTGTTTCCCAAGAGAGCGTTTTCGTGGCCGCCCGATGCTGTAGCCCTATCCCGTGACGTCGTCACCGGCGCTGGACGCGACAATTTGCCCGAGCGCCCAATGGCGAAATGCCATGATGGCGGGCCGGAGTGTAGTGGCGATGGGAGTGACGAGATGATAAGCGAGCCCGTCGAGCAACACCGCATCCGCCAGGCCGACCAGCCGTCCGTCGCGAATGTCCGGCTCGGCCAGTGCCGCGGGTAGCAATCCAGCACCATGGCCCGACAGGATTGCGGTCCGCAACAGCCCGACATCATCGAAGGACGCGCCACGCGCTGCGCCCGGACATGATAGTTCGTGATGCTCGAACCATAAGGCCCAGCCCCCGCGATCGGTGCCGTGCACTTTCGGCCAGTCGAGCAAATCGACAGCGCCGGCGGGCGATCCGAGCCGGGCGACGAGATTGGGACTGGCCACCGGCACCACTGCCGGCGCGACCAGCAAGTCGCTGACCATGTCGCGATACTTGCCGAGGCCGTGGCGGATCGCGATCTCTGCCTCGCCCGCCGCGAGATTGGCGAGACCCGTCGTCGCCATCACGCGCAGGTCGATCGCCGGATGCCGCTCCTGGAAGTCGGCGAGCCTCGGAACCAGCCAGGTTTCCGCAAAAAATGGTGTGACGCTGATCGTCAGGATGCCGCTCTCGGCGCCGCTGCGCACCCGGTCCGCCGCTTCGACCATCAGACGGAAAGCCTGGCGCACCCCCGGCAGCAGCGATTGCCCTGCGTCGGTGAGGTAGATGGCACGGTTCGCACGCCGGAATAGCGCCACGCCAAGGTCGTCCTCAAGGCCGCGAAGTTGCTGGCTGACCGCGCTGGGGGTGACGCACAGTTCCTCAGCGGCGTGTTTCATCGACAAATGCCGCGCCACGACATCGAAGGCGCGCAGTCCGTTCAGGGCAGGAATCCGCATTAGAAAATCTTATCTATTAAAGTTAGCGATAATCGTTTGTCGTTTGCAGCACATATCGCAACAAAGGCCTAAGAAACAACGACGAAGTATCGATCAGTGGCACGATTCAGTGAAGTTGAACTACTTTATTGACATATGGCATCAGGAGTTCCGCTATGAATCCCGCACCCGAAATCTCGACCGAAAACGCAGTCTTCCGTAACTATGTCACTGTCCACGGCGTGCCGATGGCTTATGTCGATGTTGGCGAAGGTGATCCGATCGTCTTTCTCCACGGCAATCCCACGCCCTCCTATCTATGGCGCAACATCATCCCGCACGCGCTGCCCTTCGGCCGCTGTCTCGCGCCGGACTATCCCGGGATGGGGAATTCGGGCGTCGACCCGAACGGTGCGTATCGGCTGGCCGACCAGCAGCGCTATGTCGATGGGTGGTTCGATGCGCTCGGCCTCGATCATGACATCGTCCTCGTGGTGCATGACTGGGGCTCGGCGCTCGGCTTCGACTGGGCGCGACGTCATCCCGACCGGATCAAGGCGATCGTCCATATGGAGGGAATCGTGCGCCCTTTCCTGTCATGGGACGAATGGCCGGAAGTGACTCGGGATTTTTTCCAAGGTCAGCGCACGGTGGCCGGGGAAAAGATGATCCTCGAGCAGAATCTGTTCATCGAATATCTGTTGCCGCTGCGTGGCCTCTCCGGCGAGGCGATGGAGGTCTATCGCAGCCATTTCCGCGTACCGGGCGAAGCACGGCGGCCGATGCTGGCTTGGACTCGCGACTTGCCGATCGCCGGCGAACCCGCTGACGTCGTCGCGGTGGTCGAGGCCTATTCGGCCTGGCTTGCGACCAGCCCAGTCCCGAAGCTGTTCATCAATGGCGATCCAGCCGGTTTCCTGATCGGCGCCCAGCGCGACTTTTGCCGCGGCTTTCCCAACCAGCAGGAAGTTACGGTCAAGGGCGCGCATTTCCTGCAGGAGGATTCGCCGCGCGAGGTGGGCGAGGCCATGGCCCGGTTCATCGCCGCCGTCCTTGCCGGAAAGTTCGCCGCGGCATGACCGACCTGCAGTATCTGACGATCGGTGAGCTGTCGGTGGCGCTGGCGCGCCGCGACGTATCGCCGGTCGAGGTGGTCCAGGCACAGCTCGACCGGATCGCAGCGCATGACGGCATGCTTCACAGCTATGCCTGTGTGATGGCGGACGAAGCGCTGGCTGCAGCGCGGCGGGCCGAAGCTGACATTGCGGCAGGAATGACACGTGGCCCGCTTCACGGAGTACCGTTGGGCATCAAGGACCTGTTCTGGACCAGGGATGCGCCGACGGCGGCCGGAAGCGCGATCCATCGCGATTTCTGGTCAACGCAGGATGCAACCGCCGTCCGTCGGCTGCGTGAGGTCGGCGCAATCCCGCTCGGCAAGCTCGAGATGACGGAAGGCGCCTATTCGGACTATCATCCGTCAGTCACCCCGCCGGTTAATCCATGGCACGCGGACTATTGGCCGGGTATCTCGTCAAGCGGGCCGGCCGTCGCGGTTGCGGCGGGGCTTAGTTACGGTGCGCTTGCTTCGGATACGGGCGGATCGATCCGCTGGCCGGCTGCGGCCACCGGCATCACTGGTCTCAAGCCGAGTTGGGGCCGGGTCAGCCGTTACGGCGTGTTGGAACTGGCTGCCTCACTCGATCATGTTGGCATGTTGACGCGCAGTGCCGCGGACGCGGGATTGCTGCTCGATGCCGTTGCCGGCGCCGACCCGCTCGATCCGACCGCTGTGCAGGCGTCGGTGCCCGATCGCTTCGGCGACGCGATGCTCGATTTGCGCGGAGTGCGGATCGGGGTCGATCCGGCGTGGAACGGCGATGGCGTGGATGACGTCGTTCTGCCTGTTCTCACTAGAGCGCAGGAGGTTCTGGCCGCGCTGGGGGCCGAGATCGTCGAAGTGACGGTGCCCGATGTCGGTGATGCCGTCGCCGATTGGCCGGCGAACTGCGCCGTGGAGGCCGCCGTTGCGCATCAGGCGACCTACCCGTCGCGAACGTCGGATTATGGCCCCGTGCTCGCTGCGGTTCTTGATCAGGGCCATGCCTTGTCGGGCATGGAGTATCAGCGGATCCTGTTGCGCCGCATGGCCCTGCGCGGCGCGTTCGACGCGCTGTTCGGGCGGATCGATCTGCTGCTGACCCCCGTTCACCCGTTCGCACCGCTGACCTTGGCGCGCATCAGCACGCTGGGCGAGCAGCCGCACCTGATCGCCGCGCTTCAGCGCTATACCTGCCCGTTCAACATGACCGGCTTGCCGACGCTTACTTTGCCAGGGGGGCAGGACGCTATCGGAATGCCGATTGGCTTCCAGCTCGTGGCAGGCCATTTGCGCGAAGCGCCGCTGATCCGTGCCGGGATTGCCTATCAGGGTTCGACCTCCTGGCATCGAAGGCGTCCCATCGATTGAGGTGGCTGATGCGGGAATGATTAGTGGCTCATCACTCTGCCGTTCGTTTCGAGCGCAGTCGAGAAACCGTACGCAGCGCTTATGGCCCGTTTCTCGACTTCGCTCGAAACGAACGGATGGGGATTATTCCTGTCTGAGCCCCGCCATGCGCTCCGGCCGACCATAACGCTCATACAGCATGATCAGCGCGATCGCTGCCATGACCAGAAGATGGGGCGTGCCCTCAAAGCAGAAGGGCAGCGCCATCAGCGCCCAACAGGACCCCACGCACGCACCGGCGATCATGACGCCATGACGTGCTGCGGTCAGTTCATGTGCTAAGCTGGATCGGGGCATCGGTGCAACGCCGCAGCGGTGCAGGCAGCGCCGCTTGACCGGCGTCGTTTGCCACGCCGCCGCCACGCCGAGCGCGATCAGCGGGCCGGCCAGCGCCGACGATGCGGTCGCCAGCCGCAGCAATGACGTCAGTGTGACGAGGATGACGATCGCCGCCATCCAGACGGTGACATAAGCGATCAGGAAAAAGGCGACGGCGGCGGCGTCACGACGCGCGTCGTTGTTGGCGCGAACCTGCATCAGCGGTACGTGAAGCAAGGGCAGCATCATCGCGCACAGCATCACCAGCCAGGACAGGAACAGCGGCGACAGCGGGTTGATACGCAGTGCGGTGGCGAAGCTGGCCGGGACACTGGTCCAGAAATGCCCGCCCGGACCACATAAATCGGGGAGAGTCGGGATGATGCTCCACGACAGCAGCAAGGCCCAGGCACACAGGCTCGGCGCGACCAGCGGCCAGTGACGCCAGCGCCGGGCGGCTTGCCCGATCACGATGATATCTGCGCCGTGGTCGGTGGCCAGGGTGGCATCGGACAAGTCTTGGCGGCCGGGAGTTTGCTGCTGACTGGGGGATCGGGATAATATTGCGTCGTCCGCTGAACGTCGCGCGCGACCTTGCCGCCCTTGAGCAATTTGATCAGCATCAAGGCTTCGTCGAGCCCGGAGGAGATGCCGCCTCCGGTCAGCCGGTCGCGGTCGAGATGGAAACGCGGATGCCCGCGGGCGACCTTGATGTGCTTGTACGCCTTGAGGCACGGGATGAATGCCCAATGCGTCGTCGCCTTGTAGCCGTCGAGCAAGCCGGCCGCCGCAAGCAGCAAGACACCCTCGCACACGGATGCGACCAATGGCGTCATGGCTGCTTGCTTCACCAGAAAGTCGAGATAGACGCGCTTCGGATCATGGATCAGCTGCGACAGCGCATTAGGGTCGCCGCCGGGCACCCACAGCGCGTCATATGGGCGCGCTTGTGCAAAGCTGCGTTCGACCTTGAACGGGAAGGCATCGCGGAACTGTACCATACCGCGCCGCGCGGCGAGCAGGTCGACTTCGATCCCGGCCCAGCGGAACATCTCGTACGGGCCGGTGACGTCAAGCATGTCGACATCGTCATAGACCGGTATGCCGATAATCATGACGTGACTCCCATCCGGTTCGCGGTTTTCCCCTGCGCCCAGTTTCGCCAGAATGGCGCCTCCGGCCAGCGCGCGGCTTCGGCATAATGTGCAGCCAGCGCTTGCGTGTAGCTCTGGAAGCCGTGCGCGCTGATCATCGCATAGCGCCGTCTGATCTCGCTTTCCCGAATCGCGTCGGTCTTGCCGCCGAGCAGGTCGACGGTGGCATAAGCCGCGATGATACCGGATCGCAGCGCATGGACGATGCCGCGCGACGAGAGGGGGTCGGCGGCGAACAGCGTGTCGCCTGCGGCGATCCAGCGCAGCCCGGCGACGGGATCGATCGTCGCGGTGCCGGCCGAGCGCACCAGCACCTCGCCTTCGCGCGCATTAGGCGGCAGCAGCGCGCGCATATGCCGGGTGGCGTCAAGCGCCTGCCGCCATCCATCGCGCGTGCGCAGGCCGAGCGTTTCCGCGATCTGCGGCTCGGTCATGCAGGCGATGATGCGGCGATCGCCGGGGAGATCGGCGCTGTACCACCAGCCCTCGGGCCGCGCCTCGATCACTGTCCGGCAATCGCCCGCGACCCCAGCGAAGAAGCGCGTATGGGCGACGAGATCACTGTGCACCCTCACTTGCGCACCAAAGGGCCGCGCCAGCCGCCAGCTTCGCCCTGTCGCCCACACCACCCCTCGTGCGTCGATCTCGCTGTCGTCGGCGAGTGTCAGCCGCCAGCCTTCGCCCTTTGCCGCCGCCGACCGCACCGCGCATTCGGTGGTGACCGCCGCGCCGGCGGCCTTGGCTGCATCGGCCAGCAACCGGTCGAAGCGTGCGCGATCGAGATGCCAGCCCGGTCCTTGCGCGGAAAAGATGCTGTGCCGTTCGTCCAGTGCATCATCGCTCCAGGCCGAGGCGACCGCACGTCCGGTGATGAAACCCTGGCGCTCGAATGCCGCCATGACGCCGAGCTGCTCGAGCAGACTGCGCGCCACTGCCGGCAGTATTTCGCCCGGCCGGGCGATGCTGTAATCGCCCGCCTCGATCAGCCGGACGCTCAGTCTCGGCGCGTGGCGACGCAAGGTCAGCGCGGCAGCCGCCCCGGCGGGGCCACCACCGATTACCGCGATGTCAGCCCTGGCGCGTGGCATAGAAGGACGCAACCACGCCGGCCGGCGATGTACCGCCGCCACCGCTCGAATGCGGGATGGTGCGTGTCACCGATCCCACGAATGCGGTGGTCTGCAATCCGGCGCTGCTGTTGGGCCACACCGGCACCAGCCAGCCAATATAGTCATAGATCCACTGCTCGCCGCCGACCACACCCTTGCCCTGGAAGCGCACCTGCATCGGCGATCCGAAGCCGAAACTGCCATGCAGATCGAGCGACCAGCCCGGCCCGCCAATCGTGCCGCCCAGTTCTGCCCGGCCGGCCTCGGTAATGACCAGGGTGCCGCGCCCGAACTCCAGGTCGTTGAACGCGGTATCGACATCGGGGTCGTTGAGCAGGCTGCGATAGGTCCAACTGCCGATAAAGGGATTGGTCATGATCAGTCTCCCGAATCTTCGACGCAGATATATTTGGAATCCGGCGAGGGGCCGGGCGCAACCTTGGGATTGCGCACGACGAAGCCGAGCTTCGACCATTCAGTGACCATTTTCAGGTCACCTGCCAGCGTCTGCGGAATGCCGCGCGCCCAGTTGCGGAACTGCAAGGTCGCCTTGCCGTCGACCATGGTCGGGTAAAAGACCTGCATCGGCCGGTGTGCCGGCCACCACAAAGTCTCCCACACGCGCTGTTCCTGCGTCATCAGGCTATCGCCGATGCTGTCGGGGCTGAGCTGATTCCACGCCTCATAGGTGACGTCGATCATTTGCGTGGTGCATTCGTTGAAATCGGCTTGCCAGGGCAGGCCGGACAGCTTGGTCATGTCGCCCGGCTGCAGCCCGACATCGAAATCGCTGCCTTGCGACAACGGATCGCTGATATAGGCGACATAGCCTTCCTCACTGACGCCCGAGCCCCAGCGATTGGCGTTTTGCTGCGCGGCGGTGAGCTGGAACTGATACCATTCCGGATCGGCCTTGATGCGATAGGGCGCATGCCAGATCGCCGGATTGCGGATGACCCAGGTCACTTCGCCGCCGGGGCAGAAGGCACCGCCCAGCGCATTGGACAATACCCCGCGATCGAGTTCGCGCCCGGTCTTCGCGGTCCAACCCTTGTAGGGCTGCCACGGGTCGATCGTGTCGGGCACGAACCCAGCCGCGACTTCGTCGATGAACAGTCCCCTGGCCCATTGCCGCAGCATGAAGAGCTGTGTGTCGGTCAGGCGCAGGAATTTGCTCACCGTCTTGTTGGTGATTGGATTGTCGCCGGCAAGCAGCGGCATCAGCGGCAAATGATAAGTGCGCGTCGCCGGGTTGCTGCCGAGGCGGAAGCTGTTCTCCTCGCCCGGCTTGCGCAGCAGGTCGAACAGATATTGCCGCGCCGCCCGGCCCGGATCAGTGGTGGCGTCGAGCCGCGCCTGGTCGAGCGCGCGGGTCAGCAGGATGCCGGCGCGATATTCGAAGGCGAGGCGGCGTAGCACAGAATCGATCGGCTCGTCGGGATTCTGCGTGCGGTCGGGTTCACCCGGCTCCTGCCGGGTCGAGGCGCGTGCAAGCTTGAGCAACGGCTTGTCGGTCGGCTCGACTGCTGCCGCGACAGCGGCGATCGCCGCGTCCACCGCCACGCCCCAGGCGGCATGTGCTTCGGCATAGACAGCCGATGGTTCGGCTTCATTCTCAGCCTGGATCAACCGCCAGCGCGCGGCATAGGCCTCGGGCGTCTCACCTTTGACCGGCGGGCAGACGGTGGCAGCGAACACGGCGGCGGCGGCCTTTAGTGGACCAGAGGCGAGATCGGTCGCCGAGGCCGCGCCCGGTGCCTGAGTCGCATCGAGCAGCATCAGGCTCGGTTCGAGCGCCGCCTCGAGCAATTTGCCCGACCGGTGGTCGTCCGCCGCGATGACCAGTTTCTTGGCGAGAGTGCGTGGCGCGAGCTTGGGCGGGATGCACAGCCGGTATGGGTCGAACGTGCCGCGGCTCGACTGGTTGTGCGGGAAATTCGACAATTGCAGGATCGCCGCGAAATAGGAGAATTCATCGGCGCGGAAGATGATCGGCCAGATGTCGCGCCAGAACCAGGGGCGGTAATCCGGGTTCCACTGCACCGGCCCGGCCTTCCAGTGAAGCAAGGCGGGCGTGTCGAGCGGATCGACCGGCTGCGGATTTTCGAAGGTGCTGGCGGTGCCGTACATGTCGGGGCGATAGGCAAATTCGCGGATCGACAGGTCCTCGACCACATCTTCCAGCGTGATCATGTCAAGCACTTCGGGGGCGTAGCGCGGATAACCGGCCAGCACCCAGGCGGGATATTCGACATCGATGTAACGCAGCTGCCCGACATTCTCGGCTTGCATCACGAGGCGCGCCATCACTGGCCCGTCGGAGATATCGTCGAACCAGCTGTCGCTATTGGCGTAGGTGTCGATGCGCGGATGACCGAAACCCGACGCGAAGGATCCGCTGCGACCATGCCCGGCCAGTACCAGCAATCGGCCGTCATCGTCGGTGATCAGGTCGCCCAGCGTATCGATGTCGCGCGGTTGCATGCCCGTCGGCGGAAAATTGACCGCATAGGCCGGGTTGGTATCGCGTGCGAAGCTCGCCTTGCGCCGCGTCTTGTGATCGACCGTCTGTGGGCCGGGATCGATGATCAGCTTCTGCCGCGCTTGCGCATCGGTGATCGTCGGGTTGCGCAGCGGTGCGTCGCTCGGATAGCCGACTTCGCCGCGCAAGCCGTCGAAGGTGTACCAGGCGGCCTTTTTGTTGGCGAGCTGCACGCGCCACTGGATATCGACCAGAGTGCCCTGATTACCGCCGCCTTCGATCCCGTCCTTTAGCTTGAGCGGACGTCCCTCCGGGCTCTGCTCGTCATAGACATAGATCTGGAAGCGCGCCGCCTGGCGCTTGATGCGGCCCTTGCCATCCTTGAACTTCTTGACCGGGGCATTGCCCTTGGCCGGATTGCCCATCGAATCGCACTCGATCGGCAGTTGCGCCGGGCCCTCGGGCGTGATGCAGAAACCGTCGGGACTGTCGCCCAGCCGGGCGATGCCGATCGCGGGATGGATGCGATATACCGGTGGCGACGCCATAGAATTCCCCTTTGGCCGGCGCCCGATCGGCGCCCCCTCCTGCTTCAATCGAGAAAGTTGAGCGACACCCCGTCGAGCCGCAGCAATTCGCGATCTTCTTCATACGAGGCGCCGATCACGACCAGGCTGACGGTCAGCGTCTTGGCGCCGGTAGCGAGCAGCTTCTTTACGCAGCGCGTCACGTCGATGCGGTGGTTGCGCGGCGTGTTCATGCTGCGCTCGCGCCGGTCGAACTTGCGGTTCTCCGCCGGGGGCAGCTCGCAATGACCGGGTCCGCCATAGCATTCGCCATGCCCGAACACCGCCGCATAGCCCGCATAGCCTTCGCTGGTCAGCGGGGTCGACGCATCGGCATCGGGCGTGTTGAGGAATACGCGGATGAAGCAGGATCGCGGCAGTTGCGGCACGCGGTGCAATCGCACCTCGGCCGAACGGAAGCCCTTGTGCACCGCATTGGACACCGGCAGCGGTGCGGACACGAACCGGCCCACCGGATTGGTCAGCCCGACCGGGATCATGCTGCCGCCGCGGACATATTCATAACCGAAGCGATGCATGTCGAGCGTGTCGCGCGTGGCATAGCTCCACGGCGTCAGGGGCGAATCGAGATCGGCGGGCAGGGCGTCGGGATGCTCCTGCTGCCAATTGTGCCACAGCCGGTCGATATTGGCGTGCACCGGCCAGAAGATCGGGTCGTATGACGCGGTCAGGTTGCTGAACATGTCGCCATATTGCGGCTCGCTATACAGATCCTCGCGCTGGTGGAATTTGCGCCCGGCGACCTGCACCGCGCGGTTGCGGTCGAGCGGCGCCTTGGTCTCGAACGCCGGATTGATGCCGCCGGTCCAGATGTGCATCGTATTGTGCGGATTCTGGTCGAGGAAACCAAAGCTGTCGACATAGAGGCTGCCGCCGCCGAAATCGCGGAAGGTGCGCAGCGACATGATCTCGTCAATGTCTTCCTGGCGCGGGTAATGGTAATGGATCACGCTGTTGATCGTGCCGCTGCCGAATTCGCCGGAATAGCGTAGCGGATACCAGAGCGAATTCGCCTCGAGCAGCGCATCGATCAGGCGTTCCCGATAAGTGCCTTTGGTATATTTGTCGCCGATCGCCGCGTTGACCGCGGCGAGGAACTTGCTCAGCGTCGCATAGTGCACCTGGACCAGCGGCTGCAGCTTCTTGATCGGGAAACCCTGGCCGGCAAGCGTGCGCAGCGAGGCCTCGGTCAGGAATGCCTTGAATGCCTCGGGCAGAATCGCGCCCTTCGATGGATCCTCGGGATTATAGCGCGGCGCGGGAAAGTCCCACCACGGCATCGTCACATCGGGGCAATGATCCTGCAGCGCCTGCTCGAATTCATAGAGATAGACGCGGTGCCAGGGCAGGAAGCGTTCCCAGCCATGCTGGCAGTGATTCTGGTGGATCAGCGCGAGGTTATTGTAGCTCCGCTTGTCGCCGACCCATTTGTTGAGATTGTACAGTTCGCGAAAGGCGCAGCGCAGCCGCTCTTTCTGTGGCTCGCTCATCGCATCGACGTCCATGCGTTGGCGCAATTCGCCCTTGGCATAGGCGTAGGCGCCAGGATCGCTGGTCGGCGCGAACACCGGCCCGGCGAGGCCAGTGACCTCGACCCGGGTTTCGCCGGGCACGCTGACGTCGCCGGCGATGGCCAGCGTATCGAGCAGCGCACCAGGGCAACCTTCGTCGATCCAGCTTTCGATCCGGTCGATATCTGCGGTGGTCACCGCGCTGCCGCCCCAGGGCAGGCGCGGGAATTGCGTGCCGTCGAACGGCGACTGGCCACGCAGGCCACGGACCAGCCCCGACCGCGCGCCGCGATCCGATACGCTGCCCCCCATGCCGCCGTTGCCGCAGCAACTGCCGCCGGCCTCGGGCTCGATCAGCGTTACACCCATCACGCTGAGAGCAAGGAACTGCGGCAAGGGCAATTCCCAAAAGGCGCCCGGCGCCCCGGTGTCGGTCCCGCCCGCGCCGCGCAGGATCGCTTGCACATCGGCATAGCCGAACACCGGCGAGTCCGGTGCTTTGGACGGCTTCGGGGCCTTGGGCGCTTTAGTGGTTGCCATGGGCATTGCCCTGCAGCTGCAGCGGCGCATTGGCCGGAGCGCCGACATTGCCGTCGGGCAGCACGACCGCGACATTCTGCATCATGCCCTGATCCTCATGGTCGAGGATGTGGCAATGGAGCACGAACTCCCCGATATAGCGTTCGTACCGGGTGCGGACCTTGATCGTGTAGAGCCCCGAAAAGCCCTCGGGCAGACTGGGATTGCCGCCGCCGATCAGGCTCTTGATCCACAGCGTGTCCTTCCACACGCCTTTCAGCCCGGCATATTGCGGGTCGATATCGCCGCCGGCGTCATCGACCGATCCGATCGCGCTGACATCCTTGCCATTGGGATCGATGATCGAGACGATCTGGAACGGATTGACGTGGATATGGAACGGATGGCTGACGAAGTGCGACTGCATGGTCCATTCGTCGACCCCGCCGAGCTTCAGCGCGCGGTCGAGCCGATTGGGGTCATAGGATTTCGCATCCGCCGTCACCAAAGTGTTGCCGACCTCGAACTTGGTATCGGCGGTCTTGGTGTCGATGAAGAAGGTCAGCTCCTGCGTGCCGGTCACTTCGCTCGCTTCGATCGTTGGATGCGGCACGAAGCGAGTGAGCTTCATCCCGGCCTTGAGATCGGCGACGACCGAGGGCTGGACATCAGCCGGCATCACCTTGGTCGCGGTCTGGACCAGTGCGTTGGTGACATAATCGGCGAGATTGCCCGTCACCTTGGTCCCCGGCGCGACCTTGACGAAGCCAAGCAGCTGGCGGCTGACCGCGAGCGCGTTGACCGTGCCCGATTTCGGCGCCGCTGAATCGATCACGCAATAGCCGGCGGTGTCGGGGAATACGACCAGCGCATCGTAGCGATAGCCCGGCTGGAATGTGGTCAGCTTGGTCTGCTGCCCCGCCGCCATGGTCAGGCCGTCGGCCGCGACGACCGAATAGGGCAACGCTTCGGTGCCGCAATTGTCGCGGATCGCCTTTTCCTCATCCTCGGGCGATTTGATCAGCTGCAGCTTCTTCGCCAGCTTGCCAGGCTTCGCTCTGAAGAATTGCAGGCTGATCGTATCACGCACCCCGGCATGGATCATGCGCCAGCGCTCGACCTGACCCTGCACCGCGTTGAAACTGGGCAGAACTTCACCGTTGAGCGAGGTGTAACGGCCCGATGCCGGCCAGGTGCCTGGGCCGAACTGATCATAATCCTCGATCACGCCGACATCGCCCGGATCGCACAGATAGCGGCCCTTGATGGTCTGCTTGATCGTCCCGTGCGGATGACCCGGCGACGGGGCGGTGCGACAGGCGTACTGGATCTGCTGCATCACCAGGATGCGCTCGGGCATGCCTGCGATGATCGTATCGAGATCGCCATTGCTCTTCAGCGTCGGCAAGCGGTCGCCACGGATGATCAGTGCGCCGGCCATGCCGCTCGATACTTGCAGCGCTGTCGATCCATGGCGGTGGGTATGGTACCAGAAGGTACCTGACGGATGTTCGCCCGGGACATTATATTCATACTGGAACTTCACGCCGGGATTGATCGACAACAGGACATTGTCGCCATTGCCCGCCGGGTTCACCCACAGGCCGTGAGTGTGGAGGTTGGTGCCGTTGAAGCAATGCGGCTTGTCCGGCATGTGGTCGGACATCATGCAGCCGGGATCAGCGGGCAACTGATTGTCGAGATTGACGCGGATTGTCTCGCCCGGCCGAATCTCGATCGTTGGCGAGACATAGGGCTTGGTCGGATCGACGTCGGTACCGTTATAACTGCGCAGCCGCACCTTGTCGTTCAGTCCGGTGGCGGGATTGTAAAGCTGGCCGTCGGTCATCACCACGTTCAGGTTGAGCACCCGCTCCCGGACCGTCGGGCTTGGCGCCGGGCGGGTCGCGTCCGGGGCGACGCTGAGCAGCATCTTCGATGCCGGCTGGTTCGAATCGTTCAGAGTGCGCGGATTCTCCACCGTCCGCTCGGCCTCCTGCGCGGCGGCGGCGCTGGCGGATCCGATCGCCAGGCTGGTACGGGCAAGTTTGGCGTCGAAATGCGGCATGATCCCCCCTCAGGTCTTCACGCGTTTTGGTGCGATGCCGAACTTGTCCTCCCTAGGGGTGATGATGTCGAGTAGCTGGACAAGAAAATTGGGACCATTTTGGCTATTGCCCGCGCGATCATCTCCATTGTGGTGACAGATATGACTGTTAACGCGGCTTTGACCTTGGCGCGGGTCAATGCAGAACAAGGCTGAGCCGTATCGGTGTTATGACGGCTTCACGAATTTTTGTAAGAAACGGCGCAACAACTTGACCAATTGTTGCTACGAGCAATAATTGCGACGAATGGCCGCGACACTCACTAGGGTGTGTCGCGGCCGTCGGTGCGGCGTCAGGCAGACACCGTCTCGCCTTCCACTGCCTTGGCAAGCGCTTCGAGCAGTTCGCGCGATCCGGCTTCGCGCTGGGCGGGATTGTCGAAGCCGTCGAGATAGGCGCCCTGTTCGGTGAAGACGAGGCGCGTGCCGCCATCGACCGGCGTCAGCTCGATCGACGCCAACGATGCGGATATGCGGTCTCCGCCGATCATCATCGCATAGCTGGTGATCATCCGCTGATTCGGCACGATATCGAGATAGAGGGTGTCGTTGCGCATCGGCGGGCCGTCGCCAAAGCGGAACTCGGTGATTTCCATGCCGCCGACGCGGAAGTCGGATGCGTAGCTGTCGATGATCCAGCCTTCGCCCTCGGCATACCATTTGCGCTTGATCGCCGGATCGGCATGCGCCTGGAACACGCGCTCAGGTGACGCGGCATAGATGCGTTCGACCGTGAAGGTCGCATGAGTGATCGATCGTTCGGTCATGAGTCATTCTCCTTTTTTGATTTCGTCGATGGTGTCGGGCTCAGCGACCAGATAATCGCCGAGCCGGTCGAAGCGCCGTCCCCACAATTGCCGGCGCTCGTTGATCCAGTGTTCCGCGGCGCTCATCGCTTCCGGATCGATGCGGCACGTGCGCACCCGCCCGACCTTTTCGGACCGGACCAGGCCGCTGGCCTCCAGGATACGCAGATGCTGGACGACGGCGGAGAGCGACATGGCGAGTGGTTGCGCCAGTTCGCTGACTGACGCCGATCCGCGACTGAGGCGGTCCACCATCATGCGCCGGCCACCATCGGCAAGCGCGCCGTAAAGCAGGTCGAGTTGTTCGTTTTGCTGAAGCATATGCTTCACTATTCCGTTGGATGTGTGGCGTCAAGATAGTTTAGCAATTGCTTCAGCTTTCGTCGTGACGAGATGCTTGATGCGGTGGGAGGTCTGGGCGTGAGCATCCGGAAAACAATAATGTGATGTTTTCCACGCCCGGACGAACCACAGTCCCGACAACAGGATGCGATGTGACGAAACGGAATGGCGACGATCGATCATCATGATGACGGCGCCGGCTTTACCGAGCTGGTCGATATACACGCGGGAATTCTCCGCAAGGTCGCGACGACCTATTGCCGCGATGCGGAGGACCGCGCCGATCTGGCGCAGGAGATCATGGCGCAGCTGTGGCAGGCCTGGCCGCGTTATGATGCGACGCGGCCGTTCTCGACCTGGATGTACCGTGTCGCGCTCAATGTCGCGATCTCCCATGTGCGCGGCGTCTATCGCGGCGCGCGACATTTCATCCCGCTCGATGACGGGCACGGACAAGTCGCCGACGAGACGGTCGATCATGAATCGAACGAGCGGCTCGCCATGCTGGATCAGCTGATCGCCGGCCTGGACGGCCTCAATCGGGCTTTGCTGCTGCTCTATCTCGACGAGCGCAGCCACCGTGAAATCGCGGACATTCTCGGCATCAGCGAAAGCAATGTCGGCACCAGGATCGGGCGGTTGAAGCAACGCCTGCGCGACCAGCTCGCCTGACCCGGACGCAAAGGACAAGATGATGGAACTGGACGATCTCAAACAGGTGCTGAACCAGCTCGACGAGCGGCTCGAGCGCCAGGCGGCGGTGCAGCTGCAACAGGGTCGGCGCCTGGTCCGCAACGACCTGCGCGATACGCTGAAGCCACTGGCGCGGAGCCAGACCTGGCTGATCATCGCCGGCGCGCTGATTTGTCTGCTCGGCATTGCCGCATGGCAAAGCGAGTTGCGCCAACCGGGCGGCGCTTTCGTTAGTGGAATCATCCTCCATATCTATGGCGTGCTGTCGATCTGGGCCGGGGTCGTCATCAAGGCGCTGGTTGCCCGAATCGACTATGCCGAGCCCGTGGTTGCGATCCAGAAACGGCTCGTACAGCTGCGGCGCTTCCATCTCTGGGCCGGTATCATTGTCGGCATGCCCTGGTGGATATTGTGGGCACCATTGATGATTGCCCTTCTTCGCGTGTTGACCGGCATCGATGTGCCACTCTTCGCCCCCATCTTTCTGTGGATTCTGGCGATCGCTGGCGTGGTGGTCATGGCAGGAATCTGGCTGGTCTATCTCTGGGCACGGGCCAGCGGCCGGCAACGCGTCGTGCGCGGGTTTGAAAACGCCTTTGCCGGGGAGCATCTGAAACGCGCACAGGGCCAGCTCGACGAGATCATGCACTTCGAACGCGACTGACCGGCCTCGCCGCCTTCTTGCATGGTCAAGGCATCGTCACGCGATCAGGTCGGGCAAGGCTGCGGCGAGCGCATCCATATCGGTCATGCTGTTGAACAGGGCTGGCGTCACGCGAACACAGGCGCCCTTGGCCGGCCCGACCCGATGCACAGTGAAGATTCGATGACGTTCGAGCAGTTTTGCCGCGATGGCGATATTGTCGGCGACGCTGGTCTTACCCGCGATGCGGAACGCGGTGATGCCACCGTGCAGCGAGGGATCGTCTGGCGTCAGTATTTCGATCCCCGGGATTTGTCGTGCGCGGATGACCCATTGGTTGCGTAGTGCACTCAGCCGATCGGCGCGGCGTTTGGCGCCGATGGCTTGTTGAAAGGTGAGTGCTGCCGGCACGGTCAGCTGCGCGGCGAAATCCAGCGTGCCGGTATGGATGCGCGCCTGCAGCGTGTCGCGATCGGTGGCGTCATTGGCCGGATCGCGATCGATCGCCGCCAGCGCGCGCCTGCGGACATGCAGCGCGCCGACGCCGAGCGGCGCGCCAAGCCATTTGTGGCAATTCAGCCCGACAAAGTCGCAATCGAGATCGGCCAGCGCGAAGTCGAGCTGACCCCAGCTGTGCGCGGCATCGACGATCGTATCGATCCCGCGCGCCCGTGCCATTGCTGCGATCTCGCGTACCGGCACGACCAGGCCGGTGCGGTGGCTGAGATGCGTCAGCAGAATCAGCCTGAGCCGGGGATTGGCGTCCATCGCTGCGGCATAGACATCGATGATCGATTGCCGCGTAGCCGGTTCGGGCAGCGCGATCCGCACCACCGCGGCGCCGCGCCGCGTGGCCAGGCTCTCCATGCACGCCTGCATGCTGTCATAGTCGAGATCGGCATAAAGCACCGCATCGCCGGTCTTGAGCCGGTTATAGCCGAGGATCAGCGTCTTCAGCGCCTCGGTCGCATTGCGGGTGAAAGCGACTTCTTCGGCAGGCACGCCAAGCGCGGCGGCAAGGGCATCGCGCGCGGCGATCACCTCGCGCACCATGCCGCGCCGGGCGTAGTAGCTGGTGTCGCGATTGACCCGCTCGACCGCTTGTTCATAGCTGCGCAGCACGGGCCGGGCCATCATGCCCCAATTGCCGTTCTCGAGCTGGATGACCTCGCGCGTGACGTCATATTGTGCCGCCACGTCGTGCCAAAAGGCGGCGTCGTCACCGCCCGACCCGGGCAGCGCCGCAGCGTGCGCGGTGACGGGCAACGCCATCGCACCCGCCAGCAACGCACGCCGGTCGATCGGAAAACCGGTTGCCATCAAAAGGTCATTCCCAGCCGGACATAATATTGCCCGCCATCGGTATCGTATGGCGCGTTGCGCGAATAGATCAGACCGCGCACCGCCTGGTTGGTCGCTTCGTCGGGATAGGTGTTGAAGACATTCTCCGCCCCGACCCGGACCGAGAAATGCTCGGTCAGGGCATAGCGCGCCGACACGTCGAACAAGGCGATCGACCCGAAGCGCTGGAACAGCTGGGTGGTGCCGTTGGCGGCGATGTCGGTCCATGCCCCGTAATAGCGCCCGCGGGCCAGCAGCGAGACCGGGCCGATTTCATAGCCGACCGTCGCGGTGCCGTTATGTTGCGGCAGGCGCTCTTCGAAGACGCGGCGCTGGGTGTTGTCGGGAATCGCCGCGGAAGCACCGCTCCTCACTTTGGTCTGGTTGTAGTTGTACGCCAGACTCAGGCTCGCACGACCCGGGCCCACCGGGTGTGCATAGGAGAGTACAGCGTCGATCCCGCGCGTGCGTGTGTCGAAATCATTGGTGAAGAAGCTGATCGCGGTGAAGCGCTGTGGATTGGGGACGTCTTTCGGTGGCGGAGATGCCTGCGATTGGCTGAAGCGATCATTGACGTCGATCTGGTAAAAATCGACGCTGCCGCTGAGGCCGAAGCCACTCTGGAATGTCAGGCCCGCCGTCGCGGTGCGGGATTTTTCAGGCGTCAGCGCCTTGGCGCCGAGTGCGACGGCCAGTGGATCGCTTGGCGACAGCCGGCCCTGGGTGAAGATCTCCAGGGTGCTTGTGTTGAGACCCTGGGTGGTCTGCGATGTGTTGAGCTGCGCTGGCGTCGGTGCGCGAAAGCCGGTCGAATAGGTCGCACGCGCCGCGATCCCCTTGATCGGTTCGATCCGTGCCGCGAACTTGTAGTTGAACGTGTTGCCGAACTCGGAGAAATCCTCGTAACGCCCCGCCGCGCCGAGTGTCAGCATTTCGACTGGTTTCCACTCCAGGTCGAGATAGCCGGCATAGCTGGTCTGGCCGAAGGTACCGGCCACTGCCGGGCTGAAACCCGGAAAGCCGTTCGAATTGGGGGCAAGGCCGGTCGCGGCTCCCGGGCCGACCGCATAGGAAGCGGGATCGCCGGCAGAGACTTGGTAAGTTTCGACCCGGCGTTCCGCGCCGAACGCGATATTGACCGGATCGGTCGTGCCGACCGGCAGGCGATAGACGAAATCGGCGTTCAGGTTGAACTCGCGCTGCTCCAGCCGGCCAAGATAGAAGCTGGTCGGGCTGAGTGGGCCGAGCGATGCATTCAGGCTTTCGTTCAGCGTGTATTCGATCCGGCTGCGGCCGGCTGCCGCGCTGATGTCATAAGTGAAGCGATCACCGATCGCCCCGCGCACCCCGCCATTCGCCTGATAATCGCTGAATGTCGTGCCGAAGCGCGGCGTGAAGCCGACCGGATAGAGTTTAAGGAAGGAAAAACCGGGAAAAGCGGTGCTGGAATTGAACACGCTGCCCGTGCCGGCCGGGTTACGCCAGTTGAAATCGGTCACGCCTTCGCCCTGCTGTACGGTGCCGAAGGCATAAAGTGTCGCCGCATCCGACAAGTCGTAATGAGCGTCGAGCGCACCGCGGATACGCTCTTCGTCGGGTTGGCCCCAACGCTGCACGGGGTTGGGCACCGCGAGCGTTGGGTTGGCGTTCTGGAACAGGATGGCGTCGGGTCGTTGCCGCGTGCGCGAGGTCGCTTCGCTATGGTCATATTCGCCGGTGACGACGAGCATGCCGCGGTCGCCCAGAGCGATACCGCCGCGTGCGCCAACCTGATATTCCTTCCCGTCGCCGCGATCATATTGCGAGAACTGGCCAAAGGCCTCCATGCCGGCGGTGTCGTCGAGGATGATGTTGACCACCCCGGCGATCGCATCCGATCCATATTGCGCCGACGCACCGTCGCGCAGCACTTCGATCCGCTTGATCGCGAGCGACGGGATGCCGGCCAGATCGGGCGCCTGCGCGCCGCGCGTGCCCAGCAGGGCGGATCGATGGTAGCGCTTGCCGTTGATCAGCACGAGCGTCTGATCCGCCGAAAGGCCGCGCAGCGACGCGGGACGCACGAACGCCTGGCCATCGGCGGCGGGCAAGCGCTGTACATTGAAGGAAGGCAGCAGCTGCGCCATCGTGTCGGACAGGTCGCCCGAAATGCTCGACCGCACCGCGTCGGCCGACAGCACATCGACCGGGGCCAGCGTGTCGAACTGCGTCCGCGAGCGGTCGCGCGTGCCTGTTACGATGATCTCGTTCTCGGGTTCGCTGCCTGGAGTCGACGCGTCGCTCGCCGTATCGGCCGCGGGCAAGGATGCGGTTTCGGCATGGGTCTGGGCAAAAGCAGGCGCACAGGCGAATTGCAGCGCGATGATCGCGCTCCCGGTCGTGAATTTCATGAAAACCCTCCAGCCCGGCCGCTTTGCGTGGCCAGGTCGAGGCGGCTGTTAGGCACCTTATTGTTCAGTGCCGTGACGATTAGTCTTCAATTGTATTACAATTAGGTTTTATTTTCGAGTTTTCGGCAAGCGCTCGCGACCGGTCGCTGCCCGAACGGGCTCAAAGAGCCTTCAACAATGCGTTGACCGCCGGGACGGCCGACCCGTCGCCGGTCAGCGCTACCGCTGCGAACGCATGATCGGCCGGAGCATAGACGATCAGGGCACTGGCCCCGGGCGTGCCGCCGGCATGGCCGATCCACAGGATCCGTCTGGCCCCGTCGGGCAGGTCGAACACCATCGCGCCCAGGCCGTAATATGTGCCGGGATCGAACATGGGATAGAGTGTTTTGGTCATCGCCGTCACTTGCGATCGTGCGATCAGGCGCCCGTCAAGCAGCGCGGCCCAGAAGCGCACCATGTCGCCAGCGCTGCCCACGATCGGACCCGCGGCGCCGGCCCAGCTCGGATCAATCGGCTTTTCCTGGGCGGAAACAAGCGGCGCCACGCCGCTCGCACCACCGCCCGGCGGTAGCGCCCGCAGCGTCTTCAACCCCAGCGGCACGATAATCCTGGCAGCGATTGCCTGGTCGATCGAGCGGCCATCGACGATCCGCACGATCTCGCCCAGCAAATCATAGCCGGTGTTGGAATAGCGCCAGTTCGCGCCCGGGCAGAACATCGCGCCATGCCGTCGCGCGATCGCCAGCGTCTCGGCAGGACCCCGATAACGCGGGTCGGCGCGTGCCGTCAGATCCTCGTTCGCGCTGAACAGGCCGGCCGTATGCGCCAGCAGGTCGCGTACCGTCACGACGTCGCCATTGGGCACATTCTCGATCCAGCGCGATATGGGATCATCGAGCGACAGCTTGTGTTCCTGCACCAGCTGCAGGACGACGACCGCAGTGAAGGATTTGCCGGCACTGGCCCAGAACAGCTTCGGACCGGCGGCGGTGCCGTCGCTGGTCCATAGCCCCTTGCCCGTGATGCCGACCGCAGCGGTCATCGCACCCGGCTGGGTCTTGTCCCGGATCATCGCGAGCACGGTGTCGAGGCGTGCGGTTATTGCCGGGTCCAGCGCGGTTTCGGGCACCGCCGCCGGTCGCGCGACGTCAATGGCGGCGTGAAGGGGGCGACCGGCATAAGCCTGGCGCACCATGCAACGCACCGGCTTGTAGTCGGCGGCGCCCGCAGCGGTCGCCAACAGTGAGAGCAAGGCAATGGCACTACGGTACATGGAGGCATATCCCTTTCCCATCTGGGTCACCAATCGATCGAAAAGCCGAGCGCCACAAAGCGCGGTACGCCGCTATCCTCATTCGCGGCCACCGCCAGTGCTCCGCTCTCGTCGAGATAAGCGTTGCGTAACGGAAAGCTGCGCGACCCGACATTGGTGCGGTCGAAAATGTTGAGTGCATCGACGAACAGCCGACCCTGCGCGCTGCCCAGCCGGATCGTCTTTTCGATCCGCACGTCGATTCGGGCATATACTGGCGCTTCGGCGGAAAAAGGCGGTCCGTAGACCGCGACCGGCACGCCGCTGGCGTCGCGTCCGATCGAGAGCAAAGGGGTATAGGGAACACCGCTTTGTACGCGGACCTTGCCGCCGATCGACCAGGTCGGCAACGGTCGCCATGTCGCGGCCAGCGTGCCGCTCCACGGGATCGCATAGCGATAATTGATCGGCGTGTCCGTTGGCAGCAGACGGCGGCGGTTGATGGCATGGCTTAACGACAGCCAGCCGTCGAACTGGCCGCCGTTGGGCGCGCTGATCAGCAAGTCGATCCCGCGTGCCGTGCCGGCGACCCTGCTTTCGATCGGGGTACCGATCAGGTCGTCGAGCCGGAAATCCTTCCACCATGCCTCTACTTGCGCGTTCCACCCGCCAACCCGTGCGCGGATTCCGCCCGCTGCCTGCCACGACGCGGGCAGCCGCATGTCCCGAACAGCGGCGAGGTCGAAGGCAAGCCGTGCGGGATCGGGCCGGCCGTGCACCCGTCGCCCACGGACGAACAGCGCGATGCTTTCGGCCGGCCGCCATTCCAGTGAGGCACGGGGTTCGACCATTGTCGCATCCAGCGCTGCGTCGTGTACGAGCCGACCGCCGATCTCCGCGGTAAGGGAGCGTGATAGCGGCAAGGTGATGCCGGCGAATCCCTCGATCGAATCGAATCTGCGGCGATGTGGTGCATTGCTGCCCGAGACCGCGACGATGCAGCGTGTGTCGAGATAATCGCACAGCGGTACCGCACCCGTTACGGATACCGTCAATCGATCGCGTCGCAGGTTGATTCCGGTATCGAGCGTCACCGCGCCCAGGGGCAAGGTGAGGTCGCTGCGCAGCGACAGCGTGTCTGTCGCGAATGCGATCCGGTCGCCCGCGGCATAGGTCGTGCGATCGGACGCAGCGACATGTGAGGCAACCGTTGTCCATGTCCCGCTCGGCCCGAGCGGCACGTTCAGGCGAAGCGCTTGCGCGTCGAACCGCCGGCGTTCGATCTGGCCATAGCGTGGCGCGATGCCGAGCTCCGGGCGTTGGGTCTCGCGTCGCTCGTCGCGGCTGCCGAGTGTCGAGGCGGTCAGGTCGAAGCCGCTGCCGCTCCAGCGAGCACGGCCGACATAGTCGGCGCTGCGTGGCATACGATATTCGACCAGCCGCGTGCCTGGCCCAAACGACCCGACGAACAGATGCGCCAGATTGTAGCGGCCGCCGGCGTAAACCGAGAGGCGGTCGGTCAGCGGCGCTTCGATGAATCCCGCCACCTTGATCTGGCTTGCCTCGATCTGGGCATGCGCGCCATCCAGTGCGGGATCGCGCAATGCGATGTCGATCACGCCCCCGGTCGCACCACCGAAGCGCAGGGGGAAGGCGGCACTCGACAGGTCGAAGCTTCGCAGCGCGGCGGGCATGACGATCGAATCGCCCAGATCGTGAAACAGGTCGGGCAGCGGGATTCCGTCGACCAGGAACAGATTGTCGCCCGGTCCGGCGCCGCGCACCACCGGCCGATCCAGATCGCTGCCCCCGAAACTGATGCCCGGCAGCGTCAAAAGGGCCTGGACCGGATCGCTCACCGTACCCGCGACATGCAGCAGCGCCGCGGAATCCGCTGCCATGCGGGTCGTATCGCCATCGCCCTGCTTCGCCGTGACGAGAATGTCGTCGAAACCGCCTTCGGCGGACCGAGCCAGAATGTTCTCCTGCGCTGTGGCAGGAAACGCGCAGGCAAGCGGGATCGCTGCGAGGGCGCATACGCGCCTCGTCCAGGAGCTGGTCATCTCAGTCAGCCTTTTAGGAGAGAAGAACGAAGACCGGCGATCAGCCTGAGGGATCGTCCGGTACATGGTCGATCAGGTCGCCAGGCCGGCAGCCGAGCGCGACACACAGCCGGTCGAGTGTGTCGAACCGCACGCCCTTCACCTTGCCGGTCTTGATCATCGACAGGTTCTGCTCGCTAAGGCCGATTGCCATCGACAGCCCCTTCAGCGTCATCTTGCGCCGCGCCAGCATCACATCGAGCGTCAGCACGATCGCCATCAGAGGATGCTCCGCGCATCGTCGTCCAGTGCCCGGCCGGCGACGAATATCTGCGCGACGAACAACACGAGGAGAGCCGAAACGGCCATCGTCACCTGTTCGGCGCCGATCGTGACATGCAGCGAGCTCGGGCGATCGCCGGCGATCGAGGTCAGCAACAGGCCGTGCAGCGCCTGCTGGACGATACGAACCGGGACCAGCCATAGCATTGCCCAGGCGAAACCGCGAAAGCCGCGCACCGCCGCTTCGGAGAAGCAGTCGCCGGCCATCGCCGCGCGAAAGGTCCGTCGCAGCCGCAGCAAGGCGAAGATGAGCAATGAGGCGGTCATCGCGTACAGGCCGCAATTGGCCCAACGCGCCCAGCCGGTCAGCAATTCGCTCGGTACGGGGTCGATGCCCGGTGCGCTCGCCAAGGGCGAGAGCAGCGGGTGGAAATAGACCGCCACACCACCGCCGATCAGCAGCGCACAAAGCAAGATGGTCAGCCGGTCGAGCAACTGTGCGGAACGGGCAAGCGTCAATGCCGGAAACATCGGAAACCACCCTTTCTTCAGGATGGTGATCAATTAAGATAATGGATTATTTCTGTCAAACAATAATATCTGGCGGACAAGTCGCCTCTTCGATCGATAGGATGTCGCCTGGTGCGCAGTCGAGATAGTCGCAAATCCGAACCAGGGTTTCGAAACGAACCCCCTTCACCCTGCCCTGCTTGAGCAATGACAGATTGGCTTCGGTGATGCCGATATGGGCGGCGAGATCCTTCCCGGTAACCTTGCGCCGGGCCATCATCACGTCGAGGGTTATGACGATATGACGTGCCACCGTCATCGCTGCCTTATTGCGGTTGCCGGGATTGCGCGTCGGGGGAAGACAGCGCGTGCGATCGGGAAGTGGAGCGAGCGAGACATGATGGGCGCCGGTTATCCCACAGCGAGATGTGGTGGAAGCGCGATCATGGCGCGGGTTCAATCGGCGCGGCCGACAAACGAAACGAGGGGCCGTCGGCAGGTGCGGGAACCGGCTCGATGCCCTGACTGCGCAGCATTGCCGCGACCGCTTGGCCGCGCCGCTGCGACAGGCCTGGCGTCTCCGGTTCCTCCTTGGCCAGGCCGGGCACGCGCAACGCGCGGATGTTCCAGCGCCGCGCCGCCCAGGCCGAGGTCAGCACCGCTTCGCGCGCGGCAGCATCGAGCGTATCGGCGTCGCCAGAAAAGCCGATCAGCGGCAGCGGCGCTTGCGGCGGTGTGATGGCGATGTCCCATCCTTCGGCCTGCAGCGCCGATCGCTGTTCGAGCGCGCGATAGGTTGCGATCGTCGCGCCGGGCAATGGTGCGGCGATCGCGCGCGCTCGACGATGATCGCGATCGACCGTCACGGTCTCGGGCGCAATGCCCGCCGCGAGCCCCAGCATCCGCGTCATCGCGGAGGCCTGCGCGGTCTCCGCCGCCGCCGCTTCGCCTGCCTGACGCAATTCCTCGCGCTGTGCATCGAGCGGGCCGGCACCGGGTTCGAGCAACACCTGATCGAGTCGCAGACGGATCGGCTGGCCGAGCCGCTGTTCGAGTTCCTTCTGCAGCGCCGCCGATTGCTGCATGTTCGCTCGCGGCGTGATGATGACCGATCGCACGGTGATCGGAGCCGTATCGAAACTGACATCGAGTTGAGTCACGCGCGCGTCCGCGCCGAAGCGGTCGGAGAGGTGGGAGCGCACTTGCGTTACGGTGACGGCTTCGGTTGCGATCTGCCTGAGCGAAAAGCCGAGCGGGATCGCCATGACGATGAAGACCAGCGCGAGAAGGATCGTCTGGGTCCAGCTTTGTTGGCTGGAGAGGTGGTGGCCGAAGCCATAATAGCGCGCCATCACGGTTGCGGACAAAGCGATGGTCACGAAATTGGTGACGAACAGTGCGAAAGCGCCGCCAAGCACGGGCAGATTCCCGGTCGCGAGCCCATAGCCGACCACCGCGAGCGGCGGCATCAGCGCCGTCGCGATCGCCACGCCGACGATCGTCTCGCCGCGCCCGCGGATGATCGCAAAGGTCCCGGCCAGTGCCGCGAACAAGGCGACGGCGAGATCGAACAGGTTCGGGCGGGTGCGCGCGATGATCTCGCTGGTCGGTGCCTGGAGCGGCGACAAGGCGACGATTAGCGCGGTAAAGGCGACCGCGGCACAGGATCCGATGGCCAGCGCGATGACGGCGCGGCGCATCTCGCCGAAATCGAACAATGCGAGGCTGAACCCCAGGCCAAGGATCGGGCTCATCAGCGGCGAGATCAGCATGGCGCCAATCACCACCGCCGGTGACGATAGCAGCAAACCCAGGACCGCGATGCCGGCGGACATGATCGTCATGAAGCCATAGCGCGGCGACCAGCCACTCTCCGCGATGATTCGTTCCATCACCTGCGCATGGTCGACGCTGCCGACAACCGCGCGGCGCCACCAGCGATACAGTACGAAACGATCGAGTGGGTCCTGTACCGCCCGAATGTCGCTCGCCTCTCGCGCGTCGTTCATGCTCGCCCCCTGCCTCTTCGGTCGTCGCGGGTCAGGGTGGCATCTGGAACGCGCCGGGGCAATGAAAGCCGGGCCGGACATCCTTTGACGTCGGACGATCAGGGGAAGGAACGCGCGCGCTTGTCCCCGCGGCCATGGCTATTTCGGCGCCACAGCCTTGCTCGTCAGGTCGGCAAGATGCCTCTGCGCAGACGCATCGTCGGGAGGGGGTGATGTTGACCACCAGTCACGTCTCCGTTAGAAATGTGAAATGGTTCAACGCGCATTCGATCTTCCCAATTTCTCGCAATCACCTGAAGAAGCGTTCGCCGAATTTCCTTCGACGCGCTACCAAGGCTCCAAGCGTAAATTGCTGCCGTTCTTATATGAAGCATGTAAATCCTACGATTTTCACAGTGTCCTTGATCTTTATAGTGGAACCAGCAGCGTTTCTCTGATGTTTAGGTACATGGGGAAGCGTGTAACTGCTAACGATTACATGCTCTATAATTGGACAACTGCTAAGATTCTCCTTAATGCCACCAATGATTGGTTGGGTGGCCTTGATATGAATTCGCTTATCGAAGGGTGCTTCGAGTCAAATAATGATGTACAGAATGTAGTTGGCAATAGATTTGCCGGTATATATTTTCCTGACGAAGAAAATGAACAAGTAGATCTGTTCTGTGCCAATCTTTCGAAATTTCCGCCCGAACAAGCTGATCTATTAATATATCTGATGGGTCAGTCGATGCTGATGAAGCGTCCATATAACTTGTTTCATCGCGCTAACCTTGAAATGCGTACGAAAGATGTTCCTCGGAGTTTCGGAAATGCCAAGACATGGGAGACTCCTTTCGCTACGCATATGCTAAAGCTCGCTAAAAGACTTCAGAAATGCCAGTTCAGAGGTCCGGCCGGAGTAGCCTATTGCATAAATTCGAACGATATTGGTGAGTTGCCGGTAGAACCAGATTTGATATATCTTGATCCTCCCTATTTGAATAAGGCCAATGTACCGGTAGATTACTCGACGTTTTACCACTTTCTGGACGGTTTGGTTGACTATGCGCTATTTTCGCAAGGGAATGACAAGTATCCACATAAGCCCATTGCGTTGAAGCCGTCGCGCTGGCGGACACCTGACGGTGGTCTTGCCGAGATTAGCGACATTCTTCGTCGATGGCCGACGGCTCGAATTGCAATTAGCTACCGTGGCGATGGGCGTCCCTCGATTGCCGATCTGAAAGCAGTTCTGGGCCAGGCAGGGTATATAATAAACGAACACACTGCGGTCGATTACAAATACGCTCTGTCGAAGAATTTCGATGCTACCGAAGATTTAATAATCGGCACACCTTCGCGGCTTACATAAAGCGTTGAAAGTCGGGATGGGCGACCAGTCGCTCGGCAGTGCCTATGGCTAGGGAAAACGCTTCGTAATTTGCCCAATAGAAATCGCATGCTTCTTTTGGCTTGGCGAAGCCAGCGAATGGCCCCATGCCATGTTGGAAGTCGCTTGGTTTAGACCCCACGAAGCTTCCAATATTTTTCGTATTCCCGCTTCCAGCTTTCAACCCACAGAGTTCGTGCTTTTCTCTTATAAATACAGCCTCAACTTTATAAGGGCAGGTAATTTCGCCGGCCTTCGGCAAGTTTTCAAGGTCATATTCGGTGTGGTGGCCGAGTTGTTTATATACAAACCCCAGAACCCAATGATCGGTATAGCTACTATAGGCATGGAGAATGTTCTTCGTATCATTTCGAAGAAACGAGTTATAACCTCCCAAAGTAAAAATCATCCGCGCTCGCGTGTAGGTGGTTTTAATGTCGAGAGCGATACGATGTCCGGTGATGATATTGGTCATCGTAAAATCTGGATACGTTGTTTGGTTCGCCAACTCCACGTGATAGCCAAATTCCCTGGCTATGCTTCGCAACGCCGGGGCAGCCATCCGTTCGAAAATAGTCGAAATAACCTTCGTATCGGAATCTATTGGATGAACGAACGAATTCGAGTCGAGAAAACCCTGAACCTCCCACGACCAGTTTTCGGTTAGGTTGAAGAAGTTTCGGCGGAATCCGTCGATTGTCAGCGCATTCATGCAATTTCGCTCCCGGCAAAATCACACAGTTCGGAAACTGTTACACTCAACGCACCGGCAAGGCTTGCAACGCAAACCAAGCTTGGGTTGCGTTTCCCGCGTTCCAAGAGGCTAATGTACGTGCGATCCAAATCGGCGAGTTCGGCCAGGGCCTCCTGCGATATTTGGAGTCGAACGCGAACCATGCGCAGGCGCTTGCCAAAAGCAATCAGGATTGCGGCGTCTGCTTCATTCATCGGTCACGAATCGCGTGGGAGTGACTGACAGTCCACAGACTGATGGTCACGGCTTTGCCTTGGCCGGCCCATGACTAAATCGTGTCGATCAGCGCAGCCAAAGGCGCGCGGCGTCCCGTGCCGGTACCTCGCCGGTGAAGTGCCCGAAGGCCAATTTGGCTAAGTTATTCAAAAAATGGTGCTGCCGGTGAGGATTGAACTCACGACCTCAGCCTTACCAAGGATGCGCTCTACCACTGAGCTACGGCAGCATTCCGGTCTTGCGATCGGAGCGCGCCTAAGAGACGAGGGCGGCTGGATTGTCAAGGCGAAGGTGTCGCTATGAGCGATAAGGACGAAAAGGCCGCGCGGTTGGCGGCGGCGCTGCGCGAGAATCTGAAGCGGCGCAAGGCACAGGCGCGGCGTGCGGACACGCCGCCGCCGCGCGAGGAAAAGCGCGAGCCCGACGCCTGACCGGGACCGGGCGCCGATTCAAGGCGCTGGCGGTTCATGACAGGATGGCGCCGGACGGAATGCCTTGCGGTTTTTTCCCCGCGCTCTTTCTCATGTTGAAAGGGTTGCGGCGCTCCGACCGCTGTTATGCATAACAGCGGTCATGGGAGGCAGGTCATTGAGAAAAAGAGAAGGATTCCCATCGAAAATCCAACCTAACAGCGTTGGTTTTTCTTCGGGCAAGGCGCGGTCGGTATCGTTGCGACACGGGGTAGCCGAGACGGCCCACCTAGCCGATCGGCGCGCATTTCTCCTCGAGCCATTCCAGTTCGTCACCGCTCATCTGCGGCCCTAGGATTTCCAGCACCCTGGCATGATAGGCGTTGAGCCAGCCGCGCTCGGCCGAGGTGAGCATCTCGGGCACGATCAGCGACCGTTCGATCGGGCAGAAGGTCAATGTCTCGAACCCGAGCATGGCCGCATCGCCGCCGGCAATCTCGCGTTCCTCGACCAGGATCAGATTCTCGATGCGGATGCCGTACTCGCCCGCCTTGTAATAGCCGGGCTCGTTCGAAATGATCATGCCGGCACGCAGCGGCTCGCTCGGGCCGCCGCCGGGATAATTGGGCTGGGCGATGCGCTGCGGGCCTTCATGTACCGAGAGATAGGCGCCGACGCCGTGGCCGGTGCCGTGAGCGTAATCGAGCCCCGCTTCCCAAAGCGGGCGCCGCGCAAAGCCGTCGAGCTGCCCGCCATTGGTGCCACGCGGGAAGATCGCGGTGGCGAGGCCGATATGGCCTTTCAACACGCGGGTGAAGCGGTCGCGCATTTCCTCGCCCGATTCCGGGTTCAATTGGCCGATCGGCAGCACGCGTGTCACATCGGTGGTGCCGTCGGCATATTGCCCGCCCGAATCGACCAGATAGAGCTGGCCGGGCTCAAGCGCCGCGTTCGATTCGGGGGTCGAATGATAATGCGGGCTCGCGCCGTGCCCGCCGGTGGCCGAGATGGTGTCGAACGAGGTGTCCTTGAGCACCCCTGTCGCTTCGCGGAATTCCTGCAGCTTGGCGACGCAGCTTAGTTCGGTCTGCCCGCCCTTGGGCGCTTCCGTTTCCACCCAGCGCAGGAAACGCGCCAGCGCCGCGCCGTCGCGGGCGGAGGCAGCACGGTGGCCGGCGATCTCGACCGGGTTCTTGGTCGCCTTGGCCAGCACCACCGGATCGCGCAGCGCCAGCACCTTACCGCCGCCCTGTTCGAGCCGGTCGAAGATCGCCGCGACCGCGCGCTCGGGGTCGGCGGCGATGCGCTTGCCGGCATAGCTGCCGAGCGCCGCCGCGAACGCCGAGCGATCCTTGACGCGGATCGCGTTGCCGAGATGCTGGAGGACCGCGTCGTCGATCTTGTCCGGGGCAACGAACAGGTCAGCGGTGCCGTCGCTATCGACGATCGCATAGGCCAGCGCGACCGGTGTATGCGCGACATCCTGTCCGCGGATGTTGAGTGTCCAGGCGATCGAATCGAGCGCGGTCAACACGACGGCGTCGGCCTTGCGCTCGGCCAGCCAGTCGGCGATCTCCGCGCGCTTCGCGGCGGATGAGGCTCCCGCTTGCGCGTCATTCTGCACCACGAGGCGTGCGTCGGACGGTGCGGGGCGATCGGGCCACACAGCGTCGATCGGGTTGGTGTCGACCGCAACCAGCTCGGCACCGCGCGCGGCGAGGGCCTTCCTCGCGTCTTCGACCCAGGCGCGGGTGTGCAGCCAGGGATCGTAACCGATCCGCCCGCCCTGCGCGGCATGCTCGCCGAGCCAGCCCGCGACGCTGGTCGCGGGGACCGAGACGAATTGCCAGTGATCGCCATCGACTTGCTGCCGTACTTGCAGCGTGTAGCGCCCGTCAGTGAAGATCGCTGCCTGTTCGGGCAGGACGACCGCGCTGCCCGCCGATCCCTGGAATCCGGTCAGCCAGGCGAGCCGCTGCGCATAGGCGCCGACATATTCGCTCATATGCTCGTCGGTCAGCGGTACGACGAAGCCGTCGAGACGGTCGCGCTTCAGCTGTTCGCGAAGGGCGGAAAGGCGGTCGGCATAGTTGGACATGGGGGAGATCCGGGCGAGATGTTGTTGATTGCCCATCCATAAACCGCCCGGCGCGGCTTGGCGACTGTCCCGGTTCAGCCGCCGCCGCACCCGCCACATCCGCCGCCAC